>NZ_FQVF01000015.1 GCF_900129155.1 Marinomonas polaris DSM 16579
CATCATCCCGAAGAACAACAAGCCAACATAAAGCGAATTGACGTGTTAGACGTTTCGCAAGACTTCAATTTTTTTGATCAACTACATCTCGGTAAAACCGGTCTGCGATGATCTTCTGAAGCCTCCAGCGAGCGCCCACACAAATTATCTGATTATCTATTTTAAAGAGCGTCTGATTCTGCGTTCAACTCCCTTACCTAAGTAAGTAGCAAACTCTTGTTTGCGTCGTTGTCCGTGTCAGTGGAGGCGTATAATACAGCCTAGAAGTTTTAGCGCAAGCTCTTTTTAAAATTTCTTTTAATTAATTTAAATTAAACTCAACAAGCCAGAGATAAACAAAAAGACACCGAAGTGTCTTTTTGAAAACTGGCAATTAAACACTAACCACCGACGTAACTCAGCATTACACCAGCCGCCACAGCAGAACCTATAACACCCGCAACATTAGGACCCATCGCATGCATTAATAAGAAGTTTTGCTTGTTCGCTTCAAGACCAACCTTATTCGCCACGCGCGCAGCCATAGGAACGGCCGACACACCAGCAGCACCAATCAATGGGTTAATGGCATCTTTAGAGAATCTATTCATCAACTTCGCCATCAATACACCAGCAGCCGTACCGATAGAAAATGCAATCAAGCCTAAGCTCAAAATCCCTAGCGTTTCTAAATTCAAGAAAGCCTCTGAACTTAACTTTGAACCGACACCTAAACCCAAGAAGATAGTTACGATGTTAATCAAAGCATTTTGAGACGTATCACTTAAACGGTCTACAACACCACATTCACGCATCAAGTTCCCAAAGCAGAACATTCCAAGCAGGGGCGCTGCAGATGGCAAAAACATCGCAACCAAAATAGTCACTACAATTGGAAAGACAATTTTCTCTTTCTTAGTAACAGGCCTAAGCTGCTCCATCTTAATCGAACGCTCTTCTTTAGTTGTTAGCGCTCGCATGATTGGCGGCTGAATAAGTGGCACTAACGCCATATAGGAATAAGCCGCCACAGCAATCGCACCAAGCAAATCAGGCGCTAATCTACTAGCAACGAAGATAGCCGTCGGGCCGTCTGCGCCACCAATGATACCAATTGCTGCAGCATCCGCTAATGAGAAATCCATAATGCCGGACGCACTTAATAAAACAGCCCCAATAACCGTGGCAAAGATACCAAACTGAGCAGCAGCCCCAAGCAGTAATGTTTTTGGGTTAGCAAGCATAGGACCAAAGTCCGTCATAGCCCCAACACCCATAAAGATAATCAATGGAAACAACCCCGTCTCAATACCACCATGATAAATATAGTATTGAAGACCACCCGGAGAAACCATGTGACCAGCTGCATCATAAACCGGTGCAGCCATAAAACCGGCACCAGGAATATTGACTAGAACCGCACCAATACCAATAGGTAAAAGCAGAAGTGGTTCAAAACCTTTTTTGATTGCCAGATAAACCAACAGCAAACCAACACAGATCATCACAAACTGACCAAGCTCCAGCTGGTAAATCCCTGTGTCGTGATAAAGATTTAATAATTTGTTTTCCATTTTCGATTGATTCCTTCAACTACAAAGTAAGAAGTGACTGACCAACTTGCACGGAGTCACCTTCTTTTACATTAATGGAACCAACGACACCGGGTCTAGGCGCAGATATTTCTGTCTCCATCTTCATTGCCTCAAGAATCATCACAGTATCACCTTCTTCAACTTGCTGACCTGGAGACACAAGCACTTTGAAGATATTACCCGCTAACGGAGAAGGAACATCTTCACCAGATGACGCAGCAGGAACTGAAGCTGCCTGAGCTGGAGCACTTGGAACATTAGCTACTGGCTGAATATTACTAACATCGCCACCTTCAGATACCTGAACAACAAAACTCTGTCCAGAAACTAAAACGGTATAGACACTCGCTTCATTAGAAGATGCACTTGCAGCAGGCTTACTATCAACAATATCATCAAGCGTCGGCGTTGGTTCAAAAGCACTTGCATCACCACGATTTTGCAAGAACTTAAGACCAATCTGAGGGAACAAGGCATAAGTTAAAACGTCATCAATCTGATCATCAGACAACTGAATATTTTTTTCTTTTGAAAGACCAAGCAACTCTTCAGTCAGTTTATTCATTTCAGGTGACAATAAGTCAGCTGGTCGACAAGTGATCGCCTCCGCCCCATCTAGAACTCGCGCTTGCAACTCTTTATTAAATTCAGCAGGAGCCGCACCATACTCACCCTTCAAAATACCTGCTGTTTCTTTTGAAATAGACTTATATCGCTCACCAGTAAGGACGTTCAAAACCGCCTGAGTACCAACAATCTGAGAAGTAGGCGTGACAAGTGGAATCAACCCCAAGTCTTCACGAACTTTTGGAATCTCTTTTAACACTTCGTCAAACTTATCTGCTGCACCTTGCTCTTTAAGCTGACTTTCCATATTAGTCAACATGCCGCCAGGCACTTGAGCAATCAATATGCGGGAGTCTGTACCTCGAAGGGAGCCCTCGAATTTCGCATATTTCTTTCTAACTTCACGAAAATAAGCCGCAATCTCTTCTAATAATTCTAAATCTAAACCTGTATCTCTATCTGTACCCTGCAGCGCAGCAACCACAGATTCTGTCGCACTATGACCATAAGTCATCGACATAGAAGAAATAGCTGTATCAACTCGATCTATTCCAGCCTCAACAGCTTTCAAAATCGTCATATCCGACAAACCAGACGTAGCGTGCGCATGCAATTGCACCTCCAGCTGAGTCTGAGCTTTCAACAAACTAACTAATTCAAAGGCATCATATGGAGTCAAAATGCCAGACATATCCTTAATAGCGATGGAGTCCGCCCCCATATCTTCAAGCGTTTTTGCATAATCCACCCAGTTCTTAGTGGTATGAACTCGGCTCTTAGTATAAGAAATCGTCCCTTGAGCATGCTTACCTTGCTGCTTAACTGCTTTAATCGCCGTCTCCAAATTGCGCGGATCATTCATCGCATCAAAGATTCGAAAAACATCTACACCATTAAAGGCAGCACGTTCAACAAACTTATTCACAACATCGTCAGCATAATGACGGTAGCCAAGCAAATTCTGCCCACGCAACAACATCTGCTGAGGCGTTTTTGGCATAGCTTTTTTTAATTCACGAATACGCTCCCAAGGATCCTCTCCAATAAAGCGAATACAAGAATCAAATGTCGCACCGCCCCAAGATTCAAGCGACCAAAAGCCGACTTGATCAAGTTTTTCTGCGATTGGAAGCATATCGTCAATGCGCATACGCGTTGCAAACAAGGATTGATGAGCATCACGTAAAACGACATCAGTAATGCCAAGAGGTTGCTTTGTTGTTGTCATGTTTCAGCCTCAAAGAAATTAGAAGAGTTAGTATTAGAAAATTAAGATTTTTTACTGTTTCTGTGTTGATGAACAGCAGCAGTAATAACCGCTGTCATTTGCGCATCCACACCAGAAGAAGGAAGATTTTTAGAAGCAGGCTTTGACGCTACGGCAACAGGTACTTCAGGAAACAAATAATTTAGTAGCCGCGACATGTAACCTGTCGCAAAAATTAACACCACTAGAAACAGGAATACAAAGCCCATCCCTAACACCATCAACCCCACACCATCTTCTAGCAACCCATTCATAGTATCGTTACCTTTTTTCTCGTCTTGTTTGTACAGATCTAATGTGATCAGATGCACACCCAAGAGCGCTGTTTATTTTTGATAGTTAGTTTTTTACCACAAACCAGAACAGTTTCATATTTTTATTGCATAACAGTTAGACTTATTTCGTGAACAATTCCCTAAAAACAGCCACCACCCTAAAAACTTCAACGAATAACAATAGCATTGTACTGGCCGTCGCACCGATGGAAGGTGTCATGGATCACACAATGAGAGCATTACTGTCGCAAATTGGCGGCATGGACTACTTAGTTACGGAATTCATCCGAGTCACTCAGTACCCCATTCCCGCAACAACATTCAAACGCCTTGCTCCAGAAAACACTAACAAAGCAAGAACAATACATAACCATCCAGTTCACACTCAACTACTAGGTAGTAACGCAGAACTTATGGCGGAAAGCGCCTTGAATGCAACTAAAGCCGGAGCCACTCACATCGATGTAAATTTTGGCTGCCCAGCAAAACGCGTAAATGGTCACGGTGGCGGCTCTGTTTTATTACAAACCCCTGATGCACTTTATGACATCATGAGCGCAATCCGAAACATACTGCCGAACGAAATTCCTGTATCAGCGAAAATTCGCTTAGGTTTCGAAGATGAAGCATTACTATTTGATAACGTAGCCGCCATTGAGGCCGCTGGTGTTGACACTCTCACGATACATGGGCGCACTAAAAAAGATGGTTATAAACCACCAGCAAGATGGGAAAAAATAGGCGAAATTAAAGATAAGACAAGCATGATTGTCGTCGCCAATGGAGACATTACAGATACAGAATCACTCTTACGCTGCCAATCCATTACAGGATGCAAGCACTTCATGATTGGACGTGGCTCACTTAACAACCCATTTGTATTTCAACAAATAAGAGCTGAGCTAAACGGACAAAATAATACAATAGACTTGACGACTCTAAACAAACTCTTTGCAGGCTATAGCACCGAACTACAAGAATATTATGACGAAGTCGCTACACTTGGCAGATTGAAACAATGGTGTGGACACTTACGGTTTGGTTTTGCGGAAGTTAAAGAAAACCTTCAGACATTACGACGCTGCAAAAGCGTGAATGAGCTAACACAAACATTCGAAAGCATAATAACAAAAATACAATAAGAGATTAAAAATAAGGAGTTTATAAATTAACTTAAGGAGTATAAAAAATCTTAGAGGATAACTAGAAGTGGTGCACCAGAGAGGATTCGAACCTCTGACCGCTCGGTTCGTAGCCGAGTACTCTATCCAGCTGAGCTACTGGTGCAAAACAAATCTCTACTAACAATATTTAGAGAATAGCTTCTAAAATACTTTTTTTAGGAATGGTGCACCAGAGAGGATTCGAACCTCTGACCGCTCGGTTCGTAGCCGAGTACTCTATCCAGCTGAGCTACTGGTGCAAAACAAAATTCCTGCCTTTTTGCTCAGAGAGTAAACTCTCAAAAGACAAACTTGAAATGGCGGAGAGTGAGGGATTCGAACCCTCGATGAGTGTTAACCCATACACCCTTAGCAGGGGCGCGCCTTCGGCCACTCGGCCAACTCTCCGTAACAAGTGGGGCGCATTATATACGACACATTTGTCTTGTAAAGGCTTTTTTAGAAATTAATCTTCAGAAATTTGTTCGTCTTGTTCTTTCTGAATACGAAGATAAATCTCTTCACGGTGAACAGACACATCTTTAGGTGCATTTATACCAATGCGTACCTGATTTCCTTTTACACCTAATACAGTGACAGAAACTTCATCACCAACCATTAAAGTTTCACCAACACGACGAGTAAGAATAAGCATAAGAATATCTCCCTGTAATTGCTTTTAACTATTTATTAAGATGAATTGCCCGACAAATCTTGTAGGGCAATTCCTACAAAGCTAATTGTAGCCTCTCAATAAAAATTAAACCATCCATAACTACAGGGTTTTATGTATCCAATTGTTAAGCTTCTCGAACACCTGATGCCGTTTCATTCAATTTAAAAGCGGAATGCAGTGCACGAACTGCCAGCTCCATGTATTTCTCGTCAATAATGACAGACACTTTTATTTCAGAAGTAGAAATCAACTGAATATTAATAGACTCTGCTGCCAAAGCTTTAAACATGGTACTGGCTACACCCGCATGAGAGCGCATACCCACACCGACAATAGACACCTTAGCAATCTTGGCATCAGAAAGCACAGCACTCGCTCCAAGCTCTTTCGCGATGACATTCAAGGTAGACAAAGCTTGATCATATTCATTGCGATGCACGGTAAAGGTAAAGTCTGTTGTACCATCCACTGATACGTTTTGAACAATCATGTCTACTTCAATATTGGCATCACTAATAGGACCAAGAATACGAGAAGCAATACCTGGAATATCAGGAACTCCTTTCAATGTTAATTTTGCTTCATCTCTATTGAACGCAATTCCAGAAACCGCTGGCTGCTCCATACCCTTACTCCCCTCAGTTGTAATCAACGTACCTTCACCTTCAACAAAACTGGACAGCACCCTAAGTGGCACTTGATATTTACCAGCAAACTCTACGGAACGGATTTGTAACACCTTCGAGCCAAGGCTAGCCATTTCTAGCATTTCCTCGAAAGTAATTTTATCCAAACGTCGAGCACTATCTACAACACGAGGATCCGTCGTATAAACACCATCCACATCGGTATAGATTTGACACTCATCTGCCTTCAAAGCGGCAGCAAGCGCAACACCAGTGGTATCAGAGCCACCTCGACCTAATGTCGTAATGTTGCCTAACTCATCCGCTCCCTGGAAACCAGCAGCCACAATCACTCGTCCAGCGTCTAAATCTGCGCGCATTGCTTCGGTATCAATTTTTTGAATTCGAGCTTTACCATGAGCGCTGTCAGTAGTAATACGAATCTGAGAGCCAGTATAAGAACGAGCATCAAGACCACGCTTCATCAACGCCATAGACAAAAGAGCAATAGTAACTTGCTCTCCGGTCGACAAAAGCACATCCATTTCACGCGCACTTGGTGAAGCATTGATGCTTTTAGCAAGAGCAATCAGCCTATTGGTTTCACCACTCATGGCTGAAACCACAACCACTATGTCATCGCCTTGTTGCTTATGCTTTAACACTCGATCTGCAACTGCCTCGATACGCTCTATTGTGCCTACCGAGGTGCCGCCGTATTTTTGAACTAACAACGCCATAATTTTTCCACTATTTAAATCAAAAAAGCCGAAATCAAAGCTCTTAAGGAATGATTCAATTTAAACTCTTTCAGCTACCCAACCAGGCACTGACTCAAGAGCTGCAGATAAGCCATCTGGATTGTTACCACCAGCTTGAGCCATATCTGGACGACCACCACCTTTACCATCAACATAAGGCGCAATCATTTTAATCAGATCCCCAGCCTTCACGTTTTTAGTCAATTCTTTGGTTACGCCAGCAATCAAACTTACTTTGCCATCATTAACCGCAGCCAATAAAATGACTGCTGATTCTAGCTTGCTTTTCAGCTCATCTAGTAAATCACGTAACGCTTTTGGATCTTCTACTTCAACCTGAGCAACCAACAACTTACCGCCATTGATATCTACCGCCTGAGAAGCCAAATCAGCGCCAGCTAAAGCTGCCATTTTACCTTTCAATACATCCAATTCTTTTTGCAAACTGCGCGCTTGATCATTCAAGGCAACAACCTTGTCTAACACGCTGTCTTTATTACCTTTGACAAGGCTAGCAATCCCATCAAGAACCGACTCAGTCTGGCGAGTCGTATCTATTGCAACTTTGCCTGTAACCGCTTCAATACGACGAACGCCAGCAGCAATACCGCTTTCAGTAATGATTTTAAAGAAACCAATATCGCCGGTACGACTAACATGAGTACCACCACACAACTCAATCGAGTAATCGGCACCCATCGTCAATACACGCACTTCGCTGTCGTATTTCTCGCCAAACAGCGCCATAGCGCCTTTCGCTTTAGCAGATTCAACATCCATGATATCTGTTTCTACCGGACGGTTTAAGCGAATCTGTTCGTTAACCATGTCTTCAATTTGCTCGATTTCTATCGCCGTAACGCCTTCAAAATGCGAGAAGTCAAAGCGTAAACGCTCAGAATTTACCAAAGAGCCTTTTTGCGAAACATGATCACCCAAAATACGACGTAGTGCTTCGTGCATTAAGTGAGTAGCAGAGTGGTTCAATGTAGTCGCCATGCGCAAAGTGCGATCCACTTCGCCAGTCACCTGATCACCAACCGCCAAACGACCTTCTTTTAGCTCACCGTAATGCAGATGTGCTTTAGCTTGTTTAGTTGTGCTAGATACTTTGAAAGCACCGGCACCACGTAACCAACCTTGATCGCCAACCTGACCACCAGATTCCGCATAAAAAGGAGTAGATTTCAAAATCACTGCCGCAACTTGACCTGCTTCGATAGCTTTAACTGAAGTACCATCAACGAGGATCATTTCAACTTCACACGTAGCGTTTAGATTCTCGTAACCAGTAAATTCTGTAACAGAGTCCAATTTAACGCCGCTCGACATATCCATAGAAAAGTTACTGGCTGAGCGAGCGCGAGCACGCTGTGCGTCCATCGCCACTTCAAATCCAGCCTCATCTATTTCTAGATCATTTTCACGCGCAACATCGTTGGTTAAGTCCGCAGGAAAACCATAAGTGTCGTAAAGTTTGAAAACAGTCTCACCAGGAATAACCTTTTGGTCACCTAGTTCAGAGATCGCTTCTTCAAGAATCTTCATCCCTTGATCAAGGGTTTTGGCAAACTGCTCTTCTTCTTTCAATAGAATAGAAGCAACTCGCTCTTTTAATTTTGTTAACTCTGGGTAAGCTTCCCCCATTTCGGCATCAAGAGCTTCCACCAATTTATGGAAGAACACACCTTTTTGACCTAGCTTATTGCCGTGACGAATCGCTCGACGAATAATACGACGCAAGACATAACCACGACCTTCATTTGATGGAATCACGCCATCAACAATCATGAAGGAACAAGAACGGATGTGGTCAGCAATAACTCGAAGAGACTGCGCACTCAGATCTTGAGTACCAACCACTTGTGCCGCTGCTTTAATCAGATTTTGGAACAAATCGATTTCGTAATTACTATGAACGCCCTGCAAAATCGCCGCGATACGCTCCAAGCCCATTCCAGTATCAACAGAAGGCTTAGGCAATGGCGCCATAGTGCCATCAGCAGAACGATTAAATTGCATAAAAACAACGTTCCAGATTTCAATGAAACGGTCGCCGTCTTCTTCAGGTGAACCTGGAGGCCCACCCCAAATATGCTCACCATGATCATAAAACACTTCAGAACAAGGACCACAAGGACCTGTATCACCCATCGCCCAGAAATTATCAGACTGGTAACGACCGCCTTTGTTATCACCAATACGGATGATTTTTTCTGCAGGAAGACCGATATCTTTGTTCCAAATATCAAACGCTTCATCATCGTCTGCGTAAACTGTTACCAACAGCTTTTCTGTTGGTAATTTCAATACAACCGTTAGAAATTCCCACGCATAATGAATCGCGTCTTTTTTGAAGTAATCACCAAAGCTGAAGTTACCCAACATTTCAAAGAACGTATGGTGACGCGCGGTATAACCGACGTTTTCTAAGTCATTGTGTTTACCACCCGCTCGAACACAACGCTGAGACGTCGTTGCTCGTGAGTATGGGCGAAGATCCTCTCCCAAAAACACATCTTTAAACTGGACCATACCAGCGTTGGTGAACAGCAATGTAGGATCATTTCCAGGAACCAATGAACTGGATTCCACGATCTGATGCTGCTTACTTTCAAAGTACGATAAAAATGACTGGCGTAACTCAGAACTCTTCATAATGGGATGAGTCTCTATCTCTATTTTTCTGGACGAATTGGATTGCGTGAATGGCAGATTAGTACGTGCCGACTCGATGCAACGAAAAGCACAAAATAGTACACGCAAAGGATAGGTGTTTTCAAAAGAAACCGCAGTAATTTAAAGCTTATTTTGTGCATAACTTAAGCAAAAGTAGAATTTACGGATGTAAACCTACTTTTGCTTGATATTTCTAGAAAGGCATTACTGAGAACCTTCACCGCGAATATAACGATAATGAGGTCGCGCGGTCATTCTGGTCACTAGCTCATAACCAATAGTACCAGCGTAATCAGCGACTTCTTCGACGGGCACATCGCCACCCCAAAGCACTACCTCTTGACCCATTGCAGGCTCAGCGGCAAAGTCTTGCATACGCACCGTAATCATATCCATGGACACACGACCTGCTAGGCAAGCGGGCTTTCCATCGATTTGCAACGGGGTACCATTTACTGCGTGACGAGGATAGCCATCGCCATAGCCCACAGCAACCGTCGCCAATACGTGATCTTCTACAGCGACATACCCAAGACCATAACCGACTTTGTCACCTTGCTTAAGTTTGCGTGTTGAAATCACCTTGGACGACAAGGTCATCGCTGGGCGCAAGCCCACTGCTCGACCGCTCACTTCAGCAAAAGGAGAAATCCCATACAACATGATACCCGGACGAATCCAACCACCTTCAGGCACACTCCACTTCATAATTGCCGCAGAGTTCGCCACGCTGGCTTCAATGTCACCAATCGACTGACGCGCTTGTTCAAAATAAGCCAACTGCTGCATAGTCGTTAAATCTGACAAATCATCCGCACAAGAAAAATGCGTCATTAAAACGACCTCACCCACTTGGCCACTGTCTTTTAACGCCGAAACAAACACTGGCGCGGTTTCTTTATCAACCCCAAGACGATGCATGCCTGAATCTAGCTTCAGGAAAACCTTTTCAATTTTGGCATGGCTAGCTTGTAGTTCATCCAGTTGCTGAGCATTTTCTAGAGCAGACCAAAAACCATGCTTCTCGCATAGCGCCCACTCCTCACCTTCAAATACACCTTCCAACAACAAGATAGGAGAAACAATGCCTGCTTCTCGTAAAGCAATTGCTTCTTCAATCGCTGCCACTGCAAAAGCATCTACTTCTTTATCTAAATAACGCGATACTTCAACCGCACCATGTCCGTACGCATTGCTTTTAACAACAGCAAACGCCTTACAAGTTGGCTGTAACTTTTTTGCATAACGGTAGTTTTGTAGGATCGCTTCCAAATCTACCGTTGCCGTGAGTGGCCTTGCCATTTTCGCCCCTTAAACTTTTAAAGCGTTGTATTACTTATAACGTTGTACGGAAAGGTCCTGCGAATCGATATCCGTTTTATCGCCAGACATAATGTCAGCGATCACTGCCGCAGAGCCACAACTCATCGTCCAACCTAATGTTCCATGACCGGTATTCAAATACAAACCATCAATACCTGTACGCCCAACAACAGGCGTGCCATCTGGTGTCATTGGACGAAGTCCTGTCCAGTAGTCCGCTTGGGACAACTCACAACCCTGATTAAACAAGTCATGAACAACATGCGTAATAGTTTCTGTGCGCACTTTTGGCAAATCAAGATTATAGCCATTCAACTCTGCAGTGCCTGCGGCACGAATACGACCACCTAGTCGAGTCACTGCAACTTTGTAGGTTTCATCCATCACCGTAGAAATAGGAGCAAATTGCGCATCCGTAATTGGCACAGTTAAGGAATAACCTTTCACAGGGTAAACAGGAATAGAAATATCGATCGCTTTTAGTAACTCTTTTGAATAACTCCCCATGGACACCAAGACATTATCAAACTCGAAGTCACCCTGATCGGTTTTAACGGCGCGTATTTTACCACCTTCTACGACCAAGCGATCAATCGCTACGCCAAATTTAAATTTAACGCCTAATTCATCACAGTGTTTCTTCAACTCTTGGCAAAAAACAAAACAATCTCCTGTTTCATCTCCGACCAGACGAAGTCCACCTTTAAACTTATCAATTACCGGAGCAAGTCCAGGCTCAACTTCTAATATTTGCGCTGGCGTTAACACTTGATGCGGGACATTTAAGGCTTTTAGCACCTTGATATCTTTTTCAGACGCTTCAACTTGCTCATCCTTACGAAATAACTGAGTCAAACCACCTTGCCCATCATCGTACTTAATACCAATATCTTTACGCATCGCAATGAACTGGTCACGGCTGTATTCCGCCAATGCCACCATACGAGACTTATTCACGTCGTAGGCTTTTTCATTACAGTTCGCCAACATTTTGCCCATCCAAGCTAATTTTTTAAGCTCAGGATCAGCACTAACTTTTAATGGCGCGTGTTTTTGCATTAGCCATTTAATAGCCTTAAGTGGAATGCCTGGCGCTGCCCAAGGTGCAGAATAGCCAGGTGAAATTTGCCCTGCGTTAGCAAAACTAGTCTCAAGAGCCACACCTTCTTGACGATCAATCACTGTCACCTCAAAGCCTTTTTTCGCCAAATAATAGGCTGAAGTCAAACCAACAACACCCGCACCCAACACGCAAACACGCATAGAAAAACCTCAAATAAATATAAAAGTCACATCACCCATAATCACATAAGATTTGCAGTTTTATCATCTTATTTAAACAATTAATAAAGAATAAAAAACCAAAAAATATAAAAAATACAGTTAATTAAAAACGAAATGTAAAAACCCCATTCAGCTGATAAAATAACCTCTCAGCCAAGATAAGCAGAGATACAGACATGAAAGAGCATCAGACATCAATATTCGACCAAGCCTTGTCACTGCTGAGTCACAGAGAGCACAGCAAAAAAGAGCTAGCCACCAAATTAAAAACGAGAGGGCACGAGGAAGAAGAGATCAGTGCAACAATTGAACGCCTTGAAGAAATGAACTATCTCAACGACGAGCGCTTTGCTGAAATATTTGTAAGGAGCCGACTAAGCAAACCACTTGGAGCAAGCCGGATTCAGCAAGAACTAATACAAAAAGGCATCAATAGCGAGTTAGCAAAAACAGCTCTATCAGAAGCAAATGCAGATTGGTTTGAGTTAGCAAAGCAACTCAAGGAAAGAAGATTCGGAGAGGAAATCAGTACCGACTTCAAAGAGAAAGCCAAACAATCACGCTACCTTCAATACCGTGGATTTGACTTTGAACAAATTAAATACGCAGTATCTTCGCAAGACTAATACAACTTCCGGAACCAAGCTATTCAACCCTGTATTTGATTAACTTTATATTATAACTCGCCGCCCTATTTAAGCTCTTAGATTAGGTCATCAGCGCCCCCAAAGACATCAATGTCACTAACTAAAAAAAACAAAAAAGGCGAACCTTATAAATTGGTTCGCCTAAAGTGGGAGTTTCGATTATCTAGTCTAAAGCTTTCTAGCTGTCACTCAGGCATGCTGATAGTAGCCATATTCGTTTTCGTATTCTTCATAGATGTCGCGAGGCATTTTCTTCTGCGGTCTCATTTTATGGAAAGCAGCTTTTAATCGCGTGGCTTTGTGTTGTAGTCGCTCAATACGTCGTGTCACGGTTCGACTCGTGCGGCTAGCCGCACTGTCTATAGCGGAATACATATCGGCTTGCTGCTCACTAATTACTACTTCTTTTTGGCCATTAATTTTGACCAATACTTGGCAGTGTTTATCTTCACCACCCTTAGGACCGTTCACGTCGGTAAGCGTCACGGTCACTCGTTGAATATTGTCATAACGGGAATTCAATGCAAAATTAAGACGGCGCTTCACATAGGCTTTTAAACTTTTAGTAAGAGCTAGACGACGTGCTTGTACCTTGATTCTCATCTTGTTCTCCTTTACTCATGAATGAGTAAGTTATGTTGGAAACTTCAACTTACTCACAAAAACCCATAAGATATAATCGAATTATTTATGTAAATAGTCAGCTTTTTTCGAAGTGTCGGTGAATTATGATCAATTTCAAACATTTGCATTATTTTTGGATGGCGGCTAAGCAAGGCAGCATTACAAAAGCCAGTGAACACTTGCATATTACGCCTCAGACTATCAGTGGACAGATCAGCTTACTGGAAGAACAATTGGGCAAAGATCTTTTTAACAAGGTTGGACGTAACCTAGAACTGACCGATACTGGCCGCATGGTACTGAGTTACGCGGATGAGATTTTTACTTTGGGCAGTGAGCTGGAACAATCTGTGCGTATCGCGTCGACTGATAGAACACAATTACTGCGCGTCGGCATAGCGGATTCGATACCAAAATCTATTGCTTATCGGCTATTGGCTCCAGCTATGGAGTTAGAAGATCCGATACGACTTGTCTGCAAAGAAAACAGCTTAGAAGATTTATTGGGCGAATTGGCGTTGCATAAATTGGATCTTATTATCGCCGATGGCCCAATTCCACAACACTTGGGTGTGCGTGGTTTTAATCACTTCTTAGGTGAATGTGGCACATCTTTTATGGCAGCGCCAAACCTAATTAAAAAAGGTCATATAGACTTTCCTAAGAACCTTATAGGCACGCCGTTTCTAATTCCTAGTGATCAATCTTTGATACAAATCCAGCTCTTACAATGGCTAGAAAAACATCATATTCATCCAAAAATCATGGGAGAGTTTGACGACAGAGCATTAATGAAAACCTTCGGTCAAGGAGGTGCTGGCGTCTTTATCGTGCCATCAGCCATTGCTAATGAAGTAGCGCAGCAGTTTCAAGTCGAAGTCATAGGTAGCACGGAAGAAATACGCGAGCAGTTCTTCGCTATTGCCACCGAACAACGCCTTTCCAACCCCGCTCTTGTTGCCATTACTGACGCGGCGAAAGGCTGGCTAAAACATAAGTAACAGCGCTTTATAGGCTCTCTTTTACGCCTTGTTTGGCCCGTTCTATCAGATCAGACGGTTTCATTTGCCAAACTAACTTGAAGCCTTTTGCACCCAGATAGAGAAACAACACTGGGATCAACACGGTATTGAAGGCAAATAACGCCAGTAGTGTGAGGAAGTCATTTACCAAGCCATTGAGGGTTCCCACATACTCGCTGATCTTGTCTTTAAAATGACTCAGCCCAAAAGTGCTTTGTTTGATGGACGCGAAAAAACCTTGGTCTTCTAAGGTAAGATTACCTAGATCATCAATGGATTGCTGCAAGGCATTTATCTTATTTTTTGAGGTCTTGATGTTTTGTTCTGTACGCTGGCGATCATCGCTCAGGGCGCTTTGCTGTGTTCGCAGATCCGCTAGTATTTCATCGTTATTAAACAGAATATCTAAGGCTGATAACGTATCTTTACGTGCCGATATTTGTCGATTTAGAGATTCATTCTGAGCGGTTAATTCCACCAAACGTGCACCATGGTTAGACAGCACGTTCTGTTGCTCGTCCAGTTTAATTTGTATCGTCTGCTTGTCTTTATCAAGGGATTGTTTGAGATCCGCAGCGACACCTAAGCCAGTTGTCACTTCATTCATTTCGTCTGAATGCACTTGTATTTTATCCATGGTTTGCGTCTTTTCTTCATTCAAAAATGAGGCATCGACCAACGCAGATAACAAAACCACCAGCACCAATAAGAACTTCGCGCCCACAGCTGTGACAAACACTTTATAAGCCACTTCGATAAAACGACTTTTCACCCAATACAAGTAACCAAACAGTAAACCCGACAAGGTCACAAAGGCTTTGAAATACACTGTAGCAATGATTTTTAGCAGAATACTTTGGAAAATAAGCGACGACACAGCCACCTTCATTACACCTGAGAAGTCTTCCACCATGTCGTTAAAGGGATCTAATAATTCGCCAATAGTAACGGAGCTGACAAACACACTGATTTGGATACTTTGCAATACAGAAACAGTCGCGTTAAACAATTTAGCCAAGCCAAATGCGCTTAACGCCTGAACTAAGGAAGAGGAAACATATTCAGACGCTTTGGTGTCTAGCAAGCCCCACCAAGAGAAAACAATCGCCAGCAGGATCGCAATGTAATAACCGTTTATCTTGCCTAGTTGCTTGAGCATTCTTCGCTCTCTCCTATCCTACGCTTATTTATAACATCCAAATCTAAATACGAATCTATCTCAATTGAAGCTAGAAGATCGCTTTTTAATCGTTATACTATCTACTTAGATTTAAAGTAGCCATCGAAGGAACGAACGCGCCACACTCACCTCCAACTTTTGCGATTAGGTAATGAAAGAGACCATTCAACTAACGTCATTAGAACCAAGCGACGACTTAGCCCCATTTGTTGAAAGCTTTTGGATGATCGAAAATCCAAGCGATGAAGATGAAGAGCTTTCCACCTTCCCTGATGGTGGAATTGATTTGTACTTTTTCCACAACACCCAATACCCGCTTCACATTTCTCTGGTTGGATTGGAAACAGACTCGAAACTCGGATCCATGCCCAAGCACTCAATATTGCTCGGCGTTCGTTTAAAGATATTAGCCGCAGAGTATTTATTAAGTACCTCTGTCGCAGACATTCTTAATGATCGCATCACATTAGAAAATGGCTTTGCAGGCATACAACTAAGCGACCTAGAAAACTTCAACGCTTTTTGCGAAAAGCTAAGCCAGTACTTCTCTGCTCAGCTAACCGGCCCCATCGACTCCAGAAAAAAGAGGATGTCCGAGCTAATCTACCAATCTCATGGTGCCATCACGGTAACTGAGATAGCAGAGGAAGCAAACTGGAGTAGCCGTCAGATCAATCGCTATTTTAATAAATGGCTTGGTCTACCACTAAAAAGCTACTGCGATATTGTGCGTTTTCGCCACAGTTTCGACTCTTTAAAAGCAGGAGAGCTTTTCCCTAAAGAAGGCTTCAACGACCAATCTCACTATATCAAATTGATTAAAAAGTACTCCAGTCTTACGCCTAAGCAGTTGGCTCAGAATGAAAACGACCGATTTGTACAATTATATTCACAAGATTAGCTCTATTATCCGACTCGTTTTGCAATTGATGATGAGATTCATTTCCATAAAAACTCATTCATTACATTGTAATCCCTAACGACCTCGCTCCTTTATTTCGCACTCTATTTGATTGGCATGGCACAAACATAATATGAATTTGATTATCGTTATCACCATTATTTCTATCTTTTTAAGCAATACATGGGCTGCAGATAACTCACGCTTCCCTATTACGATTCAACACGCTTTCGGCACGACGACTATTACTCATAAACCCAAACGCGTTGCGACTGTGGCATGGGCAAACCATGAAGTTCCCCTTGCGTTAGGCATCGTTCCTGTTGGTTTTGCTGCCGCCACATTTGGAGACGACAATGGCGATGGTTTGTTACCTTGGGTTGCTGCGCGACTTAAAGAACTAAACGCCAAGACACCCGTATTATTTGATGAAGGAGATGGCATAGATTTCGAAGCGGTTGCCGCCACACAACCCGACGTTATTCTGGCGGCTTACTCCGGCTTAAGCCAATCCGATTACGACACGCTAAGCATGATCGCGCCGGTCGTCGCTTTCCCTGACAAGCCTTGGTCTACCAACTGGCGCAGCATGATTCGCCTCAATAGTGCTGGGCTGGGAATGGCAGAAGAAGGCGAAGAGCTCATTGCCAGCATTGAAAAAGACATCGCCGAGCGTGTTGATCAATACCCAGAATTAAAAGGCAAATCCGCCATGTTTATCACGCATCTGGATCCAACCGATTTAAGCGTCATTCGTTTTTACAGCGCCAATGATACCCGTGTGAAATTTTTTGATGATCTCGGCATGCACTCTCCGCAAAGCATCAAAGACATCAGTAAAGATGGGCTCTTCTCTGGCGAAAGCAGCATTGAGCAAATAGACATGTTTAACGACGTAGACATTTTCGTTACCTATGGAAATAAAGAATTGCTGGCGCCTTTAGAATCGAACCCACTTATGTCAAAAATGCGAGCGGTGAAAAATGGCTCTATCGTCATGCTGGGTAATAGCAAAATGGCGACCGCGGCTAATCCGACACCATTGTCTATTACTTGGGTGTTAGATGATTACCTTCAAGCACTCGCAGAAGCGGCTCGTAATGCCAAATGAGCCAGAACAATTCCAAACATAAAGGCCTTTTACAGCAGAAGCCCATTGCATTATTCGTCGTCATCGCAGCTTTGCTGCTGTTGAGCTTTTCCTCTATTGCCATTGGGACAAGAGATGTCTCTTGGAAAGAGATAATAGGAGCGCTACAAGGCCAGATGAATACCATGGGAGAAGCGTCTGTCACCATGCGCCTACCACGCACAGTGCTCGCCATTTTTGCAGGCTGCGCCTTGGGGTTATCGGGTGCCATTATGCAAAGTGTGACCCGAAATCCATTAGCCGACCCTGGGATTCTTGGTGTTAATGTTGGTGCCGCTTTTTTTGTTGTAGTTGGGCTAGCGTGGTTTGGTATCAACCAACTGCAGACCTATGTTTGGCTCGCCATATTGGGGGCAGGCATAACGGCCATCTTTGTCTATTTCATTAGTTCATTAGGATACGGCAAATCCACCCCACTCAAATTCGCTTTGGCAGGTGCCGCCACATCTGCAGCGCTGTCTTCTTTTATTGTAGCTGTCGTATTGCCAAGAAATGACATTGCTGGCAGCGCTAACTCTTGGCAAATAGGTGGCGTCGGTGGTGCTACCTTTGACAGCATACAGCTCGTTCTGCCCTTCTTAATCGCTGGCTTTTTACTCAGTGTATTTGTGGCTAGAAAGCTCAATACACTGGCGCTTGGGGACGATATCGCTGCGGGTCTGGGAGAAAATGTCGCCTGGATTCGTGCCATCGCTTGGCTGTCTGCTGTGCTACTGTGCGGAGCAACAACCGCCATTTGCGGTCCTATCGGCTTCGTCGGTCTCGTAGTTCCCCATTTATGTCGACTGCTTGTCGGAGTGGATAATCGCTGGCTGCTCATTTTTTCAGCGCTTGTCGGTGCTTGCTTATTATTAAGTGCGGATGTGTTAGGACGCATTATATCAAGACCAAGCGAACTCTCTGTCGGCGTCGTGACCGCCTTTGTTGGCGCACCTTTCTTCATCTGGATTGTCCGTCGACAACGGGTGAAAGAGTTATGATTAACACAAACTCGACGCTCGCACGCGTTACCAATGGACGTAAAAAACGATCTAAGCGCTGGAAATGCGTGGCTAGCTTACTTTGCTTATTGGCTGTGGCTGCGTTTTCAATCACCTTAACCTTGGGACAATCCTTTACACCACCACAAGACGTTATAAACGTTTTATTGGGTGAACATGTCCCAAGCGCGTCTTTTGTGGTGGGTCAGTTGCGCCTACCACGAGCGATTATGTCCCTTCTCGTCGGTATGAGTTTTGGTATGGCTGGTGTGGCATTCCAAGTCATGCTGAGAAATCCATTGGCCAGCCCCGATATTATCGGAGTGAGTTCAGGTGCGACCGCCGCCGCGGTGTTTGCCATTATTGTGCTGCACATGGATGGCACTAGCGTGGCCTTCTTCTCAATCGCAGTAGGCTTATTGGTCGCTTTAGCAGTCTATGGATTGTCCTATCGAAATGGAGCGTCAGGCGCTCGACTTATTCTGGTTGGCATTGGCGTCTCTGCGATGATTGAAAGCTTTATTGTGTATTTGTTATCCCAAGCCCAAGCATGGGATCGCCAAGAAGCCATGCGCTGGCTCAGTGGAAGTGTGAACTCCGCACAAATTCATCAAGCATTGCCACTCATTCTCTCTTTATTGGTGTTCGGTGGATTTTTACTAAGCCGAAGCAGAGATTTAGAAGCATTACGAATGGGTGACGATACCGCCCACGCATTGGGTGTTCGAGTCGGCATGACACGCATTACCGTCATTGTGTCGGCTGTTGGGCTGATTGCTGTGGGAGTCGCAATCACAGGGCCTATTGCGTTTGTGGCTTTCTTATCAGGCCCCATTGCGGTTCGCCTTGTGAAGAACAATGGTTCTTTGCTGATTCCTTCCGGTTTAGTGGGCGCTTGCTTAGTCATGGGCGGTGATTACATCGGACAATTCTTGCTGCCTAGTCGCTACCCTGTCGGTGTGATTACTGGCGCTCTAGGCGCGCCCTACCTTATTTATCTTATTATTCGTGTCAATCGTAAAGGTGGCTCACTATGACACTAAAACACCAACTCGTTGCCGATCATCTTGCTGCTGGTTACGGTGAAAAAACCATCCTGAACGATATCAACATTGACATTAAACCCAGTCAAATTACGTCTATTATTGGCGCCAATGCCTGTGGAAAATCCACCTTATTGCGCACTATGTCACGCTTGTTATCGCCGTCTAATGGCCAAGTCTTGCTTGATGGCAAATCGATACACAGCATGCCAACGCGACAATTAGCGCAAACACTCGGCTTACTCCCTCAGTCACCGATTGCACCGGAAGGCATCACGGTCAGCGATCTAGTCAGCCGAGGCAGACATCCCCATCATGGATTCCTGTCAAGATGGCGCAAAGAAGACGATGAAGCCATTACCAAGGCACTAGAAACTACCAAAACCACCGAGCTTTTGGACCGAGAAATAGACGAGTTATCAGGTGGTCAACGCCAACGCGTCTGGATCGCCATGGCATTAGCGCAAGAAACCGACATATTGCTGTTAGACGAGCCGACCACCTTCTTGGATGTCGCTCACCAAATTGAAGTATTGGACCTACTTGTCGACCTAAACCAAACCCGTGGCACCACCATCGTATTGGTATTGCATGATCTTAATCTGGCGGCACGTTATTCAGACCAGCTCATCGCCATAAGACAAGGTCAAGTCTTTGCCAATGGAACGCCAAACGAGGTGGTAACAGAAGATATGATTCACGCTGTTTTTGATCTGCAGAGCCAAGTCATCACAGACCCAATTTCCGGTAGCCCAATGGTTTTACCCATTGGGCGTCACAATAGAATAAAACACACTTAAATAAAGCAGACTGAAACCCTTATCCATAACAAATACATATCAATAATCATTAGCAACACTATTTTCATATTATGAAATTATAGAGGAACCAAAGATGAACAAGAAAAGCACTCTTCCCTTAAAGTTAAAGCAAAGCCACTGCGCTGTCGCGACACTTTTCTGCTGCTCCGCACTCACACCAATTGCTGGGTATGCAGAAACAGAAAATGAGGCAGGCACCTTTCGACTTTCCCCTATCATGGTGAATGATCAAGCTATAGCCGATGATGACTCAGAATCAGTTGTGGCCAAAGAACTATGGGTCGGCGGCAAAGTCGCTACCAGCATTCAAGACACGCCAGCGTCTGTCTCTGTCATCACTGAAAAAGAAATCAAGCAACGTGGCGCCAGCACCACAGAAGAAGTGCTTGAATATACACCAGGCACAGTGACAGGTTATTACAGTACAGATGACCGAAATGACTATTTCCAAATTCGCGGCTTTAGCGCCACAACCTATCGTGATGGACTAACGCTTGGCTCTATGAGAGGCATTAGAGAAGACGCTTATGCTTTCGAGCGCGTTGAGGTAATCCGCGGCGCGAATTCGACTCTATTTGGTCCTGCAGACCCTGGCGGATCCATAAACTTCGTCAGTAAACAACCAAAATTCTATCGCTTTAATAATGCCTTCGTTACATATGGCTCTAACGACCATAAAGAAATGGGTATCGATGTTGGCGACACACTTGATGAAGACAAAACCCTAGCCTACCGACTAACAGGCAAGGTAAAAGACAGTGACCGAGAATACGATTACTCAAAAGATGATTCACAATTCATCATGGGCGGCCTTGCTTGGGAGCCTAATGACAACACCAGAGCCAACCTAATTGTTGACTACCTAAAAACCGATTCATCACCAAACAGCGGCGGCTATCCTGCTGGCAAAAACTATGACAGCAGCCTATTTTATGGTGAACCTGATTATAATTCCCACGATGTAGAGCGAACCAACATCAGCGCCAATATTACCCACAAGCTTGATAATGGCTTTAAAGTCATTTCAAACTTACGCTACAGTGATGCTGAAGACAGCTTTGGTTATTTGTACCTAAGCAAATACTCTGCTGACACGTCTGGAACCACTATGGGACGCGACTACTACGCCCAAGACTCTAAATTAGAGCAGTTCAATGGCAACTTGTTAGGGCAATATGACATTAGTTTTGACCGCCTAGATAGCAGTACTGTATTTGGTATCGAGTATCAAGATTCGACGACAGATTCCACTACTTACTATGGAAGCGCTTCAAGTATTGATATTAATAATCCTATTTATTCTGGTGCCCCTACAAACACGCCAGTTTACGGAAACACAAAAACTGATTACCAAACAAAAGCCGTGTTAATTCAGCAGAACTTCGCGTTAGATGATAAATACATTCTTACTATTGGCGCTAGACACGACGACATTGATGTTAGTCAAATGAACTATTTGACCGAGACAAAATCTTCAAATGACTTTTCAGAAGACACTTTCCGCTCGGCATTTACATATAAATTTAACGATGAAGTGTCTGCCTACATAAGCCAAGTAGAGTCCGTAGCTCCGCCATCTGCGACGAGTACAAAAATCGTCCGCGGCGAACAGACTGAGGTCGGCGTTAAATACTCGCCAAGTAATATGAACGCCCTGTTCTCTATTGCTGTTTACGATCTTGAAAAAAGCAATGTAGAAACCTCTTCTTTCCAAAGTAGCGGCATCGTTCGTGAAACCATTGGTAAAAACCAAGTGAAAGGTGTGGATCTAGAAGCTCGCGCGGAATTAACCGATAATTTAAGCATCTCCGGTGGTTACTCATACATGGAGCCAAAGATTACCAAAGATGATACCTACGAAGGCAAAACGATCTCATACACCCCCAAGCATTCCGCTTCTGTATGGGGACATTACACACTTCCACGCCAAGATATGTCTGTCGGTCTAGGGGCGCGTTACATCGGTTCCTACTACTTCACTAATACCAACGATTCGAAAAGTGAATCCGCAGTAATAGTAGATGCTTCATTTGGCTATGACATTACAAAAGACACTCAACTTTCTATGAATATCAGTAACTTACTTGATAAAGAATACGTTGCGGGGTCTGGTTCAGCGGATTTCTATAACCCAGGCCGAGATATAACCCTTACTTTAAACCACAGCTGGTAAACAGCCGTAAGACAATAAATCGAACACCATCCCTTTTATTTAGCCAGTATGGACACCCATACTGGCTTTGTTTATTTACACTAACTAGTAACTCATGAATGCATAAAGTCCATACGCATTTCTGTCAATAATTGGAGCAACTACGAGGTTTCTAACACTCTTTCCCATACCAGTTATGACATATTGAACACCCACGGCTAGCGCAGCTCCTGCTGCGACATCACGCCAGTAATGATATTCACCATGCACCCTAGAATAACCAACAAAAGAAGCAGCAGCATAAGCTGGCACACCGTATTCCCATCCGTAACGCATCTGCAAGAAAGCCGCACCTTGAAAAGCGGCTGAAGTATGCCCTGAAGGAAATGAATTATTGTCATTTCCGTTTGGACGCTCTTCATCTACTGCAAATTTTAGAGTATGTGTTGCAACTGAAGTCCACAAAGCCCCCTCAGCCCATTGCTTAGTACCCTCAGAGTCACCTTTCATTAATGAAACCATACCAGCCATCAGTGGAATACCTATCTGAAGATTATCTCCAGCACGCACGATACCATCATCAGCATGAACCGCACTAAAGCAAGACACAAATAAACAGACAACTATCGCCCTAACTAATTTAACAAAAGCTTGTCGTAATCTCATTTTTGAGCCCCCAAGCATGCGTTAAATATATTCAGCTTTGGGTTCAGCTCTTGTGTAGAGACACGAGCAAGACTAAGTAATGAATGGAAAAAGTAATCATGAGAAATGTCTGTATCTTTTGATGCTTTTAGACAATCCATATCTATATTGAAAGCGGTAGCCGTTTCTTCTGGCAACCATACAAACCAAGGCACTTGAGTCTGGTATTCGGGAGCAAATGCATATGGCGCACCATGCAAATACAGCCCGTTTTCACCTAAAGATTCTCCATGGTCTGAAACATATATAAGACCGACATTATATTTCTCTTGATATTTTTTTAGCTTTTCAATCAGTTGAGAAAGAATAAAATCGGTATAAACAATCGTATTGTCATAAACATTAACGATTTCTTGGTCAGTACATTGCTCAATGTCCTGCCTTTCACAGGCTGGCTCAAATACAGACATAGATTTAGGGTATCTTTTATAGTATGTCGTCCCATGAGAGCCAATAATGTGAAAAGCAAGCAGTTTGTTTGGGGCCTCCATATCTTGGATGTTTTTATCTACATCCGTGATTAGTGCCTCATCGTAACAATAGCTGCCATCACAAAATTCAGATCGATTTCGAGCTAATTCGACAAATGGAATACGTTTGGCGACTCCCTTATCACCGCCATCATTTTCCTTCCATAAAAGCTGATAGCCACTTTTTTGAATAATATCTAGAACATTACTTTGACTATTTGCGACTTCTTTTTTATAAGACTGACGAGATAAATTCGAGAACATACATGGCACAGAGTGCGCTGTAGCTGTTCCACAGGATTCAACTGAAGAAAATGAAACTAAGTCGTATTTTTCTGTATAAGGATTTGTATTGCGAGAATAGCCATTGTATTGAATATTCTGTGAGCGAGCGGTTTCACCAAGAACCACAAAAATTAGATTCGGTTTATTCGAATGATTCGGTATTATTTTCGCATCATCCCCAAGCTCTCTATATTCAATAGGATCAGAAAATACATACTTTTTTAAATATTTATAAGTTCCATACACATGAGTAGGAGTAACCATTTTATCCATGTAGGAATGGTTGCGCCCTACAGCTGCTATTTCTTTGTAATTAATTTTAACAACTAGAAAACCAACAAAAACAGCAATTAAAATAGTAATAATTCGTTCTGAGATTTCTTTTAATAGAGTCGCTCTAAATCCTGTCTTTTTCAACGCAATAAAAATAGATGGAAAAATACCAAGCATAATCACAAACGATATAGATCCAAAAGAAAGAAAACCTAATGCTTCGGATGGATCTGTCTCGATTGTATTTTCAATCATTCCGATATCCCAAATAACGCCATAATGTAAGGTGGCATATACACAGGATGCTGAAGTAATAATAAGCGGAATGAATATCAACTTATTTATTAGTGGAAAAGCAAATAACTGAAATACAATAACAAAAACTGATGATAATAAAATTGGAATTGAAACAATGAGAGCGTAGCTGAATGAATCCGTACCTTTCGTTACTTTTATAAATTCATTAATAATAGGTGCATTTAAAATTGTTCCGAAATATATCCCGACCAATGTACTAAGAAAACTATATGAAATAGGGCGTCTAAAAAAACGTATAACTCCAAATTTCCCAAGCATATTTCCTTTGGCTAAAAAAGCTCTAATTAAAGGCATAAGACAGCACCTCATCACCTAAAATTAAGCTCCAACTAGCGATTAAGACCACTAACGAAACAAAAACAGCAGCACTACCAATGTCTTTTGCTCGACCACTAAGTTCATGATATTCATCACCTACACGGTCTACGACAGCTTCGATTCCTGAGTTAAGTAACTCAACAATAAGCACAAGTAACAAAGTTGAGATCAACATTGCTTTTTCTACACCCGTGCTATCTGAAAGTAAGGCGATTGGCCCCATTATTAAAATTAGAGCTGTTTCTTGACGGACTGCTGCTTCATATTTAAAAGCAGCTTTAAAGCCTTGATATGAATATCCAGCAGCTTTAATAACTCGCATAATCCCTGTGTAACTTGACTTCAACACGCTCTCCCACGACTTAACTGGATGTTTTTTGAACAAAAAACACTACGGCTTTAAAATTTCATCGTGGAGGATTTTAGAAACGTCTTTTCCTAAGGCAAAGATACGTATTTTGAAAGGAAACCCGTAAATTATTTTTTATTTTTTCATCTAAATTAATCAGTTATACTCACGCGACACTGACAGCCTAATCTTGTGTAAGGTTAAATTAATGCCACTTCTTACTGAATTAATTCACAAAACATCTTACATGGATGAGGAAGAACGCTGTGAATTCATTGAAGACTTGAAACGAAAACATCCAGAGCTACTTAAAGATATTGATGATCAACTTTCTTTCAATGCAGACTTTGACCTTACAAAAATTCTCTCTGTATCAGCTTCATACGCAGTCTCTTCTGACATCTATTTAGAAAGCTCTATTGTAGGGAAATATAAACTACAGAATAAGCTAGGCTCTGGTGGGATTGGCGTCGTTTATAAAGCCGAAAGAAATGATCAAACCTTTGAACAATCTGTAGCGGTAAAATTTATACAACCTGCTTTGGTTAAAGTTATTGGTCGATGGGCTTTATTTCGTGAAGCACAACTTCTTGCAAGTCTCAATCACCCTAATATTGCTAAAGTATTTGACGGAGGAGAGCACGAAGGACATATTTATATTTCTATGGAATGGATTGATGGCTCAACGCTAGGAGACCATTTAAAAAACAAGAATATAAGTCAAAATGAAAAACTTAGTATATTCATTGATATTTGCAGTGCATTAGAACATGCACATTCAAGAAATATAATACATGGAGATATCAAACCCTCAAACATTATTATTGATGAGATAGGAAGAGCTAAACTCATAGATTTCAATTTATTTATAAAAACAAAAACAGGGGCAGACATAGAAGGTATATCCGCATTCACTTCTGAATATTCAAGTCCAGAACAATTAGAGTCAAAAGAACTAACACAAAGTATAGATATCTATTCATCAGGAAAATTATTAAAAGAATTAACTAGAGACTATAATTCCCAAGAGCTAGAAAAAATAATCAATAAATCCACTCAGCATGAATCATCCAACCGATACTCTAACATTACAGAGCTAAAGAATGATGTTAAAAATATATTAGAAATAAAACCCATATCAGTGATGAAGGGAAACTATATTTATATTTTAAAAAAGTTCATTAAAAGAAGGCGGTTTATATCTCTATTAATTTCAATCGTATTTATAACTTTAATTACCTTCTGGATGTCTATCTTTTTAAAAAACAAACAAATTGAACTTGAGAAAAAAGCAGCTGAAAGTTTATTATTCGAAATAGCAAATTTATTACACTACAGCGATGATGAAAAATACAGACAAGCAACTTTGGATACCATGTTAGATCTAACTAGAAGAAAAATTCTATCAAATCAAGACATATCTGATGAAATGAAAGGGAAATTACTTAAAGAACTAATAAGCCCGTCTAAAACTTACAATCACAAATAAAATGAAATATATAAAATGCTGAAAAACAAAACATTAAAGATCGATTTAATTAAATCAATTTTCCTCGTAACAATAACTATGATGTCATTTAAAACAATTGCAGACACGAAAAAAGCTCAACTCTCCGAAAAAATGGATATGGAAATATATTATGAAACGTCAAGTGGTTTATTCGGATTAACAGACAATGGATATTATAATTTCAATACAGGTGACGATGTTACTTTCTACTTAACTGAAAACAAAAAAATAGAGATATTAAAGCTAAATAAAAAACTAACAAATTCAAAAAACACAAATTTTAAAGAAGTGGCTTTTCAACCATTAGATAAAACGCTAACAAATTACGTTGTACAGAAAGCAGATAAAAATGGTGATTTATGTTTTTATGATGTATCTAAATATTCTACTGAAAATTACACAGGGCCAATTGGTGAAACGTATTACAAAGTAACTGCTAAAGGGATTTATGAGTACCCTAGTATAGGCGATGATTTTACGAACTGTGAGCGCAAACCTAGTACCAAAAAAAATGTAAGCTTTGAGCCAATCGACGATTTTTCTCGTTTTGAAGGCGGAATTCTCGGCTGTGCATTAAATGGCTGCTCTATTAAAGACCTTAATGGATACTCTTTGACTGCTTATGCCGTAGAGAATAAAGGTAATGAAAAATATCGAAGTGTCGCAATGCATTATGATCAAGATAGTAAAATCTTGGTCGAAAAGAGTAAGGGCATAGGAAAGCAAGATGGAATATCTCATTTGAATTTAGCTGAATACCTCTGGTTAACGCCTTTAAAAGAAGATATAGATAGCTTAAAATTTAACGGATTATGGCGCTATAGAGAGATAGGACAAGAAGAAATTAAAACTGGTTGCATCTTAATAAAAGGTGATCAAATTTTTGAGTCTAATAAAACAAAATCTAACTGCATAAAGTCAGTTGAAAGCTATAAAATAGATGTTTCATCGAAATATATTGATATGTGGTGGCTTAAAAATAAAGGGGCAACAGCAACAATTGCTCAAGTTAATGCCGCAGTAAAATATAAAGATCAAAACAATATAGTACAATATACTGAATGGGAGTACTTCCCCATTTCTGATGATTTAGAGAGTGCTCCTCTTTATAAATACTCATACAATCCAAATGAAATAAAAAACAAGAAAAAAGAAATATTTTCTATAACCACATTCGAGAGAGTCAAATAAGCATTGGAATATAATACTAATCTATATATTTTATTTGGTGAAAAAAACAAAAATGCCGAAAAGGTTTTATATACTTTTGTTTACCAAAGATTAAAAGACATTGCTCGTGTTCAAAAGCAACGCCATCCTAATTCATCGAAAGAAATCATAGAAGATCAGGAAAAAACTACGGCTTTAGTTCACGAAGCATATCTTAAGATGACTCATTTTCCTCGTGAAGAATTAAATAGTAAACGAGATTTTTACCTAGCTATTGCCACCTTGATCAATCAAGTTTTATCGGATATATCGAGGAAGAAAACAGCAAAAAAAAGAGATAGTACAGTTGGTGTATTTAATAGTGCTACTAACGATGAATTATCTTTTATGGAAGTAAGCCTTTCTATTGAAAAGTTACTCTTGAAATTAGAGTCAAACTATTCAAGGCAGGTTGAAATCTTCAAACTAAAGCAGTTAGTAGGCTTGTCTACTAAAGAGCTGACTGAGTTATATAAATGTAGCGATAGCTTAATCGAGAAAGACCTCCTCTTTGTACGTAGGTGGTTAAAATCAAAGTTACACACAAGTTCTCACAATGAATTTGAGACAATAAGTCATATGTAAAGAAGCTAGGAATGTATATCAAAAAATAAACTTGTCACTAAAACGCTGACCTCTCAAGTTTTCTATCAGTAACGAACTACAAATTTCAAAGTCCGCTGCTGTCTAAACCCAATGTTGCCATAACTAAAATTCCTCTTTCATAGCTAAGAGAAGAAGCTCTAAATGCACAACCCCTCTTAGACATATCTTGTCTTGAGGTAAGCACGAAGAAATTAGGAAACCGAATCGATGAACCGTTTTTAGACAAAACAGTTCATTTTTTTGAAAGATGAAATTTAGACGCTCGAAAGAACCCTCATAAACAGTTTTTTAGGAGGTGTCCCAATTTTGTCCCATAAGAAAAAATGAGTTGCATCGCCCAAAAGAAATTCGAAGTAGAAACTCTCTAAAACCCAGCAAATACGTGGGTTACAGAGTTAGTGACCATTATTAAAATGGTACGCCCGAGAGGATTTGAACCTCCGACCTTCGCCTCCGGAGGGCGACGCTCTATCCAGCTGAGCTACGGGCGCATGACTTGTTGCGTGGCATTAATACTTTTGCAAGATGCAAAGTAAACCAGAACAAATTGGAGTGCGTATTCTAAAGGAAATCCCTCAGGATTCCAGTGCTTAAAGCAATAAAGAACAGATATAAGCTATTTTTTATTGCTTGGCTATCAATCAGATTTCTCGTTAGCAGCTTAAACTACCAACTGCTAACTCATAAGAAAAAAGTTTAGCCTATTTTATGCAGCTCAGTCACACTAAAATCAGCAATAATGTCTTTAGTCGATTCCAAAAAGGTATTGATATGGGTTGTTTTCATGTGATCTTGCCAAGTATCGTAACCGCTCCAACGTTCAAAGTAGACAAACGCCTCGGCGTTATTGTTGTCTTGATGCAGATCGTATTGCAAACAACCTGCTTCAACACGAGTTGGTACAAGTAAAGCTTCTAGAGCAGTTTTTAACTCTGCACTTTTGCCAGGATGGGCTTTAATATTGGCGACGAGAACGAGTTCGGTGGTCATGTTTTTTCCTTGTCTTATTAATATGTTACAAAAATAAAGTAGAAGTAAAATACAAAGCGGAATAAAAAATTACGCGATGGAAAACACGTCTTTGTGTTTTAATCACTGTATCGTTTTTGACTCTTCATCGCTAAGGATTCATTGTGACTTTTTCTATCGCGATTTTTACACAACGCATCGTTATTCTTGGTTTCGCCAGCCTTGCTCTTGCGCTTTCTTCTGTTGCACATGCCGCTCGTTCTGGCGAAACTCTTTACAACAGCTATTGCATTGCTTGTCACATGAATGGCGTTGCTGGCGCTCCGAAGTTTGGTAATAAAGCGGATTGGCAACCACGCGTTGAAAAAGGCATAGACACTTTATTAAAAGATGCGACAAATGGTTTTAAAGCCATGCCACCAAAAGGTTTATGCTTCGATTGCAGTGAAAATGAGCTACGTGGTGCGATTCAATACATGATCGACAATAGCTCAAGCAACTAGCTGTTTAACTACTTAGCCATTTAACATGGCTTTTAAGGCAGATAATGAAGCTTGGCCGCGTTCTTTTTTAGTGCTTTCCCCTTCGTCGCTGCGGCCTTCCCATACAAGATCTTCTTCCGGTAGTTCATCCAAGAATCGACTCGGCATACAGTCAATTTCTTCACCGTATTGGCGACGCTTTGCAGCTAAGGTAATGCATAAGGTTTTTTTCGCCCGAGTGATGCCAACGTAAGCCAGACGACGCTCTTCTTCGATGTCATCGTTTTCTATGCTGTTTCTGTGGGGTAATAATTCTTCTTCACAACCGATCAAAAACACATGCGGATATTCCAAACCTTTGGAGGCATGAAGCGTCAGTAACTGCACCTTGTCTTCATCTTCCTCTTCTTCTTGGCGTTCCAGCATATCGATTAATAGCAACTTGCTAATCGCTTGATCCAAGCCTGCAGTTTCGTCTTCTTCCCAAGCAGATTCCATCATGCGCTGAATAGAATCGAGTAAGAAACGCACGTTTTCGATGCGTCGATCGCCTGCTTTATTGGAAGATGTTTGCTCTTGAATCCAGCCGTAATAATCCATGTCATGAATCATTTGCTCGATCACGGGCACTGGCGATGCGCCTTCTAAACGCTGTCGCAAGTTGGACATCCAGCGCTCAAAGTCCTGCAAACTTTTTAATGAGCGGCCAGTAACGGTGTCTTCCAGCTCTTTATAACCTGATGCTTCAAACAAACTCACGCCGCGCTCAGTGGCAAGATTCCCCACTTTTTCAAGCGTGGCTGGTCCAATCTCTCGACGCGGCAAGTTAACGATGCGTAGGAAAGCGTTGTCGTCGGAAGGGTTTACCAAAAGACGCAGATAGCTCATTAGATCTTTGATTTCGGCCCGTGAGAAAAACGAAGTGCCACCGTTCATCTTGTAAGGAATACGGTAAGCTTGCAGCTTGATTTCTAACAAGCGTGCTTGGTGGTTACCACGATACAAGATGGCAAAATCTCGATAGGGAATTTCATGACGTAAATGGCGTGATTGAATTTCCGCCGCCACACGTTCAGATTCAGCGTCTTCATTACGGGTCACCATGACACGAATCGGGTCACCCTCTTCGTGATCACTCCACAAGGCTTTATCGTAAATATGCGGATTGTTCGCTATCAGCGTATTGGCCGCTTTCAGGATGGTTTTAGTCGAACGGTAGTTTTGCTCCAACTTAACCAATTTTAAGCTCGGGTAATCGACAGATAAACGCTCAAGGTTTTCAGGACGTGCGCCACGCCACGCATAAATAGATTGGTCATCATCGCCTACTAGAGTGAAACAACGACGAAATCCAGCTAACAAACGAATCAATTCATACTGGCTGGCATTGGTGTCTTGACACTCATCCACCAGCAAGTAACGGACTTTGTTCTGCCAACGATCGCGCAGCTCTGCATCGGCCATTAATAAACTAACAGGCAATAAAATTAAATCATCGAAATCCACGGCGTTGTAAGCACGCAAATAACGCTGATATTGCACATATACTTGAGCCGCTAGCAGAAACTCTTCGGTGTCCGCATTGGTCATGGCTTCTTGTGGCGTAGTTAGATCGTTTTTCCAATTAGATACTGTGTTTTGACAATACGCAGCAGAGTCAGTTTGACCGTTAAACTCTTTGTCGAGAATCTCTTTGATCAAGCTAAGGGAATCTTGAGAATCAAATAAGGTGAAGCCTTCTTTTAAACCCGCGCGACGATACTCTTTACGAAGAATCCGTAGACCTAAATTGTGGAAAGTCGAAATGCTTAAGCCTCGACTTTCTTGTTTAGACAACATACCGACAACACGTTCTTTCATTTCTCGCGCGGCTTTATTGGTAAAGGTTACCGCGATAATGCTGTTAGCTTTGAAGCCACATGTTTGAATCAGATAGGCAATTTTTGTGGTAATTACGCTGGTTTTTCCCGATCCAGCACCCGCCAATACTAGCAAAGGTCCATCGATCTGTTTGACGGCATCTAGCTGACGCTCATTCAGATTACGAAGACGATGGGATATGGATGGCATGGACTGACTCATGGAAAAACTCTGGCTCGTATGGCTATTAAAAATCAGCCGTAAGTGTAACCGACAATGAAGCTTCTCGCACTGAGAGAAAAATCATAAGAGCAAAAATCAACAGGCACAAAAAAGGGATGCACAAATGGCATCCCTTTTTTAACGCTAACGAAATGTCTTATTTAGACGTTTCTTCGCTGTTATTTTCAGCAACAGGTCGACGGCTCCAATAGCTCGCCAACAAGGAACCTGAAATATTGTGCCAAACACTGAAAATAGTTCCAGGTAAAGCCGCCATTGGCGTGAAGAATTTCACCGCTAGCGCTGCGGCTAGACCAGAGTTCTGCAGACCGACTTCGAAGGCAATAGTACGGCAAACACGCGCATCAAAACCAAGCAAGTAAGTCACCCAGTAACCCAAGGTCAAACCAATCGCATTATGGATAATTACGGCTGCTGCAACGACAAGCCCAACCTGAACGATCTTAGATGCACTCAAGGCCACAACAATAGCAATAATCAGTACAATGGCAAACATCGAAATATAAGGAAAAATCGGTTCAGCCTTGCGAACAAACTTCGAGAAAAAAGTATTAATCAATACACCCGCAGCAACGGGTAATAATACAATTTTAAGTAAGCTAAGCAACATACCAGCCACTGGCACATCAACACTTTGACCAATCATTAGAGACACTAAAAATGGTGTCAGTATCACGCCAAGCAAGGTCGAAATAGCCGTCATAGAAATTGACAGCGCCGTATCGCCTTTTGCTAAATAACACATAACATTTGATGACGTACCACCAGCTACACTGCCTACTAACAACATGCCAACGGTTAGCTCAGTATCAAAACCAAATGCAAAGGCAACACAGAATGCGGCAATCGGCATGACTAAAAATTGCAATAACACACCCACGCCAACTGCTTTACCATTCTTCAAAACTTGTTTGAAGTCTGCTGGGCTTAAGGTCAATCCCATCGCTAACATAATGATGGTCAATAACGGAACGATTTGGGTTTTCAAACCGACGAATAAATCCGGTTGAAAAAAGGCAATTGCTGACAACAACAATGCCCAAAAAGGGAACAGCTGGATAACCATAAGACAACACTCCACATAGGCCACTTACCTTCGCCGCCAATAAATCGACAAACTTGAGCACGCAACGACTATTTAATTATTATTAGTCCCGAAAACGGGAGGAGAATTGTAACGAAATGAAAAAAGTTAAAACAGCTTTTATCTTGCATTTAGAAGAGCAGAAAAGCTTGAACTACACCGTATTAAAGACATGATTAAGCCTTCAATACGGCAGAAAAAATTTACTTTTACAAACCTTCACATGACGTTTTTAAGCAGCATTTCTTAAATGTCTATTTTAAATAATATGTTTAAGAAGACACCGCCATCGATAAGGTTTTTTCCATTTTTCGATAACTTAATGATTCCATTAAATGCGCTCTGGTGACTGGAGAATCGTTTAAATCTGCCAAGGTGAGCGCAACCTTTAAGACTCGGTGGTAAGCACGAGCCGAGAGCTTTAGTTTCTCCAGCGCCTGTTGCATGAACTGTTTGTCGTCATCACTTAACGCACAAATAGCCTCCAACTGTCGACCGCTTAGCAATGCATTTTGTACTCCTTGTCGAGCTCTCTGCCTTGCGACCGCGAGTTCCACACGCTCACGAACATAAGCACTGCACTCTCCTTCTTCTTGTGCGTTCACTAAAACATCAGAAGGCAAAGGCGGCACTTCTACATGTAAATCAATGCGATCTAAAAAGGGTGCGGAGAGTTTTTTGAGGTATTTTTGGCTGGCGCTGGATTGATAATAATCTTGTCCACCATTGTAGGCTTCATTACTAGCGTTCATTGCTGCAACCAATTGGAAGCGAGCAGGAAAGGTAACTTGTCCACGTGCTCGTGAAATATGCACCTCACCACTTTCTAAGGGCTCGCGCAATACTTCTAACACTTTACGGTCGAATTCTGGCAATTCATCAAGAAAGAGCACTCCGCAATGCGCCAAAGATGCCTCACCTGGCTTAGGTATTGAACCGCCTCCAACCAATGCAGCAGCTGAACAAGAGTGGTGCGGAGATCGAAAGGGACGTTCGGACCAATACCAGTCTAGTCCCATTTTTCGCCCAGCCACCGATTGAACAGACGCTACAGCCAGCGCTTCGGCTTCTGTCATAGCGGGCATAATGCTTGGTAAACGTGACGCCAACATGGTTTTACCTGTTCCTGCTGGGCCAATAAACAATAGATTATGTCCACCCGCTGCGGCAACTTCTAACGCTCTACGAGCCTGATATTGACCTTTTACATCACGCATGTCTTTATGATCCAAAGGCAAGGGCTCAGTGGGTTTAGAGACACAAGCAGGTAACTTACTTAATTTTAGTAGATGAGCTGTAACTTGGGTAAGATGTTTGGCAAACACCGTGTCACCTTCCACTAAAGCAGCTTCTTGCTGATTGTCTTCGGGAAGAATCAGTTGGCGATTAGCATGGTGACAAGCAATAGCAGATGGCAGTAACCCTGGCACACCACGAATATCACCCGACAAAGCCAACTCCCCTATAAACTCAGTGTCACGAAGATTCAACTCTCCGAGTTGCCCGGACGCGACTAACACACTGATAGCAATCGCCAAATCGTATCGGCCACCCTCTTTGGGTAAATCCGCTGGAGCTAAGTTGATGGTGACACGTCGGGTAGGAAATTCAAAATGGCTGTTGATAATTGCACTACGTACTCGATCTTTCGCTTCTCGAACAGCGGCTTCAGGCAAGCCCACTATATTTAGGGAAGGCAATCCATTTGAAATATGGGTTTCGACGGTAACTAAAGGGGAAGACACACCCACACGGGCACGACTATAAATAGTGGCTAAACTCATGATCACTCCTTGATCAAATTATTTCTTTATGATGCTTTATTGGATAAAAAGTAATCCAGCTTTTCACTTGTTTCGTATAGGTAATACCTATTAATTAAGGTTAAAAAATGGCTTTCAACCAAATAAATCCCAACAAACTTCTGCTGTCAAAATGGACATCCACATCGCCACAACAAAAAGAGAAGCACTTCATCGTCACAAAACTGATTCGAGATGAAGAAAACACGGTTGTGGAATGTGTTCTTGAGGCTGTTATCAACAAAAATCAGTATTGCTTGCCTTGGCAAACACTGGCATCACCAGATAATTGGCTTCAAGGTTGGAAATAGCCAATCTAAACCATTTCCATATCAAGCGATTACTTATTTCAGACTACTGTCCATATCAAACCACTGTAAGAAAGCGAGTTAGTCGTTTTTCTCTAACTCGTTCAAACGTACTTCCAATGCAGCGAGCTTTTCACGGTACTTGGCTAGCATCGCCGCTTGCACTTCAAACTCTTCACGGGTGACTAAATCCATTTTACTTAACGTATTACGAGCCACCTCATGCAATTGCGCCTGAATTTCTTCTTTTGGCAACTTACCCAATGTTTCTGCGGCTTGGCCTAGTCCAGTTCCAAGTTGCTTTATAAATTGATCAATCATGTCATTCTCATTTTCTGCATTTACAATACTTAATAGTATAGAAGCCTAAGTAAGGTGCAAACAAGCTCTCGGCTGCACATCTTTATATCAATGCTCCGTTATAAACACACAACACCATTAAATTGCCTCTTTTTTGTGCGCTAAATAAAATATCGCGGGCTTTAATCAAAACAAATCCTCTAAATAAGGCACGCATTACACTTTTAGCCAAATGTCTGTTTTCTGATCAGAAGCAATAAGATAGGGATCTCGCCCAACAACATCACTCGCATTAATTACCCACTCGCACCAAGTTAACGCAATAACCAATGCAGACACCCCAATATGCCGCACTAAATAAAGCCATCTGATGCTCTTTTTAATTCCGAAAAGTCGACAAAATCCTTACAAAGCCATTGTTATAAGGGCGTGTCCATATATGGCACGCATATTGAATAAGGTTAATTACCTGCGATACGACAATAAAACTGACTTTTAAAGGAGACAGTGGGTATGAAGCTTATAACTGCCATCATCAAGCCATTTAAACTCGATGATGTTCGAGAAGCACTTTCTGAAATCGGCGTTCAAGGTATCACCGTAACAGAAGTGAAAGGTTTCGGACGTCAAAAAGGCCACACAGAACTATACCGCGGCGCTGAATATGTAGTGGATTTTTTACCTAAGGTAAAAATCGAACTTGCCATTGCAGATGAAATGACCGACCAAGTGGTTGAAGCCATCACTGGCGCAGCAAACACTGGCAAAATCGGCGACGGTAAGATCTTTATCGTTAACCTTGAACAAGCGGTTCGTATTCGTACCGGCGAGACTGGTGTAGAAGCAGTTTAATAACTGCTCGATTTATACAAGCCTTTAGGGGGGCGAAACATGCAAGATCAAATTTTTCACTTACAATATGCGATGGACACCTTTTATTTCTTGGTGTGTGGCGCGCTGGTCATGTGGATGGCAGCTGGATTTGCCATGTTGGAAGCAGGTCTAGTACGTGCTAAAAACACCACTGAAATTCTTACCAAGAACGTGGCTTTGTTTGCCATTTCTTGCATCATGTATCTAGTTTGCGGTTACGCCATCATGTACGGTGGCGAGTGGTTCCTTACTGGTATTCAAGACGTAGATGTTGCTTCTACTTTAACGGACTTTGCTGGTCGTGAAGGTGGGTTTGAAGGCGGCGCAATCTACTCTGGTGCTTCTGATTTCTTCTTCCAAGTTGTGTTCGTTGCAACAGCTATGTCTATCGTATCTGGCGCAGTTGCTGAACGTATGAAGCTTTGGGCTTTCTTAGTGTTTGCAGTCGTAATGACAGGTTTCATTTACCCAATGGAAGGTAACTGGACTTGGGGTGGCGGTTCTGTATTCGGTATGTTTAGCCTTGGCGACCTAGGTTTCACTGACTTTGCAGGTTCCGGTATCGTTCACATGGCAGGTGCTTCGGCTGCTCTAGCTGGTGTATTGGTACTCGGCGCTCGTAAAGGCAAGTACGGTCCTAACGGTGAAGTTCGCGCTATTCCTGGTGCTAACCTACCACTAGCAACACTAGGTACTTTGATCCTATGGTTGGGCTGGTTTGGATTCAACGGCGGCTCTGTACTAAAACTTGGTGATATCGCTAGTGCTAACTCTGTTGCCATGGTGTTCTTAAACACAAATGCAGCTGCAGCTGGTGGCGCAATCGGTGCACTTATCCTTGCTCGAATTTTATTCGGCAAAGCCGATCTAACAATGCTTCTAAACGGCGTACTTGCTGGTTTGGTAGCAATCACAGCGGGTCCTGATACACCATCTGCTCTAGGTGCGACGCTTATCGGTCTTGTTGGTGGTTTGATTGTTGTTGTGTCTATCCTAACTCTAGACAAGCTTAAAATTGATGATCCAGTGGGCGCGATCTCTGTTCACGGTGTTGTTGGTCTTTGGGGCTTGCTAGCTGTACCACTAACTAATGATGGCACGACGTTCGGCGGACAAATCGCAGGCGCTCTTACTATCTTCGTTTGGGTATTCGTTTCTAGCCTAGTGGTTTGGTTAATCATCAAAGCCATCATGGGTGTACGAGTTACTGAAGAAGAGGAATACGAAGGTGTTGACCTTTCTGAATGTGGTATGGAAGCGTACCCAGAGTTCAGCAAAAAATAATCGCCCTTCCTAAAAAGATAGTGTTCTTAATATCAAAACCCTCGCCTCGGCGGGGGTTTTCTTTTTATCTCCCTTATTGAGTTAGCGTTATACACCCTTATGACATACTGATCTCTTACTTACTCACACCGATACGCGTTATCATGAGCAATACATAAGACCGATTTATAGAGGCCAACATGCACGACGATTTACATTTAACCATTCGTAACCTTACCAACGACGACTACGACGAAATAAAAGTACTGATGGATAAGGTCTATCACGACATTGGTGGCTCATGGCCTGAACATACTATTCATAAGCTGATCAAGGATTTTCCTGAAGGACAAATCTGTTTAGAAGATCACGGCAAAATTGTCGGTTTAGCCTTGTCTGTTCAAGTTAGCTATCAGCGTTTTAGTAACCCGCATACTTATGATGATCTTATCGATCAAAAAGAAAACATTCTGAACGATGAGCGTGGCGACGCCATGTATGGTCTAGATGTTTTAATCGCCCCAGAATATCGTGGCTACCGTCTTGGTCGTCGTTTATACGAAGCAAGAAAAGACCTTTGCCGTCAACATAACTTGCGCGCTATTTTGGCTGGTGGCCGAATTCCTAGTTACCACGAACATGCCCATGAAATGAGCGCTGCAGAATACTTAGAATCGGTTCGCGAGCGTAAAATTTACGACCCGATTCTGACTTTCCAATTGTCTAACGATTTCCAAGTGACTCGTTTGCTAAAACGCTACATGCCTGAAGATGAAAAATCTCAAGGCTACGCAACCTTGTTGGAATGGAAAAACATTTTCTTCGAACCTGATACCAACGTGATTCGTTCACGTAAAACCCAAGTTCGTATCGGTGCGATTCAGTGGCAAATGCGTGAAGTAGAAAGCGTTGACGAGCTGTTGAAGCAAGTCGAATACTTTATCGATGCAGTATCTGATTATAAAAGTGACTTTGTATTATTCCCTGAATTTTTCAATGCACCATTGATTGGACTAAGCCCAGATCAAAGTAACCAGACTGAAGCCATTCGCTTTTTAGCAAGCTTCACTGAACGCTTTATCAATGAAATGTCCCAGTTCGCGGTCAGCTATAACATCAACGTCATTACCGGCTCCATGCCAGTAATTGAAGACGAGACTGTTTATAACGTCAGTTACCTATGTCGTCGTGACGGTACCGTGGAAGAGCAAAAGAAAATACACATCACTCCCCATGAACGCCGTGACTGGGTTATTGAAGGTGGCAATGATTTACGCGTCTTCAATACTGATGCGGGCCGAGTAGGCATCTTGATTTGTTACGATGTGGAATTCCCTGAGCTAGGTCGATTACTGGCCGAGCAAGACATGGACATTTTGTTTGTACCATTCTGGACAGATACGAAAAATGGCTACTTGCGTGTACGTCGCTGTGCCCAAGCACGTGCCATTGAAAACGAATGTTACGTGGTTATTTGTGGTAGCTGTGGCAACCTTCCACAAGTGGAAAACCTTGACATTCAATATGCACAGAGTTCCGTGTTTTCACCATCTGATTTCTCTTATCCGCACGATGCGGTTATGGCGGAAACTACACCAAACACAGAAATGATCATGTTCTCGGATCTAGATTTAGATAAGCTAAAATTGACTCGCAGCGAAGGCTCAGTGAACAACCTAAAAGACCGTCGTACCGATCTTTACTCAGTCAATTGGAAAAAATCGAAATAAGCGATACAGCTTTTTCCTGTGATAACATGGACGTTATCGCAACATCTTAAAGAGACCTCTCATGGCCAAAGCAAAAACCGCCTTTGTATGCAATGAATGCGGAGCCGACTACGCAAAATGGCAAGGACAGTGCCAAGCCTGCAGTGCGTGGAATTCACTATCCGAAATACGCCTTACTTCTAGCAAAACTTCTGCTCGTGTTTCCGCTAGCCAAGATCCACGTTATCAAGGTTACGCTGGCGCTGTTACTGGTATACAGAATTTATCCGATGTGGATTTAGGCGATGTTCCTCGCTTTAGCTCAGGTGCAAACGAATTCGACCGAGTATTAGGCGGCGGATTGGTTCCTGGTGGTGTAGTACTGATTGGTGGACATCCAGGCGCAGGGAAAAGTACCTTATTGCTGCAAACCATGTGCTGGCTTGCGCAACAACAAACCGCGTTGTATGTAACTGGCGAAGAATCTCTTCAACAAGTTGCCATGCGAGCACAACGCCTTGGTTTACCGACTCAAAACCTCAAGATGCTGTCAGAAACCAATGTGGAAGCGATTTTAACCATAGCCCAACAAGTTAAACCGAAAGTCATGGTTATCGACTCGATCCAAGTGATGCATTTGGATGGTGTTGAATCCGCTCCAGGCAGCGTATCGCAGGTTCGAGAAAGTGCGGCTGTCTTGACACGTTTTGCCAAGCAAACACAAACTGCGGTATTGCTCGTTGGTCATGTGACTAAAGACGGCTCTTTGGCTGGACCAAAAGTACTAGAACACATGGTGGATTGCTCTGTGTTGCTCGAAGGCTCAGAAGACTCACGCTTTCGCACCCTTCGCGGCATGAAAAACCGCTTTGGTGCCGTGAATGAGTTAGGCGTTTTCGCCATGCTAGAAAATGGCCTAAAAGAAGTCAAGAACCCAAGTTCCATTTTCTTAAACCGTAGCAATCATCCAGCGGCTGGCAGTCTTGTGATGGTCGTTTGGGAAGGCACTCGCCCTCTTTTGGTGGAGCTGCAAGCGCTGGTCGATGATTCAGCTTTAGGTAATCCAAGACGGGTCACAGTGGGCTTTGACCATAATCGTTTAGCCATGCTTTTGGCCGTTTTGCATAAGCACGGCGGCTTACTAACATCAGATCAAGATGTGTATCTGAACGTGGTTGGCGGTGTAAAAGTATTGGAAACCAGCGCAGATCTCGCGGCCATCGCTGCAGTCGTTTCTAGTTTCCGCGATAGAGTATTACCGCATGATTTAGTGGTGCTTGGGGAAGTTGGTTTATCGGGTGAAATTCGTCCTGTACCATCAGGACAAGAACGTATCAGTGAAGCGGCGAAACACGGCTTTACCAGAGCTGTGGTACCAAAAGCTAACTGCCCGAAAAAGCCTATCGAAGGCATGAAAGTCATCGGAGTTGAACGTTTATCTGAAGCGCTAGACGCAATTTTTGAGAATTAATTGACCGATTAACAACCCGAATAGGTCAGTAATCATTTGTTAGTTCAAACAGGTCTGTCATCTGTTCATCTTCCATACCATATGGAAGCGCCTTGGCAGAATCGGCTTCCAATCTTTCTTGGCGAGCTTTTAGCAGACGCGCACGACGTTGCTGACAAAGATCCAATACATGATGTCGCGCTTCATTGGACAAAGAAAACCAATGAAAGCGCTCTTCCCTACTGCGCAAACAACCTTTACAGAATCCTTTGGCACTGTTTTCACACACACCTCGGCAAGGGCTTTCTATGGCAAACAGTTCTATTTGTTCCATAACGCCTCCCTCTAAAGGTTTATGTGAGTCTGCTTTATTCTGTCGCTAGCTGAAAATCGTACACTTCTTCAGGCGACAAAAAATACACTCGGTCCGCTGGAGCGGCATCCAAGGAAAACCAATAAAAACGTTCTGGCACACCCATTTCCAAATAAAAATTAACATAGGCGGCGTGAACAGGATAAGATACATTTAAATTTGTTGCTTTAATTCTTGTACCATCCGACCAAGCATGAACACCTACGCCAGCACCTGCACCGATACTTCGTGTTACGCCTCCTAAGAATAAATCAACTCCGCCAGAAAGCACATAACCAGTCTGAGCGATACTAGTATTCAAGCCAAGGCGACGAATCAATCGCGCACCTTCCATTGTCGCTTCTTGATCAACAGAACCAGGCACGTCAACTAAGACTAAGTCTGTTACATTCGGATTTTTACGCACCATATCGCTGAGCTGTTTAACTAGATCACTACCTAAGACACCGGACAAATAAGCCGAATTTCCTTCTACATCAATTACTAAACTGTCAGATACGTCGACATCTGCTTTTTTATTTGCCTCCATTCCTGAACAAGCGGTTAAAAATAACGCTATGATTAAGCATAAGAATCTTGATAATGAAGCAACGCTACGCTTTTTCTTCATATGACATCCGGTAGTGTAAAGAAAAAATTTAATAGAAATGAACCAAAGTAGATTCTATTTCGTAATTATAAAAGTGCAATTAATTGATGAAAAAGCACTTTTGTATACTCAACTAAACAAGTCAAGGATTGCAGCACTCGTGGTAAATACTAGCAAATTTAAGCACCAGCATTCTTTCACTTCAAACCACATATTCAATAGCCTCCAGCAAACCTCTAAAATTTTAAATACAGCATCCTCTATTGGGTGTGTTGCTCATTTTATTTTCATTTTATTATTTATCTACCTCGATCACCCCCTGCTTGCTTGGATCAATATTTTAAGTGTATCCGCTTGGCTACTGACATTTTGGTTTAATCGTATTGGACGACACGATATTTCTATTTTAATCATGAGCATCGAAGTACTCAGCCATGCTGTTTTAGCCACCAGCTTATTGGGAGTTGAGGCAGGCTTTCAGTATTACCTTTGGCCGATGGCTCTACTCTTGATGGCCATTCCCTGCTTTAGTGTTGCTTGGTCAACAGTGATTGCTTTAATCCATATAACAGCATTCACTCTACTTAACGTATTCTCCCAGGATAAAGCAGATAGCTTAACCTCTTACTATCCGCTGTTTTTTATATTCAATGTAATGGGAGCAAGCCTTCCCTTCATCATCACTGCAGCTATTTCTCGCTCGGCGTATGATAAACAATACTTTTTAATGGCTGAGTTAGCCGAGAAAGATGAACTAACACAGCTATTTAACCGTCGCTTTGGTCTTGAAGCGTTAAATTATTACGCTAATCAAAAGGGTGAGGATAAAGCCCCTTTCTGTATTAGTTTAGTTGACGTTGACCATTTCAAAAGAGTAAATGACCAACTGGGGCATAGCAAGGGTGATGAGATTCTCGTCAAGATCTCAAGTTATCTGTCGAAATCCATGCGTGAAACCGATATTTCAAGCCGTTGGGGTGGCGAAGAGTTTCTGTTCATCTTCCCTAATGTGGAACTCGCTAAAATTCAACAACGTATAGAGACAATCTGTAAAGAGATGCCTAATCATGTATTTTTAGAAAACTGGGATAAGACTATCAGTTGTAGCTTTGGTCTGATTCAAGTAGAAGAAAATGAAACCGCTGAAGACGCTTTAAAACGAGTCGATGATTCGCTTTATCAAGCTAAAAAAAATGGCCGCTACCAAGTAGTAAGCGACCATTAAAACATTTCTCACATTGCATAAAAGAATCGAAAGAAACGTCTGAGATTTAACTTATTCAACTTATGAAGGGAAAGAAAAACTCTTTCCCTCACGAACACCAGCCGAAGGCCAACGCTGAGTAATGGTTTTGCGTTTAGTGTAAAAGCGCACGGCATCTGGACCGTAAGCGTGTAAATCACCAAACAGAGAACGTTTCCAACCACCAAAGCTGTGATACGCCACAGGCACAGGTAAAGGTACATTAATACCTACCATGCCCACTTCAATATGATCAGAGAAATAACGCGCCGCTTCGCCATCACGAGTGAAGATACAGGTGCCGTTACCGTATTCATGGTCGTTAATCAGCGTCATAGCCTCTTCCATAGTATCGACTCGCACCACTTGCAGCACAGGACCAAAAATCTCTTGCTGGTAGCTATCCATGTCTTTGGTCACACCATCAATGAGTGTCGCGCCAACAAAAAAGCCATTTTCATAACCTGCCACTTGTGGATAACGTCCATCCACCACAACAGTAGCGCCTTGCGATTCTGCACTATCAATAAAACCGACGATTTTGTCTTTATGCTCTTTGGTGATAACTGGACCAAAGTCATTACTCTTATCTGAGCATTCCCCCACCTTAAGCGGTTTCATGGCGTCGGCCATTTTACTCACCAAAGCATCTCCAGCCGCTTTACCAACCGCAACAGCAACCGACAAAGCCATGCAACGCTCCCCAGACGAACCGAAGGCCGCACCAAGTAACTGGCTGACGACGTTATCCATATCTGCATCTGGCATGACAATCGCGTGATTTTTTGCTCCGCCTAGAGCTTGGCAGCGTTTGCCATTTGCACTGGCTTTGCTATAAATATATTCAGCAATTGGTGTGGAACCCACAAAACTCACAGCTTTTACTCGTTTGTCTTCCAACAAGGTATCAACTGCCACTTTATCACCATTTACCACGTTAAAGACGCCGGCAGGCAAGCCCGCATCATGCAGTAACTCAGCGATAAATAATGCAGTGCTCGGATCACGTTCCGATGGTTTCAAAACAAAAGTATTGCCGCACACAATCGCCATCGGGAACATCCATAGCGGCACCATGGCTGGGAAGTTAAATGGTGTAATACCAGCAACTACTCCTAACGGCTGAAACTCGCTCCAAGAATCGATATTTGGACCGACGTTTTTACTGAACTCGCCTTTTAATAACTCTGGCGCACCACAGGCGTATTCAACATTTTCAATGCCGCGCTGCAACTCTCCGGCGGCGTCATGGCAAATCTTGCCATGCTCAGCGCCAATCAGTTCGCAAATTTTATCCGAGTGTTTTTCTAATAAGACTTTGTAATTAAACATAATGCGGGCGCGCTTTAATGGCGGAGTATTACGCCATTCTGGATAAGCAGCTTGAGCAGCGGCAATCGCTTCTTCAACCGTTGCACGAGAAGCAATAGCGACTTTTTTTGATACCTTACCAGTTGCTGGATTAAACACATCCTGAGTACGTTCGGCTTGCTCTGAATACTTGCCGTCGATCAAATGCCCGATGATTTCCATGAGTACTCCATATAGTCATTCTAAAAGGGTTAGTCGCATCATAACGACATAAAAAAGTCACATTAGTAACAAACATTGACTCTACTATGCCTATGGGAATAGATTATAAAAAGTCGAATCTATTAACGCTTAGTTAATCATTTACTTAACTAACTTAACGAACATATAGGCCAACAATGAACCAATTTCAAAGTCAGGTAAGCGATGCAGATCTACGCGTATTGCGGATTTATCGAACCGTGGTGGAATGCGGTGGCTTTTCAGCCGCAGAGGTTGAGTTAAATATCAGTCGAGCCGCGATCAGTATTGCCATATCTGATTTAGAAACACGTTTAGGCTTCCGTTTATGTCAACGAGGACGCTCAGGGTTTTCGCTGACAAACGAAGGCAGTCAAGTCTATGACTTTACCTTACAGCTACTGTCTTCCATCGAAGATTTCAGAACCAATATCAACGCTCTTCACCAACATCTAAAAGGTGAGTTAAATATTGGCATCACTGATAATCTCGTTACCTTGCCGCATACTCGTATCACAAGAGCTTTAGCAGGACTAAAAGACAAAGGCCCACAGGTTGCCATTAACATTAGAATGATTCCGCCTACGGATGTAGAGCGAGGCGTGCTAGATGGGCGTTTACATGTTGGTATCGTGCCAGATTTAAAAATACTCAGCGGTTTGGATTATCACCACCTTTACGAAGAAGAGTCCAAACTCTATTGTAGTGACACTCATCCATTGTTTAGTGTCGCTGATAATAAAATATCAAAAGCCAAACTAAAAGAGTTTGATGCTGTACTTCCTGCCTATGCCCAAACACCCGAAATAAAAGCCCAGCATCAACCTCTTACCACAAGTGCCACAGCCACAGACAGAGAAGGAATTGCCTTCCTTATTTTAACTGGCCGTTATATCGGTTTTTTACCAGATCATGTGGCTGCCCACTGGATTCGTGACGGACGCATGCGCCCTATTCTCCCAGAAGAATGCCACTACATAACACAATTCTCAGCTATCACCAGAAAAGGTGCTCGTGCCAATCTCATTCTGGAAACATTTTTAGATGAGTTAGAAAAAACCCAATAAAACATAACCTATAAGACAGATATCTAAGATAGGGAATATCTTTCATATATATTTAAAAGTTTATATCCTAACTCCAGAGATATAAAATACATTCATCTAAGTATTTCCTATATTTTTACGGAGTAATCAATGAATTCCCAAAAACGTATTAATACGATTATTGGTTTAACGTTAGCAGCATCCCTGCTGCTAACTGGCTGTTCATCGAACGAAGATGAATCAGCTGTAGAAAAAGAAATTGTACGACCAGTAAAATTAATTACCATTGAGGCAACAGATTCAATAAATATTCGTCGCTTTCCTGCAGAATTAAAAGCCAGTGAAGAAGCAGATATTGCCTTTCGCGTTGGTGGACAATTAATGAAAGTAAATGTTGTCGCTGGTCAACGAGTCAATAAAGGCGAACTTCTAGCTTTACTGGATCCAACTGATTTCAAACTTGAAGTAGAGCTTGCTGAAGCAAACCAAAGTCTTGCCGAGGCGCAGTTTAAGCGTATTCAGGCAATATTTAAGCAAAACGCTACAACTAAATCTGAGTATGACTCAAGCAAAGCAACATTGGATCAAACTAATAACGCCCTACAATCTGCTAAAAACCAATTTCAATACACTAAAGTTTACGCACCGTTTAAAGGAGTTATTTCCTCTGTAGCGACGGAAAACTTTCAATACATTAGTGCTACAGCACCTATTATGCACATACAAAATATTGACGATTTGGATGTAGAGTTTCAAGTTCCAGAAAGCCTAGTAGTCAGCATTAAATCCACACAGTCAGACTATCAACCAAACGTAATAGTCGATGTAGCACCAGACGAAGTATTATCAGGCACATACAAAGAACACAACACAACACCCGATCAAACATCCATGGCCTATGATGTTTCACTGCGCCTAATCCGCAACGGTAAACCAGAACACACTTTATTACCTGGTATGACAGCGAACGTCGATATAGATTTAAACCGTCTTTTAGGGATGAAAAAGCATGTTGTTATTCCTGTCGAAGCGGTTACACGTCGCGAAGATACAGACACAGGTAAATCAAACAGCACTGTTTGGGTCTTCAATAAAGACACAGGCAAAGTGAGCGCACGTGTTGTGACACTTGGATCCTTACAAGGTAATCAAATTGAAATCACTTCAGGCCTTAACGCTGGAGATCAAGTGGTTGCTGCAGGAGTAAACAGTCTCACAGACTCCATGCATGTTCGCCCTTGGACACGTGAGCGAGGTCTATAATGGATATTGCTGCTTATTTTATTAAACGCAAAGTAACGAGTTGGATGGTAACACTGATCTTATTGATCGGCGGTACCATCGCTTTTACTAACCTTGGTCAATTAGAAGATCCTGAATTTACTATCAAGGATGCTCTGATCATTACCCAATATCCTGGCGCTTCACCAGAACAGGTCGAAGAAGAAGTCACCTATCCGATTGAAACTGAATTACAGAACCTGCCTTACGTAGATAAAATTACATCAACATCAAAAGCGGGCTATTCAAAGGTTCAATTAACCATCAAAGACTCATATCGTGCTAAAGAGCTCAAGCAAATATGGGATGAAGTTCGTAAGAAAATTCGCGATATTCAAGGCGATTTCCCAAGCGGCGTGTCCACACCTATTGTTTTAGATGATTATGGCGATGTATACGGCGTGATGCTGGCGATCAATGGTCAGGGCTACCCATACAAAGACCTTAAAAACTACGTTGATTACATCAAGCGTGAATTAGTACTAGTTGATGGTGTCGCTAAAGTTACCGTAGCTGCAGAACAAGACGAGCAAGTTACTATTGAAATTTCTCGTGCCAAACTGGCCAATATGGGCATCGCACCAAGCCAATTAGAAGACTTATTATCGAACCAAAACAGCGTATCAAACGCTGGACGTGTAAAAGTTGGCAGTGAATATATTCGCATTAGCCCGACTGGTGAATTCAAAGACATATCGGAGCTTGAGAACCTTATTGTCGGTACCCCATCGGATGGCAATTTAATTCGTTTACGAGACATTGCCACGGTGAAACGTGAATATGTTGAACCACAGACTCACATTGTTGATTTCAATGGCGCTAAATCGCTATTACTCGGCATATCCTTTTCATCTGGCGTAAACGTGGTGAAAATTGGCGAAGCATTAGAAAACCGAATTGAAGAGCTTCAATACCAGCAGCCTATTGGCTTAAGCATGGATCCTATTTATTTCCAATCAAAAGAAGTAGATCGTTCTGTGTCAAACTTCTTGCTTAATCTAGTTGAAGCCGTAGGTATCGTTATCCTAGTACTTTTGGTCTTCATGGGCATTCGTTCTGGTATTTTGATTGGTATTATTCTGCTGCTTACCATTCTTGGTACCTTCATTATTATGGATTACTTCCATATCAATCTACAGCGAATATCTTTAGGTGGTCTGATTATCGCCCTCGGTATGTTGGTAGATAATGCCATAGTGGTAACCGAAGGTGTACTCATAGGCATGCAAAGGGGCATGACCAAATTACAAGCCGCCAGTGCGGTTGTGAAACAGACTAAATGGCCACTTTTAGGTGCAACCGTCATTGCAGTTACCGCTTTTGCACCGATTGGTTTATCGCCTGATGCTGTTGGTGAATTCGTTGGTTCGCTGTTCTATGTTTTGTTGATTTCTCTGCTATTAAGCTGGATCACAGCCATTACATTGACGCCTTTTTTCTGTGATTTATTCTTCAAAGAAACAATCCAAAAAGCCAACAATGAAGACGGTTCAGCAGAAGAACTAGCCGACCCTTACAAAGGTTTTATCTTTACTGGCTATAAATGGTTGCTAGATAAAGCCATGCACTACCGCTGGGTAACGGTCATTCTTTTAATTGGTAGCTTGTTTACTGCCGGTTGGGCATTCCAATTTGTAAAACAATCTTTCTTCCCACCTTCAACAACACCTATGTTCTATATGGACATTCAAATGCCGGAAGGAACCCACATTGATAGTACTTACAAAACCGTAAAACAAATTGAAAGCGATCTGTTGAAAGACGATCGTATTAACTACGTAACATCAACAACTGGGCAAGGCGCTTTGCGTTTCATGTTGACGTACACAGCAGAACAAACTAACTCAAGTTACGCTCAGTTCATTATTCGAACCAAGAATGCTGACGTAATTCCTAGCTTACTAAAAGACTTGTATTACAAAATGCAGGAAGAGTACCCTGAGCTTGAAGTAAAACTGCAACGCCTACAGTTAGGACCATCTAGTGGCGCTAAGCTTGAAGCTCGTATTAGTGGTCCAGACCCTAAACATTTACGTCAAATAAGCGCGCAGATCCAAGAGATTTACCGCACTGATGGTGGCCTTGAAAATATTAAAGACAACTGGCGTCAGCCTGTTAAGGTGCTTCGCCCAATCTTTAATGATGCTCAAGCTCGACGTCTAGGTATCAGCAAAACAGAATTGGACGATGTATTGTTAACCAACTTTACTGGATCTCAAATTGGTTTGTATCGTGAAGGCACTGACTTGCTCCCTATAGTAAGAACGGCGCCTGAAAATGAGCGTGTCTCAATAGACCAAATCCGTGACTTACAGATCTATAGCCCAGCGACAGGATCCTACGTAACCCTTTCGACACTGGTATCTGGATTTGAAACCGTTTGGGAAGATCCAATCATTGAACGTCGAGATCGTAAACGTACTATTACGGTGATGGCTGATCCTAAAATTTTAGGTGATGAAACAGCAATGGAGATCTTTTCTCGTACTCGTAGCGCAATCGAAGCAATTCATTTGCCACCAGGGTATGTTCTAGATTGGGGCGGTGAATACGAAAGCAGTACTGATGCTCAGGCTAACATATTCAAGGCTTTGCCGATGGGCTACCTATTTATGTTTATCATCACCATATTACTGTTTAACTCAATTCGTGTGCCGCTGACAATTTGGTTCTGTGTACCGCTAGCATTAATTGGTGTTTCAACAGGGCTACTGGTAATGAACTCTGCATTCGGCTTTATGGCATTGCTTGGATTCTTGAGTCTATCAGGCATGACAGTGAAAAACGGTATCGTATTAGCAGACCAAATAAACTACGAACTTGAACAAGGTACAGAGAAATACGAAGCTATCTTCATTTCTGCTGTGAGCCGTGTTCGACCTGTTTGTATGGCTGCAGTCACAACCATTCTTGGTATGGTGCCATTACTTTACGATGCGTTTTTTGAAGGCATGGCCGTGGTCATTTCCTTTGGCTTAGGCTTCGCGACAATACTGACACTGATCGCTGTACCTGTGTTTTACACTATATTATTCCGAGTCAAATATCGTCATCACGAAGACTTTGAATAATACTTTTGAATAATGACTAAGCGTTGTATTTAGAGGATGGAGCTTTATCGAATAGATAAAGCTCCTGTTTTTAAACTACCTATCGTATTGAGAAGACCATGCATCTAGACGACATCTTAAAATTAGACATTAAGCTACTCGTCGCTTTCGTCACTATCATGGAAGAAGGCAGCGTTTCTCGCGCCGCGGAAAGACTTGGAGTGACACAGCCTGCACTTAGTAAAAGCTTACAACGCTTGAGAGATTTATTTAAGGATTCGTTATTCACTCGCCAAGCCTATGGCTTAAGCCCAACAGCGCGAGCCTCTGAATTACACGACCTAATTCAGCCAATTTTAAACTCTCTTTCTGAATTAATGAGCCCGAACTCACTAGATTTAAAAAACCTAGATCGACGTTTCAAGCTACGTGTAGATGAAGGAGATTTAGAAAATTTTATTGAGCCATTACTAGCGTCATTACAATATCAGGCACCAGGTATGAGGCTATCCATCAGCTCATGGGGAGATTCCCACCTAGATGAGCTAGTTTCAGGCAATGTAGATCTTGGGATTATGCGTATCAACGATACGCCCGGTAATGTTCGCAGCAAGCTAATAGGCTACATGGAAGCTTGTATTATATTAAGTGAAGCGCATCCGCTTTATCACAAAGAAGAATTGACGGTAACAGAGCTGTTATCCCACAAAGTGGTGACACATCACTTACGTAACAACCGAAATAGCACCTTTTCTAAAACTGAACAAAAGCTAAAGCAGCAAGGTCATTGTATTCAGCCAGATTTAGAAACAGACAGCCTGATGGTTGCTATGCAAGCAGTGAAAAGAGGCATGGCACTGGTAACATCTCGCTCAATTGGCGACTTATTTTTACAAATAATGTGCGAGAAAGCCCATTTTTATCCAGTGAAATTATTGCCAATTCCAAAAGAAGTATTGGAGCTCGATGAATATAGTGGTCGACACCCTATCCATATTTTTTGGCATGAACGCTTTAATAATGACCTTGCTCATCGTTGGCTGAGAGAACAGATCATTTACTTTATGCGTGAATCCCCCTGGATGCATCCACCAGTTTGATGCATCCACATTCTAATAGAATTATCCCGCGTCGCGCTCCGATCTAACCCAATCAAAGCGCGGGATTCTTTCACCATTTATTTCAACAGACTCTTGAAACATACTTAGCGGTCTTGCCCACCAGCCGAATTCTCCATATAAAGCCTGATAAATAACTAACTCTTCCTCAGTTTCGCTGTGTTTTGCCACTCGCTCAACCCAGTACAGCGCCCCTTTATAATGTTGATAAACGCCCGCTTTCATATTTAAAACCTCTATACTTTTTAAAAATCGACCATAATTAGCCAATATCTAGAAAAACTTGTCGCTAATGCGAAAGTTACTCTCTTACACGTACTATAGAACTCAGCAATAATACTTACATATTATCGCCCTAACCCATTTTCAGGAATTTTCTATGTATCTAGTACGTCCAGTAGATTTTGCCGATCTTCCTGCGCTGGAACGCCTTGCTCAACAGGCGGGTATTGGTATTACAAACTTCCCCGCAAACAGAGAACGCCTCAACGACAAAATCGCGTCTTCTCGTCGTTCTTTTCAAACTGATGTCGTACAGCCAGGCGACGAATCCTACTTGTTTGTGTTGGTGGATACCAGCAATGAACAGATTGTTGGTTGTTGTGGCATCGATGCCATGGTGGGAGTCGATACACCGTTTTACAGCTATCGCATTGATGAAGTGGTTCATGCGTCGCCACAGTTGCAAATTCACAATCGAATTCCTGCACTCTTCTTATGCCATGACTATAGCGGAACCAGCCGACTTATTGCCTTAGTGGTCGACAAGGCGCACCAGAACCCCCTTGCTATGTCTTTGTTATCCAGAGCACGCCTACTCTTTATTGCTCGTTATCCAGAGCGTTTTACTAAGCGTTTATTTGCAGAATTGCGCGGCGAAAGTGACAAACACGGCTACTCTGCTTTTTGGGACGCCTTGGGAAAACACTTTTTTACCATGGACTTCAAGAAAGCCGACTATCTTTCAGGTGTCAGCAATAAAAATTTTATCGCAGAATTAATGCCTCGCTACCCGATTTATGTTCCAACCTTGCCAGAAGCCGCACAAGAAGCAATTGGTGTAGTGCATGAAAACTCAGGGCAAAGTGCAGACATTTTATTAGATGAAGGTTTTGAGTTCCGTGGCTATGTGGACATATTTGATGCCGGCCCTAGTATCGAAGCAAGAACAGAAAGCCTGCACACCATTACCAACCAGAAAACAGACAAGGCACTGACGCTAACAGAAATCTCAAAAGGCGCTATCCACCTTATATCTGCAGGCCATTTAGAGAATTTCAGAGTGACTGCCGCACCTGCTGAGCCGCAAGTAGCAGGATTAGCATTAGAAAAATCGACCCAAGAAAGGCTAGGCATTTCATCTGGAAAGCGTATCCAGTGGGTTGCTCTATAAACAATAATAACGATCTGCATGATCTTAATAACCGTCAAAAGCAGCTTAATTAAATACGAGGAACACCATCATGATGGTCATACGCCCCATTTGTCAGAATGACCTAAAGTCTCTTTACCGACTTGCAGAAAAAACCGGCATTGGTTTTACCTCCTTGGTGTCTGATGAAGCCATTCTACAAAAGAAAATCGACGGCGCCGTGCGTTCTTTTAACAAAGAAAACGTCACCAAGCCCCACAATGAAGATTATTTGATGGTACTTGAAGATACCACAACAGGTGACATTGTTGGTACCTGTGGAATATTAGCTACGGTTGGTTTAGATGAACCCTTCTACAGCTATCATCTAGGAACCATTACTCACGCATCCCGTGAACTTGGTGTACATAACGCCATTCCTACTCTGATACTTAATAATGACTTCACCGGATTTAGTGAGATCTGCACACTGTTTTTAGAAGAAGATTACCGTCATTCAAAAAACGGCCAACTGCTTTCTAAGGCACGTTTTATGTTCATGGCACAATTTCCTGAACGTTTTACCGATAAAGTATTCGCGGAAATGCGTGGTGTTAGTGATGAAAATGGCATTTCTCCTCTATGGGAGAGTCTTGGCCGCCACTTCTTCTCTATTGATTTTAAAGAAGCTGACGAACTTACCTCTCAAGGTAACAAACAGTTTATTGCTGAGCTTATGCCGAACAACCCAGTCTACGTTAACTTGCTGCCACAAGAAGCCCGCGACGTCTTGGGACAAGTTCACAAAAATACGGTGCCAGCCCGTCGTTTATTAGAACAAGAAGGCTTTCGTTATGAAAACTACGTCGACATTTTTGATGGCGGCCCAAGTTTAGAGGCTCGTGTGCAAGACATACGAGCAGTCCGAGATAGCCGACTTTGCCTTGCTAACATAGGTCAACCTAAAGGCATCCGTGAAGGCAAAGGCGAAGGGATGAGCGAAGGTAATTACTATCTTGTCTCGAATGCCAAGGTAAAAGACTTTCGTTGCATTCTGATTCAACGATCAATACCGCCTGGCAGCGCTATGACTTTGACTCAAGAGGAAGCAGACTGCCTCTGCATAATAAACAAAGAACCCGTTCGAATCGTGGAACTATCACCCTATTCAAGATAAGTGCGCTTAACCTTTATCAGAATTGAAAGTACTAAAGTTAAAAGTGCACGAATTAACAGGAGCTATCATGAAACAAGCACATTATATTAATGGTCAATGGTTAGCAGGCGAAGGCCAGCTACTCCGCTCTATCGACCCAGCAGATGCAAGTTTAGTATGGCAAGCCAACACAGCCACTTCAGACCAAGTAGATTTAGCCATCAAGTCTGCTCGCTCTGCATTTCCTACTTGGGCTAATCGCCCTTTAGAAGAACGCTTAACGATTATTGAAGCCTTCGCAGAATTGGTAAAACAGCACAGCGAAGAAATCGCTACCGCCATTAGCCGCGAAACCGGCAAACCAATCTGGGAAACCCGCACCGAAGCCGCTGCTATGGTGGGCAAGGTCGCGATTTCCAAACAGGCGTATCACGAAAGAACAGGTGAAAAGACCACGCCTATGCCTGGTGCCACAGCCCGACTACGCCATCGTCCACATGGTGTGGTTGCTGTATTTGGCCCTTACAACTTTCCTGGGCATTTACCCAATGGCCACATAGTTCCAGCGCTGATTGCAGGTAATACAGTAGTTTTTAAACCAAGCGAGCAAGCTCCTGCAACGTCGGATTTGATCATTCAGTTATGGGAAAAAGCTGGCCTGCCAGCTGGCGTACTTAACTTAATTCAAGGCGAGCGCGACACTGGCGTTGCTTTGGCCAATCACCAGGGCATCGACGGATTATTCTTCACCGGCAGTCCACAAGTAGGTCACATTTTACACAACGATTTTGCTGGCCATCCGGGTAAAATCTTGGCGTTAGAAATGGGCGGCAACAACCCATTATTGGTTTCTGAAAAAATAGCGGATCAACGTGCTGCCGTGCATGAAATCATCCAGTCAGCCTTTATATCAGCAGGACAGCGTTGTACTTGTGCCCGTCGTTTATTATTGCCAAAAGGCAAGCTTGGCGATGCAATTTTGCAATCCCTAGTAACGGCAACCAAAGCACTAAAAATCGACCGTTTTGATGCCGAAGCACAACCTTTCATGGGGCCAGTCGTATCAGCTCAAGCCGCCGACGGTTTACTGCAAGCCTACCAAAAACTGATCAAATTAGGCGCATCACCGATCCTAGAAATGACTCGCGGCGACAGCCAAACCGGCTTTGTTACACCGGGTATTATCGACGCAACAGACATGCTAGACGAGCTTCCAGATCAGGAATATTTCGGCCCTTTGCTGACTGTGATTCGTTATGACTCTTTGGATCAAGCCATGAACATCGCCAACAACACCAAGTTTGGTTTGTCTGCCGGTCTCTTATCCGATGATGCTGCTGAGTATGAATGGTTCTTACAGTATAGCCGTGCTGGCATTATCAACTGGAACCGCCAAACTACCGGTGCATCAAGCAACGCACCATTTGGTGGCACAGGCGCCAGTGGTAACCATAGAGCCAGCGCTTACTATGCAGCAGATTATTGCGCTTACCCAGTGGCCAGCATTGAAGCAGACAGTTTAACCATGCCAGAAAAACTGGGACACGGTATAACGCTTTAGTGCTTACAGACTGCAGAATAGACAACTTAGATTCAGGTGCAACTTAAATTCAGGTATAACAAGAGGCAATTATGAACACAGCGACAGAAGCCAATTTTGACGGCTTAGTGGGCCCAACCCACAACTACAGCGGCCTATCTTTTGGTAACGTCGCTTCATTGAATAACTCAGCACGTCCATCCAATCCAAAAGCAGCGGCAAAACAAGGCTTAGTAAAAATGAAAGCCTTGGCTGATATGGGATTTGTTCAAGGTGTACTCGCGCCACACGAACGCCCACATATCCCAACGCTACGCCGTTTAGGTTTTTCTGGTAGTGACACAAATATATTAGAACAAGCCGCTAAACAAGCACCCAAGCTGCTTGCTGCGGTTAGTTCTGCGTCTTGTATGTGGACAGCCAACGCTGCAACCGTATCGCCAAGTGGTGACACCAGTGACAAGCGAGTGCATTTCACGCCTGCAAACTTAGTAAATAAATTCCATCGCTCCATCGAACATGAAACCACTGGCGCGATTTTACAAGCGACCTTTAAAGACGAAAAACATTTCGCTCACCATCCAGCGTTGCCTAGTGTCGATCACTTTGGCGATGAAGGGGCAGCAAACCACACACGTTTTTGCCATGGTTATGGCGAACAAGGCATCGAGTTCTTTGTGTATGGAATGGAAGCCTTCAACAACAGCGCGCCACATCCGGCTAAATTTCCAGCTCGTCACACTTTAGAAGCCTCTCAAGCGGTGGCGCGTCGTCATGGATTATCCCCAGAACAAGTAGTTTACGCACAACAAAATCCAGACGTCATCGACGCTGGTGTTTTCCACAATGACGTGATTGCCGTAGGTAACCGTAACGCGCACTTTTATCACCAAGAGGCTTTCTTAGATACCGCTAAGATGAAGCAAGACTTACTAACAGCTTGGGGAGATAGAGCGTCTAAGCTCCACCTGATTGAAGTTCCGAGTAATGCCGTATCAGTACAAGACTGTATTCAGTCTTACCTGTTTAATAGCCAGTTATTAAGCCGTGACGATGATGACATGGTTTTAGTTGTACCGGGTGAATGCGAAAACAATCCAGCGGTTTGGGCGTATTTAAATAGCCTAGTTGTTGGTCAATCGCCGATCAATGAGATCAAAGTCTTCGACCTCAAACAAAGCATGAGCAACGGCGGCGGCCCAGCTTGCCTTCGACTTCGCGTTGCCCTCACACAAGCTGAGCAACAAGCTATTAATCCATCGACACTGATGAATAACGCCTTGTTTGAGCGTTTAAATATCTGGGTAGATAAGCATTACCGGGATGAACTGCATGAAAAAGACCTTGCCGATCCGCAGCTGTTAATCGAAAGCCGCAACGCATTAGATGAATTAACTCAGATAATGAACTTGGGAAGTGTCTACGAATTTCAAAGGTAGTCTCGAACAACCCCACCCTAACCAACCCTACACTTGAAGATAAGGGGCTTCAGCTCCTCCCCCTGCTAAGGGGGAGATTGGGAGGGGGTTATCTCTTAAAAGTGCTCGCCATTCTCGTAATAATCTTTGCCCTGTAGATCATGAAACAAAACGGTAATGTCTTGGCCACTATCTACCAATGGTCTAACCAATTCTTCGATGATTAACGCTACTTTGCGCTTTACTTCATCGCCTCTGTCAAACCACAAAACATCAAAGAATGGATAAGCAGGAGAAGCACCGCCGACCGCAAGATACGTCGTTGCTTGATACTCAAGTGTAAAATGTGAATTAGGCGTATCGGTAATTTCAGCTAAGTTTTCTATCAGGATATCTGCGATAGATTCTAATTCGTCAAAAGCTAGTCCACGAACACGTAAATGAGGCATATTAATCCTTAGTCGATATCAACAATTTAGCAGTAAATAATGCCTGATTTACTAACCTTCATCTACATAATCGAATGAACGACTTTCAATCACTTGGCCATCCTGAACGACATCAACACTCCATTTACCATCAAAACCAGGCATTAATCGTTTACTTGACCATACTCGCCAACGGTCACCACCTATATCAAATCCTATATCAGCTTGATCTTCGCCATCCAGTTTCCAACGATGAATAACTTGGCTGCCAGACATATCACGTAAATCAGTAAAGAAATACACTCTTTGTATTTCGCCATATTCTACTTTTACAGTGGGCCCAATATCATCAATCGGCTCTCGATCTACAACATCTGTTGAAAATTGAGCACGAGCCACTGTACCTTCAGCCCAAGCTGGTAAAATCATCGCAAACGATAAAATACCAGCCAAAGCAACTTTAGTTAACGTTTGCCACATATTAAAATCCTATTGTACTTGTATAAAAATGTTTGTATTAAAAATGCGTGAAATAGCCATTTTCTAGCCGACCTTAACTTTTATTTAACTCTTGTTTAGAGACGAATATAACCATAAAGTTAGCTGAAAACTGTGTAAAAGAAACGAGAGTTTTGTGTAATTTTGCAAGCTCTCTCGCTTCTTTTGTGTCAAACAATAACTAACTTTCTGTTGAGGCTTTCTTTTTAGACTTTCTTTTTAAGGAATATATGTGGCTGAAGTGAATACTTACTTTGCTTGACGATCCGCCAAGGGCGTTGAAAAAGTATATTCCATATCCCAAGGAAAACGTATCCACGTATCTTGGCTTACTTCGGTAATAAAAGTATCAACCAATGGCTTACCAGCAGGTTTTGCGTAAATGGTCGCAAAATGAGCTTTAGGCAACATTTCACGTACTTTTGCCGCAGTACGCCCTGTATCAACTAGATCATCAATCAAAATGAATCCTTCACCGTCGCCTTCTACGCCTTTCAAAACGTTCAGCTCACCTTGCTTCATTACTCCATCGCCTTTCTCGCCGGCACCGTAACTAACAATACAAATCGTATCAATCAGGCGAATATCCATTTCACGACATAAAATAGCCGCTGGCACTAAACCGCCACGAGTAATCGCAATAATTCCCTTCCAAGGACCTTGCTCAAGCAAACGCCAAGACAAAGCGCGAGCATTCCTATGTAACTCTTCCCAAGATACCGGAAAATCTTTTGAATAAGGGGTCATCAAAGCTCCTACGCCTTTCGCTATTGGTTCTGATTTCTCAATTATGTGCCACTAAGGGAATAACATAATACAAGAAAAGATTGAGTGGAAATAAAAGATTAGGATTTTAGCGGCAATGGTAGGCCGGCCGCAACAAAAGTTACCCGATCGGTCAATTTAGCTAGCGCCTGATTCATTGCGCCAGCCTCATCACCAAAACGCCTAGCCAGCGCATTCATCGGCATAATACCTAAACCCACCTCACTCGATACTAGAATTAAATCCCCTTCGAATACTTCAACCGCTTTTAGTAGCGCTTGTTTTTCATCTTCCAAACGAGTTTCATCTTCTAGGCACAATAAGTTCGTCATCCATAAGGTAAAACACTCAACGATGACTGCTTGATCAGGTGAATTAAGAGAATGTAAGACTCTTGCCAATGCTAACGGCTCTTCTATCAATTGCCATTCACTCGGTCGGTTGTCTTTATGCAAGCGCACTCGGTCTGCCATGCCGTCATCCCACACTTGAGACGTCGCCACATAACAGACTGGTTTTCCGCAAGCCGTTATTTGTTCTTGAGCGAAAGCACTTTTACCACTACGAACGCCACCTAAAACGAGATGCTTCATGCTAGCTCTCGGCCTCCCTCTGTTTTCAATAAACGAATCAATGCGCTATTTAAAGCATCCATTTCACGCAAAGCCGGTAATGCCACACGAATCCAACCTTCGCCTAAGCGAGTATGAACACCGACTTGATGCAACATTTCAAAAACTTGCGCTGCATACTCATGACTATCGAGAAACCAAGTCACAAACAGCGGACTCAATACATAATCTTGAGAATCAAAAATAGTATTGAATTTTGGCATCACACGTTCAACAAATGCAGCTTGTCGTACTTTTAAGCCTTGCAAAGCTTGAGACTGCCAAGCTTTATCAGCAAAGGCTAATTGCACCAAATACAGACTCGCAGTGGCAACAGGCCAAGGTCCAAGCAAATTATTTAGCGCGGCTTGCCATTTACTGGAACAAAAAGCGAACCCAACACGAGCTCCTGCCAAACCAAAAAACTTACCAACCGATCGCATAATAAAAAGCGACTCACTCAAATCTGAACTATTTTGGTGATTCAATAGGCTTAATTCAGGACAAGCATCAATGAAGGCTTCGTCTACTACTAAATGCACGCCTTTTTGCTCCGCATGAGCAATAAGCTGAGACAAAGCCTTGCCTGATGCGATTTCTCCGGTTGGATTATTTGGCTGAATCACCACAGCAACAGCCCATTCTTGCTCTAATAACTCCTCTAAAGCATCGTAATAGGCAATATCAAAGCCCCACTTTTTCCAAGCAAAAGCATGTTCCTGATAACCAATACGAGGCACAAAAACTGTTTGATTTGCGACGAGCTGAGTTGAAGACTGACAAGCCAGCAACATCGGCGGCAGAGACTCAATAATATGCTGCGAACCCGCGCCAATTGCATTGGGACGACGGCCAAAATAGCGCTCGGCTTCGTCTAGTAAATCCGCTTGATCGGGTAAATCCATCCACAAGGAAGGCGCTATTTCGGGAATCGGCCAAGGTTCACGATTGCATGCTGAAGATAAATCCAACCAATTTAACGCCTTGCTGCCAACCTTACGTTGCCAATAAGCTAAATCGCCACCATGTTTCGGTGGCGTGCTTTCTAGATTTGGAACATTTCCTAAACTTGAAGTGCTGTCTAACTTAGAAGATTTCAGACCAACAGACATATAACCAATCCCCATAAAAATACGCTTTTATCCACCAGCCAAATAGCCTCTTTTAAATGATGAGGTATCGGTAAATCACCTTCCCCCAGAATTGGTCTGGTTTCTACTTTTCCAAAATACGGCGCTTCGCCACCCAATTGAACGCCTAACGCGCCAGCGCCTGCCGCCATTACAGGGCCTGCATTTGGGCTTTTCCAACGAGCAGAAGGACGTCGCGCACTACGAATAGAAGCACGCCAATGACCACAAGCGGCATAGGTATAAACAACAAGGCGAGCTGGAACATAATTCAGCACATCATCAAAACGTGCCGCAAACCAACCAAAATACAGCAAGGATTCTGTTTTGTAGCCCCACATAGCATCAAGCGTATTGGCAAGGCGATACAAAAGCACACCAGGCGCACCGAATATAAGAAACCAAAAGATGGGAGCAAAAATCGCGTCACTGCCATTTTCTAATACCGACTCAATGCCCGCTTTCGCTACTGCCGATTCATCTAAATTTTGAGTATCACGGCTTACGATATAACTCACGGCAAGACGCGCTTCATCAAGTTTTTCCATCGATAGTGGCGATGCGGATAAAGGCTGATAAATCGCCAAAGCATGTTCACGTAAACTCTGCCAACCAATGGCGAAATACAACACCAACACAGACAAAAGAGTATCCAGCCAGTTTGGTAATAGCCAAAACAAGACCAATAAAATCAGCAACCAAGGCAAAACCGCCACCAGCCAAGCCAACATACCAACCATTCGCTGACGAGATTGCGAAGCCTCTAAGGGCAATTGGATATGCTTGCGACAAAGATCCACCCAGCGACCAAACCAAATCAAAGGGTGCCAACTTTTGGGCTCACCTAATAAGCGATCAAGCACCAAAGCCGATACTAAAATCAAACTGGTGCTGGAAGAAAAAGCTAAGAAGTTATCAAAAAAGGCATCAATAATACTGTCTAAATTAGAAAGGATCATAAATATTGGTCGTTTTTTCACTTAACAAGATAAGAAGGTAAGGTAGAATTCTATCACCTTATTGATTTAAAGCGTGATGATACTGAATGCCAGCCTTTAGTTTAATGATCCAAGGAACCACCTCGGACGCCGGAAAAAGCACCTTAGTCACGGCATTGTGCCGTTTATTCGTTCGTCGAGGTATACAAGTCGCGCCATTCAAGCCACAAAATATGGCATTAAACAGCGCTGTCACGCAAGATGGCAATGAAATAGGCCGAGCCCAAGCTGTGCAAGCCTATGCCGCGGGGCTTGAACCACACGTGGACATGAACCCGATTCTGCTTAAACCCAACACAGACACAGGCGCGCAAGTCATCATCCAAGGCAAAGCCGTGGGTAACATGAATGCGGTTGGTTATCACGAATACAAAAGTATTGCCAAAATCGCCGCGCTGGATTCTTATCATCGCCTAGCCGAACAATACCAAGCTGTTTTAATTGAAGGCGCTGGCAGCCCAGCGGAAATTAATTTACGCGCTCGCGACATCGCAAACATGGGCTTTGCCGAAAGCATCGATTGTCCAGTTATTATCATCGCTGACATCGACAAAGGCGGCGTGTTTGCTCACCTCGTTGGAACGCTGGATTTACTTAGCCCAAGTGAGCAAGATCGAGTCATTGGCTTTGTGATAAACCGCTTTCGTGGCGATATTAGCTTATTACAGTCTGGCCTTGACTGGCTCGAAGAACGCACTGGAAAACCCGTTTTGGGGGTGCTCCCCTTCTTAAAAGGTTTCCACTTAGAATCCGAAGACGCCGTTGCCAAAAGCCCCATTAAAACTGACACAAATGCAAAGTTAAACATCGTCATCCCTATTATGCCGCGTACTAGTAATCACACAGACTGGGACGCGCTACGCCTTCACCCTGATGTTCAAGTTACACTGGTTGGTGCGAACGAAAGCATTCCACCAGCGGATCTAGTGATCCTACCCGGTAGCAAAAGCGTGCAAAGCGACCTCGCCTTTTTGCGACAAGAAGGTTGGGAAGACTATCTGAACAAACACCTAAGATACGGCGGAAAAGTCATTGGGATTTGCGGTGGCTATCAAATGCTCGGCGAGCAACTGCTCGATCCGCTGGGGCTAGAAAACCAACACGCCAACACACAATCGACTGGATTTGGCTTTATACCAATGGAAACCGTCCTTAAAGAAGAAAAACAACTTAAACAACGTCATGGACAACTTGCCTTTTCAGGCAGTTCATCCCGCTCTTCAAACAATTACGCAAAAGTCACTGGCTACGAAATCCACTCTGGCGTGTCGAGCTTTTCAGCCAATACGACAATAAACCACTTTGCTCTCTTAGATAACGAACAAAACAAAGAAAACGGCGAACAAGAAGGCTACATATCAGAAGACGGCAAAATCATCGGCACCTATCTTCATGGCGTATTTGACCACCCAGAAGCCCTGCAGGCCTTACTAAACTGGGCAGGCGTCGACCAAGCGGCCGCATTCGATTACGACCAATACAGAGACAGCGAAATCAACCGCCTCGCCGACAGCACAGAACAAAATATGAACATCGATGCACTAATTGAACAGTGTCGAAACTTCCAGCAATAAAAAAGCGAGCCATGGCTCGCTTTTGTTGATTCCAATGAAGAGAAACCAGTGATTAACTCAAGGCTCTGGAGTGATGTTCTAGGTGATCGTCGATGAAGCTGGCGATGAAGAAGTAGCTGTGATCGTAGCCCGGTTGACGGCGTAACGTGATCGGGTGTCCAGCTTTTTCACAAGCAGCTTCTAGAGCTTCTGGTTTTAGTTGTTCTACCAAGAAGTTATCAGCTTCGCCTTGATCGATAAACAAAGGTAAGCGTTCACTGGCATTCTCTATCAGCAAAGTCGCATCCCATTCGTTCCAAGTGGCTTTGTCTTCACCCAAGTATCCGGTGAAGGCTTTTTCGCCCCAAGGACAGTTGGTTGGATTCGCAATTGGTGCAAAAGCCGAGACTGATTGATACATACCTGGATTCTTCAGCGCGCAAATCAAAGCGCCGTGACCACCCATTGAGTGACCAGAGATAGAACGCTTGTCAGTCACTGGGAAATTCGCTTCAACCAAATGCGGCAACTCTTGCACCACATAATCGTACATGTGGTAGGTATTCGAATAAGGCTCAACCGTCGCATTGATATAAAACCCTGCAGCGGAACCGAAATCGTAGCTTTCATGTTCGTTCGGATAATCCGTGCCACGTGGGCTGGTATCAGGACAAACAATGGCCAAACCTAATTCTGCCGCTTTACGAAACGCTCCTGCTTTCTGTGTGAAGTTCTCATCGTTACAGGTCAGACCTGACAACCAATACAAAACAGGGACTTTTTGCGTTTCTGCTTGTGGCGGCAGATAAATAGCAAAGGTCATTTCGCTTTTCACTGACAAGCTTTCATGCTTATAACGCTTCAACCAACCGCCGAAGCTTTTGGTGCTGGATAACAATTCCATAGCTGTCTCCTTAGCTGTGTTAAAAAAGCCCGCTTAGCGGGCTTATCAAAACGGTATGATCACGATTATTTATCGAAAAGAATAACTGTACGAATACTCTCACCTTTGTGCATCAAATCAAACGCTTCGTTGATTCTCTCAAGCGGCATAGTGTGTGTCACGAATGGGTCGATTTCGATCTTGCCGTTCATGTAGTCTTCTACGTAACCAGGCAATTGGCTGCGACCTTTTACGCCACCAAAAGCAGAGCCTTTCCAGACTCGACCGGTTACCAATTGGAATGGACGAGTAGAGATTTCTTGGCCAGCACCAGCAACACCGATGATGATGGATTCGCCCCAACCTTTGTGACAGCACTCAAGCGCTTGACGCATTACTTGAACGTTACCGATACATTCGAATGAGTAATCTACGCCGCCGTCTGTCATATCAACGATTAGCTGCTGAATTGGTGCATCAAATTTCTTCGGATTGATGCAATCAGTCGCGCCGAATTGTTTCGCCATTTCGAATTTAGATTCGTTGATATCGATAGCGATAATGCGAGAAGCTCCTGCCATGCGAGCACCTTGGATAACCGACAAACCAATGCCACCCAAACCAAAGACAGCAACCGTTGCGCCTTCTTCAACTTTCGCCGTGTTTAGTACTGCACCGATACCTGTTGTGATACCACAACCTAACAAACAGACTTTTTCTAGCGGTGCGTCAACGTGGATTTTCGCCAAAGAAATTTCCGGAACCACACTGTATTCAGAGAAGGTAGACGTACCCATATAATGGAAAATTGGCTCGCCATTAATGCTAAAACGGCTAGTACCGTCTGGCATTAGGCCTTTACCTTGGGTAACACGGACTGCTTGGCAAAGGTTGGTTTTGCCAGACTTACAGAACTTACACTCGCCACATTCTGCGGTGTATAGAGGAATAACGTGATCGCCAACTTTAAGCGTGGTAACGCCTTCGCCCACGGCTTCAACAACACCGGCACCTTCATGGCCAAGAATCGCAGGGAAAATGCCTTCTGGATCTTCACCAGACAAGGTGAACGCGTCTGTGTGACAAACGCCTGTTGCGACCATGCGAACAAGTACTTCGCCTTTTTGCGGATCCTGAACGTCAACTTCTTCGATTTTAAGTGGTTGGCCTGGACCCCAAGCAACAGCAGCTTTACATTTCATAGCGCACTCCAATGTGTATATTGATTCATTTTCGATTCAACTAGTGTAGTCGTAAATGATTACAAGGATAATCTCCCATTTGGAAAATGATTATTGCCATATGGCAACAATCATTTTTTACTTTATTAAAAATGCGCTAATCTAAGCGTTTCGATTGCAGGGTAATGAGATGAAAAATTGGGAAGCCATGGAAGCCTTTGTCGAAGTCGTCAGACAAGGTAGCTTTTCAGCGGCAGCGATTAAGCTCAGCGTGTCGGCGTCTCATATTAGTCGACTAATTACTCAACTCGAAGCGGAGCTTGGTACGACGTTGTTGTTTCGAACTACAAGGCGTATTCGTTTAAGCGATGCTGGTGATTTATATTATCAACACTGTCGTGGTTTACCTGAAGCACTGAGTAGCGCGGAAGAAGTGATTTCCACCCTCAACCAAGCACCAATTGGCCCGTTCAAAATGACCTGTGCCACTACCTTTGGCGAACGCTATATTGCGCCATTGATGAACGATTTTTTATTGCACCACCCAAAAATAGAGCTGGATTTTCACCTCACCAATCGCTCGGTAGATTTGATCGAAGAAGGATACGATCTAGCTATTCGCATGGGGGCTATGAAGGATTCTAGCCATTTGTCACGCCGTTTGTGTGATAGGGTCGAATACCTTTGTGCGTCACGAGAATACATAGATCAGCACGGCATGCCGCATACATTAGCCGAATTGAACAAACACCGATGCTTGATCGGTTCGAAAAATCATTGGCTGTTTCAACAAGATGGACAGCGCAAAGAAGTAAAAGTCGGCAGCCAATGGCGCAGTAATTCTGGCCCTGCTTTGCTGGATGCAGTACGTAAAGGCTTGGGTATCGCGCAACTGCCTGATTATTATGTTTCTGACGATCTCGCCAGCGGCAAGCTCATTCCCTTGTTAACACAATATCAATATCCATACAGCGGCGTTTGGTTGGTTTATCCGAAAGTACGGCAACCATCACCGAAGTTACAAAGTATTTGTGATTATCTGATTCAGCGTTTTAAACAAGATCCACCATTTGCCAAATAACCCACGTATGTTTAAATACGCACCACATACTCACTCTTAAGCATCATTAAGCGAAGCCCATGTTTTCACAAGAAGATCTAGTTCAAGTTGCTCGTCAAACTATGCCATTTGGTAAATACCAAGGTCGTGTTTTGATTGATCTACCGGAAGCCTATTTACTCTGGTTTGCTCACGAAGGCTGGCCGAATGGCAATCTAGGACAATGGCTACAACTGGCGTTAGAAATTAAAATTAATGGATTGGAAAAGCTGGTCGATCCATTACGTAAACCGACCGAGAAAAAGCCTAACGAGCCGAAAGTTCGCATTCGTTTTGATGATTAGTTTTTTCACGCAAGCAATCTAAGAAGGCCGACGAGTATAGAGCAAAATGTCGCCTTCTTGCTCTGTGTCTTGCTTTAGAACAAAGCCAGCACGTTCTGCTACTTTCATCGAGGCAATATTACCTACCTTAACCAGTGCCACTAATGGTTCATCGAAGTAATGCACCAATTTAGATAACATTTGATGGGCAAATCCTTTTCCGCGCGCTTCCGGTGCAACAGTCCAAGATAATTCCCACGCATTTTCCACGCGATCCGCTCGACAAGTTCCAACCGCTACACCATTAACTTCAGCAATCCACAAAAGCCTTTGTTTGGGCTTATTTTTTTCAGGTTTGTTTTGTTCAGGAAAGTCCAATGACGCTTCAAGCCAAGCAAGGTGTGACTCAAATATAACTTCATCGCTATTATGAGACCCTTTGCGGGTGTCTGGATCATTACGCCACACGAATAAATTTTCGGCGTCTGCCATCTCTGCTGGTCGTAAATTTAATTGGTCTGTCATATCGTACTTCGCCCATTTTATAGCAATTGTCCTTTCTCACCGACAACAGCTTACAGCGAGTATACACTTTAAACATGCCTCTCTCGCACTATTCTACATTCTGAAATAAGGTACGGAAATTGCTTAAATTTTTGAATCTTAAAAACATGCTATACACATCTTTTTTTCTAAAAACCGAACTGGAAAGCACACTAAATGGATATCAGAATCGACAATTTATCTGGCCCAGAAATAGAACAATTACTCACAGAACACCTCGCAGACATGTTTGCGGCATCACCGCCTGAGTGCGTTTTTGCATTAGATTTAAACGGATTAAAAAAACCGAACATTACCTTCTGGACGGTTTGGGAAGATAGCCAATTGCTAGGCTGTGGAGCGCTTAAGGTACTGGACGAAACACATGGTGAAATTAAATCTATGCGTACCACCAGCGCCGCTCGCAACAAAGGCGTTGCTTCTACCCTACTTCGTCATATCATCGATGCAGCCAAGCAAAAAGGGCTCAATAAAATCAGCTTAGAAACAGGATCACAAGACTTCTTCGCGCCAGCAAGAAAGCTTTACACCAAACATAACTTTATTGAATGTGGACCGTTCTCCGATTACAAACTTGATCCTTACAGTGTATTTATGACCAGAAGCCTTTAACTGTGCCATTGTTCCATTACAGTCTGCTTCATTAATTTTGCCATCTGTGCATTACGACTGCTCAATAACAGCGTTAAACTTTATAGATTCAAGATAAAAACTAAAGGACGCAGAATGAAAACGATCGGCATTATTGGCGGAATGAGTTGGGAATCCTCAGCTTTGTATTACAAAAGCATCAACGAGTTGACCAAACAAAAACTCGGCGGCCTGCATTCCGCTAAGATCGTTTTATCCAGTGTCGATTTTGCTGAAATTGAGTGTTTGCAACATCAAGGCGATTGGCTACAGTTAGGAGAAATCCTCTCTGCTGAAGCCAAACGTTTAGAACAAGCTGATGCTGATTTCATACTTATCGCAACTAATACCATGCACAAGGTGGCGAATGTTGTTCAAAATGCGGTAAGAATTCCTCTACTGCATATTGCCGATGCCACCGCTAAGGAACTCGTTAAACAAAAACATCAAAAAGTTGGCTTTATCGGTACTCGCTATTCGATGGAAGAAGACTTTTATATTAAGCGATTAGAAGAGCAATATGGTTTAGAGGTAATCACACCATCGAAGCAAGACAGGGACGACATACATAGAATTATTTACGAGGAATTATGTCTCGGTAAAATTCTTCCTGAATCGAGAAAAATTTATATCGACATCGTTAATCGACTTCAAGCAGCCGGAGCGGAAGCCGTCATCGAAGGATGCACGGAAATCACCCTACTGCTCAAGCAAGAACACGTTACTGTACCTTTATTTGATACTACTTACATTCACGCTAAAGCCGCTGTGGATGAGGCGTTAAACGCCTGATCGCCTTATGATTTTTTTATCAATACCACTATCACTACACTTAGCTTCTAGCCGACATTCCAAAACGCCTTAAACGTATTTGGGTTATCGGCTAGAAACTTATTACTTAATGTCCACTAGCCGCTTTTTTCGTAAAGAATATAAAGGGTGTCAGAACTAAAAATAAGACTGTCAGCATAGTAAAGAGGTCAATGGTTGACAGCATTAACCCTTGTGACGTGACTGTTTGATTAAAGCTCATCAGGCTTGCTGTGCTTGGGTCTTGCAGTTGCTGTGACACAATAGGGTTATATTGCGATATGTTTTCACTTAATACTGAATGATGGGCACTTGAGTTACGGGTCCATATCCAGGCGGTTAAAGAAGACGAGAAGCTAGCGCCAAGGGTTCGAATAAAGGTAGACAAAGAGGCGCCATCTGCGATTTCAGGACCATTTAAGTCTGACATCAAGATCGTCGTCATTGGCATAAAGAATAAGCCAATGCCAATTCCCATAAACAACTGTATAAGTGCGATCGTCGTAAAATCGACCTCTAAATTAAATAGAGTTCGCCAATAACAACTTATGCCAATAACCAAAAATGAGCTTGCTGCTAACCAGCGCATATCGAGTTTATTGCCGAATTTACCCAGAAACGGCGACATCAACAATGGTAAAACACCCATTGGAGCTGCGGCTAATCCTGCCCATAATGCGGTATAACCCATTTGAGTCTGAAGCCATTGTGGAAGAATAAGGTTAATACTGAAAAATCCGCCATACCCCAATGTCAGTAATATAGTGCCGACACAGAAATTTCGATTAGCAAACAAACGAAGATTGATCGCTGGATGGTCGTCTGTTAACTCCCAAATCACCATAAAAGTCAGCATGATGGCAGCAAAAACAGCCCCAGCAATAATCCAATTATTGGAAAACCAATCTAAATCATTGCCTTTGTCTAACACGATTTGCAGTACACCAACACCAAGCGCCATGGTTGCTAATCCGATGATGTCTAATTTCGGTTTGGTTTTCTGCTGAGGCCGGTCTTTAAACTGCGCAGAGATAACAACTATCGAGAAAATCCCTACTGGAATGTTAATAAAAAAAATCCATGGCCAACTGTAGTTGTAGGTTAACCAACCGCCAAGTATGGGACCCACAATGGGGCCCACTACGGCGACCATGCCTATTAAAGAGAGAGCCATTCCCCGTTTCGCGCGCGGAAAAATAGACATCAAAAGCACCTGACTCATTGGAAACAAAGGTGCTGCTGTTAAACCTTGTATAGCGCGAAATAAAACCATTTCAGTCATGTTTTGCGCTATACCACATAAAAATGAGGTAATAATAAAGCCTAGCAAGGCCGCAATATACAGCTGTACTTCACCAAATTTTCGGCTTAACCAAGACGTGATTGGTAAACCAATCGCAAGACAAACGGTAAAGGAAGTAATAACCCAAGTACCTTGGTTAAAACTCACGCCCATATTGCCTGCGATAGTCGGCAGAGCCACGTTTGCAATAGTGGTATCCAGCACCTGCATAAACACGCCCAGCGAGATGGCAAAGACACACAGAGCCATATTAGCTGGGCGAAACCCTTCTTGTTGACTCATAGACAGCCCTTACTACTTGTTTGTCGATGCATGACTAAGCTGGACATCGTTGTCTTTAATAATTTGACTGATAATCTGTTGAATATTTTCCATAGGCTTATCATAAGCATTAGTATCAAAACGCGGCTTTTCAGGGCTGATGGTCGATAACAACTTACCAGACGTGTTTGATGTATCCACATCAACATTCATGGATAAGCCAATGCGTAAAGGATGGCTCGTAATATCATGGGTATCTAACTTAATACGGACAGGTAAACGCTGAACAATTTTAATCCAATTACCTGTGGCATTTTGTGCAGGTAAAACAGAGAACGCACTGCCAGTACCAATCCCTAAACTTTCCACTGTTCCATGAAAAACTACCTCGTCACCATAAAGGTCACTTATCAAAGAAACTGGTTGGCCAATACGCATGCTATTCAGTTGGGTTTCTTTAAAATTAGCATCTACCCAAACATCATTAAGTGGGACAACCGCCATTAAAGTTGAACTTGGTGAGACGCGTTGCCCCAATTGTACTTGGCGACGAGCCACATATCCGGTGACAGGAGCGACAATGTCAGTGCGTTGTTTGGTTAAATAAGCCTGCTTCACATCCGTAATCGCGGATTGAACAATTGGGTGAGTTTCTACGGTAGTGCCAGATATCATGGAAGACTGAGCTTTCAATTGCTCGATAGCAACAGCCAGTTGAGTTTGAGCCGAATCGACCATGTCTTTTGCGTGGCTTAGGTCTTCTTGAGACAAACCACCTGCTTTGACCATATTTTTACGACGATCATAATCTCTTTCTGCTTTATGTAAGGCAATCTTATTGGCATCGACAACGGCTTCGGCTTGCGTCACATTATTAAACATAGCTCTTACTTGACGGACCGCTTGGGCTAATTTTGCTTTAGAATTTTCATACTCAAGATCCGCATCGGCTTTATCAAAACGTACTAAAACTTGTCCTTTTTCGACAAAGTCACCGTCATCTGCGGTAATTTGTGTAACAGTACCAACTGTTTCTGGCGTAATAGAGACGATATTGCCTTCAACATAAGCATCATCTGTTGTTTGATTGCCAACCACAAACGATTCGTAGTACCAAGCAGTCCCGATTGCACCCAATACAACAATGCCGAAAAGGATTATTAACCCCTTCTTACGCTGGGTTTTCTTTGGTGCCGCTGTATTTTCAACGTTGTCTTGCATAATTTTGTTCACCATTATTGTTTAGAAACAGATGTCGACTGGCCATCTTCAAAACCACCACCTAACGCTTCAATAAGCGCAACCTGTTGTTCTTGAAGTTGATTTTTTAACTGAGTTGTTACTGACTCTGCTTGTAGTAATTGATTTTCAATGAGTAAAACTTCAAGTTGACTACCCATTCCAGATTGATAACGTTTTTCTGTAATGTGATAGCTTTTAGTTACTAGCTGAAGGCTTTGTTCTGCGTCTTGTATTTGCTCATTGATAGATTTAATAGATAAAACGCTATCCGTTACATCTCCGAAGGCTTTAACAATCGTCTTATTGTATTGAGCGACCGCAGCATCATAAGAAGCTGTCTGATCAATCAAGTTAGCTTTAAGTCCTTGCGTAAACAAAGGCAAAGAGATGGCGGGCCCAACACTCCAAGAACGACTTTCTTCGCCAAACATAGAGTCACCAGCAATCTTTTTAAAGCCAGCCGATGCACTTAAATTAACATTTGGATAAAAACGTGTTTTAGCAACTTCAATATTTTTGTTTGCCGCTTCAACGCGCCATTTAGCTGCGACAATGTCTGGGCGATGGGCAATTAAATTAGCAGGTAATTGTTCCGGAAGATTAAGTTTGGTGCCCATGTGTGCATCAGGTCGATTAATTGTATTAGCGAGATCAGGACCCGCTCCAACTAACGTTGCCAAAGCATTTTTTAATAACTGAATAGACAGAGTGCGGTTTTTTAGTACTTGTTTTGCTGAGGCTTCATTACCCTGAGCTGTGTATAAGTGATCGTCTGATGTTAGGCCATTTGATAATAACTGCCGCGTAATCGAAACGATACGCTGAGTTCGCTCTAGATCTTCTTTTGCTAAATCTTCTAAAGAATAGGCATTAGCAAGCTGTATGTAGATACGAATAATGGCTGAAGATAAATTTATTTTTGCCGCTTGATGATCTATCTCAGCGGCTTTTTGATCATTAACGCTAGCAATCCATGCGGCCTTATTGCCACCCCATAGATCAAAAGAGTAGTTCATATTTAAGCCAAGATTATAGACGGTTCCATACTTATTACCTTGGTAACTATAATCTTCCACACGAGACAAACGAGAGCGTGTAACACCCGCATCGGCAGATACGACAGGATCAAATTTGCTGTCTGCAGACATAACAAAAGCCGATGCTTTTTCTAAATTTGCATTCGCCATTTGGATGTCAGGACTATTTTTTAGCGCCTTTGCTATCAGCTGGTTCAGTTGGGAGTCTTCAAGAGATAACCACCAAGATTGACTTGGCCAATTCGACGAGTACAAGTTCTTCGTATCTAAGTTACTCGCGTGGCTTATTAATGACTCATCATCCATGGTGTTGTGCGTTTTAATACTGGACGGTGGCGCACAACCATAGAGAAAGTATAACAACATAAAGGGAGTGATTTTCACCAGCTTTAACATTTTTCATCCTTCTTATTAGACAGATGGCACTCTTCTGAAAGAGAAGAGCTGACAATTTTGCTTAAGCAATGTAGTAAGTTTTGCTTTTCTTCCGTCGTTAAACATTCAGTTAAATTATTAATAGCGGCCTGAGCAAGAGGGAGCGCACGAGATGTCACAACTTGTCCAGTGTCGGTTAATTGAATCAGAACAGAACGACGATCATCAGGATCAGCGATTCGTTGAATAAAATGTTTTTTCTCTAATCTGTCCAACATTCGAGTCATTGCACCGCCATCCACACCCAAGGCCTTGCTAATATCGGAAGAGCGTTGATTATTCGATAAGTAGAGTCTAAACAACACTTTAACTTGGCCTGATGTAATCTCTTCCTCGACCAGATATTGATCAAGAAAACGATCTTTTATCTGATTGGTTTTGCCGAGCAAAAAACCAATATTGCTAAATAAAAGCTCATGAGAGTCTTGGGGGGGTTGTGTCATGATTAACCTAGTCAAAGAGATATAAATTTAATTGCCTAAACAGTATTTGCCTATGCAACTAAATTATTCCACCATGAAAACAGTCAGTCAATATTTAGTGTCCGCTTATTTTATAGACAGATGAGGATTTATTATTTTGTGCACATTCAGTAGTACGTAAGGAAGAGTTGATGTATTGATAGCGATAGATACTTGAAAAATATTCTTTGCGTCGATCAAAGCGAAAGAAATGCTGACATGAGGATTTCAAAGTAACAAAAAAGCCAGCACGAAGGCTGGCTCGTTTTCGTTATTTGGTAAGGGAACAACCAAATAAGGAAACCTTATATATCCTGTACTAGATCCCGCCGTGAGTTAACTTAGCTGGATCTAGTAAGGCAAGTAATTCCTCTCGACTTAGGTCGGTTTCTTCTTCAGCCACATCGACCACTGGACGACCTTCTTTGTAGGCTTTTTTCGCAATCTCTGCGGCTTTGCCATAACCGATAATCGGATTAAGTGCGGTTACCAAAATAGGGTTACGATGCAATGCCTGATTCAATTTATCTTCATTCACGGTTAGCGTCGCAATAGCATTATCTGCTAAAAGCTGGCCGCTGTTTGCCAATAGCTTGATGCTGTTTAGCAAGTTCTTAGCAATCATTGGTAACATGACGTTCAATTCAAAATTACCAGACTGTCCGCCGATAGTGATTGCCGCGTCGTTACCAATCACTTGTGCCGCCACCATAGCCGTTGCTTCTGGAATCACTGGATTCACTTTGCCCGGCATAATAGACGAACCAGGCTGCAAGGCTTGTAGAGAAATTTCGCCTAAACCCGCTAATGGGCCAGAGTTCATCCAACGAAGGTCATTGGCAATTTTCATGTAGGTCACTGCAACTGCTTTTAACTGACCAGATAAGGCGACAGCCGTATCTTGGGAACCAATCAAAGCGAAAAAATTATTACCCTTGCTGAAAGTGACATTTGTTAGATTAGACAGCTCTTTGGCAAATAGTTCAGCGAATTCGGGGTGAGCATTAATACCGGTTCCAACTGCCGTTCCGCCTTGGGCAAGCTGAGTGGTTTTGCTTTCAAGATAAGTTAGGTTATCAATATTGTCTTGTAGTTGTGCAGCCCAAGCATGAAAAGTTTGATCCAATCGAACCGGCATAGCATCCATCAGATGCGTTCGGCCAGTTTTCGTATAACCCGCAAGCGCAGTACCTTTTTCAAGAATGGTGTCTTTTAGATGAACTAATGCTGGAAGCAGATGACCAGTTAACTCTAACGTCGCGCTGACATGAATCGCACTTGGAATCACGTCGTTGCTGCTTTGACCATAGTTCACATGATCATTTGGATTCACCGCTGAACCATTTACCTCTGAACAATAGTACGCACTGGCTAATGTGGCGATCACTTCATTGGCGTTCATATTCGAGCTGGTACCAGAGCCCGTTTGGAAAACATCGACGGGGAAATGCTGCATCAGATCGTCAGCATTTAATAGTTCGTCACAGGCGTTTTGAATCGCTTTAGACATTTCCGGTGTAATGCATTCTAAAGATTCATTAGCTCGTGCAGCCGCTGCTTTAATTAAGATAAGAGAGCGAATAAAGGCTTCAGGCAGTGGCTCATCGCTAATCGGAAAGTTATTAATAGCTCGCTGGGTTTGGGCGCCATAAAGTGCTTTTTCAGGAACTTCTAATTCGCCCATACTGTCTTTTTCAATACGCATTTTCATTAGTAAATAAAGTCCTTATTGTTCGAAGGAAGAAATAAAATAATGGCTCAGAATCCGTAAATTATGCTCCATCTTGAAGTAATTCTTAGCATCTTGATACGTTACAATTAAATGCTTGAGATGTGACAAGGGCAAATACACCTTATCTAAACAAGTCTGACGCCAGTGAGGTGCGATACTTGTATCGCAAACCGTATCCAGCAAGACATTGAACACTCTTTGATGCAGTAAAGTCGCATCGGTAATATTCAATCGCTCAGCGTACTCTTCTGTTAGGTTCAAATAATGATAGAGCACTTCTGGAGAGTCTGCACACTGCCCTCCTTGAATGGTCTGCTCGAGCACTGAAAATGGCACTAAATAATGACTCATCGCTTCGCCCTCTAAAATTCCAAAACACAAAATATAAATGATAACTATTATCAATAATGTGCATGAAAGCCAGATCTGTCAAGCAGTTGATAACGATTCTTATTAATTTTTAATATTTCCTGCGATTACTTGATTAAAATCAGCCAATTGCTAGCACCCTAAAGCACCAAAATGCAAAAGCCCCTGCTACGTCATCCGTAACAGGGGCTTTTAGAGATTACTCTATTCAAACTCAAAGAGCTTTCCTCTTAGTGGTGATGACCACCTACACCGTGCGCATGACCATGAGCAATTTCATCGTTCGTTGCTTCACGAGAGTCAACGATTTGAATGTTGAAAGTCAAATCTTTGCCGGACAATGGGTGATTCAAATCAACAGTGGCGTGTTTCAAACCTACTTTAACAACAGTCACCTGACGCATGCCTTTATCGGTTTGCACCATAGCAACCATGCCAGCTTTCCAGCGTTTCGCGCCTTGTAAATGTTTTACAGGCACTTGTTGCTGACGATCTTCATGACGCTCGCCGTAAGCATCAGCGCAAGCAACAGTCACTTCAAACTCATCACCAACTTCTTTTCCTTCCATTGCTTTTTCAAGCCCTGGAATAACATTGCCATGACCATGTAAATAAGCCGCGGCGTCTTTACCCGCAGAGGTTTCGATCAACTCTTCGCCATGACGCAAAGTGTAGTGAAATTGAACGACTTGATTGTCTGCAATCGACATGCTGTTTCCTCATTTTTAATTCAACGATTAAGCGTCAGAGCTTAGTCCATCTGGTTCTATAGTATTAGGGCATTATAGTGACTTCGCAGAAACTTACCTAGACCCGTCTTATCTAAAATATAGAAAGCTCTAAGGAATCTTCTTTAATGATGATGTCCTTCACCAAAGACGCAGCGGTTTTTTCAAACGGAGAATGGTTCAGCACATACACAGGGTGTTCATCAAAATACTGCACCAGTGCCTTTTCAAAATCATCATGCAAAGATCCTAAAGTGGATCGCAGCATTTTGTCGTTAAAGCTTGAGCCTTCTACCACAATTTGGGTAATTTTTGGCGCGACCAAGTACAGGCGATCTTCTTCGATCCGTACACCGGATTCAAAAGAAGGATTTACCCGAGCTGACAATGAAAATGTCTGGCCAAACGCGGTTAACGTCCCGGTCATTTTACTAATCATATCAACCAGCACTAAACCGCCATCACGTTCAGTAAAGTCGATATGTGCAGATGTCACAACAAGATCCAAATTGAGAGTATTACTGTCTAAGGTAAACTTGATATGATTTTCTTGTGGCTGCGCAAGTTGCTTAGCAACTTCTTTATTCACGTCATCTTCGCTCACACGAAAACTATTGCAACCAGCCAAAAGCACAGAAGTAGATATCAAAATAAGGGTTACAAAAGTACGAGTAAATCGCATTATTCTTCCCCAATTGTGTTGGTATTCATATCACGTTTTTCATACCAGAATATCATAAAGTCCTCGATAACTTTTTGCTCTATTTCAACCGCTTCATCAGTTGGACAAAACAGTGAAATACTAAAAACATTATAACCTTCAACTGTCGTGGTGATACGAACTCGCGGCTCAGGGCCGGATATTTTGATGTCCAAGCGTTTCTCAATAAGGCTGTTATAGCGTATCGCAACGTCATGAAAATGTTCACTGTACTCGCGAATTTTTTCTAAGATTTGCTCTTTTATCGTAAACAAATTCACGTCATCAGCACTACGAGAGATAGAAAAAGTATGAGTAACATAACGGCGCATATAATTCAGATTTTGCACTGTATGCAACAACAAAACGCTATTTGGAACCACAGTCGTACGGCCTGTGTAAGTGTAGCTACCGCCTTTTAAGTCGACTTCGAATAAGGTTGTCGATAGCCAGTCGCTGTCTGTTACTTCCCCTTCATAATTAGCGATACGTATCCAGTCACCAACCTGATATGGACGTGTGCTAGCACGATAAAACGCACCAACAATGCAAGCGATAAACTCTTTCGTTGCAATAACCAATGCCACCATGAAGGCGGCGATTGAGATCGCTATATTTTGTAATTCTGATGACCAAATGAGAACCAGACCGACAACCAAAAGCAAATTAAATATATTATCGACCGTATTAATTCTTTGACGTTTTTTATCGTGTTCTGTCTTTTGATGAAGTCGAATAGCGCGCTTAGTGTAACGTCGAACAATGTAAGACAATAAAATCCAAGCGACTGTTAAAACAATCTCAACATGATCCATTAAAATGGAAAAGTCTAATTGGGAAAAATCAACAGGCATAAAAAGTGTTTCCTTTATTAAGCCTACTACTTTAACAATCATTGCTAGGATCAACAAACAAAAGCGCTAGACAAACAATGAAAAAAAACTGTATATTTATACAGTATTATTTTTCACGAGGTGGATTATGCCTGTAATTATCAAATATGTTGTAGAACGCGATGGAATCGAAAAAATGACGTTTACTTCAAAAGCGGAAGCCGATGCGTACGACAAATTGTTGGATACTGCTGAAGCGCTATATGAGATTTTGGATCAAAGCGAACTAGCTGGAGACCATAGCCAAAAGGAAGCGCTTTCCATGTATCTCGCACAGAACAAAGACTCTATTTTGGACGTCTTTAGCAACAAAAAGAAAAGTCCTCAGAAACCTAAAAAAACGAATAAAGCATCCAACGCACAGCTTGATCTAGCAGAAGCGGCACCTAAAAAAGCGCTGGAAGATCTAGTGATAGAACCCGATGAAGATGTGGTTTATGAGGAAGACGAAAGCACGGTTGTGTTTGATGACGAGATAGTCGATTTTCGTGAAAGTGATGCTGCGTAATGCCGCATCCCTTTCGTTACTACTCCAAAGCTAATAATGGTTCAAATAACTAATGGCCTTTGTTAGCGCGAATTTTATACTGCGTTTTACAATAACCACGAGAAATATCAGGATTGCGTAACGCCAGATGTTTACTCGCACGCCCAGATACTCTAGCTCGCCAATTTTTAAAGGCCTTAGATTTTAGATTGCTGCGCATTAACAAAATAACTTCAGGCTCAGAAAGCCCATAAAGAGTTTGAATAGCTTCAAATGGCGTGCGGTCTTCCCAAGCCATTTCGATAATTCTTGACTTGTCTGGAGTTAAAATATTGTCTGGAGTCAAAATATGCCCTTAAGTAATAACCATGATGAGACTTATACGAAAGGCTTCAATCAACAGATCACCTATTTTTTGGCAAGATGAGCTTGCCGGACCAACCAATCGAAAAACACAGCCGCAGCACCATGTAATTCAGCACCAGATCGTCGCACTAAATAAAACGATTCACTGGCTTCAATGCCTTGTCCAAACGGCGCGACTAGTTTTCCCTCATTCAACATGTCTTCAACCATAGAAGAACGCGCCAAGGCCAAACCTTGCCCAAGTTCTGCCATGCGCAATGTCGAGACAAGCGTATCGAATTGCATGCCCACTGACGAATCAACACTATCCACACCCATTATATTCAGCCAATAGCCCCACCCTTCTTCGTAACCGATAACATGCAGAAGCGAATGATTCGCTAAATCCGCTGGCTCCAGCAAAGGTGATCGCGCCATCAATTCAGGTGAACAAACAGGCACCAAGCGATCCCAAGTCAGTCGCTGCGAGATCAATCCTGTCCATTCGCCATGTCCCCAGCGAATTTCCATATCGTCTTCATCGTCTAATGCTTGTACCCAAATATTGCTCACATAGCGAATATCATACTGAGGATAAGTTTCACTAAAATCAGCCAGTTTGGGCGCTAACCAGTGAGAAAAGAACGACAAGCTACCGCAAATTTTGATGGTTTGTTTATCATGTTGGGTAAAGATCTCGTTCGTGCCAACAGCTAAACGAGAAATGGCGTCTTTTACCACGGGAAAGTAAGAACGCCCTTCTTCCGTTAAACTCAAACCACGCGGTAGACGTTTAAATAACGACACGCCCAAATGGCTTTCCAGCAAACGAATCTGCTGGCTAACGGCACCTTGAGTTAAGCACAACTCTTCCGCTGCATGAGTGAAATTAAGACATCGAGCTGATACTTCAAAAGTATGCAGCCAATTTAACGGAGGAAGGGATTTCTTATTCATGATGAATACCCAATAAAGGAGAGAATCTTGACCAACAATTGTGGCCAAGATTTGTCATCAAAACTAAAGAACCTGACCAAGGAAACGCTGTAGACGCGGATTGTCAGAACTAAAGAAGCGCTCAGGGCTTTCTTCAAATACTAACTCGCCCTCTTCCATGAACACTACGCGATCCGCTACTTCACGAGCAAAGCCCATTTCATGCGTCACCACGACCATGGTCATGCCATCGCTGGCGAGGCTTTTCATAACGTCCAGCACTTCCCCAACCATTTCTGGATCAAGGGCACTGGTTGGCTCGTCAAACAACATAATTTTAGGGTGCATGGCCAACGCTCTTGCTATTGCCACACGCTGCTGCTGACCACCAGACAAATGCGATGGATAGTTATTCATGCGTTCAGCTAGACCTACTTTTTTGAGTAGCTCACGGCCTTCTTGTTCCGCTACAGCACGAGGCTTTTTCTTCACCTTAATCGGAGATAAAGCCACGTTACCAAGCGCCGTTTTGTGTGGAAAAAGATTAAAGGACTGGAACACCATGCCCACTTCTTCGCGCACTTTATTGATGTTGGTTTTCCTGTCTGTCAGGCTAACTTCATCAATGTGAATCGTGCCATCAGAAATGGTTTCCAACTGATTCAAAGTACGTAAAAACGTCGACTTACCTGAGCCACTTGGCCCAATAATCACTACGACTTCACCACGATTAATATCGAGAGAAACGTTTTTTAAGGCATGACAGCCATTCGGGTAAATCTTTTCAATATTACGAGCTTGAATGATGCTCTTATCGGTCATATTAGTCACTGGCAGATAACCTCTTTTCAAGACGCTGAATGGCCCAAGACAAGGCGCCAGTTAACACTAAGTACATAAGCGCAACGGCAAACCATACTTCAAATGGCGCAAAAGTAGAACTCACCACTTCTCGGCCAGCCTTGGTTAAATCAGTAATGGAAATTACCGATACCAAAGACGAGTCTTTAATCAGGTTAATAAACTGTCCAGCCATTGGCGGTAGAGTACGCTTAAACGCCTGTGGCAAAATCACATTAACCATGGCTTGAACGTAATTCATTCCTAAACTGCGTGCCGCTTCCATTTGACCGGGGCTAATTGACTGAATACCAGAACGCACGATTTCTGCGATATAGGCGCCAGTAAACACAGACAAGGCTGCCACACCTGCAGTAAAACGATCTAGATCCAACACGGTGCCAATAAAAAAGTAGAAGATAAAAATCTGTACTAATAATGGCGTACCACGAATAAGTTCAATATAAGTAACAGATAAATAACGCAATGCAGGATTAGTCGATATACGAGCCAAACCAGCAAACAACCCGATAACCACAGCAAAAACTAACGACACCACAGACAATTGTAATGTCATCACTAGCCCCCAAGTCAGCGGGCCAATATTCCAGTTTTCTACTTCGACAAGAGGATCACCTTCAAACACTAAATCGCCATTATTAACCAGCAAGTTATCAAACTTTTTAATTACTAACGGATCGTCACCATAATCGGAAGTCACCACCAGCTTATTACCTTTCTCTATTGTGGCTGTGCCATCAAAGGGAGATCGAACCGTCGTGGCTTCGGTGTTAATGATGTACTGCGGAATACGTTCCCAGCGCCAAGTGTAGTCAATACTTTTGCTACCAGCATAAATGCCAAAGCCAAGTCCTATCATGATTAGAACAAAGACCGCTTTCCACAAAAGTAGATGAGGTTGTTTTTCCATCGATGAGAAGTTCCCCGTCGTGTTTTTTAACTCAAAGAAGAGTCAACAAAAAGTGGCGCTACACTGCGCCACTTTTTGTTGATAACCATATTACTGAACGTTGCTGATCCAAGAGCTACTAGCAAACCATTTTTGATAGATCTTGTCATAGGTACCATCGCCTTTGATTTGCGCAAGGTAATTATTCAAGAAATTCATGAAGTCTGGGTCACCTTTACGAATCGCAAAACCAAGTGGCTCATAGGTGAAAGACTCGTCTAAATGCAGTACTTTGCCTTCATTCTGAGCAGAATAAATAGCGTTATAAGGCAAGTCATAAACAAAAGCATCAGCATTGCCATTTACCACTTCAAGCACACCTTCTGATTCTGTTTCAAACAGATTCAACTTAGCGTTGCTCATGTATCTTTTTACGGCGTAATCGGATGTCGCACCCAATTTAGTCGCTATGGTGTATTTAGCATCGTTTAAATCACGGTAGTTGGTAACTTTACCTTTTAGCTTAGGACTTAAAAGAATCGTCTGACCTACAACAATGTAGGGATCGGTAAAGTTCACTTTCAAGTTACGCTCAGGTGTAATCGTCATACCAGAGATAATAATGTCGCACTTGTCAGTCAACAACGCTGGAATGATGCCATCCCATGCCGTGTTACGAATATCTAATTTTACGCCCATTGCTTTTGCCATAGTTTTCGCAATATCTACGTCGAAACCAACAATGTCACCTTTTTTATCGCGCATATCAAAAGGCATATAACCAGCTTCAGCACAAACGCGAAGCTCACCACGGTTAAGTACTTGGTTTAACGTAGACTTTTCCCACAGGTCATTATCTGAAGCTGATGCCAACGTTGCGCTACATAGAGCCAATGCACTAATAAATATTTTTTTCATTCTTTTATGTCCCCAATTTTTGAAAAAACAAACCCTAATCTGTTTTAAATGCATTACTCGAACGCCATTTTCTAGCGGCGCATAATACAGGAGTTGCGACAAACAGTCCCTATTGAAACGCTAATGCATTCCACTGTATTTTTCATTTTGCTCAGAATTAAGCCAAGTCAGTTTCTGAGCGAGAAAGCGCCCTGACTCTTTCAAACGCCTGCTGTAAATCAGCGATTAAATCTTCAGTGTCTTCGATCCCCACAGATATCCGCACTAAACCTTCAGAAATGCCCAGCGCTAAACGCTCTTCTAAAGTATTTTCAACATGGCTTGTGGTTCTGGCTGGCCCGTAAATGGTTTCTACCGCGCCCAAGTTACCAGCACAATGAGCGTATTGTAATTGCGGCAATAAGATCTTCACCGTATCCATACCACCAACCAGAACAAAACTCACAATTGCTCCAAAGCCTCGCATTTGCTCACAGGCAATAGCATGATTCGGATGACTTGGCAGACCTGGATAATTTACCGCTTCAACCAAAGTTTCAGTCAATAAATATTCCGCAATCGCCAGTGCGCTGCTTTGTTGCTGACGAATTCGTAGTGCCAAGGTTTTCATACCACGAATAATCAAATACGCCGAAAATGGATCCAACGACGCGCCATTAATTTCTCGATAATGACGAACCTTTGCCATTAACTCTTCACAGCCACATACCAAACCGCCCATAGCATCGGCGTGACCGCTCAAGAACTTGGTCGCACTATGAACAACAATGTCGACGCCCAACGCCAAAGGACTTTGGTTCAGTGGTGTCGCAAAAGTGTTATCCGCAATCACCAAGGCACCGACTTTTTTAGCCGCCGCCACAAGACGTTTCACATCGACAATTTTCAATGTCGGGTTAGTCGGTGTTTCCAAATACAAAACATCGCAACCTTTGGCGATTTCCTCTTCGATTTGCTCGTGACTGTGAGTTTCGCAAAGCGTAACGCTCACCCCCATGCGCGGTAAAAATTCTTCAAAAACTTTATTGGTGCCGCCATAACTGTCTTTCGTCGACACAACACGGCAGCCATTTGATAAAAAGGTATAAAGCACACTACTGATCGCCGCCATGCCCGTACTAAAGGCAACCGCCGACTCAGCGTTTTCTAAGCCACAAATCTTGGCTTCTAAGGTTTCTACGGTAGGATTGCTCATACGGCTATAAATAAAACCGGGGGCGGCCCCCAAAGCAACGTCGTACCATTCGTCGATATCTTGGTAGCCATAAGCGGCACTCGCGATAATAGGAGTTTGCGTCGCACGATAAGGATGCTTCATCTGCTCGCCGCTCCATACAGACCGTGTTCCACTTCCTGCTTGATCAAGCGCCAACCTAGCCAATTTCTCACTCATTACAGATCTCTCACATTCTATGGCTAAACAGCCAGTATAAATTCCATTAGCTTTCACTATAGCCAAACGAGTAAAACGCGAGAAATCATCTTATCAAGCACTAAGGGGCGTTTTTTTTAATGGATAAAATTACGACCTAATGACTTATACTGTCTATTCCTCCGTGTTCATTTCCTGACTTCTAGGACCTTTAATGAAACCTGCTGCTTCGCCTAATAATACTGTCGATAAAAATATGTTTGGTGTCTTTCGTTATAGCCGTCGCGCTATTGACTTGGTTTGGAAAACTTCACCTGCGTTAACCATTGGCTTGGCACTAGCAACGCTAGTTGCTGGCGTGCTACCTGCGGCGATGGCGTATGTTGGGCAGTTAATCGTCGATGCCGTACTGGCTGCAATGGAAAGTTACAAGCAGGATCAAGTTCTGCATTATCAAACTGCACTCAACTATGTGGTGTTAGAGGGAATCTTGGTGTTGGTGATTGCCGCCGCGCAACGCGCCTTGACCGCGCAGCAGGCTATTTTACAAGGCTTGTTAGGTCAAAAAGTTAACTTATTGATCTTAGAAAAAGCCCAAAGCTTAACCCTGTCTCATTTTGAAGATTCTGAATTTTACGACAAACTAGTTCGCGCCCGTCGCGAGGCATCCAGCCGCCCGCTTGCTCTGGTTAATAAAACCTTTGCCCTACTGCAAAATGCTATCTCATTATCCAGCTTTGCGGTCTTGCTGTGGCACTTTTCTCCGTGGGCATTGGCGTTATTGATTTGTGGCGCTTTGCCTTCTTTTATCGCTGAGGCCAAGTTTTCGGGCGATGCTTTTTTGATGTTTCGTTGGCGCTCGCCAGAAGTGCGTCAGCAAAACTATTTGGAAACCTTGTTGGCTCGGGAAGACAACATTAAAGAAGTTCGCCTGTATCAATTGGGTGACCGCTTTTTACAGCGCTACACAGAAATATTCATCAAGCTATTTAAAGAAAGTAAACGACTGATTTTACGTCGCGAAAGCTGGGGCTTCGCCCTTGGCGTCATCAGCACCTTGGTGTTTTATGGCGCCTATGGCTGGATCGTCAGCGACACCATTATTGGCGCGATTACCTTGGGTCAAATGACCATGTATTTGCTCTTATTCAAGCAAGGTCAAAGCTCAGTGTCTGCCTCGCTCACTGCCATCAGCGGCATGTACGAAGACAATTTGTATCTATCCAACCTCTACGAATATCTAGAGCAAGAAACGCCGCTTTCAACATCCGGTTTGTTAGTAGGACCAACTCCAAACGATGGCATTCGATTTGAGAACGTCTCTTTCCAATATCCAGGTAGTGAACGACCTGCCCTTGCCAACATCAATCTACACATTCGCCCAGGCCATAGCCTCGCGATTGTCGGTGAAAACGGCTCAGGCAAAACCACTCTCATCAAACTGCTGACTCGTCTTTATAACCCAACTCAAGGACGAATCTTGCTAGACGGCTTGGACTTGCTGGAGTGGGAAGAAAGCGCGCTGCTAAAGCGTGTTGGCGTTATATTCCAAGACTTTGTGCGTTATCAATTTATTGTTGGCGAAAACATCGGCGCTGGTGATAATGACAGATTCAATGATCAAACCGGATGGAAAAAAGCCGCCGAACTTGGCAAGGCCACCGACTTTATTGATCAACTTGAAAACGGCTACCAAACCCAACTGGGCCGCTGGTTCCGCGGTGGACAAGAATTGTCTGGTGGGCAATGGCAAAAAATCGCCTTGGCGCGCGCCTTTATGCGCGAAGACGCGGATATTTTGGTATTAGATGAACCGACAGCTGCGATGGATGCTCAGGCAGAAGCCAATATTTTCCAGCATTTCCAAGAACACACCAAAGACAAAATGGCAATTCTGATTTCTCACCGATTTTCCACTGTGCGTCTCGCACACGAGATCATCGTCATGGAACATGGACAAATCAAAGAACGCGGCACTCACGAATCGCTACTGGCTCAACAAGGCCAATACGCACATTTATTTACCTTGCAAGCGCAGGGCTATAAATAGCTCGGCGCAGGATTATAAATAGCCACTAGCGTGTTTTGCCATACTATCTTTTAACAAAGACATTATGGCGAAACACCCTTTCTAAGCTCATTGCCAATACGCTCAAAATCACAATACCTCCACCTAGCACAACCAAAACAGAAGGCAACTCACCCAAAACAAACGACGCTATTACCATAGAAGTAGGCGGAATCAAATACAGCACAATGGATATTTTGCTGACTTCCGTGTGCGACAAAACATAAGCCCAGGCCACGTACGCCAATGCGCTCGGGAAGATGCCTAAAATCACCACAGCAAAATTCACCTGAAAATTGGAAGCCTGCATCGAATCCAATAAGCCGGGAGAAAATACCAACAAAACCACTGTGCCAGTCCATACCGTATAACACACCATGGTTAAGGTACTGTAACTCTGCGAATAACGTTTTTGCAGAATGAAATACACACTCCAAGAGCAAGCCGCCACAAGAATCAATAAACCATTAAGGCTGATATTGCCGATGCCTTTATCACCGATCACTACGATCAGTGCGCCTATCATGCCGCAGAATACACAGCACCAACGCCATAAATTAATTCGCTCCTTTAAAACACAGCGCGAAATAATCACGGTAAAAATCGGCGTTGATTGCGCTAACACACTCGCAGCACCCGCACTCACCCCTCGCTGACCAAAATTTAACGCAATGTGATGCAAGGCCACAGCAAAAAAGCCAAGCACAAACAACAAGGGAATATCCTTCACTTTGGGCACTTGCACACCCTGATAAATCGCCACTATTCCCATAAAAATCGAGGCAATAATAAAGCGTAATAGGGCTAACTGACCGGGCGAATATGATGCAAGACCAAGATGAATACCGATTGGCGAATACGCCCAACACACCACAACAAACATCGTAGCAATAACCAGCTTGGCCTCCGTCTTTCTATTCACCTTTTGCATATATAACCCTTTTTAAATTCACTCGCCGTCTAAGAAGGAGTTAGTATTAAGAGAAAGGCGCAATACAACAATTAACGAATACTGCATCCAGTATTCACTTGGAATGAATGATGGAACTAGCTCAAATCCGAATGTTCAAAACGGTCGCTAATCTTGGTAGCGTGGTACAAGCATCCACAGCATTGCACTGTGTTCCCTCTAATGTGACAGCGAGAATTAAGGCACTTGAAGCTGAGTTAAAAGTGTCGCTGTTTTACCGAGAAGGACGCGGACTGCGCATTACACCAGCTGGAGAAGTGTTTCTAACTTATGCCGAGAAAATTTTAGCATTAACAGAAGAAGCCAAACGAGCCGTTGATCCAACGTCTGAACCATCTGGTCCACTGCGCATTGGTGCTATTGAATCCTCGGCAACCAGTCGTTTACCACCGATGCTGACAAAGTTTCACGCGCAATACCCAAACGTTGAGCTGCAATTTAAAACGGGGACTTGGTCACAACTTGTAGACGACATACAGCATCACAGATTAGATGGCGCCATTGTCGCCGTTGATATTGACCGACCTTTTTTAGACAGCACCACTTTCTTCAATGAAGATCTGGTGCTTATTTCCTCCGCCTCTGCTGCCCCTATCAAATCCGCGAATGATATAGAAGGAAAAGCCATTTTTATGTGGCCGGAAGCCTGCCCATATCGAGCTGCACTAGCAACTTGGCTAAGGAAAAACAAGGTAAAAACGCCCATCACCAGTATCGCCAGTTACGGCACCATTATTGGCTGCGTCAGTGCTGGAAGCGGCATATCGCTCGTTCCAAAAGGCATTTACGAACAATATCAATCGGGCATGGGATTAGTTGGATATGAGTTTGCAGAATTAGAAACTATTGAAAACCGCTTTATTTGGCGCAATGATGGTGGCCATTTTCCGGCTTTAGACGCTTTCACTCAGATGATTCAGCAAAATAACCATTGCGAATAATCATCAAACAATTCATAGGAAAAACCGTTTTGAACAGACGTAATTTTATAAAATCCAGCCTCTTAGTGGCCATGACAAGTACGCTACCTAGAGTCATTCTTGCTGCTACACCGTCTGCTGGTTTCGACTATGAATTGATCGTCGCGCCAGCCGATGTAAACATTGTTTCAGGTGGAAGCACGCCAGCGCTTTGCTTTAATGGCGGTTATCCTGCGCCTGTGATTCGCGCCAAGCAACATCAGCCTGTTCGTATTCGTGTGATCAACAAGTTAAACGAACCCACCACGATTCATTGGCATGGTATGAGAATCCCGATTGCAATGGATGGCGTGCCGTTTTTAAGCCAACCACCAATTATGCCCGGCGAAACATTTGACTATGAGTTTACGCCACCAGATGCCGGTTCTTTTTGGTATCATCCACACATGAACAGCGTAGAACAGCTTGGCAAAGGCTTGGTTGGTGCACTGATCGTTGATGAAGCGGAGAAGCCAGACTTTGATGAAGATCTGGTGCTTTGCATGAAAAACTGGCACATCAAAGACGATGGTTCTTTTACCGCGTTGACGACGCCACAAAATGCTTTTCGCATGGGAACACCCGGTCGAGTAATGACAATCAACGGCCAGATTCACCCAACCTATGAAGTCCCTGCTAGCGGAGCTATTCGCGTGCGCTTCTTGAATGTGGATAACACCCTACTTTATCAAGTGAACTCAACCGATCCTCAGGCTCAGATCCTCGCCATTGATGGTAATCCGATTGCCCAGCCAATTGCCTTAACTGAGCACGCAGTAGGGCCAGGAATGCGCCTTGATCTTGGTGTGATCGCGCCTAGCAAAGTCGGAGAAACTGTCACCTTTAAGCACAAGGGTAAACCTATGGTGACCATCAAAGCCGTGGCTAGCCAGTTTAAAGACCGCAGCTTACCTAAGCTGCCACTCAACCCAATTCCCGCTCCAGATTTAGATAACGCGGAAACTATTAAATTTGCTTTTGAGTGGAACGCGAACATAACGCCGATTGAGAAAGATGGCGAAGTCAGCTACAACTTTTGGACAATGAATCGTCGCTCTTGGGAAGGCATGTCAAAAGGTCACATTCCTGATCCTCTTGCCACACTAGAACGTGGTAAAACTTATATATTCGAGCTATCTAATTTAACCCAGTATCACCATCCGATTCACATACATGGTCATACGTTTACCGTGTTAAGTTCGAACAAAAAGGCCATCACACCATTTCATACGGATACGGTTTTGCTTGGTCAAAACGAAACTGTGCTTGCTGCATTAGTTGCCGATAACCCAGGGCGCTGGATGTATCACTGCCATATTATCGAACACCTAAAAACAGGCTTTATGAGTTTTGTTGAAGTGACATAAAGCATAAGACCCTCACTAAGAGACCAGATTCGAAATTAATCTGGTCTCTTTACTTATCAGAGCTTATGACTAAATAAAGTCATCACTACCAAAATCATCAAAGCCGCCCATATCGTCGAATCCACCCTGATCAACACCGCCAGAATCAATGTCACTTTGATCCATATTGGCTTGGTCAAAACCCGCCTGACCAAAGCCTCGGTTAGGATCTAAACTATCACCTGATTGATCAAAGCCTGCCTGACCAAAACCACCACCGCTATCAGCAAAACTCTCCTGACCAGAACCTGATGCAGATCCAAGGTCTGGCTCTTGTCCAAGATCAGAGGCCGCAGGCGTTTCATTAATAACATTGGCCATTTCTGCTTCAGAATGATGACTAAACATGTTCATCAACATATTCCCAACGACCATACCACCAGCTACACCAGCGGCCGTTTGCAGCGCGCCACCTAAAAAGCTACTGCCACGTCCCGCGCCTTGCGGCTGACTATAGGCTTGATTGTTTGACTGCTGAGAATTTGATTGCTGGCTATTTGATTGCCCAAAGCCTTGTTGTGAGCCATTTCCTCCGCCCCAACCAGAACGTTGCTGTGCAGTGCCTTGGGAAGAGTACTGAGAAGAGTGTTTTGAAGAACCTTGCTCCCCACCAAATAACCCCGACAGGAAACCACCAGAACTAGGCTTTGTCGACGCTTTACGCTCTAGCTCTTCAACACGAGCATTTAACTGCTTTAATGCAGCTTCTTGCATGATAATAGTTTGCGCCATGTAATAAGGCGCGGCAGGATTTGCCACCAAATGTTTATTAATCTGGCTTTCCGCCTCTTTATCACGTTCACCTGTATTGTTCTCTGCTGTTTTGATCCGCTCGAACAAACTATCAATTAAACCATTTGCGTCGTTACTCATCGCTTTGTCTCCAACCTAAACATTACCTTTGCACAAAGATCTCTAAAAAAGTTAGCAGGCAAATGAAAAAAAGGGCCTGCGATCCCTTAATGATAAGGCCGCTCGACACGCGAACAAGTGATTAAAGAGTCAGGAAAAAGGAAACAAGGCTTTGAGAAAGGTTAATATTTTTACTTAGTTGAACAATTGATAGAAGGATAAACAAAGAAGTGAATTTAAAACAAAAACGCCAGATCAAAGTGTCTTGATCTGGCGTGTTTTTAGTGTCCGCAATCTAGTCGCGAGCTTATAGCTCGTCGTCGCTCTCTGCGTTTTCTAGATCTTCATCTTCTTCTTGCTCATCAGCAGCGTCACGTTTTGTACGCTGTGCTGGCGCAGCTAGAATTTCAAGATAGAACTCAGTCCACTCTTGGCTTTCGGCAAAGCTGATTTTTTCATTGATTTGAGCGACATGAATCTCTTCAGCCAACGCTTCTGTTTGACCAAAGCGACAATCAAATCCCCAAAAGTCAGCGTATTCAGGCAAAGCTTTATTACGCTCTCTTTTTAGGTATTTTTTAACTTCGTTTTTCGTCGCTTCAACTAAGCGTGGGTACTTGATTGTTGGATGAGATAGCTTAAATGTCTTTTTCATTGGGATCCTAGAGAATTGAATGACTGGAAGTGACGTAACACATTCCAATTGCCGAGCATGATAACGGATCGCCTTATTTGTCGCCATGAATAAGTCGTTAAAATACGCAGCCACTGGTAATCCAACAGCCGCATATCAGACGATTTGGCTTTAATTACCAGCTATTCGGCTTGGTAAGCCATCAATAAACGATGAATAAAAGCCAGCTTATTCCGCACTGCGGGAACCAAGACAAAAGGATATAAATCCGGTTGCCCCATACCACGATTCAGGTTGTTTACTGCAAAAGTCAACGGCACATATTGCGCGAGAATCTCGTCGAAATTATCGTGTCGATAAGGATCGATATTCACCATCACTGCAAGGTTTTGTCGATTCGAACCAACAGGTTGAAGACTCAAACCAAGATCGCTGGCCATTTCCAAGGTATCGACAATATGCAGGTAATGCGCCCATGTTTCTGCCCAGTCTTCCCAAGCATGTGAAGATGCATATACGCTTACGAAAGACTGCTGCCAATCTGGGTTTGGCGTTTTGTAATGAGCCTCTAACGCATCGGCGTAACTGGCACGATCATCACCAAAAAGCGCTCTAAAATCTGCTAAAACCTGTTCATCATCAAAAACCAGCTGATCCCAATAATAATGGCCAATTTCATGGCGAAAATGTCCAATGACGGTTCGATAAGACTCTTTCATGTCCTCGCGCATTTGCTCACGATCAACCGAATTGCCCTCAGCAGCGTTAATAGTCACCTGTCCAGAAGCATGGCCTGTCATGGCGCTCACATCTTCTGGCACCACGTTATTTTCGGAAATAAAATCAAAAGACAAACCGTCTTCAGGTTCTGTTTTTTTACTTATCAAAGGCAAACCAAGACGCAACAAAGAATACACCAAGCGATGCTTAGCAAACTCCAGTTGTTGCCATGCTTGACGCTCTTCTATTTTTTCTAAATTCGGGATATGACGATTCAATTCACACGCCATACAAAAAGTGCTGCCGCCCTCTTCCACCATCCAGTTACACACTTGATGTTGATGGTTTTCACAGTAGTACCAGCGCTTTGCTGGGATGGACTTATCGGCCATGGCGTACCAAGCATTATCAATCGACTTTAACGCACTAATTACCAATTGATCTGGCAAAAAGCCCAATGATGAAGAACATTGCTCGCAGTGAGTGTTCTCAAATAACACCGTCTGTCCACATTGCTGGCAGCTGAAAATTTTCATAAAACTCCTGCTATCAAAAGAGATAAGCCTGTAAATGTAAAAAATGAAAAAGAGAGAAAAATCGAGCATCGAATCAGCTCAGCACAATTGCGCCTTGCTAGGATCATAGTTTACAGTACGGAAAAACGCCTACCTGTATACTTGCTCATATGGGATGTAATTTCCGCCAATCTAACCATTGAGACAACACATTGCTGAAGAAAAACAACAAAAACTTCACCACTATTTCAGACGTTGCGAAATACGCTAAAGTGGGTAAGACCAGTGTTTCACGTTACCTTAATGGGGAACAAGACAAATTATCAGAAGAGCTGCGAGAAAAAATCGCGCAAGCCATTGCTCATCTGGATTTTCGTCCTAACCATTCGGCTCGCATGCTGCGAGCAGGCCACTCAAAACTGATTGGACTCATGCTCGCCGATGTCACCAATCCATATTCCATAGACGTTTTACAAGGTGTGGAGCATATTTGTCGTCGCGAAGGTTACATGTTGATGGTCTGTAACACAGACAATGAAAAAGAGCTGCAAGATCGCTATTTAGCATTGCTAGAAGCGCACCGAGTCGATGGAATAATAGTGAACACATCGGGCATGGCGCAGAAACAAATTAGCAGTTTGGCACAAATATCTTGCCCTATTGTTCTGGTGGACAGAATCAATACCTCACTTGGCTTCGATACCGTTGGCTTGGATAATGAAGCCGCCGCAAAAGAAGCTTGCCAACATTTGCAAACCAAGGCTTATGAAGCCATTCTCGTCATTACCAAATCTCTTGAAATTGACCCTCGCCAAGCTAGAGTTGATGCAATAAAAACCTTTACCCAAGAACATGAAAATATGTCTTGTGACATCATTGAAATCGAAAACATGACAGTCAGCCAGCTTTCCAAAGCAATTCGAGCTTTCATAGATGCAAACCCACACCGTAAAAAAGCCATCTTTACCACAAATGGTGTCGCCATGATGAGTACCGCGAAAGCCTTAAAACAACTAGACATGCGCATCGGTACACAAATAGGCTTAATCAGCATCGACGATCCTGAATGGGCGCAACTGTTCGAAGGCGGCATTACCGTTATGCGCCAACCAACCCAACTCATAGGCCAAACCGCTTGTGAGCGTTTGCTTGCTAGAGTCCAAGGTAACAACAACCCCGCACAACACATAAAACTAAAAGCCGAACTCGTTATTCGTCATTCCACCTAGTGCCTTTACAAAAAGTATTTAGATAAAAACAATTTGACTAAAAAACAACCATATAATTTTTTAAAAGCGATTGACAAACTCTATTCATGGAATCGATTCCATGATATCGTCTTTTGCCTAAAGTGTGATCATCATAATCATAAAAATCGATCCATAATGGAGTTACCATGAAAAAACTATTTACTCTGCTAACCGCTGCTGCTGCCATTTCTCTCGCTGGATGCAGTGATGACTCAGCCAAATCTGACACGATTAAAATCGTTGCTGCCCACAATCAAACCAACCTCTCTAGTCCATACCAAACTGGCATGCTGAAACTGAAAGAAGTCGCCGATAAATCAGGTCTTTTCAATGTAGAAGTACACGCAGGAACCATTGGTACCAATGAAAATGAATTGGTTGAAAAACTGGTACTTGGCGGCGCGGACATGGTTCTGGTTTCACCTGGCTTTATGACATCATCAGGTATTGAAGAAGTGGACCTGTTCTCTTTGTTGTACTTGTTTAACGATTACAGCCATTGGGAAAAAGTGGTTGATGGCAAAGTAGGTAAGGATATTGCCGACATCATCTATACCAAGTCTGGTGAAAAGTACCGTGTCGCCGCTTATTGGACCGCCGGTGTTCGTCACTGGTATGGCAAGCAACCGGTTAATTCCTTTGCAGACGTAAAAGGCATGAAAATCCGTACTCAAACGTCCGGCGTAGTGTCTCAATACTGGAAAGAAATCGGCGCTGTACCAACCTCAGTTGCTTGGGCTGAACTTTACCAAGCGCTATCAAGCAATGTGGTTGATGCTGCCGAAAATGCTTATCCCTACTTCATTCCAATGGAACACCACAAAACATCCAACGGTAAGTACATTTCTGAAACCGGTCATGACTATACCACTCGTCTATTGCTAGTGCGTAATTCAGTATGGGAAAGCTTCAATGATGAACAGCGTACGGCCTTCAACCAAGCAGTAAAAGAGGCGACTAAAGCGGAACGCCAAGCGTTATATAGTGAAGAGTCTACTTACAAGCAAAAAGCCATTGATGATGGTGCCATCGTTAATACGTTAGACCGCACTCCTTTCATTGAAAAAGCACGCTCTATCCAAGATCAGTGGGCGGCGAAAAATGGCATGACAGAGGTTCTTGAAACCATCCGTCAGACTAAATAACGCTCTCTGCTAGCCTAGCTCCGAGGACTCCTCGGAGCTTCAAGGATATATGGTATGAAAATACTGACTAATTTTATTGCTCGACTCCAAATCAGTTTAGGCGTTTTGCTACTGGTGATTTTCCTCGCCGCGACCTTGATTCAAGTAGTTACTCGCTACCTAGGTATTTCGGTGTTATGGACGGAAGAAATCGCCGTAAATTCTTTTATCTGGGCCATGTTCCTTGGCACAGCAGTCATGGTAAAAGAAAACAAACACTTTGGTTTTGACGTTCTCACGCATTATTTCCAAGGCGATAAACGCTCGGTTTTAGTGATTATTCAGAATCTTATCATGTTGATTTTCTGTTTATTCTGCTCGCTATACAGTGTTGAAATCACTCAAGCATTTTGGAACTCGCGCTGGATCAGTATCCCTGAATTTCGACAAGGCTATGTGTGGCTGATTATGCCAATCACCTTTATTAGCTCCAGTGTTTATCTGGTGGATAATATCTACAACGAAGCGAAAACATTGTCTTGCTTCAAGGGGGCTTCATGGAACTCGCGTTAATCACCTTATTATTTGTTGGTCTTATTATTCTTGGGATACCCATTGCCTTCTCTATCGGTATCGCTTCTTTAGTGGGTATTGGTACCATGACTGGCGCGCCAACGACCATGATCCCAATGAAGATGTTCTACGGCCTTAACTCTTATGTGTTACTCGCTGTGCCACTATTTGTGTTAACAGCTAACATCATGAACAGCGGCCAGATATCTCATCGACTTATCAACTTTTCTATCGCCTTAGTCGGTCGCAAACCGGGCGGGCTTGGTCACGCAAACGTATTGGTCTCCATGTTGTTTGCTGGTGTTAGTGGATCGTCTACTGCCGATACAGCTGGCGTGGGAAAAATCCTCATACCTAACATGATCAACAAAGGCTACAGTCGCGAAATGTCGGTTGGAGTTACAGCCGCCTCGTCTACCATTGGTGGCATTATTCCACCTAGTATTACCATGGTAATTTATGGTGGACTGACGAATACCTCGGTTGGGCAATTGTTTATCGGCGGCATGGTGCCTGGGATTTTGATCGGCCTTGGAATGATGTTTGTCATTAGTATTATTGCCAAACGTGACAACTTGCCGATGATGGAAAAGATCAGTCGTGCGGAATTTATCGCTCTAAGCAAAGACGCCATTCCTGCGATGATCACGCCTCTTATCATTATTGGTGGTATTGTTTTTGGTGTCTTCACTCCAACAGAAGCTGCAGCGTTCTCAGCAGTTTATGCTTACTTCGTTAGTGCGTATTACTACAAATCCATCAGCCTCAAAGATTTGCCAAAGATTTTCACCGAAACCTTAAAGCTTAGCTGCTTATCACTATTTGCTTTGGCGGCAGCTTCGGCTCTCGGGGAATTCCTTGGCTATTATCAAATCAATGCGATGGTATCGAACTTTTTCAGTGGAATAGGCAATAATGAATACTTGTTCCTATTCATTATTGTGGCCTTTTTCCTATTTATCGGCACCTTTATGGATGCCATTCCAGCCATGGTGCTGTTTGTACCGGTTATTTATCCTGTCGCACTTACATTAGGAGTCGACCCAGTTCAACTCGGCATTGTGGTTATTATTACTTTATCCATTGGCTTAATTACACCGCCTTATGGTTTGTGTTTGTTAATAGCAAGTGCCATTGGCGAACTGTCCATAGACAAGTCATTCAAAGCGGTTATGCCATATATTTCAGTCATCATACTAGTACTGGTTGCCGTTATATTCATGCCATTTATATTGTTGATATAGGCTAAAAACAAGAAGGAATCATCCATTATGGAAACAAATCAAACACACTCTTTTGTTACTCTTGGTGAAGCAATGGCCATGTTTGTAGCGAAAACACCGGGGCAACTCGCTGACATTGAAGAATTCCATCGTTCTTTAGCTGGGGCGGAAGTCAATGTCGCTATCGGTATGGCACGTTTAGGTTTTGAAGCCAGCTATATTAGTAAAGTAGGTAAAGACAGCTTTGGGCAGTTTATTCGCCAAGCAATAAGCAAAGAAAACATTCGCACTGATTGGATTTCTGAAAGCGCCAACCATGCTACTGGTTTTATGCTGAAGTCCAATGTAACCGATGGCAGCGATCCTAAGGTCGAGTATTTCCGTCGTAACTCTGCCGCGTCAACATTAAGCGCAACAGACATTGACAACACTTTATTCAAAGCAGGCGCACATTTGCATCTAACTGGTGTCGCCGCAGCGGTATCGGTACCAATGCGAGACGCAGCAAAACACGCGTTAGAACTCGCTAAGAAACAAGGCTGCAGCGTCTCTTTTGACACAAACTTACGCCCTTCCCTTTGGCCTAATCAAGCAACCATGGTAGCAACCATCAATGAATTTGCTTTTGCCAGCGACATTGTTTTACCAGGTATAGAAGAAGGTAAAATCCTCGCCAATAGTGATCAACCAGAGGTGATTGCCGACTTTTATCTTCAGCGTGGCGTCAAAACGGTTATCGTCAAACTCGGTAGCAAAGGCGCATACTTTAAAACCCGTAATGGTGAATCTGGCATAGTCGCTGGCTTCCCTGTAGTAAAAGTAGTAGATACAGTTGGAGCGGGAGATAGCTTTGCTGTTGGCGTGATATCTGCTCTACTAGATGGTAAAACAATAGAACAAGCCGCTCGTCGCGGAAACCTGCTCGGCTCTCTGACAGTCCAGGTTCGTGGCGACAGCGAAGGCTTGCCAACTCGTGCACACCTCAATGATTTAGAGAAAGCAGTTTAGAGAAGAGCGACCTAGAAAGAGGCAACTAAAAAGGAATAGTAGGATGAAGAAAAAAGTAATTTTGTACCGAGACATTCCAGCAGAAGAACGCCAGCGACTTGAAGCACAGTATGACGTTACCTTCTTTAATAATATCAATGAAGATAACAAAGGTGCCTTCATAGCTGCCCTTGCTGACGCGGAAGGCTTAATTGGCACCAGCACTAAAATGAGTTCAGAGCTATTGAGCCTTGCACCTAAGCTAAAAGCCGCATCAACGATTTCCGTCGGCACAGATCTATATGACTTAAATTATCTCACTGAGCGTGGCATTCCTTTGATGCACACACCTGGCGTACTGAACGAAACCACCGCCGATACATTATTCACTCTGATTATGTGTGCGGCTCGACGTGCTGTTGAGCTATCTAACATGGTGCGAGAAGGTCGCTGGACCAGCAACATAGGCGAAGCCCTTTACGGTACAGATGTGCACGGTAAAACCCTTGGCATTATTGGTATGGGTCGCATTGGTTATGCGATTGCTAAGCGTGGGCATTTTGGTTTTGATATGAAGATTCAATACAGCAACCGCAATCGTAAACCAGATGCTGAACAAGACTTAAACGCTACTTATATGGAGATGGAAGAACTGCTTCAAACGTCAGACTTCGTCTGTGTGATGACGCCGTTAACACCAGAAACCGAACGATTGATTGGCGCAAAAGAATTCGCCATGATGAAGAAAAGCGCTATTTTCATCAATGGTTCCCGTGGCAAAGTGATTGACGAAGCGGCTCTTGTCGACGCCCTAAGCAATGGCACTATTCGTGCAGCCGGTTTAGACGTCTTTGAAGTCGAACCGCTATCGGGCGACTCACCGCTTTGTAAACTCGACAATGCAGTCTTGTTTCCACACATCGGCTCAGCAACGGCAGAAACACGTCTTGCTATGATTACTTGCGCTGTGGACAACCTGATCAATGCACTTAATGGTGATATATCACAAAACTGCGCCAATCAACATTTGTTAGACAGATAGCCTTTTGGCTATCTGTTTCTCCTCTAATATATCTTTCTACTCGCTTCTTTTAGTAACAATATATTGATCCAAATCAGCTGTCATAAAAATTGCTAATGATAATCTTTCACTTATGGAGACCACTATGGAAACCACTAAAGTCGAGAGGGATAGCATGTCTAAATTACCTGTTTTTAAAAATGAAAAAAATAACCTTTATTTGCCATTTATGAGCAGCTTCTACAATACGTTTGCTCAACCATTTGGCTGGGCACTGTTCCGTATTGTTATCGGCGGAATGCTTGTTGTTGAGGGCTGGCCAAAGATCATAGCTCCCTTTGCTCAAGTCGGCTTTGTTGAAAACTTAGGCTTCTATCCAGGTTGGCTTTGGTCACCAATGTTGGCGGGGATGCAATTTTTTGGCGGTATGTTCATTGCGGTGGGTTTGCTAACTCGACCAATCGCTCTGGCAAATGCAGTCATGTTAGCCATCACATTATGGTTCCATTTCGCTCATCCTTATGGCGATGCTTTATTAACTCAAGCAGGCATAGATGCGCTGAACTCTGGTAGTGATTTTTTTACTCCAAATGGCATAAAACGCTTAGCGGATGGCGGCGGCGCTTTTCTTACTTCAGTACAACTAAAAGCAGAACTTGCCTCTATCTTCTGGACTGCTGGTGCATTGTTAATCGCAGCGTTCGGCGGGGCTCATTTCTCACTAGATCGTCTATTCAAAAAACAGTTCTAAAATTTTATCTCATAAAAAAGGAAGAGATGTACACCATCTCTTCCTTTCATCAATTCTTATTCTGTCTTTCTAAACAAAAACTAAAGTACTTAGTTGAAATAAATTACCGCTTAATCTTATTACCAATCCGACTAAACTCTTTTGAAAGCCAAATATAGGTGACTATACCAATCACATCAGATTCAGGTAACGCGCCCCAGTAACGGCTGTCATTACTATTATCTCGCCAATCACCCAACAAAAATACTTGGCCTTCTGGCACAACTCTTTCTGGCATAGAAATAGAAACATCACTGCATCGGAAACTCTCATCTACTGAGGCAATTAGCTCTGGCTCACCATTTAACATAACTTGGCCATCTTTAATAGCAACCTTGTCATTCCCTAAGGCGACAATTCGCTGCGTAAACAGCACTTGTCTATTATTGGGATAACGAAACACAACCACATCGCCAATATTTAAAGACTGATCTTGTGTATCGACGGCAATGTAATCACCAGGTTGTAAAGTTGGTTTCATAGGATTAGAAGGAACTTGATACAACTCAAAACCTAGCATCGAGCCACGAGACGAAATTAGAGTTTGGCTAACAACCAGAATCAAAGCAAAAATAGCCAAGTACCAATACCATCGATTATAAGGTTTCAATTCGTAGGTTTTATTGGCTAAAGCAAGCCTTACTGCACTGAACATGGCGTATAAATACAGACATGCTAAAAATAGAATCAAAAACCAAATACCATAAGCTGTCGATAACAAGCCCAGCTTACCTAATAAAAAAAGTACGCCGTATTGAAGTAAAAACAGCAATAAACCTTTCTTAACATTACCAGCGTAGACATGCCCTAAGCCCGGTGAAAGGATCGATAATACTAACGCCACAATGGGTTTTCTTTTCTTAATCACGCCTTGCTTCCTTTCGATTATCAATCTTTATCTGTTAATACCTTAACTGCGTATCATAAAACCGAACGAAACCGAGAAAAGCGAGCGGCATCAATTATTGACCAAAGATGAAAGACAGCACCAACCAACCACATAAAGAACAAAATCACAGTGGCTCCTAACGCATAACTAACGAATGTTGTAACGAAAAAAAACAGCGCCATAAAAATACGCCCCTGTACAAGTTGACCTAATCCAGGAATAAAAACATTACAAAGTGCAGCAATTACATTGCCACCTGAACCTTGACCAGACATAAGCGCTCCCATCATAAAACCATTAAAAAATTAAGAATAAGGACAAAACAGCTGAATGAAAAGCACCTTATATAAACGACCTTTTAAAAATACTCTTTCTTATCCTGATAAGCCTGTTTGATGTGCTCTATCAGTAATCTCAGTTTTTCCGGCAGGTATTTAGTAAATGGATAAATAGCGTAAACGCCAAGTCGCCGCGGTTGGTAATCAGGCAAGATGGCGACGAGCTTGCCTTGTTGCAGATCTTCATACACACAGCAACGCGGCACATAGACAATACCAAAGCCTGCCAAGGCAGCTTTGCGTAACGCCTGGGCGTTATTGGTAGCAAAGCTGCCACTGATGCGCACGCTTTCTTCCACTGTTTTTTTGCCGACACCTTGCTTGGTAAACCGCCAATCAAATGAGCCTTGGGCTTGGTAGGTATAAGCCAAACAATTATGATCTTTTAGCGCTTCTAAATTCGTGACTTCACCATGACGCTCAATATAACTAGGTGAGCAACAAACCACCCAGTTTGATTGAATCAGAGGCTTAGCAATCAGGCTGGAATCTTCGAGCTTGCCAGTACGAATCGCCAGATCCAGTCCTTCGCCCACCAAATCCACAAAGTCATTTTCAAGGCGCATATCCACGGTAATATTCGGGTATTTTTGACAAAAATCCGCCACTGCTTCAGCCAATAGCAACTCCCCCGAAATTGTCGGCACAGACATTTTTATCGTGCCCGTTAGGCCTTGGCTAAACGCCGATACCGAGGCAATGGCATCGCTCACTTGGCCTTCTATATTTTTGGCGTGAACGTATAAGCTCTCCCCCGCTTCGGTCAGGCTGAGTCGTCTTGTAGTACGATGAATTAACTGCGCACCAAGGTCTTGTTCAAGCTTGCTGATGCGTTTGCTCAGCGCTGGTGTCGATAGACCCGCTTGCTGCGCCGCTTTATTAAAAGAACCCGCATCGGCAACGTTCACGAAAAGTGTTAAATCGGCTGCGTTCAATGTCGTGCCCCTTTTTTATTAAGATGTTTTAGGAAAGAGTTTATTAGTTTATGTCGTATTTATCACAAATAGAACTGAGACTATAGTTAATGAACAAAATAAAAGGAGCAAAATCCATGCGTCTCAAAGACTGCCACAACTTCCAAGACTTTCGCACCCTAGCCAAAAAACGCCTGCCAAGTCCGATCTTTAATTACATTGATGGCGGCGCTGACGACGAAACGACTTACCGCCGCAACACCGCCGCGTTTGAAACCTGCGACCTTGTACCCAGCGTCCTGACTGGCGTAAAAGATGTGGATCTATCCGTCACCGTGATGGGACAAAAACTCGCCCTACCAATCTATTGTTCGCCCACTGCTTTACAACGCTTGTTCCATCATGATGGGGAAAGAGCCGTCGCTGGTGCCGCCGAAAAATACGGTACCATGTTTGGCGTATCGTCCCTTGGCACGGTGAGCATGGAAGAAATCGCCAAGCAAACCACCACGCCTCAGGTCTATCAATTTTACTTCCATAAAGACCGAGAACTGAACCGCGCCATGATGCAACGGGCCAAAGACTCCGGCGTACAGGTGATGATGCTAACTGTCGATTCCATTACTGGCGGTAACCGGGAACGAGACCTGCGTACCGGTTTCGCTATTCCCTTTAAATTGAACTTAAAAGGCATGCTGCAATTTGTTCTCAAACCCATGTGGGGCATTAACTACGTGACTCACGAAAAGTTTCGTTTGCCGCAGCTTAAAGAACATATCGACATGGGCTCAGGCGCCACTTCGATTGGTGACTATTTTACCAACATGCTCGACCCATCAATGAACTGGGACGACGTGGCAGAAATGGTGAAATTCTGGGATGGAGAGTTCTGCTTAAAAGGCATCATGAGCCGAGAAGACGCTCGAAAAGCGGTAGAAATTGGCTGCACTGGCGTGATCATTTCCAACCATGGCGGACGCCAACTTGACGGCTCTCGCAGCTCTTTCGATCAGCTAGCGGAAATAGTCGATGAAGTGGGTGATGAAATCGATGTCATCTTTGACAGCGGCGTACAGCGCGGCACCCACGTACTCAAAGCCTTATCCCTCGGCGCAAAAGCCGTCGGCATAGGCCGCATGTACTTGTATCCACTCGCTGCCGCAGGACAGCCTGGCGTAGAACGCGCACTCGGTCTAATGAAAGCCGAACTCGAACGAGACATGAAACTCATGGGCAAAACTTCGATTGATCAACTGACGAGAGAAAACTTGCGGTTTAGGTTTTAGCCTTAAGCATATTTAAAATTTTAGGGAGCTGAAATAAAAAAACAGCATGAAAGCGATAAACTTTCATGCTGTTTTTTGATACAGGTAATCAGCCTAACTAGCTTACTAACCCATTACGAATTTAGCCCTTTAGCTAAACAAATTCATGAACAAAGTAATGATAAATGGGTTACAAATATTGATAAAGATCACTGTAATAACAGGCAACATAACAGCAGCATTTGGCGCAGGTCCAAAACGATCAATAACAGTCGCCATGTTTGCAACGGCATTAGGCGTTTGACCTAAACCAACACCACAATGACCCGCAGCCATAACCGCAGCTTCGTAATCTTTCCCCATCAAACGGAAGGTAACGAAGTAGGCAAATAACACCATCATTATCATCTGAGACACAAGAACAACAAGCATTGGTATCGCAAGGTCGAACAGCTGCCAAATTTTTAGCGACATAATAACAAGTACTAAAAATAAGCTAAGCGAGATACTACCAATCAGGTCAATATGGCTCATCTTAAGCTTGTAGTCATTGTAGTCACATACGTTTCTAACAATTGCTGCTGCGAAAACACCACCCACATAATATGGGAAAGTAATGCCAGTTTTATTAAGTAATAAGACAAGAACCGAGCCAAAAGCCATAGTCAATAACACAACAGAAACGGTACCGAGTGGCGTACGTTTATGAGCATCATCATCTTCAAGATCTACTACTTCATTGTTATTAGCACTACTTTTTAAATCAAACTTTTCAATCAAACGTTTTGCTACGGGACCACCAACAAGACTGCCCATAACCAAACCAAATGTTGCAGCTGCAATTCCAGTAACAGTAGCGGATTGAACACCTAATGCTTCAAATGATGGACCAAATGCCGCAGCAGAACCAATACCACCAGACATAGCAACAGAGCCCATACTTACCCCAAGCAGTGCATGAATACCCAATAGTTTAGATAAACCTATGCCAAGCAAGTTTTGTAGGAATAGTAAGGAAACCGCTGCCACAGCCAGAATTGCCCCTTGTTTACCGCTGCGTTTGATCACGTGCAGACTGGCCATAAAACCAGTACAGGTAAAAAATAAGACCAACAGAAAGTTAGTAAGCCCTTTATCAAGGGTCACTGTATATAAGCCAGTTTGTTTGCCAATTAGCATCAAAATGGCGTAAAACAAACCACCAATGACAGGAGCTGGAATGAAGTATTTTTGAAATATAGGCACTTTACCTTTGAAATAACGACCTAAGAAAAGGACGACGACAGCCAAACCCATGGTTTGAACTAGATCAAGCGTAATGTTCATTTGTAGATTCCTTTATTATTTTTTTAGGAAAGTTTATTTAGATCGTTATAAAAATTTACTTTCTAACCCTAATAGCTCTAACGTAGTTTTACCCGCTCTTATCTGCTCTCTAAAAACAACTTCTTTTGATTCTCTCAACTCAGCCATTTCTAAAACATTCTGCGCTTTATCAGGGTTAACAATAACAAGACCGTCTTGGTCTCCAATAACGATATCTCCAGGGCAAATCTGAACATCGCCAATACAAATCGGAACATTCACCTCACCAGGCTGGTTTTTTCCAGTACCCTTGATGCTTATCCCTCTGCAAAAAACAGGAAACCCCATTTCGATAATGGCTTTTGCATCTCGAACGGACCCGTTGATTACCAAACCTGCTAAACCGATCGCCAATGCCTGCTCGGTTAGGACATCACCCCATGGTCCAGCTTCTAAAAAGCCTTTTGCATCAACGACCAAGACATCGCCAGGCTTTGCTTGCAATAAAGCATAATGAATCATCAGGTTATCAGCAGGTTTGCAATCTAATGTTAGAGCTGGACCTGCTAGAGTCATGCTGCTACTCAAAGGTTTCATTCCGCTATCAAGCGCGCCTTTTGCTCCTTGAGCCTCATAGACAGTTGCTGCACCAAGCTCTTTAAGGCGTTTCAACAACTCGTCATTTTTTATTGTTTGTTTAGTCATACCATTCTCCTTTGAACTTAATTCCAATTTAAGCTAAAGTAAAAACTTAAACAAACATGCTTTTTTTGAACTTAAGATAAGAAAAAATGAACTTAAAACAGCTCAGATATTTTTGTGAAGTCGTTAGTTGTGGCAGCGCCACTCAAGCTGCGAAGCATCTTTTTATTGCCCCGACAGCAATTAGCATGCAAATCAGCCAGCTAGAAAACCATTTAGGGGGAGAGCTTTTTGATCGCTCAACTCGCCCTATGGAATTGACCGCATTAGGAAAATACTTTTATCCAAGGGCAAAAGACCTGTTAGCTCAGATGACAAAACTGGATGAAGAAACACACGATATCGCGACAGGCAAGAGCGGCTGCTTAAGTATTGGCGTGGTGAGATCAACGCTATTTACCATCATGCCTCAAGCAATCAGAGCATTTCGCGAAGCTTATCCAGGCGTTCATTTAGATTTATTAGAAGTGTTATCTGAATATCAACCAGACCTTCTAGTTGATAGGCGCATCCACATTGGTATTTCGCGATTTATTGGCAAGTTTTCACCACCAGATCATCAAACACACACCTTAATTATGGAAGACCCTTTTGTTGTCGCGATACCGGCTCACCACCCGCTAGCCGAAAAAAAATCATTAATTCCGAAAGATATCGACAAAGAACCTTTTATTATCTACCCGAAAGATCCAGTAACTCGCTATGGTGAAAAAATCTTAGATGCTTTAGCCACAAAAGACTCAAAGCCTGAAGTTTCTTATGAAGCCATTGAAATCCATACCGCATTATCACTAGTATCAGCAGGTTTGGGTGTAACCCTTGTTGCGCAATCCATATCAAAAAATCACTTTAAAGATGTGGTATTTATACCAATAGAAGGTTTAGAAACAAGCACATCAATCATTGCGGTCACCAATACCAGAGAGCAAAACATACACGTAGATGCTTTTTTATCTTTTTTGAAAACATAAGTTTCTACTGTTAAGAGCCGCCTATTAAAACCCCATCAAAATCACAAGTTTCAGCCGCATAACAAGTTACATCGCTGTATAACCTTGAATCTCTATCTGCACGGTATAGAGCCGCGTATCTTACTTCAGGGAGTTGAGGGGTAACATGGAGTATTTTTAAAAACCCACTATCTAAATACTTTTTCATTGCAGCAATAGGTAAATAGCTCACTCCTATCCCAGATAACGTCAAACCTATTTGCGCAACTAGACTATTGCTCAGTAGCGTCCGTGATATTTTCAGATTGTTTTGTGCAAACCAACGTTCATAAATAACTCCTGTACCTGAGAGGTTACTCTGCGTGAGCACATTAAGTTGGGATAAACGTTGGAAATCCAAGACGTCATCTGCCGATACATAATCAGGTGTACACATCCAAGCATTTTTAACCGTTTTCAGCCGACACACTTTATAGGCAGCATCGTCATAAACATCAGGCACAATAATCATATCTAATGAATCATTGCCTAATTTTTCAAGCAGAGTAGAACTTAGCTCGACTTGAGGCTCGATTATTAACTTAGGATAACTTTGCGAAATCATCTTCACTAACTTTGGTAGCCACGTGAGGGCTGTCAATTCTGTCACTCCAATTCTAAAACGTTTATGGAGTGTTTCGGGGCTGCTCATTCGTTCCAAAACATGATCTCGCATATCGAGCATATCTTTCGATAAGGCTAACAGCTCAGCACCTTTTTCAGTCAGCTTTGCATTTCTTCTCGAACGATCAAATACTTCCATGTCAAAGACAGATTCGAGCTCGTTAATCCGTTTAGAAATAGCAGATTGTGTCGTATTAAGTTTATCAGCGGCTAACGCGAAATTGCCTAATTCCGCAATCCAATATAAAGCCTCTATCTGCTTGAACGTAATCACCATTGCTCTCCAACGTATACCATTTTAGCGAAACGACACATCTAAATATTTTTCAATACTCAATTGCCAAGAAGTACTTGTACCTTATTTTAATAACAACGTTAAATAGCCAAAATAAAAAAACCACTGAAAAAACTCCAGTGGTTGATTATTGACGGTCATATAATCAAAATGGGAGGACGCTATTACCCAGCTTGCAAGGTACTTAATGCATCAACAATAGATTGGCAGCCTTTTTTAATTTGCTCGATAGAGCAGGCAAATGAGATACGCAAATAAGGCGACATACCATAGGCACTACCAGATACCGTTGCGACATTAGCTTCTTCTAGTAAAAAATTCACAATATCGTTATCTGTAACCAATACTCGCCCTACAGCCGTTTTACTGCCGATGATCTTCTCTAAGTTAAGGAACAGATAAAAAGCCCCTTCAGGCTTATGTATCTCACTTAAAAAGCTAGATGAAGATAGAATAGCAACAGCGGTGTCTCTTCTAACCTGAAAACTATCGCGCATTACAATGGAAGGCTGACTGTCACCAAAAGCAACTTTTGCCGCCTCTTGGCTTATAGAGCTTGGGCAGGTAGTTGTTTGTGATATGAGTTTTTTGATCGCTGAAACCAGTGTTTTCGCCCCTGCACCAAACCCTATACGCCACCCAGTCATAGCGTAGCCTTTAGATGCCCCATTCACTATCAAGGTTCGTTCTTTTAAATCAGGAGCAACATTAATGAGGGAAATATGCTTCGCAGGTGGATAAACAAATTTTTCGTAAATTTCATCCGACAAAATTAGTACGTGTTCATGTTTCCTCAGTACATCGGCGATCGACTGTAACTCTGCTTCTGTATAGACAGCCCCAGTTGGATTTGAAGGTGAGTTCAAAACAACCCATTTGGTTTTCTGAGTTATATTTTTTTCTAGTTCTGTCGATGTTAACTTCAAACTAACAGGGTCTGGTTGAACGATAATTGGTTCGCCACCGCAAAGCGATGCAATATCTGGATAAGATACCCAATAAGGTGCTGGAACAATCACCTGATCACCAGGATCAATTGTTGCTAAAAAAGTGTGGTAGATAATATGTTTACCGCCACTTCCGACGATCACCTCGTCTGTGCTGTAGGCTAATTCGTTGTCTCGTTGTAACTTTTCACATATCGCCTCACGAAGATCAAGGTTTCCTTGAGGATTTGAGTAATGGGTTTTTCCCATTGTTATCGCTTTAATAGCTTCCAGAGAGGCTGCATCAGGGGTGTTAAAGTCAGGCTCGCCAATTGAAAAATTGACGATATCTCTCCCTTCTGAGATCAGCTTTTGGGCAAGTGCTGCTGTATTTAAGCTTGCCGATTCATTAAGGTTATTTACTCTTTGAGATAACACGTTCGATATCATTTTATATTCCTGCTTTATTTAGAATCAAATCAACCCAATCCATTCTGTTCGTATTGATTTGATCAATAATCCCTTCTTCTTTCTTAAGAATCTCTAGAGACTTTTGTATGATTTCATCTACTTGTTCAGGCGAAAAAGACACAACACCATCATCATCAGCAACAATAAAATCGCCATTACAAACAACATGACCACCAATAGAAACGGGAACACCTATTTCACCCGGTCCATTTTTAAAAGGACCAAAATGGGTTGTATCGCGGGCGTAAACAGGAGTATTCCTAAAGGCTTCCACATCTCTAATCGCACCATCTATAACAAAACCTTCACAGCCATTTTTAAGCCCTTGGAGCATAATCAACTCGCCCATCAGAGCGTTATTTACTGCGCCTCGACCATCAACAACAAGCACATCTCCTTTTTGCACAAGTTTGAGTGCTTTATAAACATACAAGTTATCACCAGGACTACACTTTATCGTTAATGCTCGGCCAACTAACTTCAAACTATGTTGGTGATATTTTTTCAACCCACTAATGCCGCGATTTCTTCCCAGAGCATCACTAATAACCGTAGTCGGTATGCTCTTAAGCTGATCAATGGCTGACGGTATATTGTTTTCCGTATTCATAATGTCATTCTCTATAGATTGCGATGAATCGAGTCAGAGTCACATTTTTTGCGCATCAAAAAAAGGGAGTTTTTCGCATTCTAAATAGTGACAAAAAGGAATATTAAAAACAAAAATAACATTCTAAAAACTACTACTAATATATCTATTTAAATCGTTTTTCTTAGCATGAAAATACTGCTTGAATCGAATACAGCTCTAAAAAGCTACCACGATAACTACAAAGTAGGTACTGACATGAAAAACATCAGCAAATATCTATCAGGAACAATATTAGGACTTAGCATTGCTGCAGCGTCTGGAACAGCAAGTGCAGAAAGCTACGTAACGATAGGAACAGGTGGACAAACAGGCACCTATTACGTAGTAGGACAAACGATTTGTCGATTGGTTAACAACTTAAAAGACTCAGATATAAAATGTAATGCGCCATCTACTGGTGGGTCCGTTGCAAACATTAACGGTATTCGCTCTGGAGATTTAGATCTTGGTGTCGCGCAATCAGATGTTGGCTTTAATGCCATGCTCGGTTTAAAACAATTTGACACTAAATTTGATGATCTAAGATCAGTGTTTTCCATGCATGGAGAACCACTGACTATAGTCGCAAGCACAAAGTCCGGTATCAAAAGCTTTGATGACTTAAAAGGTAAAAGGGTAAACGTAGGTAATCCTGGTTCAGGTCAACGAGCCACAATGGATACGCTTATGTCTTTTAAAGGACTAGATTTTGGTTACTTTTCTCTTGCCTCGGAGCTAACCAGCACAGAACAAAGCTCAGCATTAAGTGACAACAATATTGATGCTTTTACGATCGTCACAGGTCATCCTTCTGGCCTAATTCAAGAGGCAACAACAGTAACGGAGGCAAAAATCATCCCAGTGGAAGGGGATGACATTGATCAACTGATCAAAAAATACCCATACTATGCAAAAGCAACTATTCCTGGTGGACTATATAAAGGAAACCCAAATGACATAAACACCTATGGTGTTGTTGCTACCATAGTTACCGACAAAGACACTCCAGATGATGTCATATACGCCATAACGAAAGCGGTTTTCACTAATTTAGACAGAATAAAGAAAATTCATCCTGCATTTGCTCATTTAACTGAAGCGAATATGGTTGAAGACGGCCTATCAGCGCCATTACATGAAGGAGCTAAGCGCTATTATAGAGAACGCGGTTGGATAGAATAATCCTCATTAGCCTATCACTCTATGTGCGTACTAGACGCACATAGTTCTTTTTCATTATCGGATTGTTTTATGAGTAATATAAATAACGCTTCGCTCAATGAGCTTGTATATGCTGTTGATGTTGGAGCAAGACGTTTAGAAGGCGTGGAAAAAAAACTTCTAGTATTCCTAGCGGTTAGCTGGGCTATTTTCCAATTATGGATAGCCTCACCTCTCCCCTTCATACTTAATATCGGTATTTTTAGCAGTATAGAAGCCCGATATATTCATTTTACTTTTGCGTTATTTCTCGTCTTTATTGCTTTTCCTGCCACTGAAAAATCAAACAAGTTTCGCGTATCAGGATTAGATTGGCTATTTGCCTTAGTAGCCAGTTCAACAGGAGCTTATTTATATGTATTTTATGACCAATTAGCACAACGCCCAGGCAGTCCAATACTACAAGATGTGATTGTAGGCGGAATTGGATTGCTATTAGTCCTAGAGGCAACAAGGCGCTCACTAGGATTACCTCTAGCAAGCATAGCCCTAATTTTTATACTTTATTCCGTGTTAGGGCCTTATATGCCAAGCATGATTGCGCATAAAGGAGTAAGTTTTAATTCATTAATCAATCATCAATGGCTGACAACACAAGGCGTTTTTGGTATTGCCTTAGGAGTATCCACGAGTTTTGTTTTTCTCTTTGTATTATTCGGTGCGTTATTAGAAAAAGGCGGAGCAGGTAATTTTTTCATTAAAACGGCTTTTTCAGTATTAGGGAAATATTCAGGAGGTCCTGCAAAAGCCGCTGTAGTAGCATCAGGTCTGACTGGCCTTGTGTCTGGATCCTCTATCGCTAATGTTGTCACAACAGGCACATTCACCATTCCAATGATGCGTAAAGTTGGCTTCTCTGCAGAAAAGGCAGGGGCGGTAGAAGTTGCCTCATCGGTTAACGGTCAGATAATGCCGCCAGTAATGGGTGCCGCTGCATTCTTAATGGTTGAGTACATAGGAATCCCTTACAGCGAAGTGATTAAAAGCGCTTTTTTACCCGCGTTAATATCCTATATATCATTAATCTTTATTGTCCACCTAGAAGCACAAAAAATGGGTGCAGTTGGGATAAAGGACAACTCGAAATCTGTTAGCCTACTAATAAAAGCCAGTAAATTCCTATTTGGCTTCCTAGTAATGTCGGCATTGTCTTATCTTATTTATTTTAGTGTGTCCTGGGTAAAAGGTCTTTTCCATGACAGTGCCATATATATCATCCTATTAAGTATCTCAGCATCGTATCTCTACATTATTAAAGTCGTCTCTAGGTATCCGGATTTAGAAGAAGACGATTCCGATCTAAACGTACTGCCAAACTTCAAACAAACACTAATGAGTGGATTGCATTACTTGTTGCCCGTAGTGATTTTAATTTGGTGCTTAATGGTAGAACAAATGTCGCCTAGCCTTTCTTCTTTCTGGGCATCAAGCGCTATGATCTTTATCTTATTAACGCAAAAACCACTAAAGGCGGTGTTCCGAAAAGAAAAAATAGAATCGATTCTACAAAGTGTTCGTTCAGGTACAAAAGATCTTTTTGAAGCGCTTGAGGCTGGCTCAAGAAACATGATAGGTATTGCCGTAGCAACAGCAGCGGCAGGCATTGTAGTTGGTGCAGTTGCACAAACAGGAATTGGCTTAGTTCTGGCTGACCTCGTTGAGTATTTTTCCATGGGAAATATACTCATTATGCTGATATTAACCGCTCTATTATGCTTAATTCTTGGCATGGGATTACCGACTACAGCGAACTACATCGTTGTATCAGCCTTGCTGGCACCAGTAATAGTATCTTTAGGTGAGCAGAATGGACTCATTGTGCCACTAATTGCCGTGCATTTATTTGTGTTTTACTTCGGCATAATGGCAGATGTCACCCCTCCGGTTGGGTTGGCCTCTTTTGCGGCTGCTGCCGTTGCAAAAGGAGACCCTATAAAAACAGGCTTACAAGCTTTCAAATACAGCCTTAGAACAGCCTTATTACCATTCATCTTTATTTACAATACTGATCTTTTGTTGATCGATGTCACTTGGTATTGGGGAATAATCATCTTTTGCGTTTCAACTATTGCAATGATGGCTTTTTCCTCAGGAATGCAAAACTATTTAATTGTAAAAAACAAATGGTATGAAAACCTTGCTTTCCTACTCATTGCCTTCACGTTGCTACGTCCTGGATTTTGGCTTGATCTAGTGTACCCACCGTTTCAATCAGTACCGCTTCAAAACATAGAGAGTACTTATGATTCAATGGATCGCGACCACTATCTAAAGTTGCAAATAGACGGTTTTGATAAAGTTGGTGAGAAAGTAACCTTCTTCACATTGCTACCAAAAGAAATAGATAAGGTAGGTAAAGTCGAACACTTTGAGGATTTAGGATTAAACCTAATATCCAAGGATGATGGGCTATTGATTGACACTGTCAGTTTCGCCTCCCCTGCTGAGAAACTAGGTTTTGAGTTTGACCAAAAAATCATATCGGTCGGTATTAATTCCGAACGACCAAGCAAAGAACTTTTTTGGATTCCAGCATTCTTGATGTGTATTTTTATTTATTACAATCAATTAAGGAGAAAAAGGTCTGGTAAGTCCAAATAATCTATTACAGGAATGACCGAATTCATCAGGGGTAAACATGTTGTGGAAGGACGTCACTGAACACATTATTTGATGGAAGAGAATTAGGATTTAGCCCAGTCCGAGCTGGCAGACACCAACTAAAATAAGGAGTCTGTCAGATCAAGGTAGAAACTAGTTCAACGATAAAAAACTAGCACAACGATAAGGTAGTGGCCCGTTTTACTAGGCCACTACAGTTGGATCCATTCAGCGAACTCGCTTTGAGTATGGAATAACTTGTTCGTTGATATTGATATCGCGAACATCATTCACCCCAACAAGTGCCATATTACGCATCATTTCGGATTTCAATATGCCCAGTGCGTGCTGTACACCAGCTTCGCCGGCAACAGAAGAAGCATAGGCAAACGGGCGGCCAGCAAAAACGAAAGACGCCCCAAGAGCCAACGCTTTAATAACATCTCCACCACGACGAATGCCGCTATCCATCATAACAGGAATGTTGGGGCAGGCTTGAACAATAGCAGGCAATGCATGAAGAGGAGCGATTGCACCATCCAGTTGACGCCCACCATGATTGGAAACAATGATACCGTCTGCGCCTATTTCAACTGCTTTCCGGGCATCTTCTGGATTGAGAATACCTTTAATCACAAATGTCCCTTTCCATAACTTACGAATTCTTTCTACATGAGACCAGTTTAGATGATCACGAAATGAAAAATCACGCTCGACAGTAGGTGATAAAATAGGAGCTCCACGATGAGCGTAACTGTTCTCAAAATGTGGAATACCATGAAAAGTTATTGTTTTTAAGAAGGTCCCAATAGACCATCGCGGATGAAGTATTCCGTCAAGCAAGAGGCGAAAACTAGGCTTAAGTGGAGTGCTGAAGCCTGCACGGACATTATTCTCTCTATTGGCTGGAACACAAGTATCGACAGTCAAAACTAATGTTTTAAAGTTGGCCTTTTCAACACGTTGCAGTAGAGCATCGATATTTGCATCATCACCGGGCAAGTAGGCTTGAAACCAAGCGTCTGGATTGGCTTTAATTACCTCTTCTAAGCGAATGAGAGAAGTGCCGCTCAATATCATAGGTACGTTTTCTTGCGCCGCTCCTTTCGCTAACACAATATCGCCTCGATAAGCATAGAGAGCACTTAAGCCAATCGGCGCTATACCGAAAGGTGCCGCATAGGTCTTTCCAAATAACTCGGTTGTCGTTGTTCTTTTAGAAACATCATTTAGTACACGAGGTAAAAACTCGTAATCATCAAAGGACTCTCGGTTGCGTTTTCGAGAAACATTGTTCTCTGCCGCACCAGAAATATAACCAAATATAGGGCGTGGTAGCAGCTTTTTTGCTTCAATTTCAAAATCGTCCAAGCTTAATACACGAGAAAGTAACCGAGTTGTTCTTTTGGAGGGCCCAGAATAAACTGTATTAATCGTGGTTTTATTTGTTTTTATAGACTCATTGCTGGACATCTTAATCTCCGAACTTCATTGATAGGCTTGATCAGAACTGATGAAAGTATTTAGGCTTTAGTCGATTCACTGCTTCATCGTGCCAAGGATGTTTTTTTAAGCATCGCATTGAGTACATCGATGGTTCGATGCTGAGAAATGCTAATCGAAAGAGCAGACTTTGGCTGATCTGCCCTTTCAATCATTAAGCCTTAGATAGTTATTCTTTAAAAAACTATCTATTTAAAATACCAAGTAAAATCATACTTCCTTAAAGTGAATTGCGCTTAAGAAATACTTCCCATACTTCAGGATTGATTAATCGAGACGGCTTGTTTCCGTCTAGTATTTCTCTAATTTGTAACGCTCCTTGTGATGCGACATTATAGCGACCTTCATGAGATACACCTGCCGTATGATAGGTCGCAACTACATTGGGTAGAGATAATAAAGGATGATCCAACGCTGGAGGCTCCTCTTCCCATACATCTAATCCTGCGCCACTTAAATGCTCAGTACTTAATGCTTGGTATAAGGCAGATTCATCATGAATACCTCCACGGGCAGTGGTGACAAACTGAGCGCCTTTTTTCATCTTTGAGAATGCCTCTGCATTGAACATATTTCGCGTTGAATTGTCCTTTGGGCAATGAAGTGAAATTATGTCTGACTCATTGAGTAGCTGTTCCCAATCTACTGAAGTAGCTCCTCTCGATGTCATTTCTTCGGAGGTAAGATACGGATCAAAAGCAATGACCTTCATACCAAATGCGTTAGCCAGTTTCGCGGTAGCCGATCCCGCATACCCTAAACCAACAATCCCTAAAACGCGTCCACAAAGGTCATGTCCCATAAGCTCTTCTCGACTAAACCCTCGTCGACTTTTTAGAACTCTATCGGATTCTGTTATTCGTCGTGACACAGAAAGCATCAAGCCAACAGCCATTTCAGCTACTGAAGTAGCATTGATGCCCATTTGCCCAACGACAGCCACACCAGCCTTTGTACAGGCTTCGACATCAATAGTGTCATAACCAGCGCCAGTGGAAGAAACACATATCAGGTTTGGACATTTAGCCAGTAACTCCTTACTGACTCGCCATTTGGGAGGAATTTCATCTAACGTCGGGCGTAAATGTAATACATCCACTGTTTTTAGTTTAGCCCACACACTTTCTTCGCTGTCGTTAAAGTCGATAACTTCAAGTTTTGTATCAGAGCGTTCGTTTATTATTTTGTCGAAAATTGGATTAATCCATGCCTCAAATCTGGCAACTACTCTTTCTTGGCGCATTTTTAATACCCTCATAACTTATTGTTTTTATTCGAAAACGCAGCCACGTGCTTTCAAGGCATTGACGACCCAACTGCGATCAACGCTTCCGTCTTCTATCGCTGCGATTTCAACTTGTTCTGCAGCATATTTCGCTTGAGCAGCAGCCAAAATGGCTTCAGCATGATCAATACTTACAGACAGTACGCCATCTCCATCGGCTAAAATTAGGTCGCCAGCTTCGATAACCATTCCGTCAATGCATATAGGTGTGTTTATCTCTCCTGGACCATCTTTGTAGGGACCTCGATGAGAAACGCCTGTTGCGAAAAGAGGCAACCCCATTCGTCGAATTTCAGCCGCATCACGAATCGCGCCATTAATAATTATTCCAGCTACGCCCTTTTTTATAGCAAGAGCAGCCATGATTTCTCCCATCATTGCATTTGTCTGATCGCCGCCAGCATCAACAACAATGATATCTCCCGGTTCAGCGATATCAATCGCATGGTGTAAGACCAAATTATCGCCAGGGCGAGTACGAACGGTTAAAGCGGCGCCTGCGATAACTTCTGTTGAATCATGAATAGGGCGAATGTTGGATCCACCTGCAAATAAGCGGTTCATGCAGTCGCTAACGTTAGCAACAGGAAGGCTTTTAAAGCTGGCTACGATGCGGCTATCAATTTTTCTTTTGCGATTTTTGATTTGGAAACCAATGTTGTTCATTTTTCAATTCCTATGTGGTGTTTTTATTTTAAGACTCGTCAACATATCTCAGCGTGCTAAGTCATGTTTTCATTACTCGACTACTCACCAACAATAATCACCGGAAAGCCTTGTTGGTAAGAATGAATTCATACAACATCAAAAAAAGTACTAAAAAAATACAAACAAAATACATTTATCGCAATCTATTTATAATAAAGAGATATAAAAAACACAAAAACAATAACCAAGTGATTGAATTATAATGAAAAAAATAAATAATCCTTTATTTTTGTCATTTCTATTTACTTCGTTCACTGCACGGAACTATACTGAAACCGTATACGAAAACACATTTATTAGAGAACCTAAGCATCTTTAATAAATTGTTTTTTGTATTGCCTAAACTAAAAAAACGATAGGAAACAAAGATGAAAATAATAAAACCTAGAGTTGGTATGTTTTTGAAAACGCTCAGCCTGACTATGTTATGTAGCGCCTCTATCTCAGCAATGGCTGATTATCCAGAGCGTCCAATTAAAATGATCGTTGCCTACGGTGCAGGTGGCGGAACGGATATTGCGGCTAGAACATTGGCACCCTATATCGAAAAATACATGGGTGAAAACGTCTCTATAGTGATCGAGAATAAACCCGGTGCTGGCGGAGAGATTGGTTTTACTCAGTTAGCGAACTCTTCTCCTGATGGATATACGATAGGCTTTGTTAATACGCCTAACCTCATTACGATCCCGATTCAACGTAAAGCTCGATACAGCCTCGCAGACTTTACGCCAATAGGTAATGTTGTTGATGATCCAGGCGCTTTCAGCGTATCTATCAACAGCCCAATAAAATCATTAGGTGATTTAGTTAGTTATGCAAATAAAAATCCAGGCAAACTTACCTATGGAACAACGGGTATTGGTGGAGATGATCATTTGGCTGCACTGGCTTTTGAAAAACAAACAAATATTAAAATGAAGCATATTCCATTCAAAGGATCGGCTGATGTAAGAACCGCTGCACTTGGTGAACATATTGACTTGGCAAATATGAATATGAGTGAAGCCATTGCAGATGGCCAAGAAGGAAACTTACTAATTTTAGGACAAATGGGAGAATCCCGTTGGAGCGAAGCGCCAAATGTACCTACTTTTATGGAGCAGGGATATGACGTCGTTTCAGGGTCAATGCGCGGTTTGGCGGCTCCAGCAGGGTTACCAAGTGACATTCAAAAGAGACTAGAAAAAGCACTAGAACAGGCTGTTAGTGACCCTGAATTTGTTGCTAAAGCAAAAGAACAAAACCTTCCCCTATCCTATATGAACAGCAATGACTTTGGCGCCACATTGCAGCGTTTACATGATACCTACAACGCTATTTGGACGGCAGAACCTTGGATTAAAGGTTAAACGCTAAAGTATTCAATGAAGAGAGATATCGTGAACAACGGTATCTCTTTCTTTTTTGTGGGGAAATATATGAATAAAGCAAAAGTTGAACTTCTGTCTAGCACAGTAGTAACGATCTTTTCAATTTTCGGGCTCATAGAAGCATGGGGCTATAGCGCAACCTCAGGATTCTTACCCAGAATAGTGCTGTTCATCATGTTGGCATTATCTTTAATTTGGATTGCTCAGTCCTTAAGATCAATCTTTAAACTCAAGAATCAAGAGAAAACAACAGACTTCGAATGGAGGAAGTTTTTTCTAATCGTTTCCTCTAGTTCCTTATTTGTATTAGGTATTAGTTATCTTGGAGTCATTACGAGTTCTGCCATATTTACTCCATTACTGGCTCTTGGGCTTGGCTATCGAAATGTAAAAAACGTAATCATTGCGGCAGTCGTTTTTTGCACCTTAATTTATGTGGTCTTTAGGGTTGTGTTGAGAATACCTCTGCCACCTGAAGCCATTTCAGTTCTATTAATGGGGTAATTGTTATGGAATCTTTCACTCACATATATGATGCATTCTTCATTGTATTTACTATTCCAGTAATGATTTCAATGATAATTGGTACGGCTGTGGGGATCGCAATTGGTGCCTTGCCAGGGCTAAGTGCTACGATGGGAATTGCAGTTCTTATACCTTTGACATTTACCATGGAGCCACTTGTCGCACTAGGTATGATTGCAGGCATTTATAATGGAGCAATGTACGGCGGTTCGATTCCGGCTATTCTATTAAGAATTCCTGGGACGCCTGCAGGTATTGCAACAGTTTTTGATGGATATCCCATGGCACAACAAGGAAAAGCAAAGCTGGCATTGCGGATCTCATTGACCTCCTCCTCTATTGGTAGTGCTGTTAGTGCTCTTGCATTACTATTATTGGCACCACCACTAGCAAAAGTTGCTCTTCAATTTAGTCCTGCAAATTATTTCTGGCTGTCTGCATTCGGTCTAACTTCAATTGCTGTGCTTTTATCTAAGAACCCAATTAAAGGTTTAATTGCGGCATGCTTAGGCCTATTAATTGGCATGGTAGGCATTGACACCATGACAGGTGCAGAGCGATTTTCCTTTGATTCATTGGACTTACTTAGCGGCATTAATATCATCGTTTTATTAACTGGTTTATATGCTATCCCACCAGCAATTGAGTTGGCTTTCAGCTCAATGAAGAACATCAAACCTATCGCTCAGCAAAATGAAAAAGACGATGACTTTCGCTGGAGCAAACTCATTCCCGTATGGTTTAAATCATCCATTATTGGTGTTATCGCAGGGATTATACCAGCGGTTGGGGGGAATATTGCTGCATTACTTGCTTGGAACGAACAGCGAAGATCCGACCCTGATAAAGATAAATATGGCAAAGGTGCACCTGAAGGGGTTGCTGCAGCAGAATGCGCTAATAATGCGGATACAGCAGCGACTTTAATTCCAGCCCTTACTTTGGGGATACCTGGCAGTGCGGTTGCCGCAGTTATTTTGGGAGCATTATTAGTACATGGTTTATTGCCTGGCCCTCAACTCTTTAGAGAGAATGCTGAAATAACCTATGGGTTCATGATTACTATGCTTGTTACATCGGGACTGATGTATATACTGGGACGTTTTGGTTCAAGAGCATTTATTCATATACTAAAACTACCCGCTAGCTTATTAGCCCCAATGATAATTTCGTTGTCGGTTCTTGGTATCTACGCCTTACATAATAGCTTCTTTGAAGTTTGGTTGATGTTATGTTTCGGGGTGCTTGGATTAGTAATGGAACGTCTTGAAATACCAACAGCTCCTACCGTCTTAGCCGTTATTTTAGGCCCTATGGCCGAAGAGTCGTTAAGACGAAGCATATTAATGTCAGATGGCCAGTATGATGTATTGTTTGAAGGTGGAATCTCTTGGATTTTGATCGGGCTAATCGCAATGACGTCACTAACGCCTGTAATTAAAAAGATGCTAGTACGGTTTAGAGGCTCGCGCGATGGAGCAACAATAAAGTAACATAAGACTTAATTTGCTGTTTTTTTTGGATATCTATGAAAGTAAGTGAGTCTATATACATTGCTCTTCGTGATCGATTAATGTCTGGTTTTTATGAACCTGGAACGCGACTTGTTGAAGAAGCGCTAGCTTCTGAGTTAGATGCGAGTAGAACCCCAGTGCGTGCAGCTATTCAGAAATTGATTGCGGATGGTTTCCTTGAGCAGGCGCCTAAAAGGGGTGCTGTTGTTTCGATGGTAGGAAAATCTGAAATTGTAGATATCTACAACCTTCGAGTCGTTTTAGAAGGGCATGCGGTTTGCTTGGCATCTGAGAGAGTTAGTGAAAACTCATTGAATGCCATGAAAGAAACTGTAAACCGTATGGAACATGCTATTGATAACAAAAAAATCGGGTACCAAGAGGTACTTAAAGAAGCCAACCGTGATTTTCATTATTTGATTTATGAGTCCTCTTTAAACCCAATGATCCGGAGTTTTGGATCTCGTTTGCTTGAGTTTCCGCTGGTCATTGGTAGATATTATATTTATACGGATGAACAAGTCCGCAACAGTATCAAGGAGCACCGTCAAATTATTAAAGCTATCGAAACGGGTGATGCTCAGTGGGCAAAATCAAGTATAGAAAGCCACCTTATGGGTGCGTTAAATAGTTTTAAGAGAAAGCCTACGTAATATTTTGCATTGCCGCGAGATCGTGAAGAGTTGCTCATATTTAATACAAAAACAGCATAGGAGCTTAACTGCTCCCATGCTGTTTTTTTATAGTAGTAAATCAGCCCAATTGGTTTACTAAAGCGACAATGTCTTGCTTTGCTTTTTCGGCCGATAAGGCATGACGATCATCAGCAAACTCTTGATATTCCGAACCGATTTCGTAAAACTTATCAACGCCCAAGTACTTAGCCAACTCTTTGATGTGCGGACCAAGATGATTCATCTGTTCGCGTACACCACCAGCACCAAAACCAAACTCTCCAGATGAAGTTAATAAAACTAAGGTCTTTCCGGACAAGATAGGTTCAATCGGAAAATCCCCTCGCGCTAGGTCAAAGGTAAAGGTTTTATTCACTCTCAATATTTGATCAAACCACGCCTTTAATACCGCTGGCATGCCGTAGTTATACATAGGTGCGGTAATCACGATGACATCGGCATTAGACACTTCATCAAAATAAGTATCTGACTCAGCCAAGGCTAATTTCTGCGCCGTGCTTCTCTTTTGCTCTGGGGCGAACGCCGCCGCAATCCAACCCTGACAAATGAAGGTTGGTGGATTAAGACCGAGATCACGATAAACTACCTCGTCTTGATGATTTTTATTCAGCCATGTGTCTATAAAACAACGCCCAAATGACTTCGAAATCGAATTATAGCTTTGTGTTGAGTTATCAGTATGACGAACGCTTGAGTCGATATGTAGAATGGTTTTCATATTTTATGCCTCTTCCATTGATAGTTAGTAGGCATAGTGTGTTCGGCAATCGTTTTAGTGACAAATGGTCTTATTTTTTCTATAAAGTAGTTATTCTCATCCATAGAGTACCTTTATGTTTCAGCAACTTCCCTCTTTAAATGCTATCAAAGCCTTTGAATCCGCTGCTCGATTAAACAGCTTTAAAGACGCCGCTAATGAACTGAATGTGACGCCGACGGCTATTTCTCATCAAATCCGAACACTTGAAGACAGCTTAAAAATAAGATTATTTGAACGAAAAACGCGAGCGGTGACGTTAACAAAAGAAGGCGAATTACTGGCAGCGTCTGCCAACCAATCTCTGCAGGATTTACTCTCAACCATTAATCAATTGAAAGGCTCTCCTCGAACATTAACCATCAGCACGACCAACTCGTTTGCAGCCATGTGGTTAGTCCCAAACCTTGCTGGCTTTCAGCAACAGCATCCTGGCATCGATATTCAAATAAGAGCAGAAGAATCTCTTATAGATATGGAACATGATAGACGTGTCGATATGGCGATTCGTTACGGGGAGCCACCTAAACAACTTGAAACCAAGGCACTTATTCATCAACCTTTAATTCAAGAGTCAATTGGCTTCTTTGCGACACCAGACTATTGGAAAAAACACAGTAAAAACACGTCTGAGGCCGTATTCTTCTGCACTCAATGGAAGAACTCAAAGTTACCGAACTTAGGGATAGAAGAAACGATAAAAAGCATCGTTGAAGACACTCAACCTAATATTCGCTATTTCCATGACGAAAACCTAACCGCTCAGGCGGCACTTTCTGGACAAGGCATTGCCATCATCAGCCACCTTGCTGTCGAAAACTCGATTAAAAATGGCTGGTTAACCCAAGGCACGGACAAAATGGCAACACCTATCACTGGTTTACATTACTACTTGGTTATACCCAAGCGGATACAAACCAACCAAGCTGCAATTCGTTTTAAAAAATGGTTGCAATCAACGTTGGCCAAAAATAAGCCCGTGAATTAGCCCCTAATCACTTATCTTCTTATAAAAATATTTACGACAAGTGCTTTCATCCATTCGCTTGAGAACAAAGACTAAAACCCCAATCACTACCACTGCAAACACTATCCGTCCCCAGAAAATAGTCATAAAGTCCGCGCCAATTAACAGAATCAGCAGGGTATCTTCAATCAAGCTATGAAGCAGGTTGAGCAGCATCATGGCGACAAAAATATCCCGCGGAGAAATATGTCCTCGCTTTGCTTCATTAATAAGCAAACCGCCACCAAAGGAAACGCCTAGCGTGATACCAACAATCGTCAAATTGGTTGCTTCTCGGCTGATACCTAGTACAGATAAAATCGGCCTAAGCAATATTGCCATCAGCTTTTCGATGCCAAGTAATTTCAGCAAACGTAACAGAGTCATTAACGCAGCGATCACCACAAAAATCATCGCAAGACTTTGAAGTTGGCCAAGCGCCCACGCTATATAGCTAGGATCACTGGTTGGTGTATGTTTCCAAACAGTCTGCGCAGTTGTATTTAATAGATCTCCGCTTTGGTAAATGTGGTGAAGTATCCACCCCATTAATAAACCACCACCAAGACGAATCACCAATGTCGCAACAATACCTACTCCGGCTTTTTTAGCCACCGCCACTTCTACTGGCAATGAGTGTGCTAGCAGCAATAACGTTCCTAAAATAGAGACTTGAGCGACGGTTAGATTGGCATCCATACTCATAAATACCACAAGCCCAGCGTACATATTGGTAACCAGTGTGGTTGCCCACACCAAGCCCATCTCACTAGGCAGACCGACAAACGACATGACTGGGCTCAACCATTGGCTTAATAGCTCGATGCCACCAAGCTCTTCAACAATCTTGATGATAATAATCATGGGGATCATGATTTTATAAAGTGTCCATGTGACATTAAGAATTTCTTTCCACAGCCCATTCCATAAAAGCTCGTTCAAAAAAATCATTTTCTTATACATCGTCTTGCTCCAATAAATAATGGCGCAAATTCTATGTACATCTAGAGAAATATGTCGTTTTATTTATCTAATAAAAACCACTATTATTTCTAAAATATAAATCATCAAGAAACTTTAAATCAAAAAATATCAATATTGAGAAATATATGGAATTAGACAAAATAGACCGAAAGATCCTAGCCATCTTGCAACGCAATAATCGTATCGCAAACGTGGAACTGGCCGAAGAGGTAGGCTTATCTCCACCAGCCTGCCACAAAAGAGTAAAACGACTAAGAGATGACAACATCATTGTGGGTGATGTTTCTATTGTGAACCCAGAATTGAGCGGGAATAAGCTGACTTTGCTGGTGTCGGTAGAAATGGAGCGGGACCGAAAAGATGTGTATGACGCTTTTAAACGCGTCGTTAGCAAAGCCCCTGAAGTGAGACACTGCTACCAGATCACAGGTAGCTACGATTTTATGATGGTCGTCACCGTGCCAGATATCCAAGCTTACGAAAGCTTTGTCGATCGAGTACTGCACACTGAAGCCAACATCCGAAAATTCCAGACCTCGGTATCACTTCGAACGGTAAAGTCCTCAACTGAGATCCATTTGAACAAATAGGTTACGTAGAGGCTGAGCAAAATGCTTAGGCTCAACGGATGTCAGCGTCACAGAATCACATTGTTGGAATTGACTGAATATTTTGATGGCTTCGACAAAGGCGCTAACAATCATGTCATCATCAAAACTCTGTGTTTCCTTCTTTTTTTCCAGGTACAGAGATTTGATTTCTAGGCGGTGTTCTTTACGATGAGCTTTGCAATCCATGCGACCGATAAATTCTCCTCGAAACAGTAGCGGCAGACAGAAGTAACCATATTTGCGTTTGGGCTCTGGTACATAACATTCAATCTGATAATCATACTGAAACAGACTTTTAAGTCGATCACGCTGAATAACACTGTTATCAAAGGGCGAGAGTATCAACATGCAATTATTCAAGCGAGGCAAGCGACGTTCTAGCGCGTCCGGTTCCATTACAAACACATCGCCATTAGGGATTTTTACTTGTTCTAACAAGCCTTGTTCCAAGCGCTCATCCACTATGTTTCTCACAGCGTTGCGAAGCCCTGTATTACGGCGTAAATAGGTCAGCCCCTTTAGGGAAGCAAGACCATGACAACGTAATTGCTGATCGACCAAATGGCTCGCAAACTCGTCTAAACTAGGTGTTGTAGAATCCACGTGAGAGGGCAAAACTCGCTCGGTTAAATCGTAGGTTTTCTGAAAGCCTTCACGATTACAAACCATGAGATCCCCTTGCATATAGAGTTGCTCAAGAGCTTTCTTCGCAGGCTTCCAATCCCACCAACCTGCTCCACTATTACTGGATTTGGTTTCGATATCTCGAGAACGTAATGGTCCGTCAGAAGTAACACGAGCTAACAACTCTGCCATCAACTTTTCATCTGGATCTTTGTACCAATGGGTTTGACCGCTTTTAATCGCATTCTTATAAGGCAAGGAAAAACGAAAATCGCCTATAGGTAAAAACGCCGCCGCGTGTGACCAATACTCAAACACATCCCTATCCAGCAACAGTTGATTGGTCATTGCTGGCACGAACTTGGGCACTCTTGAATACAGTACATGGTGATGAGCCCGCTCCACCACAGAAATAGTATCGATCTGAACGTAACCTAAATGACTCACTACTTTACGCGCGCCAGCCAAGCCACTACCAAACGAACTAGCCTGCAGCAAACCTTGAGATGCCAAAGCCAAACGACGCAAGCGAGAGAGGTCTTTATTAGATTTGAGTTCAATCATAATGATGCCAAGCCTTATTCAATTATTAAATTCGGCAAACAATCGCGCCTGTTGTACGCTTTTCCCAATTCTTCAAAGTAACGGAACGATATTTCTGCATGATGCCATCCGCAACGAATGATGTAATGCCAACATGATCCAATAAGGTAGTCATGACAGACTCAGCCGCTCGAACCGCGCCATCTTCGCACTTTAACGCAATAGCGAGTTTTAGCTCAGGAATAGCGGCGATATAAACACCTTCAGCCCCTACTTTAAGGAATACGCGCTTCTGCAATATCGTCATCATATCGGTACAATAACGATCGGTTCCCGCCACCATAAAAGGATGTTTCACCACAGCATCATATAAGGTTTTACAGGCTTTCTGACGCTCTACTGATAAGCTCTCAGGACTCGCAAACTTAGCAAAAGCCAATGCAAGATTGGTCAGTGGCATCGCCCATGTTGGCGCAGAGCAACCATCTGGCGACCAAGGTGCTGTGCTGTAATCGTACTCGCACATCTCTGCCATGGTATCGGCAATTTTCTGTTGTACTGGGTGATCAATACCTATGTAACCCTGTGATGGAACACCGAGCAATTTGGCTAGTCCCAACATACCAGCATGTTTACCAGAGCAATTATTATGCAATTGATTCGGCTTTTTTCCTTCGCCTGCTAGCGCATAACTTGCCTCAGCGCGGGATGGCCAATGACAGCCACATTCAAAGTCGGACTCAGACGAGGCAAGCTTATCTAACATGCTTTGTACTGTCGCCACATGCTCTGGCTCGCCACTATGAGACGCACAGCAGATAGCAATTTCCTCCTCACTAAAAGCAAAGAGTTCAGCACCGCCCATCTCGATAAAAGCCAATACTTGCATGGCTTTTATCGCGCTGCGAGGATAAACCAACATATCTACATCGCCCCAAGATTCAACCACTTCGCCAGTACTTGAGACAATAACCGCCTTAATACTATGCTCGCTTTCAACAATACCGCCGCGTGTCACTTGCACGGAAAGAGGAGCATGCTGCATATGATTTTTCCTTTATCTAAAAATGGAATAATTGAAACAGATTAAGTTGAACATGGGGATATAACAACGCGTCAGAAAAAGCCTTTTTTATCACTCCGGTGCTACAGAGGTTTGCAGGTAATCATCACAGACTTCCAGTTCGTAAATCGTTTTTGATTGAACTAAGCAACGGCGCATTTCATTACGTGCACGCTGGTAACCCTCATCAGTAAGATCGGTGATCTTTTCCCATTGCTCTCGACTTGGCCATTGGGCATAACCTACCAAAATATTAGGTTTATCTGACGTATGAAGTCTTGAGCCAAAGCTACCACAATTTTTATAAATCGCTTTTGTAACTTCAAGCCATGCATTACGAAAAGACGCTTCCGTGCCTTCTTTGATTTCAAATTCATAAACAGCGATAAACATCCTTTTCTCCTTGGGTTAATGATATTTTTATAATTTTACTTTTACCAAACACCAGTCTAAAAAACCTGCGCTCGTAACTAATAATACATTCTGTCTTAGTAAGTGAACGCAAAAAGATTATCAAACCAAAGCTTTCAATCGACTAGAAATTGGATGCTCGTCTTTAAGTTGCAACAAGTCCCATAAATTACCGTATAAGTCTTCAAATACGGCGACTGTGCCGTATTCCTGCTCAGCAGGTGGTCGAACAAAATGAATACCTTCTGCGACCATGCGTTCATAGTCTCGCCAGAAGTCGTCGGTGTTTAAAAATAGAAAAACACGACCGCCCGCTTGGTTGCCAATGAAGTCCATTTGTTCCGGTTTGGACGCTTTCGCTAGTAATAAGGTCACGCCCTTTGAACCTAGCGGAGACACGACGACCCAACGCTTGTCTTGCTCTGGCTGATAGGTATCTTCGATCAATTCAAATTTGAGTTTATTAACATAAAAATCAATGGCTTCATCGTAGTCTCTAACGACCAAACCGATATGCACTATGTCTTGCTTCATAGGTTTAAAACTCATTTAACAATGGGAATGACAAACACTATAACGCCAATGAAATCGCATCGAAAACGAAATTTAGTATTTAAAAAATTAGACGACCTAGGAGAGCAAAAAAATAACAACGTCATTTGACCAGCAAGAATAAGATCACGAGAAACAAGACAAAAGAAACACCTTGCCAGAACATAATGGGGTTACGTTGCATTAATGGCGGTCGAGTTCGATCTAGAAAAATTTGACTCGGATGATGAAGATCGTAGACGAATTCAGAGACTTCTTCGTAACGTTTTAGTGGGTTGATGTTTAATGCTTTATGCAATGCGTCGTCGATCCAAACTGGCAGTTCAGAGGCTTCGGTAATAACACTGCGATAAGTTAAGCGTTGTTGGGCTGCAATGCTTCTGGCTTGAGCTATTTTTGGGCTGTAAGGGAATTGATTGCCGGATAACATTTGGTAAGTAATAACGCCAAGCGCGTAAATATCGGAGCGTTCGGAACCCGCGTGACCAAGAAAGTATTCTGGTGCGGAATAGCGCATGGTGCCCCGCAGCACTTCTTCGTCTTTGGTGTTGCTCACACCAGCGATGTAGGTGGAACCAAAGTCGATGATTTTCACCGTATTGTGTTTATCGATCATGATGTTCGCAGGACGAATATCTTGATGAATCATGCTTTTACGATGGAAAGCCTGTAGTCCATTGGCGATTTGCGAAATGATGTCTCGGGTTTGTTCTAGTGTTGATTTGGGGTTGTCTATCATCCATTGGGCAAGGGATTGGCCTTCTATATATTCCGTCGCCAGATACAGAAATTGCCGTTGTCGTGGCGATTCTATGGCTTTGACCACATGAGGATTATTCAGCCGTTTCGCTATCCAGTCTTCCAACATGAAGCTTTCCAGATACGCCGCATCGTCGCTCAATTCAGCCGACGGCGTTTTAATCACCACATGCTCATTGCTATCTATATCGCATGCTAAAAACACATGACTGCGACTGCTCACATAAACAGACCGAAGTATCTCGTAGCCATCAAACGTCATTCTTTCTCGTAATGGCGGCGGCAAAGGCAATAGGCTGACGCCCTGCTGAACATCCTCCAACTGATAACTTGGCACTTCATCTACTCGGGCGATTTGAATACTGAGGTTATCGCCACTGCCGTTTTCCAAAGCCAGTGCAATAAGGTGTTCTGCGGCCTTATCCAAATTCTCTGATTCGACAATACAAGTAACTACTTGCTCTGCTTCAAGGAATTCATACACGCCATCAGTTGCCATCACAAAGATGTCACCTTTGGTCATCGGCAGAGTTTGATAATCCAGTTCTATAATCGGCTCTATACCTAAGGCACGAGTCAAATAGCTCTCGCTGACGGATACTCTGCGACGATGATCTTGTGTTAGTTGCTCGAGCTTTCCGTCAACTAATCGATAGACTCGACTGTCGCCTAAATGAAAGATATGAGCCGCATTGGCGCAAAGTACAATAACGGCAAAGGTACACACATAGCCTTTGTCTTTGTCGAATCGGCTTGGGCCGTTTTGTGTTTGAGAATACAGAGCAGCATTGATGGATTTAATGACCTTTTCACCCGATGTCTTCACCGACCAAACATCTGAGGTGTGGTAAAAATCTTCTAAAAATCGCGAAATAGCGAATTCACTGGCGGCTTGGCTCACCTCGCTCGAACTGATGCCATCGGCAACAGCAAGAGCAACACCTCTTGTTGTTAATAGCGGTTCCGCTGGTGTCTGACAACCCAAGAAATCCTGATTGATATCTTTTTTGCCCTTATTGGTCGAGCTACCAATGCTGATGCTTAGTTTTTTCATCTCACGACCTTAATAACACAAAAAACTCTGCAAGCACGAATGCTTACAGAGTCTAGAACTTTGTTTAATACAACGCGTATCTTGCAAAACGAACGTTATGCTAGTTTACGTGATGCTGATGTTTTCACATGGGTAAGGTAAAGCGGTAAACCGACCAATAACAAACCACCCGCAAGGTTTCCCAATACCGTTGGGATTTCGTTCCAAATCAGATAATCCATGAAAGTGAAATCACCACCCATGATCATAGAGAATGGGAACAAGAACATGTTAACAATAGAGTGCTCAAAACCCATGAAGAAGAACAACATAACCGGCATCCACATAGCAGCCATTTTGGCACCTGCGGAAGTAGAAATCATCGCGCCTACAACACCCATAGACACCATCCAGTTACATAACATGCCGCGAATAAAGATGGTAAACCAGCCACCGGCACCATGAGATTGATAACCCAAGGTACGCGATTCACCGATAGCACTCACTTTTGCCGCTAATTCGCCGCCGTCTGTTGAATACCCGTAGGTGAGAATAAACGACATCATGAACGCAGTGGTTAATGCTCCACCAAAGTTACCAATAAACACTAACCCCCAGTTGCGCAGCACTTGCGCAGGCGTTACACCCGGACGCTTATCCAGCAAAGCCAAAGGCACTAAGGTAAATACGCCAGTCAGTAAATCAAATTTCATTAAATACAGCATGATAAAACCAACGGGGAATAACACAGCACCCAATAATGGACTGCCCGTTTTGGTCGCTACGGTGATGGCAAAGATTGCCGCCAACCCCAGAATTGCACCCGCCATGAACGCACGAATGATGGTATCTTTTGTCGACATATAGACTTTTTGTTCGCCTGCGTCGACCATTTTGGTGACAAATTCACTTGGTTCTATGTAAGCCATTTTCACGCCCTCTTATCTTTAAATTGCAAAAAAACCAAAACGCTCTGAATCAACACTCTCTAAATCAAGCAAGTGCTATCACCATGATTTATATGGCAAGAACTTCCCGTTCAATGTCAAAATCACGCGATCACCTTTGGGGTTTTCTTCCTTTTCGACCTTCATTGAAAAATCAATCGCGCTCATGATGCCATCGCCAAATTTTTCCTGAATCACTTCTTTCAATGTTGGGCCATAAACGCCGACTACTTCGTACAATCGATAGATAAGCGGATCTTGTGGAATCGCTTGATCCCACGTTTTTGTTGGATATTCCATGAGGGCGGATTTTGCTTCTGCTGGCAGGCCTAAAAAAGCCACCAGTTTTTCAGCAACTTCTGCAGTACAGCTATTCATTCCTAAGCACGCGGATGTTATCCAAACGTCGGTCATGCCTACTGCATCAGCAATGGCTTCCCAGCTCAGATTTTTCTCTTTCTTGATGGTAAAAATAGCTTCTGTTACATCAATTTTTTTCATTCTTCTCTCCTAAAAATTTGGTCTAGCTAAAGTCCACTAAATGAACGCTGTAAAACTCCATGTCTCAGAATTAAGCAAACAGTTTTTGCCAATGACACGACCAGTATTGAAAAATCAAACGGCTTTTTAAGAAGGAAGAAGAAAAGAGAGAAGTAGATACACGCCTCCCTTATCAGTAACGTCCTTTCAAAAGGAGCCTGATCGAGTGCTACCAAAAAGGTTTAGTAGCGGGCGACGATGCCATTGACTAAGTTAACCGACATTGGCCAACTTATAAAATTCCTATAGGCAAAACCTACATGAACATATTTTTCATTCAGCAAAGATAATGCCAAGAAGAAAAGTCAAAAGAACTCAAAGTATTTTTTCCTTTAAGATCAATGCATAAGGTAATTTTATAGCAATTAAATAACATAGAAGTTTATTTAAAATACGCGATAAGCTGGGAACTACTTTTATTAAAGCGCACGTTTTAGACACAACCTCCGCACCAAGAGTAAACACAATTCATAAACCACTAAGTGAATGCGTCATTAGCGCTTTGATTTTCCTATCCCAGTACAGCGATTAATATAAAAATTTCACGAGATGAATTTTTTATATTAAAGATACCATTTTCAAAAATTAACAATAAAAACCAATAAAACAACGCAACTTCCTTTTTATTTTTATTAAATCAGACCATACAAAAAAAATACTGAATAAATATTTTTTTCAACTAGAATCAAAAATCATCTACCCTTATTTTGGAGAAAGTTAATGACGATAAAAATCAAAATTTATCTAGGCATAATGTTATTCGTCATCATAGTTTTAGGTAATTCTGTTTTAGGCATGTTATCCGTCAGTAAGCTAAAGTCCGAAATCAACTTTATTACAGGCAATGCATGGGATGCAGCAGATGGCTCGATGGAAGGAACTATTGGTATACAATCACAAATCATCACCCTTGATGCTTTCATTAATAATGAACTGTCATTAGCAGACGCTAAAAATAAAATTGCAGAGACAAATAAGTTTACTCAAGAAGCACTAGGCAGAATGAAAGCGTCTGGGCTGATAGAAACACAATCAATAACTACCTTAGACAATTATTTAGCAAAGCTAGAGACTTTGAAGGGAAAGATTCTCTCTGATGACAAAGAAAACTCAAAAAATGCTGTTGCAGAGTTTGACCAGCACGTCATAACATTATTGGAATTTGTGGGTGAATTAGAAGAAGAAGGTGATAGTAAAGTCGAAGAAGGCGCAGCGGGGATAGCGAATGTTATCAATCAAGTTGAGCTAAATAATTACATTAGCTTAGCTGTTGTACTTATTCTATCTACCTTTATTATCTTTGCTGCGAACAGGCTCATCATCCGACCTTTACGTCAAATGATATCAGTACTGGAAGGCCTTAATAGTGCAGACGGCAACCTAACCACTCGCCTTGATAGTTCAGGCAAAGACGAAATGGCCGAAGTAGCGAAAAACCTCAATGGTTTTATTGAACTTGTCCATTCTGTTATCAAACAAGTAGCCAGTACAGTTTCCACAACTCAGGGCTTTGCCGCTCAAATCGATGATGCATTACAACAAGTTGACCGTTTATCCAAGCATCAACAGCAAGGTACTAACGAGATATCCAATGCAGTCAACGCTATGACAAGCTCTTTAAGCGAAGTATCTTCTGATGCCAGCAAATGTGGTGATATGGCAATCAAAGCTAACACCAACTCGACTCAAGGGCAAAACAACTTATCGCAGACACTAAAATCATTACACAATGTCGTCGACGAAATGGACAAAGCTTCATCCGTGGTTTCCACCCTAGAAACCGACGGTCAGAATATTGGTAATGTACTGGATGTTATTCGTGGTATTGCAGAACAAACTAACCTATTGGCACTTAACGCTGCCATTGAAGCCGCGCGTGCAGGGGAAACAGGCCGAGGTTTTGCTGTTGTAGCAGATGAAGTGCGTAGCTTGGCAAACAGAACACACGAATCAACACTAGAGATCGAAACCGTTGTGGAACGCATACAGAAAGGCTCGGCAGATGCGGCGCAAGTAATGCGCACTTCTCAGAAATTAACCGAAGGTGTATCAACACAAGCAAAAGAAACCATCGAAATGTTCACAGCCATTATTGCTTCGATCAATACCTTGAGCCACACCAACCAACAAATATCCGCATCCATTCAGGAGCAGAACCAACAAGCAGGCGAGATAGCAGAACAAGTTAATGATGTCACTAACACAGCGTTTTCAAACGTGGAATACACACAAAAAGCCGTCGATATCAAAAATCGTTTAATCAACGATGTGCAGCAGCTAAGCAAGTTAGTGGACCGCTTTAGAATCTAGTAATTCGGTAAAACGCTTCACACTGTCCTCTTGCTTTCTTGACTAGAGCTAGAGAGCCCAGAGGATAACTTATAAGTTGTCCTCTTTTGCCATGAGCGCGGCTAAATAGCGCTCCTCCATTTCAACATATTTTTTTTGGACTGACTCTATCTTTGAGTCTAACTCCTTAATTTTTTTCTGCAATTTCTCGAACTCTTCAGATTGGTCTTGTCCATCAAATAGTTCTGCTTCTAAACGCTTTCGTTCTTCTTCTAATTCCTCATTAATTTCTCGAAGGTTTTCAACTTCTTCTTGATCTTGGCTGGCTAAAATATCATCTTCACCTTCACCCATTACCGTTTCATCAATAGCATCTGGATGAAGCAGTTTATATTCAAGATTTTCACGTAAATCTCTCGCTTTGTCTAAATCTCGCTCGAGCATTTCTACATACAGCTCAGACTCATTTACCATTAAACGCAAAGAGCTCAACTTTGAAGCTTGCTCATTGGCAAAAGCATCAGACTCTTCGGTAAATGAATCCTGATAAAGCAAGTCTTCCATATTTTTCATGGTGCTACGCTCTTCATCTATCACACCATATATATCAATACCCTGCGTAAGACCTTCATCTTGTTTTTTAAGTAGTGCTTTTTTTCGTTTTAAAGCCTCATCACGCTTAATCACGTCAATATTCAGGTTGTATCTAATAGCCTGCAAACTTTCAAGTTTGCCCTCTAATCGCTTAACCACTCGACTACTTTCTAATAATGTTTTTTCCAGTCTGGCAATAGAAATATCGTAGACGCCAATGTGCTTACCATCGCCTTCATGGTCTACTTTCACTTTACGAACTTGTTCTTTTAAATCGGCAATGATTGTTTTTTGGTAAGCCGCTAACTGTTTGAGATCAGAAACTTTATCATCTAACTCTGAACGAACCGAATGCAAAAAATCAGACTGATCTGCCTCACTTAAGAATGCCTCCAAGGCATCTACATAAAGTGCGTTATCGCCCTCTTCCTTGACTTCGGCTAAATGCAACTTTAAGCGTTCAGAAAACTCGTACATACTTGCCATTTCAGATCGAAGCAAAGCAAGTGACTCATCAAGTTCAGTTTCTTTCTCTAATTTCTTTTGAAGCTTTTCAAACTGTAAATTTAATTCAGATGTTATGTTTACTTGGGCGAACACTTTTTCACCCGCTTTCTGAATGACTTTATTTAACTCTCGCAACAAAGACTGATTAACTTTTAACGATTTCAAAAGTGCATCGATCTCTTGCGCACGATCTACTTTATCCAAGAGGCTTTTGAATCCATCTAGAAGCGCCAGCACTTTCGGATTCGGCACGGAATGCTCAATGATATGTATTTCAACATCTAAAAAAATTGCCCAACATGACAAAGCAGCCCGTCCCTGAAAGTCAGACTTTGGTAACTCAGTAAGAAGTTGAGCACATATGTTTCGCTGCTGTTCAAGCAAAGCTAACCACTGTCTTTTTTCTTCTACTGACACATCTTGCTTATCAGCATGCAATTCAACAGATTCCACTTCATCAGCAACATCTGGCTTAGATACATTTTTCTTTAGAGAAAAATATCTCAACAAAACAAATATGAACACCACAAGCAAAAGTGCACTCGATACAATAAGCCCCCATTGCCAAATCAACATATTATGACAGTCCTATTTAATACAAAGTCTTTAAAGAAATAATCATAGAGGGATATGTCTTAAGAAACCATTAAACATACATTTTTTAACGCACTCACCACAAAAACAAAAAAAGCAGGTACAAGACCTGCTTTTTAGAGATGTTATTTTTGCTAGAAAAAGTTAGAAGTCTAGTTGTTCTGCTTCTTCATCTGCTTCAACGTCTGTTTCTTTAGCATTCGTTTTTTCGTCCGCCTTACCCTTTTTAGGTAATAAATCTTCACGGATCTTGGCTTCAATTTCTTTCGCCATTTCAGGATTATCTGCTAAGAATTGAGCTGCATTGGCTTTGCCCTGACCAATTTTATTACCATTATAAGCGTACCAAGCACCTGCCTTATCAACAAAACCTTGCTTTACACCTAGATCGATCACTTCGCCCATACGGTAAATACCAGCACCGTACATGATTTGGAATTCAGCTTGTTTAAATGGTGGTGCAATCTTGTTTTTCACTACTTTAACGCGAGTTTCATTACCAATCACTTCATCGCCCTGCTTCACTGAGCCGATGCGACGAATATCCAAACGGACAGAAGAGTAGAACTTAAGTGCGTTACCACCAGTAGTCGTTTCTGGAGAGCCGAACATAACACCAATTTTCATACGAATTTGGTTGATAAAGATAACAAGGCAATTGGCGTTTTTAATAGAACCAGTCAATTTACGCATTGCTTGCGAAAGCAAACGCGCTTGAACACCAACAGAAGAGCTACCCATTTCGCCTTCAATTTCAGACTTAGGAACCAAGGCTGCCACAGAGTCGATGATAATAACGTCAACGCTATTTGAACGTACCAACATGTCAACGATTTCAAGAGCTTGCTCACCAGTGTCTGGCTGAGAGATCAAAAGGTCAGCGATATTGACACCAAGCTTTTCTGCATAAGAAGGATCGAGAGCGTGTTCCGCATCAATAAAGGCACAAGTTTTACCTTGCTTCTGAGCTTCTGCAATAACACTCAGTGTTAATGTTGTTTTACCTGAAGACTCTGGTCCGTAGATTAAGGTTATATAGAAGAAATACTCAATAATGGTACACGTTATTAAGTAGGTGGACTCCAAACTGCTTTATAGACAGTCTGATGATATTGATTTTGGTGATGTGGACTTCCCAGAGTTTGCTAGACAGTAGGAACTTTTAAAAAATACTTTTCTTCGAACTTAGCAGGTGACACGCCGCCTGTATGCGAATGTCGTTTTATCGGATTGTAGAACATCTCAATAAAATTAAATATCTCACCTTTCGCTTCTTCTCGTGTCGAGTAGATCTTTCGTTTTGTCACCCTCTTCTTGAAAGTCGCAAAAAAGCTTTCTGCAACGGCGTTATCATGACAATTTCCTCGACGGCTCATGGAAGGAATCAAATTGTGAGCCTTCATAAAGGCGAGGTAATCAGAGCTCGCGTATTGGCTCCCCTGATCGCTGTGCACTAATACTTCATTCTTAGGTTTACGCTGCCAAACCGCCATCAATAAAGCATTAATAACCAGATGACGATCCATCGTTTTATCCATTGACCACCCGACAACACGTCGGGAAAATAAATCTATTACTGTCGCTACGTACAAAAATCCTTCATGGGTTCTAACGTAGGTGATGTCACTTACCCACGCTTTATTGGGTGCATCAGGGTTAAACTGGCGCTTCAATATGTTGTCCGCAATCTGGTCTACTTTACCGCCTTGGATATAACGACGTTTATAGCCAATCTGAGCCTTAATGTTGTTATTGCGCATGATCTTGGCAACACGGTGTACGCTACAGGATTCTCCTTCATCACGGAGGTCGCGATATATCCATGGACTGCCATAGGTTCCTCCGCTAGCAATGTGGCATTCTTTTATACGCTCTAGCAGCCGTAAATCCTCAACCGCCCGATCAGATAAAGGCTTTTTAACCAAGTGTAATAACCGCTTCGATGAATTTTAAAGACGTGACACATCAGCTAAACGGAGTGCTCTTTTTGATGATCACGGACAAAGGCGTACTTTACTCTGGGTTGTTGGCAAAGTACCTTGCGGCCTTTTTTAGAATGTCACGTTCCTCCGTGATTCGTCTCAGTTCAGACTTGAGTCGTGCGTTCTCGGAGGTTAAGTCGAGGTCTTCAGAAGGCTTAGGCTGTGGCTCTCCATACTTTTTGATCCAGGCGTATAAACTATGGGTGGTCGTATCGAGCCGTTGAGCCACTTCAGCAACAGAGTAACCACGCTCTGTCACTTGTTTAACCGCTTCTCTTTTAAATTCTTCAGGGTAACGTTTGGACTTCATAATACACCTCTTATTTAACTAGATTTTAACGTTAATAGGTGTCTAGTAAAGTCTGGGAAGTCCACTTAATTTAAAAATTTTCACAAGAAAATGCGTGAGATGTAGCGTCATTCATCCAGCCGAGAAAAGAATATCAAGGATAATTTAAGACAGGCTCAACGTGACAATTTAGCTAACGGCTTAATTTAAAAAAAGCACGAATTGATCTTTTCAGTGCATTATTATATGTCTAATCATACGGACCTGATTCACTATCACACGCACAATCGATGCTCTAAGGGCCTGCTATTATGTAAAGTACATTGCACCTAACAGCCTGGTGAAGCAGCACTCATCAGGTATAGTTTTGCTATCCGAGCTTATACCTGTGGTTGGTTGTCATGGGATGGCTTTCGCAAAAAAAACTGACCGCCTATTTATTACCTCATTCCCAGCACATTCATGCGTTTCGCTTTCTACACCAGTGTGACAAGCGCTCGTTTCCCTAATACTTTTATAAATCTACTAATGAAAAAAGTACACAAACAACAACTTAGAAAACATTGGGAAGCCCGAACCAATAAATAAAAAGGGGCAAATGAGTAAAAAATTCTTTTGTTTACTGAAAAAGGAATTTGTACATACATATTAGAATGCACTAAAACCTACTTAATATATGAATCTAAAATCTTCAGTATTACCTCTAAATCCGCCTCTCTTTTAGCAAGATCGTCTTCAAGAACAACATGTTCAATCAAGTGCTCTTTAATAACCTCACGCATCAATCCATTGACAGCACCTCGAATAGCGGCAATTTGTTGTAACACATCTTGACACTCATGCTCATTTTCCAACATTTTTTTAAGACCATTAGTCTGGCCTTGTATCTTACTGACACGAGCTATGATTTTTTTCTGATCTCGAGTGGTATGCGACATGGAAAAGTCCATCATTTAATAAGTAACACTGACTATACACGAAAATATAACATCAAAATTATACTAGGGGGTAGTAATTTATACTGGGAGGCAGTATATTTCCAATCCGAACACAATTAAATAGAGTGGATAGCAATGGACTTTACAACACTACTTCAGCAAGGCAATGGGTGGCTATTCATTCCCAGCGCTATTCTTCTTGGCGCATTGCATGGCTTAGAACCCGGTCACTCAAAGACAATGATGGCTGCTTTTATTGTTTCTATAAAAGGCTCGACAAGACAAGCGGTTATGCTTGGGCTAGCCGCAGCGTTTTCTCATACTATTGTTGTTTGGCTTATCGCTTTAGGTGGGATGTATGTCAGTAAACAATTTACAGCGGAAGCGGTAGAACCCTGGATGTTACTTATTTCTGGAATCATCGTTATTTCGACTGGTATTTGGATGATTTGGAAAACCTGGAATGGAGAAAGAACGTGGCAAAAATTACACACGCATTCTCAGAATTGGACAAAACAGATTGTCGATACAGGACATGGCTATATTAGCCTATCTGTCGTGGAAGATACTCAACATAACAACCGATTCCAATTAAGAATATTGAGTGGTCACACTTTAAGTGCCTCTGAAGTTAGAGTTCAACTTAAAAACGCAGAAAACAAAATACCTATTGAGTATGATTTTATTGAGCGAGATGGTTACTTAGAATCAGCATTGAGTTTTCAAGATACGAACCAATTATCCGTTAATCTAATGATCGGGCACGATCATCATGTCCATGATTTTGATGTTCATTTTCATGAACATAGCCACTTATCTGAAGAAAGTAATGATAAAGAGTACCAAGACGCTCACGAGCGAGCACATGCTTTAGATATACAGAAACGTTTTATGAACCAAACGGTAACGAATGGCCAAATACTATTATTCGGTTTAACAGGCGGCTTAATACCCTGTCCTGCAGCAGTGACCGTCTTATTAATTTGCCTTCAATTGAAAACCTTAGTTCTTGGTTCCACACTTGTTTTATCTTTCAGTATTGGTTTGGCGCTAACTCTCGTATCTGTTGGCATCATTGCTGCAGTTGGTGTCAAGAAAGCAACTCGCAAGTGGAACCGTTTAAGCAATCTTGCACGTAGAGCACCATATTTTTCAGGAGTATTAATCTGTGTTGTTGGCCTCTACATGGGAATTCACGGGTACAGCTTGGGAACATACGAATAAGTCGGCAACATGAGACAATATTGCCAACTTAATTTGACCATGATTCCTGCCGACTATGAACCAGCTTTCCTTCGCCGATACCGAATTTACCAGCAAACGCCGCAAGACTCGCAAAGAGCTCTTCCTTGGTCGGATGAATGAGCTGATTCCATGGAAACAGCTTGAAGCTCAAATTGAACCGTTCTACCCAAAAGCTGGCAATGGGCGGCGTCCATATCCTCTCGCTACCATGCTGCGCATTCACTTTATGCAAAACTGGTACAACATGAGTGATCCAGCGATGGAAGATGCCCTTTACGAGATTACCTCAATGCGGCTGTTTGCTGGCTTATCATTAGAAGGTGCGATTCCAGACCACACGACCATAATGAATTTCCGTCACCTGCTTGAGAAGCACAAACTGGGTCGTAAACTCTTCAAAGAAGTAAACAAATGGCTGTCTGATTCTGGCACCTACTTTAAAGAAGGGACAATCGTTGATGCGACGATTATTGAGGCAGCAAGTTCCACCAAAAATAAATCTAATGCACGCGATCCCGAAATGCACCAAACGCAAAAAGGGAAGCAGTGGTTCTTTGGCATGAAAGCTCACATTGGTGTTGATGCAAAGCGTGGGTTAGTGCACAGCTTCACCACGACGCCTGCCAATGATCACGATTTAAACCAGTTGACGGAACTTCTTCATGGTAATGAATCATTTGTATCAGCGGACTCTGGCTACCGTGGCGTAGAAAAGCGCATAAAGACCAAGGATAAGAAAATTGATTGGTTAGTCGCAGAGATGCCTAGCAAGATACGCGCTTGGAAGAAGCACCCTCGCATAAATAAGCAGCTGATCCGAACGGAATACTTAAAGGCGAGTATCAGGGCGAAAGTCAAGCACCCGTTTAGAATATTGAAATGTCAGTTTGGTTTTCGCAAAGTCGTCTACAAAGGTCTGTCTAAAAATGACAATAAACTCGCCGTGTTGTTTGCGCTGGGAAATTTGTTACGAGTAGATCAGATGATGCGATCTGCACGGGGTTAATCCGTCTAAATAACGGATTTTTAGCTGCTTAGAGCAGCGTAATGGCGGAAAACTGCGCCTAATTGGTACAGTTGACGAATTGCCGTCTAGCGGAACAAGTCAGGCCAGAATTATCTGACTTGTTCGTAGTATCCATAGCAGATAAGGTCTTCTTCCATTGCCAGCTTAGGATAAAACGACTCAATAATTGCTTCTAGTTGATCCCAAGACATCAACTCATTCATGCGTGCATGAAAAATTTCTTTACGAGTTTTACGACGTTTGTTATTGAACTCGCTGCCGACAAAGGTGAGATGGTGTGACATGGATAATAAAACAGGATGATCTCATGAAAGGGGCTTATTCGCATATCCCACAGCAACACATAATACATTGACAGAAACTTCATGAGGATTTTCGAGTTGAATAATACCTAGTAAAATTGGAGACATCCAGAGCCTGAATGGTCTTGTGTGCTCGTTTACAAAGCTGGTTAGTTAGCTCCTATTAAATTGGCTAACTAACCAGTTGTATTTGATGGATTAATCGTTTATCAATATTTTTTATAAACTGTCATCACGCCTTGTTGGCTAAATTGAACCACATTAAAATCTCTGTATCCCTGACCTTTCGCTGCCATGCCAGGAGAATATCTTGGCATTCCAGGCACAGCCAAGCCTGATACATTTTCAGGCTTTTCTAGTATTAAACGCGCTACATCTTGTTCTGGCACATGCCCTTCAATTAAGTAACTGTCGATTACAGCGGTGTGACACGATTGTAGTTGCATGGGCATACCCGCATCTTTCTTTAAAGAGGACCAGTCTTCTATGTGATGATAATTAACGGTATATTCCTCTGCCTTCATTAGCTCACCCCATTTAACACAACAACCGCATGTCGGAGACTTGTAGAGATCTATTATAGGTTGTGCAAACACGCTTGCACTGACTAACGTTAAGATTGAAGCTGCAATGCTTTTATTTATTACCTTCATATATTCACCTCTTTCAAAATTAGCTATTTACTATTAATTTGGCTATCTGATAATTTTACCGCCCGCAGCCTTAAAGCATTTAGTATGACACTCACCGAGGACAACGACATAGCTGCAGCGGCAAAAATAGGCGATAAGAGAATACCTGTAAACGGATAAAGTACTCCTGCAGCAATCGGTACTCCTGCCATGTTATAAATGAATGCAAAGAACAGGTTCTGCCGAATATTATGCATGGTTGCTCGGGATAATCGTCGCGCTTCCACTATGCCCATCAGATCGCCACGCAACAAAGTAATGCCCGCACTTTCTATGGCCACGTCGGTTCCTGTGCCCATCGCAATACCTACATCAGCAGTTGCCAAGGCTAACGCATCATTTACACCATCTCCAGCCATAACAACAACACGCCCCTCATTCTTAAGTTGTTGAATAACCTTGCCTTTATCTTCCGGCAACACTTCTGCTTTCACTTCATCAATGTGGAGCTTGCGGGCTACGGCTTCAGCGGAAGTAAGGTTATCTCCAGTCAGCATCACCACCCGAATTCCTTCCTTCTGCAGAGCGATTATTGCCGCTTTGGAGGTATCCTTGACAGGGTCTGCAATTGCCAGCAAACCACAAACCTTCCCGTCAACCGCGGCAAAGATTACTGTGGCACCGTCTTCTCGAAGTTGGTTAGCTTCTTCCTCAAAAGTTGAAGTATTAACATTTTCTGACTGCATTAACAGTCGATTACCAAGCAGAACCCTTTTTCCATCGACTTCACCGGTAACGCCTTTGCCGTTCGGTGAGTCGAAATCTATGACGTCTGGCAGAGTTAGATTCATGGTCTTAGCTTTATCTAAAATGGCATGTGCTAACGGATGCTCGCTGCCTTTTTCAAGACTACCGGAATAACGCATCAAATCCTCATCGCTGAAACCGTTTGCCAAGACCAGTTTTGTCACCTGAGGCTTACCTTCGGTCAAGGTCCCGGTTTTATCCACTACCACTGTGTCTACTTTTTCCATCCGCTCCAACGCTTCAGCATCTCGGATCAAGACACCGATCTGAGCGCCACGACCAACACCGACCATGATCGACATAGGAGTCGCCAGACCCAAGGCACAGGGACAAGCAATAATCAGCACACTCACAGCTGCGATCAGACCAAAGGCCATGGGTGGCGTTGGACCGACGATAGACCAGACTCCGAATGCAATGATAGA
>NZ_FQVF01000032.1 GCF_900129155.1 Marinomonas polaris DSM 16579
ACGCGGTAAACATGAGTCTGTTGCTCTGATTTAAAAGACAACAGACTTTAAGGTGTTTGAAGATAATTAAAATGTGTGGTTTGCCGGACGCTTACCTGCTATCCACTACTCGCAATCAGACTTAGTATCCTCAGGAAAACATCAAGACTTAGCAACAGGACAAACCATTGGTATGCGTTTTCATTCTGCTAAAGTGACTCGCCATGCTGACGCAAAACCTATGCATCTTGGACATAGTATAAAAGCTGATGGTCGTTGGCATATCCTCGCCTTTGCTGGAGAGCAAAGCTTTATGGATAATAACTGCCAAGTTAAAGCACTATGTGAATTTCTACAAAATAATCCGTTATCCCCTATTCAGCGTTTCACACCAAATGGTGCGGATATAGATGAAATGATCACCGTACAAGCGGTTTTCCAAGCATCTCATCGAGAGGTTGAAGTAGACGATATCCATCCGCTTTTACAACCCTCGAAAGATCGCTATGGTTTAACGGATTATGAGAAAGTCTACAGCGCTATTTGTGAAGGCACTTCTTTCTATGACAAACGTGGAATTGATAAGGAGAACGGCTGCATTATTATTGTGAGACCAGATCAATATGTTGCTGATGTTTTGCCGCTAAACGATCATGACGAATTAACAAAATTTTTTGAAGCTGTCCTGAATCCAGTTTCTTAAACATTAACGCCCACTCCTCTCGTTGCCAAACGAGAGGAGTGGTAGCTGATACAGTTGTCAGAGTGTTTATTTAGTATTAATACTACATACGACAAACTCGTTTCCTTCCGAGACTTTGAGTAAAAAGGCCCAATTACGACGACTGCAAGTCGATCCCATGAACTCAACCTATTCGAATACAGAAAAAGGAAATATGCCTGTATTTCTACTTCTTTTGATATTCATTTTTGATATAGTTGTAAAAAAATAGGAAGCCACATGGAAATCAACATTCCCAATTTACGACACTTACGCGTTTTTCTTGCTGTTGCTGAATTTAAAAGCATCACCCGTGCTTCTGAGCGTATTTTTTTATCCCAACCCGCCATTACACAAGCTATCGCAAAATTAGAAAGTGTATTGGGCGCAGCTTTATTTGAACGGCATTCAGATGGTATGTACCTAACCGACTCAGGTGAAGTCTGGCAAAAACGTGTCGCCAGAGCGGTTGATCACATCCAACAAGCTACTCAAGAGATTGTGAAAGACACGACAATTAAAGAGCGCTCTCCGAAAAATCTTATTGCCCTTATTAGTACCACGCAATTACGAGCTCTTATTGCGGTCAGTGAATCGCAAAATTTCAGTATCGCAAGCCGCCAATTGGGCGTGTCTCAGTCTTCTGTTCATCGTGCAGCACGGGATCTTGAAAGGTTATTGGGAGTGATACTTTTCGAAAAAAACAGCTTGGGAATTAGTACTACCAAAGCCGCTAAAACCTTATCGAAAGCCACGAAACTAGCTTTTAGTGAACTACGCCAAGGTATATACGAAATTAACGCGCTGCAATTTAAAGACGTCAGCACCATCACTATTGGCAGTATGCCATTGGCACGCATGACTATTTTGCCCAAATCCATTTTACAATTTAACGAACGCCATCCAGACGTTAATATAAACGTTACAGAGGGCGCTTATATCGATTTATTGCATCACCTGCGTCAGGGAGACATAGACATTATCTTAGGTGCATTACGCCACCCAACACCAGCTGATGATGTGGTGCAAGAGGAATTATGGTCACCACCATTGTCTATAGTTGGGCGAAAAAACCATCCGCTTACAAAGAAAGCACAAATCTGTGTTCAAGATCTAGCTCAGTATGCTTGGGTGGTACCTACAAAAAGTACCCCCACTAGACAGGCCTTTGAGGCATTGTTCCAAGACGTCAATGTTGCTTTGCCAACGCGACTAGTGGAATCAAGTTCACAGGTATTGATTCGTGAATTACTCCTCGAAAGTGATCGACTTACACTTATCTCAGCTCATCAGGTTGAGCGAGAAATTAATATTGAATTGCTCACGGTATTAGATTTTCCGCTTGAACATACTCGTCGTCCAATTGGGCTTTGCGTCCGAAAAAGCTGGCTTCCCACGGTGACACAATCTCATTTTCTTAGCGTACTACGAAAAATATCTGAACACTTTCGTTAACAATGAGCTTAGTCTTGTTGCGAAAACTGAATAGCTTATGCGGTTTATGGATTATCCCCTTCAGATATCAAATGCTAGATTTGTAGTTAATATATATTTGGGTATGACCCCATTCGCACTCGCATAGTTAGGAGTAGATTAATGAGAATTTGTATCGCTGGCGCCTCTGGTGCTTTTGGAATGAAACACATGGACGCCATTGCAGCAATAGACGGCGCAAAGGTGGTATCTGTGGTTGGCACAAAAATTGATGCCATCAAGACATTTGCCCAGGAGCGTGGTGTTCCTCACTACACAACGGATTTGGCTGAAAGCCTCGCCCGTGACGATGTTGACGCAGTGATTTTAGCAACACCTACACAAATGCACGCGGCACAAACGATTCAATGTCTTGAAGCCGGCAAGCACGTAATGTCTGAAATTCCCATGGCTGATACCATTGAAGATGCTCGCAATGTGGTCGCTGCGCACAAGAAAACAAATCTAGTCGCCATGGCTGGTCACACTCGCCGCTTTAACCCATCGCACCAATGGATTCGTAATAAAATTGAAGCGGGTGAATTGACTGTACAACAAATGGACGTGCAGACTTATTTCTTCCGACGTTCCAACAAAAATGCTCTTGGTAAAGCTCGTTCCTGGACAGACCACCTTCTGTGGCATCATGCATGCCACACAGTAGATTTGTTTCAATATCAAACTGGTGAAACCGCCAGTAAAGTTCAAGCTATGCAAGGCCCTATCCATCCAGAGCTAGGCATTGCAATGGACATGAGCATTGGTATGAAGGTACCTAATGGTGCAATTTGCACCTTGTCGCTGTCTTTTAACAACGATGGTCCTTTTGGTACTTTTTTCCGCTATATTTGCGACAATGGAACTTACTTGGCTCGTTACGATGATTTGTACGATGGCAACGACAATAAGATTGACTTGTCCGGCGTTGCTGTATCGAACAACGGTATTGAATTGCAAGACCGTGAATTTATCAATGCAATCAAAGAAGGTCGTACACCAAACGCTTGTGTCTCTCAGGCGATTGAAGCAATGGAAACCTTGCATCGCCTAGAAGAATGCTTAGAAGCCTAAGTCACTCTGCTCTGCCGTGATGAAACACTACTCAAACAGGGAGCCTAGGCTCCCTGTTTTTTATGAAGGATTTTTTAATGTCAGCACAATCACTGTTTACTCATCCACATATTGGCCTTGGTTGCATGAACGTATCTCACGCATACGGTATGCCACTGGAAGAAAACCAAGCTATTGAAGCACTTCAAGCGGCTTTTGAGATGGGCTATCGCCATTTTGATACAGCGACTTTATATGGTGGAGGCAATAACGAATTACTTGTAGGCAAGGCTCTAAAGGATCATCGCAATGAGTTTTTCCTAGCCAGCAAATGCGGTATGGCCATGGTCAATGGCAAAAAAGAAATCAATGGTCGCCCAGATAATCTGCGTAAGCAATGCGAAGATAGCCTAAAACGGCTACAAACTGACCACATTGATTTGTATTATTTGCACCGTTTAGACCCTAATGTGCCTATCGAAGAAAGCGCTGGTACACTCGGTGATTTGGTCAAAGAAGGCAAAATCGGTAATGTGGGGTTATCTGAAGTGTCAGCTGATACGCTGATTCGTGCGCATGTTGAAACGCCTATCAAAGCCATTCAATCGGAATATTCTTTGTGGACTCGCAATCCAGAAATCGCTGTATTAGAAACTTGCCAGAAACTGGGTACCACCTTTGTGGCCTTTAGCCCCTTGGCGCGTGGCTTTTTAACCGGTGTATTAAAAGACATTACCGAATTAGACGCCAAAGACATCCGTAATAACATGCCTCGTTTTCATGCTGAGCATTACCCAAATAACTTAGCATTATTAAATGATTATCTTGCTCTAGCCAAAGACATTGGCTGCACTCCAGCACAGCTTGCCTTAGCGTGGTTGCGTGCCAAAGACGACAACATCGTCTCCATCCCTGGCACACGCTCAGTGCAACACATGCAAGATAACCTTGCCGCAACTCAACTCACATTGGACGCGAAACAAATTGGCTTGCTGGACGAAATGATTAATCAAAATAACGTACACGGCACCCGTTACACCGCAGCTCAACAAGCAGAAATCGACACCGAAGAGTTTTAAATTCACCAAAAAAGGCGAGCCCACCAAAATGAGCTCGCCTTGTAAAATCCCTTTGTAGCACTGTTTTGCTAAGAGTTAACTCTCTGGCATTTCGTGTTCCAGCAGCATTAACCCTGAACCTGTATTGGAAATAGGGGCGTGGTAGTTACGGTGTAATTCTGTCACTTTACCTAATAAGGTACCGCGCATGGCGATGTGCATATTGAGTTCAACGGCTTGAGCGCCACCTTGCTCTACAAGATCTATGTTGGTGTATTTGGTGAGTGCTTCTGGGTCGTTGACTAATTTGTCTAGGCAGTCAATGTCGAAGGCGCGGTTGATAAAGCCTGCACGTTCTCCGTCGAGCTGATGAGACATGCCTCCGGTACCAAACACCACCACATTAATGTCTTTCTCATAGGACTGTACAGCACGGCCAATGGCTTGCCCCAAAGCATAAGTTCGCCAAGGCTGAGCCATTGGGTACTGCTCGCAGTTGATGCACACGGGAATGACTTTTACATGGCCATATTGGTGACCTGGCCACATCAAATTTAGCGGAACAGTTAAGCCGTGATCCACCTTCATTTCTTGGCAGATTGTCATGTCAAAACCTTCGTCAACGATGCTATTGGCGATATGCCAAGATAAATCCGATTCGCCTGTTACCGGCGGTATAGTCGGAATGCCCCACCCTTCGTCGGCATTGTGGTATTCATCCGCTACACCTATAGCAAAAGTAGGTTTTTTGTCGATGAAGAACTCTAAGCCATGGTCGTTGTAAAACAAAATAATGACGTCGGGTTTCTTCTCATTTAGCCAGTCACGCACAGGCGGATACGCATCGAAAAAAGGTTTCCAATAAGGGGTTTGCTCTAACCCATTTGCCATAGCGTTAGCGATTGCTGGGATATGAGACGTAGTGACAGCTCCTATTATGTTCGCCATTAGATTTCTCCTCGTCCGTTTTTCTCAAGCATTGCTTTAAACTCATCAGTACTCATGCCTGTTTGCAACCCACCGATGTCCTGCATGTTCAGCTTTAATAAACCAGCGAATTTTGCTAAGTAATAAATACTGCCACCTTCTCGTAACAAGGCAATTATGTCTTTGTTATGAATGGCGTCTTTTTGTGCGGCACTAAGTTTAAACTTGTCACAATAAGCATTAGGGTCGGTATTAAATTCGTCACGGGCAACTTGTTCGTTAAACGTGTAGCACATTTTATTTAGGCCGTAGCCTTTCTTGGCCATTTGCCCATCAAAAAGATAGGTGCCCTGAAATTGGCGGTCTGTGTAATTACTAGCCATATGGTAACCTCTTATATATTTTGTTGGGATGATACTAAGCCCAATACAAACGCATCGGATTGTCCACCAGCAAAGCTTGTTGTAACTCTGATGTTGGGGCAATATGAGGAATCACGTCCACAAGATGGCCATCATTTGGTGCCTCAACTTTCATGTTTGGGTGCGGCCAATCTGTGCCCCATAAAACGCGATTCGGAAACTGCTCGACTAAAGTACGAGCGAACGGATACACGTCGGAGTAATCAGGTGCGTGTTTGGTTAAACGCTCAGGGCAGCTCACCTTACACCAGACGTTGTCGTTGTCGGCCATAAAGTCTACAAAGCGTTTGAAATCTGGGTGGTCAACACCATTTTTCACATTAGGTGTACCCATGTGATCGACTACTATGGTGGTGTTAAGTGCCTTTAAGAAAGGTATTAATTCTTCTAATTCTGCGGCTTCAAAATACACCACAATGTGCCAACCAAAGGGGCGAATCTTATCTGCAATGGAGAAAAATACTTCTTTAGGGGTGCTATCAACTAGACGTTTTACAAAGTTAAAACGTACGCCACGAACACCTGCGGCGTGCATTTTTTTGATGTCTTCGTGGGTGATGGTGTCGTCCACAAAAGCCACACCGCGGGCCAAATCCCCTGCACTTTCTAACGCATCAATGAGCGCAGAGTTGTCAGTACTGTGACAAGATGCTTGTACAATAACATTACGTGAGAACCCCAAGTGATCACGCAAAGCGAACAGCTGCTCTTTTGACGCATCACAAGGGGTGTACTTGCGTTTTGGGTGGTAGGGGAATTTATCCGCTGGGCCAAAGACATGGCAGTGTGCATCTACCGCACCGGCAGGTGCTTTAAACGTCGGCTTGCTTGGCGTTGGGTGAAAAGGAATGTAGTTTTTGTCCATCATCTTCAAATACCTATTTTATAATTCGTTACTGTGAGCAAATACTTGTCCATCAAACAGTTTACGAGCGGTGCGTAAAATCGCTGCGGAACCCACTTCGCCTTGGTCATTTTGATCTAATATTACCGTCATTGCGCCAATAGGATGTTCTACATCCAAAGTCATTCGTGCACTTGCCTGATAACTGGCGACATCGTTTGCAGGCGAGCCTTTTAATACCGCGGCCGTTGCCACACTGACGGCACCCAAAACACCAATTGAGGCATGACAACGATGGGGAATAAAAGTACGAGTAGATAGCGCCCCACCGTTTGTGGAAGTACTCACCATGGTCATTTTCGGTACCGATTTGTCTTTCACGTTCCCCAGATTCATCATTGGACCAACTTGTAAACGAATCGACTCTAACTTAGCCCGTAATAAGTCATTGGCTTCCAGTTCTTCGCGAGACTCCAGACCTGTGATGCCCATATCCGTCGCGCGCATAATTACAACAGGCATGCCATTATCAATGCAGGTTACTTCAACACCATCGATCACATCGACAACACTACCTGTCGGTAGCAATGAGCCACAACTAGACCCAGCTGTGTCTTGGAATACAATCGGCACCGCCGCTGAAAACCCCGGAACGCCATCAATACGAGCATCGCCTTCGTACTGTACTTCACCATCTTTGACTAACACTCGTGCAACAGCAATTTGGCCAGTATTTTCCATGAAAATACGCACCGAGGTTTCCCCTTCGCACGCCGTCACCAAGCCTCGTTCAATCGCAAATGGCGCAATCCCCGCTAGAATATTGCCGCAGTTTTGTGCGTCGGTCACAATGGCCTTATCAACAAACACTTGCAGGAACAAATAGTCCACGTCAGCGTCGTCACGAGTTGATTTTTGTACCACAGCCACTTTAGAGGTAAGAGGATCTGCACCACCGATACCGTCGATTTGACGCTCATCGGGCGAGCCCATTACGCGCAGTAAAAACTGCGCGCGTGCCTCGTTGTCTGAAGGTAAGTCAGCGGCTAAAAAATAAGCGCCTTTTGAGGTGCCGCCGCGCATCCACATACAAGGTGCACTTTTGTAAATGCCCGTATGTTTAGACATATTTCAGGCCTTTTTCTTTTAGCCGTGCACGCATGTCGTAAATATCCAAACCCAATTCGCCGTTTGCCATACGAATACGTTTAGCTTCCTCGTTGGCCATACGAGCACGAGCAAGCTCAAGCACTTCAGCAGCATTTTCTCGTCGTACTACAACAACACCGTCGTCATCTGCTACGATCACATCACCTGGGTTAATTAGAGTATCAGCGCAAACCATGGACACGTTAACGGAGCCGACGGTTTCTTTAATAGTACCTTCTGAGAATACTGCCTTAGACCAAACTGGAAAATCCATTTGACGCAAATCTCGGGTATCGCGTACGCCGCCGTCAATGATCAGACCCACAACACCGCGGGACTGAGCAGATGTCGCCAATAAGTCACCAAAAAATCCATGGTTAGAAGGCGATGTCGGCGCAAATACCATCACGTCTCCAGGCTGACACTGCTCTATCGCTACATGCATCATCCAGTTGTCGCCGGCGGCACCCGAAATTGTGACAGCGGATCCGGCAATGGTTTTATCGATTTGAATTGGGCGCATATAGTGAGCCAATAAACCAACACGACCCTGAGATTCATGAATGGTCGCTACGCCGCATTGTGCCAAACCATCTATCACGGCTTGCTCTGTACGTTCGATATGTTGCACTACTACATTATTTCGCATGATCTTTTACCCCTAATCATTCAAGCCTTATGCTTTTAATCGAGAAAACACACGACGCGCATTGTCTTCAAAAACGGCCTGTTTTTGCTCAGCACTTAGTACGGTGTTGTTATCGATGTAGCGTTTTGTGTCGTCAAAATAATGGCCACTCTCTGGATCAACGCCACGCACTGCACCGATCATTTCTGAAGCAAACAAGATGTTCTTAGTTGGAATGATGTCCAATAGCAAATCAATGCCTCGCTGATGGTAAACACAGGTATCAAAATAAATATTGTTTAAGACACGTTCGGCCAGATCAAACCCTTGGTCCAGTGCCATACCACGGAAGCGCCCCCAGTGATAAGGCACGGCACCGCCACCATGGGGGATGATGATTTTTAGATCAGGAAAATCTTTAAACACATCTGACATCATTAATTGTTGGAAGCCAGTGGTGTCTGCGCCCAAATAATGGGAACCCGTTGTGTGAAAACAATCGTTACATGCTGCACTTACGTGGATCATCGCTGGAATATCGTATTCGCACATTTTTTCATAAATTGGGTAAAAAGAACGATCAGCCAAAGACTTGTCTTTCCAATAACCACCACTCGGATCAGGGTTCAAGTTAATGCCAATAAAGCCCATTTCTTCAACAGTACGTACGATTTCAGCGACGGATTTACCTGGGTCAACACCTGGTGACTGAGGCAATTGAGCGACCGGTGCAAAGTTGTCAGGAAAAAGATCACATACACGACGGATTAAGTCATTTTGATGCTCAGTCCAATATTGGCTAGTGAATTCATTACCAATGTGATGGCCCATCCAGCTGGCTCGGGGGGAAAATATAGTTAGATCGGTACCGCGTTCTTGCTGTAAACGAAGTTGATTATTGATGATACTGTCTCGAATTTCGTCGTCAGAAACGATGACTTTCCCTTTTTCGCCGACAAATGAAGGGTCTTTAGCTACAGCTGCTTTTTGTTTATCGCGGTATTCACCAACACCAACAGGTGTAGTCGTGTAATGCCCATGGCAATCTATAATCATCTAATAGCTCTCTATAATAATCGTATTTAAAGTCGTGACAAAGACAGTGAAGTCATAAATCGTTTTACCTTGGGGGTATTATGAAACTAAACATTAATACTCCCAATCCGCTTGTGAATAAGCTGGCTATTGTCTTGACTATCTCATCACTTCGTATAAGGAGTATTCTTTATCTAAAGGTAAGTTGGCTATTTCAATTTGTCTTAAAGGGTATTGCATTTTGGTATAGACATGTTTAGCTGAGGAAACAAACATACTCTTTACCTTAATGAGTGATCCTGCTATGGAAGACGCGCTTTATGAAATCACGTCCATGCGTTTGTTTGCTGGATTGTCGTTGGACAGTTCAATCCCTGATCACACAACCATCATGAACTTTAGACACTTACTGGAAAAGCATAAGCTCTCCCGTCAGCTGTTCAAAGAGGTTAACAAGTGGTTGTCCAGCGCTGGTATTTATCTAAAAGAAGGCACGATTGTCGACGCCACCATTATTGAAGCGGCTAGCTCGATTAAAAATAAAGCGAAAGCGCGCGATCCAGAGATACACCAGACTCAAAAAGGGAAACAATGGTTCTTCGGGTTAAAAGCTTACATCGGCGTTGAGGCTAGAACAGGGCTAACCCACAGTCTAAGCACAACGGCGGCCAACGTACACGACATTACAGAAACAGATAAGCTACTTCATGGTGAAGAATGCTTTATCTCGGCCGATTCGGGTTATCGAGGCGCTCAAAAACGAGAAGAGCTAAAAGACATCAAAGCGGATTGGTTGATTGCTGAAATGCCGAGCAAGGTGCGCCTTCTCAAGAAAAATCCAAGAATAAATAAGCAACCTATCCGAACGGAATACATAAAAGCCAGTATCAGAGCAAAAGTAGAGCACCCGTTTAGGATCACCAAGCGACAGTTTGGTTTTAGGAAAATCGTCTATCGCCTAAGCAACATTGATACTCTCCGATTAACGCATTCTCCAGACGAGCTAATTCTGCAACAATTCCGCCAACTAGTAGAAGTCGAATATCAAAATAGAAGGACAGTTTATTTTTATTGTCAGACGTTGAGTTTGACCTATGGTCGTCTACATGCGGTTTGTCAGCGTAACCTTAACAAAACACCTTTGCAGTTAATAAATAACCGAATTTTGATGGAAGCAACCTTTAGGCTAAAAGAATCATCAAGCTCCATACAAGCCATTGCCAACAGTCTGGGCTATCAGGACGCCAGCCAGTTTAGTCACTTTTTCAAAAAAGAAGTCGGTATATCACCCAGTCAATTTAAACGTATTCATTCCGGAAAAAAGGGAAACGCTCCTGAAGGAGCAAAGCAAGATTTTTCTGATTGGCCTTAGTTACTTCGATTATTTGGTTTGTGTACATTACAGCAATGAACATTAAGATCTACATATCCAAATTCGCCTACTGTGTACTCTTTCTGATATGAATGATCGCCATCGTCACTTTACCCGATTTCCCTTTGGACATGTCTTTTCTGCTTCAATAAATTTTCGACGTGCGTGTGCCAAGCAACTAGGCTGAGTAGCCATCTACATTCAGGTGCCCATCGCCCCCTTGTAAGTATCAAAATCCTATACTTATACGAACGAAAGTGAATAGATAAGTTACCACACATAACAAATGTTATAAGGTAACATAAATAATGCATTTTAAATTTATATTACTTTAGGAGTTTCGTCATGCGCGAAAAAAGACAGCCCTCATTATCAGTGCCCACTCAGCAGACTTTGTATGGAGGTGCGGTGGCGCTATAGCATTGCACCAAAAATTAGGTTACGAGGTGACAATCGCCTGTTTGTTATATGGAGAGCGTGGCGAATCCGCCAAACTTTGGAAACAGGAAAATATGACGCTTGAGAAGGTAAAGATAGAGCGGCGTAAAGAAGCTGAGGCCGCCGCTCAGGCACTTAACGCACATGATATTCATTTTTTTGATTTTGGCGATTATCCACTGGAGTGAGCAGATGGAGTGGAAACCAGACACCTTCCTAGACATTACTGAAGTATGGGAGGAGAAGAAAGCTGCTATCGAATGTATGCAAGGACAAGAACATCTTTGGAAATTCTATGAAAACCTAGCTGAAAATCGTGGCAACCACTTCCGCCGTAATTCAGGTGGTCAAAACTGTTAACATGCCGAGGTTTTTCAATCTCTTTATCCACGATGCGTCGATTCTTTATAAAAGCATCTAATCTTAATCGTGCCCTGATTTCATCCTCAGGGTACACTGACTGCGACAAGAAAACTGTCTAAGCTGATAACTCTGTTTTTTTACGTTTCGTTGATCACTACTGGTTGAGCTTTTGGCTTGGCCAGTGTCTAATATTAGATTATTTAGTGATGCTTGGACTGCTAAGCCACTTCTTGTAATCTGAAAATCATGCCACTTTAACCGCATAATAACGGCGTTTTTCAAGGTAGTTGTCGCCTAAAGTAATTAAGCAGCGTCTTTGTGTTGCTCTGGATTTAATTACACATCACCTATTTCTTTCTGCTTTTGACCAACGCTCAGGGCGCTCTTTCTTTTTCTGCTGATACAAGCCCGCTCGTTTCGCTAAGATTACTTGATCAAGCCCTGCATGCCTTTGATTTGGCGTGACAAACTGGATTCGACTATGGCGGTGTTCATGGTTGTACCAAGACACGAACTCTTTGACCCACTCTCTCGCACATTCCAGGGTTTTAAACCCTTCTGACGGCCATCTAGGGTGATATTTCACTGTTCTAAACAGCGACTCCGAGTATGGGTTATCGTTACTCCCCCTTGGACAACTGCGGGAGGTCACAACGCCAAGATCATACCTTTTTGCTCTCATCGTTAAGCTCTTTATGGGCGCACCGTTTTCTGAGTGTAAAACAAGATCTTTTTTAACGCATTTTTCTGCCCAAACACTACGCTCCAGTAGATCGGCGGCATGCTCTCCCGTTTCTTGATGATGCACCTCCCAACCCACTATTTTTCGACTGTAAATATCTTCTATCATGTACAGGTAGTAGTGCTGCCCAATCACGGTGGTTGACAGATAGCTAATGTCCCAACTCCACACCTCATTGGCTTTTTTCGCCGTGTAGCTTGTGGGCCTTTTATGGGCGTTCCTTGGTGCTGCTTTTCCTCTGTGATGAAGCATATTTTCCGCTTTTAGGAGACGATAAAAGCTGGATTCCGAGGCAATATACTCGCCTCTGTCGGCCAATATAGGGACGATTTGGCTAGGTGGCAGGGAAGCAAACTCGTCACGCTTGCAGACCTCAAGTATCTTCTGCCGCTCTACCTCACTCAGCTTGTTTGCCGGGGTGGGCCTTATCGCTGTGACTCTTCTATCCTCACCAATAGAGCCATCACTATACCAACGCTGTAACGTCCTGATCGATAAACCAATCATCTCGCAGGCAGGCTCTTGTCGTGCCCCTGACTCAACCGCATGACGGATCCACTGCGCATACTTTTGCCTATCGGCCAGCGTGATTAGCTGTCCTCTTTTTCCTCCCAATAGGCATCGAACTTTTTTCCCAGCACCAGTAGCGCAGCACTTTCTGCTAACGCTTTCTCCTTTCGTCTGATCTCACGCTCTAGTTCTTTAATGCGTTTTTGGCCGTTTGTTGCTCCGCCGTGAGCTTAGTGTTTCTTGTCGATTTCACCGTGTTGCCAGCAATACAGGCTTGCTTCCATCGCTTTACTTGCTCAGGGTACAACCCTTTTTCTCGACAGTACTGATGCAGATCCGCTTCAGACAAGGCAGCAGTTTCAAGTACGACAGCAAATTTTTCTTCATTTGACCACTTATCTGATGAACTCACTTTTGACTCGCTAAATCCTGATGTGTTGAATTGCTTTTGCCAACTATACAGGGTGGAGAGCTTAACGCCTTCTTGTTCTGCAAACTGTTGTATGGACCAAGAAATTACTTAGGAACACTGATCCTTGAAGCGAAAAAGGTGCCGAAACACTTCAACTTGACCAGCTATCCAACCAGTTTTTTATTTGGCTCGTCATGACTCCAGCAAGCACCTAAGAGTACTTTTAAATTTTCATATAACTTCGGTAATTGACTCATGACTTCTGAAACACCTTTGACCGCAGAACATCTAGCGACAGATTCAACCTCCTACCTGGTTTCTTTTCGAGTTAGTCATGAAAATGATGGACAGCTTAGCGAACATTTAAGTAGATTAATACCCAAACTAGAAGCTACGCTCGGGTTTGAATCTATAGACATCATACGAAGAAAAGGGGGGCAAGGTGTGGACTTCTACCTAGTAACTCGCTTCGAGTCTGTTAAAGCGCTGGACACTTGGAAAAAATCACGAGAAAGAATTGAAGCCCTAGCACCAATTGAAGAGATGTATATCACCGATATCTCAAGAGAACACACATCCGGCTCGAATATTTGGTTCGAGCCCGTAACCCGCCTTCCGTCACAGCCTCTGCCACCACTGCTTTGGAAACACTGGGTTCTGAGTATACTAGCGGTATATCCCCTTTTGATCCTTCTCATAAATACTCTGCGCCCCATAATTTCCCCGCTACATGAAGCGATAGGATTACTCGTAGTGGTAACTATTCTAACTGGACTCACTACGACATTTATTGTTCCTTGCCTTTCTAGAAAACTAATGCCATGGCTTTCGCGACGTTAGAACGACAGTCGGCAGATTGCTGAATCAAGCCATCTAGCAAATTCGGTGCCTGATAGTCTGATACACTTAGTGTGTGTTTCGTACTGCGTCTGCGAGCCTAGCCAGCGGCTTCCTGAGCATTAATTGAACCTCATCATCCACATCCATGGACTCCATGGATTCATACATGCATGCCACCCATAGATCTCTTTCTTTAGTCCCGATTCGGAAGGATTCATGCGGACCAGTCATACATACTGAGCCATACTTTTCCAAATAAATCTGAGGTCCACCCATCCAACCAATAAGATAGTCTGTCAACTTACCCCTGACGCTGGACAAGTCGACTGCATGCATCTCACGAAGTGCTTTGTATTTCGGAGCGTTATCCATCAGATCATAAAAATGATCTACCAGCGCTTTTATTCCATCCGATCCAAGTGCTAAATAGGGTGATTCGTACTTTCCCAATTTATGACTCCCGTTTTAGTTTTAATTTCGAAGTAATCCAATTTTGGATCTCACTTTCAGCGCATCAGATTTACCAGGTGTCTCTTCTCAGAATTTACCGGTAAAAAGAATCACTCCAAGTACAATAAAAGACACGCCAAATAAAATGCGACGATTAAAAATCTCATTCTGCCTTGAATAAATCCATGTACCTGCAAGAACAAATAGAGGTGTAGTTGCAGCGAGCGGAGCTACGACGATCAATGTTCCTGAGGCAAGTGCAATATAAAGAAACACCGGCCCAACACTGGAAAGAACACCCGCGATTAAAAAATACTTCAGTTCCCGGCTATTGCATGTGATTTTTGTTCTTGTAAATACCACGTACCCCGTGAGAACTATCCACGATGTGATTACCGTAATGGCACTCGCCACTATAGGATCAGTACCATTTTCAATTCCGATTTTTCTAAACGATATCGATACACCATATGCAATAGAAGCAAGTATTGGTGCATAAAAAGACAAAAATGTCTTTAAGATTGGAATCTTTACCCTCTTGGATTGAGTTGACATACCGATAAGCAAAGAACCTAGCACTACCGAAATAGCGCCATGCATTTGAGCGTATGAAGCTGCTTCCCCTATTACGAATACCCCTAACGCAACAGAAACTAAAGGGTGTGTCAGCGTAATAGCCGTTGCAACGTTGGTACCTAACGTGGACATTCCAATAAATTGGAATAGCCGTCCCAGTAGAGGAGCGAATAGACCCGCGAGGATAAAGTATCGCCACTCCCATATATCGAAAGGGAGCGGCGATAAACAAGCTAAAGATATAATACCTAGAAACAGTACGTTAGCTGTTAGCGTTATCCACAAGACGCTCAAATTTGATGCGTTTAGGCGACCCATCTTTATTAGCAAAAACGTACCAGCAAACATCATTGACGATAACGTCGCCCAAAGTATCTCCACTCTATTACTCTCTCCAGTGATTAGGGCTTCCCTGCCCACCGGACCAATCCTTTAAGCGCGACTCGTAACCATTGCCTTCACGCGTTGTCTCAAGTGAGGAGTAACGAAGATAGTCAAAAGCACTATTATGCTGCCTGTAATCAGAGGAACTGCACCAGGCGAGATAAACAATAAGCCAGCAATAAATAGGGCTACCCTAGCAGCTGCATTCAGCGCTTCTATGAAGAACCCTTCCACTGCAGCACTCAACAGGATTACGCCGATGGCCGCACCTACACAACTAATTGCAATGTGAGAGATACTTCCTTCTAGAAGCAGCCCATCACCATACATAAATGCAAAGGGTACGATGAATGCAGTTATCGCAAGTTTCACTGCACCAACCGCAATTCCCAGAGGTTTGGCATCAGCAATCGCCGCAGCAGCGAATGCAGCTACCGCTACAGGCGGTGTCATTGCTGACAATACTGCAAAGTACAGGATGAACATATTTGACTGCAGAGGAGAGAAATCCAGTGAAGCCAAGGTCGGTCCGACGAGCACCGCAGCCAAAATAAAGGCTGAGGGTGTCGGCATTCCCATACCTAGGATGATTGCTAATATGGCAGAAACTACGAGAACAAGGAAAGTAGTGTTTCCTGCCAACAAAAACACTAGATCAGCAAACTTGCCACCCAGCCCAGTCATCGAAATTCCGCCGATTACCAAGCCGGCAGCAGCACAAGCAGCCACAACCGAAACCATTCGAACGGTAGTTTCACCTAGGGCTTCCCAGATCGCCTTTAAACCCATGCGAGTTGAAGGTTTTACAGCCGCAACTGCAACCACACCTATGGTGGCAAAGGCAGCAACATAAGTAGGCGAGAATCCCATAATCAACGCCCCTGAAAGGACAACTAGCGGAAGGATAAACAAACCTCCGTTAGACATTGCATCCTTAACTTTAGGCACTTCATCTTCGCCAAGTCCACCCAGTCCCATTTTCTGAGAGCGAAGATGAACCTGCGCATATACGCACAGATAGTAAAGCAAAGCGGGAACAATACCTGCTATCGCGATATCACGGTATTCGATACCCGTATACTCCGCCATGATAAAAGCTGCTGATCCCATAACCGGAGGCAAAAGACTACCTCCCGTCGAGGCTGCAACTTCCACACTACCTGCCAAAGAACTACTATAACCAAGGCGTTTCATAATTGGGATCGTAATTGAACCCGTGGTAACAACATCAGAAGTCGGACTTCCTGACATTGTTCCGTAAAGACCTGAGGAAATAATTGCTATCTTAGCTGGACCACCAACTCGGCGCCCTGCAAGAGCAGATGCCAGGTTGTAGAAGAAATCCGCACCACCCGCACGAGACAAAAACGTACCGAACAGAACAAAAAGGAATGCGTAGGTGGCAGCAACACGAAGAGGAACGCCAAAGAGCCCATCACTCGTAAACATCATAATGTCTAGAAAGTGATTGAATCCAACTTCACGAAAGCCCAACCCAAATGGAAGATCGTGGCCAAATAAGTTATAAACTACAAACGCTGCTACAACACTTGTCAGACCAAAACCCACAGTTCGTCTGGTAGCTTCGATAGTCAGGAATAGAAGTATCGAACCGGCTATGAGATCCGGCATTTCTAGAGGATAGAGTAGTGTGATCCTCTCAACAATCCGACTACTTTCAACAAAAAAGTAGATCCCAACAGCCGCACTAGCCAGCGACAGAACCCAATCAGTCGGTCCAGGCATATCAGACCGACCCCAGGGGCCGGCCGAATACATAATGAAGAGCAGAACAAGGATTGATGATAAAAATACTACTGTCATTCCAAACAGGTCAACATATACAACCGTCGTCGTATAAATCACTGTCAATGCTATTATTGCGCCAAATGCCTGGATAATTTTCGCTAATCCTGAACTGAGGCGGCGCTTGGACCCCGTCTGAATTAATAATGATAGTATGTCTTTCATTTAGATAATTCCTGCTCTTGTTTTTGTTATAGTTTTACTTCAAACCAACTTCTTCAAGATATTTGAGTGCGCCCTTGTGATAAGGAACTACGGTTACTGAAGCCATGATTTCGGGCGTTAACGCCTTCATCGCAGAGTGAACACTCACGATCGTTTCGTAATTTTCAAACAACGCCTTGGTCAGGTTGTAAGCGAGCTCTTCATCCATGTCCTCACGAACCGCCAGAGTTGCCCCCAAAGAAGCCGTATGTACGGCATTCGGAGAAAACTCATATGTTCCTGCTGGAATATCAAAAGAAACAGTCCCACTCTCCGCATTTATAGCGTCTACAGTGCCCTCTTCCATCGACAGCAGAGTAAGGTCTACACTGTTAGCCGCTTGCATAATCGAGCTATGTTTTACGAAGAGAGAATTGATCAGAAGATCTGCTCTGCGGTCCTGAATCAGAGAAATCTGCTCGCCAGATGCAGCATAAATAATCTTGCCACCCCAGCTCTCGATATCCGCTTCAGTAACACCGATAGCTTCTAGCATTTCCACTGCAATATTAGACGCAATATTTCCGCGTTTATTGATGGCAATCGTGATTGGTGGTTTTACTTTTGCGATGTCTTCAAAAGCCTTAATGCCATATTCTTCTGCGAAGCTATTGCTAATCAGCGCCTGCATAGGCGCCCAAGTGTAGAGGTAAGACAAAACACGAACTGAGTCTATCGGTTCACGAAACGGATCGTCTCCTTTTTTTGCTAACAGGAGCTCCGCATCATGAATAATCGCGAGGTTTGCCTGATCACGATCGAGCAATCCTACGTTAGCAACGCCACCACCAGAAGTCTGATAGGTTATCTTAGAACCCTCGTAACTCTCTCTAACCGCGCCATCGACACCCGCTCCCAGCAGACTCCAAAGCCCACCAGGAGATGCACCGGCTATAGTCATCTCGTAGCTTTCTGAGTGCGCTATCGGTGATAGCATTAATACTGCGGAGACCAGCGTTCCGGCCATACCTTTTTTAATGGTTGAAAACATAATCTTTTCCTTTTGTTTTTGTTTTTTGAGTTTGCTTAATAACCAACTATGTAACAGCAATTTAATCTCGTACTGGAGATTTAACCTGTGACCTAGTGCCTGACAGACACCCTATTTATATCTTGAAACCCTCCATACTTGACGCGTGAAATAATTCCTCAGGCGTTACTAATCGCTTCGACAAACCTTCCGCGTGATGTTGTGCTAGGAACCGTTCTAGAGTGTGTTTATTCTGATCGAATCCGTACGACCAAAAATCATCACCCATCATCAACTTCGCAGCTCGAAGCTGATCCTCAACAAATGGAAGAGTCACCTTGGTCGCAGACGTATCAGACAAACGTTCGAGAGCAATTGTTTTCGATTTTTCAAACGCTTTGTAAACAGAGAATGGAAGCCATGGATGTTCTTCTACTAATGTTTTTCGAATCCCTAAAAGGTGCATGATTGGGAACAGCTTAGTCTTCTCATACCAAGCTTTCGCTTCAGCCATTGGGTCTTCAAATAAGTACCCTACATTAGGATGTCCCGCTGCAAAACAACTTGGTGCGCGAGGCCCGATCACCGCATCTATCTCACCAGCAGCGAGCATGCCTGATAGGGTTTTACCTTCAGGAATATTGTTAACTTCGACACCATCTGTGAGATTCAGGTTGACTTTTTCAACGCGGCCCGGGTCTTCATAACCTCCACGAACCCACTCGATCTCATTAGGCTTAACTCCATACTCTTCCTCTAAAAAGAGTCGAACCCAAACATTTGCTGTCAATTGGTATTCAGGCACACCGACTCGCTTACCTCTCAGATCCTCTGGTGACTTAATGCCACGATCAGTTCTGATGTAGACCGACGTATGTCGAAAAGCACGAGAAGGAAAAACAGGCACCCCGATGTATGGGCTGTTGTTGTCAGCAGTTTTCACCGTATAGCTACTCATTGAGAGCTCGGTGATATCAAAATCTGCATGCCTGAACGCACGGAAAAAAATCTCTTCCGGATCATGTAGCATAAAAACGGGGTCTACCCCATCAATTTGAACATCTCCGTCTACCAGAGGTCTCATGCGATCGTAGTTACCAACGGCAACAGATAATTTCAATTTACTCATGCTCTTCACACCTTTCGTTATAGTTGTTTTAGTGGGCTCGTCAGTCCAGCGGACTCAGAAACAAATCCGTTACCGCTCTCTCCTGATACCAAGCTCTTCGCATTCCATAATTCTCTGCCGCTTATACTACCAACACAACAAACTTTAAAAGTCGGAATTGTATGCGGCTTTGCTATTTATCCACTTCGTCGCAGCTAAAAGGGCTTAACGAGTAGGACTAGCTTTCACATCTGTATCAGCGTGACTACCTTCTTCATTAGAAAATAATTTAGATATAAAAGTTTAGATATCTAATTTTTTAATCTAGCCCATAAATTTGCGTCAGTCAACAAATATTACTTAGCGTAATAAGGAACCCGCCATATCAGGATAGTTGTCGTGTGAATTGATTCTTTAAATATTGTGCGGTGGACAGAAGTGAGAGCTGTGTGGCGCGTTATTCGAAAGAGCACCGGGAATGGATGGTACGGCAGATGATGCCACCGTTGAACCGCAGTGTGCCGGAGCTGGTCAAGGCGACCGGCATTACCGATGCAACCCTGTATACTTGGCGTAAACAAGCCAGAGCAGCAGGAGCCGTGGTGCCGAGAGGTGGGAAGCAGGCCGATCAATGGTCGAGACAAGACAAGTTTCGTGTGGTGTTGGAGAGTACCGGTCTCAATGAGGCGGAGTACTGTCGGCGCAAGGGTCTGTATGTCGAGAAGATCAAGGCGTGGAGCCAAGCCTATGAGCAGGCCAACACACCGGCCCGGCCAGCCAAAACCCGCCGGAGATGAGACGAGGAGAAAGCGGTCAAGAAGCGGATCAAGCAGCTGGAGAGCGAGTTGCGCCGCAAAGATGCGGCCCTGGCGGAAACCGCAGCGCTTCTGGTGCTGCGAAAAAAAGCCGAGGCGCTCTAGGGGAAGGACGAGGACGAATGATCAGCGCCCCAGATCGCCGTGAATCCGTGCAGTTGATCAACGACGGGCGCACGTCGAGCCCAGGCCTATGCCGAGCTGGGTCTGACTCTGCACACACTGCAACGCTGGCAGCACCGTCCGGAGGATCGGCGCCCCAACGTGCCACGCCCAGTACCGGCCAACAAGCTGAGTCCGGACTAGCGCCGCAGTGTGCTGGAAGTATCCAACCAGGCGGAGTTCGCCAGTCTACCGCCGCATCAGATCGTGGCGCGCCTGGCCGATCGCGGCACCTAGCTGGCTTCGGAGTCGACTTTCTACCGCGTACTGAAGGAAGCCCAGCAACAGCATCCGCGTGGTCGCAGCCGACCACTGGTGAAGCGGACACTGACCACCCATGTGGCCGACAGCCCGAACCAGCTGAGGTGCTGGGACATCACCTGGCTACCAAGCACCGTCAGGGGACACTACTTCTACTGGTACATGATCAAGAACGTCTACAACCGCAAGCTGATCCCACAGCATCAAGTTATCCATTCGAGCCAAGAAAATCTCTTTACGTGTTTTACGACGCTTGTTGTTGAATCCGCTGTCGGCAAAAGTGAGTTGATGCGACATGGTCAATCTCGAAGGTTAAAATGAATTGTCTCATACATAGGACTTATTCGTATCTCCCCTAGGTGTCCCACGGTAAACTCCTATTATTAATAGAGCAGCCTGAGACCGTGCTCTTTTCTTCTTTAAATAGGAGATATCTTTCATCCTGAAATTTAACAGCTAGAAGATTTCTCTGAGTCAGTAAGTCGTTTTATTATAGCTGCATACCTTTGCTGCCGTCCTTGTCATTATCGTGTTAACACAGATTGCCATCTGATTAATTTTCACCCTGCACTAAACAGAAAAAGAACGGATCTTGTTGAATAGATCTTTTCTTTACGTTTTTTCTTTATTTGTAGATCATTAAGCAATTTTTAAGAATCATTAAATGATATACAATACTTCGATGGCTTTCACATGTGAAAGAAAATTAGCCCTCCTAAACTTATAAATGGTGGAGTATATATGGCAAAAGTAATCAGCTTTGCGAATCAAAAAGGAGGAGTGGGCAAAAGCACTATCTGCATCCAGATGGCTTTTTATCTGTCCATCAAAAAGAAGAAAAAAGTCCTAGTTATCGATATGGACGGTCAAGGCAACACTTCTAGCCGGTTGGCTCCAAGAGTTGAGGATGCGGATTATCTTTTCACTCCAATCCTTTCAGGCACAAAAACAGCGGATCTTTTTGGCGATCATGTCGGTGAGATAGAAGTTCTAAAATGTCCTTCAGGTATGGATCTCATTCATGCTACCAAGAACGATCCAGACTTGTTCGAGATAGAAACGGTTCAGCTTGATCAGGCTATGAACCCGGCAAAACACCTCGAAGAATTGTTTCTTAATTACGATTACGTGCTGATAGATTGTCCACCCAGCCTTGGACGTAAACTTGTGGCTGCTTTAGTTATGTCAACTCATGTGGTTTGTCCGGTTAAGCTTTCTGGCTTTGCTGTAGATGGCGTTGAAGGCCTCCTCAATACAATCATCGGTATCAAAGAAGGTTACAACAGCTACTTGGAAATACTTGGCATTGTAATTAATGACATGGACAGGTCAATCAACCAAGAGCGGGCTTTCAAAGAACTTGAAGACTCTATCCCAGATTTATTGTTTAAAAATAAAATTATGCACCGTCCACCCTTAGATTCCGCTGTGACGGAGGGGATTCCAGTTTGGGAGCTTCGTTATGGCCATGTGGCCGCAAAAGAAGTTGAAGCAGTGCTGCAAGAAATATTAGAGAGAACGGAGTAACACATGGCTAAGATTGGAAATTTACAGAGCTTATCCGCTTTGGCTAAAGCGGCCTCAAACAGAAAAACTGAAGATGAGAAATCCATGTTCAGTGCAGAGTTAGCAGATAAAAAAAGCAAAAGAGTTATCACGGTATCACTAGATGATGTTCAATCAAAGAATCAAGTGCGTAAGCAATTCATCAACATTGAAGGCTTGGCTGACACAATGAAAGTAGAGGGGCAGCAAAGCCCTGTTATTGTTTACCCGAAGAACGACAGTGGTAAGTATGTTATTCAGAAAGGAGAGCGTCGCTGGAGAGCGTTAAGGGTCGCTGGTATAGACCAAATAGACATCATTGTTAACGACAAAGAAATGTCATCTTTGGATGAAGTGGCTGGTGAACTTATAGAGAATATCCAGCGAGAAGATCTAGCTCCAATGGAAATAGCAAATGCTTTAAAAGTGTTCGTAAGTGAAGGCTGGAAGCAAGTAGATATCGCAAAACGCTTGGGTAAAAGTGCCATATTTGTATCGACGCACCTTTCTTTGCTTAAGCTACCAGATTGCGTTCAAAATATTTATGAAAAAGGCATCTGTGGAGACACCGAAACGCTAAATAACCTACGTTTACTTTTTGATCTTAACGAAAAGAAATGCAAGGCCATTTGTGCATCTGCAACAAAAGATGGCATTACTCGTAAGCAGAGCCGGGATCTTTTGAATGACGCTAAGCGTGTAAAAGAAGAAGCTAAGAAAGAGAAAGCCAATGTGGTTGTTGATCCTGAAGAGGGCCTTACCAATAATATTGTAGAAAGATTTGAGTCTAACGAAGATTTAAAAGGTGGTGACTCTTCAGACCAGGAAAGTACTGATGATACAGCTTTCAACAAATCTGCTTCACATTCTACAGACGATACAATCTACCCCAGTGATACTGAAAATCAAATTGACCTTTTAAAAGGTTACGAAGCCGATGGTACAAATGAAGCTGACGATAATAAAGGTGGTGGCGAGGCATGTAAGTACGTTGATCCTAAAAAGCTCGTACTGTCAGTCAACGCATTAATTGACGATGATGTTAAGTCAGGCATATTGTTACTAAATAGAGTTTGTAACGAGCCTAGTTTTGTTTGGGTAAAAGTGACAGAAGACTTTCAAGAGAAAGATGTTCTTGTATTAGCGTCCGACGTTGAGCTTATAAGCATGAAAGGCTTGAAGTAGGAGACAGAATGGAAGTGTCGAATGATATAAAAAGAAAGTTCGATATCATAAACGCGCTGTCGAAGGTGGAGAGGCCAACGCTGTCGTACTTGCAGCACGAGACTGACATTCCAGAATCTACGCTTAAGAGGCAGTTGGCGGCCATACGTGCATGCTTTGGCATGAGGATATTGTTTGTCCGTGAGCCTGACGGTAATAGAGGCGCAGTAGGCTATTATATTTTGGCCGATTGGGGTGTTATAGATCGTGATGAGTTCTTTAAGTTTTACATAAAATCTATGGTTTAAGAGTGTTCTTACAGCGAGACTAGAGGGGGTGCTATAAACAGTGTTTATGTTTTGTCTGCATCGATATTGTTTTTTTGTATTGGTAGTGGCCGTCATTATTTCTAGGCGTAACAAAAAAATCATGGAGGTAAAACTTCGTTTTATATCGATTGATGACCTAGTTTCTCTAGTGAAGGACACTGAACACGAAACCGTAAATCGCATTATAAATCGATCTGTAGATCGTATTGAAGATCCCTGAAATTAGTATTTCTGATTACACAGAACAGCTCGTGTTATACTAGAGGTCCAATCTTTCACATGTGAAAGATTGGACTTCAACCATCAGATCTCAAATTCCACAACGTATTGATCGTCGGCTACACCTGAAAATTCAAAGCGAGATCAGTCAAAATGATGATTTAAGTCTGGATTTTGCCACTGAAGGGTTTGGAGTTAAAGAGACCTCTGACTCGCCTAATGCAAACACTAAGAAAAAAGCCCCCCAATAAGCTTTCTGATGCTCATGATAATGAAGCAAAACTTCGCAAGAAAAAGCCTCCATCTGACATAGATCTTGCCGATCCCGGCGATCCAAGTGTTTTGAAAGATACAGAATATTGAAAAAGATAGAATCAGGGTATAGAAGAAGCAAAAGCGGAATTAATCACCAAACTCGATAAATATTCTGACGCGGTAACCGATTTAGTGAAGAAGGCGGTGCTTCCTCTTTTAGATAGAGACTCTTGGTGATGTTTTGTTTGTCATGATGAATAACCAATTAGCCATACTTTATCCCGATGGTGCAAAAAAGTTGGGAGAATCATCTGAAGTGCTGGCTTCTTTATGGAGTACAGCCTTGGTATCTGGCGATCCGGTCATGCCGAATAAGAAAATTCAAAGCTTTAGAGGCGTTAAGGATGTTGTTCTTATCCCAGAAATTTCATCAATGATTTTAAATGCCATCTCTTCAGACAGTGACGCTAATGCTAATGACTATTTACCAATGAAAGATCAAATCGATGCTGTCAGTAAGAAGAAAACAAGCGGAACAACAAGTAAAGAAAAAGCAGTAAAGTCAAACCCAAAGCCAAAATCTCAACCGGCTGCATGGCAGGAGCAAAACAAAACTCCAGCAAGACCGCTAGTTAAAAGAGCTTGAAAAGTATGTTTCTTTCCATCCAGCGCTCCCTGATGAATCTATTCGCATCGACCCTCTTAGATACTTTACGCGAGTCACTGAAATAGCGAGTCGTCTTGCAGCTTTAATACCTTCAGAAGCCGGTGCAAATTCATTTAAGAGCTTTACATGGCAAGCCCTTAATAACATCGCTCAAGGGTTGGTCATGACGTACCAAAGACCAAACTTAACGTTGCTTCGTCGATTTCTGGAAGGTGGCCCGGCCGGTTTAGTGATCAAAGCCGTGGAAGCCTATGCAGAAAAAAACCTTAAGGATTGGGAAAATTTAGCACAACCTTATAAAGACAAGGCCAAAAACGGCCATAAAGAGAAGCTGGCGTTCGCTCTGTTGCGATTTTATTATGATGTCATTCAGCCGGACTACCCAAGTTCTGAACTTGAAGGTTTGTTAAGCATGTTTCAGCACGACGCCACTCACTTTTCAAAGATGGTTTCAAATCTACTGCCAATAATGAATATGCTGACATCAGGAGAGTTAGGAAAGATGCTTTCTCCTGACGCTACAGACCTCCACGACCTGCGTGGCATAACAGATACAGCAAAAATCATAAACAACGGCCAAGTTGCTTACATTGGCCTCGATTCACTCACGGACAGCATGGTTGGTAGTGCTATCGGCTCAATAATGCTGTCAGATCTCACCGCCGTTGCAGGTGATCGATACAACTTTGGAGTGAACAATAGAGTCGTGAATATCTTTGTAGATGAGGCAGCTGAAGTGATAAACGATCCTTTTATTCAGCTGCTAAACAAAGGTCGTGGTGCAAAGCTTCGCCTTTTTGTTGCAACGCAAACTTTTTCAGATTTCTCAGCCAGAATGGGCAGCAAGGACAAAGCCATTCAGGTTCTAGGGAACCTTAACAACAAATTTGCTTTGCGTGTGCTTAATACAGAAACACAAGAATACATCACCAGCAATTTGCCAAAAACTAGGGTGAAATACGTCATGAGGACGCAAGGACAAAATACGCACGGAGACGAACCGGCTATGCACGGTGGCAACCAAGGAGAGCGTTTAATAGAAGAGGAATCCGATTTAATACAACCTCAACTACTCGGTATGCTGCCAAATTTAGAGTTTTTCGCAACCATTTCTGGTGGAAGGCTAATAAAAGGTCGCCTGCCAATTCTAGAGTAATAAGTGCAAACATAAACCATGTTAAAGGAGGCACAATGTACAAGAACCCTTATTACCAAGTGACCAGCGGGCTTTAATTAAGATCTAAAGGCAAGAAAAATATTGAACTGCTATCGCTATTATAATTTGATTGGCCGATTTCTCTATTCATTTTAGAAAGGATAAGCGAGTGCTTTTATTATGAATCCGATCTTGAAGATGAGGAAGTCTATCAAATAATAGAAAAGGCGCTGTATCGATATGGTGAAGCTGTCTATTTTAAAAAAGGAAAGAAGATGCCAGATCCTATGCGATTTGCTGTTTTCTTAGAAGCCTTAATCTCGGAAGCATCGACAGCACTAGGGATTAAAGTGTTAGCAAGAAGCTGTGTCGAAGTTAATTCCATCACAGATTTTATGATTATAAGCAGAGAAGGGGACGCGTCATCCGGTGAGGATACTAATAAGGAAATAATTCGAGACCCGCTGTTTAACCTCATAACCAGCCATAAAGTAAAAAATGTATTAAGGAGAGCTAAGTATAAAAATACCCTTATGGCTGATAGTTAGCATACTCGTTATTGAGCTTGGCGCGGTATTGCTGCTTGTACCCGGTAGCTTTACCAAAGATGCAATACGAAAAGAAAGCGCGTATGTTGAGTCAAGTCTTGGCCCTAAAACGAGCGATTAGATAAACAATAAAGCTGACAGTTGGCATAAACTCATCATGATCGATTCTGGCATAGAAAGAGGAATCTACCGAACGTTCATTCCTACAGAAAAGGCGCGGAAAGCATCAAGAGGCATGGAGGATATGGGGCAGTTCTGGTTTGATTGGATTAAAGGCAGAATAAACACATTATCTGAAGTGGTTTACCAATTTCTGGCAAGAATTGCGTTGCTTGTTGTTTGGTCGCCTTACATGCTGATACTTCTTGTTCCAGCTGTCTACGATGGTCTGATGACGTGGCGGATCAAAAGAACAAACTTTGATTATGCTTCGCCTATTATTCACAGTTATGGCATTAGATCGATAGGTTACTTGTTTCTCGCTTTCTGCGTTGTTTCTTTTTCTCCCTTCGCCGTAAGCCCTCTTGTTATACCTGTTGTTATGATGATTGCCTGCATACTCATCGGTTTTGCCATCGGTAATTTTCAAAAAAGAGTTTGATTGTTTCTGGGTGGTCAATTCTGACCATCCGAAATCTTTCACATGTGAAAGAGGACAAGAAAGGCATTAATGGTTTTTTAAAGCTAGGCTCTCGATCTACTTTTAACTTAACTATTTCGAATCGATCACACAGTATCTTTCACATGTGAAAGAGATCAAGGCGGACAATAGAAATATATAACTCAATCGACAGTCCTAAAGCCATTGATGGGCTATGCAATATTGTCGCGTACGATCTTAAAAAAGAACTGTGTAGAGAACAGTTTTTTGTGGTCGACCGCACGATTAATTCAAACTAACCAAGTCCTTTCAATCCCTCCTAGCAGTCAAGTTAACAAATTTGACATCTTTAAGTGTCATTATTGTAATCTTGTGTCCTACCGAAATTAAGTCTACAATTATGACATCTTTAAATGTCATTTTTGCTAACTAGAGGTGTATTGTGAAAAAGTCTGAGGCAATTAAAAAGCTCTTAGAATATGACAAGCGTAGTCGCTGTGTTTTTACTAATTCAGATCTAGCCAAAATTTTTCATCAAGATAATGATCGAACTTTGCGCGCTGGAATTAAACGTTTGCAAGAAGATGGCTTACTCATCCGAATGATTAATGGTGTGTACTTATTCAATTTAGCGCAGTCGAAAGGCAGTGATACGTTGGAGCAAATTGCTAAAACTATTCGACGTGGGGAATATAACTACATTAGCCTGGAGTCAGCACTTTCTGATTTCGGTGTTATTTCGCAAATTCCAGTAGATCGCTTAACGGTTATGACAACGGGGCGTTCCGGTGAATTCAAAACACCTTTGGGTACAATTGAATTTACGCATACGAAACGAGATCCAATGGATATTATAGAAAATACCAGTTTAGTCGGCAGACCACTTAGGTTAGCAACGAAACAAACGGCATACAGAGACTTAAAACGAGTTGGTCGAAATACACATTTAGTAAGCAAGGATGGGCTATATGAAAATTGATCAAGAAAATTTCGCGCTATTGGTGAATAAAGCAATGAAGGTTGAAAATGTATCTCATATGCGTTCAGTGATAGAGAAAGAGCTCTTACACTACGATATTTTATTTGCGCTAGAGAAGGGTGGACTTTTAGACAAACTAACTTTTCAAGGTGGCACGTCGTTACGACTTTGTTATGGAGGCAATCGTTTAAGCGAAGATCTTGATTTTGTTGGCGGGAAGGATTTCAGCTCAGCAATATTGGCAGACATGAAACATTGTATAGAAAAGTACACTGGCGAACGATACGGGCTTGAAGTGACAGTAAAAGAACCAAAGGATCTAAAGCAAGATCCTAAATATTCTGAATTGAGCATTGATAAGTGGCAAATAGCGGTAGTGACTTCTCCTGAGAGAAAAGATTTACCAAAACAAAAAATCAAGGTAGAAGTGGCAAACATTCCAGCCTATACAAGAGAGCCGCAACCTCTTCAAATAAACTATGATTTTTTGCCTGATGGGTACAGTGATACGCTAATTTTGACAGAAAGCTTGGATGAAGTCATGGCGGATAAAATCATTTCTTT
>NZ_FQVF01000039.1 GCF_900129155.1 Marinomonas polaris DSM 16579
AATCATTAAAAATCATTAAAAATCATTAAAAATCATTAAAAATCATTAAAAATCATTAAAAATCATTAAAAATCATTAAAAATCATTAATTTGCTGGTTGTTTTTTGATCGTTTTGGTTTGAACGATGATCCTATAAGGGACTTTTATAAAATTATTTTCAGACATATATGTTAAAAATTAAAGGGCTGTATTTTTATTATTATTAATAAATAGACTTTAAAAATACATAATATGTCAAGAAAACAGCCTTTTTCTCTTGCTTTGTAAATATTTTTTGGTGTTTAATACGCTTTCTTTACAAAAGCCTTTGGAATTAAGTTAATCACATGGATAATGTGCCCTCAGAAAAACCACGTTTCATTAAGCGTGTTCAAAGTTTAATCTTCACAATCGCTGCTGTTATGCTTTCTATTGGTCAGTGGTCTGATACTAAGCAAATGTCTATTGAAGTTTATGAAGGTTTTATTGCTCAATTTACAGATAAAATTGAATTAGAACGCCTTAGTAAGGTGAAAGTCGGTGGAAACCTTAATTTTATCGAGCAGACATTCGGTATTGCTACTGTAATAAAATCATCACAGACAATAAAGAATTTAGAGTATCGATATTACCCTGATTCAAAATATATTTTAGCAATTGCTGCTCAAAATAATTCTATTAAAGGTTATCAAGTTATTAGCTTGGATAACTCTTTTTATCCTGTACTACCCTTTTCGGAAAAGAAATTAGGCGGTTTTGTCTATTCAGAATACGCCCCTTATTTTGATGAAATTCGTTCTGATGACGTCAATTTAACTTATTACCTCGAAAGTCATTCATTAGGACGCGCCGGGTTGTTTTTTAACCAATTTGTCACCTATGTGGGCTACGGTGCGTCGTATAGTGAATCTGTGGCGAGCGGAAACGAAATCTCATTATTGAATGAAAGTATGCTTCAAAAAGGACAGGATCAATCTTCTGAAATAATCAATAAGTTGCGAGGAATGATTAAGCCAAATGTCTTTTCGATAGGTGATATTGATGCATCTACTGCAGCAGATATGCTAGTCACCCGATACGAATATGCTGCTTATTTCAAGGGCGAGTAATGAAAAATAGACTGATTCTTGTTTTTTTAACTTTGCTTTTATCCGCTTGTCAAAGTATACCGGGGCTTGAGCCTAGCATGCCTGATTGGTGGGTATCACCGCCAGAAGATAGCGCTAAGTGGCTGTATGGCTTGGGAGAAGGACCAAATCTTAATGCCGCAAATCAGCAAGCATTATCTAATATAGCCGGAAAGCTTCAGACTAAAATTAGCTCCTCTCTTTCTCGGCGTACTCAAGAAACGACAGTTTCATCATCTGATTATATTGATCGCCAGTTATCCTCTGAAATTGAAAAAGTTTCTTTAAGCCATTTTGAAACTCTTAAAACAGAAACCTTATCTCATCGGGTAATGACTTTGGTAAGAGTGGATAAAGAAGCTTTGGCCAATGATTGGTCTCGTCAGTTACAAGTTATAGAAAATGACTTAGAGAAAATATTATCTGATAAACAAAGCGGTCGTTTTGCATGGTGGATGGGAGCTCGCTCTTTTACCTTTCGTGCTGCAGAAGGCGATAGGTTAGCGTCTTTAATATCTGGTTTAACTGGTGTAGACCAAGGTGCGCAATTTTCTCAGCAACTTAGTAATGCGATCTCTAAAAATAAGCCATCTGTGATTATAAAAGGTGACCAGACAGTTATTAATCGAGCCATAACAGCAGAGCTTTTATCCCAAGAATTAAGAGTCGGTGGCTGCAAGAAATGTGATCTTGTCATTAATTATGACACCAAGTTTAGTTCAAAAGTATTATTCGGCGAGAGCATAGTCAAAATGGACTTCTCTGGCACTTTAACTGATAACTCCGGTGATATTTCTTCTGATCACTGGAGCATAAGTGCATCTTCTGTGTCCGGCTTGGATGTCGGAAAAAAAGCCACTCTTTCAATGGCAGTACAGAAAATAAAGGGTGAAGGTCTTTGGAAGATCTTCGGTATGGAAACTAAATAAATAGAGTCTTAGTCATGTTCAAAAAAAATATCTTATTAGCCGCTGCACTTGTTAGCACAACTCTGCTTACTGGCTGTATTGGAGGTAATTTAAAGCCAAAAGATACTACGCCAGTTCCTGCAGAGCACGCAATAATGGCTCCCACACCGGAAGAGCTAAAAGCTCAAATGAGCGGCCATGGCTATAAAATCATTCTCTCTCCTGTAGAGTATGCTAGCAGCAACGATAAAGTATTCGCTAACGAAGTTTATGATGATATATCTCAGCGTCTTTTAAAGTCGGGTAATACCGTAGTAGATCGCACATTAGCCGCTAAATTGAAAGATGAGTTGCTAGCTGCTGAAACATCTGGGAAATTCCGTACTTCTGGTCCAGCAGTTGCTGATATTGTGATCATGACAAAGATTGCTAGTGTTAAATACGGTTCGAAGTTCAGTGAAGCGAGCTATTGGACTGATAAAAAAGGCAAAAATCATAAAACTGATGCATCGTGCTCTTTCTCTAGCAAAGCGCAAATGTATGTCCGCGCGTATAAAATTCCATCAATGGAGCTAATTAATACGTACGAATATGAAGGTTCATCTAGTTTTTCTACTGATACCAATCGATCTAATTGTCCAATTACTGAAGCTTCAGCAAATGGATTAATGGCTAACGCATTGAGTGATGCTGTTAAATCTGGTTCTGGTGAGACATTGAATGACTTGGCTCCAGAAGCTTATGTTGTTGAACGTAGAGACAATGCAGATGCTTCAAAATCTCTTTTCCGTGTCACGATTGCTAAAAAGTCTGGAGCAATGAAAGGCGCTGCAGTTAAATTTTACCGTAAGAAAAGCCACATAACCCCAATTACCAATGAAGTGCGTATTGAAAAATCTTTGTTAGGTGAAGGTGAAATCATTGCTGAAGGTATCGATGCTCAAGGTGCTTATGTATACGTCGATGATAAAGAGTTGATTAATGAGTTGAAAATCGGAGACATCGCGAAACTTGATCATGGTAAATGTGACGTTGGCGAATATGAAGTTTTTGGCTCATGCGTAAAAGTGCCGAGCTTTTAAGATAGGGATACAATGATGAATTTACTAACAGTAAGTGTTTTGACTTTTTCTATTGTTGCTCTAGTTGGGTGTTCTTCTATCCAATCTACAAAGCTTAGTTATGAGGAATGTAAATATCCTGATAGCCCTAGTAATACAGCACCGAGTTGGGTTTGTAATCAACCAGTAGATGAACTTGAAGTTCAAGCTGTTGGCTACTCTAGAAAGTTATCTTCTGGACCTGGAATGATGACTGATGTTGCGACGACAGAAGCTCGCTCTCGTTTAGCGGGATATTTTTCTTCAGAAGTAAACACTCGTTTATCTAGGCTTACAACTGATAGTCAGACAGAAGAAGGTAATACAAACGCTGATATTTCTGAACGAATTCAGAAAACATTAGCAACAATGACGTTAACTAAGTCTCGTATTTATCGCACTCAAACAAGTCCAGAAGGCAATATGTATGTATTGGTTGGGCTGAATAAAGCAGCCTATGGTGAAAACATAGATGCCCTAGTTAATACCGCGTTAAATGACGATTCTCCTGAGTTATATCGCCAGTTTTTAAAGGATGAGAGTGATAAAACACTTGAACAAATCCGTAAAGAATTGAGCGGTAAGTAAAATATAAGGGGCTATTCGTAGCCCCTTTTTTTGGTGCCTAACATGAAAAAATTTTCTAAATTAGTATTATTTTGTCTGTGCTTTAGTTCCTTTTCTGCTGGAGCAAGTAGCTATGAAGAGTGGAAAGCAAGCCGTCAGGCAGGTTATAAAGACTTTAAAGAGCAATACCAAGCCCGTTACATGGCGTTTAAAAATAAGGTAACAGGTAAGTGGGGAGATAAAACAGAACTCTCCGGACAGCACCAGTATGTTGTTTACAGTGATGATCTTGAGCAGCGAACTGTCTTGGATTACGAAAACAATGAAATCATTGTTGAGTCACTTGGTGATGAGTCTCCAAATGTTGAGAAAGCATTACTAGCGCTACAAAATACCTCGGTTAATCAAGCGTTAGCAAATGATCCAGTTTTGTCTCAAGTAAAAATTACTCAAGCATCCAGCTCTTTGCTAGACAGCATAAGTGATAATAGTTCACTGGGCAGTCTTACGAAAAATGAAACCAAAGAAACAGATGTCGCTATTATTTCTCCTGTATCCAATACAATAGAAAAGAGCAAGACTAAGTCAGAATTTCAAGAAAGTGCCACAAGCAAACGTATAAATCGAGTGCGCATTGGTTTGCCTGAGAATGTTTTTTTGAAACGGGCATCGCCATATATTCCCTCTGCAGTTACGATGAGTGAAAAATACGATGTAGATAAAAACCTTATTCTGGCTATTGCACAGACAGAATCTAGTTTTAATCCACTTGCTCAGTCTCCTATCCCTGCATTTGGTTTAATGCAAATAGTACCGAATTCTGCGGGGCTTGATGTGAACCAAGCGCTTAATAATAAAGACCTTAGTCCAGAAGCTTCCTTGCTATTTCAACCTAAGGACAATATAGGCTTTGGGGCGGGTTATCTTCATTTACTTGATACTCGATATCTTAAAGATATTAAAGATGAGAAAAGTCGATTGTATTGTATTATCGCGGCTTACAATACAGGAGCAGGAAACGTTGCGAGTGTGTTTCATCCACAGCGTCGTAAGGTAATGAATCCTGCCATCGATGTAATTAATACTTTGTCATCAGATGAGGTTTACCAACGTCTAGTAATCGATTTACCTTACAACGAAACTAGGGTATATCTGAAAAAGGTAACAAAAGCATTAGCGCAGTATCAGGTTGCGGATCAAAGCTAACGTTTAATGATTTGCTCGTTAACGTTATGAAGTTGACGAGCAAATCATGTTTTATTTGATAATTATTTTTAACTAATCTTCAGCACGATAAATCAAGGTGCCGAAGCGTTCCATTTCATCGACGAAGTTGTCTAGTTCTTTGCCCCAAGACCATTGAGCGCGAAGTCGGCGAGCCAAGGCGGCTGCAGATAAGTCGCCAATGTGATCTGCGAGCAATCCTTCCCAATCAAACTCAAAGTTTCTTATGACTTTATTCTTTGTCATTAAGGTTTGAGCATTGCCCTGAAAGAGCAAGCTGCAACTAAAGAAATTATCGCCTTTTAACCATTTTCAATACGCGTTGCTTGATTCTTGTACAAGCGTGCCTAACGTCAGCTCTATCAGATCTATACGGCCACCTTAAATGGTAATGGGTTCTATTATCATTTTATTTATGTAAGACTATCGCAATTGATAGGATGTCATTAGTAAATAGTATTTATGGATAAAACAAATAATCAATCAACCCCTTCTCTATTCAGGCAAGAAGTACTGAATGAAAAGCATCGCTCTCATATGGGGCAAGTGCTTATTCATCAGCCTGCCAACTACATCTGGATCGCATTCGTCGCTCTATTGCTAGTGATTCTAGTTATAGCGTTTACGTTATTTGGTACTCACACTCAGAAAGCGAGTGCTCCCGGTATTTTAGTCCCGAATTATGGAGTGCTTAGAGTCCTTGCACCAATACAGGGGCAGGTATTAGCTGTGAAGGTTCAAGAAAATCAGCAGGTTAAGGTTGGCGATCCCTTATTTACAGTATCTGATGAACGCTTTTCTAGTGTTGGTGAATTACAAAACCTTTTAGCGGAAACGTTGGCACTACGAGAGTCTTTAATACAACAAGACAAAGAGCAGGCCAAAGCCAGGTTTGCTCGCCAGAAAAAAATACTCGCTCTTCGGCTTTCTTCGATGAGATTGGAGAAATCGCAGTTTGAAGCTGAGATTGATTTACTAGAGCGAAGGGTGATGTTAGCTGAAAAGAGTTTCAGCCGTTTACGAGTATTACATGATCAAGGGCATGTTGCGGATTTCGAACTACAAAATGCAGAGGCGGAGCTGCTGGTATTAGCTAGCCAGAAACAAACCCTTATACGAAATCAAGGCAAGCTAGAAAATGATCGCTTGGTTCTAATGGCTGAACTGCAAGATCAAGAAGAGCAATATCAACGTCAGATTACCGATGCTGATCAAAGGCTAGCTTTATTGCAGCAGGACATTGCTGAAAACGATGTGCGATCAAAGCAAATTATACCAGCACCTTTTAGTGGAAGCATTACCGGCTTAAATATCCAAGTTGGTCAGCAAGTCGCGATTAATACGTTAATGACAAGTTTGGTACCTCAAAACAGCCAGCTGCAAGCCCATTTATATATCACTCCTAGCCAAGTCGGATTTATTGAACTTAATCAAAATGTTTCGCTGCGTTATGCGGCGTACCCATATCAGAAATTTGGAATGGCACAAGGCCGTATTATGAATATTGCCAGCAGTCCATATTCACTCCAAGAGCTGCCCACTCACATTGCTAGCATTCTACAGAATAATGGAATTTCTCAGGATCAAGGGCAGAACTTTTATAAAGTAACTGTGGCGATAAACTCCCAATACATAAAAATTCATGGCAACTCTCAGTCATTACTCCCTGGGATGCAGCTTGAAGCCGATATTAAACAGGACACACGAAGAATCTATGAGTGGATACTCGATCCTATTTATTCAGTAGTAAGAAAAATTTGAATGTATCAGTGAGAAAGTAATGAATCTAACAAATAGGGAACAGGAAGTTCTACAGATTTTAGCTGAGGGAAAGAGTAATAAACAAATTGCCTCTGAGTTAAGTATCAGTCATTTCACAGTGAGAGATCATGTTTCCTCACTACTTCGAAAGAAGCAAGTTTCATCTAGACAGCAGCTGGTATCAGTTTATTACTGTGAATCTTTAAAATAATGATACTTTAGATCCCCCTACATTTGTAGGATTATATGAATATGATTTTAGTGGTATTTTTTAAATATAGAATTAATGCTGTGTTTTATTTTGGTTTTGGTTTTGGTTTTGGTTTTGGTTTTATTTATGATTATGTTTAACTCTTTAATTGTTAAAGTCTCGGGTTGGCTCACTGGGGTGGCTTTGGTTTTTTCTTTTTTGGATTATTATTCTATTTTTAGATCCTTCCATCTCATTTTTATTTTTGAGATGGTTCTTTCAGTATCGTTTTCTTTATTTTTGATTTCCTTCTCTTTTATTATAGGAAGGGTGGCGTCTAATTTTGATGAAGGGATAAGCCGTTCTGGTAAAAAAATTCCTGCGTTTATTTTTATATTATTTTTATTGTTTTTGGGTATATGTGTAGTGGCATAGTTAATTTGGCCACCTGATTAGGGATGTTAAGATGCATCTCAGAACTAGACAGGTGACTATATGAAAAATCGTACAAGACGCA
>NZ_FQVF01000012.1 GCF_900129155.1 Marinomonas polaris DSM 16579
GATGTTCCACAGTGATCAGGGTAGCCATTATACAAGTCGTTATTTCAGGCAATTATTATGGAGACACCAGATTAAACAAAGCTTATCAAGACGAGGAAATTGCTGGGACAATGCACCAATGGAACGATTCTTTCGTAGCTTAAAAACAGAATGGATACCACCGTCAGGGTATCGTAACTTCCCAGCAGCACAGCAAGAAATCATTCACTATATTATTGGCTATTACAGCCAACTTAGACCCCATCAGTATAATGGTGGGTTATCACCCAATGAATCAGAACGATTATATTGGGAAAACTCTAAAACCGTGGCCAGTTTTACTTGACCACTACATGCACTGGCAAGCCTCGAGCAGTCAATGTACTCAATTTTTTTCTTTGTTCTGGAGTTATATCATCATTATCGTTGTCTTTTAGAAGGCTTTGATAATAGCTCCACGTACCAATTTTTTCTTTAACTAGTTTTCTAGTTTTGTCTGCTGCCGTTTTTTGTTCTGAAGATATGTCATGTCCAAATAGCTTATGAGATATCTGACCATCACCATAGTCATCTTCCATCCATGCACGGATAACGCTTAATCTATGTCCTCCATCAATAACAAACAAAAATGAAGGTGACATCCATAAAATTACTGAAGGAATTAGATCCCCATTTATATAGCATTCAAGTAAAGATACTACTTGGTCTGGTGTCCAATGGTTTGTTTCTCTCTGAAAATCCGGCTTCCTTAGCAGAGCCACTATTGGGCTACCTGAAGCTAATTCACGGGCTGGAATACTATTGAATGTTTCAAAAGATGAATTTTCATCTTGTTTATGAGCAAAATCAGCTCTTTTGATCATTGCATCAAGGTTTACTAAATTTGACTTAGCTGCCATGTTCCTTCCTTTTTATTTTGCTTTCTTAGATGAATAATCAACTTTATGTGTGGTTTGGTATTATAGCTATTAAGCGGTTATACGGTGACGTAATTATTACTATACTACACGTTGTGTATTGCTACCTTATTGGAATATTCTTACTTCAGATGTCGTTTTTTTGGACGTAATTATGATTGCGCTACTCTATCAAATTCAGAATCTATTTCTTTTAAGACAGCTAGCACTAAATTTTTAAATGATAGGAAAGCGTCGTCCCAAGAAACTGGGCTTTTAGAATAGACAATGGGTTCGACGTACTCTTCGTACCTTTGTCTATGAATCACATTGGTTTCCAGTAGATTTAGTCCGTAGCGTAATTCATTATAGGGAGAGGCAACCATTTGAGGGTGCTGACTTCCGTATCGAACGGTATCCATGTGAACCACTTTTTTCACCAAATTTGCTAATGCTGGTAAATCTGAAGCTTGGTGCTGTTGAGTACAATAGGTGTCGTAGACGTGTCGGATTAAAGTTTGATCATCCGCTCGTTCAATACTTCTATTACTACTCGCGGTACGGCGTAGCATGGAAATCATTTTTTCAGCTTGAGTTTCAAGAATACTGGCACATGGAAAGCTTGAAACTTCTGCCTTCTCAGACAAAATTTCGGAGTAAATGGATTGGATTTTTCTTTCATCAGCTTTGGTTAATAACTCAGATTCGATGAATTCCAATTTTATAAATGGTCTTAGGCATGGTGCTTGTTGATGTTGTTGCGGGTAGCGAATATCAAAACAAAAATAGCGGTATTCATCGCTAATTCTGACATCAGATTCTATAGAGAAAACATTTGAATTTGTAAGAATGTCTTCGATTTCGTTTTTAATGGTTCTTCTTACGCTTTTTTTGATAGATCTAGAATTAAGGTTTGAGAAAGTAGCAGAGGGGATGAGTTTTAGGTCAATGTCTTCCGACATTCGATAGGTTTTTACTTTTGATTTAGCCAGTGCTGTTCCACCAGAAAATACAATTTGATGGTAAGTTAAATTTAGTGGTGCAATTAGCTTAAGAAGCTGAACAGCATAGTAATCTTTTTCAACGATAGCAGGGTTACCAAGGCCAAGTGCATCAGCAACGTCAACAAATAAGCTGCTATCAAGCAACGTTGACACGTTGGTTTCCTACTATGATTTTGCGTTTAAAACGTGGGCTTTTTGGGCGGATTTTGATGTTGGCTGGAATCTGTGTACTCTCGCCAACCATGTTCATGGAAGAAAGTTCATCCAGTTGGTATTCAACGCCAAGCTTTTCCATCACTTCGATCATAACACCATCCGTCCCAGCTGGATTGTCTGGCATTAGCTTGCCAGTGATACGGTTTTCTCTAGCGCGAACGTACAATCCGTAGCCTATTTTCATCACATTACCTTCACGGACTAAAGTACGTAATGCCCGTCCTACTTGGTCGTAATCTGCTATATCAGTAAAATCAGCGCGTAAAAATACAGAACGCTTAGAACGCCTTACTCTCGTTTTTACTTTATCTAATATAGTCATACCACGCCTCCTGAAACTGCCTCTTAGTGTATGCAAAAATGCGACAAAATACAAAAGCAAAAATACGACAACAGTTTATTGTTTAAGCCAGATGATATTTAAGTTAAAGCTGATTGCTTTATCTTCAAAAAGACGACCACAAAAAATAAAAGCTTTGCTTTAAACCGTCTGATTACGGTCGGAATTAAAGAGCGAAATAAAGGTTGGGAATACAAAGCGTTTGAATGGAAATCAGAAGACCGTAACTGAAACTAATCTTTATGTTTTTTCGGCACTGCCTCTGCCTTCTGAATATTGCGGCAAACCGTCTGTCACCGGATTCCAACAAGCAGAATAATGCATGAATATATGGGCATCGGGTCTGTTTGGTATGTCTGAATCTAGAGTTCCCAGTGAGAACTCTACACACTCTCCGCTGTCGTTTGATGACATAAACACAAGGCTTGAACCGCAGTTATTACAAAATAGTCTTTTGCTACCATTGACGCCCAAATACTCTTTCAAGTTTTCTTTGCCCGACAGCCAATGAAAATTCTCTGCACGAGCTTCACCAAAGGTCGCGAACGCCGCGCCATGAAATTTTCGACACATTGAGCAGTGACAGTGCGCCATTTCCTTTTCGATTTTATCAACAGAATATTTGACTGCACCGCAAAGACACGATCCCTTGTATGGTGGAAATACTTCAATATCAATCATTTCAATGCTCCGCTGAATTTTTCTTAAGAATAAGATTTTATTCTGTATGTAGTTCTAACAATAATGATTCAAACAAGAAATGAGCCACAGACCTATTACATGCATTTATGTGTTTCTCGTCATCTAGATACACATACATCTTATTTACCCAGCGTAATTGTTCCTCTGTATAATTTGCCCATAAAAAGTCAGTTGTTTGACCGCGTGTTCTAGATGCACAAATAATTATATTACTGGATGGCACATCATTGAGACCTAAATGCTCTTTTATGATTTCTGCATTATCTCCAGGAGTCACTATGCTAACTATTTTTTCCTTGATTTTGAAAGTAACAGAGAAATCTAATTCGCATTCAATACGTCCAGAGGTCAAAGTAGCCACCTTATCTAGCTTTTGAGCAAGGTAGCGTAATGTAGACGTTTTGCCTGTATTTTCCGCCCCATACAAGACGTATAACAACTGATTGTTTTTCATTAATTCTCCATTAATGCGAAGGTTTGGCTCAGATCAAAAATAGAATTGTGACGTTTTCTTCAACACAATGAGTGGACGATAATGTCACTTTCTATCGCAATGCAATTTGCCCGCTTTGCCCCAATGCTCATCATCGAAGTTTTGGAAAAATACTGTGATGGCTTCAGGTGGTAATTCATAGGCTTCTTCAAATGCTTCAGTAATTCGTTGAATCAATAATTGTTTTTGCTCTTTGCTACGACCTGGAGATTGTTGGATAGTTATTATTGGCATGAACTTGCTCCTTTTAGAGGCTGTCGCAAAACTACTGCGCTCGATAATTCAGCGTTAAAAATCGTCTCAAAATGCTCATTTATAGGTATAAACTCCGCTTTTTCGTCGGTTTTTTGCCTTGCCTTATCTTCGCTCGTTACCTTTTGCGACAGCCTCTTTTAGATAGTAGTAAACATTGAACTAATATAATGGGTGAATGATTTTTCGTTATAACAGAGCTGCTGTGACCGACTCAATAATAGTCATAGATACTAAAAGACTTTCTAGTTAGCTACCAGTGTTTAGCTTACAAACCTTGATGTCGCCCTAAAGGACGACTTACCTTAGAAAATGTCTGATTACGGTCGTGCCTTCCTTATGTAGACCTACAAAAACCGATTAATTCTGCTAAACCTCATCCACACTTTCTGAACTCATATCATAGAAGAACGAACTTTGACGCGTTCTTTGCCAAAGTGTCGATTGACCTTACAGTTAAAGATAAACGATTCTTGATGAAGTCCACTAAAGTCCATCTACGCTTTCTGAACTGATACCACAGAAGAACGAACTTCGACGCAATCCTGATTGCGCGACTATATGGAGTTTCAGAGTCAGTTAAAAATTCCCTTCTTACAATTGCAAAAACAATCTATGCCTTCTGTGCGTTAGGTCAGAAGACAAATATCTATACAAAAGGGGTTTACGAGGCAATCTCCCTTAAAGCGAATTTTTGGTTACTTTTTGGGCGCTAGCAAAAAGTTACCCGCCCAGCAGGGCGGAATAAAGGTCGGGAATATAAAGCGTTTGAATGGAACCAGAAAAGGCACTCGTATTGCCCTATACGTCAAATGACGTATAGGGCTAAGTCATTTCGCGCATACCCTTCCAACGGTGATTTTTTAATACTGGCTCTACGGATTTGAGGTGTTAGAACGTTTTCTAAAAACTTCACCTGAAGACTCAACAATATTATAAATCACAATAGGACGGCTCCAACTATGAAAATCAAAACGCTTACATCTGCGATTGTGCTCTCTGGTGCAACGCTTATTGCGCTTCCTTCGCTGGCGGCAGACACAATCAAGGTCGGTGTGTTGCACTCATTGTCTGGCACGATGGCGATTTCTGAAACCACGCTAAAAGACACTGTCTTGATGATGGTGGATGAGCAAAACAAAAAGGGTGGTTTGTTAGGTAAAAAGATCGAAGCTGTGGTGGTTGACCCAGCGTCAAACTGGCCATTGTTTGCAGAAAAAGGTCGTGAGTTATTAACCAAAGACAAAGTGGATGTGATTTTTGGTAGTTGGACATCGGTTTCTCGTAAATCGGTATTGCCTGTATTGGAAGAGTTGAACGGTTTGATGTTCTACCCAGTTCAGTACGAAGGCGAAGAGTCGTCTAAAAACGTGTTCTATACAGGGGCTGCGCCAAACCAACAGGCGATTCCTGCGGTGGATTATTTGATGAACGATCTTGGCGTAGAGCGTTTTGTGTTAGCCGGAACCGATTACGTTTATCCACGTACCACTAACAAAATTCTTGAAGCCTACCTAAAAGGTAAAGGCGTTGCTGCAAGCGACATTATGATTAATTACACGCCATTTGGTCATTCTGATTGGCAGTCGATTGTGTCTGACATCAAAAAATTCGGTAGCGAAGGTAAGAAAACCGCGGTGGTTTCTACTATCAATGGTGATGCCAACGTGCCTTTCTACAAAGAATTGGGTAACCAAGGTATTTCATCTGAAGACATCCCTGTGGTGGCTTTCTCTGTGGGTGAAGAAGAGCTTTCTGGTTTAGATACGAAACCATTGGTTGGTCACTTGGCAGCTTGGAACTATTTCGAAAGCGTAGACACACCTGAAAACGAAGCGTTCATCAAGGCTTGGCATGCATACACAAAAAATCCTGATCGCGTAACGAATGACCCAATGGAAGCGACTTATATCGGTTTCAAAATGTGGGCAAACGCGGTAACAAAAGCGGGCACAACGGATGTTGATGCGGTTGAGCAAGCTATGATCGGTCAAACAACGCCAAACCTTACTGGCGGTATTGCAGTAATGAACAAAAACCATCACTTGAGTAAGCCTGTACTGATTGGCGAGATCCAAGACGACGGTCAGTTTGAAGTGGTTTGGAAAACTGATGGCGTGGTTGCGGGTGATGCTTGGTCTGATTTCTTGCCAGGTTCTAAAGATCTGATTTCAGATTGGACGGCGCCGATCAAGTGCGGTAACTACAACACCAAAACTAAGACATGTTCTGGTCAGAATTACTAATTTGACCCATTCCCAGGGGTAACCTCGACTCTCTGTCTAGCAGGCTAATAAGCGAGTTAGTCAGAGAGTTATTTTTTACCTTCGAACAAGCTTCTAACTTCTTTTTAGCGTTGTGTTTTTGAATGCTATCGCAATAAACCTACGACACTTGGAGTATGACCTTGAGACGTATCACCTTGAGACATTGTATTGCACTTTGTTGCTGTCTTTTTGGGCTCTTTTCCCTTTCTACTCATGCGGCTGAATCAGTGTCTTTAGATCCTTTGCTTGCTGAGTTAGGTGAGGCCAAAATCAAAGATATGGAGCCTATTCTAGTCAGAATCGAAGCCGTATCCGATGAAACCGTTCTGCCGCTTCTACGCACCTTATTAAACGGTAACTTGTATTACATCAAGGCAGAAAAAAAGGTCATTGGTCAATTCGAAACCAACGGCGAAACTTATTACAAAGACGTATTTACTGACGAAATCAACGCTGGCATTGATAAGCGTGATGTCGACAAAATCCGTGTGAACAATAACTTACGTGGGTATTTGCGTAACGCCATTGCCCGTATTCAACTTACTTCCAAATCGCCAAGCGTGCGTGAAAATGCCGTACGCGAATTACTGTCCAAATTAGATGGCAGCACAGTGGCGGTGTTAGAAGGTCTTTACCCGAACGAGACCAATAAAAAAGTAAAAGACGCTATGGGATTGGCGTTGGCTATGAATACTGCGTCACAAACGGAATTGGCAGCGTCTAACCGTATCGCTGCGATTGAAAAGCTTTCCTCTAGTTTAGAAAACGATGTTCGAAACCTACTGACTACCTTAACTCGTGATGACAATACGGCGGTGGTGAGTGCTGCGAATATCGCCTTAGAAAAAATCGCACAACGGGCGAATCGTTTTGCCTTTGTCGATCAGTTATTTTTTGGTTTAAGCCTTGGCTCTGTGTTGTTGCTGGCGTCTATTGGCTTGGCGATTACCTTTGGGGTAATGGGCGTTATTAACATGGCCCATGGCGAAATGATTATGCTCGGCGCTTACACGACGTATGTGGTGCAGATGATGATGCCGAATTACATCGATTATTCAATTTGGGTAGCGATTCCTGCGGCCTTTTTGGTGTCGGGTTTGATGGGCGTGTTGATCGAGCGTTTAGTGATTTGCCGCTTGCATGGTCGCCCATTAGAAACCTTGCTAGCGACCTTTGGTATCAGTCTGATCTTGCAGCAATTGGTGCGAACCATTTTCTCGCCGCTTAACCGTCAAGTGTCTACGCCTAGCTGGATGAGCGGCTCTTGGGAAATAAACCCAGTGTTGTCTTTGACGTTGAACCGTTTGTACATTCTTGCCTTTGCCTTGCTGGTATTTATCGTCTTGGTGATTGTATTGAAGAAAACTCCCCTTGGTCTAAACGTTCGTGCGGTATCGCAAAATCGCAACATGGCAAAAGCCATGGGGGTGAAAACCAATTGGGTTGATGCGATGACCTTCGGTCTGGGTTCTGGTATCGCTGGTATTGCGGGTGTTGCCTTGAGCCAATTAACGAACGTTGGGCCAAACTTGGGGCAGGCCTACATTATCGATTCTTTCATGGTGGTGGTGTTCGGTGGCGTGGGTAACTTGTTGGGTACTTTAGTTGCTGCCTTCACTTTGGGTATCGCGACGAAGTTTCTTGAACCAACCACGGGTGCGGTTCTCGCAGCGATTCTGGTGTTGGTGTTTATTATTCTCTTTATCCAAAAACGTCCTAAGGGACTCTTTCCACAAAAAGGGAGGGCGGCAGAATGACACGTCTTACAGCTTGGTTTTCTGAAGGGCGCTCGACGGGCAAACACACTCTGCCATTTGTGGTGATTTTATTGAGTGTGACGATTCTTGCTTCGGCAGCGAATCTGTTTTTACCTGTCGACTCGATCTTCTATGTCAGCACTTACACCATCACGCTTTTAGGTAAGTATTTGTGCTACGCCATGCTGGCGTTGGCGGTGGATATTATTTGGGGTTATTGCGGTATTTTGAGTTTAGGTCACGGGGCATTTTTCGCCTTGGGCGGTTACGCGATGGGCATGTATTTGATGCGCCAAATCGGTGATCGCGGGGTTTATGGTAATCCTTTACTGCCTGACTTTATGGTGTTTTTGGATTGGAAAGAATTGCCATGGTTTTGGCTGGGGATGGATCAGTTCTGGTTCGCCATGTTGATGGCTGTGGTGGTTCCCGGTTTCTTAGCCTTTGTGTTTGGTTGGTTGGCGTTTCGCTCTCGTGTTACCGGCGTTTACCTTTCCATCATGACGCAGGCCTTAACTTATGCCTTGTTGCTGGCCTTCTTCCGCAACGAAATGGGCTTTGGCGGCAACAATGGTCTGACCGATTTTAAAGAAATCCTTGGCTTTAATTTGCAAGCCGACAGCACGCGCGTAGCTTTGTTTTTGATTACAGCGATTTTGCTGGCGGTGATCTTCGTGGTCAGCCAGAAGATCTTGTCCTCTCGTCTTGGCAAGGTGGTGTTGGCGATTCGTGACTCGGAATCTCGCTCACGCTTTATTGGTTATCGCACTGATAGATACAAGGTCTGGTTGTTTGTCTATTCCGCTGTGATTGCAGGTATTGCCGGTGCTTTGTATGTACCACAAGTCGGCATTATCAACCCTGGCGAGTTTTCTCCTATCAACTCTATCGAGATGGTGATTTGGGTAGCAGTGGGTGGCCGTGGCACCTTAATTGGCGCGGTGATCGGTGCATTGTTGGTGAACTACGCGAAAACCCGTTTTACCGCGATTATGCCGGATGCTTGGCTGTTCGCCTTGGGTGCCATGTTTGTTCTGGTTACCTTGTATTTACCAAAAGGCTTGATGGGTTTGTATGGGCAGCTAAAGGCCAAGCGAAATACAGTTATGAATAAGGAGTCGCAAGCATGAGTACATTAGACAACACTCGTGAATTTTTCCGTCGTGATCAGGTATGGTCATTTCTAGCGCCCGAGCAAGCTGCCGTCAATGTCGACAACAAGATGATTCTCTATGTGGAAGACTTGAATCTGAGCTTCGACGGCTTTAAAGCCTTAAACAACCTTAATCTTTATATCAACGACGGTGAATTACGTTGTTTGATCGGTGCCAATGGCGCGGGCAAAACCACCTTGATGGATGTGATTACCGGCAAAACTCAGTGTGATTCAGGCACGGTTTTCTTTGGGCAAAATCACAACTTATTGAACAAAGACGAAGCTGAAATTGCCCAGCTTGGTATTGGTCGTAAATTTCAAAAGCCAACCGTGTTTGAAGAGCAAACCGTGTTCGACAATTTGGAGTTATCTCTTAAAACTGACAAGCGTGTATTGCCGACTTTGTTCTCGCGTTTAACACCGACACAAATCGACCGTATTGATGACGTATTAAAAACCATTGGTTTGGCTAAGCATAGATTCATGTTAGCGGGCGCCTTGTCTCATGGTCAAAAACAATGGTTAGAAATCGGTATGTTGCTGGTGGCTGAGCCAAGACTTTTGTTGATCGATGAACCTGTAGCCGGAATGACAGCACAAGAAACCGAACGTACGGCCGAGCTGCTAACGTCTTTGGCGGGTGAGCGTACGGTAATTGTGGTCGAACACGATATGGAATTTGTACGCAGTATTGCTCGCACGGTAACGGTATTGCATCAAGGTTCTGTTTTGGCCGAAGGCACGATGGATCAGATTCAAAGTAACAAAGACGTGATTGAGGTATACCTTGGTGAAGAAGCAGCGGCAGGAGAACAGGCATGATTTCAATTAACAAGGTTGATCAACTTTACGGCGGCACGCAGATTCTTTGGGGCTTGGATTTAGAGATAGTACCCGGTTCGATTACTTGCATCATGGGTCGAAACGGCGTGGGTAAAACCACCTTGCTAAAAGCCATCATGGGTTTGTTGCCGATCAAAAGTGGTGAGATCACCATGGAAGGCGAAACGCTAAACAAGCAAAGCGCAGAGAAGCGCGCTTATTCAGGTATTGGATATGTTCCACAAGGTCGAGACATTTTTCCCATGCTGACCGTGGAAGAAAATCTGCGCATTGGTTTGCCTGTGCGAGGCAAGCGTACCAAGGATTCGCCGAAAGACATCCCAGAGAAAATCTTCGAACTTTTCCCAGTATTGAAAGACATGCTGCATCGTCGCGGTGGCGATTTATCCGGTGGACAACAACAGCAACTTGCCATCGGCCGTGCCTTGGTATTAGAACCAAAAGTCTTAATCTTGGACGAGCCTAACGAAGGCATTCAGCCCAACATTGTTAAACAAATTGGCGATGTGATTTTAAAGCTCAATGCGGAAGAAGGTTTGACCGTTATCTTGGTGGAACAAAAGCTCGGTTTCGCCCGTCGCGTGGGTAAAGAATTTCGTTTGATGGAAAAAGGACGCATTGTGGCGGCGGATAAAATGGAGAACCTTAACGATACTTTGATAAAGCAGTATTTGGCGGTGTGATTTTTGCATTGGTTGGAATCAGCAGCCACGCGAAAGACGCTTATAGGGCATCAATGAATAATAAACATAATCTTGCTTTGGCAGAACAATACGACCAAAAGCCGCTGCTAGAAACAAACATGCCAGTGACAGGGGATGCTTCTCACTGGCATGCGTTTCTGACCTTAGGCTTTTCTCAAACAACTCGCGGTACCGTGTTGAAAACCTGTGATCACAAAGGGCCTTTGTACGTGCAGAAGCCTTTTTATCCTGAAGGTCGAGACACGGCGCACGTCTATTTATTGCATCCACCGGGCGGTTTGGTTTCGGGGGATCGTCTCACGATTACGGCAAACTTAGCCGAAAATACACACGTTTTAATCACTACGCCGGGTGCTGGTCGTGTTTATCGTGCTCGTAAAGACAAAACCCTACAACATCAAATTACCCAGTTAAACGTCGCTGAAAACAGCTTAATGGAATGGTTACCACAAGAAACCATTCTTTATCCGAATGCTCATACTCGCCTTGAAAACTGTATCGATCTTGCTGATAACGCTAAGTTTATCGGCTGGGAAATCACTTGCTTTGGCTTGCCCGCCAATAAAGAAGATTTTGGCGAAGGCCACGCAGAGCAAGGCTTTCAGATTCGTCAGAACGGTCGTCTTAAAGTTCGTGAGCGATTGGTGATAGATGATAACAGCCGAGCTATTTTTAGCGCCAAAGCCGGACTAGATGGCAAGCCAATCAATGGTTTGATGATTGCGGGGCCTTTTGATTTGACGGAACTTTCTAATTCAGTCAATCACGACGAACTGATCGATTCCTTACGCCAGCACTGTACCCAACATGGGTCATTAAGTGGCGTAAGCATGGTAGGTGAGTACATCTTAGTTCGCAGTCTTCACGATGATTCAGAACAAGTGAAACAGCTATTTATCCAGTGCTGGCGCGATATTCGTCCCGCATTAATGAACAAAGAATCCAATGAACCGAGAATTTGGTCGACCTAAAAAGGTGCGCATGCTCTTTTTTGGTTCAATGAAAACAATCATAAAGTTAAATAACGGAGCATTAAAATGGAACTCCTCCCTAGAGAAAAAGACAAGCTGCTTGTATTTACCGCCGCCTTGCTTGCCGAACGTCGTTTAAATCGCGGACTCAAATTGAATTACCCCGAAGCCATGGCGTACATCACCATGGAAATTATCGAGGGCGCCCGCGATGGCAAAACCGTGGCGGAGTTGATGGCTTATGGCAAAACGGTATTAAGCGCGGAACAAGTGATGGACGGCGTGGTGGAATTGATCCATGAAGTACAAGTTGAAGCCACATTCCCAGATGGGACGAAACTTGTCACCGTTCATAATCCTATAAATTAGGGAAGGAGAACCCCCATGATTCCAGGTGAAATACAGGTTGCCGCAGGCGTTATTGAACTCAATGTGGGGCGCAAAACGGTGAAAATTCGTGTCGAAAATACCGGTGATCGTCCTGTGCAAATTGGCTCCCATTATCATTTTTACGAAGTGAATCCTGCTTTGTCCTTTGATCGTACCGTGACCAAAGGCTTTCGTTTGAATATCGCGTCTGGCACGGCGGTGCGTTTTGAACCCGGTCAAGGTCGCGAAGTGGAGTTGGTTGAATACGCCGGCACGAAAACCATTTATGGCTTCCGTGGTGAAGTCATGGGCAAACTGGGAGGAGCAGAATAATGGCGACGATGGATAGACAAAGTTACGCGCAAATGTTCGGTCCAACCACTGGTGACCGCGTGCGTTTAGGCGATACCGATATCTGGATTCAGGTGGAAAAAGATTTCACCGTGTATGGCGACGAAGTGAAATTCGGCGGCGGCAAGGTAATTCGCGACGGCATGGGACAAAGCCAAGTGACCAATGAAGTTGCTGTAGATTTGGTGATTACCAATGCCTTGGTGCTGGATCATTGGGGCGTTGTGAAAGCTGACGTTGGCATCAAAGAAGGCCGCATTTTTAAAGTCGGTAAAGCCGGTAACCCAGACGTGCAAGATAACGTCGATATTGTGGTCGGACCGGGAACAGAAGTCATCGCTGGCGAAGGTTCTATTTTGACCGCGGGTGGCATCGATGCGCACATTCACTTTATTTGTCCGCAACAAATTGAAGAAGCCTTGACCTCTGGTGTCACCACCATGATTGGCGGCGGCACTGGCCCAGCGACGGGAACCAAAGCGACGACTTGTACGCCGGGGCCTTGGTATCTTGGCAAGATGTTACAAGCCACCGACAGCATGCCGATGAACTTGGGCTTTTTGGGCAAAGGCAACGCCAGTCTGCCAGAAGCCTTAGAAGAACAGCTAGAAGCGGGCGCTTGTGGTCTGAAATTGCACGAAGATTGGGGAACCACGCCAGCGTCGATTGATTGCTGTTTGAGTGTGGCGGAAAAATACGATGTGCAAGTGGCGATTCACACCGATACCTTGAACGAATCAGGCTTTGTTGACAGCACCATTGGTGCCTTTAAAGATCGCGTGATTCACACTTATCACACCGAAGGAGCGGGCGGCGGCCATGCCCCAGACATTATTCAAGCCTGTTCCAATCCGAATGTTTTACCATCGTCGACCAATCCAACCCGCCCTTATACGCGCAACACGGTAGACGAGCATTTGGATATGTTGATGGTGTGTCACCATTTGGACAGCAATATTCCAGAAGACGTGGCCTTTGCTGATTCGCGTATTCGCAAAGAAACTATTGCTGCGGAAGACATTCTGCATGATCGTGGCGCGTTCAGTATGATTTCGTCTGATTCCCAAGCCATGGGACGAGTAGGCGAAGTGGTGACTCGTACATGGCAAACGGCTCACAAGATGAAGCAGCAGTTTGGTTTATTGCCAGAAGACCAAGAGCTTGGTGCGGATAATTTCCGCGCCCGTCGTTACATTGCCAAGTACACCATTAACCCAGCCATTGCTCATGGTATTAGCCATGAAGTCGGATCGATTGAGCCTGGCAAAATGGCGGATTTAGTCTTGTGGAAGCCAGCTTTTTTTGCGGTGAAACCTTCGATGATCATCAAAGGCGGCATGATCGCCAGCGCGCCAATGGGCGACCCAAATGCCTCTATTCCGACGCCACAGCCAGTGCATTATCGTCCTATGTTTGGTTCATTCGGCAAAGCCGCAGCGGCGACGTCTGTTACCTTTGTTTCTAAGGCGGCGCTGAATAATGGTTTGAAGGAAAGTCTTGGTTTGGATCGTACTTTGGTGGCCTGTAAAAACACACGCAATATTTCCAAACTTGACATGATTCATAACGATTGGTTGCCGAACATTACCGTCGATCCGCAAACCTATGAAGTGCGTGCCGATGGCGAATTATTAACCTGCGAGCCAGCTGAAGTCTTGCCCTTGGCTCAGCTTTACACTCTCTTTTAGGAACGTTTTTTTAGGAACATACGATGCTAGATATTTACGAAAGATTAGGCACCCATTGTCACGATCCAGTCCACACCACAGTAACGTTAACTCACGAACAGCGTGATCGTGGGCGTCTTAAACTTGTGGGCGATAACAACGAAGAAGTTCGAGTTTTCCTTGAGCGTGGTAAGCCGCTGTTAGTGGGTGAATTTTTAAAATCTGAATGCGGCAAGATAGTTCAAGTCAATGGCGCGGTTGAAGACGTAGCCCATGCCAGCTGTGAAGACTGGGAAGCCTTTTCTAAAGCCTGTTATCACTTGGGTAATCGTCACACCAAAATCCAAATTGGCGAACGCTGGTTGCGCATCAAACCTGATCACGTTTTAGAAGACATGCTGCACATGCTTGGCTTGATCGTTACCCATGAAGAGGGCGTATTTGTCCCAGAATCTGGAGCTTATAGTCATGGGCATAGTCACCACTAGCACAGTCACCAGTAATATTGTCACCACTGACATCAGCTTGTTGCGGCTTTTGCAGCTAAGCAGTGTGGGTTTGCCAGTGGGCGGTTTTGCCTTTTCCCAAGGCATGGAATACGCCATCGACCAAGGTTGGGTAAAAAACAAAGCCGAAGTGTCCGATTGGATCGGTTTGCAGCTGCAGCAGTCTGTGGCGCGGATTGATTTGCCCGTATTGCAGCTTTGCATGGCAGCGGCTAAGCAGAATGATACTGAACGCTTGCTTGAACTGAATGATCTGATCTTGGCGTGTCGAGAAACTAAAGAGTTGCGTTTAAACGACACCGCCATGGGCGAAGCCTTGTTTCGCTTGATGGGCAGTTTGCAAATAGACACGCCGTTTAAGCGTTTAGACGAAATGAGCTTTGTCACCCTGTTTGCCATTGCAGCGAGCCATTGGAACCTAAAACCTGATCTTGCTTCATTGGGCTTTGCTTGGTCTTGGTTGGAAAACCAAATTGCCGCCGCGACCAAACTGGTTCCCCTTGGGCAAACGCAAGCACAAGAATTATTGGGTGAATTACAGACAGATATTCGGCACGCCATTGCCATGTCGTTAACCATTGAAGAAGACCGCATTGGCGCGGGGTTACCTGCCATCGCCATTGCCAGTGCTCAGCACGAAACACAATATTCGCGGCTGTTTCGCTCTTAGGCGAAGCGGCGCTCCTATTTATTGAAGGAACATAGTTTTAAGAGGAATTAGCATGAAAAAACAAACATTACGAATTGGTGTAGGTGGTCCAGTAGGATCAGGTAAAACCGCGTTGCTGCGTTCTTTGTGTAGTGCTATGCGTGACTATTACAACATTGCCGTGGTCACCAATGATATTTATACCCAAGAAGACGCGAAGTTCCTAACTCAGCATGAAGCCTTGGATGCAGATCGTATTATCGGTGTCGAAACCGGTGGTTGTCCGCATACGGCGATTCGTGAAGACGCGTCGATGAACTTGGCGGCGATTGACCAATTGCTAGAGCGCCATGGTGAATTGGATGTGGTGTTTGTGGAAAGTGGTGGCGACAACTTGAGCGCGACCTTTAGTCCAGAGCTATCCGATTTTACCATTTATGTTATTGATGTCTCCGCTGGTGACAAAATTCCTCGTAAAGGCGGCCCGGGTATTACTAAGTCCGATTTGTTGATTATTAATAAAACCGACTTGGCTCCTTTGGTTGGTGCGTCTTTGGACGTTATGGCGCACGACGCCAAAATTCAACGAGGTGATCGTCCGTTTATTTTTTCGAATCTTAAAAAAGCCCAAGGTTTGGATGAGATTATTCAGATCATTGTGTCGGAAGGGATGTTGGAAGCAAAAGAGTTACCAGCAGCGAAGGCCGTCGTTTAAACGACTACTGCGCTCGTAACGTCTTTGGGAAGTATTAAGTTCAGATTTATCAAGTATTAGGAGAAAAATTATGAATGCGTTGAAAGAAAGAGCATTGAAAACAAAAGGTTTGTTGGTAGCAGCTTCGGTATTAGCGTCAGGTTCTGTGCTTGCTCATCCGGGGCATGAACAAGCTTCTAGCTTTATGACGGGTTTTGCTCACCCAATGGGCGGTTTGGATCATCTTTTGGCTATGGTGGCGATTGGTCTTTGGGCAGCGAGCATTGGAGGTCGCGCTTTGTGGGCGATTCCAGCTGCGTTTGTTGTGACTATGTTGCTGGGCGGCGGTTTAGCGGTAGCGGGTCTGAATGTGCCATTTGTTGAGCAAGGTATTTTGTTGTCAGTTATCGTTTTGGGCGCCTTGGTTCTGTTTGCTAAGCGTTTACCAACGGCGGTTTGCGTGGCGATTGCAGGGGCTTTTGCGTTATTCCACGGTGCCGCTCATGGTATGGAAATGCCTTTGAATGCCAATGGTCTGCAATATGCGTTGGGCTTTGCTTTGGCTACGGCTGGCTTACATGTGGTTGGTCTAGGCTTTGGTCAGGTAATGGCGAAAATCGGCACGCCTTTGGTGACGCGCATTAGTGGTTCTTTAATTGCGACAGCGGGTTTGTTTCTTGCTTTTGCATAAGAAGATGGTCGGCATCTTAATGCCTAAGTCCGAGATATTATGACAGCGGCACAAAAGATCTTTAAAGTGCGACGTCACTATAATAAGTGGGTTGCTGACCAAACGATGGAAGATTACGCTCTGCGTTATACTTCTAGGAATGAAAACGCCTCTCACGGTAGTGCGTCATCGCATGGGTATGCGATGACGATTGAGCGAATCGGTCATACGGCGCTCGGTGCGACCGCGTTTTTAGCTTTAGAGGGATTGGCCGCGGTTATTACACTGGCGTATGGGTTTACCAATGCCGTAGCGGCCATTCTCACGGTATTGGCGGTGTTTTTTATCACCGGTTTTCCCATTGCTTATTATTCTGCCAAGCATGGCTTGGACATAGATTTACTGACTCGAGGAGCGGGTTTTGGCTATCTTGGGTCGACGATAACCTCACTGATTTACGCCACATTCACATTTATCTTTTTTGCTATCGAAGCAGCGATTTTAGCCTCGGCGTTGGAAGTTTTGTTGGGCATTCCGTTGGCCTTGGGTTATGCGCTTTCGGCTATCTTTGTGATTCCTATCGTAACGCATGGTATTCGTGCTATTAGTCGCTTTCAAAATGGCAGCCAGTGGATTTGGTTGGTATTACAAGTGGCGGCTATCGGCGTGGTGGTGACGCAGGAATATCAAAGCTTCGAAGGCTGGACGCAATACGCGCCGGTGGATTTACCACAAAGTACGCATTTCGATTGGATATTATTTGGCTCGGCGGCGTCTGTGTTATTTGCCTTGATGGCGCAGATTGGCGAGCAAGTCGACTATTTACGTTTTTTTCCTATCAAGAACAAACAAAACCGCCGTCGCTGGTGGTTTTGGCTTATTTTAGCTGGCCCAGGTTGGGTGTTTATTGGTGCGATCAAAATGCTGTTGGGCTCTTTTTTAGCCTACTTGGCAATCTCTGATGGTGCTTCCGCGATACAAGCCACCGATCCAACTTATTTGTATCAGCGCATCTTTTTCTTTTTAACTACCTCGCCCACTACCGCATTGATTCTGGCAGCGGTGTTTGTATTTATCTGCCAGATGAAAATCAACTTAACCAACGCCTATGCAGGTTCCATTGCTTGGTCTAATTTCTTCTCGCGTTTAACTCATTCTCATCCGGGCCGTGTCGTCTGGTTGGTATTCAACGTTACCATTGCGTTATTACTGATGGAGTTGGGTATTTATCAAGCCTTGGGCGCGATTTTGGGCGTGTTTGCCATCGCGGCGGTGAGCTGGCTGGGCAGTTTGTCGGCGGATTTATTGATCAACAAACCGTTGGGATTAAGTCCCAATTATGTCGAGTTTAAACGCGCGCATTTATACGACATTAATCCTGTAGGAACAGGCTCGATGTTGATCGCGACCACGTTAGGGTTAGTGAGCTATTTAGGTGTCTTTGGTGAAGTGGCGAAAAGCTTGTGTCACTTTATTTCGTTAGGTTCTTGTTTCGTGTTTGTGCCGCTGATTGCTTGGCTTACCAAGGGCAAATATTACCTTGCGCGCCAAAGCCCAGAGCTGATTCCGATGATAGAGCTAGCAAGACAGCGCAACCCTAAGTATGTCACCTTGACCTGCGGGATTTGTGAGAATGCTTTCGAAACGGAAGACATGAGTTTTTGTTCTGCCTACATGCAGCCAATTTGTTCTTTGTGTTGTTCCTTGGATGTGCGCTGTTTAGACAGTTGTAAGCCGCAGGCGAGTATTGGTCAGCAGAGTGATTATTTCTTAAAGCTGTTTTTGCCCAAAGGTTTGGTAAAAGCGCTGAGTTCGCGCTTTGGTCGTTTTGCGTCTTTGTTGTTGGTGATCAATATCATTAACGCGGCACTGATGATGTTGATTTATCGGCAGATGGCACCGAGTTCGCTGAATGAAGCTGTCTTGCTGAAAGACACCATGTTGGCGCTGTTTTTCACCTTATTGATCGTATCTGGCGTTTTGTCGTGGTTGTTTGTGTTGGCGCATGAAAGTCGAGTGGTGGCGCAGAAAGAATCGAATCGCCAAACGCGAAAACTGATACGTGAGATTGACGCTCACCAAGAAACTGACCGTGCATTACAAAATGCCAAAGAGCAGGCAGAGCGGGCAAATGAGGCGAAAAGTCGTTATCTAACTGGTATCAGCCATGAATTACGCACGCCGCTGCAATCTATTATTGGCTATGCGCAACTCTTGTCAGAAAAAGCCAATACGCCATCTGGGCATCAGAATGGCTTGGATATTATTCATCGCAGCGGTTTGTATTTGGCAGATTTGATCGAAGGTTTGTTGGATATTTCGAAGATCGAAGCGGGGCGCTTTGATCTGTACCGCAATACGGTGGATTTTCCGAAATTGATCGATCAGCTAAACAGTATGTTTGCCATGCAGGCTCGTGACAAAGGCATTCAATTACAATCGAAAATTCTCGCGCCTTTGCCTCAGCATGTGGTGACGGATGAAAAGCGTTTGCGGCAAATTTTGATCAATTTGTTGTCAAATGCGGTGAAATACACGCCAAAAGGCTCGGTTTTGTTCGAAGTGAACTATCGCAATCAAGTGGCGGAGTTTGTTATTCGAGACACGGGCGTTGGTATTAAAGAAGGACATTTAAAGCGTATTTTTGATCCGTTTGAGCGAGTCCGCGACGTCAGTACTGGCAATTTACCCGGCACTGGCTTGGGCTTGACCATAGTGAAGTTGCTGACGGAAATTATGGGCGGTGATATACAAGCTCATTCTGTGGTCGGCGAGGGCAGTGAGTTTCGCGTTAGCCTGATGTTGCCTTGGGTCAGCCAAGGAGATGGCTCGGCTTATGAATACAAACGCATCGTGAGTTATCGTGGCTATCAGCGTACTCTGATGGTGGTGGATGATGACCCTGTGGTGCGTGGTTTGTTGTCGGATATTCTCGTGCCGCTTGGTTTTAATGTGTTGGAAGCCGCCGATGCTGAAAGCTGCTTGGATGAGTTGGAATCCTGCTCTCCGGATTTATTTGTCTTAGATGTGTCGATGCCCGGAATGGATGGTTTGAGCTTGGCTAAGCTGTTGCGAGATCGGGCTTATAGTACGCCGATTATTATGTTGTCCGCAGATGCCAAAGAAAATCAACGTAAGCCTGACGAGCAAGCGGCGTTTAATCAGTATTTAGTCAAACCGGTGAACAACAGTGCTTTGTTAGATGCGATTAAAAACTGGCTGGTGCTGGATTGGGTGTATCAAGAAACTGAATTAGACACCTTGGCACCGATTGCTATTACTCATAACGTTGGCAGCCAGGAAGAATCTCATCAGAAAGCGTTAGATGGGCAACAACCAGTCGCCATTCCAGACCATGAAAGTGTGCGGGAGTTGATGGCGTTCGCGGAAATGGGTTACAAAAAAGGCGTGCGTGGCGTGTTGGATCAATTGGCTAAAACAGACGTGATTGCCCCGAGCCATTTGCTGCAATTGGAAAGCTTGTATCAAAGCTTTCAGTTCGATGCAATTGCCCAATATATACAAAAAAACTCATGTGTAATCAGTGATGTAAGTGAGAAATCTAATTATGAATCCGAGTAGTAAAAGTGACATTGTTTTAGTGGTCGACGACTCGCCAGATGCGTTGAGCCTAATTCATGACACCTTGGAAACGGCCAATATGGATGTGCTTGTTGCCCTTGAAGGAAAACAAGCCTTAACTATCGCCCGACGGATTCGTCCTGACATTATTTTGCTCGATGCCATCATGCCGAATATGGATGGTTTTGAAACTTGCAGAGCGCTAAAAGCCGACCAAAGCTTGGCGTCGATTCCGGTTATTTTCATGACAGGTTTGAGCGATACTGATGACATTGTACGTGGTCTAGAAGCGGGCGGCGTAGATTATCTCACTAAGCCAATTCAACCCAATGAGTTGATTGCTCGCATGCGTGTGCACTTGTCTAATGCTCGTTTGAGCAACAATGCACAATCAGCACTTGATAGCATGGGACAGTATTTAATGACGACAACCTATGCAGGGGGAATTGCTTGGGCAACGCCGCAAACCTATGCCTTACTTGCCAAAGCGCGCGCCAGCAGTGAATGGCAAAGTACGGAATTAGCCTTGCAAATACGTCTTTGGTTAGCTCATCAACCTGTGGTCGGCAACGTCTTGAAACTCAGCGGTTTGGAATACCCTTTAGCGCTGAAAATGATGGGCGTCACCGAGCAAAAAGAAGTACTTTTAAGGCTGGAAGACGGCGATAAACCAGCAGGCCCAGCCTTGTTGAAGAAAGAACTGGATTTAACGGATCGCGAATCAGAAGTATTGCACTGGATTGCCAACGGTAAAACTAATCGCGAAATCGCTGAAATTCTTGAAATGAGCCCGCGCACAGTCAACAAACACCTAGAGCAAATCTTCCCTAAGCTTGGTGTCGAAAACCGCACCTCAGCCGCTGGTGTGGCTCTGCGGGTTTTGTCGGCTGAGCGCTAATTTAAAAGGGCGTTAGCTATTCGGGCTTTATCTCTGCATTTATGACGTCGGCGGTTAAATTGTCAGCGCATAAATGAATGAAGTCATAGGCGTATTGGCGTAAATAATGCCCTCGGCGTAAGCCAATTTTACTCCAGCTGGGGTCGAATAAATGTTGTGACGGTAAGATAACCAGATCTGTATCACGTTTTTCATCGTAGGCGACGGACGCAATAATCCCCACGCCCATGCCCAATTCCACATACGATTTGATGACGTCCGCATCTAACGCTGACATGTCGATATTCGGTTTTTCTCCCGCATGCCGAAAGGCTTTTTCGATATTTGCTCGGCCAGTAAATCCATCGTGATAGGTCACTATCGGATAAGCGTTGATGGCTTTTAATGTCAGTGGTTGAGGATGCTGATTCAATGGGTGATCTTTGGGCACGACGACGGTGTGCGTCCATTGATAGTAAGGGAAGCTTGCCAATTCGGCGATGTCGCCCAGTGTCTCTGTGGCAATACCAATGTCGGCTTCGCCGGCGAGTAACAGTTTAGCAATTTCGCTTGGACTACCTTGATGTAACTTCAAATGAACTTTTGGGTATTTTTGCTTAAATAAGGTAATCACCGCCGGCAGGATATATCTTGCCTGCGTGTGAGTGGTGGCGATGGTGAGTTCGCCACTGTCGTTGTCGCGATAGTGATCTGCTAAGTTTTTGATGTTGTTGGCATCCAACAGAATTCGCTCGGCAATTTTGATTAATTCTTTGCCCGGCTCGGTGAGTCCGAGCAGTCGTTTGCCTTTTCTAACAAACAGTTCAACACCTAGCTCGTCTTCTAAATCTTTGATGTGTTTAGAAACACCCGATTGCGACGTGAAAAGGTGGTTGGCCGCCTCCGTCAGATTGAAATCTTGTCTGACGGTTTCTCGCAAAATACGTAATTGCTGAAAATTCACTGGTCGTTATCCTTGTTGTTCGCTAAGTCGTAGTGTTTCTATTTCTTTAGGGAAGAGCGCTAAAGCTGATGGGACTAATTTGACCTCTTGCCCAATGTGCAATGGCTGATCTTGTCGCTGTTGTTGGGACAAGTGTACTTCGTAATGTGTGCCGTTAAGACCGTCCAGTTCCACCTTGGTTTCGATACCAAAGGATAATACACGGCTTATTCGTGCGGACACGCCTTCGTGATGATTATTCTCGACGATTTTTAATTCATGGGGTCTGGCAAAGGCAAACACGTCTTGGGCATGGCCATAAGAATCATTATGGTGACGCAATTGTTCATTACCAACCTGTAAATGCTCTTGTTCCGCGCGGCCATGAAACACGTTAACCGAACCTAAGAAACTGTACACAAACGGCGTTTGAGGGTGATTGTAAACCGCTTCTGGTGTGCCGACTTGTTCTACTTTGCCGTGATCCATTAATACTACTCGGTCGGCGACTTCTAAGGCTTCTTCTTGGTCATGGGTGACAAAAATAGAGGTGATATGCAGCTCGTCATGGAGTTTTCGCAACCAACGGCGTAGCTCTTTTCGTACTTTTGCATCTAAGGCGCCAAAGGGTTCATCCAGTAACAAAACGCGTGGTTCGACCGCTAAGGCTCTGGCCAAGGCGATACGCTGACGCTGGCCGCCAGAGAGTTGTGCAGGGAAGCGGTCGGCGAGCCAATCCAATTGCACAAGTTGCAATAAACTGAATACTTTTTCGCGTATTTTGGACTCAGATGGACGTTGTGCTTTAGGTTTCATTCTTAAACCAAAGGCGACATTGTCGAAAATCGTCATGTGCTTGAATAAAGCGTAATGTTGGAAAACAAAGCCGACCTGACGATCTCTAACATGTGTGTTTGAGGCGTTTTCGCCATCCAAAATAATGTCGCCGAGATCGGCTTGTTCTAGTCCAGCGATAATGCGCAACAAGGTTGTTTTGCCGCAGCCAGATGGGCCAAGTAGCGCCACTAATTCGCCTGATGGAAAGTCCAGTGATATATCGTCAAGAGCGGTGAATTCGTCAAATCGCTTGTGTATATTTTTTACGTTAATGCTCATATATCACCTATTATCCGTTCGTTCTTTTGCTGATTTTATGCTCGACATAGCTTTTGATGACCAAGGTCAGCAGGGCTAATAAAGCCAATAAAGATGCCACTGCGAAAGCCGCCGAGAAGTTGTATTCGTTGTAAAGAATTTCCACATGCAAGGGCAGGGTATTAGTTTCGCCACGAATGTGACCAGACACAACGGATACCGCGCCGAACTCACCCATGGCTCTGGCGTTACAGAGAATTACGCCATACAACAGGCCCCATTTGATATTCGGTAATGTCACGTACCAAAAGTTTTGCCAGCCTTTCGCACCCAGCACAATGGCAGCTTCTTCTTCCTCTTTGCCTTGTGCTTGCATGAGTGGAATCAGTTCCCGCGCGACAAATGGAAAGGTCACAAATATGGTGGCCAGCACAATGCCCGGTAAGGCGAAAATAACCTTGACGTCATTGGCGACTAACCATTCGCCAAACCAGCCATGAACACCAAATACCAGTACCAAACTTAAGCCAACTATGACCGGCGAGATGGAAAAAGGCAGATCGATAAAGGTGATTAAAATCTGTTTACCTCTAAACTCAAATTTTGTGATGGCCCACGCGGCGGCCACGCCAAAAACCAGGTTTAGCGGCACAGATATCAGCGCGGCGGTTAGTGTAAGAGCAATGGAAGACAGGGCATCAGCATCGGTAAATGCTAGCCAATAGGTTTCTAATCCTTTGCGTAAGGCTTCGGTGAAGACAGCGATTAACGGCAACAACAAAAACAGCGCAAAGAAACTTAATGAGATTCCTAGCAGTAAATATTTTACCCAGTTGGGTTCTCGTGTTGCGGCGTTCTTTTCAAAACGTGTCGTTTGTGAAGCGTGCGTTTGTATAGCAAGTGTGCTCATTTAAGCGCTCCTTCCTGTTTGTTTGGCTGTCCATGACTGCAATAGGTTAATCAGTAGCAATAAGATGAATGACACAATTAACATGACGGAAGCGATAGCCGTTGCGCCTGTGTAGTCGTATTGCTCTAGCTTGCTGATGATCATTAAGGGCGTGATTTCGGACACCATAGGAATGTTACCGGCAATAAAAATAACCGAGCCGTATTCGCCCACCGCACGGGCAAAAGCTAGGGCAAAGCCCGTCATGATGGCGGGTAGCAAGACTGGTAAAACCACATAGCGACAAGCTTGCCAACGATTCGCGCCTAGGCTTGACGCGGCTTCTTCCAATTCGGTATCAATTTCTTCCAATACAGGTTGTACCGTTCTCACCACAAAAGGCAGGCCGATAAACACCAACGCAATCAAAATACCAATAGGCGTAAAAGCCACCTTAATGCCAAAATAACCTTCAATGATTTGTCCAAGCCAACCGTTTTGTGCGTATAAAGCGGTTAAGGCGATACCAGCAACCGCAGTAGGCAAAGCAAAAGGCAAGTCGATTAAGGCGTCGACGATGCGTTTACCGGGAAAGGAATAACGTACTAAACACCAAGCCAGCAACACGCCGAAGACGGCATTAATAGCAGCCGCTAAAAATGATGTGCCAAATGACAATTGATAAGACGCCATAACACGAGGTGAGGTGACGACTTGCCAATATTCAGACAGGCTTAACTGACAGGTGAAGATAAAAATTGCGCTGATGGGAACCAGTACAATGAGGGATAAATACACCAAGGTATAACCCAGAGATAACCCAAATCCGGGTAACACCGAAAATTGACGAAGCGTGTTCATGACTGAATCCAGAATATCTAAAGTCTGTAGTTTATGGCGATGGCTTATGCAGCAGAACTAAGAATAAATGGGAAGCTTATGAAGAAAAGTGATTTAGCCTTTCTTGTACAACGGTCTCGTAAAAGTAAAACGTTAAATGCAAAACGGACGCTGATGGAGCGTCCGTTTTGCATTTATGGTTACGAGATTAAGAGGTTAGAAGGCGATTGGCTTTTATTTAACGGTATATATCTGGTCAAACTCCCCACCATCACTAAAATGAGTTTTCTGTGCTTGCTGCCAGTTGCCGAATTTTTCTTTGATAGTAAACGTTCTAACGTTTGGAAAACGCGCGATGTCCTTAGGATCTGCCAATGCTGGCAAAACTGGACGGTAGTAATGTTTTGCCGCCAAACGCTGTGCCTCAGGTGAATACAAATAGGCTAAATAGGCTTCTGCCACTTCTTTTGTGCCGTGTTTTTCAGCGATTTTATCCGCCACTGTGACAGGAGGTTCTGCCAAGATAGATACCGATGGCACAACAATTTCAAACTTTTCTGGGCCTAGTTCATTAATGGCTAGAAAAGCTTCATTTTCCCATGCAAGTAATACATCGCCTATGCCACGTTGAACAAAGGTATTGGTTGCGCCACGGGCACCACTGTCTAGCACAGGGACATTTTTAAATAGCTGTTTAATATAGTCTTTGGCTTTTTCCTCACTGCCGTACTTTTCTTCTGCGTAACCCCAAGCCGCTAAATAATTCCAACGAGCTCCGCCAGAAGATTTCGGGTTCGGTGTGATGACTTGGATACCGGGTTTGACCAAATCGTCCCAGTCTTGGATGTTTTTAGGATTGCCTTTTCGAACTAAGAAAACGATAGTTGATGTATAAGGCGCGCTGTTGTTGGGGAGTTTTTTCTCCCAATTTGGATCTATGTTGCCAGTTTTTTCAGCAATCGCGTCGATGTCGTAGGCCAATGCTAACGTCACTACATCAGCTTGCAGGCCATCAATCACAGCACGAGCTTGTTTGCCTGCGCCACCATGGGATTGTTTGATCGTTACGTCATCACCAGTACGCTGCTTCCAATAGTCGATAAATAGTGGGTTAAACGCCTGATAAAGTTCCCGTGTTGGGTCATAAGACACGTTGAGCAAGGTGATGTCTTTTGCAATAAGCTGTTGGCTAGCCACCGTAGCACTAATAATTAAGGGCAATATACTGAGTCGTTTTTTAAAAGTCATTTTCTGTTTTCCTTGATGAAATGAGGTCTAGCCTGAGGTGTTAAAGACAAGGAAAGGTTAAGTAAACAGTTATACAAACAAAACCAATTTAAAATGGATTGTTTATACGAAAAAATGCTAAATAATATCTTTGACGTAGCGCTAGCTAACTTTAAAGGAGTCCGAATAATGTCCGTTGAGCAATCCACAGAACTGGCTATTACATACAAGGTAAATCAGGCGATTACGGCGGCTCAGTTTATTGAGCTGCTGTCGAAAACTACATTAGGTGCACGTCGTCCTATTGATAATTTAGAGACCGTAAACGCTATGCTGGAAAACTCCAATTTGTTGATTACCGCATGGCAGGGTGAGGCTCTGGTGGGCGTGTCTCGTTCGGTGACGGATTTTGCCTTTTGCTGTTATTTATCTGACTTGGCGGTAGATGAGTCTGTGCAGGCATCAGGTATTGGTAAAACCTTGGTGCGAATGACCAAGGAAGCGTTGCAGCCTAAGTGTTCTTTGATTCTTTTGTCTGCTCCTCAGGCGGTAGATTATTACCCTAAAATTGGTTTTACCCAGCATAACAGTGCATGGGTGTTAACGGATATCCAATCTTTGAAGTAAGCATAATCGGTAGGTTCTTGAATCTTGATAGGTTCTTGAATCGCATAAAGAATAATGGATATGCTTTATGTGATCTTTTGTTATGTTTTAATGACAGGTTCTTGCAAATTTTCATAAATTTGCACACAAATGCTGGAACGAGATAAGAATGTTCATGATGCCTTGCGTGCATTGTTTTGAGTCATTTTTCTTTTTATTATGACGTTCTGTTGAAGGCCTTTAGATCTTAAATATATCGTCTAATCTATCGAATGGACTCCCTTCAAACCTTTTGAATTTCCGCGAGTTTGGTAAAGCTTTATCAGATTCGACAATGAACCTGTTCTCTATCTTACTTTGTAGTTTTTCTATTTTTTAAGTAGCGTCAGTAGCCCTTCTTTTAGGGTGATGTTTCTTTAAATCGCTAAAGATTCATTCTGTACTTCCCTTTTTTTTGGTGATGTCTCATTTTTTGAGCCATCACTTTTTTTTGCTTAAATTTTTAAAAAGATCTTGATGATATATCTACAGTCGTGAGCTTTCGTTTTAATGAAAAAGCCCCGCTAGCATTGCCAGCGAGGCTTTTGTTATTTTGATGTCCTGTTCTGGAACTATCTCTTTCTGAAAATAGTTCCGTCCAGTTTTTTTGAGTGATTAGAACTTATATTTGGAACTGGCCGACTTCTGTGTCGACTTGTTTAGCAAGTAGGCTAAGTCGTTTCGATTGCTCTACACCTGTTTTGCTTTCATCGGCTAAATCTGCCGCCACTTGGCGAATGATTTCGCTGTTTTGGCTTATTTCATGAGTTACTGCTGTTTGCTCTTCAGCGGCGGTAGCGATCTGCGTTGCCATGTCTGAAATGCTAATGATAGCATTGGCGATTTCTTCTAGGCTTTCTGTTGCTGCATCCGCATCGGCCACACTGGTTTGCGCTTTAGCACTGCTGTTTTGCATCGAAGTAACTGCTTTTGATGTCTGCTCTTGTAGTAACTCAATCATCTTTTGAATTTCTTCTGTAGAAGAGTGAGTACGCTGGGACAATGTACGTACTTCATCGGCAACTACGGCAAAACCACGACCATGTTCACCTGCACGAGCCGCTTCGATAGCAGCGTTTAGTGCCAGCAAGTTGGTTTGTTCTGCGATGCCAGTAATGGTTGATAAAATACCGCTGATTTGTTGGGCATGGTGATCCAAAGCTGAGATTTGCTCAGTGGCAAGGCTCACTTCGTTGGCAAGCTGGTAAGTTGAGTTACGGCTCTTTTGTACCTGAGCGCTGCCTTTTTGACCAAGTTCAACAGAATGGCTAGCGGCTTTTGCAGTTTGTTCTGCATTGCCTGCGATCTCATTGGTTGCGGCAGCCATTTCGGTGACGGCAGAAGCAACCATGTCTATTTCTTGTTGCTGAGTGGCAACACGAGAAGCGCTTTGAGTAGAGGAATTCGAGACGTTATGTGCTTCGTCCGCTACATCTTTAGACAGTACTTTTAGACGTTCTACAACGCCGTGCATGTGGCTAACAAAGTCATTAAAACCTTGCGCCAGTATGCCAATCTCGTCATCTCGTTTTACTTCTATACGAGCACGTAAATCGCCTTTGCCCTTGGATATATCCTGCAAGGCTTTTGAAACACGATTTAAGTCACTAAAGAGTACTTTAAACAACCAATATAAGAAGCAACTGAAGGCTGCTAATAGAGCCAAGGCGGTGATAGTTTGACGAACTAATACTGTGTAAACGGGCGCCATTAGCTCACTTTTATCCATGGTGAAAACTAAGGTCCAATCCGTGTTAGGGATATTCTGAGCGTAGGCAAAGACCTCATTCCCATCTAAGGTTTCTTCTACCAGCTTATCTTCTCTTGCTAAGTTTGATAGGAATTTAGGCGCGAAAATAGGCGAAATAGATTCGGCTTTTGTCATCACTATATTTTTGTCTGCATGAGCAATAATATCGTTGTTAGATGACACCATCATGGCAGAGCCAGAACCTGGAATATCAAGTTCGGCAACCTGTTTAGATAATTGATTCAAGCTTAGGTTTGCACCTACCATACCGAATGTCTTGCCATTCTTGGTTACTGGATTGGTTAAAATAATAACCAACTCTTTTGTGGTAGAACTTAGATTTGGGCCGAGTATGCTGGCTTTACCAATGCTCATGGCTTCGGTGTACCAGCTTTTTTGGCGTGGGTCGTAGTCAGCGCGTTTTGCGTCTAAGGCCGGATCTTGACGATACATCTTACCGTCGTTATTGCCGTAATAGGTTAAGGCAAACTTGCCACTATCGTAGGCTTGTTTGATAGCTATATAGGGCGATTGTTCAGGTGCTCGCTCTAATGTATTAGCAAGCGATTCTGCAATGACCTTGCGGCTGTTTAGCCACTCGCTCGTGTTATCGCCATAGGCTTTTGAAAAATGGCGGACATCTTTTAATAGTGAATCGCGCATTTGCTGAGTCAGGGAATGCGTTGTTTCTGAGACTAAGTAAGCTGTCGTTATAACGACGGCAATAATGCTGACACTCAGAAGGCGAGTGCGCAGTGAAAGGGTCATAAATGTATCTCCATATAAAAAAAGGGCGCAGCACCAAGCGATGCATACGCCCAAAGAGGTTTAGAGGGTGCTAAAGCACAAAGGTGATCAGCAAATTAAAGATTAGGGCTGCGGCAAAGCCCAGTGGTGCTGCGCGAAACAGAAGCTGAGGGAACAGTTTTGTTCGGCTTTCTTCTGTTGGGCAGGCACCTAGAATCAAACTTCCTCCAGAGGAGAAAGGTGATATTGCCGTGGCTTGCGCACCGACTACGATACAGATGAATAGCATCATCGGATCCAGTGACAAGCTTTGAGCAATTGACGGTACGATTGGGAAAAGCGCTGGTGTAACCACGCCTAATGTACTGGCAAAAAGGGACATAAAGGCCGCCACAATACCGAATGCAACTGGTACTAAAACGGCTGGTATTGAAGTACCGATCCAAGACGCTAGGTCGTTGATCGTGCCTGCTTTTATCGCAACAGAAATCAACATACCCACACCACAGATCATAATAAGCGTTGACCATGGCACAGACGCGATGGCTTTGCGTTCGTCACCTAATTTAAGCAATAGTGCGATCACAGAGAACACGCTGGCAATCAAACCAATATCCATTTTGGAATTAATGAAGGTAATCGTCTGATTGTCTGGAAATAAAAGATGTGAAATTGGTGCAAGTAAGACTAAGCCCATCATTATCAGCGTTAACGTCAATGTTTGACGTTGTTCTTTGTTAAACGCTGTAGGAAGGTCTGCTTGGTAGCCGCCTTTTGCAATGGTGCTACGATGCTTAGTAAAGAAAACCAATGCCGTAATTACGATTAAAGGAATAGCTGCGGTACTTAGGAAAATGCCAATAGAGTTGATGAATGCTTGGTTTTCCGTCACGCCAGCGTTTGCCATTATGCCGCGGAAAATAATACCGCTTTGGCTAGACATAAAGTTTGCGCCAGTCAGTGCGCCATAACCTACCGACATAGAACCAATCACCATACTCATGCCAGTTCGTTGGCAAAGTAATAAAGTAATAGGCGCCATAAAGGCCAGAACGGTGTAATAACCTGCGCCTAATGCTGAAATGATAGTCGTCGTAATATAAATAGCGTATGGCAATAGATGAGGAAAGTGTCGGCAACGATACATAAGATGTTCGGCCAGTTTCTCTAACGTCCCATTGATAATGGCAAAACTATAAAATAACGACACAGAGAAGATGATAAAGAAAATCTTCAATGGCCACATTTTGATGATGTCGTTAGGGCTTAATCCAAGCGCAAAACTACCAATTAAATAGGCGAAAGCGATGGCGAAAAGCCCGATATTAATACGGGTTTTATAACCAAGGATGATGGATAGTAGGATTGCTCCAACAACAAGTAGACTCATTTTATGGTTCTCTTTACATTTCTTATTTGGTTGCCGGTTAAAACTTAAACAGCTTGCTTGGATTGGTAATTAGTACTTTATTCCGCTCATACGTGCTGGGTAGTAAGGCTTCCATAAAACCGTATTGTTCTGTGTAATCTGTTTGTGTTTCAAATTGTGTGTTTGGCCAATCACTTCCCCATAATAAAAGTTCTGAGTGCCCATAAGCCGTGCGCAATATTGCTAACATTGCTTGTGCTTGCTCAATATTGGCATTGCAGCGATAAGCGGCTGAAATTTTTGTCCAGATGGGGGCGCCGCTACTTAGTAAATCTAAGAAGTCTTGGTGTGCTCGATTGGCTGGTTGGATACCCTGCAATGTACGGCCAAAATGATCGATAATGACCTCAACACCAGATTCTAAAATAGCCGGTAAAAAGCTTGCTAAATCGTCTAGTTCTCGCTGAATCTCAACAACCCATTTACGTTTTGCTAATTTAGTTAAAAATGTTTGCCATAGAGGAGACGTGTAATTTTCCAGTGGCTTATTTATCAAGTTTAGACGAATACCCACTACACCAGCCGCATCTAACTCATCTAATTCGTTATCGCTAATACTAGGGTCTACGACCGCAATGCCTTTAAGTTTCTGAGGATATTGATGTAAGGCTTGCAGCATAAAACTGTTGTCAGTACCTAAAAAACTAGGCTGAACTAAAACACCATGCGATATGTTGTAATTTGCTAACTGCATTAAAAAGTCTTCAGGCAGCGCATTATAGTCCGGAGCGTACCTTCGTTCTGCTGTCATAGGCAGATCAGTGCGAAAAATATGCGCGTGGGTGTCTATACCTTTCACTGGCAAATTAGTGTCAGAAATCATAAAGAGACCTTTGCATTCATGCGGTTAAGTTTGTTCATTATGAGGAGAATTGTGTACTTATGTAATTCATATATATGAATATATGTTTATATGAATATTAAGTCAACAATCGTAGACGGCTTACGGTATGGGTATTAGAATAATGTTCTTTACAAATGAGGGATCAAAATGGCGTTATTTAAGCAGGGGCGAGACCAACGTTTACCCCTATATCAACAGGTACGTGATGAATTGCTAGAAAATATTAGCGCGGGAACTTGGCTGCCGGATGCCCCAATTCCTACTGAAAGTGAGCTGACAAAAACCTATGATGTTGCCATTGGAACGATTCGCAAAGCGGTCGACACCTTAGTTAGTGATGGTTTGCTTTACCGTAGTCAAGGTCGTGGTACTTTTGTGCGTCGCCCCGATTTTAATGCCTCTTTATTTCGCTTTTTCCGTCAGATGTCTTCCGACGGGCGTTTTGTTATGCCCACAAGCCAATTGCTATCCAGAACACTCAAAAAGCCACCACAGCCAGCTGCTGATGCATTAAAAATAGATGTGAATGACAAGGCTATTTGTCTTGAACGTTTGCGTTTTTTGGAAGATCGAGTGGTATTAACGGAAGAAATTTGGTTGCCAGCGTCACTTTTTGCCAGCCTTATTGATTTAGAATTATCAGAGTTTGGTAATTTGCTCTATCCATTTTATGAACAACAATGCGGGCAACTTATCGCTTCGGCGAAAGAAACCTTAACCATTAAATCTGCTAATACATGTATTGCTGAAGCTTTAAAAACCGCTGAAAACAGTCCTGTTGCCGTCATTGAACGAGTGGCTTATGGTTATGACAAAACGCCTTTGGAATACCGTATTTCTCATGGTGCAGCAGAGACGTTTTGTTACCAAATAGAGATAGCTTAAACATCTTAAATATTGTTCGAATCTATTAATATAGTGCTTGACCAAAGTTCCTCGCTAACGCTTACTACTTATTATGTTATGCCGCTCAAATGGTGCGGCATTGTCTTGTTAATAGAAGGATTTTAAGGCGTTTTTATGAAGATTACAGATTTACCCTTTGGCATTACAGATTGGCAAGGCGTCGAAAAAACGACCCACAAAGGTGAGAGCGGATTTGCTTATTGGCAGACCAAACAGTTTGGTGATATTCGTGTGCGAATAGTTACGTATTCTGCTGGGTATTTGGCGGATCATTGGTGCACAAAAGGGCATATTCTTTTTTGCATGAGTGGCGAGCTGAAAACCGTACTAAAAGACGGTCGTACTTTTGTGTTATCCGCAGGCATGAGTTACCAAGTGGCTGATGATGCCGAGCCACATCGCTCTTCGACCTCTGAAGGCGCAACGCTCTTTATTGTAGATTGATGTGTTGGATATAAAAAAGTAGAACCGAGATGTTGATTCTACTTTTTATTGTATAACGTCAAATCACAATACACGTTTTGTTGTTAAATAAGTTCACCGCGTGCTGGATAATCTTTGCTGACAGCAAATTCGATTGCGCCAAGTACTTCTTTGAAGTGCGGACGAGCAAAAGGCATAGTGCTGATGTTGCTCCAGTATAATGTGCCATCTGGGCGAACAAGGAATAGTCCAGGTTCAGTAAACTCGGCAGGCTCTTCAATGCCAATGCTAGTCACACCTCGGCCTGCACTTCTGTGTAATCCCCAAGCTTGAGATTGTTCAACCGTTAGGCCATAGCCCATGGTTAAGTTTTCAATTTCCCATTCTGTTGATGCCTGTGCGGCTCTCTCTTCTGTGTCGGAACTTAGTACAAGGATATTCACACCTTTCGCGATAAAGTCATCTGCTAGGCGACTTAATTCTTTTAAGTAATTTTTACAAATAGAACAATGCAAACCACGATAAACGACAACCATGGTGAAGTTTTCAGGTGCTTGCTGAGCAAGTGACCAAGACTCTTTCAGAGTATTAATAGTGAGATTTGGTGTTGCTGTTCTTGGTTTTAGGACGAACATTTCGCTTACCTCATAATCTGTTGTTTGTTTTGATGAAGGCAGTTTATGGTTAAGGGTGATATGATTGGTGATTGTTTGTGCTTTATGTGTTGCAGATCGTATTTTCTCTTGAGGAAGAATTATTATGGATCGTCTTTCATCGGTATTAAGTGCGTTTCGCCCTAAGGCGACTTCGATAAGCGCTTTCCATTTTTCTCGTCAAAATGAGCGTTTGGCTTTATCAGCAGATTCTAGCTATTGGTTGTATTTAATCTCCGGAGAACTTTCTTTAACCACACACGGTGAAAGCCGAACGAGATTGAAAGAGGGTGATGGTGTGTGGTTTGCTACGGGCCAGGATCTCAGAGCATCGCTTATACAAAGGCTACACTGTGAAACTAAGTTATTAATTTGTGAATTTGATTTCGCCACAAAAGCGCTTAATCCATTGTTGGACTTGGAATGGCAATGGGTGAAAGTCGAAAAAGGTGATGAGATTGCCCTGCAATTGTCGCCTTTGAAAAGCATATTACTCACAGAAAGCTTGCAGCCTCGTTGTGGTTCTCAAGTGGTGATTGAGCGACTAGCTGAAGCTTATTTGGTGCAAATGCTGAGATTGTTTATTCAAAACAAAAAAATCGAATTAGGCTTGTTAGCAGGTTTAAGTGATGCGAGGCTGGCGCGGGCAATTGTGGCTATCCATGAGCAACCTCAACAAGCTTGGCAGGTTGCTAGTCTTGCCGAAAAAGCGGGTATGTCACGTTCGGTATTTAGTGGCTTGTTTAAAAGTACGATGGGAATGTCTCCCATGGCTTATTTGACTTCATGGCGCATGCGTTTAGCTGCGCAACGGATAAAAAATGGTGACCGAAATCTCGCAATTTTAAGTGATGAATTGGGTTATCAAAGCGAGGCGGCTTTTCGCCGGACTTTTAAAAAAGTCATTGGCATGACACCGGGAGACATTGGTCGTCAATCTCGTCTTTGAATTAATGGGGTGATGGCGATACAAAACGCTGGCGAAAGGCGCTGGGCGTTAACCCCATAATCTTTTGAAAGGCTTTACGGCAACTGCCAACATCTTCATATCCTACTTGCAGGGCGATGCTCTCGAACGACAGCGTTGTTTGTTCTAAGGCATCGCAAGCCGTTTGAATACGGATACGTTGCAAATATTCATTTGGGTTGAAGCCAGTGCATTTAGCGAAGCGTCTTAAAAAGGTTCTCGGCGTTAATTTAGCGAGAGCGGCCATGCTTTCAGTGCGTTGCAGTTCGGCAAAATGGCCTTGTAAATAATGCTGAACCGTCAAAATCGCCGCATCACCATGGTCGAAATTAGGTTGAAACTGTTGGTAGTAGCGTTGCTCTCTTTTACCTGTATCAATCACTAATGTTTTGCCTAACTGACGAACGATATTAGCATTCGTCAGTACTTGTACTAGTTCCATGGCCAAATCCATCCAAGACATCATGCCTCCGGCGCTGATCACATCGCCTTGGTTAATCAATATCTTCGACGTGTCCATTGCTTGCTGAGGAAAACGTTCCTTAAACAAACCTTCTAGCGCCCAGTGCGTCGTCATTTGGCGTTTATCTGTAAGACCTGTGTATGCCAAAAAGAACGCACCAGCGCAGGCACTGCAAAGTATGGCACCTTGTTGATGCTGTGCGATTAAAAAATCATTGATATCGGTATTCTTCTCGCTGTAACTGGCTTTATGCAAGCTAGGCGGCAACAAGACTGCGTGATAGTGAGATTGCGTGTCCAAGTCTTTCTTTAAGTCTGCCTCGTGTAAAATATGCGTAGTGATACGGATTTCCAAACCTGTTTCTTTGCAGGCTTCATTGGCTAGCTCGAATGTTTCGGCAAAACCATAAACCGCCGACAAAAGAGAATGAGGATAAGCAAGTACAGCGATTTGATAATGTTTCAAGGAATCACCTGTTTGTCATTTTAGGCCTCTAATATGTCAAATTTGACACTGTAATGGAATCCATAGTTTTGCGATTCTAGATAGAGGTTTTTACACGACGACTGTGCTTGCCAATACTTTGTTTAATAGGAGCCAATTTATGAGCCGCACTGCATTATTAGTCATCGATCCACAAAACGATTATTTTGATAAAGGTAATTTTCCATTGTGGAATACTGACAATACGTTAAAAGAAATTCTTAATGCCATTAACGCAGCAAAAGAACAAAATGCCGCCATTGTACTTGTGCAACATGTAGCAGCTGGCGAATCGCCATTTTTTGTTGAAGGTACAGAAGGGGTGAAACTTCACCAAGCGATTCTAGACGCCGCACCTGATGCGCCAGTGATCATCAAACAACACGCCGATGCTTTTCAAGAGACAAACCTAACGCAAGTGCTAGAAGAGCTGGCAGTAGATCGTCTAGTGATCTGCGGCATGATGACGCAAAACTGCGTGACTCATACTGCGATTTCTGATGCCGCCGATCTTTATCAAGTCAGCATCTTGCCAGATGCTTGTACCACTCGTGAACGGCTTTTACACCTGATCGCGTTAGAAGCCATTAAGACGAAAGTTACCTATACCGACATTCGGCATGCTTTTGAGCGAGTTTAAATGAGTCGCTAACGATAAATAAAAAATGAGTAAAACGCAGAGAACTAGAGGGCTGAGTAATTGGTTGGTTAAAAAATAGCCGGATAATCAACCACTTTCGAAGATTTATTACATATAAATTGCATGCACTTCTTGGCAAGCGGCGAGCATATCGATATAATCTGCAACGCTTTTAGGGCCTGTAGCTCAGTTGGTTAGAGCATCCGACTCATAATCGGCAGGTCCCCAGTTCAAGTCTGGGCAGGCCCACCATATAAAATAAGCCTCTAGAAGGTTAGTTAACGCTAACTTCTAGGGGCTTTTTTATTTCTTGTGCTACATCCGTGCTACAAAATTACTTTATAGCTTATTTAGAATTGGCTTTGCTCACTATTTCAGCAATTCTTGATTTGCTAAGATTAAACTGTGTCGCTATTTTACGATACGATACACCATGTTTTTTCATCTTTCTGATTTCTTGATCTCTCTCTTCTGTATCCTTCCTTCTAGCGTCAATTGTTTGTCTACTATTTTGTATTTCTACAAGCTTTGCATTTTCTTTTCTATACTCGTTACTGGCTCTAAGAAATTCATCTGCAATTATCATGTTGTTGAGCAGCCAAAAAATACTAGTATTTTCTAATGGATTATCAAGAACATTAGCTGAGTATAACCATTTTGAAAAATCTTCAAATTCTGAAAAATGTTCTAAAAGTATATCTTCATTGAAATCTGGTAGGGCTATTAGTAGCTTTTGACAAATAAAGCTCTTTAGTGTCACTAGTTCTTCTGAGAGTAGATAAGCTATTGCAGCAAATTTAACCCTGTTGGAGCGCTCTGAAATTATTTTAGATAACGAATCAGGAGATCTTTCTATATAAAAATCACCTAGCGAATTTCGCATTTCTCTTTGATTTAGATGTTTTTTTATTCTACTTTCATTTAAGTAATGTTTGATTTTAATAACATCTTTGTAAAAATCTGGGCTGCTTGATAAATGATAAGAACAGTAGCTATTTTTTAAAATACGTCTATAACAAATAGAGCAATATTTAACTTTTTCTTTGTAGCAATAATCACGAACTATTAGTGTTATTAGTCGTATTGTTTCTAATCTCTTACTTTCTATATCAAAATTTCCTTTTTTTAATTTTATTAATTCTTTAATTTCTTGATTCCATTTTTTAAGCTCTGATTTTCTTGAGACAATGCGTGAAGGGGATTTTATTGTTTTTTTAAAGATGAATTCTTCTGTCTTTTCATGAAGAAGGTGATTGGAGATTATCGTATTGTTGAAGTGGAAATCTAAATGTATTTGAAAAAAATATTTAGCTGTTTTTAATCCAAAAATATTTTTGTTAATACCTTTCCTTATCGTATTTTGATTTTCTATATCACTCAATAAAGATGAAAGTGACTCTTGAAAAACAATGTCTTTGCTGTTTTTTTTAAAATCTAAAACTATTGAATTGATGTTTTTTATCAACATCTGAAAATTATTTTCATTACCTTCTGTAGTTATCATTTTAAAGTGTCCACCTATTTTAAAATATGTAATGACATCATTTTATATTAGCGATTAATCTACATCAATCGAAATTATTACGAGATACTTTAGATGAATAAACCAAGACTACTAAATAGAAAAGAAGCTGCTGAATATCTTAATATTAAGCATCAAACTCTAGCTGTGTGGGCAAGTAATGATCGCTATGATCTTCCTTATTTGAAAGTCGGTAGTAGAGTTTTTTATAGACAAGAAGACTTAGAGTTTTTTTTGAATAGTAGAACAATAAAAAGAGGGTAATGTTATGAAAGAAATATTGAAAAATATTCAGCTTTGGATAGAAGAAGAACATATTCCTATAACTGAAGACGTGAATCTTTTTAATGAAGAGAGTGTTTGGTTTGAAATTAATGTAAAACCTTTAACTGTTGAGATGTCGCAATCAATTGTTTCAACTATTGAGTTTTTCTCTATTTTTTATCTGCATGAAAAAGAAAGTAGACAGCTTGAGATGGAAGATTTCAATGATGCTATCTCATTTGTTATTAGTCCAAATAATGATAAAAAAATATATTTACTAAAAATGTACGAGTTGTTTTTTTTATCAAATCTTTCTGAAAGGTTAACGGCAAAATATACTTTCAACGTAAAGGTTCCAACTGAAGTTTTCAGGCTTTATTTGGAGTTGAAGAAAATTAAATATGACATAAACCCTACACATCAATGATGTTTTTTTAAAAAATAGAATTCGTCTGCACACTATGAAAATACTATTGTTCAGACGATTTCATAAACGATTTCAATTTCATAAAAAATAAACCTTAACACACTGAATAATAATAAGAATCCGGAGATTTCAAGATGATTAAAGATAGCTCAATAAAGTCAGTTACCACACGTTTTTCACTAAAAGACTATTTAGAAATTCAAAGAGAGGCAGAGAAGCGAGGGTCTAACCTAGCAGAAGTTATTAGAAACTCATGGGAAACGTATCAAACTAATGAACAGATAAAACAACAACTAGCTAACATTGAACTACGTCAAAGAAAAGTTATGTTCGAAATGATATGTGCTGTAGTGGGTATAAGTTCAAAAGAAAGAGATGAAGTTGTTGAACAACTTAAATTGAAAGGAGTGACTTGGTAATGATAAATAATAAACCTCCTTCAGTTCAAAAAAACTCAATTATTAGGGTATTAGTATTAGGGTTAATAACCTTCATTATATCAATAATAATTTTAATTTATTTCACATGGGATGTGCTATCTCCTGAAAATTGGGGGAGATTGGACTCTCATTTAGAACATTGGAAGCTTATAGTTTACGATTTTTTTGCAGATGCTAAAACGAATAGTGTTAGCTATTACTGGCAGCAAATTAGCAATAGAGAATTAGAGTTATGTTTCTTCATTCATGTTCTATTAGTAATACTACCAGCACTGCTTTTCTCTATCTTAGTATCTATATATGTGAGGTCATGTGAGAACGACCAGCTTTATCATGTAAGTGGAGCTAGATTGCTTAAAGGTGAAAAAGCATTCAAACATGCTAAAAAGCAACTAGCGATTGAACTGAAAAGAGGAACAAAAAAGGGGCTTGTTCTTCACCCAAAAGTAGTGTTAACACGTGATAGAGAAAATGGTAATTTTCTTATTATTGGTAATCAAGGATCTGGAAAAACAGTATTCATAACTCCAATAATAAAGCAAATAATTGATAGAGGTGAAAAGGCTTTTATATATGATGAGAAGCGAGAGTTCACAAAACTATTTTATAATTCAAGTAATACAGTATTAATATCCCCTTGGGATAAACGTGGTACGCCATGGAACATAAGTGCTGATGCAAAAACTGATACTGATGCTAAGCTCATAGCTGATCATTTAATATCTGAAACGAAGGATCCTATTTGGTCCGAGGGGGCAAGATCAATTTTATCAGGGATGATAATGACATTAAATCATACAAATGAGTATTGGGGCTGGAAGGAGCTAGCTAACATACTTTCTACTAACGATGCTATTCTAAAAGAAATGTTTACTAAATACTATCCACGTGCAACACGCTTCATTGAGCCCAATAGTAAAACTACTGCAAGTTTTTTTGCTCAATTAATTAGTTCTTTAGGTTGGATATATATATTAGCAGATGCATGGCCTAATGCGTATAAGACTGGATTTTCAATATCTGAATGGACATTTGATAGGGAGTCCAAAAAAAAAGTAGTGATTGTTCAAGCAAGTGCTAAGTATAAGGATATAGGTGCTCCTATTGCTAATACCCTGATATCTTTAATGACTTCAAGTATATTATCCTCAAAGAATAGCACAAAACGTGAATTGTGGATGTTTTTAGATGAAATTGGGAACTTACCCCGAAATGAATCTATTAAAAAATGGATGACACTAGGGCGTTCAAAGGGTTGTCGTATTGTCGCGGGAACACAAGGGCACTCGCAGCTGATTGAACTCTACACGGAGCAAGGTGCCAATACATTACTTAATTTATTTTCGACCATAGTGACTATGAAAATGGGAGCAAGTGGAGGTTCTGCTGAGTATGCCGCTAAAGCATTTTCAGATCGAATTATAGAACGACCGAATTTAACTAACCAAAAATTTATACAATGGCAAAAAGAAATTCAACCCTTAGTTAATGCTTCTGATTTAGTAAATCTACCCTTTGCATCAAAAAACGGTATTCACGGCTATATTATGGTGTCAGGCTGGTTAAGTGTTTATTACTTGATATGGCCTATACATAATATCAAGCCAATCGCAGCAGAAACAATAGCCGCAAATTGGACTCTATCTCAGACGAGAAAAACAAAAATAGCTATAAAAACACCAATGCGTGGACGTCTTGCGAGGAGAGTGAATCATGATGACGATTAAGCTTATTTCAGCAAGTTCTAAACAGGGTGAAAGTTATTTGGATTATTTAGAAGAGGATAACTATTATGCATCAGAAACGGAGAATGGTGGTGTTCTAGCTGGTTCAGGAGCGCTACTGCTTAAAAAAAAACAGTTGTTAGGTAAAGAAAGTTTTGAGCGTATTTTCAAACCTTTACTAGGAAAAAAAAATCAAAGAATTGGTTGGGATGTTACTTTTTCAGATCCCAAAAGTGTTTCTGTTTTGACAGCTAGAGCTGATCTTGAATTAAGAAATAAAATCCACGATGCGAGAGAAAAATCGGTTAAGGAAGCTATTGAATTTCTTGAAAAACACGCAGGTTACACGCGACGAGGTCATAATGGATATGAACAAGAAGCGGTAACTGGGTTTATTGCTGTATTATATGAGCATTCAACTAGTCGTGATCAAGACCCCCAATTTCATACACACTGTCTGATAAAAAACGGGGCATTCAGGTTTGATGGTAGCTTTGGAACACTTGAATCAAACCATCTTTACAAGTGGCAAAAAGCAACTGGGGCAGTTTACAGAGCTGCATTAGCTCGTAGAATGCAAGATCTTGGGTTTTCTATCGAACGTACCGAATGTAAACCAGAGTTTGAAATAGAAGGAATCCCTAGGTCTGTTTGTGAGCATTTCTCAAAACGTAAAAAAGTCATCAGAGAGAAATTATTTAGTGTCGGTGTAAGAACAACAGCATCAAAAATCGGATCTAAAATTGTCATGATGACACGTAAAAAGAAACAGAATATCACTGATCGGCCTGCGTTATTTCAGCGCTGGCAAAATGAAATGGATGAGCTAAATTTTCGTGATGAACATGTTCGCCTCATTCAAAAAAAATCAGTCGAGATTAGTTCAGAACCAATGCCTTTAAATTCGATAGTTAAACTTTTGACTGAAAAAATATCTGTATTTCGATTACAAGATCTTTATGCAGCTATTGCTGTAGAAGCTCAATTTTATCATGCAGAGATAAAAGAAATTGAATCAGCAGTTCAATATTTATTAGCAGAGCAGTCAATTATTGAGCTCGGTATTGATAATAAGCGTAATCGCCTTTATACAACAACAGAGATATTATCACTAGAAAAAGAACTTCTTGAATACGCTCAAAAATTACAATCTAAAAATTATTATCAGTTATCAGAGAGTAAAATCGTTTCTGCTCTTGAAGTGCAATGTGTACAGCAAGGCTATAGCCTGTCAGATGAACAAATAGAAGCAGTGCACGGTGTATGTCAATCTAATCTCGACATTCTTCAAGGGGCCGCTGGCGCGGGAAAATCGAGCTCAATGAGTTCTATGAAGTTAGCTTATGAAACAGCCGGATTTCGTGTAATAGGAGCTACTATTTCTAGACAAGCATCATTACAACTAGAAAATGAAACGGGGATTCAATCTGGAACACTAGCTAAACTTTTGGTTGATATTGAGACAAAGAAAATTTCTCTCTCAAATACAGTTTTAGTAATTGATGAAGCTGGGCTGGTATCGACCCATGACTTAGTGACGCTATTTAAAGCCGTCGATAATGCGAATGGAAAGTTAGTTTTAGTTGGAGAGCAACAGCAGTTAAGCGCGATTACGCATGATGGTAGCCTAAGATTTTTATCTCAACAACGAGGTTGTACCCGTATAGAAACTATTAGACGTCAGCGTGAATTATGGGCAAGACAAGCGGTAATGGATTTAAGGGAAGGTAATTCACTCAAGGCCCTGCTCGTTCATCAAGAGCGTGGGCTACTGCACTTCTCTGATAGTAGCGAAAAAAGCCGAGAAAAGCTGATTGATAAATGGTTAGGATATAAAAATGAGAATCCTTCAAAGCAGTCATTGATATTGGCTTATCGTTGGAGTGATGTGAAGCTTTTAAATAAAGATGTTCGAAAGTCTTATCAAGAAATGGGTGTAGTTGGTCTAGAAAATTTAGAGGCTGATTGCATTATTGGAAAACATGAAATGACACTGTCATTTTCTACAGGTGATAGAGTGCGTTTTTCTAAAAATGATTATTCCCGAAATTTAACGAACGGAGAAATAGGTACGATAGTTAATATTAAGAAGTTTAGCGATGATATTCGTTTCACAGTTGAATTAGATAGTAATCGTGAGGTCAGTTTTTATCAATCAGAATACAGTGATGAAGATAGCAGACTTTTTTTAGTTCATGCATACGCTTCTACAATCTACTCCAGCCAAGGTCGTACAATTGATGGTGACACTTTCGTCTATTACACCTCAGGAGTTGATCGATCAGCATCATATGTTGCTGGTTCGCGACACAAGGATCAATGTCATTGGTTTATCAATCGTGAAGAGTTAGACTGGCTATCAGGTTCTTTAGAGCAAGATGAATACAGCAATGACAGTATTCGCCTAGCAACACTAGCGGAGCAGATGAGTAAAAATAATAAGCCGATTATGGCTATCGAATTTTTAGAAGAAATAAAATTAGAGACAGCCAAAACACTAAAATCAGCTTTTAAGGAGGTACCAGATCTAAGCTTATTTATACATGAAAGAGGTCTCTAGTGCAGACGAACCGTCAAGGCTGATATTGTTAAAAGTAATAGAATTAATTTTTATTATCAGAATGTATATATTAAAAATCGAGTTTTTAGAGCTTTATTGATAATGATACTTTTTCTAATTTTTAATTGAGAGAGTTTTTAAATTTTAAATAGAGTGTAATATTCAATTTATTTTTTTGGTTTTTTATGAAATATAAAGATTTTTTAAACTCCGCTAGGAAACATAAAAACACTTGTGATATATTAAAAAAAGAAGTTGAGGTTTTAATTGGACGTGAAAGTAAAAATAAAGCTAGAATTAAAGAGTTAACAATTAATTTGTATTATCTTTCTGGGTACGTTGTAGAATGCTCAATAAAATATGGCATTTATTACTTCATTGAATATGATAGAAATAAAGACATAAAAGATCTAGATCAAAATGGTTTAACTTTCTCTGGTCAGATCAAAAATCATAAATTTGAACGTTATTCAGAATATCTCAATAGACATAAAGGTGATATTCCTTTGGTAAGTGGTTTTAACGGTGTATCAAAAGAAGTTAAGCTGCTATATAAAAATTGGGATGCCGATGTGAGATATTTGTATAGTGAAATTCCAATTCAGTTTAGATATTGTGATAGTTATGTTCATGTTAAAGATTTTAATTTGAAAGCCGAAGAGATTTTCTCAGTAGTGGAAAATATGTAATAAGGAATAATTAAATGTTAGAGTCTTTTAAGTTTATAGATTTTTTAAATAATAGTTTAAGTGGATTAATTGAAAGCAAAGATATATATGATTTCAATGTGAAATTAAATTTAAATCAATCTTTAATCGTTTCAATATTTAGTGATTCTATATCTGATATCTCTTCTCTGGCTAAAGTCGCTGGTTATAACGAAGACCTGAGCTTGTATGAAGTAGAATTTGTTTTTCTTGACTCTCAGTCTTATGAAGATGAGTCCTATTTGTTTGAAGGTGAGGATAAGATAAATCTTGGTGTTAGGCGATCTTTAGATGGTCTTATTGAAGAAAGTAACTATGAAAAAGAAAGTAAAACGCCAGTTGTTACATTTTATAGTTATAAAGGTGGCGTTGGTAGAACGACTTCGCTAGTTCTTTTTTCTAGGTATCTTGCTAATAAAGGTAAAAGAGTTTTTGTTGTTGATTGTGATTTTGAAGCTCCAGGGTTAATTAATTTTTTTGATATATCTCAATTTGACAACCCTAAAAATGGTGTAATTGAGTATTTTAATGATAAAAAATTTATACCTAGTTTAGAACTTAACTCGAACTATGTTTATGAAACTTCTTCTACTTTGAGTGGAGAAGGGAAAATTAACATGATGCCAGCAGGTAATATCTTTGATAAAGAAAAAAACTTTTATCTTGAAGGGCTTTCAAGAATAGATATTCAAGGTAAAAATGTCTTATTAAGAGACTTTGATGGTTTGGTTAAGGATATTGAAAAGAACTATAGTCCTGATGTTATATTGTTCGATTCTAGGACAGGGTTTAATAACGTCTTTGGTGTACTATCCCAGTTGTCTAATAAAATAGTGGCTTTAGCAGGGGATGATATACAAAATAGACCTGGTTTAGAATTTTTATATGATAAATTTGTTGTTGAACATGAAAAGTCAAAACTCTGCATTATATTATCTATATTATCTATTTCAGCAGCGAGAAGACATAATGATTTTAAAGATACAATCAATAATCAACAAGGATTAGATAATTCTATTCCTGTTTTTCACTTTGTTCGAGAGAATGATCTAGAATTTATTGGTACAAAATTTGAAAAAAGTGAAGATGTTAAAGATCTCATGAATTATTCTACTCAATATAAAGATTTTTTTTCTTACCTTAGTGACGAAATTGAAGAGTGCTACAAGTTAAGTTCTGATCTTGATCAGCGAAAAGAAGTTTTTGATGAATCTATTAGCGAAGCTTTCTATGCGGAGGAAACTTCGCCTACTGATTCTGTTTTTGAAGGGAAGAATTTAAGTGACATATTGCTTGATAATTTATTAAGTAACTTTCCAGAAAAATATGCTGAAAATGTAACTTTCAATGATAATTTTTTTGAAAATGATTTTTATGTTAGACAGTGTATGCACGATTTATTTCTGCCCGAATATAAAATACTTTTAGGTGGTAAGGGTACAGGGAAGACTGCATTCTATAAAGCTTTACAGGATGATACATTTTTTGAACTTTTAGTTATTCGTGCAGAAAAGAAACATTTGAATTTTGATATATTAAATGTAATACCTGATGATAGAGCTAAGAATTCTGCTGGTTTTATTTCTTTATCTTCTTTTTTTGATGAGAAAATAAATAATGAAAACTTCGTGAATAAGTTTTGGAATTTATATTTGTGGTTGGCTATATGTCGAAAAAATGCAGTATATCGTAATGATCTATATTTTGAAGTTCGTAATGATCTTTCAAGTGCAAAAAAAATAACCGATGTTATTGAAGATGATACAAAGTATTTAAAGATTGAAGAGTCTCTTTATTCAATAGATGAGGCTTTTAAGAAAAATGATTCTAGGTTGATTGTTACATTTGATCAGTTAGATTTTGTTGTAAAACCAAATGAGTGGGATGTTGGGATATCTCCTCTTATTCGCTTATGTCAAAATAATAATTGGGAAAGAATATTTCCGAAATTATTTTTAAGGCGAGATCTGTATAAAAAACTTGGTAATATAACAAATAAGAGTTCTATTGATCATCAAATAATAAACTTAGAGTGGTCTCCTGATGAGATGTATGTTTTTTTATTTAAAATAATATACGCCTATTCTAAACAAGATTTCATTGAGTTTTTATCTCAAAGAATGTCAAAGAGTTATGTAAAGAATGTTATTGAGTCAAAGCTTAAAAAGAAAAATCAACTTAATCAATTACCTACTGATGAGAATGTATTGAAGCCATTGGTTACAGCCTTTTTTGGAAAGCCTAGAGAGAATTGGTTAGATTCTTATGAAGCATTGTATAATAATCTCAAAAATGCTGATAAAACTGTAAGTTTAAGACCATTTCTTGATTTGATAAAATTAGCAATTAATGAGCAAAAGAGAGATGGGAATGCTTTGAGAGGAGATGCCGTTTTAAATGTTGCCTATTGTGAGTCGAAAAGTGTAAGGTCAGAAGCTGTCGATAACTATTTTAAAGACTTAGCTAGTGAAGAGGGAAATGAACTAATTAAGTATGTTGTCGAAGATATTCGAAATGGACTAGTTACAGATGACTTAAAATACTCATCTCTTCTTCAAAATGATTTTGAAAAGCTTATTTTTCAAGTTAAAAATAATCATCCTGATCTAAAAGAAATTCCATTTAGGGTTTTTGAGGAAATGCTAGAGTTAAATGGTATAGTGTTTATGACCTTTATACCTGGCGGAAAGAAAAAATATTCCTTTGCCTATCTTTATAAATATTATATGGGATTGAAGTCACCAAAGAGTAAGTCTAAATTTGATATCAGAAAAAAATTTAGAACTTAGCCTTTAAAGATATTAAAAATTATTGGTTAGCTCCCTCTAGGTTATTGAGAATTTCATTTTCAATTTCTCTAGAGGGAGCTTTAAGTTCATGAGATGTTAAAATAGTATAGCCAGCCGTAACATCATTTCTTCCTGTTTTATGGTTAAGTAATCGTTTAATTGTATAGGTGCCGACTCGTAAGAGTTCAGCCGTGCTTGTAAAGGTTCTTCTAAGGTCGTGAAGTGTAAAGCTAATCCCTGTTTCATCTATAATTTTCTGTATTGATTTTTTGGGCTCTCGAACATATCCATAATCGTTGTCAGCTTGAAAGACATACTCATTGTTGGTTATTGTTTTTCGTCTCTCAAAGATAGAATATAAATGATCTGCCATTGGTAGTTCTAACGCATCACCATTTTTTGTCTCTAAAATTCGGAAAGTTCGTTCTTCAAGGTTCACCTGTTCCCATTTCAAGTTTAGTAGTTCTGATTTTCTTAATCCTGTGAATAAGGCTATTTCAACAAAGTCACAGACCGCAAACAAAAATGTGTCTGCGGTTTCACGAATCGTATTTAGGCCGCTCAATAATTTAGGGATTTCAGATCGAGTGAGGCGTGTTTGTTTGCGCGGTACGTGATTCCATTGTCTTTTGTGGCTAAGTATTTGAACTGGGTTGTAGAGAAAAATTGGTTTGTCTTGAGCGTTTTTATATTCAAATTGAGCAAAGTTGTATAAAGCTCTGAGTACTCTCATGCAATAGTCGGCTTGCGCTCGACTAGTGCGTGAGAGACTCGCATGTTTTTCCTTGATCATGCTCTCTGTAATGTCTGCAAGAGCCGCTTTATGCCAGTCAGCAAGATATGATCGCATTATTTGGTTATAGCCTCGCAAGCTCGACTCAGACAGCTCCTTTTGTGATATGTAGTCATCATAAACTTCTGTAAGTGTAATTTTTGACTTGGCATCGGCTTTTGCTTGTTCATTTGGGTTGATGCCATGTGCAAGCTTGGATAACTTCTCTAATGCTTTTTTTCGAGCGTTCTCAATAGTCAAAGAAGGGAATTGACCTAATGTGATACTTACAGGGGAGGTATGTCCTTTGAGACGTTTGTAGACACGAAACGATTTTCTGCCTGAAGGAAGTACCTCAATCACTAGTCCATCGACCTTGGCGTCTTGAATGCGCTGTCTTTTATCTGACGGCTCTATGGCGGAAATGATCTCTTTAGTGAACTTCAGTTTCATATAATACCTAAATTACGTGCTACAAATGTGCTACATAATCTATCAATATAGGTATAGTTAAGTAAAGCTTAATAAAACTGTTTAAAATTTAAATAATTGATCTATAAGTATAAATATATTTTTATCAATCTGTGTGAAGCTGCATCAACCAATAGGGATTAAAACTCATAATCGGCAGGTCCCCAGTTCAAGTCTGGGCAGGCCCACCATATAAAATAAGCCCCGATAGGTTAGTGTAAACTGACTTATCGGGGCTTTTTTATTACCTCCGATTCAGTACGCTCCTGTCGACTATTCTCGTAAATCGTGTAAGTCATTACCATCTAATTTATTGTCATATCGACTGATATGTAATGATTACTCTCTCTATATTAAGTTTGTTACTTCTTCTCGTTGGTTTATCTGATGATGTTTTTTAATACCATGGGTATTAAAATTGTCTTTAATATAAACTGGTTAGTAAGATTATAGATGCAATTAGCAAACAGGTTTTTATGACAGATAAGAAAACAGCGTTGGCTGGGTTGAAGGGGGAGGTTTTCTTATTAACCGAGCAGCATAAATCTTTTGCATCTGCGCAAATTGAGTTGTTGGCCGCTATTGATGTGTGTGGTTCTATTTCCAAGGCCGCAAAGCAGGTGGGAATCAGTTATAAAACCGCTTGGGATCGTATTGATGCGATGAATAATATGTCGGCTCAGCCTTTGGTGGTTCGTTCTACCGGCGGCGCGCAAGGTGGCGGAACTCTGTTAACCGAGTTGGGCTATAGGGTGATTTCAGGTTTCCAAGCCTTGCAGGATGAGCATCAGAAATTCATTGAGCGTTTAGGTGATAAGCTGCATACCTTGAATGATGTGGCGAGTTTTATGAAGAGTGAGAGTATGAAAACGAGTGCAAGAAATCAATTTCGAGGTACGGTTAGTAATATTACTCTTGGTGCTGTAAATGCTGAGGTTGAGTTGGATATCGGTACTAATCAATTGATCATTGCGATGATTACTCAGGAAAGTGTTGAGCTACTTGCGTTGAAGAAAGGTTGTGACGTAGTGGCTTTGATCAAGGCTTCTTCGGTGATTTTGAGTACTGATACAGGCGTTGTCACCAGTGCTCGAAACAAGCTGGTTGGTACGATCTCGCGTTTGTTACCAGGTGCAGTTAATACGGACGTGACGTTAGATATTGGGGGTGGAAAGTCTGTATCTGCGATTATTACCAACATCAGTGCCACGGAATTAGCGCTAGAAGTGGGCAATAAAGCTTGTGCGTTATTTAAGGCGCCAAGCGTGATATTACTCAGAGACGGATAGATTCTCTTCGCTTCTGAGTCTCTTCATCTCTTTTTCTGTTTATGTGATTACCTTACAAGAGCCACACTTTTAATTTGAGCCCAGAGTGCTTTTCCTTCTGCCAAGGCTAGGTGCTCAACGGATCGGTAGGTCAATCTTGCTATAAGCGTATTTTGCTCTGTTTGTAATCGTACTAACGCCATTGCTGGGTCCTTGTCTGCAACAATTTCGAGGACTTTTACTGGTAGTCGATTCAATATGCTGGAATCTTCATGATAAGTGAGCGTTAAACTTACGTCAGTGGCGAGTATTCTTACTCGAACATTTTGTCCTAGAGTGTCGCCGTTGTTACGAATCCATAAGTCGCTACCTGCGCAAGATACTTTTGATAAGTGCCACTTATTGTCTTGTTCAATAATCTTGCCTTGCCAGATGACGCCAGTGTCATTATTCACCAGCAGTGGTGATTTAAGTTGCGAAAAAACCTCCTCTACATGCCCTTGAGTGGCAACTTTGCCGTCTTGCATCAGCACCACATGATCTGCCAGGCGCATGACTTCTTCCACAGAATGGCTGACATATAAAATGGGTGTTTTGAGGGTAGAGCGAAGCTTTTCTAGGTAGGGCAGAATTTCTTGTTTTCTTGCGTTATCTAGCGATGCTAAGGGCTCATCCATGAGTAGTAATTTGGGTTGAATCAATAAGGCTCGGGCGATGGCAACACGTTGTTTTTCACCGCCAGACAGTTGCTGTGAATTATTCGTCAGTACGGATTCGATGCCCATTAAGTCGATGACTTGTTCGTATAAGTTGGCTGGCAGAGGAATGCCACTGCGTTTTATGGCGTAATCTAAATTGCCTTTTGCGGTTAGATGGGTAAAGAGGCTAGATTCTTGAAACACATAGCCTAATGGCCGTTTATGAGTCGGTAGGAAAATAGTATCGCTTTGCCATATTTCCCCTTTCATCACAAAGTGCCCTTGTTGTGCTCGCTCTAGTCCTGCGATACAGCGTAGTAAGGTGGTTTTCCCAGAACCTGATTGCCCAAAAATAGCCGTTAGGCCACTTTCTGGAAGAGTTAGGTCGACATTTAAAGCAAAGCCTGATGATTTTGTATTTGAGTGCTGTAAGTGAAATCTGGCATACAGGCCTTTTTCTGTATTTTCTATACTTTCTGTATTCTCTGTAGTGGTGTTGTTTGTTGGCATGCTTACTTCGCTCCCCAGAGTGTATTTTTTCGTTGAAAGCTATACAGGCCGAGCAATACTAAAAATGAAAAAATCACCATGATTGCGGCGAGTTTATGGGCTTGGTCATATTCCAATGCTTCAACATGATCATAGATTTGCACTGATACAACACGAGTTTGTCCGGGAATATTTCCGCCAATCATTAAGACAACCCCAAATTCGCCGACAGTATGCGTAAAACCTAAAATCGCTGCAGTAATAAAACCGGGCTTTGCTAATGGTAATACAATAGTGAAAAAGCGATCCCAGCTGCCAGCTCGTAAGGTGGCAGCTACTTCTAATGGTCGTTCTCCAATTGCTTCAATGGCGTTTTGTATGGGTTGTACGACAAAGGGCAGAGAATAAAACACAGACGCGACTATCAGCCCCCAAAAAGTAAAAGGTAATGTTCCTATCCCTAGCTCTTGGGTTAGTTGACCAATAAAACCGTTGGGTCCCATTGCTATCAAAAGATAAAACCCCAGCACAGTGGGTGGCAAAACGAGTGGCAACGCGACTATGGCACCGACTGGGCCTTTTAGGCGAGAGCGGGTACGTGCTAACCACCATGCGATTGGGGTTCCAATGAGCAGTAAAATAACAGTAACAGTTGTCGCTACTTTAAAGGTTAGCCAAATGGCTTCTAGGTCTGACGCAGAAAGCATGCTGTGGTGTTATTCCGTTTTATAACCGTATGAATGAATGATGCTACGAGCTTTGTCACTACGTAGGTAGTCAAGTAGTTCTTTTGCTGCAGTGCTATTTTCTGCGCTTTTTAATAATACGGCATCTTGGCGTATAGGGCTGTATTGATCAGTGGGAATTATCCAACTTGAGCCTTTTGCAATTCGCCCTTCACTCATGATTTGTGACAGTGCAACGAATCCTAAGTCTGTATTGCCTGTACTGGCAAACTGATAGGTTTGTGAAATGTTTTCGCCCATTACCCATTTTGATTTAGTTGATTCTGTTAGTCCTAACTCCTCTAATACTTCTGTTGCAGCAACGCCATAGGGCGCAAGTTTTGGGTTGGCTAATGCTAATTTATTAAAATCACCGCTTTTTAAGCGAGCATCATTGTTATCGATAAAATCAGGCTTAGCTGACCATAATGCTAGGGCACCAATAGCATAGGTGAAACGAGTACCTGTAACGATTAATCCTGCTTTTTCTAAGGCATCAGGTTTGTTTTCATCAGCCGATAGAAATACCTGAAACGGAGCGCCGTTTTGAATTTGGGCGAAGAATTTACCCGAGGAACCGAAGGATAAAACAACTTTATTGCCAGACTCTTCTTCATATTGTTTGGCTATGTCTTTCATGGCGATTGTGAAGTTCGAGGCGACGGCAGCATAAACTTCTTCTGCGTAAGTCGAAGGGCTAAGCATTAAGAAACTCAATAATATGACACTTAGCGAGTTGAATAATCGCATAGATTTAACCTTATGGAATGGTCTGACAATAGGATTTATATCGATGCGTTGTATAGTGCGTTATATAGCGAAATGGCGCAACGCTGCTGTGTTTTTTGGCTTATCTTTGGGCGGTGTTCTAGGTACTTTTTTAAGTACGTTTTTTAGGTGCGTTTTTTAGGTCAGCCTTCTAAATAAAGTTTGATATTAACGGTATCGATTTGGTCTTCTGGTAAAAATTTCTGTGCGTATTGTAAGTAGGTGCCGCTTGTTAGGAAGAAGCGGAAGAGTTGTAAGTCGAGGTGTCCTTCTTGGCACATATTAAACATGATGTCGATGGCGACGCTGACTGGCTTGGCTTTTTTATAAGGTCTATCTGAGGCGGTGAGAGCTTCGAATACATCGGCGATCATGAGTATTCTATCAGGCAGGCTGAGTTGTTCTGCATTGAGTTTCCGCGGGTAGCCTTGTCCGTCCATTCTTTCATGGTGAGTAGAGGCGTAAAGAGGGACTCGACTTAGCTCTGGTGGGAACGGAAGGCTGTCTAGCATGGTAATGGTGCTGATGATGTGTTCGTTGATTTTAAATCTGTCTTCCTTGGTAAGCGTGCCTTTTTTTATGGTCAGGTTGTAGATTTCACCTTGGTTATATTGATGCTTTGGTATTGCCATCTTGATGCCTAAAGACGCGTCAAATGTGATCTCTTTATGGCGTGGAATGATGTGTTCTGGTTTATCGGATAGCAAGGTTTCTGTTACGGCTTGTTGACCGAGCTGTTTATCCTCTTGATTGCCTGCTTGTGGTTGCTTGGCGAGCATCATTTCTTCCGCAGGGGATAAGCCTAAGCGATTACTAAAATGACGTATCCATTCTTGCGCGCCAATTTCTTTTATTTTCTGTCTGTCTTTTTCGCTCATTAATTCACTGCCGACGTTTGCTTTGGCAACTATAGCGAATTCTTCTTGAAGTATTGTTTGGCGTTCCTCCCATACCGTTAAGGCGATGGTAGGATCTTGCTTTTCAATATGTACTTTATGTAAGTAATCTATTTCTGCATCACGCCATAAGACTTCGAAACGTGTGCGAATTTCATGAATGCGATTGTAAGTGCATTCGAGCTTTGAGCCTTTGTCTATGATGTGTTCTGGCATGGTGATTTTGCCGCAGTCGTGTAACCAAGCGGCAATGCGGAACTCTAGTCGTTCATTGTCATTGGCGAATTTGAACGCTTTATAAGGGCCTTCTTCGGCTTTTTCTAAGGCGTCAGAAAGCATCAATCCAAGTTCAGGAACCCGATAGCAATGACCGCCGGTGTGTGCCGACTTGTCATCTATAGCCGTTGCGATTAGACGAATTAATGCCTCCATAAATCCTTTTTGGCTGGCTTCGTGCTGTTTAATATCTTGTGACATTGAAACAAAGGAGTTGGACAGTTGCCAGATTTCTTTGATATTGGAATCTACAAATGCTACATCGTCAAATTGGCGTAGTTTGATTTTCTCTGTTACTCGCTGTAATTGTCGAATGGGACGGACTATCGGCGTACTGAAAAGCCAGATAATCGGTAATAGGATCACCATCACTAAGGCGCTTAATAATGCTGAATGAAAAGCCTCTTTAGTTGCTTGTTGGAAAAGCATTTTCTCTGTTATGACAGCGGTAAAGTATTGTTTGGTGAATATGTCATTACCTATATTTTTGATAAAAATATAGTAGCGGGTACCGTCATTTTTTTTGATAATCAGAGGCTGTTTAGCGTTTGGATCATCAGCAGTTTTGATTAATTTTTTAAAGGGAATATCAAGATGATCTTGCATATACTGGGTATTCTGCTGTAGCCAAGCAACATCTAGAGCATCTCGTTGAGCAGGTGTAATTTGACTTAATGCCTGATTGATTAAATCGAGCGCAAATTTTTGCTTTTCTTTTGTTACCAGATAAAAGTGACTAGGTACGATATTGTTGATTTCTACTAATTCATCGTACACTTGTAAGCCTTCAGCTTCCATTATGCTTATTGTCGATTTTAGGACAGGAGATGCACCTATAATGGCGTCATATTGTCCGGATTGTAGGCGTGAAATGAGATCTCGTTCGGTGATGGACTCTTGCCATTTTATGTTTGGAAAGTGTGTTTTGAGCGTTGGTAGGACTGACCAGCGGCCTAAAAAGCCGACGGTTTTTCCATTTAAGTCACTTAACGACTTTGGTTCTTGCGTGATATTTTTTGTTACAATGGCATACGGAATATCTCGCAATGGAACGCTGTATAATCCTTCAATATCTGTGTTTTGAGCTTTTTGTACAGACAGTAAAATATCAATCCCATCATCTTTGTATTTTTGGACAAGTTGTTCACGGCTGAAGCCATTTATGTAGTCAAACTTAAGACCTGTCATAGCGCTAATCATTTGCATCAACTCGATAAAGTAGCCTTTTGGTACTCCTGACTCGCTGAAGTCAAAAGGGCGCCAATCATTCTGATTAGATACTTTAAGGCGACCTAGATTGGTGATGGCTTCTTTTTGTTGCTGACTTAATAGTATTGGTTGTATTTCAGGTGTGATAACAGAGTGGGTGCTATTAATGTTCGAGGCAATAATTTCTCCATTTTGGCTAAACAAAAAAGCTTGTTCTTGCCCATTAATTAGTTTTGATGAAGATAGAGACAGTTGATCAGATAAAGACGATAAGAGAATATCTAAGCCAATTACCTGGTCTGTATTACGTATTCGTTGAGCGTAGGTTTGCCCGGATATTTGTAGATGCTGAAAAAGGTAAGGCGGGGTTTTATAGATATCATTTTGTGCTGAAGCTGCGAACCATGGTCGTTCAGTTGGGTAGAAATTGCTGTTTTCCGTTTGCTGGTGATTAAGGTGAAAAGTAGAGGTGTAAAAGTAGGTTTGTCGTAGACGTCTTTCATTACTGCCTGAGACTTCGACAACAGCCCAACGATCATCTGGCTGAGCACCCATTCGTTGTCTTATATCTTTGGCTGAATCTAGGTTGATGAGCTGAAAAAAATGTTCTTGTTTGTCACCAATGTAAAGGCTGTATAGCTCGGGACGTTTTTTTAAGAACTGAGCAAATAAACTGCTTTTACGTTCGATACTCGCATCAGATAGATCACTGTTGATTAATTCTGCAAGTAAGCTGACAGTCTGTTTTGCATCATTCTCTAGGCTATAAACGCTGTCGCTCATATGGTCAGAAAGTAAATTCATGCTAGATAACATATGGCTGACGGCCATTCTTTTACTGGCACTGTACTGCAGTGAAATGGCAACAGAGGCTGTAATAACAATAGCCAGAAGGAACATGTTTGCGACTAGAATTCTGATAGATAATCGTTTGAATATCCGTTTTTTGCTAGTCACCATTCACGTCCTTGTAATAAGTTTTGAATGCCGAGTTTGGGTGGGGCGTTTCTACTTTCTCTAATACAAACCGAATTCGTTCATTTGTGCAAATTAATATGTGTGACGATTTGTGATTTTTGAGTATTTTGTAATGCGCTCAAGTTTCATCCTTATACATTTTTCTTATATAAGTTAATCATATTTCCTTCTTATCCATTTAGTCAGCATTTTGTTAACATGGCGGCAACTTATCGATTTACCTTATTTATTGATGTTTAGATGAGTAAGGGGTCGGTGTTCTATGATTTATTTTTTAAGGTTTTCTCTCCATGTTGTATTCCATTATTAACTTAGCAGTTTTCGCTTTGTTGATCGCATTGCTGTTCAAACTGCAAAAAGCGAAAAAGACATTATCCACTCAGGTATTCACTGGTTTGGGTTTAGGTGTTGCCTTTGGTGCTGCATTGCAATTTATCTATGGTGTTGGCAGCGCTGAAGCTAACGAGACATTAGAGTACGTAAATATCGTTGGTTATGGTTATATTAGTTTGCTGAAGATGATCATAATGCCATTGATTTTAGTGTCTATTATTGGCGCTATTATTAAGGTGAAAGACACGGGCTCTTTGGGCAAGATGTCTGGTGGCATTATTGGCATATTATTGGCGACGACGGCTGTTTCTGCTTTGATCGGTGTTTTCGTTAGCAACTTATTTGGTTTGTCTGCGGATGGTATTGTGCAGGGTGCTCGCGAAATGGCGCGTGGTGCAGCATTGGAAACACGCCTTGATGGACTAGCAAGTGTATCGTTTGCTGACATGATTACCTCTTTCTTCCCTGGCAACCCTTTTGCCGATCTAACGGGTAGTCGTCCAACTTCAACTATTGCTGTGGTTATTTTTGCAGCTTTTGTTGGTGTAGCTGGCGTAACGGTTGCTCGTGCTGAACCAAAGTTAGGTGCAAGTTTTGAGCATTTTGTTGATGTAGCTCAATCTATCGTTAGAACCTTAGTTCGTATGGTGTTAAGCCTTACGCCATACGGTATTCTTGCGTTGATGACCAAGGTTGTTGCGGGATCAAATGTTTCCGATATTTTGACTTTGCTTAACTTTGTTGTGGCGTCTTATGTGGGGTTGGCGCTTATTTTAGTCATGCATTTATGTTTGTTGGCATTTAATGGCATTTCACCGCTTCGCTACTTTAAGAAAGTTCTACCTGTATTGTTGTTTGCTTTTACTTCTCGCTCTAGTGCGGGAACGATTCCGTTGAATATCGATACTCAGGTTAAACGTCTAGGTAACGGTGAAGGTGAATCCAATTTCTCTGCTTCTTTTGGTGCGACGATGGGGCAAAATGGCTGTGCTGGTTTATATCCTGCGATGTTGGCTGTGATGATTGCACCAACGGTAGGCATTAATCCATTAGATCCAAGCTTCATTATTTCACTTATTGCTATCGTAACCATTAGTTCATTTGGTATTGCGGGCATCGGTGGTGGCGCGACATTTGCGGCTTTAATTGTATTGTCTGCTTTAGATATGCCTGTTGCATTAGCTGGCTTGTTGATTTCTATCGAACCTTTGATCGATATGGGGCGTACTGCTGTGAACGTAAATGGTGCGATGACGGCTGGTAGTATTACCTCGAAGTGGCTTGATCATACTGATTCGAGTGTGTTTGAACAAGATGAAGCGCCAGAAGCTGAGCTGAAAAATAGTTAATAGCAAAGCGTAACAACATCTTATTTATAGAAACCACCTCCGGGTGGTTTTTTTGTGACTTATTAAATAAACCAAGAATGAAAAGCGAGGAGGTTAAAAGGAAAGTAGCGAAATTTGGATAATTTAAAAATTAAGTTCTGGGCATGCAAAGTGCATGATTTGATCTAAGCTTGCTTAATAACAACGACAAGGAGAGGCTCGTGTCCTTATTTTCCAATCTCAAAATATCTCAATCGGTAGCCATTGTTGGCATTTTACCATCCCTGTTTGCCATTATTATTGTGGCGTTTTTAGTCAAAGATTTAAATGAACGCGTTCATGAGGGACGTATTGCCGAAGATATGGTGAAGCTGTCGACCATTTTAGATGGCGTAGCGCACAACTTTGCGGTTGAACGTGGTTTAAGTGCTGGTTTCCTTGGTAGTAAGGGTAGCAGCGGCAAGGACGCTTTGTTGGCGCAGCGTAAAGTAGCCGATAATGCAGAAGCGGCGCTTAAAAATATAGATGATAGCGCTTTCGAGGTGCTTACTTCTGAGCGTTTGAATCGTCTACGAACCCCTGTTTTAACAATGTTGCAGGACAAAAATAAAGTTCGACAAAAAGTAGATGCTTTGGCTGCTGATAATGGCGCTTTTGATTTTTATTCTGAGGTGAATCGCCAAGCGTTAAATTCGATTCAACGCGTCATTCTAGATATTAGTAATCGAGAAATCGCCAAGGCACTTGAGGCCCGTTTAAGTTTATTGTGGATGAAAGAGCGCGCTGGTCAATATCGTGGTGCTTTAAATGGCGTGTATGCCGCTAAATCGACTAATTTTATGCGTCAGTCACAGATCGCGGCATTTATAGAAGACGAGCATCATCAGTTAGAGCATTTTATTGTGACTGCGTCAGATAAAGAAGAAGCGTTACTGAATGCTGCCATGAAAAACGAGAAATGGAAGGCAGTTACCCAAGCTACTGATGCTTTTTTAGCGACAAAAGATGTTTCATCCGTGAGTGGCCCTGCTGACTGGTTTGAGCTTGCTACAGCCAAAATAGGCTTGATAAAAGGCGTTGCCGACAAAATCAGTTCCGAAATTAATATCCTTAGCGCTTCGTTGACTTCCCGCAGTGAGCTTTATCGAAATGGGTTAGTTATCGGTTTTATTCTATTAATTACTCCTGTTATTTGGTTGGCATTTTCCCTTACTCGATCTCTTTCTAAGCGCGTTGAACGTATTAGCCAAGCGTTATCAAATGTGTCTTCTGATCGTAACTTGGTCGGAAGAATTGAAAATACATCAAAAGATGAGCTTGGCGAGATTATTCAGTACTTAAACGTCCATTTAGACCATTTGAGTGAATCTTTTCATTTGATGGTCGATATGGCGTCTGAATCCAAAGAAAGTATGAACGTGCTGAGTGGCTATTCGAGAAATGCATTGCAAGAAACCAAAGATCAGTTTAATCAAACCGACCTTATGGCGTCAGCAGTAGAAGAGATGTCTTTAACGAGTAATACTATTTCTCAAGATATGCAATCGTCAGCAGAAGCGACGGACAATATTCGAGAGCAAAGTACTCAAGGTTCAGCGCGGATGCAGACTATTCTACAGTCCATCGCCAATTTATCTTCAGAAGTGGATGGCGGATATAAAGCGGTGCAGTCGGTTACTGGTCATACAGAGCAAATCAGTACTATCTTGCAAACCATTGAATCCATTGCAGAGCAAACAAATCTATTGGCACTGAATGCTGCGATAGAAGCAGCTCGTGCTGGTGAACAAGGACGAGGCTTCGCTGTAGTTGCCGATGAAGTGAGAACGCTTGCTCAGCGTACACAAAATTCGACTGAAGAGATTCGTTCTATGATTGAAGCCTTGGTGGGTTCTGGTAAGAGTGCCCTACAATCCATGGATAAATGTTCCAGCATGGCAACACAAACGTCTAGTGTGGTCGGTGAAAATGTCACCATGATGCAAGGCTTATTTGATGCTATTGAGTTACTTACTCAGACTATAGAGCGAGTTGCTACAGCATCAGAAGAGCAATCACAAGTATCTGAAGAGATTAACCGTAACATTCAAAATGTCAGCGAGCGTTCAGAGCGAATTCTGGATTTGGTCAATAAAACTGATGAAGGATCTGGTCAAGCCAAACAACGTTTTGAAAATGTGCTGAAAGAGATCAGCTCGTATAAATTGAGTTGATTTAAAATCTAAAAAAAGCCGCATATGAACTGACCCCCAATAGTTGGACATTCCAATTACTGGGGGTCAGTTCATATGCGGCTTTTTGATTCTAAGACAAGGAAAAGAGCCGTTATTAAACTTTGAAGAAACTAATGCTCTTATGTAGAGAAATCGCGAGAGTATCTAATTTATTCATGCTGTTTCTTGATTCTGAAACGGCCTCGGCAGTACTGGCAACCATTGCTGAAATCTCTTCGACATGCTGGGCAAGACTTTCTGTTGCTTGATTTTGTTCTTCTGCAGAGTGCGCTACATCTCGAATCATCTCTAAGGTATTATCTGTGCCGGAACGTATTTTAGTCAGCATAGATGACACATCTTCTGCACTTGAAACACTTGCATCCACTTTAGGAAGAACTGATTGCATAGTTTTGGCTACTTTTTCTGTTTCAGCCTGAATGATCGTAATGGTTTCAGTTATTTCAGATGTCGCTGTCGCGGTACGTGAGGCGAGTGTACGAACTTCGTCAGCTACGACTGCAAAGCCTCGCCCTTGCTCACCAGCGCGAGCCGCTTCTATCGCCGCATTTAGTGCTAATAAGTTAGTTTGTTCTGCGATATCGCGAATCACTTTAACGATATTGCCTATCTCTATAGAACGTTTTTGTAATCCTGCTATCTCCTTCGTTGAGGTAATAATTTGAGCAGATACGTCGTTGATGCTTTTCGCTGCGTTTTGTACTTGCGATTCACCTTCGATCGCCAAAGACGATGACACTTCAGAATTGGTTGCTGTATTCCTCGCGCTTACTGAAATGTTATCAATGCAGCTCGACAATTCTTGAATAGCAGCTGCAGTTGAATGGGTTGCATCGGAAGAGTTTTGCGAAGCTTGGGTGATGGTCTGCATTTGCTGATTTAGGTTATTAGTAGCTATTGTTAGCTGTTCGGACCCTTCTTTAATATTACCTACCATATCTTTTAGCGCGTTTTGCATTCGGCTAATAGAGCCTAATAGGCTTTCAGATTCGAATTTTCCTTCAATAATCTGGTTAAGGTTTCCATCGGCTATACTACCTGTTACTTGCATAGCGTATAGAGGTTCACCGCCAAGTGTCTTGTAAATGCTTCGTGCGATCATAACACCTGCAATAACGATCAAGGCAAATACTGCAACGCCAATTAAAATAAAGCTCAAAGCAAATGACCAGAAATCACTTTCTACATCATCCATATAAACACCGAACCCTAATAACCAATTCCAATCTGGAAGGTTTACAAAAGCATTTATTTTTAAAACATCACCCTTTACTCCTGGCTTGGCAATGTAGTTAGCTATGTAGCCTATATCTTCAGTTTTTAGCTCTTTTATATAACTATCGTAGGCGAGTTTTCCATTAGGTAGTCTGCTAAGGTCTGGTTTTCCTAACAGCTCGTTTTTTACATGGACTCTCAAAAGGCCTTTTGCATCTCTGGCCCACATATAAGTAGAGCCATAATTCATATTTGAGAGCAACTCGATGACTTTTTGTTCAGCTTCTTGGCGTGGTATTTTGCCTTGTTTCTCTTGTTCCACATAGAAATGGGCTTGTGTAGTTGCTAAAGATAGAACGGTTTGTAGTTCATGTTTACGGCTATCAATGAGTGATGTATGGATGGTGGTTAGTGCAAAGTAGCCTAATAGAATAAGGCCCAGTACAGTGATACCGATAAGCGAACCTAATTGTTTGGAAAGCTTCATAGCGAAATTACCTGTCTAGATATGTTGGAGGGTATTGGTGGGTTATTTTACTGATTTGTAAAAAAAACATACAAAGAATAAATATTTTTATAACAATTTTTATATGATTTTTTCAACCATTTATTTTTCGTATTTTGAATACATGTTCAGTTTTTTTTAGCTATTCGTTATTTTTTTCATGAAATTATTAATGGGTTCTTTTTATTTTACGTACTCGCATAAAAGTTTCGTTGCAGAACGTTCCAATAACGGCACTAAACGCTATGGTAAAGTTTAGAATGAAGATTAATTCATTGCCGTATTCTTGGTTTTTGAGATCATCCCCCCAAATATAAAAGAAGATAGAAACACCAAATAACAATAGGCTTATCTTATTAGTCATAAAAAAGAAGGGGATTTCAAATATCCAAAGCTCTTTCTTGTTTCCGTATCTGATTATCAAATTTAATAAAACATATGAAATCGTGGTCGCTATAGCAATCATGTATGCCTGAAATATTTGGTAATCATTTAATAGCGTACTTCCCATATAAATGGAAAATCCAGCTGCAATAATCCAAAAAATCAAAATTGGCCCTAAAATCAATCCCATTACTTTATCCTTTTTTAGTTTATAGGTTTTCACCTATATTAACTTCATTTCTATTTTTCGGTGTTATTCTGCTTCTATATCTGCTTATTTAAATTCAATAAGTTTGCTCGATATTATGTTTTTCCATGAAGCTTTCACTACTAAATGAGCCAAGCAGTGTCCCTAATGAAATAGATAACGCGATAATGAAAATTAGGGACTTAATTGATGGGTTTTTAATACGTTTCTTGATGAAGAAGTAGGTTAAAAATGCAGCTAGGTATAAGAGTGCAGCATCTAGGTTAAACAAGAAAAAAAATATTATTTCAAATGCCCAGAGCGATTCTCTACCTTCAAACTGATTGATAGAGTGAGTCTTATACATAATTGCGAGAAGAATGGCGGCTATCGTTGGTAGTATCTTGTAGACAAACAGCTTCTCTTCTTTCAATAAGACATAGCCGATTCGAAGCGAGAAAAGAAAGCAGATTACCCAAAATAAAAAAAGAGGGAGGATTACTATTCCCATAACACGTCCTTGATGTTAGTGAATTTCGTTTATTATTTTTTCAAAAAAGCCACAGTGAGATAGTCTTACTGTGGCTTTATTTATTCTAGCAGATTAGATGATGAGAATTAATCTGGTTTACGATTACGACGCGCTGGTGCTAGAGGCTTGCTTCGAAGACCTTGGCCTGGTGTCATTTCTGCTTTTGGTGCGCTAGGGCGACGATTGCCAGACTTAGGCGCATTGCCTTGTTTCGCGCCATTACCTTGTCTTGGAGCATTGGTTTGTTCACGCGGTCTTTTTGGCTTGTTAGGCTTGATTGGACGTGTATCCAATGTAGTATCAGGCAACATGTGTGTTGGCATGAAATCATCTTCGTAACGACGTTCAATTAGCTTCTGAGTCAAACGCTCAATCGCGCGTAATTGATCTAGTTCGTCGGCGGCTACCAATGAAATTGCTTTGCCAGTTGCGCCAGCACGACCAGTACGGCCGATACGGTGAACGTAATCTTCTGCTACATCTGGTAGGTCAAAGTTGACTACGTGAGGCAGTTGTTCGATGTCCAGTCCACGCGCCGCGATGTCCGTCGCGACAAGAATACGAATACGGCCTTCTTTAAAGTCTGATAAAGCGCGAGTACGTGCGCCTTGGCTTTTGTTGCCGTGGATGGCGCTAGCACGAATGCCAGCGTCTTCTAATTGTTTGGTGATTTTATTTGCACCGTGTTTAGTGCGAGAAAAGACCAATGCCTGATCCCAACGACCGTCAGCGATAAGTTGAATTAACAACTCAGTTTTGCGTTTCTTATCGACTGGGTGCAACCACTGTTCTACAGAGACCGCTGTCGCATTACGTGGCGTAACGGAAATCTCGATTGGGTTGTTTACCAAGCCTTTTGCTAACTGGCGAATTTCTGGTGAAAAGGTCGCAGAGAACAATAAGTTCTGACGTTTCTTCGGCAGAATAGCTAGGATTTTTTTGATGTCATGGATAAAGCCCATGTCCAGCATGCGATCTGCTTCGTCTAACACTAGGATTTCTAGCTTGTCGAAACGTACTGCTTTTTGGTTGTATAAATCCATCATGCGGCCAGGCGTTGCGATCAATATATCCGCGCCGCGACGTAGTGCCATCATTTGAGGATTGATTTTAACGCCGCCGAATACCACTGTTGATTTAAGAGACAGATGCTGGCCGTAATTTTTGACGCTTTCAGCGACTTGCGCTGCTAATTCACGAGTTGGTGTTAATACTAAAGCGCGAACTTGATTGCTTTGTGCGTTTTCGCCTTTACTTAAAATTTCAAGCAAGGGTAAGGTAAAACCGGCTGTTTTGCCTGTCCCTGTTTGGGCTGCGGCCATCACATCTTGGCCTTCAAGAATGGCTGGTATTGCCTGAGCTTGAATTGCAGACGGCTCAGTATAGCCTTGATCTTCAATGGCTTTTAAGATGGGGGCAGAAAGCCCAAGTTTGTTGAAACTCATAGATGTTCTCATGTTTTATAAAGGCAGGTGCTAAGCTGAAAGGTCAGGTTATGCAAGAATTTCGCGAAGCTTACCTTATATCGGCTCTACATGCTATGTAGTATGGCTTTTGGATGATAATTGTACTGGCCGAGGTTGTAATAAAAAGCGCAGTAAAAGCGTCTTTGCATCGACTTACTGTGTCGAGCAAACTATGCCGAGCAAAGACTTATTCGTATCTTACCAAGCTATTTGGTTAGACTCGTTTTACATCTACCGAAACGGCAAGTTGCTGAGAGCCGCCACCTTCAAAAATAACGCCTTGAAGTGGTGTCACGTCAGCATAATCTCGACCCCATGCAGTGACGATATGCTGATCGCTTGGCATTAGGTCATTGGTTGGATCAAATTCTACCCAACCTAATTCAGGGATAAACACCGCGAACCAAGCGTGAGAGGCATCCGCACCAACCAATTTTTCTTGTCCTGGTGGGGGCAAGGTTTCTAGGTAGCCACTCATATAACGAGCTGGAATGCCAACCGAACGCAAACAGCCAATGGCTAAATGAGCGAAATCCTGACATACACCGCTGCGCTGTTTTAGTACTTGCTCAAGTGGCGTCGCAACGGTTGTACTAGCTGGGTCGAATTTGAATTCAGTGAAGATCTTATGAGTGAAAGCCAATGCTGCCTGTAAGACAGGTTTGTCATCTGTAAAAGTGCTTAGAGCATAGGCCTTTAAATCTTCTGAACAACGTATTTGCGGAGAATCCAGTAGATATTCTTTTGCCATGCGCAGTTCAGGTGTATTTGGATTACTTAGTTGCGCGCGTAATTGACCACAAGTGAGCGTGCTTTGCATTTGCCATTGAAGTACATTCAATGGTGAAATTTCAAAGTCAGTGGTGACATCAATCACCAATTTTTTATGGGCTTCTTGAATCGAAAAATAAAACGTCTGATTACCGAAATAATCTTCGCCATCGTTTTGATAAACTGGTGGCGGATTGATTTGTATTTTCTGATTCAAGCAGCGCTGATTGCGCGTATCTCGCGGTAGGAGGTGAGCCATGTTGTAACATAAGCTCACTGGCGCTCCATAAGTGTATTCCGTTATATGGCGAACGCGGTACCTCATACATTTGTTCCTCTGATGGCTTCAGTCAAAGACTGCGGGCCAGCGGTATGGTCAAAATACTTATCGCTAATGAGAACGGTAAATTGCTCAAGTTGAGCTAAAAACTCGGTCATGAGTTGCTCTAGTTTTAGACGGCTTTGGCTATCTGGATCAATCTTGGCAAGTTCTTCCAAATCGGCAAGCTGAATATCATTTAGCGATTTTAAAATGATTTTATTTTCAGGGCTTAGGCCAGCAGTTGTTGTCTCATTTCTGGGCAGTTCTCTGATGTATTTACGCAGTTGCTCTACTTGATAAAGTAAAGAGCGTGGATTAGTACCATCAATCATCAATAGATCCAATCCATAAGCAACGCGAGCACGATTACGATAGCGGCGACGGAAGGAAATAAGGGCTTCTACGCTTAATAAAACGGATTCTAGAATTTGCTGTTGCGGTCCAGATGATAGTGGCGTAGTGAGCGCAGAGCGTAACAAGGTTGCCGTTTGCAGTGCACGTTCGGTACGACGGCCAATTTCTTGAAACGTCCAGTCGAGTCCGCGTAACATGCTTTCATGGTTCAAACCGGACAGCGCCAACAAAGAGGTAACAAGACTGTCTAACGATTCTTCCGGTGCAGAAGGTAAACCATTGGTATAAGCACGATCTAGCTCATGAATATGGTCGCGCAGCTCATTGATGATGATACGAGTATCGGCAGACAGCATTTCTTTCACTTGCTCGCCACAACTTAACATAGCTTGCAGGTTAGCTTTGACGGATCCCGCTCGGCTGCCATCAGTTATGATAGAAACGAGTTCAGCTTCTGGGTTGGCGAGGAGCTTTTCGTCTGCTTCCATAAAGCCGGGCAAGCAGCCAGTTTGCGTAGACGCCATTTCAAGTAACATACGGCGGCTTTCTTCTGGTAATGGGTCAATACCATTCATCTGTTTAAAAATGGTACGTAGTAAGCGCATACTGATTTCTGCACGTTCAGCATAACGCCCCATCCAAAATAAGTTTTCTACCACTCGGCTTGGTAAATTAGCTTGTAAGGCTTCGTCTTGTAATAAAACTTGATCAGTAATTAAGTTACTTTGCGCTTCTGGCTCTGCGGCGATGATCCAAGTGTCTTTACTTTTTGAGCTAGACATATTGGTGACAATGGAATCTTTTGTCGATTCGCCAGCACGAGATAAACCGCCAGGCATGACTGTGTAGCCTGTTGGGTTAGCAACGGTGAAAGCTCGCAATAGGCTTGGCCTAGCTTGTATTTTTCCATTTAACCAAATAGGCGACATAGAGCCTGGAACATAACTTTGCGCAGCATATAGATGCGGGGCTTTTTTGATTTTTTCTATGGTATTAAGTTTTTGCTTTTCGCTTAGCGTGTGGCCATAAATACTGTTGCTGCTATGGCTACGAATCGCAGGCTTGATAATCAGGTTACTAAGATTGGCGATAACATAATTTAAGTCGTCTTTATCACCACACCACCAGGTTGCTACAGAAGGTAAAGTTAGTTGTTTACCTGTCAAAAATTCACTGATGGCAGGCAAAAATTTAACTAATGCTGGCGCTTCTAAAATGCCGCTACCTAATGGGTTAGCAAGCACGACGTTACCTGCTCGTACTACTTCTAATAAACCTGGAACTCCTAGGAAAGAGTCGGCTCTTAGTTCGGCTTGATCGCAGTAGGCGTCATCGACACGACGTAAAATAACATCGACACGTGCCAAGCCATTTAAAGATTTCATCCATACCGCGCCATTACGTACGGTTAAATCGCTGCCTTGAACTAATGGAAAGCCAAGATAGTTTGATAAGTAGGCTTGTTCGAAATAGGTGCTACTGTAAGCACCAGGAGACAGCATGACGATACGTGGCGTATCCGTCCATTGACTGGCAAGAGACGTCAGCATATTTTTGAAGGATTGGAAAAATCCTGCAAGACGACGCACTTGACTGTCGCGGAAACTGTTCGGAATAACACGCGATACCACGGTACGGTTTTCTAATGCGTAGCCCGCGCCATTTGGAGCTTGGGTACGATCGCCAATGACTTGGAATTGACCCGCATGGTCACGTACTAGATCCACCGCATGGTGCAGTAATTGATGAGCACCGGGAACCATAACACCGTGGCATTGACGTAAAAATCCTGGATGGCTAAAAATAATCTCAGAAGGAATAATGCCGTTTTTCAGCAGTTCTTGCGGACCATAGAGGTCTTTTAAGATCAGATCGAATAAGTTTGAGCGCTGAGCTAAACCTTGCTCTATCTCAAGCCATTCATCGGTCGGAATAATATTGGGAATAAGATCCAGCGACCAAACACTTGGCGTGAGTGGGTCGCTGGTTAAATTATAGGTAGCTCCGTCTTCACGAAGGATACGCTGAGCACGACGTTGTCGGTCGAGCATTTCCTCGTCTGAAAGATTGCTTATGTTACGCAGCAGTGCTTCCCAATGTGCGCGCGGTTGGCGATCTTCCGTGAAGGCCTCATCATAAGCATTTATCGGTTTATCATAGGCGGAAGATAACGTCGGTTTCTCATCTATCACCGACGTTATAAAAGTACCTGTTTGAAGTTGCATAATGTGCTTGAGCCTAAAAAATTAATTATTAGAGAACATTATACTGCTTCCTTAGGTCTAATGTATGCGGATATTCATTCATTGGCTCTTCAGCTGGTGGTGACATTGCACGAGGCTCGTCTCCATTCGGGTAAAAAGAGCGTAATGCACTGAAGGCTGGCGGTGGTGATAGCGTGCCTTGAGTGAAGCCGTGATCCCAGAAACGGTTCACACGGCGAGCTTCCGCTTCATTGCTATTGACTGGTACATTGTCATACGTACGTCCACCTGGGTGAGACACATGATAAGTACAACCGCCCACAGATAAGCCATTCCATGTATCGATTAAATCAAATATTAGTGGCGTATCTGTCCCTAGTGTTGGGTGCAAGGCCGATGGTGGCGCCCAAGCTTTGTAGCGAACCGCGCCAACGTATTCGCCTTTGCGACCTGTAGAACGAATCGGCACGCGACGGCCATTACAGCTAAGCACATAACGTCCATCAGTTAAGCCAGATAGTTTTACCTGCAAACGTTCGACGGAAGAATCTACGTAGCGAGCAGTCCCCGATCCGGTGATTTCTTCACCTAGAACGTGCCAAGGCTCAATTGCCCAACGAAGTTCAATTTCCATGTCATCGATTTTTTGACGACCATAATGAGGGAAACGGAACTCTTCAAATGGTGCTAACCATTCTAGTTTGAATGGGAAACCATGGCGCTGAAGATCTTCGACCACTTCTTTAACGTCCTGCCAAACAAAATGTGGCAGCATGAATTTGTCATGCAAGCTGGTGCCCCAACGAACCAAAGGCTTTTTGTACGGTTCTTTCCAGAAGCGTGCAACTAAGCAGCGCAACAACAGCATTTGCACGAGAGACATGTGCGGATGCGGTGGCATTTCAAAACCACGGAATTCCAATAAACCTTGTCTACCGCTGGCGCTGCCAGCTGCGTAAAGCTTATCAATACAGAATTCAGAACGATGCGTGTTACCTGTGATATCGACTAGCAAGTTACGCATCAAGCGGTCGACTAACCAAGGTTCTTCAACAAAACCAGACGGCATGTTTTGGAAAGCGATTTCCATTTCATATAGGGCTTCGTCGCGACCTTCGTCTGGACGTGGTGCTTGGCTAGTTGGGCCAATAAACATGCCAGAGAAAAGATAAGATAAACCTGGATGATGCTGCCAGAAGGTTACTAAACTTTGTAGTAACTCAGGGCGACGTAACAGCGGACTGTCTGCTGGTGTACGGCCTCCAAGCGTTACGTGATTACCACCACCTGTGCCGGTATGGCGACCATCAAGCATGAATTTTTCTGCGCCTAGACGAGAAAGATAGGCTTGGTGATATAGAGTTTCGGTATTGTGAACCAATTCTTTCCAGCTTGCCGCAGGGTGAATGTTCACCTCGATAACACCTGGATCTGGCGTGATTAGGAACTTCTGCAAGCGCGGATCTTTTGGTGGCTCGTAACCTTCGACAACGATAGGTTTATCAAGGACTTTAGCAACCGCTTCAAGATGCTCAAGAACATTCACAAAATGCTCAAGATGCGTCATAGGTGGCATGAATACATGCAAGCGGCCATCACGTGGTTCGATACACAAGGTAGTGCGAATCACGTTTTTCAACGTTTTTTCTGGCGCTAAGGCAGGTGCTGCTGGTTTTTTAGCGAAATGCTGCTTGGCAACGCTTTCTAATACCGCGTTGTCTTTTTTGTTCGCCAAAGGTTGGCGAGGATCAAACGGATCACGCTCAGGAATACGATCTTCTTCGGCTTGCGCTGGTAAAGAATTCAGTGGCAAACGATAACCCATTGGGCTGTCGCCCGGAATCAAGGTAATAACGTCACTGCGCATTGGCCAAAGGGAGCTATTCCAACGATTGTTTACAGTATCGAATTCTAACGGCAAAACGAAGCCAGTTGTGGTGCTTAAACCACGGCTAAGCAGTTTTGCTAGACGACGGCGTTCTAAATCGTCTTTTAAATCGGCTTTGGTTGGATCGGCATCCGCAGGAAGCGATTGCTCCATCCATAAATAATACAGAGTGTCTTCGTAGGTGCTTTGTAGATATTGCTTATCCAAGGCTAGTTTTTCACACAATAATTCGCCAAAAGCTTGAGCATCTTTAATGGTGTGTTTGTAGTCTTTGTCTACGCGCGCTAAATATTTCGGATCATTCCATAACGCTTCGCCGTCGGTGCGCCAGAAACAACCCAACGCCCAGCGCGGTACTTCTTCGCCCGGATACCATTTGCCTTGGCCATAATGAAGTAGGCCGTTAGCACCGAATTCTTGCTTCATTTTAATCAGCAAGTCTTTGGCTAGTTTAAGCTTTTCTGCGCCCAATGCGCCGGTATTCCATTGCTCTGAATCCATGTCGTCGATGGAGACAAACGTTGGCTCACCACCCATTGTTAGACGAACGTCGCCGTCTTCAAGCTGCTTGTCAACCGCAAAACCTAAGGCTTTGATGGTGTCCCATTCGCCTTCTGCATAGGGTTTTGTCACACGCGGATCTTCATGGATACGAGTTACAATATTGCTGTAGCTAAACTCACATTCACATTCGTCAACAAAGCCAGTAATCGGTGCTGCTGAAGCCGGCTCTGGTGTACAAGCTAGAGGGATGTGACCTTCGCCGGCGAATAGGCCTGAAGTTGGATCTAATCCAACCCAGCCTGCGCCCGGTAAAAATACTTCACACCATGCGTGTAAGTCGGTGAAATCTTCTTCTGGGCCTGATGGGCCGTCGAGCGCTTTCACGTCAGACGTTAGCTGAACTAGATAACCAGACGCGAAACGTGCTGCTAGACCAAGGCTACGTAGTATTTGAACCAGTAACCATGATGTATCACGACAAGAACCTTTTTTCAGGGTCAGGGTTTCTTCGCAAGTCTGAACGCCTGGCTCTAAACGAATTCCGTAACCAATATCCGCTGCTAAGCGACTATTGATCGCCACGAGAAAATCGTTAATCGGCGTATTTTTACGATCAACCGTAGATAGCCATTTGTCCAATAACGGGCAAGATTCAGTTACTTGTAAGTAAGGATCGAGCTCTTTCTTAAGCGCTTTATCGTAGGCAAATGGATATTCTTCCGCGTAGCTTTCAACGAAGAAATCGAATGGGTTGATTACCGTCATATCGGCGATAACTTCCACGTAAAACTCTAGCTTATTGGTCTTTTCGGGAAACACTAAGCGAGTTTGGAAATTTCCAAACGGATCTTGTTGCACATTGATAAAATGCGTTTCAGGCAAAACTTTAAGCGAGTAAGCATGAATTTTTGTGCGTGAGTGCGCAGCCGGTTGCAGTCTTAAAACGTGAGGAGCTACGTTAATAAAACGGTCAAACTCGTAAGTGGTCTTGTGCTGTATTGCGACTCTAATGGTCATGCAGCGTCTCCTTGCCGAAAATGAAACCAGTTTTCGGTGATCTGGTGATTTATTTCGATAATGGCAATCTGTATATCATTGAGATGGTTGTGAAAGTCTTCATCCAAATCTTCTGAACTATTGATTGGGTAATCAAATTCTAAAAGTTTATCTACCTTAGCGGTAATTAAACCGGCGCGTGGTAATTTTGTCGCCGCTTCACCTATTTGACCTAGGCAGTAAGCTAGAGATCGTGGGAAACAAAGGTCATTCATCAAGAATGTAGTAGCCTTTGCTCCGTTGATAGACGTTCTAACGGTGCGGCGATAATCCAAATACGCACTTTGAGACTTTAATACTTTTGACCAAGTCACTTGTCCAAGTTGAATTCTTGCTTCTGGCTCAGATTTCAACATTAAAGACACGGCCGCATCAAGAATACGTGTTCCCATATCAGCACGTTCTAAATAACGTCCCATAATGAGGAAATGCCAGCCTGAATCACGGCTCATTGCACCAGCAAAGAGGCCGATGATTTTTTGGCAGCCTTCAATAATAGTATTCAAGAAAAGATGTCGTTCTGAACGGTTAATCCCTTGCTTGATATTCTGTTGTGCGTATAGATCTAGTTCATTTATTAGTTCCCATGTTTCTTTAGGAACCGCATCACGAGTGGTCCGGATATTTTCCCGCACCATTTTTAATGATGACAGCATAGAGCTTGAGTTTGTGTCATCGGCTAAAAGAAACTTCACTACGTTACGTTCGTCTTTTACTTTATAACGTTGTTCGAAAATTTCTTCGCCACTTAGTATCTCGATTAAGTTATACCAAGATACTTCGATGTTTTTTGGAAGGTCGAATAATAGGTCGTCATAAACACTGACCAAGCGGGCTGTGTTTTCAACGCGTTCCAAATACCGTGCGCTCCAATATAAGCGTTCTGCGACTCTAGATAACATGGTTACTGCCCCTTTGTTTCAACAATCCAAGTGTCTTTACTACCACCACCTTGTGACGAATTAACGACCAAGGAACCTTTTTTCATGGCAACGCGAGTTAGGCCGCCAGTGGTGACGTAGGTTTCCTTAGCTTGCAAGATAAATGGACGAAGGTCTAGGTGACGAGGTTCTAAGACACCTTTGGATATAAGCGTTGGTGCGGTGGATAATTTCAACGTTGGTTGAGCAATGTAATTACGCGGATTTTTAGTAATTAACTCGGCAAACAGTGCTTGTTCTTTCTTCGTTGAATGAGGCCCGACTAGCATACCGTAACCGCCAGATTCGTTGGCCGGTTTAACAACCAGTTTGTCTAGGTTGGCGAGTACGTAGGCGCGTTGCTCAGGGTCATCGCACAAGAAGGTTTCGACGTTGTTAAGGATCGGCTCTTCGTTCAAGTAATAACGAATGATGTCTGGGACATAAGCGTAAACCACTTTGTCATCGGCAACACCTGCACCCGGCGCATTTGCTAGTGCGACATTACCTGCTCGCCATGCGCGCATTAGACCAGCAACACCTAGGACTGATTCAGGATCAAACGCTTCTGGGTCGATGAATAAATCGTCAATGCGACGATAGATTACATCTACGCGCTCTGGACCATCAATAGTTTTCATGTAAACGCAGTCGTCGTTGTCGACAAATAGATCGCTGCCTTCAACTAGTTCAGCACCCATTTGTTGCGCCAAGAAGGCGTGTTCAAAATAGGCGGAGTTATAAATACCCGGTGTTAACACTACGATCTCAGGGTTTTCTATATCTCTTGGCGACAAAGAGGCCAAGGTGTCAAACAATTGCGAGGTGTAAGAATCGATTGGTAAGATTGATTCGTTTTCAAACAGTTCTGGAAGAACTCGCTTAGTAATGGCGCGGTTTTCCAACATGTAAGACACACCAGAAGGTACGCGTAAGTTATCTTCTAAAACAAAGAAGTCGCCATTTTCATCTCGTACTAGATCGGTACCACAAATATGCGCCCATACGCCGTAGGCTGGTGATACGCCAACGCATTCTGGTCTAAAATTTTTGGAATCTTTGATGATATGTTCTGGGATGATGCCGTCTTTGATGACGTTTTGGTCGTGGTAGAGATCGTTGATGAAAAGGTTAAGAGCGGTTAGACGTTGTTTTAATCCTGCTTCAGCTATTTTCCAGTCTGAGGCTTCTATGGTTCTAGGGACAATATCGAAGGGCCATGCTCTGTCTATATTGCCTTCCTCTGTGTAGACCGTGAAGCTGATGCCCATTTCTTGTATCGTTGCTTCTGCGGTGAGGCGCCTCTTTTCTAGTTCGTCTTCTGAAAGACTGTCCAAATATCCCAAGAGTTGTTTTGCCGGAGATCTTGGGGCGCCTTTGTCATCTATTAACTCGTCAAAAAAATCAGATGACTGATAATGGCTCGTTAGTTTTTCCATGTATACCTCGTTCTCTTTATCAAGCCGGAGGTGGGTGCCTTAAACTTGCACACATTTGTGGGCTTTTTTTGTGCATCCGCCCCACATTGGGGAGACTTCTTTACTTTGTAAGGTGGAACCTAGCCATATCATTACCTTGATTTACTAGGCTATGCATAGTGTTTTCGCACTACTGAGAGAATAAAGCAAGGATCGAGCCATAGTATTTGAAAAGTTTTTTTACATTTTTTGTTCCATGATAAGTGACATAGGTCGGTTTTATTTAGGCCGGAATTCGCTACTATGGCGCCTTTAATTATTGCAAAAGCATCGCTAACAAAGAGGAAAGATGAGTGGGGCAAGTTAATTGTGTTGTGATTGCTGGTGCAGGTATTGGCGGTTTGTGCGCTGCGCTAGCGTTGGCTAAGCAAGGTGTTCGAGTGGTAGTGTGTGAGCAAGCTGCGAGCCTTGGTGAAGTTGGCGCAGGCCTGCAAATAAGCCCTAATGCTTTAAAAGTATTGCGACAGCTAGGTTTAGAATCTGAATTAAGTCAGTTTGTTTTTAAACCTCAACATGCTGCTATTCGAGATTATAAAACCGGCGAATACTACCTCAAATCGCCTTTAGGTAAGCAAGCTGAAGCGCGTTATGGTGCGCCTTATTGGCATCTGCATCGTGCGGATTTGCATCAGGTTTTAGCTGCAGCCTGTGCAAAGGCGGGTGTCGAATTGGTGCTAAATGCGGTGGTGATTGGCTATCGTGAAAATACTGAGCTCAAGCAAGTCTGTTTATTGCTCGAAGATGGCCGAGAGTTTTGCGCAGATTTATTGATCGGTGCAGATGGCATTCGCTCAAAAGTACGTGAGCAAATGCTAGGACAAGAATGCCCAATCTTTATGGGGCAAGTTGCTTGGCGTGGCGTTATTCCTGTCAGTGATCTGACTGTTGATGTTAAACCTGATGCGTGTGTTTGGGCTGGTCCTGGTCGGCATTTCGTGAGTTATTATTTGCGTGGTGGCGACTACGTGAACTTCGTAGCTGTGGAAGAGCGCAGCGATTGGCGGTCTGAGTCATGGCGTGAAGAAGGTGATGTCGAAGAGTTAAAGCGCGCTTTTGCAGATTGGCACCCTGAAGTTAGTGAGTTAATCAAGTCTGCGAGCAGTACGTTTTTATGGGCGTTAAATGGCCGCGATGAACTGCCTACCTGGCACAAAGGTCGAGTGGTTTTGTTGGGTGATGCTTGTCATCCCATGTTGCCTTTCATGGCGCAAGGTGCCGCGATGGCGATTGAAGACGGATATATTTTAGCTAAGTGTTTGTCTAATTATGCCTTGAGTGATGCTTTGCTTAAATATGAGCAAGTGCGTAAACCTCGTGCTACTAAAATTCAGCAAATGTCGAAAGCCAATGCTGGCTTATATCACATGCACGGTGGTGTGTTCGGCAGAATGAAATTAAAAGCACTTCAAGCTGCTGGGCGCTTTGCTCCTAGTGTTATCCAGTCTAAATTAGATGCAGTGTATGGCCATGATGTGACTAAGAATTGAGCATTGACATGGGTATTGCTTTATAAATATGTAAGAAAAAAGTCTATTTTGTCATTTTATACTCTACACTTTTCCTTTGAGCTGTAATCATCTATGGTAAATAGGTGGTGTGATGGCTGTTCTGCGGTCGTTTTGCTTCTTTACTCCTAGATTAAATGAATTAAACAAACGAATTAAACTCGAAGGGATTGTGTCATATGATTGTTCTCTCGGTACTGTTTTTAGTCATTGGTTTGGCTTTGCTGTTGGGTGGTGGCTGGTTAGTATCACTTGATGGCAGTCTCTATTATGTTGTTGCTGGCGTTGCCTTTATCGCTGTCGCTTTGTTGTTAAGAAAGCGCAATAAAATCGCCAACCTTATTTATGCTCTTTTATTGATTGGAACCTTAATCTGGTCGATTATGGAGTCGGGCTTAAGTTGGTGGCCTCTCGCAACGCGAATGGGGCTTTTCTTAATCCTCGCCGTTCCTCTTATTTTATTGGCTTTATTTAAGCGCCGCAGTGGTGGACGTTTGTTATTGCCAGTTTGGGTAGCAACCGCTTTAGTTACTATTTCTCCTTTGTTTATGACGTCACCTACGACTGTTGAAGGTAAAATGACACGGTCAGTGACCATGTCTGATGCCGATACTGGTGATGTTAATCAGGGTGAGTGGAACGCTTACGGACGTAGTAATTTAGGTCAGCGATTCTCGCCATTGGCTCAAATCACACCGGATAATGCCGATCAGCTTCAAGTCGCTTGGCAGTATCAAACAGGCGATAAAAAAGGCCCGAAAGATGTGGGGGAAACAACTTACGAAGCAACGCCTTTGAAGCTCGGTAATGCTCTTTATGTCTGTACTCCACATAACTGGGTTGTGGCATTAGATGCGGATACCGGTGAAGAGCAATGGGTTTATGATGCGAAAGTGCCTGCAGAAAGTCAGCGTCAGCACCAGACCTGTCGAGGTGTGTCTTATTTACCTCCTTCCAATGGAACACCGCTTCCACCTATTCAAAAAGAGTCGGCTCCGGCGGAAAGCTTAACCAGTATGAAGTGTAATGCTCAATTGTTCTTACCAACCTCTGATGCTCGTTTAGTGGCTATAGATCCAACAACGGGTGCCCGCTGTGCTAACTTTGCGGACAATGGCGAATTGGACTTAATGCACAACATGCCATTTAAGCAGTCTGGTTATTATTATTCTACGTCGCCGCCATTAGTGGCTGGTGGTGTGGTGATCGTCTCTGGGTCAGTGAATGATAACTATGATGTGAATTCTCCATCTGGTGTGATTCGCGCTTACGACGTGAAAACGGGTGAGTTGAAATGGAACTGGGATTCTGGTCATCCAGACGATACAACGCCTATAGGTCCAGACGAAACTTATGCGACAAGCTCACCAAATAGTTGGTCGGTTGCCAGTGCGGATGAAAAGCTTGGCTTGGCGTATTTCCCTATGGGGAATCGCACACCGGATCAGTTAGGTATGTATCGTACTCCTGCGGAAGAAAAGTATGCGACTTCGGTTGTGGCTTTGAGCCTCGAAACTGGTCAGGTCGCTTGGGTGCAGCAGTTTGTTCACCATGATTTATGGGATATGGACACGCCAGCGCAACCTGCTTTGTTGGATTTAGATACGCCAACAGGTAAACAGCCTGCTTTGGTGGTCCCAACCAAACAAGGTGATGTGTACGTGTTAAATAGAAAAACAGGCGAGCCTATTTTTCCTATTACCGAAGAACTTGCGCCACAGGGTACTATTCCTGGTGACTATGCGGCGAAAACTCAACCAACTTCTGCTTTTTCCTTTAAGCCTGCTAAGTTAACGGAAGCAGATATGTGGGGCGCGACACCATTGGATCAACTAATGTGTCGAATTCAATTTAAGCAATTACGCTATGAAGGTCGCTACACACCACCATCAGAGCAAGGCTCTATTGTTTATCCTGGGAACTTCGGGGTATTCAACTGGGGTAGCATTGCTGTCGATCCAAAACGCCAACAAATGTTTGGTATGCCTTTGTATCTTGCTTTTACTTCTACTCTGGTGCCACGAGAAGGTGCAGATTTGACTAACGCCAATAAAGGCGAGCAGGGTGTTAATTCTAATGAAGGTGCTGAGTATGCGGTGCAGTTGAAGCCTTTCTTATCTCCTTTAGGTGTTCCTTGTCAGCAGCCACCATGGGGTTATGTGGCTGGTGCCGATCTTAAAACAGGCAAAACCGTTTGGAAGCATAAAAACGGCACTATTGAAGATATGACACCATTTAAATTGCCAATAAAAATGGGCATGCCAGGTATTGGTGGTCCAGTGATTACGGATGGCGGTGTTGTTTTCATGGCCGCGTCTGTTGATAACTATTTGCGAGCTTACGACATGTCTACTGGTGAAGAGTTGTGGAAAGGTCGTTTGCCTGCAGGTGGTCAAGCCACACCAATGACTTACTTAAATAGTAAAGGTGAGCAAATGGTCGTTCAGGTAGCTGGTGGACATGGTTCCATTGGTACAACCATCGGCGATTATGTGGTTGCTTATAAACTTAAAAAGTAACTTTCTTTACAGTCCTCTTTATCTATTAGCTGTTTTATAGAGAGGCTGTCTTTAATAAGTTACAACAAAGCTCAGTATTGAAGTTGCCAGATAGTGGTAGCTTTAATAGCTGGGTTTTTTATTGGCCTAACATCGTTTATATCTATTTTGTATAATGATTAGGCTTATGTGTATTTTTTGTTATAACGTTTTGTGACAACGACATCGCGATTTATTATTGGTTCTATGTATTACTTTTTACTATCATTCGGGCCTTTCTTCCCTAAAACCACAAGTTGCAGGGTTAACTCAATCTGGAATCCTCAGACGATATGACTTCTAAATCTCCTTTGGCATTGTTGCCATTGTTACTTTTCCTTGTTCTTTTTGTTGGCAGTGGCCTTTGGTATCAGTCCGAAGGTGTGGACTTTGCCTTCTATCAGATCTCTGCCCCGGTTGCTATTTTGCCTGCTATTGCCTTGGCAATTTTATTAGGCAAAGGACATTTTAATAAGCGCATCGAAACCTTTATTGAGGGCGTGGGTGATAACACTATCGTCACCATGGTATTGATTTATTTGCTGGCTGGTGCTTTTGCTAGTGTGGCTAAAAGTGTTGGTGGTGTTGATGCGACCGTTAACTTTGGCCTGAGTGTGGTACCAGCTTCGCTTTTATTGCCAGGTTTATTTGTTATTACTGCATTTGTTGCTACTTCCATGGGAACGTCGATGGGAACTATTGCAGCCATTGCTCCGATCGCTATTGGCGTTGCTGAAGCCGCGGATTTATCTTTGTTGTTGACAGTTGGTACCGTCATTGGTGGTGCTATGTTTGGCGATAATTTATCGATTATTTCTGACACCACAATTGCCGCGACACGAACTCAGGGTTGTGACATGCGTGATAAATTCCGCATGAACTTCAAAATTGCTTTGCCTGCGGCATTGGTTACTTTAGTTTGGTTGTTTTTCCAGAGCAGCGATGCGCACATTACAGATATTAAAGACTATGAGCTGATTCGCGTTTTGCCTTACGTTGTCGTCTTGGGCTTGGCTGTCGCTGGTGTTAACGTAATGCTAGTGTTGTTCAGCGGTATTGTTTTAGCGGGTGTGATTGGTTTGACTATGCAGCCTGATTACTCGGTGGCGTCTTGGTCTTCTGATATTTATGCTGGTTACACAGGTATGCAGGAAATTTTGATTCTTTCTTTGTTGATCGGTGGCCTTGCTGCACTAATGAAAGCTCAAGGTGGTCTGGAGTGGCTGGTTGGTGCTATCGAACGTATTAGTAAAGCGTTGGGTGCAAAAGCGGGATCAACGCGCGCGGGCGAGTTGAGTATCAGCGCTGCAGTAGCCTTAACTAATTTATGTACTGCTAATAACACGGTGTCTATTTTAATTAATGGCTCTGTCGCAAAAAATATTGCTGAACGCTACAATGTTGATCCGAAGCGCAGTGCCAGCTTGTTAGATATTTTCTCATGTGTGGTACAGGGTGTATTGCCATATGGTGCGCAAATTTTATTGGCGTCTTCTTTGGCTAAAGTGTCGCCATTAGAGCTTGTGGGTTATGTTCAGTATAGCTGGATGTTGGCTGTTGCTGCTTTGATTTCTATTTTTATTGCTTGGCCAAAAGGTGCGAAGTAGGCCTTAACAGAAGCAAATTATTCATAGAAAAGCCTGCCCTTTTAGTAGCTAATCACTAGGAGCGCAGGCTTTTTGCTCCCTGGTTTAATGTTTTGAACTTTATTTAGTAAGCTTTTTTAATAAGGAATATTCTTGAAGCAAGGATCACATTTAAAGGCCGAACTGATACTGGTGTTTGTTACTGTTCTGGCAGGCTTCGGTTGGATTTTTTCAAAAGAAGCGCTAGCAGGATTACCTCCACTTTTTTTTATGGGCGTGCGTTTTATTGTTGCTGGCTTTGTATTGTTTCTTGCAGGGCAAAAGTATTTTCGCGGTTTAGATTGGCAAAACGTTAAGCAAGCGAGTTTGGTTGGTTTGGTAATGGGCATCACCATGATGTTTTGGGTAACTGGATTGGATCAAGGCTCAAACTTAGGGGTGGGAGCTTTTATCACTAGTCTTGGTGTTGTACTCGTTCCAGTGGTTGCTCGTTTTCTATTTGGTGCTAGGCCGCCGTTAAGTATTTGGATTGCTTTACCTATTGCGGTTGTTGGTTTGGGCTTTTTAGCGTTGAACGATGGGCTGAATTTTGAGTTTTCGCACTTGTATTTTTTGGGGGCCGCTTTAGGCTCAGCATTCCAATTAAACTTATTATCTCGCTTTTCAATGCGCATGCATGCTCTAGTATTAACTGCCATTCAATTGAGTGTAGCTGGGTGTTTTTTACTTTTCCTTTCTCTGTTAACAGAAACGCTTCCGCACAGTATTAGTATTGCAGTGGCTGGATGGTTTTTAGTTAGTACTTTGGTGGCAAGTAGTTTACGTTTCCTATTACAAACCTATGGGATGAGTTTGACTCCAGTGAGTCATGCCGCAGTGATTATGAACCTGGAGCCAGTTTGGACGGCTATTTTTGCTGTTTTTTGGTTTAGTGAGACCATGGCTTCAGGTCAAGTCTTTGGCTGTTTTTTGATTTTTATTGCTATGTTAGTGAGCCGCTGGTCTCAAATTAGGGCGATTTTCAAACCAGTTAAATCTTTTTGATTAAATTACATCAGGCAAAATAGTGTCTAATGTTTGTCTATAAATTTGATGCATTTCTTTAGTAAAGGGCCTCGTTTGAAAATCCCAGCGAACGAGTAACCCTTCTGTTAAAGTGACCAGCATTTCAATACGAGCAATGGCCTCTCTTTCTGTAATAGTCGGATAGCGTGACATTAAAATAACGACTGCGCGATTTTGTAAACGAGTATGAGATTCTTTGTAGATTTTGGCGATAACTGGATTACGTGTTGCCTCCGCTTGAATCTCAGTATGCATTATTCTCATATTATGAGTTTCTTGATTTTCTTCAGAAAAGTGTCGCTCTAGCCAGTCTTTTTTATCTAAAAAAGACGCCATAAACTGTAATCTTTTTTGTGTAAGCTGTTCAACTAATGCACAAATAATGTCATCTTTATGGGCATAGTAACGGTAAATTTGGCCGACACTCAACCCTGCCGTTTTTGCAATCTCACTCATACTTGCCTTATGAAAGCCTTTAATAAGAACGTGTTGTTCTGTGGCATCAATAATGCATTGTTTTCGTAGATCGCTTTTACATGGTAATTTAATAGTTCTCATTTATTTGCACGATTTGTCATATATTAGGTAGATTGCTTATATTATAGTGCCTGTGAATGATCATTCTCAATATTTCGAAAGGAAGTCTCCTCAATGTTGTCTAAATTTAAATATGCTTCAAGTGCGTTACTTGTTTTGTTGCTGGTTGGCTGTCAGGAGGAGGCCCCTAAGTCAGCGGCTGCACCATCAGCCCCTCCTAAAGCAGAAGTAGGTGTTGTCACTATTGAACCTCAAAAAACAGACTTGATGACTGAGCTGCCTGGTCGAACTACTTCTAGTTTAGTCGCTGAAATTCGCCCTCAAGTTGGCGGAATAGTTAAGAGGCGCTTTTTTGAGGAAGGTCAGGACGTTAAAACTGGCGACTTACTTTATGAATTAGATGACTCAACTTATGTTTCTTCTTACAAGCAAGCGCAAGCTGATTTAGAGTCTGCGAATGCAAGCCTTAAGTCTGCGCAACTGAAAAATGAACGTTACACTCAATTGCGTAAACAGAATAACGTTTCTCAGCAAGATCTCGATGATGCGCATGTTGCTTATTTAGAGGCAATCGCTAAGCAGAAGGGTTCTGAAGCTGCATTGGAAAGTTCTAGAATCAATTTAGGCTATACCAAGATTAAATCACCGATAGATGGTCGAATTGGTATTTCTCAAGTTACTGTTGGTGCATTGGTGACAGGTAGCCAAGCAACAGTGATGACAACAGTTCGCTCTTTAGATCCTATTTTTGTCGATTTAGCACAAACCAGTTTAGATCAGCTTAAGCAACGAAATTTCTTATCTCAAGATGACGTTGTAAAAGGTTCTAATAAAGTGTCTTTGATACTTGAGGACGGCACTAAATACCAATATGAAGGTAACTTAAAAGCGCGAGAAGTTAGTGTTAATGAATCTACTGGCAGTGTGACTTTGCGCGCAGAATTTCCAAATCCAGATAATCTTTTGCTACCAGGTATGTTTGTACGTGGTTTGATTCATGAGTTAACTCATAATGCGGCTCTTTTAGTGCCACAGCAGGGTGTTTCTCGCGACGTGAAAGGTAATCCTATCGCTTTAGTTGTTAATCAAAATAATGTAATTGAAAGCCGCATTTTAACAGTTGAACGTGCTATTGGTAATCAGTGGTTGGTGCTTTCAGGTGTTAAGGCTGGTGAAAAAGTGATTGTTGAAGGTTCCTTGAAAGTGAAAGCGGGGGCTGAGGTGGTACCAGTTGAAATGACAAGAGACCCTAAAAGCGGCGCTATTGTTGCAAAGAATGCTAATGCATCTTCGGCTCAAGGGAATTAATTTATGCTAGCTCATTTTTTTATAAATCGTCCGGTTTTTGCGTGGGTGATTTCTATCGCCATCATGCTAGCTGGTTTGGCATCGATATTGAATTTGCCAATATCCCAATATCCTAATGTGGCGCCGCCTACTATCAGTATTTCTGCTACGTATTCTGGTGCTTCTGCTGAAACGGTTGAGAACAGCGTTACGCAAATATTAGAGCAACAACTGACTGGTTTAGACGGCTTGTTGTATTTCTCATCATCAAGTAGTTCAAGTGGTCGTACTAGCATCAATGTAACCTTCGAACAGGGTACGGATGCTGATATTGCGCAAGTGCAGGTTCAAAATAAGATTCAACAAATTACCTCTAATTTACCTGAATCAGTACAGAGAAATGGCGTGACTGTTAGAAAGTCGAATTCTGATTTCTTAATGGTTGCGGCTATTTATGATGAAACGGATACGGATACTGCAAACGATATTTCCGACTTTCTCGTTTCTAGTGTGCAAGACCCTGTTTCTCGCGTTGATGGGGTAGGTAGTATTCAGGTGTTTGGCGCAGAGTACGCTATGCGTATATGGTTGGATCCATTGAAGCTTGCGTCATATAAATTAATGCCTTCTAACGTATCTTCTGCTATCAATGCTCAAAATACCCAAGTGGCAGCAGGTAGCTTAGGTGCTTACCCAATAATAAAGGGTCAAGAGTTGAATGTGACGGTAACTGCTCAGTCTAAATTACAGACAGCAGAGCAGTTTAGAGACATTATCTTGGCATACGATGACAGCGGCGCGACGGTTCGTTTGAGCGATGTGGCGAAGGTTGAGTTGGGTAGTGAGTCTTACGGGTACATTCCACGTTTGAATGGTCACCCAGCCTCAGGCATGGCTGTTATGCTAGCTCCTGGAGCTAATGCGCTATCAACATCTGAAGCCGTTAAGAAAGTATTGAATGGACTATCTTCAACCCTACCTGATGGCTATAAACTATCCTTCCCTGTAGATAATACCGCTTTTATACGCATATCAATCGAAGAGGTAGTGAAAACCCTTTTTGAAGCCATCGTCTTGGTTGTTATCGTTATGTTCATCTTTTTGCAGAATTGGCGCGCAACGTTAATTCCTGCGATTGCTGTTCCTGTTGTGCTTTTGGGTACGTTTGGTGTACTGGAGATATTTGGCTTCTCGATAAATACCTTAACCATGTTTGGTGTTGTGCTGTCCATTGGCCTGCTAGTAGATGATGCTATCGTAGTGGTGGAAAACGTAGAACGGGTTATGGAAGAAGATAAGTTGTCTCCAAAAGAGGCAACAATCAAATCCATGAAAGAAATTACCAGCGCCTTAGTGGGTATTGCGGTTGTTTTGTCAGCGGTGTTTTTACCAATGGCTTTCTTCAGTGGTTCAACAGGGGTTATTTACCGTCAATTTTCTATTACCATCGTAGCGTCTATGACCTTGTCTGTAATCGTTGCATTGACATTAACTCCAGCGCTTTGTGCGACCCTGCTAAAAGCGAATCATGGTGGTAATAATAAAGGCTTGGGTGGTTGGTTTAACCGTAATTTCGATCGCGCTACGGATAAATATTTTGGTAGTGTTAGTAGCATTATTAAGAAACCGGTTCGTTGGATGCTAGGCTATGGTGTTATTGTTGCTGGTCTAGCTGGTTTGATGGTCACATTGCCGTCAGGCTTCTTGCCAACAGAAGATCAAGGCCGAGTGATGGTTATGGTGTCTCTGCCTGAAGGTGCTGCTATGTCACGCACTGACAAGGTAATGCGTGACGTAGAAAGCTATTTCATGAATCAAGAAAAAGATAATGTTGAAGATATTTTTACCATTTCAGGTTTTAACTTCATGGGTAGCGGGCAAAATGCTGGTATGGCGTTTGTTGCCTTAAAAGACTGGAGCGAGCGTGTTGGTCCTGCTAATAGCGCTAGTGCGATTGTTGGTCGTTCATATGGTGCTTTTGCGGGAATTCGTGATGCGAGAATTTTTTCTTTGATACCGCCATCTATTCAAGGTCTGGGTCAGAGTAATGGCTTTACTTTTCAGCTTCAAGCATCAGGGAATACAGATCGTGCAACGTTACTCGAAATGCGTAATGCCTTGCTGCAAAATGCCAATACAAGTCAGTTGCTAACTGGGGTTCGTTTAGGCTCGGATTCAGAAGCTCCACAATTACATATCGATATAGACCAAGAAAAAGCGTCAGCTTTGGGCTTGTCTATGTCAGATATCAGCTCGACTTTGAGCAGTGCTTGGGCAGGATCTTATATTAATGACTTTATCGACCGTGGCCGCGTTAAAACGGTTTATATGCAAGGCGAAGCTCAATATCGCTCTTCTCCTGAAGATCTACAACATTGGTATGTGCGCGGTAATGATAATACGATGACGCCATTTTCTGCTTTTGCTAAGAGTGAATGGACGTATGGACCGAAAAGCTTAACTCGTTTTAATGGCTTGGCTTCTTATGAGATTCAGGGTTCTGGTGCCCCAGGTGTAAGTTCTGGGGCTGCCATGGATGAATTACAAAATATAGCTGATGCTTTGCCAGGCGGTGTTACTGGCTCTTGGAGTGGTTTGTCGTATCAAGAACGCCTATCAAGTGGTCAAACACAGATCCTTTATGCAATTTCTATTTTGGTGGTGTTCTTATGTTTGGCTGCCTTGTATGAAAGCTGGACTGTGCCGTTTTCTGTTATCTTGGTTATTCCTCTTGGGGTAATTGGTTCGGCGGCGGCGGCTCATTTGCGCGGCCTAGAAAATGATGTCTATTTCCAAGTAGCCTTGTTGACAACTATTGGTCTTTCGTCAAAAAATGCGATCTTGATCGTTGAGTTTGCAGAAGCGGCGTACCGTCGAGGGCTGAACGTATGGGATGCCGCCGCCCAAGCCGCTCGTTTGCGTTTACGTCCGATTATCATGACGTCTATGGCATTTATGGTGGGTACATTACCGTTGGCACTTTCTTCTGGTGCTGGTGCAAACAGCCGAATCTCAATTGGTTCAGGTATTGTGGGTGGTACATTAACCGCTACGGTATTGGCAATTTTCTTTGTGCCTCTCTTCTTTGTCGTGGTACGACGCATTTTCCCTAAGCGTCCTGAGGCTTTATCTAGTAACGAAAACGCTGAGTAATTCGTTAAAAGGTTATGAATGAAAAAGGAGCTTTTATCAGCTCCTTTTTTTATGGGGTTTGAAGTATTTGCAAGGTTGGAGATTTTGAATCATCGATTTAGATGAGTCGATTAACATTTTTGTTTGGTATGTATTCCATACAAGAGAGGAGGTCTTAGATGAAATTATTATTAGTTGGTTCGACGGGGTTGGTGGGGCGTCTTGTTTTAACGCTAGCGTTAGAGGATTCGAGGGTTAGTGAGGTTGTTGTGCTTTCTCGAAAGGCTTTATCGGTAGAGCATGCGAAATTACGAACCCTGTTGGTCGACTTTGATAATTTGCCAGACGATCCAGATTTATGGAAGGTCGACGCCGTCATTTGTACCTTGGGCACAACCATGCGTGCGGCAGGTTCGAAAGAAGCCTTTCGATTGGTTGATTTCACTTACCCGCTTGCTATTGCCAAAAAGACTTATGAACATGGCTCACAGGCCTATGTTTTGAATTCTGCGTCAGGAGCAAATCCAGACTCTTCTATTTTTTATAACAAGGTTAAGGGAGAATTAGAGCAGGCCTTGATCGGCTTGAGCTTTGCTTCGTTGGCGTTAGTTCGTCCGGGGTTGATCGGTGGAGAGCGTTCTGAATTTCGCCTTGGGGAAAGTGTCGGAGCGGCTGTCTTGAGTTTTCTTGGGCCAATTTTGCCGCGCCGCCTGCGTATCAATCCTGCGCCAAAAATTGCTGAGGCTTTGTTAGAGTCGGCTATTCAAGGCTTTGATGGTGTTTGTGTGGTGAGTTCTGGTCAGCTTATTTAATTTATTTAGTCAGTAAATTCGCCAAAAAAACTTCTGCTTCCTTCTGGTTAATAAAGCCGTCTGATACGGCTTTTGATAGGGATTTTGCGGCTCCTGAAAAAGCAATAAAGGCGATTTTACTGGCCGTTTTTCCTTCGAATTTTTGCAAGGATTCCTCCCAAAAAGTCATTATCTCATCATCACAATCTTGCTTTACCTTTTCTGTTTCTGCTGAACCGTCTAAAGCGGCATCTACGGCTAATGAAAGAGAGTCTGAGGACAAGACGCATTCAATGTAGCAATGAGCCAGCGCGTTAGCCGCTGTGTTTGAATCTTTAACATCGGCTAATGCATCTTGTGTTGCCTGTAGATGGCGTTGACAATAGTTTTGGTACAAAACCGATAATAAGCCTGCTCGGCTTTCAAAATGCCCGTAAACAATGGGTTTTGTCACGCCTGCTTTTTGGGCTACTCGTCCTAAAGTTAAACCATCAGCGCCATCCTCTTTTAGTACTTCCAAGGCACATTCAAGAAGCTGTTCAAAGCGTCGGCTAGCGGTCATTCGTTTCTGTTTCATAAGCTCAGTATTGTGTTGACAGATGATGGGGCGAAAGATAGCATGTCATCGTCAAGTTACCAATAGTAACTTATTTTAAGTTAATTTGTATTTATAACGCATGACACACAATTGAGGTGAGCAATGAAAACAGTTTTAGTGATTGGATCTACAGGAAGTGTGGGAAAAGCGGCACTAACAGGACTTTCTGAACATAAAGTAATTACGGCAAATCGTTCTGGAGAGAGCGCAGACCATGCCGTGGACATCACGAGCGAAACGTCTTTAAAGGCATTGTTCGACACCATTGGCAAAGTTGATGCTGTAGTAAATACAGTGGGTTTTTGTGAGTATGCAACTTTTCACGAAATGACGGATCAACAATGGCGTGCAACGATTGATAGTAAGCTGATTGGTCAGATGAATGTCGTTCGTGTTGGTACTGAGTACGTCACTGATGGCGGTTCATTTACATTGATTTCAGGCATTTTGTCGGTTAAGCCTATTCCTTATGCGATTGCTGATGCGACAACAAGTGGTGCGATTGAAACTTTTGCAAAATGTGTCGCTTTTGAAATGCCTCGTGGTCTTCGTATCAATGTTATTAACCCAACAGTTCTAGCAGAATCATGGGATGTTTATGGCGAAATGATGCCTGGCTTCCAGCCTGTGCCAAGCACATTGGTTGGTAAGGCTTTCCAGCGTTCAGTTGATGGCTTCATTTCTGGGCAAGTTCTAACAGTCGATGCATAATTAAGTAGATAGAGATCTTAATAATGTTACCGGAGGACTTATGGTAAATAGTGAAACATTTGCAGGATTTAAGTGGCTGAATGAGAGTCGAGCGAATGTTAAAAATGGCTGTTTAACTTTATTAGCTCCACCAAAAAGCGACTTTTTTTATAACAACGACGCGGCATCAGAAACAGGCATTAGCCCAGAAAACCTAAGCAATGCACCTTTTTACTACACTGAGGTGTTAGGGGATTTTGTTTTAACAGTTAAGGTTTCTGTAGATTTTGTGGATACCTACGATGCGGCCGCTGTTATGGTAATGAAAAATGACCATACTTGGGTGAAGTCCTGTTTTGAAAAAACAGACTTTGGTACTCGTGCTGTTGTTAGTGTGGTGATGAGCCAATTTACTGACGACGCAAACGGTAACAATATCGACGCTAATAGCGTTTGGCTAAAAGTAGTTCGAATTGGTCAATCTTTTGCTCTTCATTATTCCGTAGACGGCGAAGACTTCAATATGACACGTGTCTTTACTTTACCCGTTGAAGAAACAGTGAAAGTGGGTTTTGTCGCACAAGCCCCAGTTGGTAATGGCGGCGAGCGTCATTTCGAGCATTTCACATTAGAGAAAAAGACGTTAGATAATATTCGTTTTGCTTAATCGGTAAGTAATGCTTTTAAGACGAAACGGGTGAGTAAAAGAAGGAGCCAATTTAGGCTCCTTCTTTATGATAAAAATACTGAGATTAGATAATGAATTTAGATTAAGCGTTTACGAATATTCACTACGACAATTTCAGCCAAGATAACGATGATAAAAATAGCTAATAGGGACATAGCAACACGATCCCATTGGAATAAATTCATCGAATCATCAAGTACCACGCCGATGCCACCAGCCCCCACCAAGCCTAATACTGCAGATTCTCGGACATTAATGTCCCAACGGAACAAGACGATACTAAAGAAAGCAGGTAGCACCTGAGGCCAATAGCCTTTCAGCAGAATAGACATCCAAGACGCGCCAGTCGCTTTTAGTGCCTCAATAGAACCCATATTCACTTCTTCGATCGCCTCGCCAAGTAGCTTGCCGACAAAGCCGATAGAGCGGAAGGCAATCGCTAATACGCCGGCGATTACGCCTGGGCCAAAGATGGAGACAAAAAGTAATGCCCAAACCAGTGAGTTTACCGAGCGAGAAGACACTAGGAAAAATCGAGATATCCAATGGCACCAAGCTGAATTAACAATGTTGCTGGCATTCATTAATGCTAACGGAATCGCAAAAATCAATGTAATGAGCGTACCTAACGTGGCGATGTTTAGCGTCTCAACCATAGCGTCGTGTACGGCAACAGGATAGTACGCGAAATCAATGGGCCACATCCGGGAAAACATGTCTGCCATTTGTTCTGGTGCATCCAGTAAGAACTCAGGGATGACTTCGACGGATTGAATGGATTGTACAAACGCTATAACGAGAACAAGGTAAACAGCATAACGAGATAGCTTTTGTTTTAGCGTAAAGCGCTGCCAGTGATGATCTATTGTGTTCATAAAAATAGGCTCCTAGGTCAAACTAGCGAAAAATGCTTCGAACGATGTTTGATAGAAACTCACCAAACATGATTAGAGCGATAATGATGATTAGGATGGCCGCGACAAAATCGTAATCAAAGCGTTGGAACGCAGAGAATAATGTACCGCCTAAACCGCCCGCGCCGACAATCCCCACCATGGTGGAATTACGCAAGTTAGAATCGAGCTGATATGTGGAGAAGCCAATAAAGCGAGAAAACACCTGTGGCATAACGGAAAATAAAATGATGCTAGTAAAGCCAGCGCCAGTGGCGCGGATTGCTTCGACTTGCTTAAGAGAAATTTCCTCTATGGCTTCAGCAAAGAGTTTGGCTATAAAGCCAACCGATGCGACAACTAGAGTTAAAATCCCTGCCAAAGCACCAAATCCCACACTCTTAACAAACAAGATCGCAATGATCACAGGGTGAAAAGTACGACAAAGTGCGATAAGTGTTCGTACAGGTGTACTGATCCAGTTTGGCATCATGTTACGAGCTGCGAATAGTCCTAGAAACAATGAGATAAAAATTCCGCAAATACTTGAAATAACTGCAATTTCAAGACTTTCAATTAGTCCGCTCATTAGCAAAGACCAACGACTAAAGTTAGGCGGAACCATGCGACCTAATAGGTTGCTGGCGTGCCCTAAGCCTTCGTTAAAACGTTCCCAACTTAGACCCATAGCGTTAAAAGAATAAGCCACATAGCAGATGATTAGCAGCCAAATAGCAGTAACAAACCAATTCTGTTTAAATGGATTTTCTCTATTTTGTGAAGAATTTATACTAGCCATGATTCACCTCCATAAATTTGTTTTAGGTGCTCGTCGGTAATGCCTTCTGGTGGGCCGTCGTAAACCACAACGCCATTGCTCATGCCGATCATCCGTTTAGCAAAACGACTGGCCAGTTTTACGTCATGAATATTGACCAAAGCTGGAATGTTCTTTTCTGCAGAGAAGCGTTCAAGCAGCTCCATGATTTCCACAGCAGTTTTTGGATCGAGAGAAGAGGTTGGTTCGTCAGCCAATAGAATTCTAGGATTTTGCATCACAGCTCTGGCGATACCCACACGCTGACGTTGACCACCAGAAAGGCTATCGGCGCGTTTCTTAGCGTGTTCGGTCAAGCCCACGGCGTCTAATAATTCAAACGCAGTATTAATGTCTTCTTGGCTGAATTTTCTGCGCCAAGCCTGCCATGCTGACATATAACCTAGACGACCCGTTAAGACGTTTTCAATAACGGTTAAGCGTTCGACAAGGTTGTATTCTTGGAACACCATACCTACTTGACGGCGAAGCTTGCGTAGTTGAGCCCCTTTGGCTAAGCAAAGATCAGCATCATCAAATAAAATCTGCCCATCCGTAGGATCAATTAAACGGTTGATACAACGTAGTAAGGTACTTTTACCCGTTCCAGAAGGCCCTATGATGGCGATGATGCCTGGTTCTGTGATGTTAATGTCTATCCCTTTTAAAATAGGATTTCCTGCGGTGTATTCTTTTTTTAAATTTCGAATTTCTAGAAAGTTTGAACGCTCAGCTGTGTTTTGAGTGACAGACATGATGATTTCCTACAGGCGAAGAGGTCCAACAACCTGATAGTTCAGGCTGTTGGTCTTTATTAAAGTAAGTCTTTTAAAATGAATTAAACGATTAGGGATATCCGCTTATTGGCTTTTACTGGCGGCTTCTTTTTTGCGTTTGTCTGCTGCAGCTTTAGCAGCATCCGCTTCGGCTAGCTGTTTAAGCCCAGCTTTGGTGTAAGCAGTACCTGATGAGTGAGCAATATCACGGATGATTTGCCAATCTTCTTTGTATGTGATTGGGAAGAAGCGATCAGCTCCGCCAAAGGTTTTTTGCATTTCTGGTGGAAAACGGAAAGTGAAGAAGGCTTTTTTAATCTTTTCAACCAACTCAGGATTGAGATCATAAGCGTAGCCAAAGGACGAGGTTGGGAAGCGAGGGCTAGTATAAATGATACGGAAATCATCTTTGCTCACGCGTTTCGCATCAACCATGCGCTTGAAAACATCTGAGGCAACTGGCGCTGCATCATAGTCACCAGATAGAACACCCATTACCGATTGATCGTGCTTACCTGAGTATTTCACTTCATAGTCTTTATCGGGTGTTAAACCCAATGCTGGGAAAATAGCGCGAGGTGCTAAGTTGCCTGAGTTTGATGACGCAGATGTATGAGCAACAACTTTGCCTTTTAAGTCAGCCATTTTGGTAATGCTGCTGTCTTTGCGAACGATGGTGATGAGGTTGTAACCTTGAAACGCTTCCTCTGTGCCTTTGACGGCGATTGGTACTAAACCACCTAAGTTAACAGCATAGCCAGTAGGACCTGTGGAGAAGCCAGCAATGTGCAATCGGCCAGAACGCAAAGCTTCGACCTCTGCCGCATTAGAGTGAACTGTGTAATACACCACTTTTTTGCCAGTTACTTCACTGAGGTATTTTTGGAAATCACTGAATGCGTCTTTGTAAACCGCTGGATCTTCTACCGGAGTGTAGGTAAAGACTAGGGTACTTGGATCACGCCATTGGCTTGAATCTTTTGGTAGGTCAGCGACTAAGTCGTAGTTTTCGTCACAGAATTTATCGTCCAGAACGCCACGGTAGCTGCAATCATCGGCTAGGGCGGTGCTGGCACCTAATAGTAATGAACTAGAGAGCACTAAACCTGTTAATAATTTAATAGGCATTATTGTTTTCCTCGTGATGTATTTTTTATTGTTATCACCGGTCGGGAGGTTCCGTTGTCGGAGATGAGTCAATCCAACACGTATGAAGGATTGACTGATATAGAGCAAGGCTGATGCCAATAGTGATAAATCTTTTAAAAACAGATGGTTAATGGTTTTTTCTATGGGTTTCTTGTGTTTTTTGGGACGCTTTAGTCTCATGTTAAAATATAAAATGGGTCATTCTTGTCCTTCATCTTCTGATGCCTTAAATTGCTGTTTGTCTAGTTGGTGCTTTTTCATTTTTCGATACAAGGTCTTGCGTGACATATCCAGTAGCTCGGCGGCTTCATTTAATAGGCCGTTGGTGGCTCTTAGTCCTTCTTCAATGATGTGACGCTCGAATTGATCCATGCGTTCTTCATAGCTACCATTTATGTCGTCTTCGCGCTTAATCGACGCGAGGGAATTTTCGCTAATGCCAAGTACAAATCGATCCGCTGAATTTTTTAGCTCTCGAACGTTGCCTGGCCATTGATGCTGGATCAAATAATCTAAATATGAAGGTGTGATGCTGGGTAACTCTCTAGAAAAATGCTCAGAGGCTTTTCGTGCGTAGTGATGAAACAGGGGCAGAATATCTTCTGGCCGATCTCTGAGTGGTGGAATGGTCAGGCTAGCAACGTTCAGTCGATAGAATAAGTCTTTACGAAATTTTCCTTCATCGCCTAGTTGAGCAAGGTTATCTTTACTAGCCGCAATAACCGTGAGTTCGACGGGAATTGGCATGGTGCTGCCAACTCGTTCAATGGTTCTGTCTTGTAGCACGCGCAATAGTTTTATTTGTACCGGCAGTGGCATGGTTTCTATTTCATCTAAAAATAGCGTGCCGCCATTGGCCGCTTCAATCTTGCCGATATGACGTTTATTGGCGCCAGTAAAAGAGCCTGCTTCATGGCCAAAAAGCTCACTTTCAATCAGGCTTTCGCTGATGCCGCCACAGTTAATGGCAATGAATCGGCCTTTGTTGCGTAGGCTGAATTGATGCAGAGCTCTGGCAACCACGTCTTTGCCACAGCCTGTTTCGCCATAAATAATGGTGTCAACGTTTGCTTGTGCTAAAGAGGATATATGTTGGCGAATGTTCTTTATGGCAGCCGATTCGCCAATGATAAAGGCTTCTAAGCCTGTTTGTTGAGCTAGGTTTTGTTTTAGTTTTCGGTTTTCTAAAACCAGTTGTCTTTTTTCAGCGGCGCGTTGCAGTTGGTTGATCAGTTGAGCAGGTTGTAAGGGTTTTTCTAGAAAGTCGTATGCGCCTTCTTTCATCGCTTCGATAGCCATAGGAATGTCGCCATGGCCGCTCATTAATATGACGGGCAATTCATTGTCTAATTGTTGCAGGCGAGCCAGTAAATTCATTCCATCCATTTTGGGCATTCTGACATCACTAAGTACCACCGCTGCGCTATTTTTATCGAGTAAGGCGATGGCTTTGTCCGCTCTGCTATGGCTTTCTATTTGAAAACCTTCGAGTTCGAGCATTTCGGTTAATGCTTCAATGATGGTTTGATCATCGTCGATAATGACTATTTTTATTGTATTAAGCATTTATTTTTCTGCCTTTTTTAATTCTAAGGTAAAGCGGCTGCCTGCTTCTGGTGTCGATGACACTCTAATTTGGCCGCCAAAATCTTGAACTATGTTGTAACTAATGGATAAGCCTAGACCGAGTCCTTGACCGACTTCTTTTTGAGTAAAAAACGGGTCGAAAATTTGTTCTAATTGGCTTTCTTCAATACCGATTCCTGTATCACTGACATCAATCATTATCTTGTCGTCGAGTTCATAGACTTTGATGGACAGCTGTTTTACTGGCGCACTTGATAAGGCATCAACAGCGTTGCTAATAAGGTTCACCATGACTTGCTCTAGGCGAATCGGTTCAGCGAGCACATAAAATGACGCTGAGTTTGTCTGATAATCAAGCGTACAATGCTGGTCGATGATCTGGCTAGACATTAGTTCGATAGCATCTTGAACAACGGCGTCTAAGCAAACAGGCGTCAGTTCTGTGCCGGCAACGCGAGCGAAGGCTTTGAGGTGTTTGGTAATTCGCGTGATCTTCGTGAGAAGCAGACCAATTTTATCTAAGCTATTTTGCGCTTTATCCACTTGGTCTTTTTCCATATGTCGCCCAGCAGTGTGCAAATGACTGGCAATAGCGGTCAAAGGTTGGTTTATTTCATGGGTGATTCCAACGCCAAGCTGCCCTAGTGCAGCGAGTTTTCCTGCTTGGACTAATTCGTTTTGCGCGGCTTTTAATTGCGCTTCAGCGGCGACTCTTTCTTCTATTTCAGCGGCGAGAGCTTGATTGGTTTTCTCTACTTCTATCGCCGTTTGCTGGAAGTATTGTAAGTCTCTAGCCATGCTAGAGACTTCGTCATGGCCGACAATACGTATTTTTGTGTCTAGTTGAGAGCTGGCGATGGCACGCATGTTTCTTTGCAGCTCGATGATGCGTTGTAATACATTGCGGCGTACGTAAAACCAAGAAATAGCACAAGCAACACTTAGGCTGATGAGGGACAACAATAGAATATTACGAATACTATTGTTGATGGATTTGATGGCGCCTTCAAGGGAGCCACGAATACTGGTATTGGTATAGTTCGTATATTGATTGATTTGTGCTGCTAACTGTTGAATGTGCTGCTGGCTGTTTTCTAAAAGAAAACTCTGTTGATAGAGCAAGTCCAGCTCTTCGTTCTTGAGTTGGAACAGCTCGCCTTGTCGAGAGCTCATGGTGAGTAAATCGAGCAATGATTGGCGTAATGGCAGTGGTACTTGTGGTAATAAGGTAAGGTATTGGGCAATCTCTGAACCTAACTTTTCAAGTCGTAAAAATGTATAGTCTAATTCATTAAAAGAGGCATCATTGCTGACTTTTTCAATTAAGCCTGAAAAATAATACAGCCGACTAATGACCTGCTCTAATTCAGCTGAACGATCCAATTGATCCACTTGAAAAATGAGATCCTGAAATAAAGGGAAAATTAGCAATGACTGTGTAGCCAGTTCGCTTCTTATTACCTCACGGCGTTCAACGCTTTGATTCAATAGTGTCAGGCTGTTTTGAATTTGTGTAATTAGCTCAAGAAAATATCGGTTGTAGTCCGGCAGATTGCGCATGAGAGAGTCCATATCACTGATGGCGGCACTCAGCTCGTTCATGGTTTTTTCTCTGGAAATGGAAGCGTCACTGGTAACGAGTAGTGGTGCCGTGGCGACAATTTGACGACTTTTATCGTTTAGTCGAGCGGCTGCATCTAAACCTGGAATGTCCTGATATTTGAGTAGAAGAAGACGATCACTAAGCTGTAAATAAGTGTTTGTCGCCAAACCGCTTGCAACAATCGTGATAGAAGATATCAACACAAAGGCTAAAAACAGCCTGCCGCCAATACCAATATTGCGAAGCCAAAAAAGCGTAGGAATGCCCATTAATTTATATCCTATTATTTTTATAATTGAATAACCTAATGAAAGATTGATGCCAACTTTAAGGCCTTATAATCGCTAGGTTTTAGCCTATATTGAGGACAAAAATGTCCCATCACAAGCTTTTACTATCTTTTATTACCATCTTAAGTTTTTAGGAATCAATCTCATCTTTGCGTGTTATTATTAACGTGTTTTATGACATCTAACTTTGCATGACTTGATATGCTTTTATAGTAGGAGCAAATAGAAAATGGATGCTATTGATGCATTGATGACGCGTCGTTCTTATTCACGGGGCAGTCTTTTACAACCGGCACCAAATAGAGCTGAATTAGCGCAAATTTTACAGACTGCGATGACGGTTCCTGATCATGGTAATTTAAAACCTTGGCGATTCGTGGTGATCCAGGGACAAGGTATGAAAGATCTGGAGGGCTTGCTCCGCTCCATTTACGATGGCGAAGTGGAAAATGAAGAGTATTTCCAACGTTTTATTGAAGAGATCATTAATACGCCAATGATGATTTGTGTCTATTCCTCTATAAATCAAGACACGAGAGTTTCGGTATTGGATCAACAGTTGGCAGGAGCCGCCGCCTGCGAACACATATTATTAGCTGCTCACGCAATGGGGTTTGGTGGGATTTGGCATAGCCAAGAAACGGATGATGCTTTGCGTCAAATGTTGCAAATGGGTGAGGAAGACCAAGTGCTTGGGGTTATTTCCTTAGGTACGCCAAAGCGTACTTCTCTGGCTAAACGAAAATCCTTTGTGGATTATACTTTTGAATGGAATCAAGAGGATGGATTACAACCTTGGAAGTAGCGTGGTATTGACGATCGCATTTAGTAAAAAAGCTTTTCCTATAGATTGCACTCTTGATGACAGTGAAAAAAAACGTGCCTCAATGTTTCGATTTGAACACCTACGTGAGCAATATATTTTTGCGCATGCTTTTAAACGACGGATTTTGAGCCATTACTTTCCATTTAGAAAAGCATCTGAATGGTATTTCGCTCAAACGTCATCTGGTAAGCCTTTTATAAAAGAAGGCATTGCCTTTAATCTTAGTCACAGTACCAGCTCAGTTGCGGTTGCTCTTGTCGAATCTACTGATAAAAGTGCTGTTGGTGTGGATATCGAGTGTTTTCGGGAAATGGATGATCTTGAGTCAATGATTGAGATGGTCTGTCATTCAGATGAGATACAGCAACTTGATAGATGTCATGATCGAAGCAAAGGTTTCTTTAAGCTTTGGACTGCGAAAGAAGCACTACTAAAAGCGTGTGGAAGTGGTTTGATAGATGATTTGAATCATATTAATTGCCTGCCTAGCTTACTGAGTGATCAGGTTTATCCATTGAATTGGCAAGGCAATCAGTATTGTCTGCAAAGTATTTCTTTTGATTGGGGCGTGATTACTGCTGCGTGGTCTACAGATCTGCCTGTGTCGGATATTAGACTGGATAATTGGGCTTCTGGAGTGCCTGTATCTGAGGCTTTTTGCATTTAGTTAATTCATCAAAAAAAGAGCCTCGAACATTATTATTTGAGGCTCTTAGATTTGAAAAGCTTTTAAAGTTAGAAGCGCTCTTAAAGTTAGAAGCGCTCTTAAAGTTAGAAGAGCATTTCAATTAGAACGCTTACCAGTCGTAAGTCACGCTGGCCATGATGTTGCGGCTATCACCGTAGTAACAGAAACCATCACCACAAGTAGCGATGTACTCTTTATCAAATAAGTTCTTTGCCACTAGTTGGAACTTGTAATTATCAACTTGATAACTTGCCATGGCATCAACAAGGGCGTAAGACGGTACTTTGTTTGTTTCAGTGTTATCCGCATAGGTCTCACCGATATAACGTACTCCAGCACCGACTTTTAAACCATCTAGTATACCGTCAATAAAGCGGTAGTTACCCCATACAGAAGCTAGTTTGTTAGCGATTTGGGCCGGTGTTTTTCCTACATTAGAACTATTAGTGTCTTTGGTTATTTCAGAATCGACATAGCTCAATGTTCCGACTAAAGTGACCGCTCTGTTTAGATTGGCAACAGCTTCAAATTCAATGCCTCGATTACGTACTTCTCCTAACTGACGGAAGTTGGCTGTACCACTGGATCCGCTGCTTAGATTTTCTTTAGTGACTTGATATGCCGCGATACCAAACTGCCCGTCAAAACTTTGTGGTTTGAATTTTACACCCACTTCGTAACTGTCTGCTTTTTCTGGTTTTGCTGGATTGTTATCTGCATCTAAAGCAATAATTGGGGTGAAGGACTGAGCGTAATTAGCATAAGGAACAAGGCCATTATCTAGCTGATAGGAAGCGCCTAAGTTCCCTGTCCACTGATGGAGGTCTATGTCTGTTTTTTTGTTGGTTGAAGTGTTGTTGGTTTCGTTACTGGTATCATCGTAGCGTACGCCAGCAATAACTGTGAACTTGTCTGTGATGTTGGCTTTATCTTGGAGATAAAAGCCAAGCTGTCGATTCTTCGTTTTTGTGGTTTGTAGATCTGCATCTGTCACAGACGTTAACGTGCCATTATAGCTGTATAGTGAAATGCTGCTACCATAACTTGGACTATACGGATTAAATAGAAAGTTACCGTCGTCTGCCGCAAGAATAGTTCCTGCGTAAGATTTACTATTTATATCGATACTTTGGTAATCAATACCAGTTAGTAATGTATGTTTTGTGTTCCCTGCATCAAACTTGTAGATAAAACGGTTATCAATGTTGAAGGCATCAGAGTCGCCATCTTCATAAGTGACGCCACGGAGAATAGTGTCTCTTGTGCTACTGAAACCATAATCTGCAGCGTAAGCTGCGTAATACAATTGACGTAAGTTAATATCCATATGGCTAAAACGAGCCGATTGTTGGAAGCTTAAGTTATCATTGAAGATATGTTCTAGCTCATATCCCACAGAGGTTTGTTCGCGTTGGAAAGTTTCCCAATCTGAGTTTCCTAAAGCAGTATCATAATTAATTTTACCGTTTGCATTGGATGTTAGAGTACCTTCCATCGGTAAAAATTGCAGATAGGGATCAGAGTCGTCTTTTTGGTAGCTGGCTAGCACAGTCAGTTTGGTATCATCACTTATTTTCCATGCTAAAGAAGGAGCAAGTAGTGTTCGGTTTGCTTCAACCTCATCGACCTTAGTGCCATTTTCACGGGTGATTGCTACCATGCGAAAAGCTAATTTGTCATTGATGACTTTATTGACATCAAGGTTAATTTCTTTGCGGTCATTAGAACCTATGGTGCCTGTAACAGAGCCAAAATCTTCTTCAAGCTGAGCGCGTTTACTGATGACATTAATGACGCCGCCTGGTGGTGTTTGGCCATTCAGTGTTGATGCCGGGCCTCGTAACACCTCAATGCGTTCTAGCATGAAAGGGTCGATTTGCCAGCTATAAAAGCTGGAAGAATATAGGCGAGTGCCGTCTTGGTATAGACCGTTGTTGGCTTGTTTAAAGCCGCGAATTACAAACCAATCTTGTTTGTTGTCTTCACCATAAAAGTTGGTTTGGATGCTTGGCGTATATTGTAGCGCGTCAGAGATGCTGATCGGCGCTCGATCATCCATTTGTTCTCTAGTAACCACAGAAACGGCGCGAGGAATCTTAGTGATTTGTTCGTCTGTTTTTGTCGCTGTTTGGGCAACCTTACTGACATAGTTAAAGTTATTCGATGTTGAACTTTGTTCTGTATCACCTTCTACCACAAGTGTTCCCATCTCTTCCGCATGGGCAATATTTGTTGATAGTGCCAAAGCAATAGCAAATGACAGCGGGGTTAGTGTAAAGCGTTGTTTCATGTCCTCTCCTTTCTTTTAAGTTGGATTTTTACATTTCTAATAAATGATATGAGAAAAAATAGAGTGGTTTTGCTGCTGTTCAGAAATGCTGAGCTCGGTTAGGACACCCATATCCATTTTGAAAATTCGATCTGCAGCATCGAAGTATTTGTCGTCATGAGTTATCGCGATGACGGTGACACCTCGTTCTTTTAATCTTGGTAGTAGTTCTCGGTAGAATATTTTTCTGAATCTTGGATCTTGGTCGGCCGCCCACTCGTCAAGAAGAATGCAGCCACGTTGCTCCATTACTGCCATGAGTAATGCAAGTCGCTTGCGTTGTCCTTGAGAGTAACGAGTGTCTGATAAATGCCCTTTTTGATGTGAGACTTTATGGGACATTTCTAGGAGAGTTAGCCATTCATTAATCGTGGCATCGTCAATGTTATGGCCATGACCATCGGCGATTTGACGAAAAAGATAATAGTCACTAAAAACAGCGGAAAACTGTAGTCGATATATTGGCCATTGCTCTGCTTGAACAGGGTCACCGTTGAGAAGTATTTTGCCAGAATGAGGGCGATAGAGACCGGTCAGTAAGCGGGCAAAAGTAGACTTTCCGCTACCATTACCACCAACAATAAAGATGGTCTCTCCTTGCTTAATGGAGAAGTTGATTGGACCAACTTGGAATGCCTTATCTGATGAATCTGTTTTATATTGATAAGTGACTTGTTGCAGGCTTAGTGTTTTGAATGGGTGAGGTGCTTTTTGTTGTTGAATAAACTCAGTATTTTTATTAAGCGCCAAAGATTCGAGTTTCTTGATTGAAACATTCGCAGTAATCAAGGTAGGTAAAGAAGCGATTGCCGTCATTAAAGGGGCGCGCATAAAAAGAATTACAAGAGCGAAGGATGAAGCGACTTCAACGCTGGCCCAACCAAGTCCTAGTGCGGCGTAATAATTCAAACCAACTAGAGCTAAAATTAAGGTGTTTGCAATGTTGGCGGCAAAGCCATTAAACGTATCAGCTTGAGTTATTTGGTGGCGATAATGTTGCGCATTGGGGGCAAACTCTTGATGAAAGTAGCGTTTTGCTTTATGTGGGTTGAGCGTGAGCTCTTTGCGACCGTCAATAATTGCTTGATAATCCTTATATAATCTATCGTCATATTCGCGAACTTGCTTGATATAAAAGGTGATTTTACTCACGAGACTAAAGCCAATTAATCCTGTAAGAGAAAGTATGAGTAAGCTGATACCAAAGAGCGGAATCGATAAAAAGGCAAGATAGCCCATTGCTGCGATAGACAGTACAACGCCATAAATAAGCTGGGGAAGGTGAACAAATCCCACAGTGACATTGCGGATATCAGTACTTAGTGAGGCGAGTAGGCGAGCACTACCAATATTATCGACTTGCTCAATGTCTGTATTGATCAATTGTTTGATGAGCTGGCAGCGTTTTAGATAGACAAATTGATGCCCTAATTTATGCAGTGCAATTTGAGCCCAAGTTGCTATGGCTAGTAATACCACTAAAAGCAATAAAAATTGCCACATTACATTTGGAGTTAGGTTATTTGCATTTAATAATTTGTATTGGATAAATGCGATGACACCGAGAGTAAGTAATGCGCTAGCAATACTAAGTAACACGACAAGAGATAGTGTTTTTAGTTGATTGTTGGCTAGCTGGTGGAATAAGTTCATAGCGTCTCTATTTAGAAAGAATGTGATTTGTATTATTATTCTCATTTATTGAGTGGTTTATTCTCAATTTTTTATATCAGATGTTTTAAAGTCGGCGTAATCCCCACATCAAATAGAGTCCGCCGATAATAGAGGCGACCATGCCCGTTGGAATGTCTTGAGGGTAAAGTATCTGACGACCAAGCCAATCAGAGAAAAGCATTAGCGTACTGCCAACCATAATCGAGGCTACCAAGTGCTCTTTGGCTCGGCTAAATCCTAATAAACGAGCCAAGTGCGGTGCCATTAGGCCGATGAAGCTAAGTGGACCGACAACTAATGTTGCACTGACTGTTAATCCTGAAACTAGCAATAATAGCAGCATTCTTGATCGCGAGACGTTGATACCTAAAGCGCGTGTGCTAGCTTCACCTAAAGGTAGAATATCCAGCCAACGGTGGCAGATAAAACCAATCGCGATTAAGATTATTGTCACAGTGGTAAGTGGAATGAGCGCGTCAGTCGTAACGTAATATGTCGTGCCAGCTAACCAGGCAAGTAATTGATAGCTTCTTGGGTCGCCACCAGCCAAAACAATGCTTTGTACCGCACTCATTAATGCGGTTATTGCAACACCCGTTAATAGTACTTTTTCTGGTTGGAAACCGGATTTTCGGTTAAGTAATATGATTAAGCCCACAGCACATAGAGCGCCAATGAAGCCACCAATATACATCCCTGTTAAGCTTGAACTAAGACCTGAAAATAGTACGACTATCACACCGAGTGCGGTTCCAGAGCTGATGCCAATCACTTCTGGACTTGCCATAGGGTTACCACTTAGGCGTTGAATAATGGTTCCTGCAGTCGCCAACATGGCGCCTGCTAAAATGGCGGCTAATAATCGAGGAAGTCGCCATTCCAATACAGACCAGTTGTGAGTAGTGAATATCCAGCTCCAGCCATTATTTCCAATAGATAAACTTGAAAAAATAAACAGTCCTGTAAAAACAATGCCAAGAGCAATCCAGATGGTGTATTTGCTGAGATATCGTCCTTGTTCGCTATGGCGAGTTAAAATCGTCTCAGTATGTGTTTGGCTACGCATTGCCAGTTTTGGTAGTAGCCACAACATGAGTGGAGCGCCGAGAGCGGCGGTTGCTGCTCCAGTTGGAATCATGATTGACATAAGGCCAGGTAAGCGTTGTATAGCCAAATCAGTTAGGGTTAATAAAAGTGCACCAATTAGCATAGAAACGAGAAATTTTGGTAGTAATCTATGAACGCCAATTAGGCGTGTAATGGCCGGTGCTGCTAGTCCAATGAAGCCTATTATACCTACGGTGGCAACTACCAAAGAGGTTAATAACACCGCAAGCCCTAGACAAATAACTCTCAACTTAGCGAGTGAGACACCAAGGCTTTTCGCGCCAGATTCCGACAGTTGTAAGAGCGTTAATGGTTTGACGAAGAGAAATGCGATAAGAATAAGTGCAAAAATTCTAGGCGCCAAGTAGGCAACATTTCCCCAGCCTGTTTGTGTTAATGATCCAGCTCCCCATATCATCAATCCTGCTAATTTTTCTTGGTTCATTATGAGTAGGACAGAGCTGAAAGCGCCAAAGTAAAGGTTAAGAATTAGTCCAGAGATAACCACAATTGTAGGCGAAAGAGCACGACGCCAAGAAAGTGCGAAAACAATCCCCATGGCCATTAAACCGCCGGTCATTGCAACTAAACTGTGCGATAGTTCAATTAGCCATGGCGCATAGAGTGTGGCCATCATCAAGCTAAAGCTAGCACCACTTGCGACGCCAAGAGTGGTTGGTGAGGCTAATGGGTTTCTTAATACTTGCTGCATTAAAAGTCCCGCGGTCGCTAATGCCGCACCACAAATTAAGGTAGTAAAGAGGCGAGGCCACCAGGTTAAATGGAGCTTTATTGAGTTATCAGAGAGCCAGTTTGGCTGTAATAAACTGGTTAGGTTATGTAAGAAAGAATCATTAAGAGATAGCTGCCAACCCATAAACAATGCAACACAGGCGGTTAATATGGCGATAAAGCTAATAGGGAAAACTCGCATTATTGCTTCTCCTTATTGCTTAAGGTGTTGGTGAGTAACTCTGCAAAACGAACTGTGGAAGGGATAGCGCCAAAACTCCATGCAGGCTCGACTATTAAAGCTGGTTGGCCTGATTGTTTTACTAAATATTGCCAAAAAAGATCTTGCTGTAAGTTTTCTGCAGCACCAACAGGTATTGGTTTAATTATTATGATTTGACTTTTGGTGTTCATCAGCTTGTCTATGCCTACCAGAGTAAATCCCCATGCGTTGGTCTTTTCTTTCCAAGCGGTTTCTAAACCGATTTTGTTCGCTGCAACTTTATACATGCTGTTTGCACCAAACACTCGAACATGCCTACTGTCCATAAATTGGACCATCAGTAGTGGTGGTGTGTCTTTTGCTATTTGACCCGCGAGATCGGCGAGTTTTTTTTCTGAGGAGGAAATCAGTGTTTCTGCTTCTGCCTGTGCATTTGTCTCGTCGCCAAGCCTACGAGTGAAGGTCTTAAAACCATCCCAAGAGATGTTGTCTTGCTTATAGAGTGTGATGTTAGTAACAGGGGCGATATGGGAAAGCTTAGGAATAAGTGAAGTAAACATAGGTGAAATGAAAATTTTGTCTGGCTTGAGCTCCGATAGTCTTTCTAGATTTGGTTGTGTTCTCAATCCTACATCTGCAGTTGTGCTTGGAATGGCTGGAGCTTTAACCCAAGCTTCGTAACCAGATTGTTGCGCCATTGCAATAGGCTTTATGCCAAGAGCAATCAAGGTTTCGGTTTGAGTCCAGTCAATCGACATTACTCTAAGTGGCTTTGTTTGTTCTGCGTGAAGAATGTTAGATGCAAAAAAAGCAAAAAATATGATTAAAATTTTTGAGTGTTTCATCTTTATAAAATCTTTTCCCATCAGTAAGGCATAGCAACTGGATAGCCGGCTGGATGTTCAGATATATGCATCTTGATACCATAGATTTTTTGCAATTGGTCTTGATTAAAAATGCTGTCTACAGAGCCTGAAGCAATCATTTCACCACTGTGGAGAGCCACAATGTGATCGCAAAAACGCGCAGCCATATTAATGTCGTGGATAACGATAATAACGCCTAAATTGAGATTTTTACTGAGACTTTTGATGAGGTTGAGCATGTCAACTTGGTGTGCGATATCCAGTGCCGAAAGGGGCTCATCCAGTAAGAGATATTGTGTCCGTTGGGCTAGTAACATGGCTAGCCATAAACGCTGACGCTCGCCCCCAGATAAGGTGTCAACCAACCGATCGGCATAGCCTGCTGTATCTGTTAGTTCCATTGCCTCGTCAATATATTGTTGATCTTCTTTGTTTAGTCGTCCGAGTAAACCATGCCAAGGATAGCGACCAAAGCTGACAAGATCTCTTCCAGAAAGGCTATCTGTAGACGGTGTTTGTTGAGGAAGATACGCCACTTGCTGAGCAAACTTTTTTTGAGACCATGAAGCAATAGACTGATGATTTAGTAAAATGTTGCCAGCTGTTGGTTTTTGTTGCTGAGCAAGTAGTTTTAAAAGGGTAGATTTGCCGGACCCATTATGGCCAACTAAAGCGTAGATTTTTCCCGCCTCAAAGGTCATTGAAAAGTTTGTTAATAGTGAACGGTCACCGATACTAAACTGCAGTTCTTTAGACTCTATCATTCTTAAGGCTCTACCATTCTTTAAATCGAAGCTTGAAAGTGATTAAAACTGTATTTGAGTGTTTGCACTTATACTCAGAGAGATGGTTATTTTATTGCTGTTGTTAATAATAATGCAAATCATTTGTAAGGGGGTGTTGATTTTTCCCTCTTCGCCCTTTGATGTTTTCGGTGATTGTGTTTGTGTGCATGGCGGTGGGTTGTATTGGATGGTTATTTTAGGGTGTTAGTGACTGAAAGTTTAAATAGTGATTAATTCCATAGGCATTGATTGTTTATAAAGCCGAGATCAGCGAAAATAGTCGCCAACGAAATCACGATTAACATAACGGGGTTGAGCACTGGCTTTTATGTCGAGTGTTTTAGAGCCCGCGTATAACCTAAAAGAACACTTTAATGGCAGACCAGAATTTTCTTAATGAAGTAAGCGATAGACGCACATTTGCTATCATCTCCCACCCTGACGCCGGTAAAACAACCATCACTGAAAAGCTTTTGCTGCTTGGTCAGCTTATCCAAACGGCTGGCTCTGTAAAAGGCCGCAAAGGTGATAAGCATGCGACATCGGATTGGATGGCGATGGAGAAGCAGCGTGGTATCTCGATTACCTCTTCTGTGATGCAGTTCCCATACAAAGATCGCATCGTAAACTTGCTTGATACACCTGGGCATGAAGACTTCTCGGAAGATACTTACCGTACGCTAACCGCAGTTGACTCTGTATTGATGATTATTGACGGTGCAAAAGGTGTAGAGGACCGTACTATCAAGTTGATGGACGTTTGTCGTTTACGTGATACGCCTATTTTGACTTTCATCAACAAAATGGACCGCGATATTCGCGATCCGATTGAATTGTTAGATGAAGTAGAAGAAGTCCTAAAAATCGCTGCCGCACCGATTACTTGGCCGATTGGGATGAGTGATTTCTTTAAAGGTGTTTATAACCTTTATACCGATACGATTCATGTATTTGTTCGTGGTCGCGGCCATACCTTGATGGACGATATTCGAATCGAAGGTCTACAGTCTGATAAGGCAAAAGAATTGCTTGGTGATGATTGGGCTGCTTATGTCGATGAAATCGAATTGGTTCGTGGTGCGAGCCATGAATTCGAGCTTGATGCGTATTTAGCTGGTGAATTGACGCCAGTGTTTTTTGGTACAGCACTTTCTAACTTTGGTGTTCGTGAAATGTTAGATGGCTTTGTGGAATGGGCGCCAGCTCCTATTGACCGCGAAACTAATACCCGCAAAGTTGAAGCAAAGGAAGAAAAATTTTCCGGCTTTATTTTTAAAATTCAGGCCAACATGGACCCTAAACACCGTGACCGTATTGCGTTTATGCGAGTGTGTTCAGGGACTTATAATCGTGGTATGAAAATGCGTCATTGCCGTATTGGTAAAGATATTAAAGTGACGGATGCGGTGTCTTTTACAGCGGGTGATCGTGAGGGTGTTGAAGAAGCTTTCTCTGGTGATATTATTGGTTTGCATAACCATGGCACGATCCAGATAGGTGACACTTTCACGGAAGGGGAAGATTTAAAGTTCACTGGTATTCCTCACTTTGCGCCTGAGTTATTCCGCCGTGTACGCTTAAAAGATCCGATGAAAATGAAAGCTTTGCAAAAAGGTTTACAGCAGCTTTCTGAAGAAGGTTCTACCCAGCTATTTATGCCTCAACGCAACAATGAACTTATTGTTGGTGCAGTTGGTCAGCTGCAATATGAAGTTGTCGCGTACCGTTTGAAAGACGAATACAAAGTGGAATGTATCTATGAAGCGGTAAACGTCAACTCGGCTCGTTGGGTTGAGTGTGACGATGCTAAGAAATTTGAAGAATTTAAGAATAAGTGTCGTGACAACTTAGCGATTGATGGTGGCGGTCATTTGACGTATTTGGCACCAACTCGAGTGAATTTGATGATGGCAGAAGAAAAATGGCCCCAAGTTCGATTCCACTCAACCCGTGAACATTGATCAATACTTGACTAAATTACTCGGATAAGTGGATAATTCATTTATCGAAATGGTTTTAGTGGTATTGGAATGAGCATGGTTGAATCGATTGATCCTATTGAATTTACAGACGCAGCAGCTGCAAAGCTGCAATCTTTAATTGAAGAAGAAGAAAATGATCGGCTCATGTTGCGTGTTTATGTGACGGGGGGCGGTTGTTCCGGCTTTCAGTATGGTTTTACTTTTGATGAAGAACATCAAGAGGACGATACAGAAGTAAAGCGTAACGGAGTCACTTTGGTTGTTGATCCGTTAAGTTTCCAATATCTTGTTGGATCGGAAGTGGACTATAAAGAAAACTTAGAAGGCTCGCGCTTCGTGGTGCAAAACCCTAACGCCACATCTACCTGTGGTTGTGGTGCGAGCTTTAGTGTTTAGCTCTCGGCCTTAAACGTTAATTAAGTTCTTCGATAAAGAAATAAACCCTTCATGCGAATTGTATGAAGGGTTTTTTATTGCATGAAATGCGACTTTACGCCTTTGTATAAAGGTTGCTTGCCTGTCGGGCTCTTTCTTCTTCGCTAATTGGGTTGCCTTCAATCGGTTTGAAATGGCCAACAAACAATAAGCCAATCTGACTATCTCCTAAAACAACAGGTGTTAAAGTGTTGTTCTTTGCTCTCCAAATCCGTAAGCCAAAAGTTTGAGGTGAAAAAGAGTCTTCGCCCATTACTCTACTTTGATTTATGTGTGTATAGAGTGGTGACAGTTGGTCTGGTTCGCCATCTTGATCAAGCAGTATGTGATAATGAGTTATTTGTTGCTCGAGAAATTCTGGTGGATAGGGTGTGCGTAATACTGGTAGCCAATTTTCTTTAGGGGACGTGTAAAAAATGCTTGGTGCTTCCGGTGAGCCATTATGAGGCGACAATAATACGGTCATCTCTACAGGAATACCGTAAGACGGTTTTACTGGGATATGGAATATTAGCTGTTTGGCTGGTGGTCGCTGTAACACTTCTGGTGCAACATACTCTACTGATTTGTTGTCCTTCTCTTTTGTCATCGGAGGGACTTGTAGAAAGAGTTTCCAGTCTTTTGTGTCTAAATTAAGTTCTTCTGGAGAATGTAGATGCGCATTACTGTTTATAAGATGACTCAATACATGCTCAATAAGGTTGGCAAAAACACTTGTTGATGCAGTGAGTGGTGATTTGTTTTGGCTATCTAGATGTATTTCCTTTACTTGGTGCGCAGCAGAACTTAAGTCGACAGAGTCTTTATTGCTGATTATAGGGCGATATTTGGCTCTAGAAATCAACTTTTTCTCGTTCGGTTGAGTGCTTGCTCTATTTAACGCCTCTATAAATAGCATGGTACGACTCCTTTGTTAGCTGTCAAAGGTATCGGCCGTAATTTTGAAGAGTTTAGAGATAGTCTGTTTTTTAAACAAAAAAGACTATCTCTAAGTTTTGTTTTAACGAAGTAGGTTGGACAGCTTTGGATTTGGTTTTAAGGCTGCACGGTAGAAAAGCGCTACTTTACCAATGGTTTGTACGGTTTCAGACTTCATTATTTTATTGATTTCTTCAATCAATGCGGTGCGAACTTCGCGATCCGTAATGCTAATGCGTATTTTAATCAATTCGTGATCTTCAAGAGCACGATCGATTTCAGTAAGAACGTTTTCTGTTAAGCCGTTGCCCGCAATCATAACCACAGGATTAAGTGCGTGGCCGATTAGGCGATATTGCTTTTTTTGGGCGTTTGTAATGCTCATAGTAAAAATTTCTCATATTAGTTGACCCTCTTTATTGGAGGCTTTAGAGGTTAAGCGATATTATAGCGGAATATTGACTGATTTAGGTATGATGAAAACGTGGCAAGATCAAAAAGTAGTAATAATTGGATGAAGGAACATTTTGACGATCCGTATGTCAAAAAATCCCAACAAGATGGCTATCGCTCTAGAGCGAGTTATAAGCTGATAGAGATTAACGATAAGGACAGGTTGTTTAAGCCAGCGATGCGCGTTGTTGATCTTGGTGCAGCTCCTGGTGGTTGGTCTCAAGTGGCGGCAAAGCTTGTGGGTGATAACGGGACTATTGTTGCTTCAGATATTTTGGAAATGGCACCTTTGCCTGGTGTGAGTTTTGTTCAGGGGGATTTTACTGAGCAAGAAGTATACGAGGCAATCTTAGCTGAAATTGGAGATAAAAAAGCAGATCTTGTAATTTCAGATATGGCCCCCAATATGAGTGGTAACAGTTCTTCTGATCAGCCTCAGGCTATGTATCTTGTAGAACTTGCCTTGGATATGGCGGCTCAAGTGTTACGTCCAGGCGGAAATTTTCTGGTGAAGGTGTTTCAAGGTGAGGGGTTTGAAGAATACCTCAAAACCATGCGGGTTCAATTTGAATCTGTTGTGACGCGTAAACCAGATGCATCGCGAGCAAGAAGTCGCGAAGTTTACTTATTAGGAAGACAATATAAAGGTTAATGGGATATGTTCTGGTATGATTACCAGAGACATTTAAAATAACCGTTAAGAGGTGTGCTCTTGAACGATATGCTGAAAAATATACTGTTGTGGTTGGTTATAGCTGCTGTACTACTAACTGTGTTTAATAACTTTAATACGACATCTGACACAAATCGAATTTCTTATTCCGAGTTTGTGAAAGAAGTCCAAGATGGCCGTATAGCGAAAGTAGTTGTTGATGGTTATACCATTAGCGGCAGCCGAACTAGTGGTGACACCTTTGATACTGTGCGTCCTGCGGCAGCTGATCCAAAAATAATGGATGATTTGCTTAGCAATAATGTGGTTGTTGAAGGGCGTATGCCTGAACAGCAAAGTATTTGGACTCAACTATTAGTTGCCAGTTTTCCTATTCTTCTTATTCTTGCCATCTTCATGTTTTTCATGCGCCAAATGCAAGGCGGTGGTGGTGGCAAGGGCGGTCCAATGTCTTTTGGTAAATCCAAAGCACGCCTTTTGCCTGAAGATCAGATTAAAACAACGTTTGCAGATGTTGCTGGTTGTGACGAAGCAAAAGAAGACACCTCAGAATTGGTGGATTTTCTTCGCGAGCCGAGTAAGTTTCAGCGCCTTGGTGGTAAAATACCTCGTGGTATCTTAATGTGTGGGCCTCCAGGTACAGGTAAAACTTTGTTGGCTAAAGCAATTGCTGGCGAAGCAAAAGTGCCGTTCTTTACTATTTCTGGTTCTGACTTCGTTGAAATGTTTGTTGGTGTTGGTGCGTCTCGTGTCCGTGACATGTTTGAGCAAGCGAAAAAACATGCGCCATGTATCATCTTTATCGATGAGATTGATGCTGTTGGTCGTAATCGTGGTTCCGGTATGGGCGGTGGTAACGATGAGCGTGAGCAGACATTGAACCAACTGTTGGTTGAAATGGATGGTTTCGAGGGTAACGAAGGTATTATTGTTATTGCTGCGACAAACCGTCCGGACGTATTAGATCCAGCTTTGCTTCGTCCTGGTCGTTTTGACCGTCAAGTACAAGTAGGCTTACCTGATATTCGTGGTCGTGAACAAATTCTAAAAGTGCATTTGCGTAAAGTGCCTTGTGATGATGACGTAGAACCAAAGAACATTGCCCGTGGTACGCCTGGTTTCTCTGGTGCTGATTTGGCTAACCTAGTTAATGAAGCGGCATTGTTTGCTGCTCGTTCTAATCGTCGATTGGTAAATATGGAGCAGCTTGAGCTAGCAAAAGATAAAATCCTCATGGGTGCTGAACGTAAAACCATGGTGATGAGTGATAAAGAAAAGCTTAATACTGCCTACCATGAAGCTGGCCATACTATTATTGGTTATTTAATGCCTGAGCATGATCCAGTTTATAAGGTATCTATTATTCCTCGTGGTCGTGCACTAGGTGTCACTATGTATTTACCTGAAGAAGATAAATACAGTATTAGTAAGCGTGGTCTTGAAAGTCAGGTGTGTAGTTTGTATGGCGGTCGTATTGCTGAAGAAATGATTCATGGCTTTGATGGTGTTTCGACCGGTGCCTCAAATGATATTGAGCGCGCAACAAGTATTGCTCGTAACATGGTAACTAAATGGGGTTTGTCTGAAAAACTTGGTCCATTCGCCTATGAAGAAGATGATAATAATGGTGGCTATATTTCTGGGCCAACTGGAAGTAAGGCAAACTATTTCTCGCCTGAAACTGGCAAGATTATAGATGCTGAGGTTCAAGATATTATTAGTCGTTGTTATTCAAAAGCGACAACGATATTGGTTGAAAATCGTCCTAAGCTAGATGTTATGGCGGAAGCATTGATGCAGTATGAGACAATTGATGCTAAGCAAATCAAAGAGATTATGGACGGTAAAAAGCCATCTCCTCCTGAAGGTTGGTCTGATCCTAGTGCTAACACTCCTAAAGGTGATGATGCAGATAAAGTGAATGACGAAGTTGTTGCTTCATCTGGTGATGGTTCTTCTGAAAGTGAGGCAGAGTCAGATGATCTTGACTCTACTTCTGGTCAAGCTTCACCTAAACCAGCAGGTGAATAACGTCGAACTGTTAATTTTTTGATATGGTTTTTTCATGTCGTTAATGCCTTTTGGGGACAAGTCGCTAGACTTGTCCCTTCCTCATGTAATGGGGATACTAAATATTACTCCTGACTCGTTTTCGGATGGTGGTGCTTTTAATTCATTAGATGCTGCTTTGCGTCAGGCTGAAAAGATGATTAAAGAGGGTGCTAGCATTATAGATGTTGGTGGTGAGTCGACTCGCCCTGGTGCCGCGCCTGTTTCTATTCAGCAAGAACTGGATCGTGTGTTGCCTATTGTTGAAGCAATAAAAAAACGCTTCGATATCGTTGTGTCTGTAGATACTAGTACAACGGAGGTAATTCATGGGGCTGCTCTTTTAGGGATGGGGTTTATAAATGATGTTAGGGCGCTTGAGCGTGATGGTGCTTTGCAGGCCGCTGCCGAAACTGATTTGCCTATTTGTTTGATGCATATGAAAGGTGTGCCGCAAACAATGCAGGATCGACCTGATTATGTATCGGTGGTTGATGACGTTTTGAGTTATTTGATGTCTAGGGTTGTTGAGTGTGAGTCGGTTGGTATTTCTCGGTCTCGCCTTATTTTGGACCCAGGTATTGGGTTTGGGAAAACGCTGGCGCATAATTTATCGCTGCTGAAGCATACTGAAGTGTTTAAAGGTCTGGGGTTTGAAGTTCTTGTCGGTCTTTCGAGAAAGACTATGATAGGAGAAGCTTTAGGTTTGCCGGTTGAAGAGCGCTTATATGGCACTATGGGAGCAAATGCTTCTGCTTATTTGAAGGGTGCTCGTATTTTTAGAGTTCATGATGTTAGGCCGCATGTTGAAATGTTGGCGTTAATGTCTCGTATTGAGAGAGAGATTTAATGCGTAAGTATTTTGGTACAGATGGAATTCGTGGGAAAGTCGGTACGACGCCAATTACGCCAGAGTTTATGCTTAAGCTTGGTTGGGCGGCTGGCCAAGTTTTTAAGGAAAATGATAAGAAGATTCTGATAGGTAAAGATACTCGTATTTCTGGTTACATGTTTGAGTCTGCGCTTGAGTCTGGCATTGTTGCGGCCGGTGCGGATGTGCGTTTAGTTGGCCCTATGCCAACGCCTGCGATTGCTTATTTGACTCGAACATTCCGTGCGAGTGCTGGCATTGTTATTAGTGCGTCTCATAATCCTTATACTGACAATGGTATTAAGTTTTTTTCTGCCGAAGGTGGAAAGATTTCTGATGAGATAGAAGAGCGCATTGAGTATTTTCTTGAGCAGCCAATGGTAGTGGTTGAATCTAGTCTTATCGGGCGTGCAAAGCGTATTGATGATGCTGCAGGGCGTTACATTGAATATTGTAAGGGTACGTTCCCTATTGGTTTGCAGTTAAGCGGTCTTAAAATCGTTGTCGATTGTGCTGATGGTGCTACCTATCACGTTGCTCCTCGTGTGTTTTCCGAGCTGGGTGCGGAAGTTATATCGATTGGTGTTAATCCTGATGGATTGAATATCAATGAGTTTAGTGGTGCGACTAAGCCAGAGTTGTTACGTAAAAATGTTTTAGCTGAAGAAGCTGATCTTGGTATCGCGCTAGATGGTGATGGTGACCGCTTGATATTAGTTGATCGTCACGGTGTGGTGCGCGATGGTGATGATATTCTGTATATTATCGCTAATCATCTTATGCGTACTGGGCGTTTTAGTGGTGGTGTTGTTGGTACTCTGATGAGTAACTTCGGCTTGGAATTGGCTTTCTCTGAAACGGGTATTGGCTTTAGTCGCGCTGCGGTTGGAGATAGGTACGTCAATGAAAAATTGATGCAGCATGGTTGGGTGTTGGGTGGTGAGCCATCTGGGCATATCGTATGTCGCTCAATTACTACGACAGGCGATGGTATCATTGCTGCGCTTCAGGTGCTTCGTGCCATGGTTGAAGAGGGTAAGGCGCTTGATGAGCTCTTGGTTGGCTTGGTTAAATTTCCTCAAAAGTTGAAAAATATTCGTGTGGCCAAGCGTTTTATTCCAAATGAAGAGCCAGCTTTGCAGAAGGCAATTGCTGTAGCAAATGAGCGTTTGAACGGCTTGGGCCGTGTATTGCTTCGGGCTTCTGGTACTGAACCTTTGATTCGAGTTATGGTCGAGGGTCGAGATAATGACACTGTAGATGAGCTTGTTGATTATTTAGTTGAAGAAGTTAATTCTGTAGTTTCCGCTAAAGCAAATACATAAAATGAATTTTATGTATTGAATAACAATAAATACTTGAAACCAAAGCGCCCATTCCATAGAATGGGCGCCTCGAATTTAGGGGTTAGGATATGATTCGTCAGAAAATAGTAGCTGGTAACTGGAAAATGAATGGCTCGAAAGAGTCTATTGTTTCACTGATTAACGGTTTGCTTGAGATGGATGGTTCTAGCTCTGAAGTGGTTGTTGCTCCATCTTTTCCCTATTTGTCGCAAGTTGATGAATTGATATCTGCTAGTAGTATAGTTTTAGCTGCGCAGAATGTTAGTCAAGAAGTGAAAGGTGCCTTTACAGGTGAAGTATCTACTTCTATGTTGGGCGACTTTGGGGTTAAGTATGTGTTGCTTGGTCATTCAGAGAGGCGTTCTCTTTATGGTGAAACAAATGAGCTTATAGCTTCTAAAGTAAAAGCAGTTTTAGATTTTGGTTTGACTCCAATGTTATGTATCGGTGAAACATTGGCTGAGCGAGAGTCAGGCAAGACGCTAGAAGTATGTGAACAGCAACTTCAGGCTGTTGTTGATGTTGTTGGTATCGCTTCATTTGAGCAGATGGTTATTGCTTATGAGCCGGTATGGGCAATAGGGACAGGTTTGTCCGCAAGTGCAGAACAAGCACAAGATGTTCATAAATCTATTCGGGCCTTTTTGGCCAAAACATCGGAATCTGTTTCTCAGAAAGTGCAGATTCTATATGGTGGAAGTGTTAAGGCATCAACCAGCTCGGCTTTGTTTCAAATGCCTGATGTAGATGGTGCTCTTGTTGGTGGTGCATCTCTTGATGCAAAAGAATTTATCGCGATTGTAAAAACAGCAGGTTAATTGATGGAAGCACTAATTTTAGTTTTGCATGTACTGGCGGCGGTAGTTATTATCGCGTTGGTTTTGTTGCAGCAAGGCAAAGGTGCGGACGCTGGCGCCTCTTTTGGTGGTGGTGCGTCCCAGACAGTATTTGGGAGTCAAGGTGGTGGTAGTTTCTTTGGGAAAATGACCGCAGTGTTTGCATTGATTTTCTTTTTGACTAGTTTTGGTCTGGCTTTTTTTGCCAGTGAACAAGCAAAAAGTGTTTCAGGTGCGCTTGATTTTGTTCCTTCAGCTCCTCAAGTTGAAGAAACTATAGGTTTACCAGAGTTAGGTGATAAGAAAAAAACATCATCTGATCTACCTGTAACTGAGTAATATTTAGTTATACTGGTTTTGAAAGTGTTTGTGTTAGCTGTGTAGTGCTTTGCGGATGTGGCGGAATTGGTAGACGCGCCACCTTGAGGGGGTGGTGAGCTATGCTCGTGGGGGTTCGAGTCCCCCCATCCGCACCAATCTTGAATTGATGTCGTATTTTGTGTATGATGTCGGAATATTGATGCAGAGCAATCTGGTTTGTCGAGATTTGAGTTTCTTTTTTAAAAGATATTCTTCTCATGGTTTTCCTAGTTTAGGTATCCGCACCAGTTTGTTCTTAGTGTTTAGTGTCAGGATTGACGACCTTCTTTATGAAGGATGCTCTCTCAGTTTTATTTGAGCAGAGTGCTGAGAACCCCTATATGGGGTTTTTTGTTATCTGTACTGTTACTGTTTATAAATGAAAATGGGCCTTGAGCCCGTTTTTTGTTTCTGCGTTTTACAAAATTGGTTTTCGGAGAAAACGATTGTCAGCAAAATATACGATTTTAGAAGAACTTATTCGACCAGTCGTTGAAGGTTTAGGGTTTGAGTTTTGGGGGATGGAATATTTATCTTTAGGTAAAGATTCTGTGCTTCGTATTTATATCGAAACGGATGCTGAAAAAGGGATTGACGTAGAAGATTGCGCCCGAGTTAGCCGTCAAGTTAGTTCTATTCTAGATGTTGAAGACCCAATTACTGGGGAGTACAACCTAGAGGTATCGTCACCAGGTTTAGATCGGCCTTTATTCAGTTTGGCTCAATATCAGGCTTATATCGGTTCTATTGTTTCTTTGCGCTTGCGTGTGCCTTTTGATGGGCGACGTAAGTTTAAAGGGCAACTAATGGGGATCGAAAGCGAAGATATTGTTATTCGCGTAGATCAAGAAGAATACTTATTGCCTATCGATTTGATCGATAAAGCAAATGTTGTTCCACAATTTTAAAAATTAACCTTGAAGAGAGGCTAAAAGGATGAGCAAAGAAATTCTTTTGGTAGTGGAAGCCGTTTCCAACGAGAAAGATGTTCCGAAACAAGTTATTTTCGAAGCCGTTGAAATTGCTTTAGCTAGTGCTGCCAAACGCCGTTTTGAAGAAGACGCATTAATTCGCGTCTCTATTGATCAGCGTACAGGTGATTACAAAACTTACCGTCAATGGCATATTGTTGCAGATGAAGATTATTCCGCTCCAGCATTCGAATTAACAATTGATGATTCTGAAGAACAAAATCTTGGTGTGCCTATTGGCGAGATTTACGAAGAAGAAGTTGAGTCTGAAGTATTTGGTCGTATTGCTGCCCAAACAGCTAAACAAGTTATCGTACAAAAGGTACGTGAAGCTGAACGCGCTAAAATGGTGGCGTTGTACACGGAAAAAGTTGGCAAGCTTGTTCATGGTCAGGTCAAAAAAGTGACTCGTGATAGCTTGATTATTGATCTTGGTGAAAACGCGGAAGCGTCATTACCAAAAGATCAATTGATCGCTCGTGAAAGTTTCAGAATGAATGACCGTATCCGTGCATTGTTGCTTGAAATTCGCGATGACAGTCGTGGTGCGCAATTAATTCTGTCTCGTAACGCGCCAGCATTCATGATCGAGTTGTTCCGCCTTGAAGTGCCAGAAATCGCTGAAGAAGTTATCGAAATTCGTGGTGCTGCACGTGATCCTGGTTTACGTGCCAAAATTGCTGTTAAAACGAATGACCGCCGTATTGACCCAATCGGTGCTTGTGTCGGTATGCGTGGTGCGCGAGTTCAAGCAGTCTCTAACGAGATGAATGGCGAACGTGTTGATATCGTACTTTGGGATGATAACCCAGCTCAGCTAGTGATCAACGCAATGGCACCTGCAGAAGTGGACTCTATTGTCATTGATGAAGATGCGCATTCTATGGATGTTGCCGTCAAGAGTGATAATTTAGCACAAGCGATTGGCCGTAATGGTCAAAACGTTCGTTTAGCGTCTACTCTGACTGGTTGGTCTTTGAATGTAATGACCAGCGAAGATGCAGAAGCTAAGCAGCAAGAAGAATCGCAAAAGCTGATTGATATCTTCGTTAATGGATTAGATATCGATGATGATTTGGCGATCCAGATGGTTGATGAGGGATTCACTTCTTTAGAAGAAGTCGCTTATATCCCAATGGAAGAAATGTTAGACATCGATGGATTTGATGAAGATTTAGTAAACGAGCTACGTTCACGTGCAAAAGAAGCTTTGCTGAACCAAGCGCTTCAAGCTGAAGAGCAATTAGACGATGCCAAACCTGCTGCCGACTTATTGGCGATGGAAGGAATGGATAACCACCTTGCTTTGGTGCTTGCTTCTATGGGTGTTGTTACTATGGAAGATTTGGCTGAACAATCAGTTGATGAATTGCTTGACGTTGAAGGTATGACTGAAGAGGGTGCAGGTCGTCTTATCTTGACTGCTCGCGCACCTTGGTTTACTGAATCTGAATAAAATCTGAGTACATAAGGGGGAACTTAATGACAGTTCAAACCGTAAAGATACTATCCGAGCTGGTAAATACGCCAGTCGATAAGCTACTAGCTCAGATGAAAGACGCTGGTCTGCCTCAAACGAGTGCAAGCCAAGAAGTCTCTGAAGTTGAAAAGCAAGCACTATTGAATTATTTGAAGCGTCAACATGGTGAAGAGGGCGATAACAGCCAGCGTATTACTTTACAGCGTAAGACGACAAGTACCTTATCTCGTGGTGATGGCGGAAAAGCTGTCAATGTTGCTGTGAAGAAAAAACGCACTTATGTTAAGCGTGATGATGTAGATGAAGAAGCTCAACAGAAAGAAGAGTTAGCGAAGCGTCTTGCAGAAGAGCAAGAACGTTTAGCACAAGAGAAAGCTCGTCTTGAGTTAGAGCGTAAGCAAGAAGAAGAGAAGGCGGCCAAAGCGAAGGCTGAAGCCGAAGAAAAAGCGCGTCAAGAAGCAACGGTGAAAAACGTCGTAGCGGATGCTGGCGCGGTCAATGAAACGGAGCAGTATGTTTCCGATATAGGAGCGGCAGAACCCGTGGAATCACCGAAGCAGCCTAAAGCGGCGAAAAAAGTGTCTCAACCAGCAATGGATAGTAAAAAATCTACTGTTGCACCTAAAGGCAAAAAGGGTCCAGTTAGACATGACAACGACAAAGATAAAGATAAACCTCGTGGTCGCGTAAACCCAGACAACAAACGTACTTCACGCGTTAATGTGAATGATGAAGATGAATTTACTCGTCGTGGTAAATTGGGTCGTAAGAATAAGAAGCCATCTAAACAAGAACATGGTTTCCAAAAGCCTACGGCTAAAATGATCCATGAAGTGGCATTGCCTGAAAGTATTACAGTGGCTGATCTTGCTGAAAAAATGGCAGTGAAAGGCGCTGAAGTTATTAAGATCATGTTTAAAATGGGCGCTATGGCGACTATTAACCAGACAATTGACCGTGATACAGCGACTTTAGTTGTTGAAGAAATGGGCCATACGGTTAAGTTTATCGATGAAAATGCTGTCGAAAACGACATGATTGAAGCCATTGACTACCAAGGTGAAGCAATTAAACGTGCACCAGTAGTTACCGTAATGGGTCACGTTGACCATGGTAAAACATCATTGCTTGATTACATTCGTACAACTCGTGTTGCTGCGGGTGAGTCTGGCGGTATTACCCAGCACATTGGTGCTTACCATGTTGAAACACCACATGGCATGATCAGCTTCTTGGATACACCTGGACACGCTGCGTTTACCTCTATGCGTGCTCGTGGTGCTAAGGCGACAGACATTGTTATTCTAGTTTGTGCTGCTGATGATGGTGTAATGCCGCAAACAATCGAGGCGATCCAGCATGCACGTGCAGCTGGTGTACCAATGGTTGTTGCCATGACTAAGATCGACAAAGAAGGCGCTGATATCGATCGTGTTAAAAATGAATTGGTAGCGCAAGAAGTTGTGCCAGAAGAATGGGGTGGTGACATCCAGTTTGTTGGCGTATCTGCAAAATCTGGTGAAGGTATCGAAGCGCTTTTAGAAGCGGTTCTTCTTCAGGCTGAAGTATTAGAGTTGACGGCTGTTCCTAGCGCACCTGCTAAAGGGGTTGTTGTTGAAGCTCGCCTTGATCGTGGTCGTGGTTCTGTTGCAACTTTGCTTGTGCAAAACGGTACTTTGAAGAAAGGCGACATTGTGTTAGCCGGTCTTCAAATGGGTCGTGTTCGTGCTTTGTTGGATGAAACTGGTAAGGCTATTGACTCTGCAGGTCCATCTATTCCAGTTGAGATTCTTGGTCTTGACGGAACGCCAGAAGCTGGTGAAGAGTTCATCGTTGTTGCTGATGAGCGTAAAGCGCGTGAAGTAGCTAACTTCCGTCAGGGTAAATACCGCGAAGTACGCTTTGCTCGTCAACACTCTGCTAAATTGGAGAACTTGTTCTCTGAAATGGGTAAAGACGAAGTTCGTACTTTGAATGTGGTTCTAAAAGCAGACGTTCGTGGTTCTCTAGAAGCTTTGATCAAATCATTGACTGATATGAACACTGACGAAGTAAAAGTGAATGTCGTATCTAGTGGCGTTGGTGGTATCACCGAAACGGATGCTACTTTGGCTTTAGCTTCAGATGCCGTTATCTTTGGTTTCAACGTACGTGCTGATAACTCTGCTAAGCAGTTTATCGAACGTGAAAGTATTGATCTTCGTTACTACAGCGTTATCTACAACATCATTGATGATGTTAAGTCTGCTTTGTCTGGTATGTTGTCGCCAGATCTTCGTGAAGACATCAAAGGTACTGCTGAAGTGCGTGATGTGTTCCGTTCGCCTAAGTTTGGCTTGGTTGCCGGCTGTATGGTTATCGAAGGTACGGTTTACCGTAACAAGCAGATCCGTGTATTGCGTGATGACGTTGTTATTTACGAAGGTGAACTTGAGTCTCTTCGTCGTTTCAAAGATGCTGTTAACGAAGTTAGCCGCGGTATGGAATGTGGTATCGGCGTGAAGAACTACAATGATGTCAAAGTAGGCGATAAGATCGAGGTTTTTGAAACCGTCGAAGTAGCGCGTACGCTTTAATAGGACAAGATCATGGCAGGCGAATTTAGTCGTACTAGTCGGATTGGTGACCAGCTCCAAAAGGAGCTGGCGTCCTTGATCCAGTTTGAAGTAAAAGATCCTCGCTTAGGATTAGTTACTGTCAACGAAGTACGTGTAGCAAAAGATTTAGGCTATGCGGATATTTATTACACCGTACTTGGTAAAGATGACCAGCCAGAAGTATTGGCTGAGAACCAAGCTGCACTTGATAGTGCGAAAGGGTTCTTGCGTCGTCGTTTAGCACAAGAAGTAAAACTTCGTGTTATGCCGCATTTGCGTTTCCACTACGACCAGAGTGTTGTTAATGGTTCACGCATGTCTGCTCTTATTGACGAAGCAATTCGTGATGATGAGACAAAAAACGGTAACGAAGGCGAGTAATAAGTTCGTATGGTTAAAGCAAAATGGCGTTCAGTGGACGGTATCGTTCTACTGAACAAGCCGATAGGTTTAAGTTCGAACCAAGCGCTGCAGCGTGTCCGCCGTCTTTATCAGGCAGCAAAAGCTGGACATACTGGGGCGCTTGACCCTTTGGCAACAGGAATGTTGCCATTGTGTCTCGGAGAAGCGACGAAATTTTCTCAATATTTATTGGATGCAAATAAGCGTTATCTAACCTGCATACAGTTGGGAAAAAGAACCACAACCGGTGATCGTGAAGGTGAGGTATTAACTGAGGAGTTGATCCCTACTCTTACTGATGAATCTCTTGAAGAAATTCTAGACGGATTTCGTGGTGAAATTGAGCAAATACCTCCCATGTATTCTGCTTTAAAGCACGAAGGTAGGCCTTTGTATGAGTATGCCCGTCAAGGCATCGTTATTGAAAGGAAACGTCGTCGCGTTACTATTTCAAATCTAACTCTTGTTTCAAGAACCGAAGATACACTGACACTTGATATTCAGTGTTCCAAAGGTACTTATATTCGAACCATTGGCGAGGATATTGGTGAAGCGTTAGGTTGTGGTGCGCATCTTCATTCTTTGCATCGTATTTCGACGGCGGGATATTTGCCTGAAAATATGATGACGTTAGAGCAGTTTGAAGTGATAGCGGAGCAAGGATATGAGGCATTAGATTCTCATCTAATTTCGATGGATACCGCTGTAGAACATTTCACTAGAGTCGATTTACCTGAGGCGGATACACTGGATATGATGTTTGGTCGAACCATACCTAGTCCTGTTTCATTAGAACATGAAACTGTAGTGAGAATGTACGATCATGGATCACAGCGCTTCTTAGGCCTTGGGCAAATTAAAGAGACGTCTATTCGTCCTTATCGACTGGTAAATACCAGCGAGTTCTCTTTATAAATAGCAGTGAGTTCTGCTAAAAAGAGTGTTAAACTTGCTAGCTTAGGATGACTGAAAATATGCTCGGCTATCCTTTACTTTTAATAGCATATTAATTTGGAGATTAAGATTATGGCATTGTCTGCAGAATCAAAAGCAGCGTTGGTAAAAGAGTTTCAAGTAGCGGAAGGCGACACTGGTTCTCCTGAAGTTCAAGTAGCATTGTTGACTAAGAACATCGAAGGTCTTCAAGGTCACTTTAAAGCTCATATCCACGACCATCATTCTCGTCGCGGTCTAATCCGCATGGTAAACCAGCGTCGTAAGTTGTTGGATTACCTTAAGCGTAAAGATGCAGCTCGTTACACTAGTTTGATTAAAAAACTAGGTCTGCGTCGCTAAGACTGAGAAAGGGCCATAAGTTATTATGGCCCTTTTTTTATTGGTCTCCCAAGGGACAGCCTGTACTTCATATGCACTTTTCTTCTCCTGAATGAAGAAGCTGAAAGAGTTCATATGAGTACTGGCTTAAAAAGAGGTCTTTGGGAGAAGAAATTTTTTTAATAAAAGGAATACGTGTGAGTATTACTACAAAAACTTTTCAGTTCGGTAATGATACCGTAACGCTAGAAACAGGCCGCATTGCTCGCCAAGCAACAGGCGCTGTTCTTTGTACAATTGGTGATGCACAAGTACTTGCTACTGTTGTAGGCGCTAAATCAGCTAAGGCTGGCCAAGACTTTTTTCCATTATCTGTTCATTATCAAGAGCGTGCTTACGCAGTTGGTAAAATTCCAGGTGGCTTCTTAAAACGTGAAGGCCGTCCTTCTGAAAAAGAAACACTGACTTCTCGTTTGATCGACCGTCCAATCCGTCCATTGTTCCCTAAAGGGTTTATGAACGAAGTTCAGGTTGTTTGTACTGTTATGTCTACTAACACTAACTTAGACGCTGATATTGCGGCTATGTTGGCAACGTCTGCAGCATTGACTATTTCTGGTATTCCGTTCAATGGTCCTATCGGTGCGGCTCGTGTTGGTTTTAACGACGAGTCTGGTTATGTTCTTAACCCAAGCTATTCTGATCTAGATGGTTCTTTGCTAGACATGGTCGTAGCAGGTACGAAAGACGCAGTATTGATGGTTGAGTCTGAAGCGCAAGAGCTTACAGAAGACGAAATGCTAGGTGCTGTACTTTACGCTCATAAAGAAATGCAAGCGGCGATTTCTGCCATTACAGAATTCGCAGCTGAGTGTGCTAAGCCTCGTTGGGATTGGGTTGCAGATGCGGCAAACGTTTCTTTGACTGATGCACTTCAATCTGGTTACGCAGCTCAAATCGAAGAAGCGTACGGAATCAGCGAAAAAATGGCTCGTTACGCTCAACTAGGTGTTGTTCGTGATGCGGCTGTTGCTGCACTTGTTACTGCAGAAGGTGAGTTCTCAGAAGCTGACGTTACTGGCGCTTTCTCTAAACTTGAAAAACGCATTGTTCGTCGCCGTGTTATCGATGGCAAGCCTCGTATTGATGGTCGTGATAATAAAACAGTTCGTCCAATCAACGTTGAAGTTGGTCTACTAAGTAAAACTCATGGTTCTGCTTTGTTCACTCGTGGTGAAACCCAGGCGATTGCAACTTGTACGCTTGGTACGAGCCGCGATTCACAAATGACTGATGGTTTGACTGGCGAAAGTAAAGACAGCTTCATGCTTCATTACAACTTCCCTCCATACTCTGTAGGTGAGTGTGGTCGTATGGGTGGTGTTGGTCGTCGTGAAATTGGTCACGGTCGTCTAGCTCGTCGTGGTGTTCAGGCTGTATTGCCTTCTGAAGATGAATTCCCGTACACAATCCGTATCGTATCTGAGATTACTGAATCTAACGGTTCAAGCTCTATGGCATCTGTGTGCGGCGCGTCTTTGTCTATGATGGACGCTGGTGTTCCTCTTAAGGCACCTGTTGCAGGTATCGCAATGGGTCTTATCAAAGAAGACGATGGTTTTGCTGTATTGACTGATATCTTAGGTGACGAAGATCACCTTGGCGATATGGACTTTAAAGTAGCGGGTACTGCAGAAGGTATTACTGCGCTTCAAATGGACATCAAAATCGAAGGTATCAACGAAGAGATTATGGATATCGCCTTGAGCCAAGCGCTTGAAGCTCGTACTCATATCCTTCGAGAGATGGCGAAAGTAATTGGTTACGCTCGTCCAGAAGTTTCTCCTAACGCGCCTTCTATGGCGACGATCAAAATTGATCCAGAGAAAATTCGTGACGTCATCGGTAAAGGTGGTGCAACAATTCGTTCTATCACTGAGCAAACTGGCGCTTCTATCGATCTAGATGACGACGGTACTGTTCGTATTTACGCTGCTGATAAAGCATCTTCTGATGCAGCATTGCTGAAGATTCATGAAATCACTGCTGAAGCAGAAGTAGATAAACTTTACAAAGGTAAAGTAGTTCGCCTAGCTGAGTTTGGTGCTTTCGTAAACATCTTACCTGGTAAAGATGGTTTGGTTCACATCTCTCAAATTGCTGAAGAGCGTATTCGTGCAGTAACCGACTTCCTTTCTGAAGGTCAAGAAGTTATCGTTAAAGTACTAGATGTTGATGCTCGTGGTCGTATCAAGCTTTCTATGAAAGATGTGACCGAAGAAGAAAAAGCAGCTTACACTGAGTAATTTCTAGTGTAAATTGATGTAAAAAGGCGCTATTTATAGCGCCTTTTTTTGTTTTTAATGCACTGAATAGACTAAAATAGCAGCATTGTAATTAATGTTCGGGTTATATTTTTGACACTATTTATCTCTTAGTAGTTCAGTCTCTTAGATAAAAGGAAAAGATGATGACGTTTAAAATTGTGGGTTTATTAGCGGCTAGTCTTGTATTGGCAGCATGTAGTAAAGATGCCTTGAATACGCCCGTTGAGGCAATTTCTGATTGTGTGTTTGCTGATGGTTCTAATCAGGCTGCTCCTGCTTGGGTGTGTGGTGCTCCTGTTGAGGGTGTGGCTTTGTCTGCAGTTGGTTATAGCGAAAAATCTGCCGCTGGCCCTAACTATATGAAACAGATGGCTGCAACAGCGGCACGTGTTGAGTTGGCGCAAGTACTTAGCCTTGATCTGCAAAACATGGTCAAGCAGTATGTTGAAACAACAGGTGCTGGTGATGCTGAAACAGTTGATCGTGTGAATAGTGTAGTGACTAAGCAAGTTACTGAGCAGCAATTAATTGGATCTAAAGTTGTACGTCAGATGCCTACGCCTAGTGGTGGTTTGGTTGTTTTGGTTGGTTTAGATCCTGAGCAAGCTGGAAAAGTAGCACAAGATATTTTGCGTACTTCTATGAAAAATGAACAAGCTTTGTACCAAAAATTAGAATCTGAAAAAAGTTTTGATGAGTTGGCGGCAGAAATTGCCAAGCGTCACGCTCAGTAAAATACAGCGATGAGTAGTACACAACTTTATGTGCTGCTACTCATCATGCTCCCTTTCTAAAGATTTGCTTCTTCATCAAAAATCGGAGTGGGCTTTTTGTTGCTGTCTACGGCCACAAAATTGAAATGTCCGGTTACTGCCTTTGTGCGTTTATCGCTATCCAATTGCTCTAAAAAAATTGATACTTCTACTTTTAGCGAGGTTCTGCCAACATGAACCACGCGAGCGATTAATTCAACTAAAATGCCTGAAGGTATCGGTTGTTTAAAGTCCACTTGTTCTGTTGAAATGGTTACCATGGTTTTTCTGGCAAAACGGGTGGCAGCAATATAGGCAACTTCGTCCATCCACTGTAGGGCGATACCACCGAATAAGGTATCGTAATGGTTTGTTGTTGCTGGAAACACCATCTTTGCAACGCGTGTTTCTGATATTTCTTCTCGTTTTTGGATGAGTAGCTTGTTCATGTTAATAAAACCTTTTCTTTCAATGATTCTGTTAGGCGGCATTATACTCGCTGGAGTAAGTGGTTGTGATACGCGTTTTAAAGCAGAAGACGTTTTATCTCAATATGTTGTGGATTTAAATCGTTCTCAGTTTTTGTCTATTTCATCTCCAGCAATTGTAATGCCAGCTAGCTTGCCGTCATCACGTAATCGTCAACAAAGTTTGACTCACTTCGATATTGGTTTATTAGATTTCTTGTCTTTGCAGCGGTGTGATGTTGGTATTGTGGCGGGCAGAAAAAATAGCATTCTTGGTAAGGTTATGCCTGATAGTCAGCGATTTTTATACGAGCTAGACATCATTCGCGCTATAGAGTCGTGTGATATAAAGAATGAGTCTTTGTCTAAAGAATTGTATCAAATAGCCCAACAGAAGCGCCTTGAATTACCTATGGCATTCGGTAATGCTCTTTTTAATGGCGCAGAAAGCGAGGCGTTTTTTAGTTTATCTAATGGTTTTTTACCTCTCAACTATTCTACTGCAGAGCAACAGGAGCTATTGAATTCTTTAAATCGATTGCTTGCCATTGGTGAGAGTCTTGAGGATTTACCACTTGTTGATGCTAATGTTTTTGAGGGAGATTTGAAAATACTAATGGACAGTGAGTACGCTGGCCGACTGTTGTATTCGTTGGCACGTGTCACTAGTTATTTAGATCTTGTTGCGAATAAAGTGAAAGCATTAGATGGTAATATTTGTGGAGCTCCAATGGTTTATCTTAAACAGCAGTTTGAGACGCATTATGTAAAAGTTGTTCAGCCTTATATGGGGCGAATAACTCGCGGAGCTTATCAGATACTGCCACTTTTGAATCGTTTGTTTGAGGTAAGTGAGCCTTTAAGTCGTGATATGCAAACTTTTTCGTATCAATTTTCTCTGAATGAAGCGACTAGTGAATGGCAGCGTTACCAGCTTGTGTCTCAATATCATGCTAAGCAGTGGAGTGCTTTGTTTGCTAAGTGTTCAATATCTATTGGTGGCAAGTCTTAGCATAAAATAGTTAGATACGAGTGTTAATTTGTTGCTCTAAACTCTCAACGGCATCATATTGATACGCTGGGCCTTCTGCTAAAGGCTCGAAGCTTAATGCTTTTAGTAGGGCGATGTTTGCAATGGGGTTTTCTCCAATGCTGTGCGAAAATTGAATGGGCCGTGTAATTGCGTGAGGCTGATGAAAGTTTAATTCATCCTGGGTATCGATAACAGACGGCCCGGGTTGATTGAATAGACTCATTAATAAGGCAAAATGAGCATTGCCAGAAACCGGTTTGCCCGCTTTGCTGCTTTGGGTTACCTGTGTTTCAACAATTTCTCTTAAATTCATTTATGTGCCTATTAAATCATCTACGATAAAGCTATCGGCACAGAGCGATTTTTCTTAAAGAAAACAGGGAATTAATTAAAAATGCTTTTTCATCAGTGATAGGTGCGATGGAATGTTGCTATTTTGACTTTTATCGTTAGGTGAGTATTTTTAAATTGTGATTTTTTGTATATAAGGCTATCAATTTTTGTTCAATGTATAGCCCAAAGTGTTTAAGCATCGTACTATAATGCATTATAGATCAATTATATTTTTAGGGTCTTCTGCTTTTATTTAGAAAAGTGAGCCGCTTAACATCAGTGCGGTAGGGCATAGTGCATGCATGATATTAACGAACTGATCGACAATGTTAGACGTAATGAAGAGATTGCACGCAAATTCTTTGAGATAGAGCGTTGTATACTTTCGATTGGACGTTGTGATCAGTTTGTTTCAACATTAACCAAGGAAGTGCAGAAGCAGTTTAGTGTGCCTTATGTTTGGGTGAATCTAATTAATGAAGCACCTTTGTCTCATCTAATAGAAAGTCTAGAGAAAATGCCTGATCTACGAGATAGGGTGCTTTTTACAAGACGTCGTTCTATGATCGATATCATCAAGTCCAGTAATAAAACCGTTTTAGTAAATACTAATTTAAGCCGATGCTGGGAAATCATTCCCTCTGTTTATCGCGATATTATTTCTTCTGTCGCCATTTCTCCTTTGACTATTGATGGTGAGTTGGTTGGATTGTTTTGTCAGGCCGATTCAGACAGCTCTAGATATGATGCGACGACAAAAGATACTTTTTTACTTGATCAGTTAGCGATTAAAATCTCTATTTGTTTGAGTAATGTGACGGCAAGGGAAAAGCTAGAGTATTTGGCGACACGAGATCCATTAACGGGCTTATTAAACCGTCGACAGCTAGAGTTGATGCTAGATCGTGAGTTTGCTCGCTCTAAAATGCAGGAGCGTGATTTAACTGTTGTATTCATTGATTGTGATGCCTTTAAGTCCATTAATGATACGTTAGGCCATAATTGTGGTGATGAGGTATTGGAGTATATCGCTAAGCGTTTGCTAAAATACGTTCACAAGCAAGGTTTAGCATTTCGATTTGCAGGTGATGAATTTGTGTTTGTTATGCCTGGAAAAAGTTATGAGCAAGCCATTTTGGTGGCGGAATCTATCCAAGAATATCTACAATCTAATCCATTAAGGTATAAATCTAATCTTGTACCTATTACTATTAGTTACGGTGGTGCCAGTGTCATGTCTGATTCGCCTAGTAACTATAAGCATCTGTTGAAAGTGGCAGATGAGCGCCTCTATGACTATAAAAATAACCGTAAACGATTGGTGCCAACAAAGGTCTTTAAATTTTTAAATAGACTAAGATAGTTTTGTAATTTTATTACATTATGGTGCTTATTTTTTCAAGATCGCGGTATTTTTCACCTCAATTTTGTTGTAAAATTTCAAAAAAATTAAATAGGGTTCGTTTATGTCCCATGCTTTAATCGCCGATCTTGGTGGAACTAATGCGCGTTTTGCTTTGGTTCCTATCCATCAATACGAGCCTCTAGAAGTTAGAGTGCTTCCTTGTGAAAATTACGATAATTTTTTTGATGCTGCAGCGGATTATATCGAAAACTGCAGTATTGGTATGGATAAAATAGACGCTATTGTTTTGGCGATTGCAGGTCCTGTTAATCAGCCAGTAATACAGTTTTCTAATAATCCGTGGAAGTTTACTCGTGATGAAGTGCAGTCCTATTTTGGTGATAATAAAGCCGTTGCCTTATTAAATGATTTTGATGCCGTTGGACATTGCTTGGAAATCCTTAAACCTGAAGATATGGTTGTCATTGGAGAAAGCTCTACGGTCGATCCAAAAGGTGCTTGTTGGGTAGTTGGAGCTGGCACTGGTTTGGGAATATCCTGCGTTGTTCCTCAAGATAATGGGCCTAATATTGTTTTGCCAGGAGAGGGCGGGCATGTTGATTTATCTGCCTGTAATGATGTTGAAGATGATATTTTAAAATTTCTTCGTACGCGCCATAAGCGAGTTTCAGCAGAGCGTGTTTTATCTGGCATGGGCCTTGAAAATATATACGAAGCACTGGCTCTGCGTGAAGGTGTTGAAAAGCGTTTAACCGCGCCTGAAATTGGCGAAGCGTTAAAGCTTGGTAATGATCCTATCGCAATCGCTACGTTGGAACAGTTCTTTGTATTTTTAGGTAGAGTTATCGGCGATCTAGTATTGTCCGTTGAGTCTCGCGGCGGTGTTTATATTGCCGGTGGTATTGTGCCTCGTTATTTAAAAGATATTCTTAAAAGTGGTTTCCGTGATGCGATGCAAGACAAAGGTCGTATGAAAGAATTTGTTTCCCCTATTCCGACTTTTGTTGTGATGTCTGAATACCCAGGGCTGATGGGCTGTGCATGTTACGCGTCCCATCTTGTGTCGAAAGCCTAGATTAGTTGGAGAATAAAGAATGAAGGCCAGTTTAAAAGCCTGTGATGTTGTAATTTTTGGTGGTGGTGGCGACCTTGCTATGCGTAAGTTGCTTCCAGCTTTGTTCCATTTGGATATGGATGGTTTGCTTGCTCCAACGACTCGCATTATCGGTGCTTCGAGACGTGAGGTAAGTACAGAAGAGTACCAAACTAAAATTCGAGCAGCGCTTGATGAGTTTGTGCCTTCAAGTATTGGCGATGAAAAAACATGGCCGCGCTTCAAAGAGCGCCTGAGCTATGTTTCTGTTGATGCTCAGGAAGAGTCAGACTTCTCGCGACTAAATGATCACCAGGTTGGTGGCGATGATCGTGATGTTGTATTTTATCTTGCAACTTCTCCAGACCTATTTGGATCTATCTGTTCGTCATTAGCCGCTCATGGTTTAAATGCGCCTCGTATGCGTGTTGTTTTAGAAAAACCGCTTGGTCGAGATCTGGTTTCTTCTCGTGCTATTAACGATGAGGTGATGAAGAACTTTAACGAGCAGCAAGCTTTTCGTATTGATCACTATCTTGGTAAAGAAACAGTACAAAACCTGTTGGCGATTCGTTTTGGTAACACACTTTTCGAACCTTTATGGGACAGTGCGCACATTGATAACGTACAGATTACTGTGTCAGAAACGGTTGGAGTTGAAGGTCGTTGGGGTTATTACGATAAAGCCGGTGCGATGCGTGACATGGTACAAAACCATTTGATCCAGCTTTTATGCTTAGTTGCGATGGAGCCTCCTGGTCGAATGGATGCTGATTCTGTTCGCGATGAAAAGATCAAAGTATTAAAAGCGCTACGCCCAATTGCTGGGGCAAATGCTTATACTAAAACCGTTCGTGGTCAATATGCGAAAGGCATGATTAAGGGTAAGGATGTTCAAGGTTACTTTGATGAGGAGGGTAGTAACCCGAATTCAAGAACCGAAACATTTGTTGCTTTGCGAGCTGATATTGATAACTGGCGTTGGGCTGGCGTGCCGTTCTATCTAAGAACAGGTAAGCGTTTGGGGCAGCGTTATTCTGAAATCGTTATTCAGTATAAATCCGTACCACATAGTATTTTTAGTGATGAAAGCAATCGTCAGCTTCAGCGTAACCAGTTGATTATTCGTCTTCAGCCAGAAGAAAAAATCTCCTTAACTGTAATGAATAAGGTTCCAGGTGTGAGCGAAGGCATGATTCTTCAGCCCGTTGATTTGAACTTGAGTCTGACAGAAGCGTTTAACGATAAGCGTAGCCCGGAAGCTTATGAGCGATTATTGCTTGATGTGATGCGCAACGATGCAACTTTGTTTATGCGCTACGATGAAGTAGAAGCGGCTTGGAAATGGGTGGATGGAATCATGTCCGCTTGGAATCAAACTAGTGAGCGTCCAAAAGAATACGCTTCTGGTTCATGGGGTCCTGCAGCGTCTATGGCGTTGCCAATTAAAGACGGCCGTAACTGGCACGACTACTAGCCCTTAAACAAAGAAGTCTTCAAAAAGGAAAGTAATAATGACCATCTCTTATACTGCCGAACAAGTGATGACAGCAACGCCTGTTGTTCCTGTTATTGTTGTTGATGATGTCGCTCAAGCGGTTGCACTTGGTAAAGCACTTGTTGCTGGCGGAGTACCTGTTTTAGAGGTTACTTTGCGTACTCCGGCTGCCTTGGAAGCGATTACTGCGCTTCGCAAGGAGGTTCCTGATGCTATTGTTGGCGCGGGGACTGTGTGTTCGCGTGCACAATATATTCAAGCGATTGAAGCTGGTTCACAATTTATTATCAGTCCAGGAATGACGGCGGATTTATTAGCTGTCGGTAAAGAGTACGATGTACCTTATCTGCCTGCGGTCGCGACTATTTCTGATATTTTGTTGGGGATGGAATACGGTTATGACCGTTTTAAATTCTTCCCAGCAGAAGTGAATGGCGGTGTGAAAGCGCTGAAAGCATTTGGTGGTCCGTTGCCTCAAATTAAATTCTGTCCAACTGGTGGTATTGGTGCTGATAACTTCCGTGAGTATTTAGCGCTGCCTAACGTGCTTTGTGTTGGCGGTTCTTGGATTGTTCCAACGGATTTGGTGCGTGCTGGTAAATGGGATGAAATTACTGAGTTGGCGAAATCTGTCGCTCGCTAATAAGAAGTAAATAACAGATTTATAAAGTTAAAAAAGAGGAAGAGCGTGTGCTCTTCCTCTTTTTTTGTTTTTCAGTATTGGCCATTGTTATAGGTTTTCTTCGGCAAATTCAGCGAGTCGGCTTCGTTCTATGCCATTGACGTGCATGATACTGGCGTATTTAAAGGACTTAGTTTTTTCGACTAGGTAGGTTAAACCTGATGTTAGTGGAGTTATGTACTTGTTATCGATTTGTGCCAAGTTACCAAGTACGATAATTTTTGAATTACTGCCTACTCGCGTCACGATGGATTTGAGTTGAAACTGAGTTAATCCTTGAGCCTCATCAATAATAATTAGAGCATTGTTGAATGATCGGCCGCGCATGAAGTTCAAAGACTTGAACTGAATGTTGGCTTTTTGTTTAACGTATTCGATGCTGCTAAAAGAGTGTTCGTCGGCGCCGTGCAAGATCTCTAGGTTATCATCAAATGCAGCTAACCAAGGTGCCATTTTTTCTTCTTCCGTACCTGGTAGGAAGCCAATGTCTTCTGCCATTGGTGGTGTTGATCTTGCTACGATAATTTTATTAAAGCGCTTTTCCTCCATAGTAACTTGTAATCCATAAGCTAAGGCTAATAGTGTCTTGCCTGAGCCTGCTGGGCCAGTCATTACCATTAAGTCTGAGTTATCATGGCGTAATAGGTAAAACGCCATAGCTTGCTCTAGATTGCGTGGCAATATGCCCCAGAAGTTTTGGTTCATCAGATGCTGTTTGTTTATATCGAGCAAATAAACGTGTTCTTGATCGAGGTTGACAACAAATCCAATGAAGTCTTCATCATCAATCACAAACATATTGAAATAGATGTTGGGTAAATGGCTCTTGCTAATAACGTGAACGGTGTGGCGGCCATGAGCTTCTGTTTTTACGCTTTCTATAGTGGACCAAAAGCTCCCGCTGAATTGTATATAGCCTTTGCTCATTAAGTCTAGATCATCAAGAACCTTGTCTTTTCTGTAGTCTTCTACGCGCTCTAGCCCTGAGCCTTTTGCCTTGATGCGCATGTTGATGTCTTTGGTTACCAGACACACTGAGGATCGTGGGTGGGTAGCTTGTAAGCTTAGGCCAACATTAATGATGCGGTTGTCGTTAGCATGGTCGTGGTTGCCATTTAAAAAGGGAATATTATCAGTGAGGGTGATTTGTTGATCTGGATAAATAGCTAAGGAGCCTTCGCTGCGTTTGTTTTGGTCTTTGTCCACATCGTTACTGACAACTCGGATTGGCACGCCTGCTTGTAATTCACGAGGTGATGCATCACCGACTATTTTATCAATAGTATTAATGGCCACACGCGCTTCACGGCTAACGTCTTTATCTCTTCTGTCTTTAATGACATCCAATTCTTCGAGGACGGTCATAGGAATAACGACCTTATGTTCGGCAAACGCATAAATCGCCAAGGGATCGTGCAGTAGCACATTGGTATCAAGAACGTAGATTTTTTCCATAGAGTATTACTCCTGCAATGAACATGAAGTTTTCTTTTGAAGAGCGCATAAACGAACAAAACAAATGGTACTTAGTGTCTTTGTGGAGAGCTGATATTTTTGCGGGGGTGGAGCATAATGTTGTAGGAAGTGGCTGGCTGAATGTTAAATTCGCCAAGGGTGGGTAGAAAATTGAGCTATTTTGGTTATGGTTTTGTAGCAAGCTAAACCTCACTGTCTTTATCCATACTCTAATCAGAGTGTATGACAGTTTTGTTGCTTATGCTTGTTCTAATAGGATTTTTTAACATTTTTTAGTTATAAAAAAACCGCTGTTTATGGCAGCGGTCTTTTTTGTGTAGACTAGTCTCAATCGTCTAAGAAGCTTCTTAGATGTTCTGAGCGGCTAGGATGACGTAGTTTGCGTAGTGCTTTAGCTTCGATTTGACGAATACGCTCACGAGTAACGTCGAATTGTTTACCGACCTCTTCAAGAGTGTGATCCGTGTTCATATCGATACCAAAGCGCATGCGTAGAACTTTGGCTTCACGAGCTGTTAGGCCTGCAAGCACCATAGTTGTTGACTCACGTAAACCTTCGATAGTCGCTATATCAATAGGAGATTCAGCGCCATCGTCTTCAATGAAGTCACCTAGGTGGGAATCTTCATCATCACCGATTGGCGTTTCCATAGAGATAGGTTCTTTTGCTATCTTCAACACTTTGCGAATCTTGTCTTCAGGCATGTCCATGCGAGCAGCCAATTCTTCTGGCGTTGCTTCGCGTCCCATTTCTTGGAGCATCTGACGAGAGATACGATTTAGTTTGTTAATCGTTTCAATCATGTGCACTGGAATACGGATGGTGCGAGCCTGATCGGCAATCGAACGAGTGATCGCCTGACGAATCCACCACGTGGCGTAAGTAGAGAACTTATAACCACGACGATATTCAAACTTATCAACCGCTTTCATTAGGCCAATGTTACCTTCTTGGATAAGATCCAGGAATTGTAAGCCACGGTTAGTGTATTTTTTCGCAATAGAAATAACCAGACGCAAGTTAGCTTCAACCATTTCTTTCTTCGCGCGGCGAGCTCGAGTTTCCCCGATAGAAATGCGGCGGTTGATTTCTTTTAGTTCAGCAATGGTCAGGCCAGTCTCTTTTGAAACCGCACGAAGTTTGCGTTGGCTACGCATAAATTCCGCTTCGTTTTCTTCAAGCGTTGCTGCGTAATCAGCACCAGAAGCAATCTGCTCTTTAAGCCAATCAGGGTTAGTTTCATTGCTTGGGAAGCGCTTTAGAAACTCAGTTCTTGGCATGCCTGATTTACGTACGCACACTTGCATGATAAGACGCTCTTGATCACGTACTTTTTCCATACGTGAACGGACGCGGTCAACTAAATCATCAAACAGTTTAGGAACAAGCTTGATAGGAGCGAAACTAATGCTCAACTCTTCTTGCTTGCTTTGAACTGCTGGATCTTGTCTGTTGCTGTTTTCTAGCAAGACTTTTAGTTCGTTGTAGATGCGTGCAATATCATTGAAACGTAACGCTGTTTCTTCAGGATCTGGGCCGTTATCTGTTTCTTCTTCAGCTGTGTCTGAATCATCATCATCATCGTCACTGTCTACAGTGTCTTCTTCGATGATTGGTTCTTCGGTAACTACATCTTCAAAAACAGGTTCTTCGCCATCACCGTCGATGAAACCGCTAAATATATCGCTTAAACGACCTTCTTCTTCCTGCACTTTTGCGTAAGCGTCAAGTAGTACGTCTACTGCACCAGGGAAGTATGAAATGGCCGCCATGACTTCGCGGGTACCTTCTTCGATACGCTTTGCAATGGCGATTTCGCCTGCACGAGTCAATAGCTCAACCGTACCCATTTCGCGCATATACATACGCACAGGATCGGTTGTTCTGGTGATATCACCTTCTACCGCAGCTAAGGCAGCAGCAGCTTCTTCAGCTGCAGCTTCATCTGTAGCATCGCCTTCTTCCATAAGAAGGCTATCTTTATCTGGAGCAACTTCAGAAACCGTAATGCCCATGTCGTTGATCATGGCAATGATTTCTTCTACTTGCTCCGGGTCTGAAAGGTCATCAGGGAGGTGGTCGTTAACTTCAGCAAAAGTTAGGTAACCTTGTTCTTTACCCTTGGAGATCAGCTCTTTGAGACGTGACTGTTGAGTGTCTGGCATTCGACAACCTATCGTTAGAAATTCATTTGGGAGTTTAGCAAGCCGCGGATTATAACAAAATCAATCACTTTTATCCACCGAATACTATCTTTTTTGAATGAAAATTAAACTGGGTTTAATTTTTTTTCTGTCTAATTAAATCCATTAAATTCCGTAGTTCTTGCTTGCTGCTACTATCCTTTATGGATTCATTCCCCTTACTTTTCAACCGTGCGATGCTGCTATTTAATCCAAGATTTTTTTCTAGTGCTAAAACCATATCGAGCACTTCTTGCTGTGCATTAGTGATTTTTTGCTTGGTTGTGGCGTCTTGGTGGTTTAATAGTGCGTAAATAGACGAAACTGTGGTTTTATCTGTTAATTCACCTAGTAAGTGTCCGGTGTTTTTGTGGGGGTGTTTTGCGAAATATCTCCATATTTTGCAGAAGATTTGTAGTTCGTCATTCGCTTGATTCACTAATGGATCGGGTAAATCGATTTCTTTCGCTATGTGCGGGTGAAGTAAAAGACACAGTGATGCTTGCTTTATTCGGCTGAGGCTTGGTGCTGCCGGTGGTAAAGCTGGTTCGTCGTTGTAAAACTTACCCTTAGAAAAAGGTTTTTTGCTAAAAGGCTTTTTGAACGAGCCTTGTGTTTTGGGTTGAGTCAACGGAGCGCTGTAATCACTATGATGGAAATCATCATAATCGCCATGGGATGACTCGTAATCGTAGTGGCTTAGGTCTGGTGTGTCGCCATCATAATGTTGGATTTGCTGTGTATGGCTTTGAGGTGTTGGCTCATGACCTTCTGTCGGCGTATGTTGGCGGCGAGTTTTAAAAACAGTATTGCCTAATGTCTCGCTATCGATGCCTGACTGATCGCTTAGTTGGCGAATCAAAACCGAGCGAAAGGTTAGCTCTTTGGGTATTTGCTTAATCATCTCCATGGCGTTGCGAGCAAATTGGGCCTCGCCTTCTTCATCACCAAGAGTTACCTGATTTCGGGCGTGATCAAACAAGACATGCGACAAAGATGACGCGTCTTCTAAACGATGGTTAAAGGCTTCTTTGCCTTCTTTTCTGACAAGAGAGTCTGGGTCTTCACCTTCTGGTAAGAATAAAAAACGCACCTGTTTTTCGTCTTGCATGACGGGAAGGGAGGCTTCTAAGCCGCGTATTGCGGCTGCGCGGCCAGCTTTGTCGCCATCAAAGCAGAGTACAACTTTGCTTACCAGTTTAAATAATTTGCGTATATGTTGGCTGTTTACTGAAGTGCCCAGTGTAGCGACTGCATTGGTAATGCCATGTTGCGCTAGTACTATGACGTCCATGTAGCCTTCGACCACAATGATTTGATCGAGTATTGGGGTGTTTTGCTTTGCTTCAAATAAGCCATAGAGTTCTTGGCTTTTTTGAAAGACAGGTGTTTCTGGAGAGTTTAGATATTTGGGTTTTTCGTCCCCAAATGCACGTCCGCCAAAGGCAATAACTCGACCTCGTGAATCACGTATAGGAAAAATAATGCGATCGCGAAAGCGGTCGTAATAGTGGCCTGGCTGATCTTTTTTCTCAATTAACATGCCGCCAAGTAGTAGCTGTTCTTGGCTTTCTGCACGGGTACCGATTTTTTTGAGAAGATTGTCCCATCCTGACGGTGCGTAGCCCAGACCAAATACTTTGGCGATTTGACCGGATAATCCACGATCTTTGGATAAATAGTCTGTGGCTTTTTTCTTGTCAGGATGTTGAGTTAATTGTTGCTGATAAAATTGCGAGCTTTCAGATAAACGTTTTAGTAGCTCTGCATTTTGCTCGTATCTATCTGGTGCACCTTGTTCTCTGGGAACTTCCATGCCTGCGTCTTTGGCGAGTGTTTCAATCGCATCGACAAAATCTACATGGTCATGTTCCATAACAAATGAAATGGCATTGCCGCCAGCACCGCAACCGAAGCAGTAATAAAATTGCTTATTTGGATTTAAGCTAAAAGAGGGGCTTTTTTCATTATGAAAAGGGCAAAGAGCACTGTAATTTTGCCCGGTTTTTTTTAGGCTAATGCGAGACGCAACCACATCGGTTAGGTCGGTTCGAGCCAATAGCTCGTCAATAAATTGATCAGGAATGCGCCCCGCCATTATATTAGCCTAGTTGTGCTTTAACTTGTTTACTGATTTGTGCCATATCAGCACGGCCTTGTACCTGTGGTTTTACAATGGCCATGACGGCGCCCATTTGCTGCATGGAAGTTGCACCAGTTTCTGCAATTGCTGCTTTGACAATCTCACCGACTTCATCGTCAGTCAATGGTGTTGGCAAAAACTCGCTAATAATTACCATCTCTTCTTGTTCGATTGCTGCTAGATCTTCACGGCCGCCATCGATGAATTGTTGATTGGAATCTTTGCGTTGTTTGTTCATTTTATCTAGAACGGCCAATACGCGAGCGTCATCTAGTTCAATTCGTTCGTCTACTTCGATTTTTTTGCATTCGGATAGGATGGTGCGAATGACGGTAACACGCTGTTTTTCTTTAGCGCGCATCGCGGTTTTTAGGGTTTCGGAGATGAATTTTTTTAATTCTGACATGGAATCCTCTTTTAATTCATGGAGCTTTAATTCATTGAGACAGTTACCCGTAACGTCGTACTGGGGTCTCTTTGGAAGCAAAAAAAACGGCTAGTTGGTTAACTAGCCGTTTTTTATAAGCCTAAATGTTAGAAACGTCTAGGCAAACATTTGTTTTTTAGCAAATTGCCAAACGGCAGATTGGCCTAGTACAAACGTTGGAATTTCTTCTGCTCACGAGAAACTTTCTTAGCGTGACGTTTAACAGCGGCTGCTGCGGCACGTTTGCGAAGAGTAGTTGGTTTTTCGTAGCATTCACGACGACGAACTTCAGCCAAAACGCCTGCTTTTTCACAAGAGCGTTTGAAGCGACGTAGAGCGATGTCAAATGGTTCGTTATCTTTTACTTTTACTGCTGGCATGTAATTACCTTTAATAATATTTTTCTAAAGTTTAAGCATTCACAAAAACGGCGTGAATCATACCCGTATTTAATGGGCTTTCAAAGCGCGCTTTTGTTGAACAGAGTGTGATCCAGTACGGATCGATTTTTCTAGGCTAAAAAAGCCCAACCCTGAACAGACTATATGTCGCGTCTGTAACTGTATTCATTCTTTAAGAGGGTGTTTGGATCGCCATTTAACTGATATAAGAAGCGCTTACTTCAGAAGCTATGTGCCAAACTAGAAAAATCACCTGCCTTTTAATTTAAACATTTAAAACGCGCGCATTATAATGCTTTTGCCTTGCCATGTCTAATTTCATTTGAGCTGTCTTTCAAGGAAGTGGCTCTTTCCTCTGCAACGGTGGAGATAGATAGGGTACAATGCGCTCAAATTATTGATGAGATTATTCTGATGAAAGTATTGGGATTAGAAACCTCTTGTGATGAGACGGGTATCGCGATTTACGATACTGAAAATGGTCTTTTGGCTCACAAAATTTATTCTCAAATTGCGCAGCATGCCGAATACGGCGGTGTAGTTCCAGAATTGGCTTCTCGTGATCATGTTCGTAAAACCTTGCCGCTTATTGATGAAGTGTTGCAAGAAGCGGGCATGAAAAAGTCGGAATTAGATGCGATTGCTTATACAAGTGGCCCAGGCTTGGTTGGTGCCTTAATGGCTGGCGCAACAATTGGGCGTTCTCTGGCTTATGCTTTGGGAATTCCTGCATTAGGCGTACATCATATGGAAGGTCATCTTTTAGCACCAATGCTAGAAGAATCTCAACCAGAAATGCCTTTTATTGCTTTGCTGGTTTCTGGTGGTCACACGCAGTTGGTTCGTGTAGATGGCATTGGTGAATATCGTCTTCTAGGTCAATCCCTTGATGACGCCGCCGGTGAAGCATTTGATAAAGCTGCAAAGATGATTGGCTTACCTTATCCTGGTGGACCGCAAATTGCTGCGTTAGCAAAACAAGGTAATTCTAAGTCTGGATTGAAATTCCCTCGTCCTATGACAGATCGCCCGGGGTTAGATTTTAGTTTTAGTGGCCTGAAAACAGCGTTTTTGACGGCAGTCCATGATGCACTAGACCATGATCGTTGTGATGAGCAGTTTAAAGCTGACGCGGCATTGGCGTTTGAAACCGCAGTAGTGGATACCTTAGTTATTAAGTGTCGTCGTGCCTTGGAGGCTGAAGGCTTAAAACAACTTATTATCGCTGGCGGCGTGAGTGCTAATCAGCGTTTACGTGAACAGCTTGAAAGTCAGTTGAAAAAAATCAGAGCTAACGTGTTTTATGCCCGACCAGAATTTTGTACTGATAATGGTGCCATGATTGCTTATGCTGGTGCTCAGCGTTTGGTTAATGGTCAATCTTCTGAATTAAGCTTGTCGATACGTGCTCGTTGGCCCTTGTCTGAATTGCCACCTTTGAAGGAATCTTAATATGAAAGACTTAGTATTTATTGAAGGTCTAAAAACTCAAGCTGTGATTGGTGTATATGAGTGGGAAAAAAAGATTCAGCAAGATTTAGTGTTTGATTTGGAAATGGAGCATGATAATCGTGTTCCAGCCGAGACGGACGATCTAGCTAAGACGCTAGATTACGAAGCTATCTCGAATTATATTTTGGCATTTTGTACCGAGCGTCAGTTTGAATTAATCGAAACGTTAGCGGAGCATTTGGTGGGAGAATTGATCGGAAAATTTAAGCTGAACGCTGTCACGTTAACTTTGCGTAAGCCTGGCGCTGTTCCGTCTGCTCAAGCCGTTGGCGTGAAAATTCACAGAAAATCTGCTGTGACTTATTGAGAAAGTGCTGTTATTTATTAAGACATAAGTGACAGCGTTTTGCTTGTTATAGTTTGATAGCTATTACAAGTTAGCTAATCAGTGGTGAAAGTGTTTTGTCGAGAGCCTCAGCACGTACTTTTTTAAGCGCTTGACCCAATTCTGCACCACTAAAGCCTTGTTTGATTAAAGATGCGGCATTGATCACTGCAATAGTATCCCGTAGCTTCTGCCAGTCCTCAACTTTGCTATTGGTTAAGCGACTTAGAATCTCAATCAGTAAGATAAATGGTTGAGGTTTTTTTATGGCATTGACGGAAATCAACCAGTTTTCCCACGTAGTGGAGTCCATTGGAATGTGTTGGTTCTCTAGGAATGAGCGAGTTTGCTCGGCGAGAATCTTGAACTGATTTGGGCTACGAATACGCTGATGAAGTTGAGTGAGTTCTGCAAGCGGAGTGTTTTTGCAGAGAATGGCCCAGCGCTGAGCAGGTGTTAGCCCAACTTGGTTCAATATATCAGTAAGCGTTTGGTTGTCTTCCAAAATAAATTCTGGAAATAGTTTGTCTAGCGCGTTAGCGTCTTTTAATACTGAAAAGAAAACATTGGCATGGCACGTGTTAAGGGCTTTTTCTAGCTCTTTCCAAATGCGTTCTGCGCTCAGTGTGGATAGTTCTCCTGATGCGCTAATCTCTTGCATCAAAGACATGGTTTCAGGTGCGATAGTAAAGCCAAAATGATGAAAGCGGGCGGCAAAACGAGCAACTCGCAATACGCGTAGCGGATCTTCTATAAAGGCATCAGAGACATGACGAAATACTCGGTCGAGCAAATCTTGTTGACCATTATATGGATCGATCAAAGTACCGTTTTCATCTTGTGCAATGGCGTTTATGGTTAGATCGCGGCGTTCTAAGTCTTCTTCTAAAGTGATGTCTGGTGAAAAGTCACAGATAAACCCAGTGTAGCCTTCACCTTGCTTTTTTTCTTTGCGGGCAAGGGCGTGTTCTTCTTTGCTTTTGGGGTGAAGGAAAACAGGGAATTGTTTACCGACTTGTTGAAACCCTTTTTGTTCAAGTTGTTCAGGTGTAGCGCCTGTGACGACCCAGTCATGGTCGATAACTGGGAGTTCAAGTAAAGCATCTCTAACGGCGCCGCCTACTAGATAAACTTGATAAGGGATTGTCATATTTACCTAGTTACCTGTCTCGCATTGTTCTGGGAACATTGCGCTCCATTGACTAAAGCCGCCATTCAAAGAGTAAACCTCTTTAAATCCTTGTGATGCAAGGTATTCAGCAGCACCTTTGCTGCTGTTGCCGTGGTAGCAGCAAACAATGACAGGCTGGCTTTTCTCTGTGCTATCAATAAAATTTTGTACATTGTCATTGGTAAGGCTAATCGCGTTTGTCATGTGGCTGTTTTGAAAACTAACCAAATCGCGAATATCTACAATAGCCGCATTATTTTCAATGATTGGGAGAGCGTCTGATATATCGATACAAGTGTAAGTCATGAGTTCTTCCGATTAATTGTGCAAGGTGTACTGAAGCGTTGTTTATCCTCGAGGCGTAAAGCTGTTAGGCTTCCGCCCCAGACACAACCTGTGTCTAGCGCATGAATGCGTTCTTTTTGGGTTTTGCCTTCTAAAGCGGCCCAGTGTCCAAAAACAATATGGCAATTTTCAGGTACTTTTGCTGGGTAATTGAACCAAGGTGCGTAACCTTTGGTTGCTGTGTTTATACCTTCTTTAGACTCTAGATCGAGCTTACTGTTCTCATCACAAAACCGCATTCGAGTTAAATAGTTAGTAATAACTCGAAGTCGATCTAGGCCTGTTAATTTCTCGCTCCATTGATCTGGCTTATTACCATACATGGTGGCAAAAAATTCATCAACACTGTCAGATTTCAGTTTGCCTTCTACTTCTTGAGCAAGTGCTTGTGTTTGTTTTAAGTCCCAGCAAGGTGGAATACCTGCATGAGTCATGACGGTATTGAGTTGCTCATCATAGTGAAATAGAGGTTGATGGCGTAACCAATCCATTAGGTCGTCACGGTCACCAGCCGTGAGTATTTCTGTTAGTGTGTCGCCACGCTTTAACTTGCCATAACCATGAGAGACTGCGAGTAAATGTAGATCATGATTACCTAAAACAACAGTCGCATTGCTACCTAGTGATTTGATGAAACGTAGTGTTTCTAGAGACTCTTCTCCACGGTTGATTAGGTCGCCTGCAAACCAGAGCTTATCTTGTTCTGGATGATAATTTATTTGCTCTAAAAGCTGTACGAGAGGCGTGAGACAGCCTTGTAAATCACCAATAACATAGGTTGCCATAATTAGCCTCAGTGAACCTGATTTGGAACTGACAAGGTGAATGGTCTGATAGGGGCTTTGAATTCAGTTCCATCATCTGCCAGAAACTGGTAGCTGCCTTGCATACTACCAACAACCGTTTCCATTACTGTTCCGCTGGTGTAATGGAATGATTCGCCTGGGCCCAAATACGGGTATTCACCAATGACGCCGCTGCCTTTTACTTCTTGAACTTGTTCGTTACCATCAGTAATTATCCAATGGCGGGTTTGAAGTTTGGCCGATTCAGTTCCGCAGTTGGTAATAGAAATATGGTAAGCAAACACGTAGCGCGACTCTGTTGGTGTTGATTGTCCTGCTAGGTATTCTGTACGAACGGAAACCACGACGTCATATTTTTGCATTTACCCTTCCTTTTTGAGGACGTAGTTGGTAATTCGAACAAAGTCTTCTACGTCTAATCTTTCTGGGCGTAGTGTTGGGTCAATGTTTAGAGCAGTGAAATCATCATTGTCTAACACGCCTTTGTAGTTATTACGTAGGGTTTTTCGACGTTGCTGGAAGCCGATTCTTACCATGTCTTCTAACATTTTGATGTTATTGACAGGATGAGGCAGCGTTTTGTGAGGTGTCATTCTAACAATAGCGGAATCAACTTTCGGTGCTGGATCGAATGATTCAGGCCCAACAATAAACAGTGATTCGACAGAGCAGTAATACTGCGCCATAACACTTAATCGTCCATATAGGCTGTCACCTGGACGCGCAGCCAAACGATCAACGACTTCTTTTTGCAGCATGAAGTGCATGTCTTCAATTGCATCGGCTTGGCTTAATAGGTGAAAAATAAGCGGTGTCGAAATGTTATAAGGTAGGTTACCTACAACTCGAATGGCTTGTTCTGGAGTACTTAATGACGTGAAATCAAATTTCATTGCATCAGCTTCATGAACGGTTAGCTCAGGGAAGCGGAACAGATTCACTTTTAATATAGGAATAAGGTCACGGTCAAGCTCAACAACATCCATGCGCTCAGTGACACTGATAATACCTTCCGTTAATGCGCCTTTACCTGGTCCAATTTCAACTATACGTTGTCCTTTTTTAGGACCAATGCACGCTACAATGCGTCGAATAACGCCGTGGTCATGAAGGAAATTTTGGCCGAATCTTTTTCTGGCTTTATGGGGTTGTGGTTTGCTCATTTAGAAAACTTTTTCGCGTTATTTGCCATGTTAATAGCATGTTGAATGGCCACTTTAAGGCTGCCGTTATTTGCTTTGCCTGTGCCAGCCAAATCAATGGCTGTGCCGTGGTCGACGGATGTCCGAATAATAGGCAAGCCTAATGTAATATTTACGGCATTACCAAAACCTGAATATTTTAACACAGGTAAACCTTGATCGTGATACATAGCCAAGGCGCAGTCGGCATCATTTAGGTATTTTGGTGTAAACAGGGTATCCGCTGGCAGTGGGCCAATTAGATTTAAGCCTTCTTGGCGAAGTTTATTGAGGGTCGGGATAATAACGTCAATTTCTTCTTTGCCCAAATGGCCATCTTCTCCTGCATGTGGATTTAATCCACAGACTAAGATTTTGGGTTGCGCAATACCAAATTTTTCTTGTAGATCTTTATTAAGTGCTTTAGCGACAAGGCTGATATTTTTTTCAGTGATTGCAGCAGGCACATCTTTAAGTGGTAGGTGAGTGGTTACTAATGCGACTTTCATCGCTTCTGTCGCGAGCATCATGACAACATGTGGTGACTGGCATTGAGCTTGAAAAAACTCAGTATGTCCAGAAAAGTGAGCGCCGGTTTCACATAAAATACCTTTATGGACTGGTGGCGTAACGATGGCATCGAACTCTTTTTGAATGCAGCCTTCACCTGCTTGTTTTAGTGTTTCTAACACGTAAGGGGAATTCGCAATATCCAGAGTGCCGGCAGCGGCCTTTTTCGTTAGTTGGATCGGCAAAACACTAATAGAACCTTGCTGATGTGCAGTGACATCTTGTGCACTATTTAGTGTTTGAATATTTACTGTTAGGCCTAGAGTCTGCGCTCTGTCTTGAAGTAGCTCAGGATCAGCTAGGATAATTAAGCGAGCAGGAAATGTCTGCTCGCTTAATGCGCTTAAGATAATATCTGGACCGATACCTGCGGGTTCGCCAGAGGTAATGGCAATAATGGGAAGTGATTCTACCTGATTATGTGCCATTATTTTCCCTTAGTTTTTAATATCAATGAAGGCGTCAGCACGTAATTCGTCGAGCCAGTTGCCAAGGACAATGTCTTGCTTTTGTGCGGTTAAAGCGCGTTCAGCATTGCTGCGTTTCACTTTATCGCTGATGTCTGCTTCGCGACGGCCTTCAACTTGAAGAATGTGCCAACCAAATTGTGTACGGAACGGCTTACTAATGTCGCCAATGTTAGTTTTCTTCATCACATCTTCAAACTCAGGAACCATGGCTCCTAGTGTGACCCAGCCTAAATCGCCGCCTTGTAAAGTTGAGCCTTGGTCTTCACTGTACTCTTTAGCTAATTGTGCGAAGTCCGCACCATTTTCTAGTTTTTTATAAAGCTCATCCGCAAGAACTTTAGTTTGCTCCATATTTCGAATTTCATTGGCCCGAACTAGGATGTGTCGAGTTTTAGTTTGCTGTTGTAGCGTTACATCTGGAGAGCGTTTCTCAATCATCCACAATAAATGGAAGCCGGCATTGCTTTGTAATGGACCTATAAGCGGGCCTTTTTCGCTTTCTAATGCCCGTACAAATAGTGGCGGTAGTTGATTTAATGGACGCCAGCCCAAGTCCCCGCCTTCAATGGCAAATTGACCGTCTGAGTTTTCGATCGCTTGTTGCACGAAGTCATTCTCTGAGTGTATTTTTCCTGCAATGGTTTTAATTTTTGCAGCAGCTTCTTCTGGGCTACTTGCTCTAATTATTATATGTCGCAGGTGTACTTGATCTTTTTCTTTGGTGATACTGGTGTCTGAACTGAGGTAATCATCAATTTCTTGGTCTGAAATGGCAATGCGTTTTTTAACGATTTCTCGCTTTATGTTATTAATGAGAATTTCTTGCTCGATTTGCTCGCGATAACGCTCATAATTAATGCCCTTGCTAGCGAGAACATTTTTTAAACCCTGTAAGTCTAGATTCATGTTTTTCGCCACGCCAAGAATAGCATTGTCTACTTCTGAACTAGACGCTCGCATGCCGACTTTGCGGGCATAATTGACTTGTAATGCTTCATCTATCATTTGGTTTTGAATTTGACGATGAATGTTGTCAGTCATGACTCCGCCTGGAACACGGTCCTTAACGATTTGAAAGCGGCTTACAATGTCACTTTCTAAAATAGGACTAGAATCAACGATCGCTGAAATTCCATCAATTTTTGTAGGTGCAGCGTGCAGTGTTTGCAGAGGTACTAATGCAAATAGAATTAAAGAGAAAAAAGAAAATAACTTCATGATTAATATCCAACTTTTCCTTGGTTCCAATAGCTGTCAGCAATATTGTTGGCTTTGTTGTTAGCGCGGCCAGCACTGCTTAAACTACGTAAAATAAATTGTAAAAAGACGCCTCTATCAAACTCATTGTCATCATTGAGCCAATGTTGATAGCTCATCGAAACCTTGATACAGCAGTTTTCATAGCCTAACCCTGCAATTTCTTTAGTGCCATCCTCTCTTAAGAAATCATAGGTATATTGTGTGAACATGGACCAATTTTGATTGATCGGAAAAATAGTTCCTATGCTAGCTTGTTTAGCATCGTCATCTGGATCTGTGTTATTGATCGAGTACAAATAGCTTAGGTTTATTTTTATATCGTCAACAGGCTCTAAAGAAGCGACAAGCTGAGCTAAGTTTACCTCGCTATCGTCTAGGTTGTAATTCAAATTACCCGTTAGACTATATCGGTTACCGTTATAGTTGGCGGACGTCAGTAGGTCACTGCGTTTTGAGTTATCAATGGCTGTGTTCTTATCGGTTCTTCCGTCAATACCAACATAACGGTCCTCTAAATAGAAGATCTGGCCAGCTTTGAAGGCCCATTTTTCATTATTATTTTCATCATATAGACGACTTTCTAAACCAAGAGTTACTTGTTCCGTGTCACCAATACGATCATTACCGTTAAAGCGTGTATGACTAAAGGCCTGAGAGTAAGTCATAGTTGGTTCGCTAGCATCAAAATCAGGAATCTGGTTTTGAGACTCGAATGGTGAATACAAATAATTTAAACGGGGTTCAATCGTTTGTCGCCATACCGTCTGATTATTCAAGAAATTTCGCTCAAATAGTAGTGATGAGTCAACATAGCTAGTGAGATGTCCTACAGATGTGCTGCTATCTGAGTCTGTTGTATAGCTGTGAAGGTCATAATCTCTATATTGAGTTAGAAATCCTGGGGTGAAATTCCCCCAATCGTTACCTAGGTCAAATTTTATGTTTTGATTAAATACTGTTCGCTGACCGTCGAAATTGTCTTCGGCTGGATCATAAAAATCTGTATATTGAACGTCAATTTTATAATCTAAAAATGATGTTGCTATACGATAAGAGCTGTCTATACGAGGTAGCCATTCAAATGGCTCATCATTTTTGTCATTAGGTGTTTGATAGGTTAAGTAGGTCAGCTTGTTAAGAAAATTACCATTGTTAAAGGCAAAATACGCGCTGCGTTCGTAGTGGTCTTTTTCACCAATTGACGTGCTGTTTGCTTCAGGATATTTATCTTTTGTTGGGTTGTCTTCTAATAAAAAACCAGCGTTAAAGTATTGATTAAACTTCTGCGTGGATTTTAATTTTAATAGCGTCTGCTCGCCTTCATCATTATCAGAAAAAGTAGATTGTTCGTAAACTGTTTCGCCATAAGGGCTTAAATGTCGGAATTCTAAGTCAACCCCTTGACCTTTCTTTTGGATAAACTGCGGTGTAATTGTTGCGTCGTAGTTTGGCGCAATGTTCCAGTAAAATGGTGCTGAAAAACTGACTCCATCTGATCCCGAGTAGCTAAAACTAGGGAATAAAAGGCCAGTTTGACGAGAGTCGTCTATTGGAAATCGTAGCCAAGGAAAATAGAATACAGTTAGGCCTGCAATACGAATCTGTACATGCTTTGCTGTACCAAATCCATTTTTGGGGTCTAGTTTTATTGAGCTACCATATAATTTCCAGCTTTCTTCATTTGGTTCGCAGGTCGTGAAAAAGCCTTCCTCGATAAAAACCACACCATCTTGGTTGCGTGATAGTGATTTGGCTTCGCCGCGAGCACCTGATTGATGGCTAAGGAATTTTGCATCTTTGAAAACCGTTGGTGCATCACCGCTGTTTGCTATGTAACCAGTTGAACTGCGGATTAGCTGATTTTCGCTGCGTAATGTGACGTTTCCTGTAGCGAGATAATAATCGTCTGGAATACCTTCAATGTCATCTGCAGACAAGGTAGATTGAGGCTGAATGATCTCCGCCTCTCCTTGAAGATGAATTACACCATTCTCGTCACGAACGATGAGGTCAGCAGCGAGATTTGTTCCCTTCGTATCTGTCGCTTTCCAGTTGCTAATGTATGAACCCTGACAATATCGACTTAGCTGCGCTCGCTGCTCAGTCGTCAGGGATTCTTTGGGAGTCCAGTCCCATTGATCAACTTGCGCTTGTGCAAGAGGCAATATGAAAAGACTTTGAAAAAATAAGGCGTAGGTGCGTAAATGCTTAACCATGCAGGGTATACTTGCCACCAATAATTATTGTCCTAAATCGGATACTGCCCATAAGCGGTTCCACGTAATAAGACAAATGATAATCTAAGCAGGCCCATAGGGGCTACCGATTCTGGAGAAATATCTTTATGTGGAAAGTTGTTTGCGCGATTTTAGGCTATATTTTGGCTGGTTTTTTAGGCGCTTTACTGGGCTTTATCGTCGGCGGAGTCGTTGATAGAGCGCAGACTGGCGGCGCTTTCAGTGGAATTCGTGGTCGTGCGGGTATGCGCCTTCAACAAGAAACTTTTTTTCGCACATTATTTCTTTTAATGGGGCGTTTGGCCAAATCAGATGGTCAGGTATCTGAAGCAGAGATTCAATTGGCGCAATCTGTTATGCAGCGCCTGCGTTTATCACCTGCTGCTCAAGAGCAAGCGAAGCAGTTGTTTAACGAGGGTAAATCTGAAAATTTTGACCTTGCTGCTGTCCTTAATACTTTTAAGCAGACCGTTGGTCCTGGTGATTTGACACGCACTTTATTGGAAGTGTTGTTGGTGTCTGCTTATGCGGATGGCCATTTTAGTGTCGAAGAAAAGTCATTTGTGTCTCAGGTTTGTGCGTATCTAGGGGTGTCTGTTGCTGAATTTGAGGCTTTGCATATCCAAGTTAAGCAGCAAGCGCACTTTAGACAGGGCTACCAGTCTTCTTCTAACTATTCTTCTAGTAATGTGGGATCAAAAGATTTATTAAAGGCAGCATATGAAGCGTTAGGTGTGACGCCAGAAATGAGCGATGCTGATATTAAGAAGGCCTATCGTCGATTGATGAGTAAAAATCATCCAGATAAATTGAGCTCAAAGGGGTTGCCAGATGAAATGATTGAGTTGGCAAAAGAGCGCACGCAAGAAATTCAATCTGCTTATGAAATGGTTAAGAACGCTCGTAAGTAGGTGTTCACTTGACTATTTAATTGTTTATAGGGCTTTCATAGAAAAGCCCTTTTTTTGCACTAGGTAATGATTTTAGTTGGTTTATTTGACTGGTGTTTTGCTTTAAAAAGCCACGAACTCGTTGAATCAATAATTGTTTGCTGTTCTTTCCTGTAACTCTATCTGGCAAGGCGTTTACTTGGACCAAATCGCCAATTTTATCTGTTCTTTGGTTGGCTGCTTGTTTGCGCCATACCGAAAATTGGTCGTTCCCAGTCTTGTCGACATAGTAATCTAAGATAGGCTGCGCGATTTGACGAATTTGTTGTGCCACTTCGTAGTCTGATAGATTCGGAGGGGATTCTATATCGATAAGCGTTAATGCTTTGCCTGCGTCTTTGTTGGCGGCTAGGAATGCTAAGGCGTAGCTGGCGCCAGTACCGTAGCCAAGAAAAGTGAATTGTTCTACTCCTTGTGCTTTGGCGTAATCGATAGTTGCCTGTATGCGAGCGAAAACCAGAGTTTGGTTAGGAAGTTCTTTAGGTGATGATGTGTTTTCTGCTGTCGCTGCGGTTATTTTAACAGGCTCGGCACGTTTAATAATGTCTGGGACTTCAAGGGATAAAGTACACCAGCTGTGCTCCGGCATGGCATCGCGTAATGGTGCGATGGCATCTGGCCAATCAGGGTGTTCGTTGTCTGAATGCAGCATTATTACACAGCCTTGAGTTGAGCTGGTGAGAGATGGTCTATAAAGGGCAAGGAAAGGCTCTGCATTCGCTTCTAAGGTTTGAATTTGGTGATCTAAACGTCTTATTGTTAACGAAGTTTTCAGTGCATCAATCCGAGAAACCTGTGGCTTGGGAATAATGTATTCTTTAGTGTTTTGTGTTGGTGTTGTTTGCGCCGGTGTATTTTGCTGTGGAGTAGTTGTACTGCCGGGGGCTGCTTGTGATTCTTCCGCGAAAAGAGCGGTATTTGTGCTCAAGGAAAGAAGTGCAATGATAGCGTGGTGCAGTGCAGTAAATTTCTTCATTGTTTTCAATACTTCTTTTAAAGGCCTTGTTAAAATACGGTCTAAATTTTCACTATGAGACCTTTATTGTGTCACTGCTGGAGTCAGATATGAATGATTTTATCATTGCCCCTTCGATCCTTTCTGCCGATTTTGCTCGATTAGGTGAAGAGGTCGACAATGTCTTGGAGGCCGGAGCCGACATCATACACTTTGATGTGATGGATAATCATTATGTTCCTAATTTAACGATTGGACCTATGGTCTGTAAAGCATTGCGCAAACATGGCGTGACAGCGGATATTGATGTACATCTGATGGTGAAGCCTGTTGATCGCATGATTGGAGACTTTATTGAAGCGGGTGCTTCTATTATTACTTTTCACCCAGAAGCCAGTGAACACATTGATCGTTCTTTGCAAATGATTCGAGACGGCGGTTGTAAGGCTGGTTTGGTATTCAATCCAGCAACCTCTCTCGAGCATTTAAAATATGTGATGGATAAGATCGACATGGTGTTGTTGATGTCAGTTAACCCTGGGTTTGGTGGGCAATCTTTTATACCTGGTACTCTGGATAAATTACGCGAAGCTCGTGCATTGATTGATGCCAGCGGTTATGACATTCGTCTTGAAGTCGATGGCGGTGTGAGTGAAAAAAATATTGCTGAAATCGCACGCGCAGGCGCAGATACTTTTGTAGCTGGTTCTGCTATTTTTGGCAAAGATAACTACAAAGCTGTCATTGATACGATGCGCAAAGAATTAGCGAGTGTACGTTAATGAAAACGCCTAGTTATTTTTCAAAGTGGTTTGATGGTTGGCCAGAACTGGTTTGCTTGGATCTGGATGGAACCTTAGTTGACAGTGTGCCTGATATTGCTGGAGCGGTAGATGCTTTCTTAGCTGAGCTCGGGGCGCCGCTTGCCGGTGAAGAGCGTGTTCGTAGTTGGGTTGGCTTTGGTTCGGCTAAATTGATCGAGCAGGCACTTGCGTGGGCAGATATTGATTCTGCTAAACAGGAAGAAGCATATCGCATTTTTCTGACGCACTATCATGCGCATTTGACCGACGGCACGATGCTTTATCCAAATGTGAAAGCCTTACTGAAAGCCTTTAAGCATAACGGTGTTCCTGTTGCGTTGATTACCAATAAGCCAAGTGTGTTTGTGAAACCTATGTTAGATCATTTTGAGCTGACTGAGCAGTTTGGTTGGTTGCTGGGTGGTGATACGTTAGAAGAGAAGAAGCCATCTGCTATGCCTTTGTTGCATTGCAGTGAGTCAATTGAAGCCTTGCCTGAAAATTGTCTGATGATCGGTGATTCAATTACTGATTTTAAAGCTGCAAATAACGCTGGTTTCAAATGTGCCTTGGTGACTTATGGTTACAATCAAGGTGTTGATCTTAAAGGGCTGGGCGCTGATGCGATAATTGATGATTTAGCTGAGTTGCTTGTCTGATTTTATTTATGGCGTGAGAGGTGTAAAAAGGCCAGGCTATTTCTAGTTTGGCCTTTTTTGTTATTAAGTTTTTAAAAATTGAATATATTACTTTAGCTCTTGTCCTTCTGCGATGGCTCTTTCTGAAGCTGCTCTTTCTGAAGCTGCTCTTTCTGAAGCTGCTCTTTTACAGGTTGCTCCGATGAGTTCACCTGTTCCGATAATAGTGTCATTTGGCTATCGTCAGCCATGTGAACTGTATGGGTTGGGAAGGCAACTTCTGCATCATGTGATTCAATAATTTGCATAGCTTTGAACAGCACGTCTTGTTTGACGTTATGGTAGGTTCGCCAGTCCACGGTTTTTGTATAAGCATAAATAAAAAAATCTAGAGACGATGGGCCGAACTGATTGAAATTCACCATGTAAGTTTCATTTGTATCGAGGTCTTCATGGTTGGCAACCATGTCTTTTATGTCCGCCAAAATGGTTGGTAGAAGACTGAAGTCGCGATAACGTACTCCAATGGTTTCATTAATACGTCGATGGGTCATACGGGATGGGTTTTCAACCGAAATCAATGAGAAGGTGGAATTAGGAACATACAGGGGGCGTTTTTCGAAAGTGCGAATGCGTGTTTGTCGCCAGCCAATATGCTCTACTGTCCCCTCAATGTTTTGATCTGGTGAGCGAATCCAGTCGCCAATAGCAAATGGTCGATCTAAATATACCATCAAACCACCGAAGAAGTTGGCGAGTAAATCTTTAGCTGCGAAGCCTACGGCAATACCACCTATACCACCAAATGCCAATACGCCGGAAATGCTATAACCTAGTGTTTGCAAGATAACTAAAACTGAGGTGATGATAACGGATGCACGTAATAATTTACTGATTGCGCTGGCCGTTGTGTAGTCAACGTTAGTGGTTATTTTGCTTGAGTTGGTAAGCGTTCTTTCGCTTTCAGATATACAGCGCAATACGAACCAAGTCAGTATAACGATAACGCCGACTTCACGAATTGCATGGATAAGTGATGAAAAATTAGGGTCAACTTCTGTACCGGAAATTTCAGCGGCAATGCTCAAACCAGCCAACCATACAAAGACCCCAACAGGTTTTTGTGCTGCATGAATTAAGACATTGTCCCAAGGTGTTTTGGTTTTTTCGAGTTGTTTGTCTATACGCATTAAAATGCGGGTGGCAATAAAATTAACAATTAGTGTACCAAGTACAACTAAAAATACTCGGACAACCCAGTGCATTTTAGTGTCGCCCAAGCCTAAATATACTTGCATTGTTTCCCAGTTCATTATGCTTCTCTATACCTTTGTCTTGTTCGTGAATGGCTCTGATTAGAGGTTATGCTAGTTGTGTTACTTAAATAAGTAATAAAGTGCCCAATCCCAAGAAGGCAACAAAACCAGCTATATCTGTCACAGTGGTTAAAATGACTGATCCAGAGAGCGCTGGATCAATACGTAATTTATCTAGTAATACTGGTATTAGAACGCCAGACAGGGCAGCCATTATAATGTTGACGATAATAGCTAAGCCGATCACCATGCCAAGCATTGGGCTTTCGAACCACCATAAAGTCACTACACCAATTACAATGGCCCATAATATGCCGTTTAATCCGCCTACTTTTAATTCTTTTGATAATAAAGATTTTAAGTTGCTGCGAGTTATTTGTCCCAGGGCTAAGCCTCGGACAATTAACGTCAATGTTTGACTGCCTGCGATACCACCCATGGAGGCAACAACTGGCATTAATACTGCTAATGCAACGACCTGTTGAAGTGTGGCTTCAAATAGCCCGATAAACGCTGAGGCTAAAAATGCCGTCAGTAAATTTATGCCAAGCCAAATACCACGAGTTGCTGCACTGCGTTTTACTGGTGCAAATAAATCAGATTCTTCATTTAGGCCTGCTGTCGACATTTGCTGAGCTTCGTGCTCTAAGCGCCATGTTTCCATGGCAAGTCCTGCGTGGAAACGACCTAATAGAATTTGATTGTCATCCACCACAGGTAGTGCTGATAGCGACGATCGTTCGAGTTGCTCTGCAGCTTTTGTTAGTTCTGTATCGGCGTGGATAAAGGAGCAATCCTCATCTATCAAACTTGAAATTGGTTCGTGGCCTTGAGCCTTGAATAGACGGTCAAACTTCACGCAACCAACCCAACGGCCAGTTCTGTTCACCAAATACACCATATCTGTGTAATCTGGCGTGTTCTTTTTTAGCAGTCTAAGAGCTTCAGAGGCGCGGATGGATTGAGAGGCGATTAATAATTCGTGGTCAATCCAACGGCCAACAACATCATCGTTGTAAACAATACCTTGCTGGTAATATTCGCGTTGTTTGTTGTCCATCTGCTTTAAGGCGATGTCTACAAGGCGGTCTGGTAGCGAGTCCGTTATTTCGAGTAGGTCTTCGGCATCGACATCAGTGAATAAAGCTTCTATTTCTGAGTCATCTAGCTCTCTTAATAGTAGCTGTCGAGACTCTCCACGCATTTCAACCAAAATATCAAGTCGGTTGGCCTGTTTGATATTTGCCCATGCTTGCCGGCGTTGGGTAAGCGGAATGGATTCAAGCGCTAATGCCACATCGTCCGGTGTTAACTCTGAAATGGCCTTGTTAATGGACTCTGGAGAGTGCTCGTCATGTATGAGGGTTTCGATGAGGGCGGCGACTTGGCTATGCACAGGGCATCCTTAAAACACTGAATAATGACGGTAAAGATAACATGCTTTCTAGTGTGCGGTATAACTGCTTGTATATCAAACAAGGCTTTGTTTTTACACGGTATTATTTAAAACCTTCCAAAACGCTGAAATAAAAATGGTAAATTATGGTGTCATTTGATGGGGAGATTAGTGATTAGTGTATGCTATTTGAACTGTTAGGATCTTATGAAGTGTAAGGTCTGGCGAGACAGAGTGTTCCTGACAGTGTAGAATTTAGCGCACTTTAAAATGCATGTTTTTATTATTCGTCAATGCATTTCGTTTTTTGTGTCAGTTTCTGCGGATTCTAACATTAGTAGATCAATATTGTTTTATAGGCGCGCCCCTTCTTTATGTTATTGATGATTGATAACTACGACTCTTTTACTTACAACCTTGTGCAATATTTTCGTGAGTTAGGGATGGATGTACAGGTGTATCGTAACGATGAGATTAGCATTAAAGATATTGAGCGCCTTGCTCCATCGCATTTAGTGATTTCACCGGGGCCTTGCACACCTAACGAAGCGGGGATTTCTCTGGCTGCAATCACGACATTTGCAGGGAAAATTCCAATATTGGGTATTTGCTTAGGCCATCAAAGTATTGGTCAGGTCTTTGGTGGAGAGGTAATTCGTGCTAAAAATGTCATGCATGGTAAAACCTCGTTAATTTATCACCAAAATACCTCTGTGTTTTCTGGCTTGCCAAACCCGCAGACTGCAACACGCTACCATTCCTTGGTCGTTTCAGCAGACTCATTGCCTGATTGCCTAGAAGTAACCGCTTGGAGTCAAAATGCAGAGGGTGATAGAGAGGAAATTATGGGAATTCGACATAAAACACTTGCCGTTGAAGGGGTGCAATTTCATCCTGAGTCGATTCTGACTGAAGCAGGTCATGCTTTATTGGCCAATTTCTTAACACGATAGTTTTAATACGATAGGAGAGGCTGGTGGATATTCAAAAGGCGATTGCTGCTGTTGTTGAACGCCAAGATTTGAGCGGCGACGAGATGCAAATAGTGATGCATGACATCATGACGGGAAAAGCCACGCCAGCACAGATAGGCGGATTTTTAATTGGCCTAAGAATGAAAGGTGAGACGGTCGAAGAAATTACCGCTGCGGCGCAGGTGATGCGAGAGTTATCGAGCAAGGTACATTTGGATCTTGAACATGTGGTTGATACATGCGGCACTGGCGGTGATGGTGGCAACTTGTTTAACGTATCTACAGCGTCTGCGTTTGTTGTTGCTTCAGCGGGGGGGAAGGTTGCTAAACACGGCGGGCGTTCCGTGTCTTCGAAATCCGGTAGTGCAGATGTGCTGGAGCAAGCGGGTATTTACCTTGGTCTTGATGCTGTGCAGGTTTGTCGATGTGTTGAAGAGATAGGTTTAGGTTTTATGTTTGCGCCTAATCATCATTCAGCTATGAAATATGCAGTTGGTCCTCGTAAGGAAATGGCTACTCGAACCATTTTTAATTTGCTTGGTCCATTGACTAACCCTGCTAATGCAAAATGTCAGGTCATGGGGGTTTTTCATCAGAAGTGGGTTCGTCCTATTGCTGAAGTATTGAAAGCTCTGGGTAGTGAGCATGTTATGGTTGTTCACTCTGAAGACGGTTTGGATGAGATTAGTATCGCTGCACCAACTTATGTGGCGGAATTAAAAAATGGTGAAATTTTAGAGTATAAAATTTCACCAGAAGATTTTGGCATTCCATTGCAATCTATTGATACGATTCAAGCTGCTGATGCATCTGAAAGCCTTGCTTTAGTAAAAATGGCACTGGATGGTAAGGGGGAAATAAACCCTGCCAGGGATATTGTTGCTTTAAATGCTGGCGCGGCGATTTATGTTTCAGGTATTGCTGATACTTTAGCAGAAGGTGTGAATATTGCGGAAGATGTGATTGGCGGTGGTACAGCCAAAGTCAAGATGTCTGAATTAGCTAGTTTCACGCGTTGTTTTATGAGTCCTGACTCACTGTAATTATAGGAGCAGTAACCTAATGCAAATAGAAACACCGACAATTTTAAAGAAGATTGTAGCGCGAAAGTATGAAGAAATTACCGAACGTAAATCTCATACACCGTATGGAAATTTAGAGGTTGCAGCGTCTGTAGCTAATGTTCATAACGCCCCTCGTGGTTTTGCTCATGCATTAAGACATCAAATAGCTATCGGTAAATCTGGTGTTATTGCTGAAATTAAGCAAGCTTCCCCTAGTAAAGGTGTATTGCGCGAGCCTTTTATCCCAACTGACATTGCTAGATCCTACGAAAGATCAGGTGCGGCTTGTTTGTCTGTTCTAACAGACAGTGATTTCTTTAAAGGTCATGAAGATTATCTAGTTGAGGCTCGTGCAGCATGTAAGTTACCTGTTATTCGCAAGGATTTCATTGTCGATGAGTATCAGGTGCTAGAAGCTAGGGCGATTGGTGCAGACTGTATTTTATTGATTGCTGCGTGCCTAAGTGGTGATAAATTGCGAGAGCTAGATCAAATGGCTCGTGACCTTGGTATGGATGTGTTAGTAGAAGTGCATAATCGCCCAGAGTTAGAATTGGCTTTGGAATATACTCAGACTGAATTGCTTGGTATCAATAACCGAAATCTTCATACCTTTGAACTTAGTTTAGATCATACGTTTGAATTGATGGACAGTGTGCCTTCCGACCGCTTGATTGTTACAGAAAGCGGGATTCATACTCGTGATGATGTGGCCTTGATGAGGCAAAAAGGTATTCATGCGTTTTTGGTTGGCGAGGCTTTTATGCGCGCCGATGACCCAGGTGAAAAATTGGCTGAGTTGTTCCAGTCGTAATGATGATAGTTTCAGTCATGACAGAATCAAGTAAGGTTGAATGATGAAGACAAATGTTAGTTGGCAAGAAGATGTGCATTTTACCGCTGAAACCGGTTCTGGTTTTAAAGTGGAAATCGATGGTAATCAAGTGGCTGGCCCAAGACCTATGGAGCTTTTGCTTGCAGGCTTGGGTGGTTGTACTTCTTATGATGTGGTTGGGATTTTAAAGAAATCTCGTCAAGATGTGGTTTCTTGTGTTGCTCAAATTGATGCTGATCGAGCTGATACTATCCCTGCGGTGTTTACTGAAATTCGAGTGCACTTTGTCGTTACTGGTCGTAACTTGAAGGAAAGTGTTGTTGCTCGAGCAGTTAAATTGTCTGCAGAAGAGTATTGCTCTGCTTCTCTAATGTTAGAGAGAGGTGGTGTGAAAATTGTTCATAGCTTTGAGGTGATTGAGGCGGAATAAGGTATTGCTTTATAAAAGTATTTAAAAAAAGAGCTAAGAGGCTCTTTTTTTAGTTTTTTGCAGTGCTTAATGTGTTGGTGTCCCCACCAGGACTCGAACCTGGAATAGCTGCTTAGGAGGCGGCCGGTATATCCTGTTTACCTATGAGGACGTGCTGCAAGTTGAGATTTATACATTAATTACGACCGAAATACAAATGACAACTAAGTATGATGTTGATTCTTATGGTTTTTTAAGCTCGGCCTAATGTATGTTTACTGCTTATTGGGCGTGTAGAGCCTCTGGCTGTATAGACTTTGTTTTTGCTGCTATGGCCTTGGAGTAATTCGAAAAGATGCTTGTTACGCTTTTGTAAGGTGTTAAGGATTCGAGCGTTAGTGTTGTTTTGTGTTTTACATTTTTTGAGTAATGTTTCGCACTCTTGCATCAATAGGCGAACGTTGTCCATTGAGCTGTCTTGTAGGCTTAACCAGTTTTTGAATTCTACTTCAGTAGGTTTTTTTCGGTCGACAATATCAAATTTAATGAGAATGTTGACTCTTTTCTCATTAAGCTGATTCATTTCATCAAGAAGGGTTTGTTTTTGCTCGGATAGGCTAATGATTACTTCGCTGTTCAGTTCCCCATAAGCTAAACGCTCTTCATCAAGAAGCGAAGAGAGTTTTTCTAATATCTCTTTGCTTCTGATAAATATAGGTGCGATAGGAATCATAAGACAAACCGTTTACAAACTGTATAGGAGTTACAGTCTAGAATAGCGAATCCATAGAAGCCATATTATTTGCTAGCTTCTGGGTATCTATTTTGTACTCGCCTGCTGCAATAGCGTTTTTAATTTGTTCCACTTTATCCATATCAACATCAGGTAAGCTGCTAATTTTAGACTGCTGACTTTGAAGAGTTTGTGCAGTGCCACTTAATTTCACGGTGTCTTCTGCCAATGTGCCACCGCTTTGAACTGAGCTTTGTTTGTCCGTTGCGCTATTTGTCGCATCATCTTTTTGCGATCGTTCACTTTTGTTGATCGTGCTCTGGTTTGATAGACCTGTAAAATGTATTGCCATTGGGTTTTCCGCCCTTTAATGATTTGCCTGTCTATGTTGTCGGCTGGGTCTATAAGAACTTTAATAAAAAGCCCCAGAAAAGAGTATTTATTCATTGCCGATCAGTCTGTACTCAATAGTTTACAAGAACCTCACTGTCAGTTACAACTTTGGCGTATATAATTCGTTCAGAACTTGTGTTTTTGACTCGAATTTGTTGGCCTTTGACACCATTTTCTAAAGCAACACCGTTCATTCGGACTATAATGGTACCACTGCTTGCTGTTATTAGTACTGAGTCGCCTTTTTTAACTAAGGTTGGCTGATTGGTTAGATCGTCAGTGATGACTGTGTTTATGCGCAAGTTGCGTGAAGCAATTAGGCCGTAAGGTGGGTTTTTTTTAGTGTAAACATGTCCTCTTAGGCTGGAAATGTCCACTTCTCCCACATCGGTGTTTGATTTGCTGATGGCTTGGCCTCGGTTGATTGGGGTGATGGTTTTTATTGCTGGAATCATTATGGACTGAGTTACTGGTACGTAGGACTTCCAAGTTGGTGAGTCACAGCTGACTTCATAGTTTGTGCGTTTGGTAGCGTCTGGTCTTTGATTGTTGATCTGAATTGATTCGTTTTCACAATCAGGCAAGTAGTTGAGTGCGGCAAGATTGTTTAATGTGATGCTTATGGCTGCATCAGGGTATATTTCTGATAACCGAGGAATCTCTACTTGATTTATGTAGTGGTTAATTTGTTCTTCAGTCGTTATGGCAAATGTAAAACCAGTTTGGAAACAAATGAAGGCTATGCTTAGCCTTATGATTCGCATGATTTGTTCTCTTTGTTTATTATTACGTTATAAATAAGATAGTTAGTAAATTATTTGAATTCACTTTATCATTGGATGATACATTTTAACAATTTTGAGGTGATACCTCAGTATAATGTTTACACATTTTGGAGGCGTTTATGGCTGGAGTTCTGGATACTGTTAACCAACGTACACAGCTCGTAGGGGAAAATCGACTTGAATTGCTGTTGTTTCGCTTAAATGGTAAGCAAATTTATGGCATCAACGTTTTTAAAGTGAAAGAAGTGCTGCAGTGTCCTAAATTAACCACTATGCCTCATAGTTCTCCTGTGGTTAGAGGTGTTGCTCATATTCGTGGCGGTACTATTCCTATTTTAGATTTAGGACTGGCTACAGGTGCGAGCCCAATCGAAAATATTAGTCAATGTTTTGTGATTATTACTGAATATAATCGTCGAATTCAGGGTTTTTTAGTGCGTGGTGTAGAGCGCATTGTAAACATGAATTGGAGTGATATTCAGCCACCACCAAAAGGATTGTCGAATGATAATTACCTGACAGCCGTTTGTCAGGTTGACAAAGAAATGGTGGAGATTATTGATGTTGAGCAGATTCTTTCTGAAGTTGCTCCTACTCGTCAGGATATCTCAGAAGGTATTGTGAATGCTGGTGTGACAGAGAATGCACAAAAGCATCATATTCTTATCGTGGATGATTCTTCTGTTGCTCGTAAGCAGATTAAACGTTGTATGGAACAGGTTGGTTTTGCTACGACAGTTTTATGTGATGGTCGTGAAGCGCTTACTTATCTTCAAAATATGGTTGCAGAAGGTAAGGATGTAACTAAGGAGTTTTCTATGGTTATATCTGACATAGAGATGCCTGAGATGGATGGTTATACATTAACAACTGCGATTCGTAATGATAGTCGGTTGCAAGATCTATTTATTCTTCTTCATACCTCTTTGAGTGGTGTGTTTAATGAAGCAATGGTTAAAAAAGTAGGAGCTGATGGCTTTTTGGCGAAGTTCCAACCAGATGAATTGGCTCGATTGGCTATAGAGACAGTGCAGGTGCAATCAGAGTAATGTTTAGGCCCTTTATATGGGGCTTTATTTATTGAACCTGTCACTTATGGAGTTTTAATGCTCAGTAGTACAAATGCAATTACACCTAATGGTTATATCAGGTTTAGAGATTACTTGCAGAAAGTGTGTGGGATCTCGCTGAGTGATAATAAGCAATATTTGGTCGCCAGTCGCTTGGGAAAAATTTTAGAGAGAGAGGGTTTTTCTAAAATTGAGCAGTTAGTAGATGCTTTGGAGAGGTTGGGGGGATCTAAGCTAAAAGAAGAAGTCATTAATGCAATGACGACAAATGAAACTCTTTGGTTTAGGGATACGCACCCGTTTACGATTTTAAAAGACAAAGTGCTGCCTGAAATGACAGCGGCACCTCTAAGAATCTGGTCAGCTGCATCTTCTACCGGTCAAGAACCTTACTCTATAAGTATGGTTATAGAGGAGTTTAAAGCGTCTCGGCCTGGCGTTTTGAAAGCGGGTGAAAAAATAGTAGCGACAGATATTTGTACTAATATTTTGCAGCATGCTAAGCAGGGTGAATATGACAGCTTGGCTATTGCTCGTGGACTTGGTGCGGATTTACAGCGTCGGTACTTTGATAAAGTGAATGATTTGACTTGGAAAATTAAGCCGCACTTGAGTGCGCGTGTTGAATTTAAGTACTTGAATCTTATTGAATCATTTTCGATGCTAGGTAAATTTGATGTGATCTTCTGTCGTAATGTGCTGATTTATTTTACCGTTGATCTTAAATTGGATATTTTGAAAAGAATGCATGCCTCTTTAAAGCCTGGAGGTTATTTATTTCTTGGTGGATCTGAAGCATTGAGTGGTCTATCTGATTATTTTGAGATTGTTCAGTGCCACCCAGGTATTGTATATAAAGCTAAGGCTTTATAGTGTAGGTGTCGCTTAGTTAAAGTTAATCGTAGTAGAAGAGCCTGTCTAGTGTTTGTAGATGGGCTTTTTTGTGGGTGCTTACTTTGTCTTATAATCGGTGATAGGTAAGGTGTCTTCTTCTGCTGTAGAGTGGGGAGGTGGCAATTCGAGGCTGGTTTCGTGTGTGTGATAAATGTAGTAGGTTAAATAGCCAGTGTGTAAGTCACGCTGGCTCTATGTGAAATTATAAAGTGGTGGTGTTATTCTTTTAAAGAGGCGAGTTTTTGCGCAAACGATGGTGAATGTGAATTCGATAATGTAGCGACTACCTGCTTTGCATAAGGTAGATAGTTTTTCAAATCGTTTTTAGGCATTGGATCGTCATTTGGTAATTTAACAGTTACTGGGTTTTTATGGGTTCCGTTTATTCTGAACTCATAGTGAAGGTGTGGGCCTGTCGCCCAGCCTGTTTGTCCTACGTAGGCAATTATATTGCCCTGCTGAACTCTGGCGCCACGTTTTGTCCCCTTTGAAAAGCCTTTCAAATGAGCGTAAAGGGTTTGGTAACCTTTACCGTGATCGATAATCACAACATTGCCATAACCGTTTTGTTTTCCCGCAAAGGATATTTTGCCATCTCCAGCCGCTTTTACTGGAGTTCCGCTTGCGGCTGCATAATCAACACCTCTGTGTGGACGACTGGTTTTGAAAATAGGGTGTAATCTGTTTGGATTGAATTTTGATGAAATCCTTGTGAAATCAACAGGTGTTCGTATAAAGGCTTTGCGCATTGCCAATCCATCAGGGGTATAATAATTTGCTCCTTTTTCTGTTTGGTAGCGAATTGCCTGATAGGTTCGGCCATTGTTGATAAACTGAGCAGCTATAATGTTGCCATGTCCGATTTTTTCACCATCAAGATACTTTTCTTCATATAACATACTTAAACTGTCACCTTTTCGAATGTCCAAGGCAAAGTCTATATCCCAGCCAAAAATATTTGCTAACTCAATTAATAAGGGTTGATCGATTCCTGATCTTAGTCCGTCAACAAATAATGAGTTATTGATTTCTGCCTCTTTGTAGGCTTGGACAACTTCTGGTGTTCTGGAGGCTTCTGTTCTATTGAATTTATCATCATTTCGCTCAAAGGTTACACTATCTAAGCGGTTAAGGATAAGTGTTAACTGAGTGAGTTCTCCAGATGCTTCATTAGTTGTGAAGTTGATTGTTTGTCCTGGCCTCATTTGCAGCAAGGTTTTTTGTTTTTTGTCAGCCAGAGATACTTTGTAAATGTCTTGTGCTGATATGCCTTCGTTAGCTAATAGTTTTGATAGGGAGTCGCCAGATTTTACTTCAACAGATTGTTCTTTAAATGTTGCTGGGCTGCTCTTTTTTACCAAGGCGTCAGGTGCAGGAATATCGTAGGTAGAGTTTGTATTGTTGGGCGAAAAGGTTGTTAAAGGGATTGTGCTGCTTTTGGGCGTGAGTTTTTGCAAGTCCTGCAGCATAAGCTGAGACTGATCTATCACCTCAAAGTTTGCTTCGAGGGAAATTAGATTGTTATCGATGGTTTCCTCGTCAGGGAGTGCTATAAGTACTATGGCGAGGAGTGCGCTTATCCCTGAAATTAGGAGTAAATGCTTTGTTGGTAATAGCTTGATCAAAATGCGTACCTAAAAATCTTTAATAAAAGCCTTATAATCCTACCAACATTACTTTTATAATTGAATGCTTAAGTACGATAAACTAACTAGGATATGGATCAAAATAATGACTGTAAGCAGTAAAGACCTTTTGAATGACTTGCAAGCTCGTGGACTTATCGCCCAAATGACGGCAGAAGATGAGCTAAAAAAACATCTTGATGGTGGAAGTCGTACTCTTTATTGTGGTTTTGATCCAACCGCAGATAGTCTGCATTTGGGGCATCTTGTTCCTCTTCTTGTGCTAAAACGTTTTCAAGATGCTGGGCATAACCCAATTGCTTTGGTTGGTGGTGCGACAGGCCTTATAGGAGATCCAAGCTTTAAAGCGGCTGAACGTCAATTGAATACATCCGATGTGGTTGCAAGTTGGGCAGAAAAAATTCGTGGCCAAGTAAGTCAATTTGTAAAATTTGATGATGTGTCTAATCCTGCTCGAGTTGTTAATAACCTCGATTGGGCTGGCGAAATGAGTGTGCTGGATTTCTTGAGGGATATCGGTAAGCACTTTTCTGTTAATGCAATGATCAATAAAGAATCTGTTCAGCAGCGCCTTAACAGAGAAGGCGCTGGTATTTCTTTTACTGAATTTTCTTATGCATTGTTGCAAGGAATGGATTTTGCTGAATTGAATAGAGCCTATGATTGTACCCTTCAAATAGGTGGCAGTGATCAGTGGGGGAATATAGTAGGTGGTATCGATCTATCTCGTCGTCAAAATCAATCTCAAACATTTGGTTTAACTGTTCCTTTGGTTACAAAATCTGATGGAACCAAATTTGGTAAAACGGAATCTGGTGCGGTTTGGTTGGATTCTTCCAAAACAAGTCAGTACGCTTTTTATCAATTTTGGATGAATACTGCCGATGCCGATGTTTATAAATTTTTGAAATTCTTTACTTTCTTAGATCTTGCGGAGATTGATGCAATTGAAAATGCAGATAAAGAAAGTGGTGGCAAGCCTCAGGCGCAAGCTATTCTTGCACGAGAAGCGACTAAACTTGTTCATGGTGAAGAAGGTCTGCAAGCAGCGGAGCGTATTACTAATGCTTTGTTTAGTGGTGAAGCTGATCAATTAAGTGAGCAAGATCTTGAGCAAATTCAGCTTGATGGTTTGCCGAGCAGTTCTTTGGCGGGTATTGATCTTGTTGAAACGCCCCTTACTAGTCTAATGGCGGATGCCGGATTGGCTGCTAGTGGCAAGCAGGTCAAGGATGCTCTTCAGCGAGATTCTGTTTTTGTAAATGGCGTGGCTAAGGGGTTGAGTGACAATATGACAGCTGCTGATATCTTCACTGCTGCAAATGGCTATTTCGGGAAGTACTTCCTCGTTAAATTAGGTAAGAAAAAGCATCACTTGTTTGTGTTGTAGCTGTTGATGGGCGATGCCTAAGTAATTGAGATAAACAAAAAGACACTCCGGTGTCTTTTTGTTTATCTGTGGCTTGTTGAGTTTAATTTAAATTAATTAAAAGAAATTTTAAAAAGAGCTTGCGCTAAAACTTCTAGGCTGTATTATACGCCTCCACTGACACGGACAACGACGCAAACAAGAGTTTGCGACTTACTTAGGTAAGGGAGTTGAACGCAGAATCAGACGCTCTTTAAAATAGATAATCAGATAATTTGTGTGGGCGCTCGCTGGAGGCTTCAGAAGATCATCGCAGACCGGTTTTACCGAGATGTAGTTGATCAAAAAAATTGAAGTCTTGCGAAACGTCTAACACGTCAATTCGCTTTATGTTGGCTTGTTGTTCTTCGGGATGATG
>NZ_FQVF01000018.1 GCF_900129155.1 Marinomonas polaris DSM 16579
TATACAAGTCGTTATTTCAGGCAATTATTATGGAGACACCAGATTAAACAAAGCTTATCAAGACGAGGAAATTGCTGGGACAATGCACCAATGGAACGATTCTTTCGTAGCTTAAAAACAGAATGGATACCACCGTCAGGGTATCGTAACTTCCCAGCAGCACAGCAAGAAATCATTCACTATATTATTGGCTATTACAGCCAACTTAGACCCCATCAGTATAATGGTGGGTTATCACCCAATGAATCAGAACGATTATATTGGGAAAACTCTAAAACCGTGGCCAGTTTTACTTGACCACTACACCCCTATTTCGGGTGTATTCTTTTTTCCCTTCTTTTTAGGTCTTGCTGTCTTTTCTAACTGCTCGTCACGGCCTAAGACACCAACTAACTGATACACTTTTACACGACCAGTATTTCCAACTCTTCGACCGGTATCACAAATCAAACCTTGCTCAACAAGTCCCTTAAGCGCCGTATTAACTGTTTTCTCATTCAGCTTTGTGTCTTTGACCATACGAGCTATGGAAGGCCAACAAGTGTGGTCTTCTCCCGCTCTATCTGCCATTGAAAGCAGTACAAGCAATTCAGACGATTTGGCTGGGCTTGCTAACCAAGCCCAACGCGTTGCATCTACACTCATTACTAATGAGCCCCTTTCTCTGATATACGGGCAGGGTTTAATTTGAAACAAACGTCTCTGATGTTTTTCTCGATCTTGATATACCCCGCTTGCTCAAGGCCTTGAATACACTGGAAAGTCTTTCCAAGATTTAGGCAGCACTGCTTGGCAATATCACCAATAGCTGTATGACACGTATTGTTGTCGTCGGCCTCATGGGCCATCTGAGCCAACATAAGCTTGTATTTAGGGTTATCAAATTGAGTGCTCATAACCGCCTGAAGAAGTTGCATACTCATAACACCACCGCCTTAGTCACTTGTTGACGATCCAGTTTCTTACACGCCCAAAAATGCGCTTTGAATGCCAAAGAACACGGTGCCCAAAACATTAAAAATGCTGACACCTTACGAATTGACTTGAAAAACATCTGTTTAATTTGCATACTAAATTCCTTAGAAATACGGTTTTATTTGCATACAAAGCCGAAAGAAGCCCAGACCACGAATCTGGGCTTCTTTATTGGCTCCAATTTCCCCCAGTCCCTCTAATGAAGAATGACGGGCTCTTTTTTACCCATTAATGCCTGGCAATCTTCAAGCAGATCGAGCAAAAAGCCCTGATCTCGTAGAGCCTCCTCCAGACCGTCTTGAATAAGCAGCTCCATTGCCTCGGTAGGCGTTTGATTCGTCGAACTAGCAAACGAATCCAACACCTCCGCATACTCTTCGCTCACTTGAATTAACAAGGGCTGTGTTTCATTGTTCAAAATATCCCCCCCTTACGTCCCTTCTAGCTGACGTGGATAGACGTTAAGATCTCGTTCAAATCACTGGGACGTAAGCGTTGAATTTGTCTTTCTGCTAAAGCACGAAGCACAACATTCTTGGGAACAGGCTCGCCCCCATTGAGTCGTGTAAGCTCGGCTGTAAGTTGCAAGATTTGTCCATGCACTTCCTCAGTGAATCGAGGGCGATAATCATGTACGTGTTGCTGATTTAACGGTTTTGGTGCTGGCATAAGTAGCTCCTGTTTTTTAGGTTAAGCCGCCTCTGTGGGCGTTTTGGTAAGTTCTAATAAATTTTTTGCACTAACAGCCCCATTACTGGCAGCCTCTAGTTTTTTGGCATAACTGGTTTCACCGGTATATTCAGTTCGTGGCAATCGGTTTCGGTCTAGCCATTTATAAACAGCACGGACACTTACACCGCATACATCAGCAGCTTTAGGCACTCCGCCTTCAATTAGGTTTATTGCTTCTTTCAGTGAGTTCATTTCAATAACCTTATATGTACTTTTAGTACATATTAAATGTGAACTGACAATTCCGCAATAGTTAACGACAATTGAACTTTAAGTACATAAAACGAAAGGTGGTTATATTGTCTTTTCCAGAGCGCCTCATGACAGCATTACGCTTGATCAATGTAGAACGACATGGAGCTGGCGCATGGCTAGCAAAACAAACAGGCACCACTGTGAAAGCTGCAAACAAATGGCTTAATGGTGAATCACAACCTAGACGAGAAAAATTAGAAATAATTTCTAAAGTCACTGGTGTAAGGTCTGAGTGGTTAGCCTTTGGGGAAGGTGAAGTCACCCTTTCTGGTATACAAGAGAAAAGCAGCCATAATTCGAACAACCTTGGTCATGTTGACGTCTACGAAAGTGATGAGCCACTTCATTATGACGAAATAGAGGTGCCGTTTTTTACGGAGGTCGAGCTATCTGCTGGAAATGGATTTAATAACGTGTCAGAAATAGCAACACAGCAAATGAGATTCAATCTATCAACTCTATCAAGTGCCGGTGTTGCACCGTCGAGAGCCGCATGCTGTAAGGTTAGTGGTGATAGCATGGAGCCTATGTTGCCAGATGGTGCAACTGTTGGATTAGATACTAGTGACACACATATCAAAGATGGAAAAGTTTACGCCATCAACCATGGAGGCATGCTACGAGTAAAGTTTCTTTATCGTATGCCCTTTAATGGTTTACGGATTAGATCAGCTAACCCAGATTATCAAGACGAAGAAATTAGCGGGGAAGCAGCTAAAGATATTCGTATTATTGGGCGGGTTTTTTGGTACTCAGCAATACTTTAAACTAAGGATAGATGAAATGAAAATTGCTTTATTCCTCTCTCTTGCTGCGATTAATTTCTCTTGCTCAAAAGCGCTTGCAGAGAACCGAGACCCTCCTATTAGAGTAGCAACAATTTCTTACATTGAATCCCTAAATAAAGATCATGAAATCGGCATCGATCATATAAATCTAATACAAGACCTTACACTTTTGAGCTTTGCTAGAAATAGCATTCAGTATTACTCTGGAGATAACGCCAAAATTGAATGCATTAATTCTATGAAAAATTTGGTCGGCGGTGCGCAATCCATAATCACATGCCGCCATCCAACTCAACTTCTGTGGTCGTTTAGCTTTTTATTCTCAGATGCTGATTATGAAATTTATCAGATTAGTTTAAGCGTCAAAGAGGCAGTATCGCTTCGTAGAGAGTTCCAATTAGACACACAAAGAGTGCTAGATATCCCAATCCATCCAGATTACGCCACCGTATGGAATCGTAATACTTTAATTTTTTGTCCAGCCAACGTCGATTCTTGGGAAAACTGCAATACAAATATTATTACCACCACACGAAAGCTACTAACCCACTTCGACAAAACCCATTAGCGCATTATTTCTAGCCCCCCAAAAAAATCGGGAACCATCTTTTTAGCGAATCATATCCAAATAACTTACCCCAGCACTTTAAAAAACCGCCCACCGAGGCGGTTTTTTTTCGCCTATAACCTTTTGGTTTTTCTACATATTTAAAAAAACACAAAATAAATGTACTTTTGGTACTTTACACACAATGTACTATTGGTTCATTATTACCCCATCGAAGCGGCGAACCGCTCCAGCAAAGACCACCGAGTTGCCAGGTAAGGCGATAAACCATAGGTGCGAGCTGTGACCGAATCTCTCTGAGTTAGGGATAGGTGTGATGGGCATGTTTAACCATGTTTTTTCTGAGTACGCATTCCATGAGTGCGCAGCCAGAAAACCACAGGAGGACAATATGAGCGAAAACAAACCTGTTGCGGTACTGAATCGCAGAGAAGTCGAGAAGCGCACAACGCTAGCTCGCACAACGATTTACCGCAAAATCAAAGCAAACACTTTCCCCAAACAAATCCAAGTAAGCGACAACCGTGTCGGCTGGCCTGAAAGCGAGATCGACCGCTATTTAGCCAACCCAATGGGCTATAGAGCACCAGAAGCAACCGCTTAGGAGGCAATCAATGGAATCAGCTGACGCATTGTTTTTCATTGGCTTCGCTGTAGGCCTTTGTTTTCTCCTCATCTTCGCTTGGCTGTTCATGATTGTCGGCACAGCTGCAATAGCGATTCACCGCAAACAAAACGTACGAGAAGCAATTCAACCACTTCTTGATGAATTTTAACCTTTACCCCCTTTAGGGACGGATGGACTCGATGAACACAGCAGCACAACAAAACCCGTTTGACCTTTTCGGTGATGCTCACACGCAAACCGAATTGCAGCTTAATCAAACACCGCAACCCGAAACGCCTGAGCTCGATGATTTTGAAACGCTTTATCTCGAACCTAAACGATCAATCGCTCATAGCATCGCACCGGGCATTTACCACAACCTAAGCAATCGCGACTACCACCGCGATCAAAGCATATCCAAAAGCGGATTGGACTGGATCGACAAAAATCCAAGTCAGTTGATTTGGTCAAAGAATGCCCCTCGCGATGTTGAGAAAGAAAAGCCGCTAGATTTTGGTACCGCTGTTCACACCCTACTTCTAGAGCCTGAAAAGTTCAGCGAGCAATTTGTTATCGCGCCAGAACTCAACCTTCGAACAAATGCAGACAAAGCGATATGGGCACAATTCAAAGAGGAAAATGCCGATCGCACAATCATGACATTTGAGGAAAATCGAAAGCTTCAAATTATGCGTGAATCTGTGTTTGCCCACCCCGTTGCACGAATGATTTTCGAGGCAGATGGCTACAACGAGGCGTCGATATTCTGGCAAGACAAAGAAACCGAGGAAATGTGCAGAGTCCGTCCAGACCGAGCGATTAGCTTTAATGACTTACCAAAGCTAATCGATGTAAAAAAAGTGGCTGGTCTTAGTAGATTTGAAAGCCATGTAGAAGAGTATCGATACCACGTGCAGTATGCAATGTACACAGACGGTTACTTTCAGCACTTTGGAATACGTCCTGACCTTTGGTTTCTCTGTGTTAGCGATACGATAAGCGCGGGAAAATATGAAGTTGAAGTAGTCCAGCTACCTGAAGAATGGAAAGAGATTGGATACGAAAAATACCGCGAAAACCTAGAAACCTACTCCCACTGCCGACGTAACGACGATTGGCTGCATGTACGAACATTAGAGCGCCCACGTTGGGCGAAGTGAGAAGATTATGAATAATGGAATATATCAAGATCAAAACCGCTATCCGCAAAACGCAACACAGCAAAACCACTCCAACCCCTTTAACCAAGTACCACCCCAAGCCCAAAACGAAAGCGCAAACACTGGTTCAATTGCCATTGAGCAGCAACGCGCTATCGCTGAAGCTCGCAGCCAAATCCAGCTAGCAAAAATGTTCCCTCGCTCAAACAGCGAAGCATTAAGCGAATTGATTGAAGCCTGCAAAAACTGGGATTTCGCGAAGTCTGCTTTTTACTCCGTCCCTAATCGTGGTAGTGGCCCTTCTATTCGTTTCGCTGAAGAAGTGGCTCGATGTTATGGGAACTTTGAGTACGGACACCGTGAGCTGTCGCGTAGCAAGGGAAAATCAGAAATTGAAGTCTACGCGTGGGATAAAGAAAAAAATAACTTCAGCAAGCGGCAAATCACAGTCGAGCACATTCGCGACACCAAGACTGGCTCTAAACCATTGCACAACCAAGCGGATATTGATAACCGCATTGCTAACGTCGCTAGCAAACAAATGCGTGGACGAATTCTTGCGATCGTACCCAAGACGTTCGTTGAAATGGGTTTGGCCGAATGCAGGAAAACGCTAGCAGGTAACAACACAGAGTCCATGGGCTCAAAAATAAGTCAGATGATCGTGGAATTTGGTGAGCTTGGCATCCGACCCGATCAGATCACCGCATACATTGGACATAACGTCGATGACTGTAGCGTTGATGACTTAACCGAACTCTTTGGCGTATTCAACGCCATCAAACAAGGCGCCAGAGTTAGCGACTACTTTGGCGGTAAAGAAGAAAGCCAACCCAAAAGCACAAGCCTTAAAAGCAGCTTGAAAACTAATTAGAAAATCAGGAGCACACGCCATGTCTAACGCAGCACTACAAACCGAAACCCAAGCGCCAACTACTGAGTTGGTTTTGCTTTCTTCCGTCCCTGCAAAAATCCAGTTCAACTTACAGGAGTTTCGCCAAAACATTCGTAACGAGCTTAAAAAATATGATCTCGTTGTTACCGTAGACACGGTAAAAGATGCCAAAGCATTAGCCGCTGATTTAAACGGCCAAGCCAAGTCGCTCAAAGATCGATTCAAAGAAGCGGCCGCCCTGGTTACTAAGCCGGTTGATGACCTTGGCTTAGAAGTAGCCGACATAGTAACCGAAATTTTAGAGTCTCGCGAAAAGCTAACAGCTCAGATCAAAAAGTTTGAAGACGAACGCAAGGTTGTTGTACGCAATGCGATTGAAGCAAAACGCCTAGAGCTATGGGATAAGCTTGAAGTGCAAGAAGAGTTCCGAAACGCGCCTATTGATAAGCTGGTTAAGTTAACCGCCATCACTGCAAAAGACAGCCTAACGTCTGCAACACTTCGGGACCTTCAAGCGCTGATCGATGAAAACCGACGCCTGCAAGACCAGACTGAAAAGCGCCTTTTATTACTAGAAAACCAATCCTACAGAGAAGGCCTGAAAGCACCACTCACCCGCGAACACGTTGAAAGCTTCCTATTTGACGCTGAAGCCTCTTATGCAGGAAAGCTCGCTCATATGATGACTTCAGAGCTAAAGCGCCAAAAAGCCACAGAAGAAGCAACTCGTCGCCAAGTGGCCGAAGAACAGCTGCGAACACAGCAAGAAGTCATACCAGATCCAACACAGCAAGCTGAGCCTGTGCCGCACAGATTCGCGTCACCTACACAACAAGAACAGCTAGAGGTGCGACTAAAACAAGCTAAAGAAGCCTTACCGTATGCGGAGGGAAATCACAGCGAAGAATTACGCAATATCAATCGTATGGAACAAGACCTAAGAGCAATGCAGCAACCAGCGTCAGTGCAACAGCAATCCGAACAGGTGGACGTAATACTAACGCCTAACGGAATGCCAAAAGAAATGCTTAACCGTGTACAGGCATCGAGAGAAGAAGCCTACCAAGCCGCTCTTTCTGCCAGCGCCAACCAAGGCACTCTCGTTGACGTTTGGACGCAACACCAAGGGCGCGTTGCCATTGCAGACGGTGCTACTGGTCGCGTCTACGTCTGGAACCAGTTCTAAAACTCTCCCACCCCATTTATAAAGAAGGAATTTAACAATGCTTATTTTAACGAGACGCCCAGGTGAAACCCTAGTTTTTGGTGATAACCGCGAAATCGAAGTGACCGTTCTTGGTGTGCAAGGAAGCCAAGTCCGTATTGGCGTAACCGCACCGAAAGAAGTCCCAGTCCACCGCGAAGAAATCTATCTTCGCATTAAAGGTCAGCAAGCAGAAGCAACCACAACAGTGTGAGGTGAGCAATGCGAAATTCAATTAACCCAAAACACGAAGCATCGCGCGAATCAATTTCGCGTGATGTTGAAGCCTTTCTAGCAAAGCAAAGCGTTACCGTCATTCCTTCCGGAGTAAGCGGCCAAGACGCTTTAACAGGCAAGCGACGTTCTGAGTTCACCATCAATGGCCGAGCAAGTACGGGCGCTAAAAAGAAACCCACCAAACCCAAGAAGGTGAAAAATGGATAAGCAGCTCAAACCTGAATATCAAGACTTGGCCGATGAATTCGATATCGATTACAAAGATCGCGGCTGTCATTGCCACATTAACCCGCCTTGTGGTTACTGCGTACACCCAGGCCATCCAGAAAATTTAGAAGAGACGCCGGAGGCTTGGGAGCAAACAAAAAGCAGCTGCCCTACGCTAGGTAGCACATGCAGAGGCTGCCCAGATTGCCAATCACTACCAGTTGGTGATGACGCAACAAACGAAGCACTTCGATTAGAAATGGAGAATGATAATGGCTAGAGGCATCAACAAAGTCATCTTAATCGGTAACGCAGGCAACGATGCCGAAGTGCGATACATGCCATCAGGCGCAGCGGTCGCAAATGTTAACCTGGCAACATCAGAAAGCTGGCGCGACAAGCAAAGCGGTGAAATGCAAGAACGGACAGAATGGCACCGTGTGGCGTTTATGGATCGCGGCAACTTCCGCCTTGGTCAGATTGCTGGTGACTTCATCAAGAAAGGAACCAAGGTTTACGTTGAAGGCTCACTTCGAACGCGAGAATGGGAAAAAGACGGGATCAAACGCTATACCACCGAAATTATCGCAAACGAAATGCTGCTGCTTGACGGACGCCAAGATGGAGGGACTCAAGGAGGCAACCAGCAACAAGGTGGTTACAGCCAAGTACCACAGCAAGGCGGCTATGGTCAGAACCAACAACAGCAACAAAATAACCAGCAGGCCCAACCGCAAAGCTATGGATCATGGGGCAACCAGCCGAATGGTTATGCTAATGCTCAAGGCGGCTCACAGCAGCAAGGTGGCTTCAATCAACCCAAAGGCCAAATGCAAGGCCAAGCCTCACCACAGCAAAGACAACAGCAACAGTCCGCGCCACAGCAACAACGTCAGCAAGCCCCGCAGCAACAGCGCCCTCAACAAGCGCCAAATTTCGACGACTTTGACGACGACATACCTTTTAATCAAGACGGCCAGCGTGACCGTCGTTAAACAACTCACCACCTAACCACAGCCAGCGCGAGTGCAGCTAGCCATAGACGCGCCACACAGAACGACCAATATCTATTTAGCAGCTTAGATGCGGAGGTGCCTCAAAAACCCTACCCCGCAGGCAAAGCCGTATCCGCTACGTCAGTGCGAACCTTCTCAAAACAGCCAAGGATAATAATGAAACTCCTTAAAAAAATGCCGATTTGGGCAGCAGCCCTAATCATTCTATCGCTCGTATTTTTCGCCTTTAAAGCGATTGACTACGCGCAAAACCGCTACACCTGCTACGCAAAGTGGGCTGATAGCACAATCGAATCCAAGTACACCATTCGTGGTGGGTGCTTAATTAAGCACAACAAAAACTGGATACCTTCTGAAGTCTACCGAGTTAATTAACCAAAATCCTAAAGGAAAATATCATGTTTAAATTTTTTAAAAAGAAAACCGCTGCAGCAAAAGTAACGCTTCACAAAGTTGAAAACCGCGACCTAATGGAAGCGATTGTTGCTGGTGCGATTCTAATTGCTTATGCCGATGGCGATTGTTCTCCTGAAGAACTTTTGAAGCTTCAAGACATCATCGAAAGTAACGACAACTTGAAACACTTCGGCTCTGAAATTGGTACAACCATCGACAAGTACAGCGCTATGTACGAAAGCGGTAAGCGCATTGCCAAAATGAAGTTAATGAAAGAGCTTGCTGATGTATCGGCCGACGAAGAACAGAAAATCGAAGCATTCATTATTGCCATTGAAATTGCTGATGCAGATGGTGAGATCGACGAGCAAGAACTTGCCGTGTTGAAAGAAATCGGCAAGCAGTTTGGTCTGAACCCAGACAGCTATATCTAAATCACTCCTAGCCCACCGACACACTGGTGGGCTTTTTAGAGTGGTGTCCACCGGAAGGCATCACCCCAAAAAGCCTATCCCTACAATACCCACCCAAAGGTAAACAAAATGACCACTCATAAACTAGCAAATGAGGCGCTTAATGCTGCCTTTCGTTTGTCGAATTACACGTCTGAATGCAAAAACTTTAGTGACGCATACGGTGATGCCATAGAAGCAGAAATAAGGCTGATCTACGCCGCAATGGAAAACGGCATGGGCCAAGAAGACCAAGCTCGCGCTCGTGAAACAATTAAACGACTGATGCACCAAGGCCGTCGTTATTCATACATATCAAATCTAGAACTAGCAGCCTAAAGCTGAAGGAGAATAAGATGAATTCAGATATTAATAAAATTGACGCTTCTCTTGCTGAAAAGCTAGAACAACTGATCCAAACCCTAAGCAAACCGAAAGTCGCAGACAACAAAACCCTTTGGGGATCAGACGAATGCGCCGCTTACCTTGGGTTATCAAAAAAGAAATTCATGGGCGACGTAGCGTGCAAACGCACCTTCCCACAAGCAAGAAACGTAGGCGGATCAGAAAACCGCACCAACTGGCGCTGGGTCGCCAGCGACGTAATGTCCTGGGCACTGGCTCAGAAAATGACACATTGAGTTGATTTACAACAGACACAAAAAAACCGCCAAAGGGCGGTTTTTTTAAAACGTTATTAACAGGGAGTAAACAATATGAACATTCAGCAATCAGACAAGTTAATAGACCGCATCAAAACAATGGAAGCACTAGCCGAAAACGCAAACAATGAATGGCTCCTTGGATGGTTCACACCAACAACCAACGACCTTACAACCGAGGAAGCCGTCGAAAAATGAATCAAACGTGGCGTAAATTTCGCGCTTACTGCAAACGTAATGACATACAAATCCAAGGCTTTCGACGCATAAAACTTGGCAAAAAACACCATCATCCAATCTTCGAACTAGGCATTTTTGTATCAAAAGAATCGTTAGAAACAATAAGAGAAATGCTGTCACAGCAATTTGAAACAGATGGTTATAAATCTATTGCTCAGCAACCAGTACCTAGCAAAAGCACAACTCAATACATCGAAAAGTATTTTTCAAAATCACATACGCCAGAAGAACAAGAGAGACTACGGAATATCGCTGGCGTCAGGCTACTACGCACTTTCATTAAGAAATCATCAATAAACTAATTCACATCATCCAATAAAAAAGCACCCTAAGGTGCTTTTTTTTCGAGTTGATAAAACCAAGCAAACCTCTCCCACTCTTCCTTAATCAACATATCGTCTTCATCTAAATAATCAAGGTCGTCTTTATCCTTTTCATTAATATAAAAGACCACATAGTCTTGGTTATCTTCTATGTTGACGTCGGTAATATAAATATTTTCCCTTTTAGATGATACATAAACTTCACCTTGCTTTGGCATTAATACCCGATCAACCATTAGCTTCTCCCATCGCGCTTGTCAACAGCTCCTTTTGCACTCTCTGGCAATTCGGAATAAATACTCTCTATCTCATTAGGCTCAGTAATCATTTTATTAGCAATAAAATTTATTAGTTGAAATAATTTTATAACTCGACCTGGCTCTTCTTGAAGATTAATTTCCCCAGGGTGTACGGCATTATTTCCTGTTATTCGAAGTGCATCCAATGCCTTTTGAACATGAGGATTCAACCCTTTAGAAACCATACTCTTAATGTCATCATTAATATTATCACCTTTCTCTCCAAGCTGTTTACAAAGCTTTTGCAGAGCTAATCGAAGTAAAGCTGCAGATGATCGAGGAGACTCAGACAGTATATTTGCTGCCTCTAAATAGTCTGCTTGTATATCTTCATCCAAGTCAGAGTTTGGAGGAGAAATAAAATTCTTTTTAGGATGAATAATATTATCTTTGTACCAAATAATATATTCACAGCACTTTTGGCATTTAGAGACTGTCCATTCAGCGTCAAAAGTTTCCTCAAAGGTTTTCAACTTTATAAGAGGACTATAGATGCCATGAGCTCTAGTCGCACAAATATGTGAATAATATTGATTGGCATATACATTACAATGAGGGCAATGAAATGCATCTTCTTTAAATATAGGAGGAAAGTAATCATTTTTTTTCATAAAAACCCTCATAGTAAAATATTTTTAAGCATCATATTGTTTTTGAAAATCCTATTAATAAATGAAAATAAAAACTATTTGATAAGGCTTTCATTAGAACAACACGCCAATGATTCATACCAAATAATGCTTCATTTTCAATTATAAAACCATTTAAATATCCACTAATATTCCTCCCACCATTTCTAACATAAATTCTACAAGAAAGAATAATTTCTGTAATTTCATCATTTACCATTTCATTATACTGCGAAATTAAATCCAGCCTCTTGTAGTGTTCATCCAGTACATTCCAAACAGGATTAACTATATTATTTGGTATATTAATATTGAAATTTGCACCTATAGAGTTAGATTTTATAATTAAAGTAATACCTAAATACTGTACATTTGGAATAGTGTCACCATAAAAATAAAGAAATATTCTATTAGTGTTACTTTTAAAAAAATTGTTTTTTGCACTATTACAACTAGAACAACAAGGAATCAAATTTAATGGATGAACTGCTAATTCAGGAAATATCGATTCTGGAAGATAATGATCATATGTTTTAGGCAGTATAATGCCACAGTAAGGACATCTTCTTAAAAACCCTCTTGGCTGTGAACTTTCTATTAATTGAGTAATTTCTTTTACTTTAGATAATTTTCTATTATAACAACTTAAAAGGTCATTTTTATGTAAAATTAGTTGTGAATCTTCTAAAAAACTAAAAAGTGTATTATTTCTAATAGCCTGCTCAAATAGATTATACCGGGAGATTATTTGTGGTTGAAGTGCAATTAAATTTGTTTTTATAGAATTTGAAACACCTTTTATCATATTTTTTTTTGAACTAACTACATTGATATGTCTCTGTATATAAGGAGTATTATTTGATGGAATAGTCATGCTTTTCATTTTTTATCACCATATTGAGATAGCAAGTATGATTTAGCATTAAATCCCAATTGACTTTCAAAAAGTTCATTTACCTCTTCAAAAGATTTATTTTCAGATAATTTTTTAAGAACATTTTTGTAATAGTTAGGGATTTCAGCAGTATCAAAAACATGCCTAGTTAATTCAGAAATACTTTCTCCAAATGTTTCAAAATCCATAAAAGTAGGCAATGTAACATCACCTTCTCTTGTTAATAAAATAACTCTTTTCTTTGGTATTTCTTGTATTACAATTGGAGAGTGAGTTGCAACAATAGAAAAAGAATCATATTTATCTAAAATACTATTGAAAGCATCAAATAAACTAGCAACTGCATTAGGATGTAAGTGCGTTTCTGGTTCATCAAATAATATCAAGGTGTTTTTCTGAATTCTGGAAATAATAGCGGTAACAAAGTGAGCTAAAATTGATTGACCAGAACTGAATAAAGATAATGTTTTTTCGTCTATATTATGAATATTTTTAATTTGTTCTTCTAATACTCTATTAAACTCTTTGCTTTTATCTCCTAAGACTTTAGACATAAATAAAATCCATATTTTAGATCTATCTAAATCTATAATTCTTGATAAATTTAACTTGTAATTTTCATTAAGAGACTTTTTTGAAAGCATTCTATTTTCATTAATAATTCCACAATAAAAATAGCTAGATTGAGGGTTTTTAGGCTTAATAAAGTTATCAAATGCACTATAAGACACTGTTATTACGCCATTAAATATTGGTTTTTTACCATTAAACCTTTCATTTTTATCATCTATTGTTTTTTGAGCTGACTTACGAACTTGCACTAAGTCTTTTGCAAGATTCCCCATTAGTTTTGTTTTACCAACTGCATTACGCCCAATTATTCCTACTATTCTTCCTGGTAATTCATCGTTTTCATCAAAATCAATTTCAATATCAAATGAGTTATCAGTTCCGTCTATATTATTAGTATATGAAAATGAAAAGCTTTCATCATATGCTTCATTTAAAATAACAGCTCGTCCGAATCGAAGTGCAACATCGGCACCATTACTTCTTAATAGAGCATTCCTATATTCTGTTTTTTTCTCAAAGTCTTCAGCCTTACTCTTCATCCATGAAATATCATTTAATGCTTCTAAGATATTTTCTGAATCACTAGTCCCAATAACCGATAAAATATTTTTATAAAAATCTAAATCCTGCCCTAAACTAATATATTCTTCATTAAGCCGTGAAAACTCTCTTGGTAATTTCGTATGTATATGTCCTTTCTGTAAAATTTTAATTTCACCTATATCTACCTCTTCAATCTTACTTTTATGATACGTAAGGTAATATGTGCAACGAACTCCGTAATCATCCCATGAACTCGACTCAAAACTAAAAATAGGATATTCATCACTAATAAATTCTTTTTTATATTCTTTAATTTTAAACATAAATTAAGGTCGCCTTACTAATAATAGTTAGAGTAAAATGTCAAAACTTCAGTTCATACTAATTCAAAAACTACCTCTTCATATGGTAGTGCTCGTGGTGATACTGAATAAATGCTAGGTCAACTGTGTGTCTTGTTACTGTCTTCAATTCACCTTCTATACCAATCAGCTTTAGGTCATCAGAAATGGTAAAACCACCGTTATCAAACAGTACGTGGTGATTAGGGCAAAGACAGAGGATGTTGCTTTCTACGTCTGGCCCGTTGTGCGGTTGGCCTAGTGGTTTGATGTGGGCGGCTTCAGCATACAAACCGGCGCTGGTTTCTAACGCGATTCCGCATACTTGGCATTGGTAGTTGTGCAGCTGCTTTACGCGCTTGGCTATTTTGGTGTCTCGAACGATCCGCTGAACAGTGGTTTGTACTCGCCTGGCCTCAGTATGGCCGTTTGATGGTTCGTCAGGTGCTTCTTGGGTAGGTTGTTCGTCACAAGCGATCAGACGGTATCGCCAAACATAAAAACCAGAACGGCCTTTTTCTTGCCAGTAGTCATCTACTTTGTACAAGCCGGCGTATTCATAACCTTTTTCTGTTGATTTTGGGTCTTTGTGCTTGAGGCTTCGAGAAACGCGAACCGGATAACCTTCTAGGTGGCTTCTGGCTAGGGCAAGATTAGTTGTGCTTAGCTGTTGGTCGAACGTTTGTACTTTAGCGTTATGCTCTTTTCCACCTGCACCGGTGTAGATTATAACATTGCCAAAATCTTCATCATCTTCGTAACCACCGGATAAGACAATTGAATCTGAACCTTCTTTAGCGCTACCGCTAATACCGGCTTGAGTTGGCTTATGAATACCAGCTTTCGCGAGCTCGACACGATCTGCAAATATTTGACCTACTGTGGTCCCAGGAATATGGCCGAAGACACGTCCCTTATCATTGTTAGCCATAACTTCCCTTGTACTACTGGTGTAGAGTGTTTAGTAGAAATTAATACCACCACCAAGTTTTGATGATTTTCGATGCTTTCACGTAAAGCACTTGAGAGATTACAAATGAAAGAATACCTATCCAACCAGGAACTGTTGAGAATATACGACGAAATTGAAATTCACCTAGGAATGGCGAAGTAAATGCACCTGATATGATGCCATAGAAGAAGGCCGCAAATGATAATGATACAAAGGTATACATAGCCAATTTTAAGTTATGGAAGTCTTTGCGCTCTCTCTTACAGCTTGGGCAGACGATAGCTTGATCATCCATTGACTCTTTACACCAATCACAATTCATTCTACTTCCTTCATAAATATGGTCTGAGAACATACACTCGAGCACCAAATACAACCTATATCTTTACATTAAAACGTTTTGTGAGTTTGTGCCAGTCGAACCAAACGCCAGGCACAAAAAAACCGCCACTTGGGCGGTTAAGTTATTCTATTTTTCCCACTTGTAGTGAACCCTACAATAATGTTCTTTGTGTGATAAATAGCCATATCGTTGAAGCCGGCCAGTTACAATACCTGGATGAATCCCCTGACTCTCTGAAAACGATATTATGTTTGAAGGGCTAATATCACCTTGCTCAAGAAAAGAACTAAAAATATCACTTGATATTAAAGTCTCTTCCGAAAACTTATCAGCTTCATTCTCTTGCTTACGATATTGCTCATTATCACCACCTTCTAAAAAAGTCATTCTTTTGTCATGAAGGAGGATATGTGCAATCTCATGAAATAAACTAAACCAAAAAATATCAGACCAACTACCTCTCATAGACATCATAACTACAGGCAGTTTTTTTTCATACCAAAACGTTGCACCTGTAATGTAAGTTTTTTTGTAATGCGGAATTACAACAAAAGCTACACCGCATGTGTTTAGGTACTCTCTAATTTTTTTAATTATTTCGTTAGGATCGTTTAAAAGACTTAACCCTCTTATAAACGGAATAAGCTCTTTCAAAAGCTCCTTATCAAACGCTTCAACTTTTTGTTTCAGAGCTAAATTAGATCCTGTTTTAAGCCATGCAGCGGTAGCCTCATGACTTATTGAGCCTTTTTCCGCAACACGAAAAGCAGGTTCGTACTCCTTAACGCCTTCAATATTAGTTAGGGAAGATACACCGAAAAACCTCCTGAGATTTTGAACCTTCTCAACTGCTTTTCTAGTTTTTTCAACGATTCCAAGATTACTCATATCCATATATGGAAAACGATCTAATAAACTAACTTCCTTTTCTATTTCTTGCTTTTCTTTTTGCTTCGCCAACACCAACCTATAAATCGACTCCATATTACTCCAGAACTGAGCAGATACTCCTAGGACTTGCTCTAGTTGAATGGCCGTTTCAGGAGTGATTGCTTTCTCACCTTTAATAATTTCATTTATAGCCTGAGCTGGTCGTCCCATTCTACGAGCTAAGTCAGCCTGACTAATTTCCATATCTTCTAGTATCTCATCCAAGTATTCGCCTGGAGGAATAGCTAAATCTGAATTAATTTTTTGTTCAGCCATCATAATGCTTACTCACTTCTTCTATCTTGGCAATCTGCAACTTATCTCCATCGAGGGTAAATATAAGCCTCATCTGTCCGGTAAGATTTATTGCATATTGCCCTTCTCTATTTCCATGCAGAGGATGACACCTGATTACAGGCATTCGGTTCAACTCGTCGATATTGCTTGCAGCCATTATAGTGTTGATTCTTAGGATATACTTGCTGGCAACGACATCACCGAACTCTCTAACTCCCTTTGAGTGTATTTCATAACACTTTTGAAGTTTTTTATTTTTAAATTCTACTTCCAAACCGCTTCCTTAACGAATGGTTTAGCATTCACCCATGAGGTGAATACTAACTATTAAAATTGAGTTTGTCGATTACTCTTTTGGATATTTTCTAAGCAGAACGTCACACAATTAAAGCTTACAAGTTAGTGTAACGATCTAACCCAACATCAGAGCAACATCCCCCATATCCGGTGCATAATACACCCTCTGCAAAATTCTTAAGTCGGTATGACCTGATATTTTTGCTAAGTTTAGCACATCCACTTTGGCGGCTAATCGTGTAAGTGCTTCTCGTCTCAGGTCATGAAAGTGTAGATCATCTATTAGGCACTTATTACGAATCTTTCTAAAATTCACATCAAGCGAATCTGACTTTAAGTTAAACGCTTTTATACTGCAGTCATCTAGTGCCTTGAGCTGCTCCAACACTTTCACCGCGGTGGTGGATAACGGCACAGTACGAGGGTTACCGTTCTTTGTTTTGGGTAGATGAACGGTTCGTCTTTCTAAATTCACGTCTTCCCATGTTATACCGCAAATCTCACCAGCACGCATGGCAGTTTCTATGGCAAAGACGATAGCCGCACCGATACGTTCGCTTTTGGATTCTGGCGGTATGTCTATGTCGTATTGTGTGGCGATCATCAGTTGTTCAAATTCGCCAGGTAATAGCCTTCTCGTCCTTGCCTCAGGCTCTTTAGGACGCTTAACCCTAGTCATTGGGTTTTCTCTTAACCATCCCCATTCCTTCGCACACTGGCTACAAATAGCGGAAAGAACGGTCCACTCACGCAGCACAGTGCCAACGGCTACTTTTTGTAGGCGCCTGTCTCGCCATTCGGCAAAGTGTTTGGATTGAATATCTTGGAGGGAAATAAAACAAAGTGGGTCTGCTGGTTCGTCGGCGCTTTTACCTAACCAACGTTCGATTCTTCGGATTTCGAATTTCTGTCCACGCTTGGTCACACTGACCGTATCACGGTAGCGTTCTAGGGCTTCACTAAAAGGACGATCTGGAATATCAGAGGAAGTACTTTCTTTTGCTTCGCGCTCTAAATCAGACGCCCACGCTTGTGCGTCGCGTTTTGTAGAGAAGCCACGCTTCGTTTTACGCTTACCTTTCACGCTCACTTGAGCGCGCCATGAGCCATCATCGGTTTTAAAAATAGACGCCACTGAATATTCTCCGGTGCAATGTGCGGTGCAGTTTCGGTGCAGAATTTCAGAAAAGATAGCATATAAGCGGAAAAGCTTACAATTTGAAGTAGTACTAAGAAAATGCTGAAGAGTAGATATTTAAAGGGATTGAGCAAGATAAGAAAGTGCAGGCATAAAAAAAGGCACCATAAATGGTGCCCGGGACCGGAATCGAACCGGTACGCTTATTCAGCGCAAGATTTTAAGTCTTGTGTGTCTACCAATTTCACCACCCGGGCATATCTGATTTTGGAGGCCGGAGTCGGAATCGAACCGGCGTTCACGGAGTTGCAGTCCGCTGCATGACCACTCTGCCATCCGGCCTTCTATCAGATACATCTTTTGATTGGAGCGGGAAACGAGGCTCGAACTCGCGACCCCAACCTTGGCAAGGTTGTGCTCTACCACTGAGCTATTCCCGCGTCTCAAAAGACGGTGCCTATTCTATGTATTTGAGCTTTCACGTCAAGGGAAAAATCCAAATAAATAACTAACTTAGGCACTTTTTTTAAATCTGATTAGTTTTTGTTCGACTCTTTGGACTTTAGCTCAGGCCAAGCCGCTTTTAAGTAAATATACATAGACCAAAGAGTTAGCAAGGCTGCTGCAATGAGTACCATCTCTCCCACATGGGCAGCCATGGTATCTGGTCGACTTCCTAGCAAGATGAAAATAGCTAGCATCTGCATAGTGGTTTTCAGTTTGCCAATATAAGAAACGGCCACGCTGGCGCGCTTACCCATTTCTGCCATCCATTCACGTAATGCTGAAATAACGATCTCGCGGCCGACAATGACGGCGCTGGCTAACGTCAGCAGTGGATTAGAGTAGCTAGCCACTAACAAGACTAAGGCAATCGAAACCATAAGCTTGTCGGCTACTGGGTCAAAAAAAGCCCCAAACGGAGTCGTTTGGTTAAGCTTTCTTGCCAAATAACCATCTAGCCAATCAGTAATGGCAGCCAAGGCAAAAATAATCGCGCAGGTGTAATAGCGCCCTTCCCACGGCAAGTAGTAAATAACCACCAAAATCGGGATCATAAAGATCCGTACGGAAGTTAATATATTTGGTATGTTCATCTTATTCCTAATTATTACGCTAAATGCACCAACACTCAGCCAAACTTAACTTTTATGAAGGTAGAGATAAATTTCTTCCGCTTTTTTGGCGCTAATCCCTTTCACCTTTGAAATATCTTCCTGGCTCGCTGAGAGTAGCTCTTGGTATCCACCAAAGGCCGTCAGCAACTCTTTACGTCGATTTGGCCCGATACCTGGAATATCTTCCAATACCGAGTGCCGACGTTTCTTGTCTCGTCTACGACGGTGAGTCTTTATCGCAAATCTGTGTGCTTCATCGCGAATATGTTGAATCAAGTGCAATGCAGCCGAATCTGGAGGCAACACAACTTCATCTTCTTTGGAGCCGATATATAAGGTTTCAAGACCCGGCTTACGAGTATCGCCTTTTGCGACCCCCAATAAGAAGATATTCACCAATCCCAATTCTTTTAATACAGTTTCAGCTTGAGTTAACTGACCTTTACCACCATCAATAAGCAACACATCTGGCGCTTCTAGCTCACCACTTTTGACGCGTTTATAGCGTCGAGTGAGTGCTTGCTTCATGGCACCGTAATCATCACCCGGTTCAACACCTTCGATGTTAAAGGAGCGATAGCGCTTTTTATCCGGTCCGTCAGGCCCAAACACCACACAAGACGCTACAGTTGCTTCGCCACTAGAATGACTAATATCAAAACATTCCATGTGCATTGGAGGTTCAGAGAAGCCTAACAACTTTTGCAATGCGGTTATACGGCTAAAATGATTACGCTTATCCGATAATCGCGCCTGTAAGCCTTGTTCTGCGTTGAGTTTCGCCAGCTCAAGCCAACGCGCACGCTGACCTCTTACATTGCTCAGGACTTCAATTTTTTTCTGCGTAGTTTCGAAAATACCTTCCACCAGCGCATCACCATCTTCTAGCTCGTGACTAATGATAAGCGTCTTAGGTAACTCTTGAATACCACCAAGATAAAATTGAGCGATAAAAGACGATAATAATTCGCCTTCTGTGATTTCGATGGGCATTTTTGGGTAGTAGCTTTTGCTGCCAACAACTTTGCCTTTGCGCACCATCATCACGTGAACACACAAACCACCAGGCTGAATAATAGAGGCAATAACATCTGCTTCGCCCGTTTGCCCATAAACATGCTGTTGCTCTTGGATGTGCTTGAGCTGAATGATTTGATCGCGTAACTCGGCGGCTCGTTCAAATTCCATATCCGCAGCGGCAGCGCTCATTTGCGTGGTAATTTCAGCTGTGAGCTCTTGGTCTTTACCTTGTAAAAACATGCGTGCGTGACGAACATCTAGATCGTACTCTTCATCACTAATCAAGTTCACACAAGGCCCAGAGCAACGCTTAATTTGATACTGCAGACAAGGCCGAGATCGATTCGAGTACGTACTGTCTTCGCACTGGCGCACCTTGAAGACCTTTTGCATGGTATTCAAACTTTCTTTTACAGCGTTACCACTTGGAAAGGGACCGAACAAGGTACCTTTATCGGTTTTATCACCGCGACGAAACAGCAAAGCTGGATGAGGGTGATTCGATAATAAAATATAAGGATAAGATTTATCGTCCCGTAGCAAAATATTGTACGGTGGACGATGTTGTTTAATAAGCGTTTGTTCGAGAAGTAAAGCTTCCGTTTCGCTTTTAGTAACAGCAATTTCAATGGTGTGAATACGACTAACCAAGGCCATGGTTTTAGTCGTTAATCCGGTCACACGGAAATAGCTCGCGACACGATTTTTTAGATTTTTTGCTTTTCCAACATAAAGCAACTCACCTTTCACGTCGTACATGCGATAAACGCCCGGACGTGTGGTTAAGTTACTGACAAAATGCTTCGGATCAAATTCTGAATGGCTCAAACAAACCTCGTTTTTCGCCTAGCCCATACCAAGCACATTGTAACGTACCGCTAAGTGAATCAGCTCGACATCGCTTTCAATGTTCAATTTTGTAAAAATACGAGTACGGTAAGTACTCACGGTTTTAGGACTCACACATAGGTGCTCTGCAATTTCGTTGGATTTTTTGCAATCCACGATCATTTGAGCCACTTGCAATTCTCTGTCTGATAATTGTCCCAATGGCGAACCTTGCCCATCTATGGAAAACTTAGACAACGCCATTTTCTGAGCAATGCTTTTAGAAATATAGTGCTCGCCTTTAGACACCATTTGAATGGCCTCTAATAGCTCAGACGTATTGGTGCCTTTAGTAAGATAACCAGATGCTCCCGCTTCTAATAACTTCACTGGGTATAAATTGTCATCCAGCGCAGACAAAGCAATTATCTTGGTTTTCGGCAAAATGCGCTTTATTTCTTTGGTTGCACCTAAACCGCCGATTCCCGGCATATGCACGTCCATCAAAATGATATCAGGCAATAATAACTTGGACTGAATAATGGCCTCTTCACCGCTGTGCACAACACCTACTACCTCAACACCTTTTACATCCTGTAATACACGACTAATACCTTGGCTAACCACGTCATGGTCGTCAACAATCAATACTTTTAACATAACAACCTCACCAAAACTTTCCTACGCCTCGTGTCGATTTCTGCCTTACCTAGCATGAAATCGCCTATAGCATCCTGCTAATAAAAAATTATGTTATATAACAAATAGAAAAAACGCACCGTTATTCAGGCAGCTTTTCTTTATATCCCATTTCTAAGAGCTTTTTTTGACTAATTTCGCGATAACGAGCTCGCACGCCAGACCCGTGTGTTTTTTGGGTGTAATAAAGTAAAGGCGCGATCTGTTCTTCATCAACCGATAAGTCACTAGCAATCTTACTAGATAAATCTTTCACGCTTAGTGTTTGCTTATCTTCGATCATAATCACTTTTGGAATCACTAAGCGTTCTCCAGCAATCACTCGATCGACGATTTTTAAATAACTTTGCTCAAATAAAGGCCAAGTCACTCGTTCTTCTTCAGACTTTAATTTGTACCAACCAGCCTGAGACCCAGCAAAGAATACCGCATTATGACTCCATTTATATTGCAAAGGATCCGTTCGACAAGCACAAGCTTCAAGATATGCTGCACGTGGATCAGGCAAACCATAAGCTTTATAAGCGGTATTAATCAGTTTCAAAAAGTCTGCAATAGTTGGCGGCCATGTATGCTCTTCTTTTGTACGCTCTACTGCGTATGCCAACAACGGCTCTTGGAAACCTTTCAGTGCAATCGCCCATTCACGCTTGGCTAGCTTAACTTCATCTGTTGTACTGTAAGCCGAGGCAAATTTATGGGTATAAATGGCTTTAAAACGCGCGAACAACATATTAACCAAAATACGTGTTTGCTGCTCAGCCTCTGTCGGACCCGATTCACGACTAGCATTACCAGCATTAGCATATCCTGAGTTATTGTACCCTGAATTATTGTACCCTGGATTGCCAGAGCCATATTCACCAGTCTGTGTCGTGGATGTTGTTGAGGGCGTCGCTAACCTGCTCTCTAGAGGTTTTAGTAAATTTTGTACTGCCTGAGGTTCCTTCATATGAAGACCTATCCGATTGTTTGTATTGCCACTGACGTTTTACGTATTTAAAAAATTCGCTGTTCCAAGTTCTGACATTTTTTCGCTGCTCTTTGATTCTCAGCAAAAACTCCGTTTGCAAAGACAAGGCAAAATCACGGGCGATGCCAGCTTGGCCAATTTGCTCTAACGTCGCTTCTTCAGGTTGCCACTGATCAGGTTGTCGAGCACGCTCTTTTTGCTCCAAATACAAGTCAAAATCGGTGATACCTCGACGGTCATTCACCACTGGCGGAGATGGCGCTTGGTATTGTCGAACGGGTTGCTTCGCAGGATAGCTTTTAGGCTGCGGCGTGAATTCTTCAGTTTTCTCCCGAGACGCTTTGTGCAACCTATCCATTTTGCTCATCAAGGAATCGTCTTTAGCAGACGCTTCAGCAGCTGGTTTAATGGTTTGTGCCGCTTTTTGAGATGACGCTAAATGAATTTCGAGTATTTCTTCTTGCCGCTGAAAGCTCAATAGTTGGCTAATTTGTAAGTTCGCCAACAATCGCATCAACATAGGCACAGTCCAAAATGGCAGCTGAACACTAAGTCGACTCATTTCAACTCGTAAAGCATTGGAGCCAATAAGATAAGCCTGCTGCTTCAAAAAGGTCAATAATACGGTTTCTTCTAACCCTATCTGGGCTGCCATTGAAAATGATATCGGTAATGAATAGTCGTTATCCAACATAAATCTCGCTTCGCATATTTAGCATCACAGTCTATCAAAAGCCTTCCCCATTAGCACGAGAACCTTAAAGTAACCTTGCTATCAATACAGAATGACGCTTGCCATTTTCATTGACCATTAGACTTTAGCAATAGAAGGATTTTATTCACTAACAAAACAACTGCTAAGCAACTTTGACAGCGCTCAAAAACACTCCTATGCTCAAGTTGCGGCAATGCTTTTTATTCAACCCTCTCTCATACAGAACAACAGGATAACGATAGATTTATAAAAGACAAATTAATAGAGAGCGTTTGTCATTGCCAGTTCCGCGAACATCACTCAGGAGAAAAGTAGTATGCACACTACAAAAATTTCTGGACACCATATCGATGTAACCCCAGCCATAAAAGATCATATCAATGAAAAACTCAGCAAAATTTCGAAGCTTACAGACCAAATAACCTCGGTCAATGTCACTTTACTTAAGGACAACAAAAGTCAAAAAGCGGAAGCAATCGTACATATTCCAGGCAAAGAAATATTTGCCGCGGCCTCCTCTGAAGACAGATTATTTCACGCGATTGATGACATGGTTGACAAGTTAGCCAAGCAAATAGACAAATATAAAACCAAACAATCCAGTGCGAATCACAACCCTGTGACGACCCACTAGTTACCTAAAACCACTTAACTCTTCCTTCATTATTTTGAAAAAACACCGCGATTCTGCGGTGTTTTTCTGTATTTATACTTTAGATAAACAATCAAGCTTGAAGTTTGGAACTTTCAGCCGCATATTAAGTCTATTGATAGTCTTAAACCCTAAAGGAGTAATCTCATGCGTTACACAGAAGCCCTTTCGACACATTCGTCACAAGCGGCAAACAAAACGCTCCGCAATACTTACGGACTGTTGTCGCTTACCCTATTGTTCAGCGCCTTCACTGCGGGCATGAGCATGGCTTTCAACTTACCCCATCCTGGCCTAATTATTACTCTAGTAGGCTTTTATGGTTTGCTTTTCCTAACACACAAATTTAAGAACAGTTCTGCGGGTCTTCTTTGTGTATTTGCATTAACTGGATTTATGGGCATTACCCTTGGGCCTATATTAAGCATGTACATGAATATGCCTGGCGGCGGCAGCTTGATCATGAGCGCATTAGGCATCACTGGCCTATCTTTCCTAGGCTTATCTGCTTATGCACTTATTTCGAAGAAAGACTTCAGCTTCCTTAACGGATTCATCACTGTTGGTTTCTTTGTTTTATTGTTCGCGGTGATTGCTGGTATTTTCATTAAAATGCCTGCGCTACAAATTTTCATCTCTGCTGGTTTTGCGCTTTTCTCTGCGGCGGTTATTTTGCTGCAAACGAGCCAAATCGTACGTGGCGGTGAAACTAACTACATAGTTGCAACAGTGACTCTGTATGTTTCCCTATACAACATGTTCCTAAGCGTATTGTCTCTTCTTGGTATGTCTCGCGATTAATCATCCGCCACACCAATACGAAAAGGCCGCTGACTGCGGCCTTTTTTATGTGTAAAATTTGCTGCATCTCATACCAAGGTCATTTTTGATGCAATACACTCTGCTCATCACTGGTTCCCCATATCAAAGCAAGGCTTGCCACACAGCGCTTCGCTTTATCCGTGCCGCTCTAAATAAATACCCTGACAGTATAAAAGGCGTATTTTTTTATGAAGACGCCGTGCTTATTGGCAACCAGACAGCACAGCCACCAAGAGATGAAATCAACCTAACCAAAGCTTGGCAAGAAATAGCAGAACAACACAAAGTCCCTTTGTATTTGTGCATTGCCGCTGCGGTAAGACGCGGCATCATTAACGAAAGTGAAAGCCGTCGTTATGAGTTAGAGCAACACACTCTTGCAGAGCACTTCCAGCTAGAAGGCTTGGGCACACTCGTTGATTTAATGAATACCACGAATAAAATCATTCAGTTTAGGTAACCTTATGAAACACACCTTAATTCACCTAAACTCCAGCCCTTATTCCAGCTTAGCTTGCAAAGAAGGCTTAGATCTTGCTTTGGTTCTGGCCACCTTTGAACAGCCTGTCGATTTGTGTCTGTCTGGCGCCGCTCTCGCGATTTTGACGGATAATCAAGACCCAACAGCAGAGCAAGGTAAAAACCTACATAAGCTGCTAGCTGGGCTAGAATTTTATGATATTGAAAACATCTATGTAGAAAAAGCTAATACATGGATTGAAGACAATCCAACGTGGCAAGGTGTTCATTCTCTTGATGGTGCCGAATGGCAGACATTGTTCTCACAATACCAACAGGTTTTCCGGTTTTAATTATGCGACTTCACCAAATAAATCAACTCGATTACCCAGCAACGTTAGAAACCACTTGGCAAAATAGCGTGCAGGCTGGCGACCAAATATTGCTGATTGAAGAAGGCTTTTTAAGACTGATTCAGCACGCCAACACAATGCAAACGCTGGCCGAAGAAAAACACGCCGAAATCTATTATCTACAAAGCGATGCAACGGCTTATGGCTTATCACCACAATTAGGCACCGCTCTCTCAGAAGAAGAATGGGTCGATTTAACCTTTACTGCCGAAGCGAACATTAGTTGGTAATCAATATGACAGACAATACAGTAGTTTTAGACGAAGAAGGTTACTTGCTCAATCTACAAGACTGGACACCAGAGCTTGCCAATCAACTGGCGCAAGATGTTGACGTTGAACTCACGGATGCTCATTGGGAAATTATTCATTTGTTGCGCGACTTCTATAAAGAATTTGAAGTCTCTCCTGCCATGCGACCACTGGTAAAAGCGGTATCAAAAAAACTAGGCGCAGAAAAAGGACGCAGCATTTATCTAATGACGCTTTTCCCCGGCAGCCCGCCTAAGTTAGCAGCAAAGATTGCTGGCCTTCCAAAACCAGCAAATTGTTTATAAAAGGACATAAATTTTTAACACAATAAAACGGAGCCATATTTAGGCTCCGTTTTATTTGAACGCTTTAAACAATAAACAAATTTAGTACTTACCGTACCACTCTAATTTCTTCTGCAAGGTCACAACCTCACCAATTATCAATAATGCTGGCGATTTCGCTTCATTCACCACGGACACTTCATAGACATCTTGAATGGTGGACGTAAAAACACGCTGCTCACTGGTTGTGCCTTTTTCAACAATTGCCACCGGCATGAATGGACTCATACCAAAGCGTATCAACGACTGAGAGATGTCTTTAAGGCCTGTTAAGCCCATATAAATGACCAAGGTTTGCGCTGGATGCACCAACTCTTCCCAAGGTAACTCTGTCGTGCCGTCTTTCAAATGACCTGTGAGAAATCGAACCGACTGAGCATAATCGCGATGCGTTAAAGGTATCCCAGCATAAGCCGCGCAACCGGCTGCTGCAGTAACACCTGGAACCACTTCAAAAGGCACGCCCTCTTCAATTAATTCCTCAAGCTCTTCACCACCACGCCCAAATATAAAAGGATCGCCGCCTTTTAAACGTACTACCATGTGGCCTTCTTTGGCCTTGGCAGCAAGCAGGCTATTAATCTCTTCTTGCGGAAGGCTATGCAAAGACTTGGCTTTACCCACATACATTTTTTCTGCTGACTCAGGAATTAGCTCAATAATTTCTTTGCCAACCAAGCGATCATACAAAACCACATCAGCCATTTTTAATAAACGATATGCTTTTAACGTCAATAACTCAGGATCACCTGGACCCGCACCAATCAAATAGACCTTGCCCGTCATAACTTCCAATATCCACTCATACAAAAAAAGCCTCCATTGAGGCTTTTTTATTAGAAAATTTAGCTTACGCTTTTTTCAAAACGGTCTTACCGCCCATATAAGGCACTAACACATCAGGAACACGCACACTACCATCAGCATTTTGATAGTTTTCAAGTACGGCAACTAACGTACGACCTACAGCCAAACCTGAACCATTCAAGGTATGTGCCAATTCTGGACGTCCTGTTTCTGGGTTACGCCAGCGCGCTTGCATACGCCGAGCTTGGAAATCCCACATATTTGAGCAAGAAGAAATCTCACGGTACTTACCTTGACCTGGCAACCACACTTCAATGTCGTAAGTTTTGTGTGCAGAGAAACCAAGGTCCCCACCACACAAGATCACAGTTCGGTAAGGAAGCTCTAGTTTCTTCAAAATCACTTCAGCGTGACCAACAAGCTCTTCAAGTACTTGTTCAGAAATATCTGGACGACAAACATGAACTAGCTCAACTTTTTCAAACTGATGCTGACGAATCATGCCACGAGTATCGCGACCATAGCTGCCAGCTTCACTGCGGAAACAAGGTGTATGAGCAACAAATTTCTTGTGCAAATCAGCGTCATTTAAAATTTCATCGCGCACCAAGTTCGTCACTGGCACTTCTGCAGTTGGAATCAGGTAAAGATCGTTATTTCCGCTGTCTTTATCCACTGGCACTTTAAACAAATCTGCTTCGAACTTAGGTAGCTGACCTGTTCCTTTTAGGGAATGAGCGTTTACCAAGTAAGGTACATACACTTCAGTGTAACCATGCAAATCAGCATGCGTGTTGATCATAAACTGAGTCAAAGCACGATGTAGGCGCGCCAAATCAGAATGCATAACAGCAAAACGAGAACCGGTAATTTTTACCGCCGCTTCGAAATCCAGCATCTCCATTGCTTCACCTAGATCCACATGGTCTTTTGGCTCAAAATCGAATTGCTTAGGCGTACCCCAACGACGAACTTCTACGTTGTCGTCTTCAGTCTTACCTTCTGGTACAGATGCATGAGGAAGGTTTGGAATACCTTCTAGCAAGCTTTCCAATTCTTCTTGAACTTGTGTCAGCTGTGCTTTAGCCGCTTCAAGATCATCACCTAGCGTTGCTGTTTGTGATTTTAACTCAGCCGCTTTGTCTTTATCGCCAGACTTCATTGCCTGACCAATCTCTTTGGACACTGAATTTCGGGCTTGTTGCAGCTGCTCAGTTTCTACTTGAATGGCTTTACGACGCTCTTCTAAGGAAGAAAAAGTCGCCACATCCAACTCGTAGCCTTTCTTTTTAAGTTGAGCCGCAATGGCTTCTGGGTCAGCGCGTAATGCTTTAATGTCTAACATCTGGGCAACAATATCCTTCAATCAGTGTGTATAAATAAATTAGGGTGTCTTCAAACAATAACAGGGATCAAAAAAAACGAGTAACGGCCATACCAGCCGCTAAACCAGCAATCCCTAAAACACAACTCAATAATAAATAGCTTACAGCACTTAGCCAAGCCTGCATGTTAATAAGAGAGACAATTTCCAAAGAAAAAGTAGAAAAAGTGGTAAATGCCCCTAAAAAACCAACCATAATCAGAGGCCGATACGGTTCAAGGGATGGCATGCGTTCGCTTATCACTACAAACGCCACGCCCATCAACACACAACCTAGTACATTAATTAGCATAGTGGCGAAAGGAAAATGATGATTCCAGTAGATATTGACCCATCTCGTCATACCATAACGGCTTAATGCGCCAAACGCACCACCAATGGCAATCATAAAATACATCATTCTTCATCCCCTTGAGCTAAGCCTTGCGAAAAAGAGTCATAACGTTGTAATGGGCTGTGATTATCTAAATCAGACAACCAAGCAAGCTTGTCATTGATTCTTTTCTCTAGGCCGCGATCTGTCGGCTGATAATAACGCATATTGACCAATTCTTCTGGCATATAGTTTTCACCGGCGGCGTAAGCATGCTCTTCATTATGAGCATAGCGATACTCATCGCCGTGCCCCATGCTTTTCGCCAAGGAGGTAGGTGCATTACGCAGATGTGCTGGCACTTCATAACTGGGTTGTGCCGCGACATCAGACATTGCTTGATTAAAGGCTTTATAAACTGCATTACTCTTAGGTGCGCACGCCATGTATACAGCAGCTTGTGCAATAGCACGATTCCCTTCACCCGGACCAACTCGCTCAAAGACATCCCAAGCGTTTAAGCCGATTTGCAAGGCTCGCGGATCCGCATTACCAATATCTTCTGATGCAATAGCTAGTAAGCGACGCGCTATGTACAAAGGATCACAGCCACCATCGAGCATACGCGCCATCCAATATAAGGCACCATCAGGCGAAGAGCCACGAACGGATTTATGAAACGCAGAGATTTGATCGTAAAATACATCGCCTTTACGATCAAAACGACGAACACTGCCACCCAGCACATCTTCCAACTGCTCTTGAGTCACCTTACTTCCTGGCTCCACAAGATCAGATAATATCTCTAAGAAATTAAGGCCTCGACGAATATCACCATCAGCGGCTTGAGCCAATACAGACAGAAAGTAATCGTCTATTTGAAAACCACTTTCTTGAGAGTAGGCGGCAATGCCTTGTTCGTGATTTTTCAAGGCTCGCACAAGCACAAGCTTAACCTCATCTGCGCTCGGTGTTTTCAAGCGATAAACACGCGCTCTAGATAGCAATGCAGAATTCAATTCAAAGGCTGGGTTTTCCGTGGTTGCACCGATAAACAAAAAGGTGCCATCTTCAATGAAGGGCAAAAAAGCGTCTTGCTGTGACTTATTAAAACGATGCACTTCATCGACAAACAAAACCGTCTGAGTGCCGCTCATCTGACGCAGATTTTTTGCTTGATCTACCGCCGCTCGAATTTCTTTAACGCCAGACATGACAGCTGAGATTTCAATAAACTGCGCATCTAATGCGTGAGATAAAAGCTGAGCAAAAGTGGTCTTCCCTACTCCCGGAGGACCCCACAGAATAAAAGAATGGCAATGACCTGTTTCCACCATTCTTCGCAACGGCTTTCCCGGACCAACCAAGTGCGACTGCCCGATGTAGTCATCGAGACTAGCAGGTCGCATTCTGGCTGCCAGAGGCTGATAAGCCCCTGTTGGCATGTCCGAAAAAAGATCCTTCATTACTGACCTTCTACAATCACATCCACGTTAGCAGGCAAATCTAAGACAAAATTTTCTTTCGCCACGCCTTCATGTGTCTCAACATTTTTAAACTCAATCACAGTTGTTTGTCCTAGCGCATCCAAGATACTCATCGCGCTAATCACTTTATTACGAAAAGACAGAGTCAATGTTTGAAATAAGTCTTGATCCTCTTTCGGCGCTAAACGAAATTTTTCATCGCCAAGCGTTGTCACATTGTAGTGTGGAAGCACTTCTGCCGCTGGCTGCCCCAACAATGCAGCTGGAGAATTGCCTACCGCACCAGACAAAGGCTTCTTCGTCGCTTGCTCTAAATCCACATCCCAAACGGTAATATATTTACCATCAGAAATAATACGCTGAGCAAAAGGCGTCACGCTATCCCAAACAAATTGATTAGGCTTTGCAAGAAGAAAAATACCTTCACTTACTTGCAGCTGCTTACCTTTTTCATCATAAGTGACTTGTCGAAACTCACCTTCAATATTACGGTTCAACTCTAACAAACTTTCTATCGAGCTGGTTGCATCGGCTGCTTGTACCATCGCTGTCTGAAAAACCGTTACGATAGTAAACATAGCCATAGTGACTAATTTATTTAACAAGTTGCATCTCCATAAAAACATTAAAAATAAGAGTTCCGAAAAACAAGAACTCTTGAACCATCATTCTTTATTCTGGAATCAAAATATCACGCTGTCCGTTGGTCCCCATTGGGCCAACTAGACCAGCAGCTTCCATCGATTCAACCAAGTTAGCCGCTCTGTTGTAACCTATTTTTAATCGCCGCTGAATAGAGGATATCGAAGCTTTACGCGTTTCAATGACAATTTTCACAGCATCATCATAAAGTGCATCTTTATCTTCTCCACCGCCGTCCGTCATGAGATCTTCAGGGTTCACTACCACATCCTGGATATAGTCTGGTTCACCTCGTTTTTTCCACTCTTCAACCACGGCATGTACTTCTTCATCAGATACAAAGGCACCATGCACACGAATTGGAGTTGGCAAACCTGCGGGTAGATACAACATATCACCCATACCCAAAAGCTGATCTGCACCGCCTTGATCAAGAATCGTTCGGGAGTCAATTTTCGAAGAAACCTGGAATGCCATACGGGTTGGAATGTTCGCTTTTATCAAGCCAGTAATAACATCCACTGAAGGTCGTTGTGTCGCGAGAATTAAGTGAATCCCTGCAGCACGCGCCTTCTGTGCAATACGAGCGATTAGTTCTTCCACTTTTTTGCCGACAATCATCATCATGTCGGCAAATTCATCAACGATAATTACAATGTAAGGCAAAGGCTCTAAATGTGGCACAGTGCGAGCGACACCATCTTCTGAGAACATGGCCATTTCAGGCTGCCATAATGGATCTTGAATTGGCTTACCCGCTTCAATAGCATCACGTACTTTTTTGTTGTAACCCGCTATATTCCGTACACCAAGCTTTGACATCAATTTATAGCGACGTTCCATTTCATCTACCGACCAACGCAAACCATTGGCGGCATCTTTCATGTCAGTAATAACTGGCGTCAACAGATGAGGGATACCTTCATAAATCGACAACTCCAGCATTTTAGGGTCGACCATGATCATACGCACTTCATTGGGTGTCGACTTCAGCAACATACTTAAAATCATTGCGTTAACACCAACCGACTTACCCGAACCTGTGGTACCAGCTACCAGCACGTGAGGCATTTTTGCTAAATCGACAACAACAGGCTCACCAGAAATATCGTGACCAAGCGATAAAGTAAGCGGCGAAGAAGATCGATCGTAGGCGTCACAGTTTATTACTTCAGCAAAATATACAGTATCGCGAACCTGATTAGGAATCTCGATCCCGATAGTCGATTTACCAGCAATCACCTCCACCACTCGCACACTCATCACACTCAAAGAACGCGCAAGGTCTTTAGCTAAATTGGTAATACGGGAAACTTTCACACCTGGTGCTGGCTGAATCTCAAAGCGAGTAATAACAGGGCCAGGGTTAACTTCAACCACATCAGCTTTTACCCCAAAGTCTTGCAAGCGCTGCTCTAGCAACTCAGATAGCGCCAACAATTCATCTTCTGAATAGCCACCCTGCTTAGGCTTAGGAGTAGTTAATACCGAGCGATCTGGTAACGAATAAGCCTCTATTTTTTTGTTACTGTCTACTTCATCTGCATAAGGACCACTAAGGGAATCTAGCTGTTTAGCTTCAGACAGAGTACGAAATGCAGGTTTATGTGCTGGAGGAATCGTCGAAGGCTGTTTATCATCATTAAACAGCATGGCATCAGCTTGCTCTTTAGAAATACTTGAGGGAACAACCTCTTGCTTATCCTCATCCTCCCATTCAAAAGGCTTCGCTGCTGCTGTTTGTTTAGGTTGAGCAATCTTGTCTTGTGCCGAGTCATCATGTTTTGCTGACCAAGACTCTTCGATATAAAGAGTATCGCCAAAATTGGCGTCTTTATCATCAAAGGATAGGTCGTCAACAGACAAATCATCTAAACCTCCAAACGCAGGCTCTTCATGAGTGATTGACAAATCCGATGGCGATTCATCTGCTTTAGCCGATTTAAATCTTGAAAACAGAGAAGGCAAACGAAACCTCGATTTCTTACCTTCCTCTAGATGAGATTCCTCACCTAATGAATCTTCAAATAAAACGTTAGCATTTGACTGCTCTTTAACGACAGGCTCAACTTTCGTCGGTTCAATAGAAGCTTTTCTTCTCTTTCTGACAATAGCAGGCTCCTCTGCTTCATCAGCCATATCAACACTATCAGTAGCACTGGCTTTTTTACTGGCTTTTGCTTCACGGCTATTCGCCCATTTTTGGCGAACATACATAACAAAGGTGTAAGCCCTCTCACCTAAACCGTCCATCACCCCTAACCAATGAACTTGAGATAATAAAGTAAAAGACAAAATCACCAAAGCCAAACTAACTAAGGTTGCACCATCATAACCAATAAAGCCATACAACAAGATCCCAAGGCCACGCCCCAATATCCCACCAGTACCATATTGCAATGAAGGCTCACCAACCGTATGTAAAAAACATAAAACAGAGCCAAATGATAAATATAAGATGCTACCAACAGTACAAAGCAAAGCGTTATTAAGTGGTAACAAAGAGTGTGGGTTACGCCATATAATTATAGCAACCCAGAAAAACAAAGGAGGCAAAGAATAAAACAAAGATCCAAAAAAGCCAGATGCTAAATCAGCAAGAATGGCACCGATTGGCCCCATAGAGTTTTGAGTTGCAGCGCCGCTACCTGAATAAAACCAACCAGCATCATCTGGGTTGTAGGTATAGGTCGCCAAACCAAAGAAGAATAAAAATAACAAAGCCGCAATAAATGCCGCTTGCTTGGCAAACATATCCCAAATTGGTGATCGTACCGACTCACTCATTTTTTCTGACAAAACGCGCCTTCCTATCTTATGCTAATCAAAACAAAACATGCCCCATACAGCTGAGTCATAAGTTCGCTAAGCTTACCATAAAAAAAGCCAACCCAAAGGGCTGGCTTTCGCTTTTACTAAGAAAGGCTTTCTTTATGAAGAAAAGTCTTAGAAGAAAACTTTAACACCAACAGTAGTTTGCTCTGCGCCATTTGTATCAGAACGAGCAGCTAGATCACCAGCGTAGTTTTTCACGTAGTAAGTCAAATCACCAGCTACATATTCAGCAATGAAATAAGTACCATCTGGCTTACCAGTAGATTCTAGATCTTGAGAGTACTCTAGAGTAAGAGTCAATGCATCTGTAGCAGCTAAAGCAACAGAAGCTGTTACTTGCTCAACATCTGTAGTTGTTGTAGTACCTTTCTCGCCAACACCGTAGTTCAAAGACAAAGTTGCAGGACCTGCAACAGTCTGAACACCAACGTTAACTGCGTTTGCATCACCTACAACACCACCAGAAAGACCAGCTTTAAATGCACCAAAATCCATAACATAAGATGCAGCAAAACCAATTTCAGATTTCTTAGCGTCTACAGCCGCAACAGATTCATCAGCAGCTGTAGCTGGATCATCTGCTACTGCAGAAACAGCTTTAACAGAGTTAGTTGCTTCCACGGCAATAGTTAGCTCAGGAGTTACTTTATAGCGGATACCTGTGTTATCTGTATCGCCTGCAGCGGTTTTAAGATCTACACCACCAAAAAGCTCATCCATACCCATGAAAGAACCAGTTGCAACAGTACCGTCAAAACGACCGAAAGAAACAGCGCCTTGTTTCACGTACAGTTTTTCCATGCCGATCTTAGTGCCTTCGTCTACACCAGTAGTTTTCACTTCAAGCTCAGCGTAAACAATACCAGTATCAACGTGCAGCTCTAGTTCACCAAGATCAGTACCATCAGCAAGATCTTTAACGGCTTTAGAATCACCGTTGTAGGTAGTGTATTCAACACCAGCCTCACCAGTGATGATAGCATCAGCAGCGAAAGTAGCAGTAGAAACAGCAGCCGCAACAGCAGTTACCGCAAACACAGAAGCAAGTTTAATCGCTTTCATTCAAGATTCCCCTTTATATTATATAATATGGTCTTGTAGACCTATCGATCGATTTTCATCTAACCAAGAAACGTTGTTAAATCAACGACTCATGTATCTTAAAACCTATCAGTTTCACTTTCATGACAGTTGTCAAAAAAGCAAATATCTTGTAGTTCCGAATACCGTATTCGACTTATCTTTTCGAATTACTGTTTAGGACTGCACCGATTAAAACCAAGTTTTCCATTACGGGTCAAGCACTCCTTGCACTTTTTTTCTTTTTTTTTTCATTTTGCTCCCTTTTTTGGACAAAAAACACCCAACAAAAGCCTTAAAGAACATTTTTCTTAAGTTATTCATGCACATTAAAGACAATTAAGAATAACATTGTGTCAATAAGTAGCAAGAACAATATCTTTTCTTGCTCAATCTTAATTATCGGTGCACAGCTTTTTTTCTTTAGTTTTTTTAATAAAAAACATCCAAAGATAGTTTTTATGATTAAAAAAACTATAATCAGTAAATAAAAATGATCCGTAAAAAAACTGGGAACACAATCACCTCATGTCAGCTTCCACTAACAGTGAAAAGCACGAACTCATATTACTATCAGAGTCACCGTACGACACACCAAACCCAAACAAAGCACTAGACGACCCCGAAGGGTTATCCGCCATCGGTGGAGACCTTTCTTCAACACGATTACTCCATCTCTACAGCAAAGGTTTTTTCCCTTGGTTTAGTGATCCTGATCCTATTTTGTGGTGGCATCCTGAACAAAGATGCACACTCAATCCAGATCACTTCCATATTTCAAAATCGCTAAAAAAAGCGATAAAAAAAGATCAATGGCTATTTTCTGTCAATCAAGAGTTTGAGTCCGTAATCGGCTATTGCTCGGCCCTTCGAGCCGACAAGGAAGGTACTTGGATATCAAAAGACATTAAAAATGCTTACACCAAATTACACAAATTAGGCTATGCACACTCCATTGAAATTTGGCAGAAAAATAAACTCGTAGGCGGGTTTTACGGCATAGCAATGGGCAATATGTTTTTTGGTGAATCTATGTTTTCACTCGTTCCAAATGCATCAAAAATAGCCCTAAAAACATTCTGCGAACTAACCAAGGGCTGCGGAATTGAGTTGATAGACTGCCAAGTAGAATCGGATCATTTACTGTCTCTAGGCGCAAAAAAAATGCCCAGAGAAGATTTCTGTGATGTTTTAGAACAACTCATCCCAAACATAAAAAAGAACTCAGTTCTCATAAGTATTGGCAAAAAACCTGAAAAACAACCGATTTAGCTCAAAAATAGACACCATGAAAACGCAACTAGGTTTGCCTTACGCTGCGTTTTTAGGCAAAATACGCTCGATCAAAATTCAGACGTCGCTAAATACACAATCATGATTAAGCTATTTAGCGCTCAATTGACCAAAGAGGAACATCTTTCCTCTTCGTCTGCAGACCTCCTCTTAGGTATGGTCGGCGTCTACTAAATAATAGTAAGTTAACACCATAGGACACATATTGTGGCAAAAGAAGAAGGCTTAGAAATGGAGGGCACTATCATTGATACGTTGCCTAATACCATGTTCCGTGTCGAACTAGAAAACGGACACGTTGTAATTGCACATATCTCTGGAAAAATGCGTAAAAACTACATCCGCATTTTGACTGGCGATAAGGTAAAAGTTGAATTAACACCTTACGATCTTTCAAAAGGCCGTATCGTTTACCGCGCACGTTAATTTAAGCAACCCAGCATGGGCAGCTTAAATTGATGACATAAAAAAACCGGACCAAGTCCGGTTTTTTTATGTCATAACAGTTGCATTATTTTATAAAAACTAATGCACAACAGCCTCTTTGATGACTTCAAATTTCAATTCATCACTCTTTTCATCCAAAGCCACTTTAACATGCCCACCATCATGAAGATCACCAAAGAGGATATGATCCGCTAGAGGCTTCTTCAAATGCTCCTGAATGACACGAGCCATTGGACGCGCACCCATCTGACGATCATAACCTTTATTGGCTAACCAACCTCTGGCAGTGTCTGAGACCTCTAGCAAGACACCTTTCGGGTCTAACTGAGCCTGTAGCTCCACCAAGAACTTATCTACCACGTTAAAGATAATACGTTCATCCAGTTGCTGGAACTGAATAACAGCATCTAAGCGGTTTCTAAATTCAGGTGTAAAGGTTCGATTAATAACCTCCATACCATCCGTCGAGTTATCTTGACTAGAGAAACCAATTGAACGACGAGCCAACTCTTGAGCACCAGCATTAGACGTCATCACTAAGATCACATTACGGAAATCTGCTTTGCGTCCATTGTTATCAGTCAAGGTACCATGATCCATTACTTGCAGAAGCAAGTTAAAGACCTCTGGGTGAGCTTTTTCTATCTCATCCAATAACACAACACTATGAGGATTTTTCGTCACAGCTTCTGTCAATAAACCACCTTGGTCAAAACCAACATAGCCTGGTGGCGCACCAATCAATCGAGATACCGCATGGCGTTCCATGTACTCAGACATATCAAAGCGAATCAGCTCAAGGCCCAATTGCTTGGCTAGCTGCTTGGTCACTTCCGTTTTACCAACCCCTGTTGGACCAGCCATCAAGAAAGAACCAATAGGCTTCTGTTCAGCTTTTAAGCCAGCACGAGACAACTTAATCGCAGCGGACAAAGCATCAATAGCATTATCTTGACCGAAAACCACCATTTTCAGATTACGCTCAAGATTAGACAGTACTTGCCTATCATCAGAGTTAACTGCTCTCACAGGCACTCTGGCGATCTTAGAGACGATATCTTCAATATCTGCAACAGTGATAACCGCTTTACGCTTACCTTCTGGCTGCAAGCGCTGGTAAGCTCCTGCTTCATCCACAACATCAATCGCTTTATCAGGCATATGACGATCTGTCACATAACGCTGAGCAAGCTCCGCTGCTGCTAATAAAGCTGGTTCTTCGTATTTCACCTTATGATGTTCTTCAAATGCACCAATGATGCCCTTCAAGATTTGATAAGTATCATCAACACTTGGCTCGTTTACATCGATTTTTTGGAAACGACGTGCCAAAGCATGGTCTTTTTCAAACACGCCACGAAATTCTTGGAATGTTGTAGAACCAATACAACGCAAGCCACCAGAACTCAATACAGGCTTAAGCAGATTAGAAGCATCCATTACTCCGCCAGATGCAGCACCTGCGCCAATGATGGTATGGATCTCATCAATGAAAAGAATCGCATTCGGCAATTTTTTCAATTCACCTAACAACTGCTTAAGGCGTTTTTCAAAATCACCGCGGTATTTGGTTCCTGCCAGTAAAGCACCTAAATCTAGGGAATAAACAACACCATCAGCTATAACATCTGGCACTTGTCCATCGACAATACGTCGCGCTAACCCTTCAGCAATGGCAGTTTTACCAACACCTGACTCACCAACCAGCAAAGGATTGTTTTTACGACGACGAGAAAGTGTTTGTATCACTCGCTCCACTTCGTATTCACGACCGATTAATTTATCGATCTTTCCAGCTTTGGCTTCTTCGTTAAGATTGGTAGCGAATTTTTGTAACGGCGCAGTCGCTGTATCTTCTGCTTCGTCATCATGATCCATGTCTTGAGAAGAGGCTTCGCCAGTTTTAGAAATACCGTGGGCAACGTAATTGACAACATCAATTCTTGCCACACCATGTCGTTTTAGTAAGTAGACTGTTTGACTTTCTTGTTCGCTAAAAATAGCCACCAGCACGTTTGCACCTGTGACTTCGCGTTTGCCAGAAGATTGAACATGAAAAACCGCACGCTGTAATACGCGCTGAAAACCTAAAGTTGGCTGAACTTCACGTTCATCGTCGTCTTCAGGGATTAGAGGTGTCGTACTATCAACAAATTCCTCAAGCTCCTTACTTAAGGTATCTAAATTCACACCACATGCTTTAAGGACGCTTGAAGCAGCGCCATTTTCAATAAGAGCTAATAATAAATGCTCAACCGTCATGAATTCATGGCGCTTGTCACGCGCCGCTTTAAAAGCCGTGTTCAGGGTTTGTTCTAGTTCTTTATCTAACATTGCTATTCCCTCACTCTGAATCAGTCAACCTTTTGTAGGTCGCACATTAAGGGGTGCTCATTTTGTTCCACGAACTGTTGTACCATTGCTACTTTGGTTTCAGCAATATCAAAAGGGTAAATACCGCAAACTCCTTTCCCTTTTTGATGTACTTCTAACATTACCTGATTAGCTTTCTCCCCATCCATAGAAAAAAACCTCTGTAAAACAAATACGACAAAATCCATTGGCGTATAGTCATCATTAAACAACACCACCTGATACATTGAAGGTGGTTTTAATTCGGTTTCTTCAGGAGCAATTGCAATACTGGAATGCCCGTGTTGCTCATCATCTTCTGATACTAGTCTAATTTGTTGATCTGTAATCATCCCATGCCTCTGAGGCTACAATTTTTCACGTAATTTGCCAAATCTGACTTATTACTACTTATATACGTTACAGATTACCATTTGGATTTTACAAATACTAAAAGGGCTTCTACGCTCTTTATTGGGGTGACCAAATGTGCAATCAATGTTTACAAATGAAATTCTAGCATTGATTGGCCAAAAACAATTTGCACCTATTTAGCAATCTACGCTATCCGAGCTATGTTTTTTAACGCGCTTATCGTCATCATTACTCATTTTTGATGATATAAGCAAACATCGACTGAGTGGATAAGGAGTGACTCATGCATCACGGATCAGTGAAGTGGTTTAACAACGCAAAAGGCTATGGTTTTATTGTGTCGGAAGATTTTAATGAAGATTTATTTATTCATTATTCAGCCATCAATATCGAAGGCTACAAAACGCTAAAAGCAGGTCAAGCGGTAACGTTTGACGTTGAACCAGGAGAAAGAGGCCTGCATGCGATTGAAATCAATCCAACAATACCTAAACAAGAGACTAAACAGGAAGCTAAACAAGAGGACGCTCATTCCAGCGATAAAAACACTCAACTAGCATAAAAAGAAACATCATCGCTATCCTAAAGCGAATTTGTTATCTTACTCCTCATCTTGAGGAGTAAGATAAGTGCCCTTTTATTCTATTTTTTGACTCCTTCCTTTCTTCCCAATCATATATTGAACTCATGCCCTCTAACTTAATTTTATTTAATAAGCCTTTTCGAGTACTCAGCCAATTTTCTGCAGAAGGCGATAAGTCCACTCTTGCGCAATACATTGAAATACCTGAGTTTTACCCTGCAGGTAGATTAGACTTTGATTCTGAAGGCCTTTTACTTCTAACTGATCAAGGCGCTTTACAGCACGTCATAGCATCGCCAGATTTTAAATTACCCAAAACCTATTGGGTTCAGGTCGAAGGCGAGATTTCGCCCGAAGCTTTAGAAAAACTAAGACAAGGCGTTGAGCTAAAAGACGGCCTCACCAAGCCTGCACAAGCTGAACGTATGGCAGAACCAGACGTTTGGGAAAGAGTTCCTCCGGTTCGCCATAGGGAAAACATCCCTACTAGCTGGCTATCACTGCAAATCCGCGAAGGTAAAAATCGACAAGTTCGGCGAATGACAGCCGCAGTCGGTTTCCCAACGCTTAGATTAATTCGTTATGCCATTGGTCCTTATACTCTAGAAAATACAAAAGTAGGCCAATGGAACTACATAGAACCAACCGACAATTTACTAAAAGAGGTTAATCAGTTTGAAGAGCAAAGAAAGAGAAAGGCTGCCTCACCTAACCGTCGCAGCACTGGTCAAAAAAGACAACCCGGATCCAAAGAAAACAAAATATCTCATGGTGAAGGAGTGGCAAGACGGAATACTCGTCCTAAATCAACCAGCCGGCCACATAGAAAATAACGAAAGCGCCATAGAAGCGGTGATTCGAGAAACAAAAGAAGAATCTGGCTGGATAGTTAAGCCTATTGGCTTACTTGGCATGTATGCTTTTACCCCCTATAAAGGCGCGGACACTTATCATCGCCTATGTTTTTTATGCAAACCCGTTAGTGAAACCAACGAGCCACTCGATAAAGATATCGTATCTAGCCACTGGTTAACCTACGAAGAAATCATGGCACTACCTCATCGCAGCCCATTAATTAAAGCCTGCATTGAAGATTCGCAAAACAACCCCATTATTTCCTTATCATTCTTGTCAGATCAGTACTTGTCGCCTGTGCCGAGCACTCAAAAATGAAGTACAATGTGCAATCAAATTCACTGAGGCCATGCCTCTTCGTATTACTAAATTAACAGTCGAGAAAAAACCGGTCATGAAAGAAAGCCACTACCTAACAGATCAACCAGCCAATCACGATAAAAAAGTCATTGTGGGCATGTCTGGCGGTGTCGACTCCTCCGTATCAGCACTTATTCTGATGCAACAGGGTTATCAGGTTGAAGGCCTATTCATGAAGAACTGGGACGAAGACGATGGTACAGAGTATTGCACAGCAAAAGACGACCTTGCTGATGCTCAAGCGGTATCCGATAAACTAGGCATAAAACTGCATACAGCTAACTTTGCGGCAGAATACTGGGACAATGTCTTCGAGCACTTCCTTGCTGAATACAAAGCTGGTCGCACGCCAAATCCAGACATCCTGTGTAATAAAGAAATTAAATTCAAAGCGTTTCTAGAGTACGCCATGGCATTAAATGCCGACTATATTGCCACTGGACATTATGTTCGTCGTGGAGAAAAAGACGGCGAGCCGCTGCTGCTAAAAGGTTTAGACGGCAATAAAGACCAAAGCTACTTTTTGTACGCGGTTGGCAAAGACGAAATTGCCAAGACACTTTTCCCTGTTGGTGAACTAGAAAAACCAGAAGTGCGCCGCTTAGCAGAAGAGTTTGGCTTAGCCACTCACAACAAAAAAGACAGCACCGGTATTTGTTTCATCGGCGAACGTCGCTTCAAAGATTTTTTAGAGCAATACTTACCCGCTCAACCGGGTGATATAGAAACCCTTGAGGGTGACAAAATTGCTCGTCACCACGGATTGATGTATCACACTATTGGCCAACGCCAAGGTTTGGGCATTGGCGGTCTAGCTAAATACTCCGACGATCCATGGTATGTAGTTGAGAAAGACCTAGAGCGCAATGTTTTAATCGTAACGCAAGGCGGACAACACGAGTCGTTATTTAAAACGCATTTAATTGCCGACAACTTCGATTGGGTTGCAAGAAAAAAACCAGCTTTTCCGCTAACGTGCAAAGCAAAATGCCGTTATCGCCAACCAGATCAAGAGTGTACCATCAATGAATTAGCCGATGGCCGTGTTGAAGTATCCTTTGTAGAACCTCAACGAGCAGTCACTCCTGGCCAATCCGTGGTGTTTTATGAAGATGAAGTTTGTCTTGGTGGCGGCATAATTAACGTCGCCTTTAACAAGTAATTATTGAGAGAGAAAGCGTGAGTAGTAGAGAGAAAGAGCAAACCATCGCCCTGTCCGCCATATTTCAAGCAGCAGAATTGGTGTCGATTTTAGCGAAAACAGGTCAGGTGGATAATGCCAGCCTACAACCATTACTAGAAAGCCTATTAATGGTTAACGCAGCCTCTACTGAAGATATTTATGGTGGCCAATGGGATTGCTCAACCAATCTTGCCCTAGGAAGAAAAATCTCTCGACAAGCCTTAGGCAAAGAACGCAGCAGTGTAAACCCTGACACTCTTAGATATGCACTTAGCTTAATTCATCTAGAAAACAAACTGGCTAAGACACCAGAGATGCTGTCCACTATTGGGCAAAAAATCGCTCAAATCGAGCAGAAAAAAGCCCATTACGAGAGCGTTCTACACGAAAACATGTTGGCGTCGATTTCAGGCATGTATCAAGACACCTTGAGCAAGTTATCCTTTCGTATTCAAGTACATGGCGACAGTCGTTTTTTACAGCAACCACAAGTTGCTAACCAAGTTAGAGCCATTCTAATGTCTGGAATTCGTGCTGCCATGCTATGGCGACAACTAGGCGGTAAACGCTGGCATTTGATTTTTAAACGAAAAGCATTATTGAATGCACTAGAGTCACGTCATTAATGCTTAAAAGACCCACTGGGTCTTTTTTTATGCCTAATAAATAACCTTTAACGGGCGGTTGGCAATCAAAGTGGTTGAGCAAAAGCCTCAGCGAATAATTGAAATCAATTTCCACTATATCTGAGAGCCAATATCTCTACGTTGTTTTTTTATGTAGTATATCGTACAAATTTTTAACCTGTGCGGGTTAACCTGTAAGAGCAGTTTAAATTAGGGAATGGCGGCTAAAAGTCATCTTCGATTCAATAGGCTAATGCCTGAAATTTTAGGGGAATTACATGTCAACGAAACAAACCATTTACTATACATTTACTGATGAGGCGCCAGCTCTGGCAACCGCGTCTCTACTTCCTATCTTTGGCGCTTTCGCCAAAGAAGCAGACATCGAATTAAAACTGACAGACATATCTTTGGCTAGTCGCATTATTTCTGCTTTTGCAGACCTACTTCCGGCAGACAAACAAGCTGAAGACGGCCTAAAATTCCTAGGTGACCTAACCGCAGACCCTGAAGCAAACATTGTTAAGCTACCTAACATCAGCGCTTCTTTGCCACAGCTGAACGCAGCAATTAAAGAGTTGAATGCTGAAGGTTACGGTCTTCCTGAATATCCAGAAAACCCACAAACAGACGAAGAAAAAGACATTCAAGCCCGTTACTCTAAAGTTCTTGGTAGTGCAGTAAACCCTGTACTACGTCAAGGCAACTCTGATCGTCGCGCACCTGCAGCAGTTAAAGGCTTCGCTCGCAAAAACCCACACTCAATGGGCAAATGGAGCAAAACATCAATTTCACACGCTGATTACATGCGTGACGGTGATTTCTACTCTTCTGAGCAGTCCGTCACTATGGATACAGCGCAAACAGTTAGCCTAGAATTCGTTGGCGCAGACGGCTCCGTTGAAGTGAAAAAGTCACTTCCTCTTCTTGCTGGCGAAATCATCGACAGCATGAACATCAGCACCCAAAAGCTTCGCGCTTTCTTTGAAGCGACATTACAAGAAGCAAAAGAAGACAACATCATGTGGTCTGTGCACTTAAAAGCAACCATGATGAAAGTCTCTCACCCAATCGTATTTGGTCATGCGGTAACCGTTTTCTACAAAGACGTTTTCGAGAAATACGGCGAGCTTTTCAAAGAAATCGGCGTTAACCCAAACAACGGTTTAGGTAGCGTTTACGACAAAATTCAAAGCCTTCCTGAAGCGAAACAAGAAGAGATCAAACAAGCCATTCAAGACGTTTATAAAACACGCCCTGAACTAGCGATGGTTGACTCTGACAAAGGCATCACTAACTTGCACGTACCAAGTGACGTAATCGTTGATGCCTCTATGCCAGCGATGATACGTAACTCTGGTAAAATGTGGGGCCGTGATGGCAAAGCACACGATGCTAAAGCCGTTATTCCAGACAGCACTTACGCTCGTATTTACCAAGAAACTATCAACTTCTGTAAAACAAATGGTGCATTCAACCCAGTAACAATGGGTACCGTACCTAACGTTGGCCTAATGGCACAAAAAGCAGAAGAATACGGTTCTCACGACAAAACGTTCGAAATAAAAGCCGATGGTGTGATGCGTGTTGTAGATGCAAACGGCAAAGTTCTAATGCAGCACAATGTCGAAAAAGGTGACATCTGGCGTGCATGCCAAACTAAAGACGCGCCAATCCGTGATTGGGTGAAATTAGGTGTGACTCGAGCTCGCCAATCTGACACTCCTGCTGTGTTTTGGCTAGAAGACGAACGTGCACACGATAACGAACTTCGTAAAAAAGTAGAAGCTTACCTAAAAGACCATGATACAAGCGGTCTAGACATTCGCATCATGTCTTACAACGAAGCAATCCGTTTCTCTATGGAACGCATTATTCGTGGCAAAGACACTATTTCAGTAACAGGCAACATTCTACGTGACTACCTGACTGACTTGTTCCCAATCTTGGAATTAGGCACGTCTGCGAAAATGCTGTCTATCGTACCAATGCTAAACGGCGGCGGCATGTATGAAACTGGCGCAGGCGGTTCTGCTCCTAAGCACGTACAACAGCTTATGGAAGAAAACTACCTTCGTTGGGACTCTTTAGGTGAATTCCTTGCAGTAGCGGTATCTTTCGAAGAACTTGGTATCAAGCACAACAACGAGAAAGCAAAAGTTCTTGCTAAGTGCTTAGATAAAGCAACAGGCAAATTACTAGACACTAACAAGTCTCCTTCTCGTAAAGTTGGCGAAATCGATAACCGTGGCAGCCATTTCTACCTAGCGCTTTACTGGTCTCAAGAACTTGCTGCACAAACTGAAGATGCAACATTAGCGGCGAAATTCGCGCCTCTTGCAAAACAGTTAGCAGACAACGAAGACAAGATTGTTGCTGAACTAGCAGCAGTACAAGGCAAACCTTCTGGCCTATCTGGTTACTACCACATGGACCTAACTGAAGTCGCTAAGATCATGCGTCCTAGCACAACCTTCAATACAGCATTAGCAACGCTTTAAGTCTATTTATTAAAGCCAAGTAAATGACATAAAAAAGCCCGAGTAACTTAGTTACTCGGGCTTTTCTTTTTCTATTTGATCTGTTTTTTATGCTCTATTGCGATTCACCAGTTAATTAACAAACCGCAATACTTCATTGCTAAATCACACCTAACCTTAAAGTTAGACCTTAAAACTAGAGATAAGATCAGATAAAGCTTTAGATTGCCCCAACACTTGTTTAGCCGCCACGTTTGACTGCTCAGCGTTTTCACTTGTTAGTTCCGCTTCATCACGAATAGAGCGAATTCGTCCATCAATATTTTCTGAAGCAGCTGCCTGTTGTTCCATAGCCGATGCAATCTCAATAGCCATGGCGGAAATATTTCCCATAGAAAACGTAATCGTATGCAAGGCTTCTTTTGCCTTTAATGACTGAGCAACACTTTGCTCTGCTTGTTGCTTACTTTCGCCCATTACAAGTACTGCATCTTGCGAGCCTTTTTGTAATTGAGTAATCATTATCTGAATTTGTTCTGTGGAATCCTGAGTGCGCTTAGCAAGCGTTCGAACTTCATCAGCAACGACGGCAAAACCACGTCCCTGCTCACCGGCACGAGCCGCTTCAATCGCCGCATTCAATGCGAGCAAGTTAGTTTGGTCGGCAATGCCTCGAATCGAATCTAAGATACTACCAACATCAGAGGTTTCTTTTTCCAAGGCCTGAAGCACTCGTGATGCTTTTTCAACGCCTTCAGATAATTGTTGAATTGATAAAACACTGTTATTCACAACCGACTCTACTTCTTTTGCGATGCAATCGGATTCTTTCGCAGCTGTCGCCGCTGCATCAGCACTGTTAGCAACATGACGCACTGTGGTTTGCATCTCTGCAACAACACCAGCAATACCCGATGTTTCTTTTTGCAACCCCTGCATACCAATACGCGTTTTATTTGAGGCAACCAGCATTTGCTCGCCGGCTACCGACAACTGAGCTGATTGACCCTGCTGAGTCACAACAAGAGAATGGATACCCTTAATAAACACGTTAAAACTGTGTGCGACGGAGGCCAACTCATCATTACCCTTATCATCAAGGCGAACCGTTAAATCGCGGGCACCAACAGAAATATTATGCAGAGACGATTCAAGCGAATTTAAATCTGGAAGCACACGGCGACGTAAAATAACTATCACACCAACAATCACAACACCCGAAATTAAACTGCTGATCAAAGATAAAAATTTAGAATCTTCAAGAGTCTCAATCGAAGCTACTGCACTCTTATCAAGTTGATCAGATAACTCATTAGCAATTTGCTCTAATGATTGAGCCAAACGCGCCGATTCTTGATCTAGACCACCAGCGCCTTTCATTAAACTATTACCAGCATCAGTGCCATTATTAATATAAGCAGAGGCCATTTCTCGACCTACTTTGTAAACCTGGTTCAATTGCTGCTCTAACTCATTTACGCGAGAGCGGTAACTAGGCATGATTCGAGTCAGTTCTTGTAAGCTCTTCATAGCACTTTTCATGCTCGCATCAACTTCGGGTAACGCCTCATCACTGCGCGTTGCGCCCATATCCGTCAAAAACTGTTGCACTTGCACAACGTAATAACGAGCATCCTTCATAGCGGACACCGCATCAGAGATAACCACTTGCTGACGAATGGCAGCTTCGTTACGAGTTAAGCCCTGCTTGCTAAGTAAATAAAGCGCAGACAAGGCTACCAATACAATAACAATGACCAAATTCATGATACGGCTGATCTTCATGTTCAATACTTTCCTAAATAACTTCTAAAAGGGCGTTAATTTGGCAGCATCATACAAGTGAGAAGAGTTTAAAACACCTTGATTTAACAAAAATATACTCAAAAAAACGAGTAATTAATAAACAGAACAAAAGACCAACTGTTTATAAGCTCATTAAAACTAAACCGCCTTCTGCAAATATACAGTCTGGCGTAGCGGTAGGCCGCGCTTTTGCCTATAATAGCGGCTCCCTGAAAACCATGTTCGAGGCGTTATCTCAATGGAATTAACTAGCTTAAATGCAATTTCCCCTATCGACGGTCGTTACGGATCGAAAACAAACGTACTACGTCGCTCCGTGAGCGAGTATGGTTTGCTGCGTATGCGAGTCATAGTCGAAGTTCGCTGGCTACAGGCTCTTGCCAAACACCCACAAATTGTTGAAGTTCCAGCATTGAGCAATGAAGCCAGCGCTTTATTAGATCAGCTTGCAGATAACTTCAGCGAAGCTGATGCACAAGCTATTAAAGATATTGAGAAAACCACGAACCACGATGTCAAAGCAGTGGAATATTTCATTAAGAACAAAATGGCTGATAACGCAGAGTTAGCAGCGATTTCTGAATTTGTTCACTTCGCTTGTACATCAGAAGACATCAACAACTTATCTCATGCATTGATGTTGCGTGAAGCATTGGAAGAAGGCATTACTCCAGAGCTTAAAAACGTCATCAAAGCAGTTCAAGATCTGGCGATCGAGCACGCTGAGCAATCTATGTTGTCTCGTACGCATGGTCAAACTGCCTCACCAACCACAGTTGGTAAAGAAATGGCCAACGTAGCGGCGCGTCTTAGCCGTCAGCTTAAGCAAATCGAGAACGTTGAATTTTTAGGCAAAATCAACGGTGCTGTGGGTAACTACAATGCTCACCTTTCTGCTTACCCTGATGTGGATTGGCAAGCACACGCTGAAGCGTTCGTTACTTCTCTAGGTTTGACTTGGAACCCTTACACGACTCAAATTGAACCTCATGATTACATCGCAGAGCTATATGACGCCATTTGCCGCTTCAACACCATCTTGATCGATTTCGACCGCGATGTGTGGGGCTACATTTCTATGGGCTTCTTCAAGCAAAAAACCATTGCTGGCGAAATTGGTTCTTCTACCATGCCGCATAAAGTTAACCCAATCGACTTCGAAAACTCCGAAGGCAACTTAGGTATTGCTAACGCAATCATGGGCCACTTGAGCGCTAAACTGCCAATCTCACGCTGGCAGCGCGACCTAACTGACTCTACGGTTCTTCGTAACCTTGGCGTTGGTTTGGCTCACAGCTTGATAGCTTACCAAGCAACTCTAAAAGGCATCAGCAAGTTGGAAATCAACGCTGCACGTCTTGAAGCAGATTTAAACAATGCATGGGAAGTGTTGGCTGAGCCAATTCAAACCGTTATGCGTCGCTACGGCATCGAATCTCCATACGAGAAACTAAAAGAGCTAACTCGTGGCCGCACTATCGACCAAGCGACTATTGAAGCTTTTGTCGATACGCTAGAAATGCCTGAGCAAGCCAAAGCCGAATTGAAAGCGCTAACACCAAGCACTTACATCGGTAACGCTGTTGCACAAGCGAAAGCGATTCGTAACTAATCATTACTTTAACAAGTAAATAAAAGAGCCGATTTATCGGCTCTTTTTGCCTTCAAGGCTGCTAATCTTTAGCAATATCACTACTTTCTTTGTTCTTTTTTATTGAGCGATTTATGACAGACCTAAATACACCGTTGGCTATTCTTGGTGGCATGACAGCCCAAACCTTTATCGACGAATATTGGCAGAAAAAGCCTTTGTTAATTCGCGGTGGTCTTGTCGATTTCGCTGTGCCATTGGAAGCCGATGAGCTTGCAGGCATGGCAATGGAAGAAGAAATTGAATCTCGTATTGTGATCGAGAACGGACTAAGACCTTGGGAAATGCGCCAAGGACCTTTTACCGAAGACACTTTTGCTACCTTGCCTGAAAAAGAATGGACGTTATTAGTCCAAGCCGTTGACCATTGGGTACCAGAAGTTCAAACACTTAAAGAACGATTTGAGTTTTTACCCAGCTGGCGCTTAGACGACGTCATGGTAAGCTATGCAACAGAAGGCGGTAGTGTTGGCCCACATTACGACCAATACGATGTGTTCTTAGTACAAGTATCAGGTAAACGTCGATGGCAGGTATTGTCGCCAGATGAATACCAAGATTCTGCGATCCCCAACATCAAATTACATATTTTAGACAACTTCCCTGTCAATTCAGAAATGGATTGGGAAGTGGAAGCTGGCGATATTCTATATTTGCCGCCTAACTTTGCACACAATGGCCGATCATTAGACGACGAGTGCATGACTTATTCCATCGGTTTTCGTGCGCCAAGTATGCAAGATGTCTTAACAGGTGTTCGCGATAAACTTTGCGAAGCTGACAATGTTAAAGATCGCTTTGCCGCACCTGAAACAGCAAATCGTCAACACAGTGCGCACATCAGCAAAGACGATATTCAATACCTACAAACACAACTGGCTCGCCTTATTAATCAGCCAGACCTACTGGCTGAATGGTTAGGGGAAACGATGAGCGAGAGCAAGTATCCTGAATACCTCGTACCACTGAATCATGAAGAATTAAACGAAGCATTTAGCAGTGCGACACAAGGTCAAACTTTTATTCGCCCTGGCGATGCGCGTATTTGTTACTATGTTCAACAGAACACTGAGAACAAAGGTAAGATTAGCGTGTTTTGTAACGGTGAACACTTACTTGTGGATGCAGAACTAACGAGCTTTGTTGAAGCCGTTTGCCATCAAGTTGAGTTTGATTTTTCTGGGCTAGATTTGAAACAAAATACAGATCTAGAACCTCTTGTGCGCTTTCTCATTCGCCAGCAAGGGCTGATCGAATTGGTTGCACCAGAAGAATAAAAGAACGCAATATTAAGTAAGGTATTCACATGAAGGTTTTAACGTCAGACTGGAACAGCAGCAAAGATCAGCTTACCTTTGTGCGCAAACAAGTCTTTATCATTGAGCAAGGTATCGACCCAAAAGACGAATGGGACGAGCTAGATGAAGACGCCGTACACTTTGTATCCTTTGGTACGACAGCGGTTCCTACAGGAACCTGCCGCTTAACAGAAAACGGACAAATTAGTCGACTTGCTGTTTTACCTGCATATCGTCATCAGGGTTATGGTGAAATGCTGTTAAACCGAGCAATGAAAGTTGCCAGAGAGATGGGAATTCGCAAAGTCTTTTTGCATGCTCAAGTTGACGTACAGACCTTCTATGAAAAACAAAAATTTCACGGTGATAGTAAAGTCTTTTTAGAAGCTGGAAAAATGCATATTCGCATGGAACGAGACATTTAGCTTTATCTTTACCAGCCCATTTAAAACAAAAAAGCGAGTCATCCAATATGGGTCGACTCGCTTTTTTATGCATTTCTCTTAATACACTGTTTTAATGTATTGCTTTAAGCTATTTTATTAAACAACAGCAATTAGCTCAACATCGAATTGTAAAACAGAGAAAGGTTGAATCATCGCGCCAGCGCCTTGAGCGCCGTAAGCCAATTCAGCAGGAATAGTAAGACGGTACTTCGCGCCTTCTTTCATCAACTGAAGACCTTCAGTCCAACCTGCGATAACGCCAGTTAGAGGGAATTCAATTGGCTCGCCACGAGCGATAGAGCTATCAAATACTTGTCCGTCAATCAAACGGCCTTCGTAATGTACACGAACAGTCGCTTCACGGCTTGGTGTTGCACCCGTACCTTCTTCAAGAACTTCAAACTGCAGACCACTTTCAGTCGTTTGAACGCCTTCTTTTGTTTTGTTTGTAGCAAGAAAGTCTTCGCCCGCTTTCACATTCTCTTCAGACTCTGCACGGCCTTTTTCTTCCATTTTTTGCTGTAGTTCAGCAAAAGCAGCTTCTAGCTCTGCGCCAGGAACACGCATTTCAGTTCCGTTTAGTGCATCTTCAATCGCAGCAAAAAGATGCGTTAGAGACAATTCACCAAGATCGCTACCACGTAGTTGATCACCAATTTGACGACCAATGCCGTATGCGATTTTTGCTTCGTTAGAGTCGAACGACAGTTCTGACATGTTTACACTCTCTTATTCGTTTACTAAAAAATTGAACGCGTATCATAACATAGGCAAATCTCATGAGCTTGTTTTTCAAACGCCTCGACTTACCAAAACCTAAGCAGTGAAAATATATTAATCAGCCCTATAGATTTATTAAATGATATTCATTATCATTTAATAAATCTATATTCATTCAGGAGTGCGTTATGAAACATAAGAGCTTTATCCCGTCTCCCAAGAGATATATAAACGATAAAAAGCCGACCGATTATTGGGGTATGCTGTTTATTAGCTTTATCTTCTTGTCATCAATGAGCTGTTTTTTATTTGCTAATCATGGCAATCGACAAGCTTCCAATAGCTTATCGCTTACCACTCATCAAATAAGCACAACGATAATTGACACAGATCAGAGCAGCAAAAGTTAAAAAGATTAAGCTATAGGTACATTAAAAGAGGATCTTGCCATGTTACCTAAAATAAACACCATTGTTTACGCTTGCGATCTAGACGGTAAAACACAGGCCGCTATGGAGCTAGTACTGAGCTTAGCCAAAACTCATGGGGCAAAAGTCATATTAATGCATGCAATTGAGCCTTTAAATGCTCAAGCATCAAATATGATAAACAACTATATTACCGAAGAAGTTAGAAATGCAATGCGCAAAGATGCCATCACAGACATCAATACGCGCATGGATAAATTGCTAGCTGAATTTATGGAAAAGTATTCAGAAGAACTGTCTAGTTTAGAAACAGCTCCTGAAACCTTGATAGTCAATGGCGCTCCAGCTGACTCTATTCAGCGCATTGCAAAAGAAAAAAATGCTGATTTAATTGTTATGAATAGCCGAACACATGGCCGACTAAGCCAAATGATCATTGGCTCAACGGCAAATAAAGTCATTCACACCAGCTCAATTCCAGTGCTAGTTGTACCGATAAAGTAACGGTTGTACCGATAAAATAGCTGTTGTGCCAATAAAATAACACGTTACTCTAGTCACACTTCTCTGTGTCCGATACACTTACTGTATATATAAACAGTAAGTGTATTTATGATTCTTTATATTGCCGAAAAACCCAGCCTTGCCCGAGCGATTGCAGCCGCCCTTCCCTCACCACAAAAAAAAGAAGAGGGCTGTATTTGGTTGCCTAATGGTGACTGCGTTAGTTGGTGTATCGGCCACTTGCTCGAACAAGCTGAGCCTCATCAATATAATCCAGCTTATAAAAGTTGGAATTTAGACCACTTGCCTATCATTCCGACTGACTGGCAATGGCAAGAAAAAGCCAACACAAAGAAACAACTTGGCATTTTAAAAAAATTGATTAAAAAAGCCACTGTTTTAGTTCATGCAGGAGACCCGGATAGAGAAGGCCAATTGCTGGTCGATGAAGTACTTCACTACACCAAGGTTCCAGCACAGAAACTGAAAAACACTCAACGACTTTTGGTAAATGATTTAACACCTTCTGCGGTAAAGAAAGCACTTAGCAATTTGCGTTCAAATAATGAATTTGCGGCGCTATCTCGATCGGCGTTGGGTCGTGCTCGTGCAGACTGGTTGTTCGGCTTAAACCTAACACGTGCTTATACCATCAGGGGCCGTCAAGCTGGCTACCAAGGTGTTCTATCTATTGGGCGAGTGCAAACGCCAGTACTAGGACTTGTTGCTGCTAGGGACAAAGAAAGAGAAGCCTTTGTTCCAAAAAACTTTTATCAAGTATGGGCGAGCATACAAACAACTCAAGATGCCATATTTCAAGCTAAATGGTTGCCTAGTGAAGCTTGCCAACCTTACATGGACGATGAAAACCGAGTGCTAAGCTTGCCGCTTGCGCAAAACGTCGCCAATCGCATTACCAATAAACCAGCGATTGTGATTGAAGCAAATTACAAACAAAAGAAGCAACCAGCGCCACTACCCTACAGTTTGTCAGCACTTCAAATTGATGCAGCAAAAGCATTTTCTCTTTCCGCCCAGCAAGTGTTAGATACTTGCCAAACTCTTTATGAGCGTCATCAGATAATCACCTACCCTAGATCCGATTGCCGTTATTTACCCACTCAACAGCACAAAGACGCTGCAGCTATTATCGCCGCTCTCACTCGTTCGGGAGGTGATATACAACAAGGCGCAGAGAACGCCGATGCATCACGAAAAAGTAAAGCGTGGAACGATAAACAAGTCACGGCTCACCACGCTATTATTCCAACAACTCAAGCTCACAAAGCGGCATCACTTTCCAAAACAGAGGCGCTGGTATTTAACTTGATTGCCCGCCAATATCTTATGCAGTTTTATCCTGAATACGATTATTTGGCGTCTTACATCAAATTGGAAATTGAAGGTGGGCTCTTTGAAGCGAAAGGTAACACACCTATTTCACTTGGCTGGAAAGCGCTTTTACCCAGTAAAAACAAATGCAAAGACCCTGAAGACGAAAACCAAAACGAGCTACCAAAGCTAAGTAAGAATGAAGAACTCTGGTGTATACAAGGGCAAGTCCAAGAGAAAGTCACTACGCCACCGGCGGCTTTCACTGACGCGACATTACTGGCTGCCATGACTGGTATCAGTCGCTTTGTGACTGATAAAGACATTCGAGCAATACTGAAAGAAACCGATGGCTTAGGTACAGAAGCAACGCGAGCGAGCATTATAGAGTTACTTTTTAAACGTGGCTTTTTGATGAGACAAGGTAAACAAATTCACGCCAGCCAAACAGGGCGCGCCTTTATTGATTGTCTACCTAAGCAACTGGTCACTCCTGATATGACGGCAAAATGGGAGTCAGCTCTTAACAGTATTAGTCTTGGAGAAGCAAGTTATCAAGAATTCATGACAAATTTAGAAGGCAACTTAAATCAGTTACTAAGTGCTTCCCGAGATATGCCGACATCCGCATTACAAAACCTACCGCCGCCAACAAAGAGTCCTTTCGCTAAACGAAAAGGCTCAACAAACAAAAGGACGACAGGTACAAGAAAAACAACCGGAACGAAATCTATCAGTACAAAAACGACAAGCTCAAATACAAAAAGACGCTCAAAAGCGCCTTCTTAGTCTATTCAATATTGTTCATTCCACATTTTATTAACGAACAATCAACCGATCGCGAGCCATACACCAACACCAACCATTAATGTACCAGCAATACGGTTCATGATGCGTACATTACCACTTTGCATAAGAATAGATTTCAAAGTTCTCCCGCCTGCAGCGTAAATAAGCAAACAAGTGAGTTCGAGCGTTAAAATGATGGCAATTAATACAATCAATTGACCAGTAAGTGGGCGACTAGCATCTAAAAAAGGTGGCAATAAAGCGACAAAAAAAGCCCAGCCCTTAGGATTAGCAATTGCGGTCACAAACCCTTGTGAGATTAAATCTAAACGTGAGGCAGGCTTGGCTCCAGCGGCGTCTGCTTTAATGGCCATTTTACCTTTAGACAACCACATCTGAATCCCAACGAAGGCAAGATAGGCACCGCCTATATATTTCAACACCATAAACACACTAGGATAATTCAATAATAATGCAGCAACACCAATCGCGGATAAGATAGCCACAGTTGCAACACCTACTAACTCACCCAACATCATCCAAAGTGCGCGCTTAACGCCAATAGTCATTCCCAACGTCATGGCTAATGTCATACACATGCCTGGCGTAATAGAGACAAAAAAGAAGGTTGGTATAAAGGCGGAGAGCAGTGCTAAATTCACAAGAGATCCTTATCTAACATGTAGTAATTTATGGGACAAAATTCTCATGACTTAGCATAAGTAGCAAGTACTAAAATACGGATAAATGGACTTGACCTTAAAATATCAACAGAAGGGAAACTAAAAATGTTTTTTTGTTTTAAATGTGGAGTCCTCAATAAACTTGCTCCATTCATCATCCAACTCACCCTCATCTTCACTATCCATATTTTTAGTCATCTCTTCTTCTGCTTTTTGCAAAGCAAGATCGTCTTCAATTTCTTGCAGCAGATCTTTAAGCTTAAGAATAGCAGGTTGAGCTTCGACAGACTCTTTGATGGGCGTTAATTGCGACAAAGCCTCTTTATACATTTCTATAGCTGTGTCCATTTGACCACTCAAAAATGCCTTACGAGCAAGGTAGGCATGATAATCCGAATTAACTTTGTAGTGATAAAAATTTAATAACTTACTGTATCGATAAACAACATCTTGATCGATGGTTTTTTCTTTCTGCGATAAAATTAAATAGGATTTGAAGGACTCAAAGAGGCGCTTTACTTCTATTATAAGCAATTCATCATTCATCGGCTTAGCACGTCTTTTCTGCGTGTTCGTTTGGAACTCTGCCATTTCTTCTGCTAAATGACCGCGACGACGAGTTAATGTTGGATCTGGTTGCAATTCAATAAGCTGATCGTATATAGCGATCATTCGAGAAAATAACCACATTCTCATATCTTTGGGCTGATACTGGGGAGGCATCTCATCAAGATAGCGACGCACCTGACGCAATTGATTATTAAGCGTTGTCACTTTACGCAATTTTTCCAATCGAGCCTGCTCTTTTAACTGCAGAAAAATTGCGAAGGCAATAAATCCACCGATAACGAGCAAAAGCACTGTAATGGTAACGGCTGTCATATGATGAGTAGTTTACCTTAGTAATATTTATATACGAAACGCCTGCAGGCTTCAAAAGTACGAATACGAATAAAATTCGCCAACTTACTTCTATTTGAGCTCCGCTTTATTGTTCTTTGAAAATAAAACCTTTTCAACTTCCTGTATCATGCTTTGTAGACGTGCCATCTCTCTTTTTGAGCTACTCACAGAAGCATTTTTTTCCATAACTGATAACGCAATTCGATATTTTTCTAGCGCTCTATTTTTCCTATCATTATCTAAATCAAGTCTAGCCTGCCGTACTAAAAGATCGCGATAAGCCAAAGCATGCGCATAACGTATCAAAACAATATGATGCCTTATTATTACTCTACTCGCACCATAACTTTCACCCATGCTTCTCAACTCTCTGAGCATAAATTGAAGTGAGTTTTGGATTTGATCTAACTGCTCTTGACTGACGACACGATCCTTTGCTGTTACTTGACGCCCTAACTTCAGTTCTGTCAACAGTCTTAGTAGATCAGCCTGCTTTGAAACAAACTCCGACTTATAATTAGATGTCACAAGTTGAGTTATAACAGAAAGCAAATATTCTATGAGAAAGATTTTGGTATCTCTCGCCATGTAACGATCAGAAATCATTTCTAATGAATAAAGTAAGCGATCACTTCGATTCGATAAACGAGAAAGTAGCTTCTTTTTTAACTCCCTTTGATGTCTTCTCCAACGGAAAAAAGCAGGCAGCAAGCAAAGAACGGCCAAAAAGATAACGGCAACTAAAATCAACATACTTAATTTCATTACTTAATAGTTACCTAAGTTGCGACTTTATATAGAAATAAAAAAGTAACTTACTTTTATATAACACAGACGGCGGGATGAAAACAAAAAAAGATCAGAGAAGCTGATCTTTTTTTGTTTATCTTGAAAGAGACTTATCGAGAAACAGAAAAGCCGAGTAACATATAAAAAATTATAGCTGAAAGTACAGCAGAAGCAGGAACAGTAATCACCCATGCAGCAGCAATACGTAACAAAGCAGAGCGTTTCACCAATTCTTTCTTCGTTGCTTTCTTCAAGCCTTTACGTTCTTCAGATGAGATAGGGGATGAAGCTTGCGCGGCTTTCAATTCTTTCAAAATTGCACGCTTTTCCTCGACATCCGCCAACTTGAAACGTTTCACAAACTCTTGTGTTTGCTGACCATTGTGACCCGCAGATTCTGAATGAGAAATGATAGACGCCAGTTTTTTCTCATACGATTGTTTCAAGTACTCACGTAAGAAACCAACACCAAAGATCCCGCCCACAGCAATGTGAGTAGAACTAACAGGTAAACCAAGCTGAGAAGCGACAATTACCGTAATAGCAGCTGCCATGGCAACACAAAAAGCTCGTGTTTTATCCAATTCAGTGATTTCAGATCCGACCGTTTTGATAAGCTTAGGACCAAATAGAGCAAGACCAACAGCAATACCAATACCACCAACCATCATAATCCAAATAGGGATCGATGCTTTGCTAGAAACAGCACCAGTCATTAAAGCATCATTAATAGCAGCAAGTGGCCCAATCGCATTGGCAACATCGTTAGCACCATGAGCAAAGCTAAGCAAAGCAGCAGATACAATAAGAGGAAGTGTAAATAAACTATTCACAGCATCTTTATCATTTTTCAATGCAGTTGCCGCTTTATCGATCATAGGACGAATGAGGAAGTAAACAGTTAATGCAATTGCAAAAGCGATCATCGCTGCCGTAACAAAATCTAGCTTCCAAAGATGTTTAAGACCTTTAAGAATAAGATACGTTGAGAACGCCCAAACCATTAGGCCAACTAATAAAGGTACAACCTTTTTAGCCGCATCAATCATGTCGCTTTTATAGGTAATTGAACGTTTGATATACATTAGGAATAACGCAGCGATCACGCCCCCCATCACTGGCGAAATGATCCAGCTAGCAACAATCGCAATCAATTTATCCCAATTCGCAATATCCCAACCGCCAGCAGCAATACCTGCACCAAGTACACCACCAACAATAGAATGAGTTGTCGAAACAGGAGCACCAAGATAGGTCGCTAAGTTTAGCCAAATTGCACCAGCTAATAAGGCCGCCATCATAACCCAAATAAAGGTTTCAGCGTCGCCAATTGAATTAGGATTAATAATGCCATTTTTAATAGTACCAACAACTGTACCACCGGCAATCAAAGCACCAGCAGCTTCAAAAACAGCAGCTATCAAAATTGCTCCAGTCATGGATAAGGCTTTAGACCCTACCGCTGGCCCAACATTGTTAGCCACATCATTAGCGCCAATATTTACGGCCATGTAGGCGCCAATTGCCGCTGCGATGGCTAATATAGATAAATTAGAAACCCCAACACCATTAGCTGAAGCATAAAAACCTGATAGCAAAACAAAGGCTAAGGCAATCAATACACGGACAAACTCATGACCACTCAATAACGTGGATTCTTCTTTCGGGTTATTTGTAAGATCCATACGGGCTCTTCTTTCTATAATTAATCTATGCCAAACCGTTGATAATTTAAACGATGCTTAAACTACCGACGACATGCTTATCCTAGCATCCCAAATAAATTTGGCTCTCAATTCATCCCGTCACATTTTTTGAAAAATGTAAATTCGGCGCCATTCTACACTGGGAGTCTTCAGATAAAAACCCCTAAACTTGCTGATAGCTACGACTCGAAAAAGGACAAAAAAAGTGCCTAAATAGGCACTGAATGAAAAGATACTACAGAAATATGACTGTTTTGTTACAAATATAATATTACTAAGCAGCTAGCATTCAATCACATTGACGGCTAGTCCGCCTCGAGATGTTTCTTTGTACTTATCATTCATATCTCTTCCTGTGTCTCGCATGGTACGAATGACTTTATCGAGGGAAACATAATGCGTTCCATCGCCCCGAAGTGCCATACTCGCAGAGTTAATGGCTTTAATTGATGCCATGGCATTGCGCTCTATACAAGGCACTTGCACCAAACCACCAATAGGGTCACAAGTCAGACCCAAATTATGTTCCATACCAATTTCTGCCGCGTTTTCTATTTGTTCAGGAGAACCGCCTGTCGCCGCTGCCAATCCAGCCGCAGCCATAGCACAAGCCGATCCCACTTCCCCTTGGCAACCCACTTCAGCACCAGAAATAGACGCATTTTCTTTGAACAACAACCCGATAGCCGCTGCAGTAAGGAAAAAATTAATCACGCCCTCTTCACTAGAACGAGGACAAAACTCCCAATAATAATGCAATACAGCCGGAATAATTCCCGCTGCACCGTTTGTCGGAGCCGTTACTACACGCCCACCAGCGGCATTTTCTTCATTCACTGCCAAGGCATAAAGATTGACCCAATCCATAGCACCTAACGATGGTGTAATCATATCCATGCGTGTTTTACTGGTTAAATCTCTGTATAGGCTAGCGGCTCTACGCTTTACTTTTAGTCCACCAGGTAAGATTCCTTCACTACGAATACCTTGCTGGACACAGGCCCTCATTACAGACCAGATGGAAAGAATGCCTTGCTTGATTTCATCTTCGGTCCGCCAATGTTTTTCATTTTCCATCATGATCTGCGCAATGCTTTTGTCTTGTGCTCGACAAAGCTGAATCAATGTTTCGGCGCTATGAAACACATGAGGAAGTTCAGTGGCATCCTCAACCAACGCCACATTTCCGTGCTCATCTTCCTGCACAATGAAGCCACCACCAACTGAATAAAAGGTCGCTTGGTGAATTACTTGGCCTTCAGTATCAAAGGCAACCAACACCATGCCATTAGCATGAAAGTCTAAACGATCAATACGGTGATAAATTAAGTCTGTCGTGACATCAATAAAAATAGGCCGCTGAGCCAATAGATTAAGATGTGAAGATGTCTCTATTTGCTCAACTCGCTCATTAACACGGCTAGGATCAATCAAATCTGGCAGTTCACCTTCAAGCCCCATTAAAACTGCTGATCCAGTACCATGTCCTTTCCCAGTAGCACCAAGCGAGCCATATAAATCAATTTTTAACCGACTCACTTTAGGTAATAGATGCCGATCTTGTAACTGATGAACAAATTGATTTGCAGCCACCATAGGGCCAACTGTATGAGAGCTGGAAGGACCAATTCCCACTTTAAAAAGGTCAAATAAACTGATTGCCATAGCCTTTTCCCTCTGCCGATAAATGCTTTTTTACACGGCGATTAAAATACAAAGTACGAGTTCAATGGCAAAAGAAATTATCACTTATGAGATAAAGTTTCCAATTGGAAACAGATTTTTTTTGTCTATATCAATTACAAGTTTCGAAAGAGGCAACTTTTTGACGTTTAAAGATCATTATATTGGTGATGAAATTAGTCCTTAAAGTAGAAAAGAAAAGAAAAGAAAAAAACCAAAAGACCGAAATCTTTTGGTTTTTCATTATTATTCATGATGAGTCAGCGATCTACTTTGACTGAATTAAAAGAATCCTAATGGATTCACATCATAGCTTATCAGCATGTTTTTAGTTTGTTGGTAGTGCTCCAGAGCGATTTTATGAGTCTCACGACCAACACCAGATTTTTTATAACCACCAAAAGCAGAGTGAGCTGGATACTGGTGATAACAGTTCATCCAAACGCGACCGGCTTCTAGGTTACGCCCCATACGATACGCAAGGTTGGTATCACGCGTCCAAACCCCAGCACCTAAACCAAATTCACTGTCATTGGCGATAGCAAGTGCTTCAGCCTCGTCTTTAAACGTCGTCACACTGACAACTGGACCAAAGATTTCTTCTTGGAAGATACGCATGCTATTAGAGCCTTTGAACAAGGTTGGCTGTACATAGAAACCTTTATCCAAACCATCTACCGATTCGATGCCACCACCAATTAATAGTTCCGCCCCCTCTTCTTTACCGATATCAATGTAACTCAATATTTTATCAAACTGCTGCTTAGATGCCTGAGCACCAACTTGCACGTCAGTATCCAATGGGTTGCCGCGTTTAATAGTTTTAGTACGTTCAATAACCAATGCCATGAACTCATCATAGATAGATTCATGGATCAAGGCACGAGATGGACAAGTACAAACTTCACCTTGGTTAAAGAAAGCCAACACCAAACCTTCAACACATTTGCTGATAAAAGCTTCTTCATGTTGCATGACGTCTGCAAAGTAGATATTCGGCGACTTACCACCTAACTCAACCGTAGAAGGAATGATATTCTCTGCCGCACATTTCAAAATATGCGAACCAACTGGCGTCGACCCAGTAAAGGCAATTTTGGCAATACGTTTACTGGTCGCTAGCGCTTCACCCGCTTCTTTACCATAACCGTTGACGATATTAAGCACACCTGGTGGTAGAAGGTCCTGAATCACTTTGACCAATTCAAGAATAGAGGCTGGTGTTTGCTCTGCTGGTTTTAGAACCACACAGTTACCAGCGGCAAGCGCTGGAGCAAGTTTCCATGCAGCCATCAAGATCGGAAAGTTCCAAGGAATAATTTGACCAACAACACCTAATGGCTCGTGAAAATGATACGCCACAGTATGTTCGTCTAACTCAGCCGTACTGCCTTCTTGCGCACGTAAACAGCCAGCAAAATAACGAAAGTGATCTGCTGCTAAAGGAATATCTGCGTTCAAGGTTTCGCGAACTGCTTTACCATTGTCCCATGTTTCGGCTACAGCAAGTGCTTCTAGGTTTTGCTCGATGCGATCTGCAATTTTCAACAATATATTGGAACGATTAGTAACGGATGTTTTACCCCAAGCCGCGCGTGCAGCATGTGCAGCATCTAGGGCTAAATTGATGTCTTCTTCAGTAGAACGAGGAATTCGACAAAATACTTCGCCATTAACTGGGCTAATATTATCGAAGTATTGACCTTTCACCGGTGCGACCCATTTACCGCCGATAAAATTACCGTACTCAGCTTCAAACGTAATAAGGCTACCGTTAGTACCAGGTTGAGCGTAGATCATAAAATATTCTCCATTCTTGTTGTTTTTATTTAAAGAGGACTTTGATGCCTGCTGCACTCGCAACTTCGTGCAAAGCTCTCTTTAGGTTTTTAATCTTTGTTTTAACCTTGATAGTAAGAGTAGGAAGAAAACGAGAAGAAAACTTGCCTGTGAGTCCATGAAACTTGTCTAGCGATCCATTTCTGCTGTGCTTTAGTATTGACCCACGAGCAAGCAAGAGTGATGATGAGTAAAAGATAATTAGCCACGCCGCACAATTAAAATAAAAAACATTGAGACAAAAGAGGTGTGTAAATGAGTCGCTCTATCTCAACAGAGAAAATATTACTGCAACATAAGCGCGCGCCAGTACAGTTGGTCGAAAATCGTGTTTGTTTTGCTGGGCCACACTCCGAGCTCAGTATTTACGACACTTATGAGCAAGCACAAAAAGTCAGCTTAAAAGCCGACTCTTTGCTTTATTGTGGAATGGTTACAGGAGCAAAAGTCATGCACACCAAAGAGCATGACAATATTCCTTTTCTTCCCCATGAATCTTTTATATTGGCACCAAAAGAAGAAGTCTTTATTGATTTCCCCGAAGCACAATTTCATCGCCCAACTACATGTCTCACCATTGCTATTTCACAAGAACGAGTAGCACAAATTTGTGATCGCATGAATGACATTATGGTGGAATCTTTACCCTCTGGCGTCGCACTAGATCCAAACCAACACCTGCACACCCTACATACTCAAGCAACGCAGCAGGTCATCGATAGACTTACCAGTGACTTTCTTCGCAATGATCCAGACAGAGATTTACTCGTCGACTTTGGTGTAAGTGAATTGGTCACTCGAATAATCCGACATCATGGTCGAGACGCTCTATTACGCTTCACCCAACGCTCACCAGATGCAAATGGTCTCACTTGTGTTATCCAATGTATCGAACAAAACCTAGCACAACCTTTGGATATAAATCAGCTAGCTAAGATGGCCTGTATGAGCCGTAGTCGCTTCTACGAAAGCTTTAAACGTCAACTAGGCTGCACGCCATTAGAATATCAACATCAACGCAGAATGAGCCGCGCTTACCAGCGTCTACAAGAAAAATGTTCAGTAACGGAAGTGAGTTATGAACTAGGTTACTTAAGTTTGAGTCACTTTAGCCGACGTTTCCATCAACACTTTGGTATGTCGCCTCGTCAAGCAACACAAACTCAGCTCAATTCATAACAGAAGATAGAACTAAAAGGCGTGTCCTGACTTGGATTTGCAGTACATGAAAACAACCAGCATAAAAATTAGCCCAAACATTAAACCAAAAAATGGGACCAACTGACCAAGCTGGTACAAAGAAGCCAAAATAACAGGCCCCAATGCAGCTCCCAGCCCTTGCATAGAAGCATTCATGCTTGCCAAGCGACTCTGTTGATCATCTTTTACCAACAAAGTTTGCGCGGTCACTATGCCCGGAAACAAGAACCCAAAGCCTGCACCAAACAATCCCATGGCAAACAAAACACCAGCGTAGGAATCTAAAAAGATAAATGCCAGCTGAGCCAGCACTCCGACGCCAACCCCAGAAAAAATCAAAGTCACTACACCAAGCTGGAATCGTGGTACCAATATCATTTGTACTAGAATGCTAAAGCAAGACATAGTCATCATGGCAAACCCCAACTGATGCGTAGTTTGGGCGACATCAAGCTGAAACCTATCCTGAATCAAAAAGCTCATAATTTGTTGAACACCTGTCATCGATAAGATGGACAAAGAAGACATGCACAAAAATGGCATAACCGGCTGAGTAAGCCAATTGATCTTAGGTGGTTTCACAAATTGACGCACATGCTTAGTATCTTTTACAAAAAATACCACCAGCAAAGCGATGCTACCCGCCAAAAAGGCAATGATATAGAAAGGCGCAGTCAGTCCTAAACTACTCAATAAAGACGCAAAAGCTGGACCTAAAATCATCCCTATACTAAAAGCTGCACCAATCATAGCAATGGTAGAACTACGATGTTTAATGTCAGTATGAGCGATTAAATAGGTCTGAACAGAAGGTAAAACACCAGCAATTCCAAGGGAAAAAATAATACGCAAACCGAACACCAAATAATAGGTTTCCTCCGCTGACAAATGCTTAGCCAAGGCTTCTTGCAGCACAAATCCTGTCAGCGTAATGGTCACTGCATAGCTACTCATACCGATAATCACCGAACGCACACGGCCAATTCGATTAATGATGCCACCCCATAAAAAAGCAGCAACAACAAAGGTTGCGGCGCCTGCGGTAATAAGCGTACTGATTCGAACATCAGCCAAACCAATTTCACGACCAATTGGCGGTAAAGACGTAAATATAAAAGACTGCCCAATCCCTACCGCCATCAAACAAGATAACAATAACCAACGGGACAAACGCTCATGAAGAGAGGAGTAGGTTTCGGAATTAATCAATGCATATCCTTGATATCAAACTAGCAGTTCAGTCTGCCTAAATAGCAGATCTTTTTAAACAAGCAGGTGGCGTAAACTTGATCTCATAAAAGGGCTATTTATCATCCTGATAAACTGCGCAATAAATTATCATATCCTGGTGTTTTTTTCTGGCCATTATGAGTAAAACCAAGGATTTAAAATGGAAATAACGACTATCAAGAAATAATCAGAAAAGCTTAGGTTTTCTTTTTGCACCAACGATAGAAAAATGCGTAAAATCATTTTTATAATAAATGTACCTTCTCGCTCACTCCCGTTAAAAATGGCCGAATTCCCAAAATTAACGTGCTTAACGAGTGCGCTAATGACTGTTTCAGCAATGAAAAAGAAAGGAAATCATGCAGCCTCTTTTTAAACACCCAAATTTTGTCCATTTCTGGATCGGGCAGATAGCCTCTTCTTTTGCTTTTCAAATGCTCAGTGTTGGTATTGGCTGGCAAATGTACGATCTAACCAACAGCCCAATGGCACTAGGTCTAGTGGGACTTTGCCAGTTTCTCCCGCAACTACTACTAACCTTGGTAGTAGGACATGTCGCAGATCGCTACAACCGTCGGTTAATTTGCGTTTGCACTCGCTTCACCATGGCTATGACGGTCGGAATACTAGCCTATGGTAATATGACATCGACTATCTCAGCCGAGATGATTTATATTTGCGCTGCACTCCTAGGCACAGCGAGAGCCTTTGAAATGCCTGCAAATCAGGCTATTTTACCCAATCTTATTCCTAGCGAACTATTATCTCGAGCTGTCAGCGCGATTGCCTCAGCAAGAGAAATATCGGTTATCGCAGGGCCTGCACTTGGTGGCTTAATTTATCTTTTAGGGCCAACTACACTCTATTTATCGAGCATGAGTTGCTTCTTAATTTCTTGCGTCATTATGTTCTTTTTACATTACAACTTTACGGTAAAAACTAAGTCGCCAATTAGCATTGAGCACCTATTCGGTGGACTCACTTTTATACGCGGAAACAAAGTCATATTAGGCTCGGTATCATTAGATATGTTCGCGGTTTTATTAGGTGGCGCTACCGCTCTCTTACCTATTGTGGCAAAAGACATTCTTCATACTGGTCCATGGGGATTAGGTTTATTACGTTGTGCTCCAGCACTTGGCGCATTACTCATGTCGGTGTACTTAGCACGTCGTCCGTTAACCCACAGCGTGGGGAAAATTATGTTTGCCGCAGTGGCTATTTTTGGTGTTGCAACCATTCTATTTGGTTTATCTGAAAACCTTATTCTATCGATGCTTGCCTTAGTTCTCCTAGGCTCGTCTGACATGATCAGCGTTGTTATCCGCTCAACGCTTGTACAGTTAGAAACTCCGGATGAAATGCGCGGTCGAGTCAGTGCCGCTAACTCTGTATTTATTGGCAGTTCAAACCAATTAGGGGAATTTGAATCTGGGGTAACTGCAGCATGGTTCGGCGTGGTTCCAGCCATTGTTATCGGCGGAGTCGGAACCATTGCTATCGTTGGTATTTGGATGTATTTGTTCCCAACCTTATTAAAGCGTCACACATTAGACAAAGAAAACGATTAGCGTTCTTATGTTGGGATTGTGCTTACACTCAGGAAGCACGTCTTAAAATAATGTGGAACAAACCAAACAGTAGCACCGCATAAAACAAAAAGCTGATGGTTAAAGAGGTCAGCCCAAAGTGTCCGCCAATCAAACCACTTAAAAATGGCAAGGTCATGGCTCCAGACACCGCAGCGCTCATTTGAAAGCCGATTGCATGCACTGAATACTTTTTTCCAACTCGTGTGACTGTTTGTGAAATCATACAAGGGAAAATGGGCGCCGCGCAGAAGCCCATTAATGCCAAACCAAAATAACTCGTATAAGGTGTCGCACTCATTGTAAAAGAGAGTGCGCCTAAGGCGACACCAGCCAAACAAAGACGCAATAATTGATCTACGGCAAAACGCTCCACTAGGAACCCAAAAATTGCCCGACCAAATGCTAAAGCGCCCCAATAAACAGCTACCCAAGTTCCTGCGCTGGCTAATGAAATACCGCGAGATTCCGTCATCACAGTAAATGCCCACTGCCCAACACCCACTTCAACACCTGAATATAAAAAGAAAAACGCAATTTGAAAACGAATAACGGGGTGCTTCAATGCCTGAAATTGGGTAATTGCTGGCGTGTCATCTGCTTGAGTGCCAGCTTTTTTGGGGGCATGTTTATCGCTTTCCCAAAGGTGTCGACTAAATATAAATACCATCGCCATGACAAACAATATAGTCGCGAGAACAGCATAACCCAACCGCCAATTCTGAGAAAAACTTACCAAAACTGTTGTAACAATAATAGGTCCAGCGGTTGCGCCTACACCGAATGCGGCGTGCAACCAATTCATATGACGGGTAGTAAAATGCTCTGCTGCGTAAGCATTAAGCCCTGCATCAATAGCACCTGAGCCCATACCAATTACAATAGAAAACAAGACAAAAATAATAAATGAGGAACTGAAATAGAAACCGAAAAGACCGCAACTCACCAGCAAGCTACTGATAACTAGCAACCAACCGACACCAAAGCGAGCCATGAAATAACCGACTGAAAAGCTCGACATTAGATAGCCCACGCCACCAGCGGCAATAACTAAACCCAGCCAGCCGGTAGGGACACCAAATTCAGTCCGAACAAATGGCCAATTGATACCATGCGCGGCGTCAGGTAAGCCCAGACTAATAAAGCCTAAATAGGCAATAAATAACAACACGCCAGATGTGCGCATGAAATATCCTTGTTCAAATAAAGATTATTTGAACCCATTCATTGGACAAATAAAATCTTTAAAATAACTTAATGCCACTTACGCTTATCTTTTTCAATAGTCTTCCATTTCCAGTTTGGCGCTTCACCTTTCCAGTAATAACAAGCAATCAAAATAAGCGTGCTAATTACCATAGACACGGCCCATTTAAGCAGCTCAGTTTTTGGATCATTCACGATGCTAATAACGACGACCGTCAACAGGTATAGGGCTAAAACAGCCCACCCTTGCCAGGTGTTTGGCCTACCCCAACCCCAACCATTCTTTTTTGCTGGAAACCAAACTGTCTTCTTTTTATCCGTCATATCAAAAACCCCAGAGCTAAATAATGCTATATGCTGAAACACTTTGCCTTAATTCAGCCCATAAAAAAAGAGCCTACGTGAGCAGACTCTTTTTATTGAGATTAATAATTCTACTTTTGTGCTTGATGATTATGTCTAAAGTACTAATCTAGTCAGCTTATATCTTACAGACTCTTATCTTGCGAGCTCTTATCTTGCAAGGAATTCACCACGCGTTTTGTCGCTGCGTTTAAACAGTCCACCTAGAGCGGTGGTTTGAGTTGAAGAACTCGCATCCATAACGCCTCGAGCTTTTACGCAATAGTGCACGGCACTAATACTTACCGCAACGTTGTCGGTTTCAAGTAAGGCTTGCAAGGTGACTAGAATCTGCTGAGTAAGACGTTCTTGTACCTGCGGACGCTGGGCAAAGAAACGCACTATACGGTTGATTTTAGACAAACCTATAATTTTCGTTTTAGGTAAATAAGCAACTTTCGCTAAACCATCAATGGTCACAAAATGATGCTCACAAGTACTGGTGAAACTAATATCGCTTACTTTCACCATTTCATCTACTTGCATCTTATTTTCGATCACAGTAATTTTTGGAAACTGTGCGTAATCCAAACCAGAAAAGATTTCTTTGACGTACATTTTAGCAATACGGTGTGGCGTTTCAGCCAAGCTATCATCGGTCAAATCTAGACCAAGCGTTGTAACCACATCTTCAAATGCACTTTTAATACGCTGGTATTTTTCTTCGCTCGTCAAACCATTATCAATCATCGGGGTTTCTAAACCACTATTGATAAGAGCATCGCGTACTTTTATCGCCTCATTAGACAACACAAGGCGGTTTAAATTAGTTTGTTCAGCTGTGTTAGCTTTCATATGTTTGTCCTAAGTTGCTTAACCCTGTCTCATGACATGAAGGCGTTCAAAAAAAGAAGTCCCATTCGGCGAGTTAGACCAAATGCCGGCCTCCATCAAGTGACAAGGTTCGACCTGTCATATAGCGACTGTCTAATATGTACTGTATCGCTAGCACACCTTCTTGCTCCCCTGGCTCCTTGCGCAGCAAGGATTTATTCAATGCTTTGTTCCGGTATTCTGTGTCATCGCCACTGTTAAACATTAAAAGTGACGGTGCGATCGCATTAACCTTAATTCGAGGTGCAAATCGTTTAGCAAACGAGCAAGTTAAGTTTGCTAAGCCTGCTTTACTCGCAGCATAAGCTATGTGTTTATCACTGCCTTTTTCAGCTACATAATCCGTCATGTGAATAATGTCTGCTTGTCCGTCTTGCTCAGAACCCGCACATAATAATGCTTCGAAGGCCAGATTTATACGATAAGGCGCAAATACGTGGACTTGCCACATTTTTTCCATTAATAACGCCGTATCCAAACAATCTTCTTCAGACTCCCACTCAGAAGCATTATGAATAATCCCACCAAGTGCCGAATACCGACCTTGTATTCTAGCAATAAATTCATCCACACCAGAGATGGATGAAAAATCAGCCTGTATACAAGAAATCCCCTGTCCTTCTAATATGGCAATGTCTTCTCGTTCTCTGCGATAAGTAATAATTACCTCATATCCTTGAGCAACTAACGCTTTAGCACAGGCAAGACCTAGGCGCTGCCCTCCGCCTGTAATAATAATTGGCATTTTACGCGTCATTAGTATCCGTTCCTACTGAGTTATCATCATTAACTACATGAAAAAATACTATCGATTCAACATCTGTATTTTGTTTCAGCCAACGTTTAATTCTTCGGCTAACCTTAGATACGTGCGCTTTTAAAAAAGAGATCAATCGATATCATCTAAAACATTTTTTTCTACGTATCCATTGAACCACTTTTCATTAATAAGTTCTAAAAAATGCGTTGTTGAATTTCACTATCCAACTAAAAGAAGGAATTGCGATGACCTTACTAACAGAAAGATCGACCGATACATCATTAACAAGCGGCAGTATTCCCCAGGAAGCTTTCGATTGGTACGACGAATACGCTCATGGCGACATAGATCGGCGCACCTTTTTATCTCGCCTTGGAACACTTAGCGTAACTGGATTAACTCTTTCCGTCGTCGCTGGAGCACTAACCCCCAACTACGCGTTGGCGGAGCAAGTGTCATTTAATGACCCAGATATTAGAGCTAGTTATGTGGTATACGATTCACCCAATGGGCACGGTAAAGCTCGCGGCTATTTAGTTATTCCAAAAAACGTCAATGATGACAACAAAGCCCCAGCCGTGCTGGTTGCTCACGAAAACCGTGGTCTTAACCCATATATAGAAGATGTCGCCAGACGCTTAGCAAAAGCAGGATTTATCGCCTTTGCTCCTGATGCGCTGTTCCCTTTGGGTGGTTATCCTGGCAATGACGATAAAGGCCGAGAAATGCAGAAAACACTGGATGGAAATAAGATTGAAGGTGATTTCATGGATGCGGCAACTTTATTGAAAAAACATGAATTAAGTACTGGCAAAGTCGGCATGGTCGGCTTTTGTTATGGCGGTTACTTAACCAATGCCTTGGCCGCTTCAATGCCAGATACTATCGATGCTGGCGCACCTTATTACGGCACACCAGCTAAGTCCAACATAGATAAAATAAAAGCACCGTTGCAGCTACATTTTGCCGAATTGGATAAACGAGTGAATGATACTTGGCAAGATTACGAAGCAGCGCTAAAGGCTAATAAGGTTGATTACACAGCCTATGTGTATGCTCAAGCAAATCATGGTTTTCACAATGATTCCACAGCTCGTTACCAAGAGAAAAACGCCGAGCTGGCATGGGAACGCACCATTAGTTTTTTCAAAAAGACATTAAGCGCTTAATCTATGTAAGGCGTTACGGACGACTAGCTTAAGCCGTAACGCCTTTAATATTCTTCACATTAATGGAAGACGATGCTTCATTGTATTTAAAATCAATACCGCGAACATTCGGTGTTTGTCGCCACAAGGACTCACACAAATCAGATACGCTGATATCATTACTAGATTGCAGCCAAGCAACAACTGCACGGGCGACATTCGGGTAAGATATCTGTACCACTCGGCTAGTTTCTAGCCATTCTTTAATCACTTGTGAATTTAAAACATCACTTGTTTTAGCTATGCCTAAAAAATCTAGTGCAATGGCATTGGAATGCTGTTCAATTTGACCTTTTAATGGTTTTGCTAAAATACGACGGCCAAGCTGTAAGGCCTCAGAATTTAATTCAAATCCTGCATTACAAAGTACAGATTCGCATTCACCTAAGTTCTTTTGAAATACTTCTCGACCAAAAGGGAACACTTCTATATTGCCATACACACCAGGCTCAATATCTTTGCAATGAAGACGGAAACGATAATTCGGCACGCCATCTAGCCAATCCAACACAGCTTCACTGTTTTCAAAAGGCAGATAAACTAAAACTTGCTCAGGATCGGCCATGTTTTTTATTTGCTGGGCATGAATAAGTGGCGGCAAAATGGGATGACCAAAGTGATGCCAATGAGCACCTAGCTGAGTCGCAGCGGGCGCAAAGTTTGACATTATCCACTGGGCAATAAAGTTCTTCTTATAGCGAGGAATATCATATTTAAATGCATACTGATGACCAAACCCTACGCAAGGCACACCTTGACGTTTGGCCGCCCAAGCGACAATAGGCTCAAAATCCGTAATCACCAAATCGTAACCACGGGTATCTATCGAGCGAATGTCTCGGTACAGCTTATAAAAATTGGCACTTTTACAAGTTGCGTACAGATCTAGTTGCCCATTTCGCGCCACAAAGCTCAAACCTTGGAAGGTTCGATAGTTACCAAATACTGCCATATCAAAGTAATCTTCTGGCGGACGACCAGAAAAAACAAAATCAACTTCTACGCCAGCAGCATGCATTTCTGCTGCCATAGCTCTTGCTCGAGTAATATGGCCATTACCTGTTCCTTGAACACCGTACAATATTTTCATGCTAGTATCCCTATTGCTAACGCAGCACAAGCTGTGCCTAACAAGGCTCCAATTACGGTATCCGTTGGGAAATGAACGCCAAGAAAAATGCGCGATAAGCCCACATTTGCCGCCCAAAAATACAACATCAGGTTCATGCTTGGAAACCACTCAGATAAACAAAAGGCCATAAAAAATGCCCCTGAGGTATGTCCTGATGGAAAAGAAAATTGGTCAGAAGGAATAATAAAGCTGCTAAAATTATCGAGCGCATCAGCTGGACGATTACGCTTAAAACCTCGTTTTAAAACAAGATATAGAATACGCTCGACAGCAAAGCCCAACAGCAAAACAAGCGTCAAAGTGAGCTCTCCAGCAAACCAAAATAAAAGCGCTAAAAAAGCATAAATCGGGCCATCCGCTGAAAATGAGACAGCGCGCCCAATACGAGTCAGTGTCGTTCGGTGCTTTCTAGCCATACACCAAGAAAAAGTCTGTACATCTACTGCGTGGATATTCTGAAGTATGTTCATACTTATCACCTCACTGGTTTTGTCTTACTTTCAACATAAACCAGTAAAATGTCCGTTCTGTGGCATTACTATGACAACTTAGTGACAGACAGTAATTACAACTTTCAGGCAAAAAAATACCTCGTCATAACGAGGCACTTAGAAACATAAAATATCAGATTATTTAAAGCCTATTATCAAGCTATAACCAGTTAGTAAGCATTATCCCAATACCAAGCGACTGAGTTTGATGATTATAATCCAATAAAGATTGTCCATAACCATTAAAGTATTGAATGTAGCCGCGCGTTTTACCCCACAAAGGAAAAGTAAAACCTACCTGTATAGCCCCTCTATTTTCTGATGATTTAAGGTTATTTCTCAACATTACGTCAATCGTATAATCATCAATAACGTGTATTATATTGAACTCACCATAGCCGTAATAGTTTTCAATATTCGGGTTATCATCAACCTTTGAGCTCTCAGGAATCCGATACCAAGGCTTAAAAGAAAAAGCGGTATCGCCATGCTCAAACAGAAAATCCACATAAAATCGATTCCAAGAGCGAGACAGCTCATTTGACTGGCCATTGGACTGATGGACAAAGCCGTAAGACACATAATCTGGATTAATACCTAGAAAACCATGCTTTGGCTTGGTAACAATAAACGCTTCAGGCTCATGGTTAGTATCGCGAAAAGGTGCAGAGATACTACTGTTATAAGCCTGCCAATAAGCTTGCTGAGTGTAAGCAAACCACAAACTACTGTTTCTACCCACTACATCATATGCAACGGGAAACTTAAGGCTAAATTGAAACTTAAACTCCACACTTTGTAAACTTTCAGAATCGCTCGCATCGCCTAAAAAAGCACGATCGTTAGGATTAGATGTATAAGCAATAGGTAAAAAATAATTGGGTTTATGAGGCGTTAAAACAAACGGATTATTCACTGTCGCTGTTTCTCTATTCTCTCTTTGTCGCAATAACCCGTTGTCTTCTTTAGCCCGCTTAGCAGTAGATTCAGGCACTTGGGGCTCTTCAGGAGAGTAAGCATCATCCTCCTCGCCTTCCACAACCGTCGCTGTATCAGAGGTATTAAAAAAACTACCACCTGACTTATCTAACGTAGTTGATTCCACTTCAGCCCATAGCAAACTTGGAAGAAGCATTATTGAGCATACAATGGCTTTCATTACTAAAACCCTTAAGTGAAAAACACTATTTCATTGGGACAGAACGACCTTTTTAGCATAGGTATCACGTTCCATTTCACACACTTCGACCGAAAAACTAACATCTTTTAATGAAAATTGTGTTAATGCTTCTAGAACCAAATGAGAAAGATACTTTCTTTGCTCTATTGTGCGACCAGAAAGCATTCGCAGAATGACATGGACAAATGCATCTTCTTTTCCTGCTGTTAAAAAACTCTTATATGGAAAACTGCGTAATTTGATGTCTTCTTCAGTAAACAATGTCGAGGCAATACAAGCGCCTTTGACGGCTTCAAGAAGGTCAACTGGTGGCACTTCTTGTTCTAAATTTTGGCTATACTCAACAATGCAATGTGGCATTTAAGACTCCATTTTTAGATTTATTGGACGTATTTGACTAATAACCACGAAGCATATCAATAGTCGGCGGAATATTACCCGTTAATCGATACTGTTTAATATTCGTAGCAACAATTTCACTCGCACTAACAGGGTGTGTTGGTGCTGAAATATGTGGTAATACTGTAATAGAATCATGCAGCCAAAACGAGTGATTTATAGGCAACGGCTCTTGCATGAAAACATCCAATACAGCGTGAGACAAATTCCCTTGATCAAGTTTCGCCAACAGAGCTTCATCATCAATTATGAGACCACGGGCAAAATTAATTATGCTTGCTCCAACAGGCAGACAAGACAAGTTTTGATGATTAAGCAGACCCTTAGTCTCCATCGTCAAGGGCAAAAGGCAAACGAGTATATCACTTTGATTCAGCAATGGGATGAGCCCCTCTTCACCGTGAAAGCACTCCACGCCTTCAACCTGCTTTGGATTACGACTCCACCCAGCAACAGAAAAACCATTAGCAACTAAACGCTGCGCACTAACACGCCCTAATTCACCCAACCCAAGTACGCCAATTCGACGATCCTGAGCGCGCACCATAGGCTGCTGAACCCAAGACTGTAAAGTCTGTTGTTTAGCGTATCTTGGCATATCTCTATGAAGGAAAAGCGTCCAGGCTAAAACGGCTTCTGACATGGTTTCAGCCAAATTGGAGTCAACTAACCGAACAATCGAAAAAGATGGCGACGATAATTCATTGATCATGCGTTCTACACCGGCCCATACACTATGAACCCACTTCAATGAAGGAAGAGACAGTAAATCTTGAGGATCTGGGTTGGCGACAATAGCGATTTCACACAGCTGTTTTTGCTCTGCAGTTAAATCGGCAAAAGGGACAATCACTTCATTGGGCATCGCTGCTGATAAATGCTTAATCCAAATATTTTGTTCTGCCAAATCTGCACGACTAATAAAAGGAATCATTTCTCATACACCTGAGCCAAGTCTTTAAATCCTTTTAACTCAATGGCATTACCACTTGGGTCTTTAAAAAACATAGTCCACTGCTCGCCTGGCAAGCCTTCAAAGCGAACACTTGGAGCAAGATCAAAAGCCACATTGGCTTCCGTTAAACGCTTTGCCAACTTCTGCCATTCATCTAACGGTAAAATCAACCCAAAGTGAGGCATAGGAACAAGATGGTTTCCCACTCTACCTGTCTTTGTCGTCGGGCTTGGTTCGCCTAAATGAAGGGATAATTGATGTCCGTAAAAATCAAAATCCACCCAAGTCTCAGTGCTGCGCCCCTCTGTACAACCTAAAACCTGAGTATAAAAAAGGCGTGTTTCGTCTAAAGAAGTAACATGAAAGGCATAGTGAAATAAAGCAGACATAAAGAGTCCCAACAAAAATGAATTAGGTTAGGAAAATACAGCACTCAGAGCAAAAGTAAACATGCAGCTCTGATACAGAGATGTATAGCAAGCGTTAAAAAAAGAAATACCTGACGCCCCTAAAACAACTGCAGAGTATCGAAATTACCGTATCCACCCACATCTTAAACCTCATAAATCAATGTCTCTATAACTTCGAATTTTCATTAATTTCATTCACATCACTCTTTTTTTATCCGTTAACAACATCCCTAAAAATGTATTTTTGTATCAAGGCTTTGTCACGTTTGATGGTATTTTGTATCGATTTGCAAAGGGGCATATACAAGAAAATCATTATTAATATACTGCTGAAAATAACTTATTAAATTAAATGGTCATTTTTAAAAATATTTTATTTTATTGACTACACTTACTTTGTTGAATGGTACAAACAGCTTAAGGATAAACATGTTGCGATTTCTTCTTTGTCATTGTTTTGCGTTGGTTATAGCAGGAATTCTGGTATATGAATCTTTAATGTGGGAAGCCCTCACTGTTCTTGCCATTTTGGGTTTTATTCCAACTTTTTTATCTCGATCTAAAAAAGATAACCCTAGATCCTCTGCACGTCCTGAAAACGTACTAATAACACAACCGCATCAAGCTGATCATGTATCTATCCCTGAAGCACTTTTTAGCAGAGACTTAGTACCTATATTAAACGTATGTTCAAATGACCTTAGTAATGTACTTGCTACACAAAAAAGTGCTGTAGAGCTATTAAATAATGCATTTGTAGAGACGAACTCGCTAATCGAACAACAAGCCAATTGCATTCACCATTTGGTAGAAACCGATAGTGAGGATAATAAATATTACAGTGAAGTCATGCGTGACTTTGCCGCACAGACGGCAACCACGCTAGATAAATTCATCGAAAGTACAATTGAAATGTCAGCCTCATCCATGGAGCTCCTTTCAAAAGTAAATGAAATTCATGATGAAATGCCTGAGATAGCAAAAGCCTTAAAAGACATTGATGATATTGCTGATCAAACCAATCTTTTAGCACTTAATGCGGCTATTGAAGCTGCCAGAGCCGGTGAAGCTGGACGAGGTTTTGCAGTTGTTGCAGATGAAGTCCGCTCGCTATCAAATCGCTCTTCAGGCTTTAGTATTGCTATCCAATCTCGCCTTAGCAAAATCCAAGACCAGGTTTCTAACCTAACGAAATCTATGGAAAAACTGGCCGCCCATGATGTGACCTACATCATGGAGTCTAAAAAAACTATGAATAGTGCTTTGGAGCATATTGTTAACAAAGCCGAAGAAGATGCGGGTATTACACTAGAGCTAGAGAATCTTGCTAAGTCCTTAGAGTCAGCCATATTTGATGCAACCAGAGCACTACAGTTTGACGATATTAATGGACAAAACATTGTCTACACAATTGAAGTCTTAGAGTTTATGGGTGAGCAGCTGAGCTCTGTCAACGATGACTCGTCAGACAATATAGAGCATGTTTTAAGGGATAAATTAGAAATAATCAAACAACGTAGCCAGCAAAAACATAACCCTGTTTCTCAACAAAATATTGAAAGCGGCGACATTGATTTGTTTTAAATAAGGACGAGAGGTTCGCATGTCAGAATTAATAATTATTAATATGCCTGAAAGATTCGATTTTAGTACACATGGGTGGTTTACCAAGGCCTATGAAGAAGCATTAAGGAAAACAAAAAAGATAGTCTTAGACTTTTCTCGTGTCTCCTACGTTGACTCATCAGCTCTCGGAATGATGGTACTTTTGCATCGTCAATTAAGTGCGAACTCTGGTCACTGCGCCATCCGAAATATACACGGTACAGCAAAAGACATTTTAGATATGGCTAATTTTGAGAAGCTATTTAGCTATGAATAAGATAAGCAAAGTTCTTTTATTAGAGGATAACGCTTCAACTCGATTGATTGTGTCTAAGGCACTTCAAATAAAAGGAATTGAGGTGATCTTAACATCGACGCTTGAAGAGGCTCGTCAGTGTTTTGGTGATAACTCTATAAAACTTTTCTTATTGGATGTTCATTTGCCGGATGGAATGTCTGATGAATTAATTCCACAGATTCGTCGACTCTACCCTATGGCACCTATTTTGATGATAACAGCAGAATATGATAGCTCGCACATGGCTCGTTTGTTTGATGCTGGCGTAAAAGATTTTATTCAAAAACCGATTCTACCACTGCTCTTATCAAACAAAGTACAAAGTTTTCTTGATTGGTCAGAAGTAGAATTGGCTCTCTTTAGAGCAAATGAAAACTACCTCAGTATCATGCAAGAAAAAGAGCAAGAAGAAGCGCTCGCTTTTTTTGTCTACGATCATATCTTACATACCCACTCTTGCTCTATTGAAGGTGTTGATGTCGCCACTCTCTCTAGCGGAAGGTTTTGTGGTGATATTCTAATATCGGCAAAATCCCCAAACGGCAACTTAATTATTATGCTGGGCGATGCAACGGGACACGGTATGGCTGCGGCCATTACCGTTTACCCAATGGTTGTGACCTTTAACGCCATGGTAAAAAAAGGCTTATCACTAGGTGCTATTCTACGAGAACTGAGCGACAAACACTCAGAAACAGTACCCAGTAACCGTTTTTTTGCCTGTATTTTAATCGAAATATCTCTGTCGAAAAATACTATTAGTATCTGGAATGGCGGGATGCCGAATGTACTTATTTTCGATCACCATAAACAACTAATCGATCAAATTACGGCGAAAAACATGGCTATAGGTATTTTGCCAACCAACGATATAAGCACTAAATTTGAAACATTCCCACTTAATAGCATTGAATACCTTTCTTTTTTTAGCGATGGCTTAATTGAAAATAAACGCCATAAAGAACAAACACTTAGTTTCGATGATGTCTATTCTATTATTGCTGAATTCCCGAGCGACCCAGAGTATACAATTACTCGAATGCATGCCATGGAAGCTGATTTAAACAGCAGCCATGATGACATGACCTTATGCAGTTTAAATCTAGGAATATTGAGACAAGAACTCTCAGACAGCCCTGTAGCGAAACACAGCCCCAAAGGGAACTTTTCATTTAGCTTTGAACTATTTGGAGACTCGCTATTAAATGATCATTTCACTTTAAAACTAGTAGAACTCATTGAAAGCTATGGCTTTTCTCAGTCATTTTGCCAACGTTTTTTTACCGTGATGACAGAGCTAATCGTTAATTCAGTGGATCACGGAATTTTAAATATTCAATCCAATTTGAAAAAAGCAGATTTTATTTCTTATCTTGATAATAGAAATGCAGCTATTAGTACCCTAAGTGATAACCAAAAAATCACCGTATCACTTAGTTGGGAATCATCCAAGAAATCGCTTTTCTTATGCGTATCTGACTCCGGTAATGGCTACCAAATAGATAAAGAAATAAACACTTCAAACGATCAGACCTACGGTCGAGGCTTAGGCATTTTAAATACCTTATGCAATGACTTTATCTATGATCAAAATACCAATACAACACATGCAACCTTACGATACTAGGATGAATTATGAGCAAAAAACTACTTGTCGTAGATGACTCACCTTCTGTTCGCCAGATGGTGGAAATGACCTTAAAAGGGGCTGGATACGCTGTAAAAACAGCGAATGATGGTCAAGCAGCCTTAAGCCTTTGTAAGACGGAAATATTTGATTTTGTACTGACCGATCAAAATATGCCCAATATGGATGGCCTTACATTAATAAAATCGCTACGTGCGATGCCAAGTTATGCTCGGGTTCCTCTTATTGTTCTAACAACAGAGGCTGGGGAAACCATGAAACAGAAAGGCAAAGCAGCAGGAGCTACTGGATGGATGGTCAAACCATTTGATCCTAAAAAACTGCTTGAAGTCGTTGCGAAAGTGCTTCGTTAAGAGCCTCATTTTGCGAGTTCATTGAGAGACAGTATGGATAATTTAAGTCAATACAATGAGGTTTTTTTCGAGGAGGCGCAAGAGCACCTCGAGACAATGGAAACACTATTACTTGCTTACGATATTGATGCGCCTGATATGGAGGAGCTAAATAGTGTTTTTCGAGCCGCTCACTCCATTAAAGGTGGAAGTGACATATTTGGCTTCAAAGCTTTGACAGGGCTGACTCATGTCATGGAGAACATGCTGGACTCTGCGAGAAATAATGAGCTGATCTTAACAACCGATCTCATCACTGTTCTGCTGGAAACAACAGACGTCCTTAAAAATATTCTTAGCTGTTATCGCGAAGAAAGTGAAATTGATTGGGAAATCATCGAAGCAAGTAAAGCAAGGCTAGGAGCGACATTACAAGAAGTAACAGGCTCAGGTGAACGAGTTGATGCCCTCCTTGAAGAAGATGGGGAAGATCAAGGGTTTGGCTTTTTTGATAATAACGACGATGAGGATGAGGAAGATCAAGGTTTTGGCTTTTTTGAAGAAGACTTTGATGTTGTCAAAGACTCCACAAATGAAGAGGATGTTGGCTTTGGTTTTTTCGATGAAAATATCGGCGAATCAAATGAAACGCCAAGTGAAGATGAAAACATAGGCTATGGATTCTTTAATGATGAGCCCCAAGTGGAAACGCCAGCACAAGGGAATATTAAAATCTCGCTGCCAACGGATCAATCAACCACACCAAAAATATTAGCAAACAAGACAGCACCAAGTAAAACGTCTGAAACAAAATCGGAAGCCTCAAGCATTCGGGTCGAAACAAATAAAATCGATAAACTGGTCAACCTAGTCGGCGAACTAGTTATTACCCAATCGATGTTGAACTTAATTGGCAGCGAAGTCCACGAAAGCATCGCTGATAAAATGCAATCAGCTTTAATCGAGCTTGAAAGAAATACCAGAGAAATTCAAGAAGCCGTTATGTCGGTTCGAATGCTGCCTATTTCATTTGTATTTAACCGTTTCCCCAGACTTGTCCGAGATTTATCAACGAAGTTAGAGAAAAAAATAAATCTGGTTATTGAAGGCGGAAATACAGAAATTGACAAAAATTTAGTAGAGAAAATATCCGACCCTCTTCTACATTTAATAAGAAACAGTGTTGATCATGGCATTGAAATGCCATCAAAACGTATGGAAGTAAATAAAGATGAAACCGGAATAGTTAAGCTTTCTGCAGCTCAAAGGGGCGGTGAAATTGTAATTACCATAGCGGATGATGGTGCAGGCTTAAATAGAGAACGAATCATCGAAAAGGCGTTAGAAAAAGAAATCTCTTTACCAGAACCCTTATCTGACAATGCCGTTTGGCAGCTTATATTCGAAGCGGGCTTTTCCACCGCAGCAGAGGTCACAGATGTATCTGGTCGAGGCGTTGGTATGGATGTGGTGCGTCGAAATATCGAGTCTTTAGGTGGACGCATTGATATCACGTCAGCGGCAGGAATTGGAACAGTATTTACCATCAGCTTACCTTTAACGTTAGCCATCCTTGATGGGATGACGGTTGAGGCTTCAGATCAGGTATTTATTATTCCTCTAGTCAATATCGTAGAAAGCATTCAACCGATTGCAGAACAGATTAAACGCATAAAAGGAAAGCAACTACTTTGGGTTCGAGAAGAATACTGGCCTCTCATCGATATTGGAAAAACATTAGGCGGAAATACAACAGCAACGAACTTAGAAACGGGCATTGTTGTTTTAGTTGAGACTTCAAAGCAACGATTTGGTTTAGTGATTGATTCCCTTTTAGGTCAGCAACAAGTCGTGATTAAAAACTTAGAACGACATTATCGTCGAGTAGAAGGAATTGCTGGTGCGACCATAATGGGCGATGGAAGTGTCGCGTTAATTTTGGACGTTGACTCCATGACACAATTCATTCAGTTGAACTTATAAGGAGGCATTTATTATGGCAATACTTCAGCAGGGCAATACGTCTTCAATGCCTGCCAAAGAGTTCTTAACATTTGTATTAGGCGATGAAACCTATGCGCTTGATATTATGACTGTTAAAGAAATTCGTGGTTACGAACCGGCAACCAAAATCGCTAATGCGCCTAGTTATATTAAAGGCGTTATTAACCTACGTGGCGATATCGTACCGATTGTTGATTTACGCATTAAATTCGACATAGGAGAAGCCACTTATAACGAATGGACCATTGTGATTATGCTAAATGTGCGTGATCGAGTGGTAGGCATTGTGGTTGATGGCGTTTCAGATGTAATGAACCTAGAAGCCGAGGAAATTAAACCAGCACCTGAGTTTGGCGTTGCTTTCGACAGTCGTTATTTGCATGGACTTGCTGCTTTGGAGGATCAGATGGTCATCATTGTCGATATTGAAGAGCTCATATCTAGTGATGAAATCGGCGTATTCGAAAGCGCATAAAGGATAAACATTATTCACAGTTAGCCTTCAAGGCTTCAAAGTAAACAAGATTCATAGGAAGGGTTAATGCCATGTTAAAAAGCCTATTTTCAAAGCGATTAGATGATAATCAAATGATTATTGCCAAAGACAACTGGGTAAACGCTCAAGGTCAATTAAATGCCTTAACACGTTCGCAAGCAATTATTGAATTTGACATGAGTGGTAATGTTTTATTTGCCAATGACAATTTTCTTAATGCGCTTGGTTACTCTTTAGAAGAAGTTCAAGGCAAACACCATAGTATTTTCGTTGATAACAAATACCGTAATAGCCGAGATTACAAAGAGTTTTGGACCAAACTAAACAACGGTGAATTCCAAAGTGGTGAATTCTGCCGCTATTCAAAAGACGGTGAAGCCGTTTGGATTGAGGCAAGCTACAACCCTATCTTTGATGCCAATAACAAGCCATTCAAAGTCGTTAAATTTGCGACCGATATCACCGAAAAGAAAAAGCAAAATTCCGATTATGAAAGCCAGCTAGACGCGATATCTAAGTCACAAGCGGTTATTTCTTTTGAACTCGATGGCACCATTCTTTCAGCAAATGATAATTTTCTGAATGCTCTCGGCTATACGCTAGGCGAAGTTGAAGGTAAACATCATAGCCTGTTTGTAGATTCTGAATACAAGAAATCAGAAGAGTATCGTAATTTCTGGCGCAGCCTTGCAAACGGCGAGCATTTTATCGGGCGTTACCCACGTATTCACAAAAATGGCAAAATTGTTTGGATACAAGCTAACTACAGCCCTATCCGAGACCCAAGTGGCACACCTTATAAAGTTGTGAAATTTGCGACGGACATTACTGCTGAAGTAGAAGCAGAACAGCAACTCCAACTTACTGTGAGCCAAGTCAACGCAGCCATCGATGCAGCGGTGAATAATGACCTAACGCAGCGAGTAGAGACTGAAGATAAATCTGACATGATGCTGAGTATCTCACAAGGTGTTAACTCTCTGCTCGATACGATGACTGAAATCATCATCAATATTAAAAATGCATCAGATGCTGTGTATACCGGTGCTCGTGAAATCTCTAATGGCAACACAGACCTTTCTAACCGTACCGAGCAACAAGCTTCTAGCTTAGAAGAAACAGCGTCTAGCATGGAGGAGTTAACTGGCACCGTTCGCCAAAATGCTGACAGCGCCAAACAAGCCAACACCTTGGCTTCCAATGCCGTGACGGTAGCAATAGATGGCGGTCACCTAATAGAAGATGTTGTTAAAACCATGGCATCGATTAATGAGTCATCACAAAAAATTGCCGACATTATTGGCATGATTGATGGGATTGCCTTCCAAACCAATATCCTAGCACTAAATGCAGCGGTTGAAGCAGCACGAGCTGGCGAGCAGGGACGAGGCTTTGCCGTTGTTGCCTCTGAAGTAAGAACCTTAGCGCAACGCTCAGCCAATGCCGCAAAAGACATTAAAGATCTCATTTCTGAGTCAGCGACAAAAATAAACAATGGTAATGACCTGGTTAATAAGTCAGGAAATACCATGCGAGAAGTGGTTTCTGCCATCAAGCAGGTTAATGACATTATGGCTGAAATCGCCAGTGCTTCAGCTGAGCAATCATCGGGATTAGACGAAATAGGCAAAGCAGTCAGTCAAATGGATGAAATGACTCAGCAAAACGCCGCGCTAGTAGAAGAAGCCGCCGCCGCATCTGAAAGTCTATTGGGCCAAGCAGATCAATTAACGATGAACGTCAATAAATTCATATTGAATGATGACAATCAGTCTCAGAATATTAAACAAATTGCCCACACAACGAAATCGACACCTTCAAGACCTTCTGCTGTGAAAAAACTGCCTTCTGCGTCAGCTCCGGTTAAAAAAGCGAAGCCTTTACCAAAGCCTCAAATCGATGATGAAGACGATGGTTGGGAGGAGTTCTAAATCGTATGGAAAGGGAATTTGGGTTCACTCAAAGCGATTTTAATAAGGTGCGTACTATCCTTGTCGGACTGACAGGGATAAAGCTCGCCGACTCAAAAGAGTCGTTAGTATACAGCCGCCTAACCCCCAGAATCCGTAAGCTGGGGTTAAAAAGCACCAAAGAGTATTTAAAGTATTTGGAAGACCATCTTGATGAACAAGAAAACTTTATCAATGCTTTAACAACAAACCTGACCTCTTTCTATAGAGAGCCGCACCATTTCAGTATTTTGGCGCAATACATAAACCAAGGTGAATCGGTTAAAAGAATTTGGTGTGCGGCATCGAGTACAGGGGAAGAGCCCTACTCGATTGCCATGAGCTTAGTGAAGGCTTATGGAAAGTTCGATCATGATGTTCAAATTATTGCCTCAGATATCGACAGTAAAGTTCTCGAAGCGGCCAATAAAGGAACTTATCCTTTAGAAAAAGTAGAAGCACTGCCCGATAAAAAAAGCTTTTTTGTAAAAGGTAAAGGCAGCAATGAAGGCTTAGCTAAAGTGGTACCACAACTACGTGACATGATTGAATTCATCCGCATTAATTTGCTGGATGAAAGTCTTCCCATAGAACCAAATTTAGATGTTATTTTTTGTCGTAATGTGATGATTTATTTTGATAAAGACACGCAAGCCAAAATATTAACCAAGCTATTAGCGAAACTTCGACCTGGTGGTCTTTATATTGCAGGACATTCAGAAAATTTTTCTCAATTTTCTAACCTGATAAAGCCAATTGGTCGCACGGCATACATTAAGTTATAAGGCTGTCCTATGGCATTAAAAGAAGCGGTAATTGAGCATTTTTCGACACGACAATTCTTTGACAATACTTTTGATATTATGTCAGTAAAAGTGCTACCAGGAGAATACTATGCCACCAAAGATGACGTGATGATTACGACGTTATTGGGGTCATGTGTCTCTGTGTGTCTATATGATCCTACTGCGAAAGTAGGTGGTATGAACCACTTTCTCCTTCCCGAAGGAGGTGATGCAAATGATCTCTTATCTTCTGCGGGACGTTATGGCGTATATGCCATGGAACTACTAATTAACCACCTGATTAAACTGGGTGCTCGTAGAGAGCATTTTAAAGCTAAAGTTTTTGGTGGTGGTAGCGTCATTAAAGGTATGACAACTCATAATATCGGCAAGAAAAACGTCGATTTCATTCAGTCCTATTTGAAAAATGAGGGCATTTCTATTGAGTCCTCAGATTTGTTAGATATTTACCCTAGACGTGTTAATTTTTTCCCTTCAACTGGCCGAGTAATGATGAAAAAGTTACGCCAACATCATGATACTGAAGCAATCAATTGTGAATTGCGTTATAGAAAAGCCATTTCTACTGTTGGCAAGGGTAATGATTCAGGCGATGTCGATTTGTTTTAGTATTTATATGGAAGCCTATGCAGCCTAAAAAAATTAAAGTTCTTATCGTTGACGACTCTATATCTATCCAAAAAGTTCTCCAAGAGGTCATCGAATCTGACCCGGGGTTAGAAGTGGTTGGTGCAGCAAGCGATGCTTTTGAAGCTAAGCAGATGGTAAAAGACCTTTCCCCAGATGTAATCACCCTTGATGTCGAAATGCCTCAAGTAAACGGTTTACGTTTTCTTGAGGTATTAATGAAAATTAAACCAACACCCGTGGTGATGATCTCGACGTTGACCAAAGTAAATGCCGATACGACATTACAGGCATTAGAACTAGGAGCTATTGATTACATTGCCAAGCCGCAATTGAAACAAAAAGAAATGTTTTTACGCTATAGCAAAATGGTCATCAAAAAAATTCGAATGGCCGCATCATGTAACATTTCAACAGGTATCGACCAACAATCCGCAAATACAGCACCCTTTAAAGCTGAATCATTTTCAGCAAACAGAGTATTAGCTATAGGGGCATCTACTGGAGGAACCGAAGCCATTAACTACTTGCTTAGCAAACTACCTAGCGCTAATTTTGCCCTTCTAATTGTCCAACATATGCCTGCTGGCTTTACCTCTACTTTTGCTAGTCGTCTAGATAGAACAACAAGCTTCACCGTTGTAGAAGCACAAGGAGGGGAACTTGTTCGTCCAGGTGTTGCCTATCTTGCACCTGGTGATTTTCATATGAGGGTGATACGTTCTAATCATCAACTTTATACAGAAATATTTAAAGCAGAAAAGGTATCTGGCCATCGCCCTTCCGTTGACGTGTTATTTAAGTCCGTAGCGGATGAAATTGGCCGCCATGCGTTTGCAACCTTATTAACTGGAATGGGTAAAGATGGTGCAAGAGGACTAAAAAAAATTAAAGATGCGGGTGGATTTACTGTCGTACAGGATGAGTCTTCGTGTGTAGTATATGGCATGCCTAGAGTCGCAGTCGAATTGGATGCAGCCAGTGTTATTACACCATTAAATAACATAAATGAAACATTCGTCGAAAAATTACGCTTAAAACCTTCTCAAAAGACTCTCTAATAATATTCAAAGCGAATCAAAAATTGGAATGAAGCTTCTAAAACTTCATTCCAATTTTATTAAACACCAAAGCCAAAAATCACTTACTGCAACCTATCTTCCACAGATGAGGCTTTTTCTTGAAGCGCAGCCATATTGATATACTCAGGTCGTACATTCGGCATTGGGTTAATCTCTGAGAACAATACTGAACGACTTTGATTTTCGATAATTCGAACATGAGAGCGATTTAGTTCTCTTGGTTCTTTCACTCCGCAAGAATGCGCAATCATCCCAATACCATGTAATAGCTCTGCAGCGTAGTTAGCAACTCGTTCAGATTTTTCACCAGCCACTAAGCCTTTTTGTAAATCAGGATTATGGGTAGTAATACCAGTCGGACAGGTATTTTTATTGCATTGCAATGCTTGAATACAACCAAGTGAAAACAAAAAGCCACGAGCAGTGACAACAAAATCCGCACCAGCACTCAATGCCCAAGCTGCTTTGCCAGGAACAATCAACTTCCCTGATGCAATGATTTTGATATATCGACGTAAACCATAAGATGTCACAATATTCACCACAGTTGGTAAGCTTTCACGTAAATGCATACCAACATAATCCATTAAAGGCTGAGGAGCTGCACCAGTTCCGCCGTCTGAGCTATCAATCGTTATAAAGTCAGGACAGTAATCGATGCCCTTTTTATGTATTAACTCACATAGGGTTTCAAAAAACTTCAAATCCCCAACCACCATTTTAAAGCCGACAGGTTTAGAGGTAACTTGACGGACATGGCGAACCATATTTAATAAATCATCAATGGATTTTATATCGGTATGACCATTTGGACTGATTGAGTCCTGACCCACTGCAATACCTCGGGTATGAGCAATTTCTTCCGTCACTTTCGCGCCAGGTAGCATGCCGCCCTTACCTGGTTTGGCACCTTGGCTCATTTTAATTTCAAACATGCGCACATTTTGATGTTCTGCCAAACTTGCCAATTTGGTATCATCTAAATGCCCTTCTAGATTACGTACACCGTATTTCGCTGTACCAATCTGGAACACCAAATCACAGCCACCTTCAAGATGATAAGGCGATAATCCACCCTCTCCAGTATTCATCCAGATCCCCGCTTTACGAGCCCCTTTTGACAAGGCTTGAACTGCAGGCTTAGACAAAGCACCAAAACTCATACCAGAAATATTCACCACAGATCGAGTGCGATAAGGTTTTTTCGCAGTATATTCACCGATACAAACTTCTCTAGGCTGGGCTGCATCCTCATCTAAAGTTGGAAAAGCACAGTTCAAAAAGAAAATATCTCCCGGTGTTTCCAAAGAGCGAGTTGAACCGAAAGCAATCGTGGTATCGACTTTTTTAGCCGCTCGGTACGCCCAAGAACGCTCAGCACGATCAAATGGACGCTCTTCTCTATCCATAGCAAAAAAATACTGACGAAAAAACTCGCCTAGATGTTCAAAGAGATAGCGAAAACGCCCAACAACAGGATAGTTTCGTCTAATTGTATGACTGGTTTGATGAGTATCAACCCAGTACATCACCACCACTGAAATAAGAGCTAAAAACAGTAAAAATACGAATAGCAACGCGCCCCAATGAATGGTCAATGTAGCCAATGAAGACAAAAAATCCATACTTAGCCCTTAAAATGAAATGATGATATGTGAATTGATTTTTAATATTACGCTATAAAGAAGGCTTCAGCGTGGCTGAATCATGGACAAATGCAGCAATAAACTCCTCTGGCGGCAAAGGATGCCCAAAATAATATCCCTGATAATAAAAACAATCTATCTCACGCAAGCGATTATAGTGGGGTAAGGTTTCTACACCTTCGGCAAGAACACTGATATTAAGCGCCTTAGCCATCGCAATAACAGCATGAACAATTGCTTCATCACTTTTATCTGTCAATAAATCACGTACAAATGATTGATCAATTTTCAATCTATCAATTGGCAAAGATTTTAAATATTTGAGAGAAGAGTATCCCGTTCCAAAGTCATCGATAGAAAGGTGAACACCCAGTGCCTTTATAGCATTCATTTTTTTCAAACAAGACGAAAGATCATTAAGTAGCATATTTTCCGTGATTTCCAGATCAACACAACTTGCCGGAACATCATGTTTTTCTAACTGTGCTTTCAACATAGGCAAGAAACCCGCTTGTTGAAACTGAATAGGGCTAACGTTAATCGACATACGCCATGATAATTGCCACTTCCCCTCTTTCAGCCAAGTCGCCACTTGGGACAAAGCTTCATTTAAAACCCAATGGCCTATTTCAACAATAAGTCCTATTTCTTCTGCTACAGGTATAAACTCAGCGGGTGAAATAAAGCCCTTTTTCTCATCCTTCCAACGAATAAGCGCTTCAGCACCAATCAATTCATTTTTATCATTGGTTTGCGGCTGATAATACAACTCAAACAATTTAAATTCAGTTGCATGATGTAGTGCCTTCTCCATATCCAGGCGAGCATCTGAAACCGCCTGCATCTCTGGTTTATATAAAGCAAAGGTATTACGTCCAGATTCCTTGGCACGATAGAGCGCGGTATCTGCTTGCTTTAAAATGGCCTCAGCTGAACCTTCATTACCATCAAAAATAGTGGCTCCTAGGCTCGCGGTAATATGAACTTCGTGATGGCCTGCTTTTTTGACTTGCTGACAGGCATACATAATGCTTTCAACAAAGCCCTTGATCGCCTTTTCAACTTTATCTTTATCATCACCGATATAAGTCAATAAAAAAGCAAACTCATCACCACCCATTCTAGCAAATACCACATTCTCTTCAGTCAACGAAGAAAGTTGTGAAGCAACACAGCAAAGTAATTGGTCACCAACATTATGGCCTAATGAATCATTAATGGTTTTAAATCTATCAAGATCCATAAAAACAACAGCAGAGTAGCTCAAAGTAAGCTTCTGCTGCTTACGCTTAAAGGTTTCATTAAGCTTATCAGCTAAATATTGGCGATTAGGTAGATTGGTTACCGAGTCGTAATAAGCTAAATGATGTATATGTGCTTCCGTTTCTTTACGTTCAGAAACATCACGGATCAGAAGCAACACTTCTGTTCTATCTAATACTTTATATTTTGCTAAGCGTATTTCGACAGGAAGTTCAACATCTCGAATCAGATAAATGGTTTCAACTGTTAATGGCGAGTTGACCTCGACAGCGCTTAATGAGTTTAAAAATGGCAACCAAGACGAAGAGGTATGAAGAGTTTCCAAAGAACTAGACTTGAGTTCTTCAGCACTCATTTTTAGCATGCGTTCAGCCGCAGTATTTACTAAGATAATTTGATTATTTTCATCCAACAACAGAATACCATCGGCGGCATGCTCTATCATTGCCTTGGTATGACTATCACTTCTCTCTAAATCACTCAGCGCTGTATTTAATTTCTTCCATAATCGCGCAAAAGTAGAATGTAAATCACCTAGTTCATCAGACTTATGATGTCGATAAAATGACTTAGGCAATGGCAACTCTTTTTTATAACCAACTGTCGATAAGGATTCAGTGAGGCGCATCAAGGGATGAGTAACTAAAAAGTAAAAAACTAACGATATCAATGACGCCAACAACACATCTTTAAATAAATTATAGATCAAACTGGCAAGATGTTCTTTAAATATTTTATCAAGAAGAAAGCGTTTTTCAGGCAATATAAGCAATCGTCCGGCTTGAAAAATAGGCGTTTCCAAACGAAGTTCGCGGCTATAATCCTGAAGGTCAGATAGAAAGTAATTGGCTAATGAATTAGATACTGAAAAATGGCGTTTAGTTGCTGTTGCTTCTACGAATAGCTCACCAGACTCATCACGAACTTCTACATGAGCAATAGATGGATTAAAGAGTAAGCTATCAATTTGTTGTTGAGCAAAGGCGGTATCCAATCGAAATACAGCTTCAGACAACGGCTTTTCAACCACTGTAAGTAACTCTTTAAAGTCTTGATTTATTTCAGTTTTTTGAGATCGCACTCCATCAACGAATTGAATACCACTGCTGACTAAACTCAAAACAATCGCAAGTGCTAAGGTTAAAATTGCTTGTTTAGTAAATAATGATTTAGAAAATACGACACCCATTTTTACTCACTTAAATTTTTATATCCTGCTGCCACATCACCTTCACAGCATCCATACTAATAAAAATCACAAAAGAGACTAGAAATAACACCTTATCCACCAGACAAAAAACCTAATTTTTTGCATTTATTGTGCACATTGCCAAGACTGACACTTTATTCAATGTTAAACAAGACGATATAAAAATAATTTATACTTCCTATGATATAAGTCATGATATAAGTCACTATGAGTATAGGGAGCAAAACATTCCCCCAATTTGTAAATAAAAAAGCCAGTATGAAAACATACTGGCTTTAGAAGCGACTAAATATTGATAAAGCAGATAGTTAACCTATCACTGCACCATCTTCACGAGATATGGCAATCACACTAGAACGCGGTACAGACTGACCGCCATCAGGCCAATGAGAATGGCCTTCTTCTCCTGGGTGCTGAACACCAATAAACATAGTCGTACGCTCGGCATTCCAGGCAGAACCCGTTATTTCAGATTCTTTTGGTCCTACTAGGAACCGACGAATTTCACCAGTTTCAGGATCGGCAACTAACATCTGGTTATTACCTTGGCCCTGGAAGCCTTTTTCATTGGAGTAATTACCGTCTGTTTGAATCCACAATAAGCCTTTAGAATCGAACTTCAAGCCGTCTGGCGAGTTAAACATATTGTCTTGATTAACATTTTTAGAACCTGCATTGGCATCGTCATACACTGCAGGGTTACCCGCCAAAACAAACAAGTCCCATTTGAACTCATTATGAGTATGATCCGAGTCCATTGGCATCCAACGTACGATTTGACCAAAGTTGTTTTTTACACGAGGGTTTGGACCACCAGCTGGCGTTGCATCACCACCCGCATTTGGCTTAACGCCGCGATTTTTATTATTCGTCAATGAACAATATACTTCCGCTTTATGAGGATGAGCCGCTACCCACTCTGGACGATCCATGGTTGTAGCGCCGACTTTAGATGCGGCCATACGAGTATGAATCGAAATTTCTGCGTCAGTCATACCTGTAGTTTTAGGCGTAAGCGCCAGCCACTCACCACGGTTGTTATCATGGAATTTGGCAACATAAAGAGTACCTTCTTCCAGGAGGTCTCGATTATTGCCGCCAGCCAAATATTTGTGCTTAGAAATGAAGCGGTATAAAAATTCGCCACGCTCATCATCACCGAGGTAAACCACGACATGGCCATTCGCTGCGATAGTCAGTTCAGCGTTTTCGTGTTTAAAACGACCAAGAGCCGTGCGCTTTTTAGGACGCGAAGTTGGATCTAGTGGATCGATCTCAACAATGTAACCAAAGCGGTTTGGCTCATTTGGCTCTTTAACTAGGTTAAAACGGTCATCCGCCATAGCCCAGTTGTAGCGACCTTCGGTGCTCATGCCGTAGCGTTTGAATGCTTCAGGCATTTTGTAATCTTTGTCGTTTGCCGTGAAGTAGCCATTAAAGTTCTCTTCACAGGTTAAATAAGTGCCCCATGGCGTTTGTCCATTACCACAGTTATTCCAAGTCCCTTTAGCTACTAAACCTTTAGGGTCTTCTGATGTTTGCATCCATTTATGACCACGTGCTGGGCCAGTAATATCCATGGCTGTATCAGCAGTAATGCGGCGGTTGTAAGGAGAATCCAGAACAATACCCCATTTACCACCACGTTGCGCCACCTCAATAATAGATACGCCATGGGCTGCTTTGTTCTTGCGGACATCATCAGCTGTTGCAGGCATGCCATCACCACGATTAGCGTGAAGTGTTTTCTCATTGGTATATTCATTGTTAATGGCCATGATTTGTTTGCCATCTTTAGAGAAGAAAGCCATGCCGTCATTATGATCGCCAAAAGCTAACTCTTGAGAAGCGCCAGTGCCGCCTGTTGTCGCATCAAAAGCTGGGGCATTACTAAACAATGGATCGCCCCAAGAAGCAACCACTTCCCATTTGTAACCTTCTGGTACAGTCACGGTATCCAATGAATTGGCTTTTACCATGCTAAATGCAAGACGAGATTCTGTCGCTCCAGCGGCCAACGCTTTACCAGCCGCTAAGGTCGTAGACCCCATTACGAAAGCACCTGCACCCACTGCTGCACCACCACCTAGAAAACCACGGCGAGACACCATTTTATTAGCAACTTCTTCGAACTCTACAACTTCGGGTGCTGGGCGTACCAGCTCATCTAATTCATCAAACCCTAGTCTTCCATTGTTCATAATATTCATAACACTGCCCTATTATTTATTAAATATTAGTCGCCTAGGCTGTCGAATTTTAGGTACTTGACCCTTTATTAATCGATCCTTGACTACTCGTTTTATCGTAAATTTTGAATAAGTTGCTTTCCCCTGCAAAAGAAAGCTAGAAATGAATTTACGGATAAAACATTACATAGAAATGACAGTAAAACGACATCAGCAATGAATCTGAAAAATAGTTAAGAAAAAAGATAAAGAAGAGAAATAAGGCCATGTAATTTAAATCAACACAGCAAGGAATATGCGATACAAAACTGCATCGTTTTTTATTTATAAATTTCACCACCATGGCGAACTTCCAAGCCTTCTCTGATAGATTTTTTTAAGCCTTTTACTACCAAACTATAGGAATGATCAACCAACCTTTCTATTTCTCCCATTGGTAAATCGCCATCTAAAATAACTGAATTCCAATGGCGTTTATTCATATGGTAAGCCGGAATGATCTCCATAAATATATCGCGTAATTCAATGGCATGGTCTGGATTACACTTTAAGTTAAGCAACTGACGCCCCTGATACTTACTTAATAAAGCAAACATCTTCCCCTGAACTTTAAACACCGCTGTTTTATCATCAAACGGATAATCCTCGACCGCTTCAGGCTTAGATAAGAGATAGTCTTTTATTATTAAAATATCCAAAAACGACTCCATAGTAATAGTAGAAAATGTCATCAACTTATCATGATCAAGACCTGCTTTGGCTGCAAGCCGTTTTTGTCATCGGTAGTCGTAAAAAAGCCACTTACTGGCATCCAGTAAGTGGCTTTAAATAGACACTATATCTACACGATATTAGCCTTGGTGAGCAAGGTACTCATCGTATGTGCCTTGGAAATCAACGACTTTTTGTCCTTTAATTTCAATCACTCGGTTCGCCAATGAAGAAACGAACGCTCTATCGTGACTTACAAAAATCAGCGTGCCGTCAAAATCTAACAAGGCATTGTTTAAGGCTTCGATGGCTTCCATGTCCATGTGGTTTGTTGGCTCATCCATAACTAAGACGTTTAAGTCCATCATCATCAACTTACCAAACAATAAGCGGTTTTTCTCACCACCAGAACATACTCGTACTTTTTTGTTGAAATCGTCTGCAGTGAACAACAAACGCCCAAGCATCGCTCGTACTTTTAGGTCGTCATGTTTAACGGTACGCCATTTGGACATCCAATCAAACAAGGTTAAATCACAGTCGAAATCATCAGTGCTATCTTGTGGGCAGTAACCTATCACGGCGTTTTCAGCCCATTTAATCTCGCCATGTTTTACATCTAGTTCTTTCATCAAACAACGTAAGAAAGTAGTTTTACCTGCGCCGTTTTCACCAATAATAGCCAGTCTAGAACCCGCTTCTAAAATAATACTACCACCAGAAAAAAGTAACTCATCATAGCCGTGGCCAATATCTTCTAAAATCAAAGCATGACGATGAAGTTTCTTGTCCTGTTTGAAAGACAACGATGGTGTCATTCGGCTTGACTGTTTCACTTCTGATAATTCAATTTTTTCTAATTTCTTAGCGCGAGAACTGGCTTGTTTTGCTTTTGATGCGTTAGCAGAAAAGCGATTCACGAACGCTTGAAGATCGTCCATTTCCGCACTTTTCTTCGCATTTTCAGTTAATAACTGTTCGCGAATCAAAGACGAGGCTTCCATGAAGTATTCGTAGTTACCAGGGTAAATACGCAATTCACCAAAATCGATGTCTGCCATGTGAGTACATACAGAGTTTAAAAAGTGACGGTCATGGGAAATGATAATCATGGTGCATTTACGTTGATTCAACACACCAGCCAACCAGTTGATGGTATGGATATCCAAGTTGTTGGTCGGTTCGTCCAATAGCAAAATATCAGGATTAGCAAACAAGGCTTGTGCTAATAAAACACGAAGTTTCCAACCCGGTGCAACTTGACTCATTAGGCCAAAATGAAATTCCTCTACGATTCCCGCTTCTAATAGAATATCACCTGCTCGACTTTCCGCACTGTAACCATCCATCTCGGCGAATTCCGCTTCTAGCTCACCCGCGCGCATACCATCTTCTTCGCTCATTTCTGGCTTAGAGTAAATGGCATCACGCTCTTGTTTGACTTTCCAAAGCGCCACATCCCCCATAATAACGGCGTCAACAACAGTATATTCTTCAAAAGCAAACTGATCCTGACTCAAGGTACCGACTTTTTCACCTGGAGTAATAGAAACGTTACCAGACGTTGGCGTCAGCGCCCCACTAAGGATTTTCATGAAGGTAGACTTGCCACATCCGTTCGCGCCAATTAAGCCATAGCGATTGCCGTTACCGAATTTTGCAGAGATGTTTTCAAACAATGGCGTTGCGCCAAATTGCATGGTGATATTAGCCGTGGAGATCAAAGGAAAAAGCCCTAAACAGAGAGAAAAGAAAAACGTTCATACAGACCACAAAAGCAGGGTCAAATGACAAACACAAAGATGGGCGAATATAGAGACTTAAGGCTCTAAAGTCGAGGATTAAGTGTCGTTTTTTTGAACAAGTGAGTGTATTAGCAATGATTGTTTATTAAACGAACTCACAACGCTCAATCACGGTGCATGATCGATGCTGTCTTATAAAGTGCCAGTATCTTTTGGTGCGGCAGAAGGTGTTTCTTGGGAGAGGTTTTCTTCATCAGAATGAGGTTGTTGTGAAGCAGTAGTTTGCTCTTCACCTTTAGAGGGCGTGCTTTCTGCAGACGCATTCATTTGCGCGGTACTGTTTGCCACATAAGCAGAAACTTGTGCTACTAAAAAGCTTAATACATCTCGGCTAGCGCCATTAAGCAAATTTTTTCTGGCCTTTCTAGTGATATCTAGCTGTGTACTTGCACCTAAAACAAAGCTAGCAATCAACCCTGTCGGGCTAGTCGCTTTGTCTAGAATATTATCAACAGCGTTATCACGTGACAATTTGGCACGTTTTTCCAAAACCTGAGTACGCAAATAAAGGCGCTCTCGCTTTTGGTGCATTTGTTTAAGACCAAACATATCCTACTCCTCATCAGTTGGAATAATGGCATCCAAAGTACGAGTAAAATCCATGCTTTTCAATGTTCGTTTCACAAAATAAAGCAAGACGATGGAGCTTAAGAAGGTCACTAAGGTAGCGGTTAACAAAATACCAGCAAGAGAAAATCCGTAGCTCCATGCAATCGCGGCACTGCTGGCGATAATTAATAACCAAGTAGTAAGCAATAGGAAGATCACACCACACATTAAGGCAAGGAGCTGGGCACTGGACGTCACCCATAACTTCGCTTCTAATGCTCCAAGCCCCAATACACTCTTTAACCAACTTTTATGAGTATCAATCACATCATCCAAGTCAGATTTTTTTTGCGGTGAATCAGAGTGCTGTGGTGTTTCCATCTATACGGTTTCCATGCTTATTTACGTTTACATAAGAAACTAGCAGCTAGCGCACCTGCTAAGAACGCAATACCAATGGTTTTAACAGGATGTTCTTTAGCATATTCACCAACTGCTGAAGATATTTTTTCAGATTGGTTTTTTGCAGTATCCGCGATTTTATGTGCTTGCTCACTGATTTGGTGAGCCACTTCTTCGATGCGCTCTTGGCTGTGCTCTTTCATTTCAGCAGCACCATCTACTCCTTTATGAGCCGCTTCAGCAACACTATCTACTTTTTCATGTGCTTTTGCTTGGGTCGTACTTTTGGTTGTTGTAGCCATTCTTTATTCTCCTTTTAGAATTAAAATTAACTTTTCAACGCCAATCTAGCGACAAAAAAACTAACTAAGCTTATAGCGCTTAGTGGGCATTACAAATAAGGTAAGAATAGAGTTTCTTGTATTAGTTATAGTAGAGATATAAAAAAACTGAACAAGAAAGCCCCCTTACATTCCGCTATTTACACTACTTGGTTAATTTATGATGGTCAAATACAGTCAGCAAAACGCATCATCTTTCCTTTATTTATGGTTGATCTTTAAAGAATGAAACATCTTATAAATAACTAAGGGCGACCCTCTAAAATGAATAGAAGCATCATTTTTTTTGAATATGTTGATAATAAAAAGGGCAAAAACATACTATTTAGTACATTTTTGCCCTTTTAGAATCGACTCATAACGACCACTCTGCGTTTATTCCGAGTTCATATATTTTTCGAACATGGGGCAGAAGAAACTTTATTTTTTAATATCGACCCAGGCATCCCACCCTTTCCACTCATCCATATCAGAATTACTTACTGTTTCAATATCTTCAAGGGGTTCAGCGCGTCTATTAAACACTTGTACGTTAATCAATTTTTTAATTAAACGAGACATCTAAGCTTCCTTATCTTTCATGATTTTGGAAATATCATGCTAGCATTGAAAAACTAAAGGGTACGTCAGCAACCCCTAAAGAAAGTCTATTTCCCTATTACTCGAACTATCCTTTAGTTTCTTGACGTATAGTTCTTATATGAGGTAAAAAACACTCTAATACGCCTAAAAATAACACTATATGAATGCTTTAAGGAGATTGGTACTCTAGCAAGACAATGATAGAAAAAGTGTCATGATTTTTTCATCCGCGTTACTAATAGCTGCTCGACTCTCACGCCTTCCAAATCCAGTACTTCAAACTTGTAGCCTTCATAGACAAAAAAATCTGTACGCTTAGGCAAGCGTTTTAAGCTGTACGTAATAAAGCCACCAAGTGTTTCATACTGAGTTCGGTCAGGAAATTCTTCTATACTCAAACTGCGCATCACGTCATTAATCGGCGTTAACCCTTCAATCAACCAAGAGTTCGGATCACGCTGTACAATTTGCTCTTCATCATGCGGTGTTAATAAACCGCCCATAAAGCCACCCAATAAATCTTTCACTGTCACGATACCTACGATAGTCGCGTATTCATTTACAATGACAGCAAAAGCTTGTGGCGCCACTCTGAATGCGTTGAGAGCCTCGGAAAGCGTCAAAGTTTCCGGCAGATAAAATACTTCTTTATCAACTTTTTCCGGTTTAATTTGCGCCGGCTCACCTTTTAGTACCAAACGTAATATTTCTTTCGATTCAATAATACCTTCGATTTTGTCTAAGCTACCATTACAGACTAGAAAATCGTTATGTGGATGATCGATAATCTTCTGGCTGATTTCTTCACTACTGTCATCAATATCAAAATAGATAATTTGATCACGAGGCGTCATGGTACTAGAAATGTTTCGAGTTTCTAATTCAAACACATTACCAATAAGCTGATACTCTTGACTCTGCAAACTACCATCTTCAGCACCAGCGTCCATCATGGCGACAATGTCTTCTGTGGTAACAACTTCTTGGCGCTCAATAGGCACATTAAACAAACGTAGAATTAAATTGGTAAAACCATTAAACAAAAAAACCACGGGGGTTAATAAGAAAGTCACCCAAAGCATAGGCGTAACCATTCGAATTGCTACGGCTTCAGGCATAATCATCGCCAAACGCTTAGGTAACAGATCGGCAAATAAGATAAACAGTGATGTTAAACAAAGAAAAGAAAAGACAAAGCTGACTTGATCCAATAAGGGTCCAGAATAAAGCAAGTTTACCACTTGCTTTATATATGGTGTAAGCGCTTGCTCACCCACAATACCGCCCAAAATAGCAATCGCATTTAGTACGATTTGAATCATAGCAAAAAAAGCACCCGGCTTTTGCTGCAAGGTAAGAACAGCTTGCGCTTTAACATCGCCCTCGTCAGCGAGGACGCGCAATTTAATTTTTCTCGCGGCCGCCATGCCTATTTCAGACATAGCAAACAATGCACTGGCAATAATCAATAAGCCAATACTAAACATATCACTCATTTCTTTCTCTCTTTTACGAAAATGCTAACTCAAACGCGGGCAGGAATATTCTATTCCTAGGGCAAAATATATAAATATAAGCGCATTATAGAAGGAAGTTGAGTCGATACAACGCTTATTTTTTATACTTTCAGAAGGGTAAAATGCAATACTAAATACCTTTACGAAGACGTAGAATAAAGCAATTAAACAGTATTAAAAACATCTATTAATTCACAAGGTTGACCATGATTATCACACTCACTACACCAGCCATGTTGTTTCCTGCGGTTTCACTGTTGCTATTGGCTTACACCAACCGCTTTGTGACACTGGCCTCGATTATTCGTAACTTTGACCCAAAGCTAGAAGACGCAAACATTACAGAGCAAATAACCAACTTACGTAAGCGAATTTATTTGATAAGACGCATGCAGGAAGCCGGTGTTATCAGCTTTTTCCTTTGTGTATTATCCATGATGGCGATCTATCTTGAGTACCAACAAATAGGCAGTTACATTTTTGGTGCTAGCCTTATTTGCCTGATGTATTCTCTGTATCTATCTGTCAGAGAGATCACGATCTCTTGCGATGCCTTAGAAGTACATTTGCAACACTTTAGTACCAATTTTAAAAAACAAAATCGAAAAAAATAGAGCCAATCAGGCTTCGCTATCTTAAAATTTGAACATTAAATCCTTTCAAAGAAGAGCTAGCAGAATACTGCGAAAAATATTCGGCGAAGTTTTCGTCCACTATTTTTTTATGGGTTAAGCTGGCATGCCGAAGAAACAGCGTGCCATTTTTGCGAATAGCAAGCCCTTGGTGTGAGACGTTCATATTCGTACCAATATATTGTCTTAATGACCAATCAGGGCGAACCATACTGATCACGCTGCCGGAAGGAATACGATCTAATACCTCTTGGTTAACGTGCCGATCACTGCCAAGAAACAATTCAGTTAAAGGAACATAAGGCAAATAAGCCGGTTCTGGAACAAAAGCCTTTCCTTCTGCATGCAACTGAGCCAATAACTCTCGACAATCGCGGGAAAATTCTGCATCACAATGAATCACATCACTGCTAATACGTTGATACCAGGCGGCTTTATCGACAATCGTCTTTGCAACTCGAGCACCACCATTAGCAACATCTGGCGTTATATCTTGCAAAATAGCTTGATTATTATGAAACCAATCTAAGCTAGGGAAATGATTTCGCGTCACAAAGGAAACTTTTGCATCTTTGTAACGCAAACGCATCAAGTTTGCTTTAAATGCTTCAGAAGTGGATGACATAGCACCAGCCAATACCGTTTCAACATAGGTAGTACAATCAAATACATCAAAACGAGTAAGAGGGTCTTTATCATATTTCCCTTGTTCTCCTTCCCCAACGCTACCACCTACATACTCAGAACCAAGTAAAGTGCGACTCAAAGTATCTATTTTTTCTGCATGAGTCGAAGCTGAAGAAGAGGAAAGTTTAGTAGAGTTATCATCTATTATTTTATAGAAAAGCACTTTATTCGTCGAATCAAGTGCATTAATAGCCATAGCAGGCGACAAGAAAAGAATAAGCGTACTAGCAACAACCGCCTTTTTAAAACTACCCTTCATACACATTCCTGCTCATACAGCTTTCAATTTGAAACATAAAAAAACAATCCTTGTTTAAAAAACAATCGCCCTATTGTGCTAGACTCAACTGATAATTTGAAATAAAGGCTCGACAATGCAAATCAATAACTCGTCATTTATTTATGGCCAACAAGGTCTACAGCGTAGCCAAGACAAGCTAGATCAAGCAAGCCAAAAAGTAGCCGATGCGTCGACTCAAACATTGAGCCAGCCCGCTTCCGCCCAAAACTCTAGACTTTACGGCTCTCCTATTCAAGATGGCTTGATAGAAGCAAAAAGCAGTGTATTAGAAGCGCAAGCGAATGCCAAAGTTCTAGATACTTCCGATAAGACCATTGGCCGCCTCATCGACATAACAGTCTAAACAATCCGATCTACTTACAGCTTAAACATTTGAGTCCAGCAACTCGTGAATTTCATCAACCGATGTAAAACGCACAATGCGAGCAACTTCTTGCCCATCTCGAAGCAAAACTAATGTAGGCCAAAGCTTTACGCCGAATTGGCGACCTAGCCGCTTTCCTTTACCGTCAAACACCTTAATATGAGTTAGCTCTAGATTTTCCTTCATTACTTCTTCGACCGAGTCATGTGAAGCCTGACAATGGCCACACCAAGGCGCACCAAACTCCAAAATAGCCATGCCTTTTAGGCTATTGATCTCATCAAGACTTGGGGATTCTTCTTTATATTCTGGATTAAACCCTATTTGCGTTGCGTGCATCAAAAAAGCCCTCTCTTCAATGTTTGAACAAATCACGTCTATATGAGATAAAGCATTACTAAATAATAATAAGGTAAGGATAAGACACCATGTTCAGTCACGTTATGCTAGGCGCTAATGACATACAAGCTTCAAAAACATTTTACGATGCTACTTTTAAAACGCTTGGCTACGGCGAAGGCTTTGTCGATCCAAAAGGAAGATGTTTTTATCGCACAGATACAGGTTCGTTTGCCATTACAAAACCTATTAACGGCGAAGCAGCGTGTCACGGAAATGGCAGCACAATAGGATTTTCAGCAAAATCTGAAGAAGTTGTCAATGCATGGCATGCAGCGGGCATAGCAAACGGTGGGACCACTTGTGAAGATCTACCAGGCATTCGTGAAATGGGCAGTATTAAGCTGTATTTAGCTTATTTACGTGATCCATCCGGCAATAAGCTTTGCGCTTTGTATAAACTTTGATCATTTAATCGCATCAGGTAGTCGCTATCAGTTCAGTTACTACCTGATAACATTAAACTCTTCTCGACACTCGTCAGAGCCCATTTCGAATTCACGACAAATCCATGGACGATTTTCATAAATTGTACATAAAAAAGTATCTCTATCGACAGCCGAACACCAACCATCATCTAATCTAAGCATGGTTTCTCCTCCCCACTCATCTACCGATACATGTTTGTCTGGCACACCAGTATCACTAATAATCATCACTTCCATACGACAGCAGCAAGCTTGGCAGTTAGAGCAAGTAACATCTGATTCAGCAATATTTTTGAGAGCGATATTCATAAATAACGACGGATTACCAAGAAGAGAAAATTTTGCCCGATTTCGCGAACCAAGCCAACACAGAAGGGAGCAATATACACGTGATCTAGTTTGGAAGATATTGATGAAAAACAAACCTACCAAACCAGATCGATAAAAAAGCGTAAAACCTAATAGCTAAAACTATACTTTAAATCTAACTACCAACTCATTTAGCTCAATGGCTAATCGAGTCAACTCCGCTGTGCTTGCACTGGTTTGGTTTGCACCAACCACCGTTTGCGCAGCCAAATCACTAATGGTCGTGATGTTGCCATCAATTTCTTTTGCAACATTAGACTGCTCCTCTGCTGCGCTCGCAATAACATGGTTACTATCACTAATCGCAATAATACGTGCAGTAATTTGTTCCAACGCCTTCGCTGCTTCAGCCGCAACCGTTTGAGCTTGATTGGTTTTTTGGCTCGTACTTTCCATTGAAGACACGGCTTCATTCGCTGAAAGCTGAACTTGACGAACCATAGTTTCAATTTCACCAGTAGATTCTTGAGTTCGATGAGCAAGACTTCTCACTTCATCCGCCACTACCGCAAAGCCTCGACCCGCTTCACCAGCACGCGCCGCTTCGATAGCTGCGTTTAGAGCCAACAAATTGGTCTGTTCTGCAACAGCACGAATCACGTCAAGGATCTGACCAATCGATGCAACTTGTTCAGCCAACTGGTTAATCACTCGGGTACTGGTCGTCATTTCTTTATTCATATCTAGAATAACGGCCGTCGTATCACCTACACGCGCTTTACCTTCGGCTGCCAACTTAGCTGAATCTGCTGATGCTTCAGAAGTTTGCTGCGCAGTTCGAGCTACCTCATCTACCGCAGAGCTCATCTGAGTAATAGCCGCTGCAGCTTGTTGGATTTCTTCATTTTGTAACATCAATCCATTCGACGAACTTTCCGTAACCGTATTTAATTCTTCTGCCGCTGATGCTAACTGACTCGATGAATCGCCAATATGAATAATTGCTTCTCGTAGATTACCCTGCATTGCTTTTAAAGCATTAGTCAAACGCGTTAATTCGTCATTTCCTTGTGCTGTAATTGGTTGAGTCAAATCCCCCTTGGCAATGGTTTCTGCTGAGATAACAGCATCCTGTAATGGAGTATTGATACTTTTAGAAAGGACAACCGCAATGGTCGATGCTATTGCGGCGGCAGCTCCAATAATAACGATAATTAGTGTGAAGCTTGCATCATATTCTCTTACCGAATCTGAATTGGCCTCATCCGCACCTTCTTGGTTAGCTTTTACAAGTGCCCTCAGTAGACGCACCATATTATCAGCCGCACTATTCATATCAGACACTAAAGCTGAAGCCGCTTCTTTATTACCTTGTATAGATAACGAAGAGACATCGCCTTGTAATTTATAATAACTTTCTTCTGCTTTTTTAAACTCTTCAAATAAATGCAGTTCGCTATCTAAGTTAATAGTTGATTCGTATTCTGATCGGTATTTTCCTACTTCTTTTTTTATATTTTCAAGTTCGACTAAGGTTGCTTTCTTATCACCTTCATTAGTCTCATTCAGTAATCTTAAAGTAAAAATCCTCACTCGCATTAAATTACTATTCACATCACCTAGGCTTGTAATAGCAGGCAATATATTCGTTTCAATCATCTCAGAATTAGCTCGAATGTCTTTCATAGCTGACATAGTAACGCCACCTAGACAAACCAGTAAAAATATAATTATAGTAAAGGCCATCATTAAACGTGACCTGATATTGATTTTCCTTAACATTTTACCATCCTTTTTAAAGAAAAAAACCCTTATTACTTTATCACAAAAAAAACATCTTTTTAATCTAGTTTGGAAGTTATTAATGGAATATAAACTTACCAAACTAGATCAAAAATATATTTTAAATTAAACCTAAAAAACTAACAGTTAAAATTTATACCTTAAATTTAACCACCAATTCATTTAACTCAATGGCTAATCGAGTTAATTCTGCTGTACTTGCACTAGTTTGGTTTGCACCAACCACTGTTTGCGCAGCCAAATCACTAATGGTCGTGATGTTGCCATCAATTTCTTTCGCAACATTAGACTGCTCCTCTGCGGCACTAGCAATAACACGGTTACTATCACTAATCGCAATAATACGTGCAGTAATCTGCTCCAACGCCTTCGCCGCTTCAGCCGCAACCGTTTGAGCTTGATTGGTTTTTTGGCTCGTGCTTTCCATTGAAGACACGGCTTCATTTGCTGAAAGCTGAACTTGACGAACCATGGTTTCAATTTCACCAGTAGATTCTTGAGTTCGATGAGCAAGACTTCTTACTTCATCCGCCACTACCGCAAATCCTCGACCCGCTTCACCGGCACGCGCTGCTTCGATAGCTGCGTTTAGAGCCAACAAATTGGTCTGTTCTGCAACAGCACGAATCACGTCAAGAATCTGACCAATCGATGCAACTTGTTCAGCCAATTGGTTAATCACTCGGGTACTGGTCGTCATTTCTTTATTCATATCAAGAATAACGGCCGTCGTATCACCTACACGCGCTTTACCTTCGGCAGCCAACTTAGCCGAATCTGCTGAAGCCTCAGAAGTTTGCTGCGCAGTTCGAGCCACCTCATCTACCGCAGAGCTCATCTGAGTAATAGCCGCTGCAGCTTGTTGGATTTCTTCATTTTGTAACATCAATCCATTCGACGAACTTTCCGTAACCGTATTTAATTCTTCTGCCGCTGATGCTAACTGACTCGATGAATCGCCAATGTGGATAATCGCTTCTCGTAGATTACCCTGCATCGCTTTTAATGCACTGGTTAAACGCGTTAATTCATCATTTCCTTGCGCAGTAATTAACTGCGTAAGATCTCCCTTAGCAATCTCTTCTGCTGAAATAACAGCATCATTTAACGGTGCATTGATACTCTTTGATAGTACTAAAGCAATAGTTATCGCCATAGCTACAGCTATGGCGATAACAATATTAATCAAAATAAAGCCTTCATCATATGATTTTTCAGAGTCCATACTGGCTTCATCTGCGCCTTTTTGATTGGCAACTACGATTTCTTTCAGTAGTCGCACCATACTATCAGCTGCGTGATTCATATCTGGCACTAAAACCAATACAGCATCTTTATTTCCTTGCATTGATAAGGAAGAAACATCATCTTGCAATTTATAATAATTTAATTCTGCCTTTTTAAACTCTTCAAACAAGCCACGTTCACTATCTAAATAAATAGTCGCTTCATATTCTGATCGATATTTAGCAACTTCTTTTTTAATATTTTCAAGCGCAGCCAAGGTACTTTTTTTATCTTCTTCACTAGTATCATTCAGCAGTCTTAAGGTAAAAATCCTAACTCGCATCAAGTTACTATTAACGTCGCCTAAGCTTGTAATCGCTGGCAAAATATTCGTTTCAATCATTTCTGAATTTGCTCGGATTTTCCCCATAGAAGAGATGGCAACACCTCCCAACAAAACCATCAAAAAAATAACACCCGAAAAAGCCAATAACAGGCGAGACCTAATACTTACATTCCGTAACATTTCTATTCCTCTTAAAATTTCCGTTTTAAAAGCACAACACATCAGAAACAACTAATGAATATTAAGTGCTAAAAGATTAAACAATTATTTTATTCAAATTAAACATATCAAGAAGAAAAAAATAAAAATGTGTAGATTTGTAAATACATAATAAAATAAATAAAATAGAAAAACCCATCAGATAAATAATGTATACTTTTGTAAAGACAAAATTAATTTAAAATAAATGTTTTTCAATCAGTGATTTTCTAATTTATTCCACAGCATAAAACCAATGTTCTAGTTCAGATTTAGATAAAGGGGGAGAAAATATATAACCCTGAACAACCTCGTAACCCATACTTTTTAGACAAGACAGCTGCTGCTGAGTCTCAACACCTTCTGCTATCGCTACAGCACCTATTTTTTTACTAATAGAAAGCACTACTGCACTGAGCTCTTTAGAAAGCTTATTCGGTAAGTCACTAACAAAAGCTCTATCTAACTTCAATTGAGATACTGGAAACTTCAGAAGCCTTTTTAAATTAGAATATCCTGTACCAAAATCATCTAAGGAAATAATTACGCCAATTGAATGAAGGTCATTAATTGCATCAATGAAAAGATCTGATGTCTTTATTTTCTTACTTTCTGTGACTTCAATCACCAAGCTAGAAGCCAAAAGACCAGTCTGATCAAGAAGGGCTTGAATCTCATTTTTTAGGCTAGGATAATTAAAACTGAGAGGGGAGAAATTAACAGCAATCATAGGAATATGAATTCCTCTATCTCGCCATGAAGCTAATTGTAGACATGATTGGCGTAATACCCATAAATCTAATTCAGCAATTAGCCCAAATTCTTCAGCAAGAGCAACGAAGCGATCAGGTGTAACACTTCCAAATTCATCGCTAGTCCATCTAGCTAAGACTTCCACTCCATAAAGACTGTTATCAACAGTATTTATCTGAGGTTGATAGTGCAGCTCTAACAGACTGTTTTTCAAATCAGCACTTAACGCCTGAGCCATGCCATAAAATGGATGTGTTTTGCCCTGATCAAATTCTACATACTCGTTCTGGACAAACTCTACATGTTCGTCCTGGATAAGGAGGCTGTAATATTGTTGATTGAATAACTGAAACGCTTCTACCAGCACTTTCACTCTACGAGCTTCGGAGCCACTCGGCATAAATAGAAGCTTGATTTCTTTTCCAGCAATTTCTTTGAATTCATTAAAGCAAAATGTACGTTGATCGGCGTCTAGCCAGAAGCAATCTGACGGAAGAATATCCTCTCTGTGTAAGTCTAATCGAGCATGCTTTACCTTGTCATTACACGAAACAATCAGATCATTACTGTCTAACACAATAAAGCGACTATTCGTTTCTTGTAACTCCTGCCAATCACGCTCAGTATTCAAACTATCCGTTTTCACAAAAAAATCCTTCTACTGCATGCTTCGATTAACACAGATCACCATCAATTATTTGTCTTTTAGACACAAAGGTTCGTCAATATTGCCTATATGGCAAATAGTGTCAAGTGAATTGCCTCACAGGTTTTGCCACATAGGCAAAATTAAACAGATAATCTTGCCATGAACATTGGCCACGTTATTAAAATTTTGCGTATTCAACGTAAGATGACACAAGAACAAATTGCACTGGAGGCTGATATGGCTACCAGTAATGTTTCACGCATTGAAAAAGGCTTAAGGCAACCGTCCCAAAAAGTACTTCAAAAACTAGCTAAAGCACTCAATACCAAGCCATCTGTGCTCTATGCAGCCAGCGAACAGCCAATAACTAATATTTCGGATTTTTTAGAACAAGAAGGGAATGACGAAAAAAAAGAAGAGAACATTAACCAATTGCTGCTCAACCACGATACACAAGTGGCTCTAAAACTATTCAGCGAGCTGACACCAGACAACAAATCCTTGTTATTAGAGCAGTTAAAAACACTGCATAGATGGCAAACAAAACTAGGCCAATGAATATTTAAGAAAATCAAAAGAGCAGTAACTCAACTTTCTATTACTAAGCTCCATAATAAAAAATTGCAAAATAGTGACAAACCGTCCCACCTACAACAAATAAATGCCAAACAAAATGCCCATAGCGCAGACGCGAATCAATAACAAAAAATACCACTCCAAGCGTGTAAAGAACACCTCCCAACACCAACAGCAGCAAACCATTAGGCTCCATCAAGGAAACAAGCGGTTTAATTACGATAAGAATAAGCCAACCCAACACCACATAAAGTGTAGTGGATATAGCTGGATGGGAAGCTTTACCAAATGCCTTAAGACCAACACCAATAAGTGCTAACGTCCAAACAGCTGCAAGCAAAGACCATCCCCATGCGCCTTCCAAAACCCCCAACATAAAAGGTGTATAAGTCCCAGCGATCAATAAGTACACAGCAGAATGGTCAATCACCCGAAAAACGTATTTGGCTTTGCCTCTTGGCATCGCATGATAAAGCGTTGATGCCAAATACAGCAAAATCATAGTGCCGGAGAAAACACTTACCCCAACAACAAAACTCACATCAGCATAGTCGATTGCACTCAGAATAAGGAATGGGGTACCGACAATAGCAGCCACCAGCCCCAAGCCATGGCTGATGCTATTTGCCACTTCCTCACCTAATGACTGCCCTCGATTAGACACAGTCGAAATATACTTCCCCATACACAACCCCTCCTAAATGCACTTATAAAAGCATGGAACAAGTGGATCGATTTAACAACGAAAGACAGCGAATAAACTATGCAAACTGCAAGAACATATCAAATATCACTACTTGCTACATATCTGTGGTGCCTGATAATCGAGGTTTAATAACTTAAAGTAATTTTCCCCCAAGGCAATATTACGAAAAGCGTTGTCATCTAGATATTGATGTATTCGACTCGTTACTTCCAGCTCCTGCTGATATACCTTAAAGCTATTATCTCGAAAGGCAACAAAGTCAGATCCTGGCAAAATTCGATCCGAATATTGATTTATAAAAGCAACATATTGAGGACGATAAGCAGATTTACTAAAGTAATAGTCCTCCAAAATTCGCCATGAAATATCCAGCATTAAATTGGGATACTGATCTAACAAACGAGACAAGATAGCAATATGCTCAGATGCCTTCATAGATTTTTGCTCATAAGACAAGCCCATGTGCGCCCAGACTATTTTATTCTCAGGGTAAAGTGCTAATGCTTGCTCCATTAAAGGCAAATACAAGGTAGGTGATGCATCGTTTCCGATATCTGAATGAATCGTAATTGGGTAATCTCTGGCTCTTAACTCCGCCATAAAACCAGCCCACTTAGTAATATCTTTCGGCGTTGCTGGCTTATGACGATTATTAAATTGGGCTTGTTTCACCAAATTAACTTCCCCCATCCAATGGAACATACCAGGGTATTCCTTTTCATAAAGCTTCATTAGCTCAATAGTCGGCTCTGGATTAGATAAATCAGTGAAGGTCATCGATAAAGTAAGATGAAGGTCGTCAGGTTTGTATTCCAGCATGTTTGCAGCATTAACGAAATCATTACGAATCGTTGGAGAAACTGGTGTTCCTGGGCATTTCAGGTAATTAGAACAGGATGAATTAGCTGGCAACATTTGCCCAATACCGTAAACATTGGCAAAACGCACCGTGGTGCGAGACAAGTATTCATTTACCTCATTAAAAGGAATCGCCAGGCCATCAAAAGGTCGGTAATGTAAATGCGTATCTACAACAGAGGTGTAAGGCTCTGTCTCTCTGTCATAACAGGCAGATGTGCCTCTAAAGGAATCCAAAGAGCGATTTGCTGGCGTGTTATCAGAAGAAGCACAACCAGCCGCTAATAAAGAAGCCAAAATGGCGAAAGGAAAACAACGACGCATGACAAACATTCCCTATTAAATACATGATAAATGGCAGACAGCAAGAGACATTACAAAACATCCCTTTCTATGTGTAAACCACTATTCAATGTAAATCATGTTTCAATGTACGCTCTTGTATAGATTAAGAGACCTTTGCAAGATTTCACTCCTTAAAAAGGTCTTAACTAAGCAAGAAACAACAAAAGCCCGCCAAACAAAATACGATACCAGCCAAAAGCTACAAAGGTGAATTTTTCCAAAAACGCCATAAACAGCTTCATAACAACAAAAGCACTTAGAAAAGCCACCACAAAGCCGATCACCAAGGGCATCCATTGCTCGCCGGCAAATTCTTTGTAGTTTGAAAGCAAATCATAACCAGAAGCTGCCATCATCACAGGCAACGCCAATAAGAAAGAAAACTCAGCACTCGCTTTTCGGCTTAAGCCTACAAACAAAGCACCAACAATGGTTGAACCTGCGCGGCTAGTACCAGGAATAAGCGCAAATACTTGCGCAATACCAATCCACAGAGCTTGCTTGAAATTTAAGTTGTCCAAGTTATCGACACTAGGTGATTTATGTTTGATCCATCTCTCTGTCATCAGGAAAATCACACCACCAACAATAAACATGGTCGCCACCACAGAAACCGAAAACATGGCTTTTATTTGGTGACGAAACAAAAAACCAACCATAGCGACAGGTAAAAAAGCTACAAATACTTGGCACCACAAACGGAAATGTTTAAATGTAAAACGCTCTTTATAATTCGCGACAACCGCTAAAATCGCAGCCAGCTGAATAATCACTTCAAACGCTTTATTGCCTTCCGTCTGCTCCATTCCCAACCATTGACTGACAACAATCAGATGCCCTGTTGAAGAGATAGGTAAAAACTCCGTCGCTCCTTCTACCAATCCGAGAATGACACTATGCAATACATCCATTAAAACCTACCTTCCACTATTTACAACTACTAATAACAACACAATAAAATCAAATGCATAAAAAACTGCGCCAGCAATATAAAGCATCTTAGGTGAAAGAAAAATAAAAAATGATCAATAAGAAATCTTGACCTAGGATCTAAGTCTAAGGTTTATACTAGGAGGAAATAAATAGGAGCAATATATGTATCGCATTGGAGAACTCGCTAAAGCATGTGACATAAACAATGACACATTACGATTTTATGAAAAAAACGCCCTACTCAGCCCTTCGAGTCGGTCTGAATCTGGCTACCGTCTTTACACAGAGAAAGACAAAGAAATTCTGCAATTTATCTTGCGCGCAAAAGGGGTCGGATTCACCCTTGCTGAAATCCGTGAGCTGCTTTCTATTGAAGTAAACAAAGCCGACAACGCCTGTGCCGATGTAAAAGTCCTTGTCGATACAAAGCTCTCTGACGTCGAAAGAAAACTTGCGGAACTTACTCGCTTTCAGACCTCACTCAAACGCCTATCTGATGCCTGCTGCGGTGGTGAAGAAAGTGCCGAGCATTGCACCATACTCGAAGCCCTAGAATCGAATACAAACAATGTTCGCCATGAGCATTCGCACAGTTAAATCGAGCAAAGAAATAGTTAAAAAAGCGAACCACTTAAAATATTTAAATCATTTGAAAAAAACTTACGATAAACCATAATATATTTATCTTTCTAAATTAAATATTAATATTTATGGCATCATAATAATTAAATAATTACTTACACATCTTTCAGGAAAGCCAGAGGTGAATAAAAAAATAGGAACAATAGTCGACCTACAAGCTGACAGTGCTGATTCAATAACTGACAAACACCTACATTCAGCGACGGTTGAAGACGCGACAATCCAAGCGTCAATGCAACCTTGGGCTAATATGGAATGCTACCAGCTAAGCTCTGGCAAGACGTTAGCCAAGATGGATATCATTGATCTAGGCCGTCAACAGGTTGTTAGGGAGTCACAATTAGCGACTGTACAAAAGGTAGGGGTAACGCCTGCAAACTTTTGCACCATATCCTATTGCACACTTGACCCAAATTTTCGCTTTACCGAACTAAGCACAGACATTTCCGATACGTTATTCTTTTTACCTGAGCAAACTGAGTACGACATTTTTGTCCCTACAGGTGTTCAAACCAACTATGTAAGTTTAAGTCAGGAAACATTTCTAAATAATGCTCGTATCCTCAATCCATCCTTGTGGGAAAATCCCCCACAACAATTAGTCTCACTAAAAACCGATCAGTTTATTCATTTCAAGGCCGCATTAAATCTATGGTTTAATACGGCCGAAGCACTTCGTTCAAAAGGCATTATCGCCGATGACAATATTGTCAGCGATAGTTTATTACAGCAGGTGCTACACATTGTCACAGCGACCAACCTTGAAGACTCTCCCCCTTCACCCACAGAACGGCAACGCGCTTTCCATACCTGCCGTATGGCCCGTGCCTTTGTTGAACACAAACTAGCCGCCGATATCATCCCAACAATAGCGGATATTTGTGCATTCGTTGGCGTATCTGAGCGCACGCTTCAATATGCCTTCCGTGCTTACGTCAATATGCCACCTCTGGCCTACCTTAGACTTTGTCGTTTAAATCAAGTACGTGCGACTTTACTTGTTTCAGATCCTCAAACCACGACAGTGACGGCCCTTGCTATGCGCTTTGGTTTTTTACATCTTGGTCGTTTTGCGCTTGATTACAAACAAGTATTTAGCGAATCCCCCTCTGCTACGCTCACTAAACAGTACCGTTAACTTACCAATAATTAACATTGTTTGCACTTTTGCGGAAACCGGATAGTCCCATTTATTCCTGCCAAGTATCTTAGATAGAATTTTCCGATAAAAGAGCAGAGCGGCAATGTTTAAAACAGTAATAACAAATACATTCTGGAAAAATACATTCGCCAAGTTTGTACAGAAACCCAGCTGCGCCATCACATTAGGCAAACCGTCTACACTTTCTCATGGGCGTAAACGAATCACAGCAACAACCGCTATTTTGATATTTACACCTTTCTACACAGCACAAGCGGAAGACTCAGGTTCTCTTTTACGCGAACAACAAAATCAACAAGACATTCAGCGTTTAACCCCCTTTCCACAGGCGGAAGAAGAACAGCAAAAGTCATCTACAGTAGAAACACCAGAAATTGGTAAAACTATTATTGTTAGCGAAATACGCTTTACTGGTAAAACAAGGTTATTACCCGAAAAAGTTCGCACCCAGATTACAAACAACGTTATGGGGAAACGTCTCGGTATCGTGGGAATTCAAGCGCTCGTCGATACAATAACATCGGCTCTACAGCAACAAGGTCATCTATTAGCAAGCGTCATACTGCCACAACAAGACATTACTGAGGGAGCTATCACTTTCCAGATTATTGATGGGCGTTTAAGCAACATTGCCTTCGATAGATCGACATCAGTACGGGCCAATGAAGAGCGTTTACAAACGATAGCGAATGCTTATATTTCACCGGATCAAGTGACCAAGTCTAAGCTAGAAGAAGCCCTCTTACGTATTAATGATCACCCAGGCGTCACGGCAAAAGCTCGACTAGCGCCAGGAAATGAACCCAACACCAGCAACCTTATTGTAAACGTCAAACAAGCACCTATCTTTTCAGCAACCGCTGCCGTCGATAATTCTGGCTCATACAGCACAGGACGCGAGCAATTTAGAGCCAGCGCTGCATTTACAGACTTATCTGGACACGGTGATTTGACAGAGCTGACTATCGTTTCCTCAGAAGGACAGACATTCGCCAACAGTTCATTTAGTGCACCTATCGGAGTAAGTGATTTCATCGCGCAGGCAAATTACGGATACCTCGATTATCACAATATCGATGATACAGGCAAAACTCTAGAGCTTGAAGGTTATGCTCACTTTTTAGGCCTAGGATTAGATTACAGTCTTATTCGCAGTCGAGACTTCAACTTACACCTTAATAGCAGTCTAAATGCCAAAGCATTAGTTGATGACAGTATCTCTGGACATTTACAGGATAAACGCTCGCTGATAGGAACAATCGAATTGGCTGGCGATTCACGTGATCGCTTTATGGGAAATGGAATCACTTATTGGTCGGCGGCATGGAGTTATGGTGATCTAGATCTTTCAGGAGTCGAATCTGCACTGAGTAGCGATCAAGCCGGTTTAAAAACCAATGGACAATTCCAGCGCGTAAATGCCAGCCTCACCAGATTACAAAAACTACCCGCAACATTCTCATTATTTGGTCGTGTACGTGGACAATGGGCTAACAAAAACCTCGACAGTTCAGAAGATTTTTCTTTAGGTGGTCCTTATAGCGTACGTGGCTGGCCCATAGGCGAAGGTAGGGGCGATATGGGAACTATCAGTACTATTGAGTTGCGTTACGACGCTCCTACAGCAACATCATGGGGTCAATTACAGTTTGCAACCTTTTTCGATGCCGGACATATCTGGGTAAACAAAAATCCAAACGACGTCGCGTCCACCATTGCCTGCGGTTGTAATGATTACAGTCTTACAAGCGCCGGCGTATCGGCACTTTGGACCCATAAATTCTTCAATTTATCTGCTACTTATGCACAAGGAATAGGCGACAACCCGGGACGTTCCTCAAGCACCGACCAAAATGCAGACAACAGCAAAAACCATCATCAATTTTGGCTAACTGCCATGGCTAAATTCTGAGGAAACAACCATGAACAAGATCTATAAAGTCATTTATTCAAAAACCCTCGGCTGTTTGGTAGTTGTGTCCGAGTCTGCAAAATATGCTGGCGGTAAAAAAACCGCTCGCCGTAAGCTTGTTAGTCTGGTGGCGGCTTCTAGCCTGTTGTCGATGCCGGTGTTTGCGGATAATTTACCCACTGGTGGGCAGGTTGTGTCTGGTGCGGCGTCTATTTCTTCGAATGGCTCGGCCATGACAGTTAATCAATCTACCGATAAAATGATCGCCAACTGGCAGAGTTTTTCTGTCGGTGCTGGAAATTCGGTCACCTTTAATCAGCCCAGTGTGTCATCCGTGGCGCTCAACCGTGTGGTGGGCCACGATGCTAGCCAAATTCTTGGTAACCTGAACTCTAATGGCCAAGTGTTTCTGATCAACCCCAATGGCGTAGCCGTAGGCGCATCGGGCAGCGTACAAACAGGCGGTTTTATCGCGTCGACACTGGACATCACTAACGAGAATTTTCTTTCTGGAAAGTATCAATTCACTGGTATTGGTGGCTCGATTAGCAATAAGGGGAATATTACTGGCCGTATTGTCGCGCTGATTGCGCCTTCTGTCACCAACGAAGGTTCAATTAACAGCAATTCTATTAACAATACGTCATCGGATTCCGTATCCAGCGTAGCATTGGCGGCGGGTACCGATGTTCTGCTCGACTTTGATGGCGATGGTTTGCTGTCTGTCGAGGTAAAAGCCAATACCCTTGCCAGCTTGGTTGAAAACAAAGGCTTAATTCAAACCGATGGCGGCGTCGCCATTCTAACCGCTAAAGGCGCATCCGATGTCCTAAAAGGCGTGGTAAACAACTCAGGGATGATTCAAGCCAATACCCTCGCCAGCCAGAACGGACGTATTTTATTGCTGGGCGATATGAGCAATGGTGAAGTCATTGCTTCTGGTTCTCTTGAAGCTAATTTTGTTGAAACGTCGGCGGCAACGGTTAAAATCGATAAGGATCTTAAAGTAGCAACCAACGGCGGCGAATGGCTAATCGACCCAGTAAATATCACCGTAGATTCGGCCATGGCAACGGCGACACAAAACTCTCTGACGACAGGTGATGTCACCATAACCACAGCGGGAGCAGGTTCAGACGAAGGCAATATTACGGTTGACGCTTCTATTAATTGGAGTACTAACACCCTCACCTTACGTGCCGATAACGACATCATCGTCAATGCTGAACTAACAAGCACAGGCACCACATCCAGCGATGGACTAGTGCTGCAATACGCGCAAACTACCTCAACAGGCGACTATTCTATCAATGCACCCGTTAACCTCGCGACAGGAAGCTTATTCCAAACGAAAAAAGGCAGTGATGCCGCCATCACTTATACCGTTATTACAAGCCTCGGTTCAGAAGGTTCCACCACAGGAACAGACTTACAAGGTATTAATGGCGGACTTAACGGCAATTATGTCCTCGGCGCGAATATCGACGCTTCAGCCACATCAGCATGGAACAGCAACGCAGGTTTTGATCCGCTTGGCGATGGAACGAACAACTTCACTGGCACATTCGATGGGCTTGGACATACCATCTCAAATCTTTTTATTGATAGAGACACAACAGGTTTTGTAGGACTCTTTGCAGGTGCAGAAAACTCAACTATTCGAAATGTTGGGCTTCTTGGCGCAGATATTACGGGTCATACTAATGTTGGCAGTCTTGCAGGATACCTCTCTAACACAACCAAAGTTTCAAACTCTTATGCAACAGGAAGTATAAATGGTTATTCAGTTGTCGGAGGTCTTGCTGGATACAACAGGGGAAACATTACAAACACATATTCAACAGCAAACGCAACAGCTACCAATGGTGTGGCGGGAGGTTTCATAGGAAGAAATGACGGGACAATATCAAACGCTTATGCTACAGGAAACGTTAGTGGTAATTCTGCCGTTGGTGGTTTCTTTGGAACTAGCTCAATAGGTGGATCCGTTTCAAACTCTTATGCGACAGGAAAAATAACCGGCGATGGTAATAATGTGGGTGGGTTTGCAGGAAGGATGGAGGGTTCAATTTCCAATGTCTATTGGGATATAGATGGTACAGGGCAAACTGATGCTGTTGGGTACGGGATTTCATCTGGAATAACTGGTGTTTACAGCTCAACAAACACAATAGATGCCTTTTCTGAAGCAATTTACGCTGGTTTTGATTTTACAAATGGCTGGTACATGATTGAAGGCTCTACCCGTCCTTTCTTACGCTCAGAATACTCAACTACTATTTCTAATGACCATCAACTCCAACTGATGGCGATGGACTTAACCGCATCATACACCTTAGCAAACGACATTATTTATAGCGGCGATATGTGGAGCAGTAGTGGTTTTAGTTCTATTGGGAGCCAGTCTACAAGATTCAGGGGGAATTTTGATGGCGTAGGACATACCATTTCTGATCTTTTTATCAATAGAGATAACACTGACTTTATCGGCTTATTCGGATTTTTAGATTCTAGCTCAACCATAAAGAACATTGGACTTATAAATGCAGACATAACAGGAAAAGATTATATCGGTGGTTTAGTAGGATGGAATTATGGTGCTATTAATAATAGTTTCACAACAGGAAAAATAATGGGAAATGACAGTGTTGGGGGGCTAATAGGTTCAAGTGAAAATAACATTACCATCAAAGATTCTTACTCTTTTGCTAGTGTAGATGGTAACGACTATATTGGAGGTTTAGTTGGGTATAATGCAAGAGGAATTGAAAATAGTTACGCTACAGGAACAGTAAATGGCAATAATTATGTTGGAGGCTTAGTTGGAAGTAGTGGCAGTTCTAGTAGCCAAATTATAAATAGCTATGCAACAGGCCAAGTCACAACCATTAATGATTATGCTGGTGGTTTGGCTGGATCCTCTGCGGGTTCAATTACAAACAGCTATGCAACAGGCAGTGTCAATAGTGGTCGTTATTATGTGGGGGGACTGGTTGCAGCCAATAGTGGTGGCACAATCACGAATAGTTACTGGGATATTGATACCACAGGACGGACAATTGGTGTTGGACAAGATAGCGGCACTATTACAAATCTAAAAGGCGTTTATAGTAGTACAGGCACAATTGATGCCTTTATCCAAGATACTTACACAGGCTTTGACTTCACCAATGACTGGATACTCTACGAAGGATATACTCGTCCACTACTAAGAAATTTTATGACAACGTTAACTGTTACAGCTAATGATGCAACTAAAACCTATGATGGAAGTGCGTATTCTGGAGCGAATGGCGTAACCTACTCTACTACGCCAAATAGTAATCTTTTAGGAACTGTAAATTATTCTGGAACCAGTCAAGGCGCTAACAATACCGGCACTTATACCTTAACGCCATCTGGATTATATTCAAATCAACAAGGTTATATTATCTCCTATGTAGATGGATCGCTGACCATTGATCCGAAAGTTATCACCGCAACCTATACTGCAGATAATAAAGTCTATGATGGCAATACCGATGTTACCGTAAATGGAAGTTTGTCAGGAATAATAAGAGGAGATGATGTCAGTTTTTCACAAACAGCAGAATTTGATAATAAAAACGCAGGAGAAAATAAAACCGTTACTGTTTCCGGTTTAACTCTAAGTGGCGACGATGCCGCTAACTATTCCTTAGCAAGCACCACGGCGGTGACCACAGCGGACATAGCCAAAGCGGTTATCTCCGCCATTACAGGCATTACAGCCGATGACAAAACATACGATGGCAACACAACAGCGACGCTGGA
>NZ_FQVF01000026.1 GCF_900129155.1 Marinomonas polaris DSM 16579
TTTAAAATATCATTGTGTTCCTCAAGGTTGGATATTTTCTTCTTGAGCTCACGAATCTCAATTTGCTCTGGCGTGAGTGGAGACGCTTTTGGGGTAATACCTTGATACTCTTGTTTTAGTTGTCGAACCCATCGGTCCATTGCAGATTTGCTGACGTTCATAGCCTTAGCTGCTTCGATAATTGAATAGCCTTGCTCTGTCACCAATTGCGCAGCTTCAAGTTTGAACTCTGTACTAAAAGTGCGTCTTGTACGATTTTTCATATAGTCACCTGTCTAGTTCTGAGATGCATCTTAACATCCCTAATCAGGTGGCCAAATTAACTATGCCACTACAATGAAGCAACTAAGATACAAAATGATTTCGGTATCATTGCTCATTCATCCGTACATATTAACTGTTATTTGGTACGTGGTCGTGGCCGCACAATTCTTATTGATAGTGGCGCTGAAGGCATTAAACATTGGGGAGGCTGTCTTCAGCGCAATTTATTATTGGCTGGAGTAAAGTCAAATGAGATAGATAGTATTCTTCTGACACATGCTCATGCTCATCCTGATCATGTGGGAGGGTTGATAGATGCATCTGGTGATAGTGTCTTCCCGAATGCAGAATTAATCGTTCATCATCGATAAGTGTCCTTTTGGGAAAGTGATGGCAATTTAAGTCGTGCCAGCGAGCGAGCTCGTGGTAATTTTTTGATTGCTCGACAAGTATTTGATGGTTATCGATCAAACTTGCGTTTATTCAATGATGGAGGAGAGGTGCTTCTTGGAATTAGAGCCATGCCTCTTCTAGGACATACTGAAGGACACTGCGGATATATCATTGAATCGGGTCTTCAAAGTTTGTTAGTTTGGGGTGACATTGTTCATTTTCCTCAAATTCAAATTACGCGTCCTGATGTATCCATTTTATTTGATCAAGACCCTCTCCAAGCGGTTGAAACAAGGATAAAGCTTCTAGATTTAGTTAGTACCGAGCAACTTTTGATTGCTGGTATGCATTTAGGAGAATTGGTGTTCGCAAAAATTCAACGAATAAAAAAGAGTTACGATATTGTTTATGAGAAATAAATGGTTTGAGTCAGATAGGGTAAAAGTTCCGCGTTCCGCTTTTTCCTGAATTAAAAAGGGGAATAAAGTTTAGGAATGCAAAGTAATGAAGAGGATAACGAAAGAGGCTCGGTTACAAGCACACAGCCCAATTCTAGTTCTTCCCCTTAAATAAAGGGGAAGAAGCGAAAGAAGCTCTTAGCTAGCTATAGAGTTAAACAATTCAAAATAGGTTGGGAAGGTTTTTGATGTGCAACCCGGATCGTTGATGGTCACTGGCGTATCTGAGAAGGCAACGAGTGAGAAGCACATCGCAATGCGGTGATCGTTATAAGTATCGATGGCCGCATGTTGAAGTTTCTCAACGGGTGTGACGGTAATGAAGTCTTCGCCTTCAATGACGTCGGCACCGAGTTTTTTCAGTTCAGTGGCCATGGCATATAAACGGTCAGTTTCTTTCACGCGCCAGTTGTAGATGTTGCGAATCGTTGTTGGGCCTTTGGCAAATAGTGCAGTTGTTGCGATGGTCATGGCCGCATCAGGAATGTGGTTCATGTCCATATCAATACCGTTAAGTTCGTTACGCTCCGCCTCGATCCAAGTTGGACCGTAGGTGATTTTCGCCCCCATTTTAGCCAGTACATCGGCGAATTTTACGTCACCTTGTACGCTGTCTGTACCAACGCCGTGGACTTTAATTTTTCCACCTGCAATAGCAGCAGCTGCCAAGAAGTAAGACGCAGAAGAAGCATCACCTTCTACCATGATTTCACCAGGGCTTTGGTAAGTTTGCTGACCTTTCACAATAAATGCTTGGTAATTCTGGTTTTCCACTTCCACACCAAATTGCTTCATGGCATGTAGCGTGATGTCTATGTAAGGCTTAGAAACCAATTCACCATCAACTTTGATGATTAAATCATCTTTTGCCAATGGGGCGCTCATCAATATAGCGGTTAGAAATTGGCTTGAGATGTTGCCTTTAATAGACACTTCGCCGCCAGATAAACCATTTGCCTTAATGCGTAAAGGTGGGTAATTCTTTTCGCCTTCGTAAGAGATGTCGACACCCAGTGCTTGCAAAGCATCTACAAGGTCACCAATTGGGCGTTCGTGCATCCGTGGCTCACCATGTAGATGAAACTCACCTTTGCCTAGGCAAAGTGCTGCAGTCAAGGGACGCATTGCTGTACCCGCGTTGCCAAGGAATAAATCACCGAAATCTGCCTGGATTGGGCCGGCAAGTCCTTTTAGTACACAGGTTGTGCCGTTATCTTCTAGAGAATAGTTAACGCCTAATTTTGTTAGGCTTTCTAGCATGCGGCGAATATCGTCGCTGTCTAGTAGGTTGGTAATTTTTGTGGTGCCTTTTGCTAGCGTTGCTAACAATAAAATACGGTTTGAAAGGCTTTTGGAACCCGGAATTTGGATCTCTCCATTGGCTTTGGAAAGAGGGCCTAGCGTAATTGAATTCATTATTAAGTCCATCACAGTGGTGTTGTGTTTATTGTTTAGTTCTTGTGTTTAGTAGTGTATCGCTGCGTGTAAATTATAAGTGTTCGATATTGCCCGCAATTTAATCGTTATAGTCTGTCCGTTGTAGGTGGTCGCGTCGCTCTTTCGTTAGAGGTCAGTCTTGAATGAGGCATAGTATACCTTCGATGATGTTTCCTGTCAGTTATGCCGATTCACTCAGTTTGCTGTTTTTTATAACAAAGTCTCTTTAGAATGATTGGCAATAAAATAATGAAGTTGAGGAAAATATCCATGAGACACCAATATCATCCCCTTGGTTTTGAAGGGTCACGTATCGCTCAAGGTTTTTGGCGGCTAGAAGAATGGAATATGGCTTCTTCAGAAACACTAGGCTTTATTGAAGCATGTTTAGATCTTGGTGTGACGACGTTTGATCATGCGGATATTTATGGTGGTTATCAGTGTGAAGCTTTGTTTGGCGAGGCGTTAAAGCTTAAACCTGCTTTGCGAGATAAGATGGAAATCATCACTAAGTGTGGGATTTTGTTGCCGTCAGACAATCGCCCAGACATTCAGGTCCATCGTTATGATTATCGTGCTGAGCATATATTGGCGAGTGTTGATCGATCTTTGGTGAATTTGCAATGTGAGCATATCGATACCTTGTTATTGCATCGTCCAAGTCCTTTGATGGATGCGGATGAAGTCGCTCAGACGTTTGATTTGTTGTTTACGCTTGGCAAGGTTAAGCATTTTGGCGTATCCAACTTTACCACTCGTCAATTCGATTTGTTGCAGTCGCGCCTTGATGCGCCGTTGATTATTAATCAGGTGGAATTATCTCCACTGGCGTTGCAGCACTTTGAAGATGGCACATTGGATCATGTGCAGCAGCATGCCGTAACACCGATGGCTTGGTCGCCTTTTGCTGGTGGTGAATTGTTTTCAGGAACAAGCGAAAAAGCAAAGCGAGTTCAAGCTGTGTTGAGTAAGTTGGCGCAGGAAAAAAATTGTACAGTTGATCAAATCGTTGTCGCGTGGTTATTGCGTCATCCAGCTGGTATTTGTCCTGTCATGGGATCTGGAAAAATTGCTCGTTTAGCTGCAGCAGTGGATGCTGTGTCTACTCCGCTTAGTGATGATGATTGGTTTTGTATTTGGGTCGCATCTCAAGGTCATCCAGTACCTTAAATATCTTTTAATTTTTATATACTTAAAGAATATAAAAGCCGCTTCTGCGGTTTTTTTGTATCTATTGTTCGACCTTTGTTTTGCTTGGTGTAGAAAACGTGTCGTTTCGTAAGTTAGTAACGAAAGCCTGATGTTTATTCATTATACTGCCACAATATTAATCCATTTAAGGTGTTTTTAATGAAGCAATATGTTCTCGCAGGAATGATAGTGATTGGAGTATTCGCTGTTACTACTGTACAGGCGCAGGTTTTATCTAAACCAACAGGGCCTGTCATCCTAACTGTCACTGGAAATATCTCCAATACTAATACTGATCAAAATACAGCTGAATTTGACCGCGGTATGCTGATGAATCTAGAGGTTATAGAGCAAAAAACTGTAACGCCTTGGAGTGAGGGTGTTGATCTTTATCGTGGGCCTTTGTTGCGTTCCGTCATGTCGGCGGTAGGTGCTCAAACAGCTACCTTATCCATGACTGCATTAAATGACTATAGTGCGATAGTGCCGAAAAAAGATGGTGATGACTACAATGTGATTCTCGCGATGGACATGAACGGCAAAGTTATGAGTGTGAGAGATAAGGGGCCGATATTTTTACTTTATCCTTTTAGTGATAACCCAAGCTTAAATAATGAAGTTATTCATAACCGCTCTGTTTGGCAAATCAAATCGATAAACGTTGAGTAAAAGTCATTATGTCTTTTCGTCTATCTCCCATTGTAAGAGTTCTTGGTAATAAGGGGTCGTCGCCTTTTATTTTATTGGTGGTTACTGCTCTTATTTTCATGGGAGCAGCAATGCTGATCTTTACCGAATTGGTTGACCGTCAAAAAATGATGATGTCAGCGGTAGAGGAAGATGCATTATGGGCTGCTTATCAACTAGATAGAGAGACATTAAAGCTTAGAAATGCGCTTAATCTATTAGAAGATGACCTGAGTGATGAGCGCCTTAACGATGCGAGAACGCGTTTTGATATTCTTTATAGTCGAGTGCATATATTAGAAACAGGACAATTAAGAGTTCTTTTTGATCGATTAGAAAGCTCTGAAGAAATGATGAGGTTGCTTCAGCAAAAAATGATTGTAATTGATAAGCTTCTTTTTGCTGATAAATCTTTGATTGATGTTGATATGCTAGTAAGTGAAAGTAATCTTCTGCTTAAAAAAACCGAGAAAATTGTATTTGAAACGCTAGCTTCAAGGTCGAGCGATAAGGTAGAGCAGAGGCGCGATGTCTTAGATCTTTTTCTTTATCTAGGTTCTTTGATTGCTCTGCTAACAGTTACTATGTTTTTTATTATAGTAATGCTATTTAAGCAGCTAAAGATTGCTAAGCAATCTTTTGAAAGATCTCAGAAATTAGCTGGCGAGCTTGAAATTGCTGTTTTTTCTGCAGAGCAAGCTTTAAAAGTTAAATCAGAGTTTTTAGCAACAATGAGTCATGAAATTCGTACACCAATGAATGCTATTGTCGGCTTTAGTTATTTATTATTAGATGGGGATTTGGGTAGGGATCATCGCGAAAAAGTGCTTAAAATTCAGCAGTCGGCCGATGCTCTTCTTTCGATCATTAATAGTGTTTTAGATTATTCAAAAATTGAATCAGGCAAAATAGATTTAGAAAATAGGTCGTTTAGCTTAGATGAAGTACTGGAGTATGTTTATCAGACGGGTGAAAACCCAGCTCGATCCAAAAAGTTAGATTTTATGATTGTTCGTGATTTTACCATTAGTGATAGTTTGATTGGTGATAAGACCAGACTTCAGCAAATTCTAGTAAATTTGGTTGGTAATGCAATTAAGTTTACTGATTCCGGTTCCGTCATGGTTAAAATTCATCAATCAAATACCGAAGGAATTTTGATTGATGTGCAGGACAGTGGTATTGGTATAGCTGACAATGTCGATGTGTTTGGTGTGTTTAAACAAGCCGATAGCAGTACTACAAGATTATATGGTGGTACTGGCTTGGGGTTGAGTATTACGCAAAAACTAGTGGGATTGCTTGGGGGTAATATTTCTTATAAAAGTGTATTGAACGAAGGTAGTGTTTTTACAATTAAACTTCCTTACCGTCCAGATTCGAAATCGACTTTACCACATTTAGAAAATGTGACTATATTTGAAGAAGACCTTGGCATAGCTTCTTTTTTTACAGAGCTAAATTTTGACCGTATCTCTAAGTTGAAACTATCGGATATGTCAGAAAATCACTTGACGATAATTGCAGGCCGTCATTGGCTGAATGATGAAGGTATGGTTTCTGAACAACTCAAAGGTCTTGAAAGGCATATACTATTTTTAAATGGTAGCGATTTAAATATGCCTGATTGTCAAGTGTCAGGACTTGTTACTCCTACCAATCTGCATAAAAAAATAGCTGCTTTTAGTTTAGGTGAAGACGATTCAAAGAATGAGAAATCCATTAAGGCTGCTTTAGATAATAAAGAGTTCTTTAAAAGCAAAACTATATTATTAGCTGAAGATAATAAAATAAATGCCAATATCGTTAAGGCTATAGTTGAAAAGCTAGGGGCATCCGTTGATTGGGTTGAAAACGGTAAAGATGCTTGGGAAAAGTCACTTCTTCTCGATTATGATTTGATTCTAATGGATATTAGGATGCCCATAATGGATGGTTATGAGGCCAGTGAAAAGATATTCAGCTCATTGCGTAACAAAAAACCCCCTATTCTTTTTTTGACGGCCGATGCTTTAAGTTTAAAGCAAGAGAACCTTGCAGATTTAGGTATTGATGATGTTTTGTATAAACCGTTAGATCCATATCTTTTGATTGAAAAGCTTGAGTTTTGGATAATGAAGTATGGATTTAACTCGTTGACTAAAAAAGAAAGCGGCTCTTTTTCGCGGGATAATAAAGGTTTAATTTCTTTATGGTCTGACATTGAAAAATTAGAATTTTTTTTAGAGAGTGGAGATTCTGATTCTGAAATGTTAGTCAAAAAAATAATCGAAAAATGTTCTGATTACGAAGGTATAGATATTTTAAAGTCTGCCCTAGAAGATATTTCTTCTTATGATTATCAAGATGCCATGGGTAAGATTCAGGCTTTTAAACGTGGCTTCGTGTCATGAGTGTAGTAAAGGAGAGCGAATTGGCTAGTACAAAGGAAATAGTAAGTCGGATGGCTTCAAAAAACAAAAGAGTACTTATTGTTGATGATGTGCCTAGAAATATTGATTTACTTAAAGATATTCTGTCGGAACAGTACCATGTTCAAGTGGCAAAAAGCGGACTGTTAGCTTTAAATATTATTGATCGATGCTTACCAGATATTATATTGCTGGATATTATGATGCCAGATATGAATGGTTTTGAAGTATGTGAGCGATTGAAATCCAACCCAAAAACACAAGACATTCCTGTTATTTTTTTAACTGCTGTTACTGATCCTCAGCACGAGCAAAAAGGTTTTGATGTTGGTTGTGTGGATTTTATTACTAAGCCAATAACGCCTCTAACAACTTTAGCTAGAGTGTCAACCCATTTAAAATTAGCTGAAGAAAATTTACGTAACAAACAAATTATTGATGATAGAACTCGAGAGCTTGATGAAGCATTGGAGTCCGCTATAGGTATGTTAGGTGCGGTAAGTCAGCTTAACGACACCGATACTGGTGTGCATATGTGGAGAATGGCGGATTATTGTGCAGCATTAGCTAGGACGATAGGGTGGGAAGAATCACAGGTCGAATTGTTAAAACTGGCTGCACCTATGCACGATACTGGTAAGGTGGGTATTCCTCATAGCATTTTAAAATCTCCTAATAAGCTAACAGATGATGAATGGGTGATAATGCGTCAGCATACCGTCATTGGGCATGAAATTTTAATAAGGGGAGAAGCGCCATTATTTAAATTGGCAGCAGAAGTTGCATTAGGTCATCATGAAAGATGGGATGGAACGGGTTATCCATCAGGATTAATAGGGGAAAATATCCCACAATCCGCTCGTATTGTTGCTTTAGCGGATGTATTTGATGCGCTTACTATGAAGCGTCCTTACAAGAAGAGTTGGACAATAGAAGAGTCGTTTGAGCATATTCAGCAAGCGGCAAGCACACACTTTGATCCAGAGTTGGTGCGCACTTTTTTATCCATTGAAGATGAGCTGAGAAGCATAAAAGAAAAATGGGACGCTGTTGACTAAGTTAAGCAACAGCACAGCATTTCTTGAATTTTTTACCAGATCCACATAGGCATGGGTCATTCCTGCCTATGTTCATAGCTTCAGAATTAATTAACGGCGTGTTCTTCTGAATATCGTGCTCACCAGCAATATAGAACCATTGTCCTTTTATCTTTTTAAATATCGATCGTTCGTTTAGGCGACCTATATGTTTGCCTTCTTTGAAATGAGCAGAGAAGGCGACAACCCCTGTTTTGTCTTTTTCCAAGCCATCTTCTGTTGCATTAATTTCTAGCTTTATCCATTTGGTATGTTCATTACTGTCTTGGATGTCTGCAGTGTCTTGATCTGGCTCATCTTCTAATTTTTGCGTGGCGGCTATGTATTGAAAATCACCAATAGCAAAAGCCGTGTAGCGCGAACGCATTAGTGTTTCTGCTGTCGGAGCGGTGCCTGGATTGTTGTGGTACATACCACAACACATCTCATAAGGACTTTCTGTTCCGCATGGGCAAATCATTGGGACTGGCATAGATCTACTCCTCTCATCGCCAAATGCACGCCAAGATGCGTATAATACCTTTTTTATTTAACGGCTTACAGGAATTATTTGTGACTTCATCGGGCCCCACTTCATTTTTTTGGTTTGATTTTGAGACAACCGGAACGGACCCTGCGCGAGATCGTCCTATGCAGTTTGCTGGGATTAGAACAGATCTTGATTTTAATCCCATCGGCGAGCCAATCATGTTTTATTGCCGCTTAGCGGAGGATGTTCTGCCTCAACCAGAGGCATGCTTGCTGACAGGTATTAGCCCACAAGATGCTAATCGTGAAGGCTTGTGCGAAGCAGAATTTATGCAGGCAGTAGAGGCTGAGCTTTCGCAGCCTGGTACTTGCGCTTTGGGTTACAACACGATCCGTTTTGATGACGAAGTCGTTCGTTATGGTTTTTATCGTAATTTTATTGATCCTTATGCCAGAGAATGGCAGAACAACTGCTCTCGCTGGGACATGATCGATTTAGTGCGTATGACTTATGCTATGCGTCCAGAGGGGATTGTTTGGCCGAAGAACGAAGACGGCCAAGTTTCGATGAAGCTGGAAGCACTCACGAAAGCAAATGGCATTGCTCATGAACAAGCGCATGATGCCTTATCTGATGTTTATGGGACCATTGAGATTGCTAAGTTAATTCGTAGTAAGCAGCCAAAATTGTTTGCTTACTATTTCAAAATGCGTCAAAAACACGAATTGCAGCAATTTATTGATGTGGCGCGACTAAAACCCTTTTTGCATATTTCTGGGATGTTTGGGCAGGCAAAAAACTACGCGGCTTTTGTTGTACCTGTTGCGCCACACCCAACGAACAAAAATGGTGTGATTGTTTTTGATCTTATGGCAGATGCTCAGCCTTTAATTGATTTGAGTGTGGATGAGATTCGTCATCGAGTTTTTACTCGTCAAGAAGAGTTGGGGGATCTAGAAAGGTTGCCTTTAAAAGTGATTCACTACAATAAATCTCCGGCAGTTGCTCCAGCCACTTTTTTGAAAGATGCTGATGTCGTCAAGCGTCTAGAATTGGATGGTGCGGTTTGTCGTCATAATCTTGCCATCATAAAAGGGTATGCTGGTTTAGCGGCTAAGCTCAGTGATGTCTTTATGCAAGAAGATCGACCAATACACAAAGATCCAGATGTCATGCTTTACTCTGGTGGTTTTTTCTCTCGTGAAGATCGGGTGAGGATGGAAAAGATTCGTTCGACACCGGCTAGTCATTTGTCAGAATTGGCTATGTCATTTGATGATCGTCGCCTGCCTGAAATGTTAATGCGTTATATTGGTCGAAATTACCCGGATCAATTGAGTGAACAGCAACAATTCGAGTGGGAAGAATATAGGCAGGTTCGTTTACTTGAAAAAGATGGCGGCGGCTCAATCAATATGGAACAGTATTTTGAGCGTTTGAATCAAATTGCTCAAACACCGGATCTGCCTGCAGCGAAACAAATTATGTTACAGGACTTGGCTGATTACGCTCAAAGTATTTATCCGATACCTTTATAAGGAATTTATATGAATGAACAGCATAAAGGCATTCATTGGCTAGTTGGTTTTGCGGCCTTTGTGATCATAATTGCTGCGCTGAAGGAGGCCTCTCAAATAGTGGTGCCTTTCATGTTGTCAGTTTTTATCGCTATTATTTGCGCCCCAGCAATGTCCAGTTTACGTCGTCGGAATCTGCCAACTTGGCTTTCTATCTTGGTGGTTGTGTTAGTTATACTGGTTGGAATTAGTTCTATTGCTGTGCTTGTAGGTGCATCTCTAGATAATTTTTCCAATCAGCTGCCTAGTTACAAAACGCGCTTTGGCGAAGAAATGTCCAGCTTAATACAAATGATTAATCGACTAGGGGTGCATGTATCTTATGATCAAGTGAAGGGGTACATTGATCCTTCCGCTTTAATGCAGATGGTTGCGAATGCTTTAAGAGGGCTTGGGAGCGCGCTAACTAATCTTGTTTTGGTGGTGATGATTGTGATTTTCATTTTATTTGAAGCAGTTGAACTGCCTAAAAAACTGTCTTTAGCGTTCAGTGATGCCTCTAAATCAATGGATAAATTTGATTCCTTCATCAAATCGGTTAATCGGTATTTAGTGATAAAAACCTTACTAAGTATGTTGACGGGTGTCCTAATTACTTTCTTCATGTGGGTATTAGGTGTTGATTTCCCTATTTTATGGGGTGTATGTGCATTTCTTTTAAATTTTGTACCAAATATTGGGTCTATTATTGCAGCGGTTCCTGCTGTTTTGCTTGCCTTTGTTCAGCTTGGTAGCTTATCGGCTGGCTTGGTTGCTGGCGTGTTTTTAATTGTGAATCTGATTGTTGGTAATGTGATTGAGCCTCGCTACATGGGGCGTGGGTTAGGGCTTTCCACTTTGGTGGTGTTTCTTTCTTTACTACTATGGGGTTGGGTATTTGGTCCAGTTGGCATGTTGCTTTCGATTCCGTTAACCATCATCATGAAGCTAGCATTCGAGGCAAATCCTAAGATGCATTGGTTGGCAGTGATGATTGACTCTAAAGTGGATACTGATAATAAGCACTAACAAGTGATTGGCGCCGCAAGGGCGCCAATCTTATTTTCAATATGGCCTAGCTTATTTCTCTTTTATTGTATATACTTCGCCATCAGTTTTTCCTCCGAGAATTTCTAGAGAATTTCATTAAGGCATGTAAATGATTACAGGCCTTATCCTCACCAAAAAAAGGTACTAATTTACATGTCTGACGCTGATACTCAGCCTACATTTGATTCGTTGGGCCTAATCGCCCCTGTTCTTAAAGCGGTTGCTGACTTAGGTTACGAGCAACCATCTGCTATCCAAGCGCAAAGTATTCCATATCTATTAGAAGGTCGAGACCTTTTGGGGCAAGCGCAGACGGGTACTGGTAAGACAGCAGCGTTCGCGCTTCCGCTACTGTCTCGCATTGATGTTACAGATAAAACGACACAATTACTTGTACTGGCTCCAACCCGTGAACTTGCTATTCAGGTCGCTGAAGCATTTCAAAGTTACGCACGTAACCTTCCTGATTTTCATGTTTTGCCAATTTACGGCGGCATGTCATACGACACTCAACTTCGCCAACTAAAACGTGGTGTTCAAGTTGTTGTTGGTACACCAGGTCGTGTTATGGATCATATTCGTCGTAAAACATTGAAACTAGACGGTCTTAAAGCCCTAGTTCTTGATGAAGCGGATGAAATGTTACGTATGGGATTCATCGACGATGTCGAATGGATTCTTGAGCAAACACCACCAACTCGCCAAATAGCTTTGTTCTCTGCGACTATGCCTCCTGTGATTCGTCAGGTAGCTAACCGTCATTTGAATAATCCTAAAGAAGTGAAAATCGTTACAAAAACTTCTACTGCGATGACGATTACTCAAAAATATTGGCCAGTAAGCGGTCTACATAAGTTAGACGCTTTGACTCGTATTCTTGAAATGAACGAACATGATGGCATGATCATCTTTGTTCGTACAAAAGCGGCAACAGTAGAATTGGCTGAAAAGCTAACTGCTCGTGGCCACGCTTGTGAAGCCTTAAATGGTGACATTAGCCAGAATTTGCGTGAACGTACTGTTGATCGTATCAAGAAAGGTCAAATTGACATTCTTGTTGCAACTGACGTTGTAGCTCGTGGTTTGGATGTAGAACGCGTAAGTCACGTTGTTAACTACGATATTCCATATGATACTGAATCCTACGTTCACCGTATCGGTCGTACTGGTCGTGCTGGTCGTCTTGGTACAGCAATATTGTTTGTTGCTCATCGCGAGCGTCGTATGTTGCAAGCGATTGAGCGCGCAACTCGTCAGCCAATTGAGAGCATGACACTACCAACTGCTTCAGATATTAATGCGCATCGTGTTAATCGCTTCAAGCAGAGCATTACAGATGCGATGGATAACGAAAACCTTGATTTCTTCTTGGAACTTGTTCAAAGCTACCAGAAAGAAAACGAAGTTGATCCATTGAAAATGGCGGCTGCTTTGGCTCATATGGCTCAAGGTAAAACACCATTGTTGTTATCTGAAATGGAAGTTCGTCAAGAACGCAGAGAACGTCGTGATGATCGTGATGATCGTGATGGCGGTCGCGGAGACCGTGGTGATCGCGGAGACCGTGGCGATCGTGGCGATCGTGCACCACGCGAACGTAAAGTTCGTCCAGTTACGGCAGAAGCTATGCCATTAAAGGATGATCCTGATACGTCTATGACGCGTTATGTTGTTCAAGTTGGCTATAGTGATGGTGTTAAGCCTGGCAACATCGTTGGTGCGATTGCTAACGAAGCTGACATTGAAAGCCGTTACATTGGTCATATCGAAATCTATGAAGATTTTGCTACAGTCGATTTACCTTCTAACCTAAGCGCGGATGCATTAGGTAAGTTGGGTAAAACTCGTATTTGTGGTCAGCGTACTGACATTGCTAAGCTAGACAATGCCGATGAGTTGAATAAGCGTGCAGCAGCACCTTCTACTCGTAAGCGTCCAGCTGGTGGCGGTGATCGTCGCCCATCTGGTGGTGATCGTCGTCCATCTGGTGGTGAGCGTCGTCGTCCAAGTGCTGGTGGCGGTCGTGATCGCGATGCAAATCGCAGCGGCGAGCGTCGTCCAAGAGCACCACGTAAAAACGATTAATTAGAATGATGTAAATAAAAAAACCGCCTAATCGCGGTTTTTTTTTGTTATAAATGAACGTTAATATTTACTCTGATTGAAAAGGGTCAGCATGCATCAAGATAATAAAAACAAAAGAATAAATATAACACCTCTTGTCTTTTTAGGTGTTGGGCTAATTTTGATATTTATAGGGTTTATTTTAACCCGGTTGTACTTTTTTGGAGTCCACTCAGATTATTTTGTGGCTGAAACCTCTGATAATATATTGCTGGCTCTATTGCATGGTTTGCGATTTGATTTAGCGACTATTGCGCTATTAAATTCTTTACTCTTACTTTTCTTGTTTGTTTCAATTTGGTTTCGCGCTTTATTCAAAGCGAATATGGTAATGGTTTTTGTCTACTTGTTTTTTGTAAGTGTATCGGCAATTATCATTAACTTCATGGATACCGTTTATTTCCCATACACAGGCCGTCGTAGTGGTCTTGAAGTGCTCTCTATGGCCAATGATGTTGTATCCCAGTTGCCTGAGTTAATCCTTGTTTATTGGTGGTATGTTGTCGGTAGCATTTTGATTTATTTTCTTTATGCCGTGTTGTTTTTTAAGGTGAGCAAGCGACTTAAACCGATTTTTATGCCCAAATTCTGGGTTGTGTTACTTTGCCTTGTACTAACAGTGGTTTTTGTATTGGCTGGGCGGGGAGGATTTCAATCTAAGCCTATTAGAGCTCTGAATGCATATAGTTATCCTTCTAGCGGGTTAGGGGCTCTTGTTCTAAATACGCCATTTTCACTTTTAAAAGAGGATGCTGATCATTTAGAAAAGGTGGCTTATTTTGCCTCTGACAGTGATTTGTTGATGGCAATAGCTGATAAAAATAAATCGATCTCTAGTGATTCTGAAATTAAAAAGCATAATGTTGTTATTTTGATCTTGGAGAGCTTTGGCTTGGAGTATTTGGGTCCTCCTTATGGTTTGAAATCATACGCACCTTTTTTAGAAGAGCTGTCTGAGAAGGGGCGCTTTTTCCCAAATGGCATTGCGAACGGTCGTCGTTCTATTGAAGCTATTCCATCGGTTTTAGTGGGTGTCCCATCACTGATGTCTGAGGCTTTTATGCGATCGCCGTATCAGTCAAATGTAATGCATGGCTTGGGTGAAATCGTAAAGCCTTATGGATACAGTACTGCTTTTTTCCATGGTGCGAAGAATGGCAGCATGTACTTTGACGACACAACCTATCGATTTGGCTTTGATCGCTATTTTGGACTTAATGAATATCCTGATTCTTCCCAGTTTGATGGGCAGTGGGGGATTTTTGATGAACCATTTCTTAAGTTTACTGTAAATGAGATGGATAAAATGTCTAAGCCATTTATGGCGGGTATTTTTACTATCAGCTCTCACCCTCCGTATACTTTGCCTGATCAGTATGTAGATAAAATACAAGAAGGTGATATCCCAATGCATAGAGTTATTCAATACTCCGATATTGCATTGAGACGTTTTTTTGAGGAGGCGGCCACCAAAGATTGGTATAAAGATACTTTGTTTGTTCTTACTGCTGACCATACATCGGATAACTTCGATCCTCGTTTTGCCTCTTCTTTAGGTCGTCATCAGGTCCCCATTATTTTGTATCAGCCTAATCAAGAAATAGATAATGGTGTTATCACCGATATGGCTCAACAAATCGATATCCCTGCTACAATCGTTGATTATTTGAATCTGCCAGAGCAAGAGAAAATCTTGCCATTTGGGCGTTCATTGTTGGAACAGAATGCTCGTGCAGATGCAATCATCAAGGAAGACGATGCTTTTTGGTTATTATCACAAGGAAAATATGTGAAGTTGCCTATGGCAGAGGGTGCATTAGTTGAAACTGGTGAGCTACCAAAAACATTTACTAAGCCTGCGGGTTTGGTGCAGCCAGTAAATCTAGAGAAATTAGAGCAGCGATTAAAAGCCTATATACAAATTTACACTAATGGGCTTATTGATAATTCGCTATACAACTTTTCGTCTGAAAAAAAACAGTAGGTAAATAATGAACGAAATTACTATTCTCAAGCCAGATGATTGGCACTTACATTTTCGTGATCAAGATATGTTGCTTGAAACGGTACCTGCGACAGCGCGTTGTTTTGAGCGTGCTGTGGTGATGCCTAATTTGGTACCGCCGGTTACGACTGCTGAGTTAGCATTAAGCTACAAAGAGCGTATTTTAGCGGCTCGTCCTGCTGGTAGTACTTTTATGCCGGTTATGACTATTTATCTAACGGACAAAACCAGCGTTCAAGATATTCAAGATGCGAAAAATGCCGGTGTATTAGCTGCCAAAATGTATCCTGCTGGGGCGACTACCAACTCTGATTCTGGTGTGAACTCACTTGAATCCTTGTATCCAGTGTTTGAAGCCTTGGCTGACAACGATATGCTGTTGCTGATTCATGGTGAAGTAACGCAAAAACACATTGATATCTTTGATCGTGAAAAAGAATTTATCGATCAGCATATGGTAAAAATCGTTGAGCGAGTGCCAAACCTGAAAGTGGTTTTCGAGCATATTACTACGAAAAATGCCGTGGATTTTGTCTTGGCGGCTCGTGATGGTGTTGCTGCAACTATTACGCCTCAGCATTTATTGTTGAATAGAAATGACATGCTAGATGGTGGTGTTCGTCCACATAACTATTGTTTGCCTGTGCTTAAACGCAGTACTCACCAGCAAGCTTTGCGTGAAGTGGTTAAATCTGGATCGCCTAAGTTTTTCTTGGGAACTGACTCTGCCCCACATGCTAAACACCGTAAAGAGTCAGATTGTGGTTGTGCGGGCTGTTACAGTGCTTGGTCTGCGCTTGAGCTATACACACAAGTATTTGATGAGCTAGGCGCCCTTGACAAGCTAGAGGGCTTTGCAAGCCTTTATGGTGCTGACTTCTATGGTTTGCCGCGTAACACAGAAAAAGTGACCTTGATTCGCGAGTCTTGGGAAGTGCCTAACAGTATTACTTTGCCGAACGGAGAGCCAATTGTGCCTTTCTTTGCTGGCAAACAAGTATCTTGGAAATTGAAATAAAGTAACTTGGTTTGAGGCTAGGTAACTATATAGAACCGAATTCAGTAAATGGGTTCGGTTTTTTTATGCCAAAAACGTGATGATAAAGATATGAGTGTTTTATAAATTAATAAAAAGGTTAGTAATTTCGTAATTTGACTTAAGAGGTGAGTGCTAAGAAACAAATAAGATGGTGCGGATGGAGAGACTCGAACTCTCACGCCGTGAAGCACTGGAACCTAAATCCAGCGTGTCTACCAATTCCACCACATCCGCATGTCGTGTTGACGGGCGAGATCTTACCGATATTTTCTATCGATGCAAGTGTTTTTTGATGAAGTATTTATATTTATTTTTTTAGAATGATTTGCTGAATTTTCTAAGCGGAAACTGGGACATGTAAAGTGAAAAGTGGTCTAATATTGTCACCCTAAACTGTTCTTTCAGCAGAGTTAAAATATGGAAAAGCATTCTATTTCATTACTGTTAAACCCCCTTGATATAGCAACACTTTTTGTCTTTTTTGCGTGTTGGTGGGGGTATGCTTTTTATGCTCAATATAATTCTAAGCGTCGCTCTTGTTTGGTAAGCGTATTGCATCAGTTTCGATTAGCTTGGATGTCACGCTTACTTAGACGAGATAATCGCATTGCGGATGCCTCTGTAATGGCGAACTTAGAAAGAAGTAGTTTGTTTTTTGCTTCAAGCAGCTTGTTGATTATTGCGGGTCTTTTTACCGCTTTTAACTATTCAGAAAAAGCGCTTGGCATTTTATCGGATTTTTATCTTTTATCTCCGATGAGTCAGCAAGAGTGGGAATTGAAAATTATCGTTTTAGTAGTAATTTTTTCTTACGCATTTTTCACTTTCACTTGGTCCGTTAGACAATATAACTTTTGCTCCGTATTAGTTGGCAGTGCGCCATTAGCGACAGAGCGTGGTATCGAAGATAGCGAGCGTGAACTTTATGCCATGCATATGGCGCAAATTTGCAGTCTAGCCGCAAACCAATTTAACTACGGTTTACGTGCTTTCTATTTTGCGATGGCTTTTTGTGGTTGGTTCCTTGGTCCGTATTTCTGTATGGCTGCCAGCTTGATGGTTGTAGCGGTACTTTATCGCCGTGAATTCCGTTCTAAAACATTCAAAACCTTGAGCCGCGGACTCGTTATGAAATCTCATGCTTCCTAATTTTCCTAAACCTTTACCTGAAGATGATAAGCCTGTTAATCGTACCGTTAATGTTGATGACAAGCTTTACCAGTATTTGGTTGATGTCTCCGTTCGTGAGGACGGTTTATTAAGAGCCTTACGTCGTGAAACAGCTCAATATCATATGGCTCGTATGCAGCTGTCGCCGGAAGTGGGGCAGTTGTTAGCCTTGTTGGTTAAGCTACAAGCGCCAAAGAAACTTCTCGAAATTGGCGTTTTTACTGGCTACAGCACTTTGTCTATGGCGATGGCGATGCCAAAAGAAGCAAGATTAGTCGCTATCGAGAAAAAGCAAATGTGGCTGGATATTGCTACTCGCTATTTAGACCAAGCTGGCGTGATGGATCGTGTTACGACCTACTGTGATAAAGCCTTGCCTGTTATGGAATCTTTTCTAGATGCTGAGCGTGAAACCTTCGACTTCATCTTTATCGACGCAGATAAGCAAAACCTTTTGACCTACTATCAATTGGCGAAACAATTATTACGTCCGGGCGGTTGTTTGTTAATCGATAATACTCTGTGGTGGGGGAATGTCGCGGATGAGGCGTTTATCGATAAAGACACAAAGATTGTTCGCGAGTTAAATAAAACCATTCATGATGATATAGACGTTGAACTGTCCCTCATTCCGATTGGGGATGGCCTAACCTTGGTTCGAAAAAACACCTAAAGCCTGATCGCAAAGTGATCAGGTATCTTCTTTGTTCCTTCCCAAATGCCTCTAACGTGTTTATATCCATAAGTTTATTGTGACTTTTTACTTTTTTTAGTGGGGCAGCCTCTTGAAATTGCTCCAAGAGACTTTATCTATGAGGCACAAGTGAAACGAAATACGCCTTTGGTTTTTGTCCGAAGGTTCATTCAAATAGGAGCAAGCTACAACATGGCAACTGATACTCAAAAAGAAACGTTAGGGTTTCAAACAGAAGTTAAACAACTACTTCATTTGATGATCCACTCTTTGTACTCCAACAAAGAGATCTTTCTACGAGAGCTTATTTCTAACGCATCCGATGCAGTAGATAAGCTTCGTTTTGAGTCTGTCGCTAACGCAGACCTTCTCGCAGAAGACCCAAGTCTTCGTGTTCGTATTGAATTTGATAAAGAAACGAATACCGTTGTTATCGACGATAACGGTGTTGGTATGTCCCGTGAAGAAGCGATTACCAACCTTGGTACGATTGCAAAATCCGGTACTTCTTCTTTTCTAGAGCAATTGAGTGGCGATCAGAAAAAAGACAGTCAGCTAATTGGTCAATTTGGTGTTGGTTTTTATTCCGCTTTTATCGTTGCCGATAAAGTGACTGTAGAAACCCGTCGTGCGGGTGTTGCTGCCGATCAAGCAGTACGTTGGGTTTCTGATGGTTCTGGTGAATTCACTATCGAAAACATTGATAAAGAAACTCGTGGTACGCGTATCACACTTCATCTTAAAGCGGACGAAAAAGATTTTGCGGATAACTTCCGTCTTCGTCATTTGGTCACTAAATACTCTGATCATATTTCTATTCCTGTTGAGATGGAAAAACCGGTTTATCCGGAAATGGACGAAGAGGGTAATCCTAAACCAGTTGATGAAAACAAAGCCCCAGAATACGAAGCGGTTAACTCTGCAAAAGCACTTTGGACTCGTCCACGTAATGAAGTAACAGACGAAGAATATCAAGAATTCTACAAGCATATTTCTCACGATTACCAAGAACCTTTGAAGTGGTCTCACAACAAAGTTGAAGGTAAGTTGGAATACTCAAGCTTGTTGTATATTCCTTCTAAAGCACCTTACGATCTTTGGAATCGTGATATGCAGCGCGGCCTGAAACTATACGTTCAGCGTGTGTTCATTATGGATGAAGCAGAAGCATTCCTACCGCCTTATATGCGTTTCGTAAAAGGTGTGGTTGATTCTAACGATTTGTCTTTGAACGTATCTCGTGAAATTTTGCAAAATGATCACGCGGTTGACTCTATGCGCTCTGCATTGACGAAACGTGTATTGGATATGCTAGGCAAAATGGCGAAGAACGAGCCAGAAGATTACCAAAAATTCTGGGATGAGTTCGGTAATGTCATCAAAGAAGGCCCAGCTGACGACATGGGCAACAAAGACAAAATCGCAGGCTTGTTGCGCTTTAGTTCAACACATACAGATGCAGCTGCACAAACTGTGTCTTTGGCTGATTACATCGAGCGCATGCAAGAAGGTCAAGATAAGATCTACTACATTTACGCCGAGAGCCACAATACCGCGAAAAACAGCCCGCATTTAGAAATCTTGCGTAAAAAAGGTTTTGAAGTCTTGTTGTTGAGCGATCGTATCGACGAATGGATGATGTCTTCTCTACAAGAGTTTGAAGGCAAATCTTTCCAAGACGTCACTAAAGGCAAGCTAGATTTAGCTGACCAAGAAAACGAAGAAGAGAAGAAAGAGAAAGAAGAAAAGGCTGAGAAAATGAAGCCACTTCTTGATCGTATGAAAGCCGTGTTAAATGAGAAAGTTGCTGGTGTTAACTCAACTGATCGATTAACTAACTCTCCTGCGTGCTTAGTGGTTGGTGAATACGATATGGGTCTGCAGATGCGCCGTTTGCTTGAGCAAGCTGGTCAGAAGCTTCCTGAGTCTAAACCGACATTGGAAGTGAACCCAGATCACCCAATCGTTGCTAAAATGGATACTGAAACCGATGAAGAGCGCTTTTCAGATATGGCTTGGTTGTTGTTTGAACAAGCAACTTTATCAGAAGGTGGTCAATTAGAAGACCCTGCGACCTTTGTCAGCCGCATGAATAAATTGATTGTTCAACTAAGTAAATAGAGTGATTTAAAAAAGTGATACCTAAGCCCATATTTGGTAACAAATATGGGCTTTTTTTATGCATAACTGTTTAGTTACGCAGTGCAAACGATTTGATTCTTTAAATCAAATCGTTTAGCTTAATTAAGTGCTATGGAATAGCGCTTTTATTGTCAAAGGAGTGAATAATGTTTCAAATAAAATGTTTGGCCGTATGGCTATGCTTGCTTCCCTTATTTCTTTTTGCACAACCTAATGTGCAATTGGCCAATGTGTTTTCCGAAGATGTTCATGTGAAAGAGTATCTTATTAGTGAAAAATACGATGGAATCCGTGCTATCTGGACGGGTGAAAAGCTAGTAACTCGTCAAGGAAATCCAATTTTTGCTCCTAAATGGTTTACTGATAAATTGCCACGAGTTTGGCTCGATGGAGAACTTTGGTCTACACATAATGATTTTTCTTTTATCATGTCGACTGTGAGGAAACAGACTCCAGTAGACAGCGAATGGCGTAAGATTTACTACATGGTGTTTGATGCGCCAGACAGAGAAAGAAACATGACCTTTGAAGAAAGGTATAAGCGTTATACTCGTCTATTGACGATTCTAGATCTTCCCAACGTTCGACCTGTTGAACAATTCTCTGTTCGTAATAACGAAGCGCTTCATAGTATGTTGGCTGCATATGTAAATAAAGGTGCAGAAGGTTTGATGCTGCATAGGAAGCTCGCCCGGTTTGAAAGGGGGCGTACTGATAACTTGCTTAAGTTAAAGCCTCATATGGAAGCGGATGCACAAGTTATTGAGATTCTTAACGGTTCAGGTAAATACGATGGCATGATGGGGTCTGTTTTAGTGGAAATGCCATCTGGTATTCGCTTTAAAATAGGCAGTGGCTTTTCAGATGAAGAGCGCAACTCTCCTCCAAATATAGGTGATAATGTCATTTATAAATATCATGGTTTTACTGAGCGAGGCATCCCTAGGTTTGCAAGCTTTCTAAGATTTCGTGATACACGATATTAATTTTCATTTGAAGAGAGCGTGTTTTGGTTACGAAAATTTATTGTTTGCCCGGCACTATGTGTGATGAGCGTCTTTGGAGTTTCACACAGAATACGCTAGGCGAGTCGCTACATTTGCAACATGTGCCAATACCTATGGAAGAGACAATCGAAGCCATAGTAGATGTTCTTGCAGAGATATTGCCAGAAAGTCCTATTAACTTACTTGGCTTTTCCATGGGTGGGTATTTGGTTTGCGCGTTTGCGTTGAAGTATCCAGAGCGTGTGAAGCGACTAATGGTTTTATCTAATACAGCAAGCGGCCTGCTAGCAACAGAACAGCAGCAACGTGAAGTTGCACTCAACTGGGTTCTGAAGCAAGGTTACAACGGTATACCAAAGAAAAAAGCTGCTGCTATGTTGGGACAGGCTAATAAGGACAAAAGCGAGCTTGTTGATATTATTTTTGCAATGGATAAGGCACTAGGGGAAGCGGTATTTATTCAGCAATTAAAGAGTAGTTTGGTTCGGCCAGATCAATTGTTAATACTTGAAGAGGTCAAATTTCCACTGTGTTTTGCTGTAGGAAGCGAAGATCCTTTATTGTCGAGTGCAGTATTAGCAAAAATGAAAAGCTCAAAATGTTTTGATGTTAAAACTGTCGATAACTGCGGGCATATGTTGCCTTTAGAGCAGCCCGCCTTGCTGGCGGATTTACTGAAAGAGTTTTATCTATAAAACTCTTTTCTATTCTAAAGTGCCGGACAAAATAGGCCGTGAAGAGTTTTGATTAACTCTTTTACACGAGCGTCGCCAATGCTGTAAAAAATAGTTTGTGATTCGCGACGAGTATTAACTAGCCCATCTTTTCGCAACACTGCTAAATGTTGAGATAGAGCGGATTGGCTTAATGGAAGCTTTTCATTTAAAGCAGTCACGGACAATTCTTGATCAAGTATGTGGCATAAAATCATCAGACGGTTTTCGTTGCTCAGTGCTTTTAGAAATGTAGCCGCTTGAGATGATTGTTGCAGCATATCTTCCATTGTAAGTGTTTCGTTTTTCATGGTCTTTTCTCGTTTCTAATACGGCAAATTACGTGCTGAGCTTTATAGTAAAAATAAAACCATCCACATTGTCTGTGGATAAGACTGGGACTAGTGGTGTTGAGTAGCAGCTCTTATCAAGTAAGACGGTCATTATATGGTTTTGTATAATAATTGCACAATGACCGCCTAGATGACTTTTATTCGCTCAGATTGAAGCTAGTCCAGATTGGTGCGTGATCTGAAGGCTTTTCTAGTGCACGCAAATCATAATCCACATCGGAATTTTCCAAGTAGGGCATTAGGCCATTGGAAGCCATAATCACGTCAATTCTCAAACCGCGTTTTGGTGTGTCTTCAAAGCCTTTTGAACGATAGTCAAACCAGCTAAAGCGATCATTTTTGGTAGGGTTAAGTTGACGATACGTATCCGTCAATCCCCAGTTTGCCAAAGTCGCAAACCATTCTCTTTCTTCAGGTAAGAAGCTACATTTGCCTGTTTTTAACCAACGTTTTGCATTTGGCTCCCCAATACCGATGTCTAAATCGGTTGGAGAAATATTGATGTCGCCCATCACGATGATTTTTTCGTCAGAAGAGTAAGTCGCAAGATATTCCATTAAGTCCGCATAAAACTTTCGTTTCGCTGGAAACTTAGTTTCGTGGTCACGGCTTTCACCTTGAGGGAAGTAACCGTTCAATACTTTTACTGGACCTTGTGGTGTATCAAATGTCGCAATGATCATACGACGCTGAGCATCTTCATCATCACCTGGGAAACCGTATTCTACTTTAGTCGCTTCTTGCTTACTAAAAATGGCAACGCCGTAGTGTGATTTTTGTCCATAATAATAGGCGTGATAACCAACAGATTCAGGAATCTCGTGAGGGAAAGCGTCATCGTGTACCTTGATTTCTTGCAAGCCAATGACATCTGGCATGTGCTTTTCAACTAATGCTTCTATTTGATGTGGTCTAGCACGCAAACCATTGATATTAAAAGAGACAAATTTCATGTGAATGATTCCATAGCGAATTTTCTTAATGATACCCAGTTGCGTTGGTGGCATAAAGGGATTTACGCATTCATTGCTATAGATAGATCTATCTCTTGATATATCAAGCCTGTTTGTATTCTTCAGAAAAAGGCGATCATGATCCCTTTCACTAAAAAGCTACCAGGAATTATACCTAACGTTGAGTAGGCAAAAAGGAAGCGTTGTTCCGAGTCTATTTTTCTAATTATTGCGAGTAAAAATAATATGGCAACTGTGCTTAAGCTTAGTGCCATACCATAAAGGAATGAGCCACAGAAATGCGGTAAAGCTGCGAAGCCTAATGCAGCAATATTGATGTTCTGTAATTCTAGAGTCTCTTTATTGCTACGGAAAATAGCAATTAGGGCAAGAATAATAGCGAGTCCATATAAAGCAATAACATAGGTAGGCCATGCATAGCTAAGTGGACCCTCTAGATGAAAAGTCGAGAAGCTGAAGTCGGTAAAAAAAGTCCATACTGTTTTTATGATGATACTGATAAAAAAAGCGACCAGAAAAAAAGCAAAAAGAGCAACAATTGCTCCCCCGCCAGTTGGTCCCGCTTTATATCCCTCCACGACTAAGATCGCCACACTCAATGCCGCACTTAGCTGTAACCAATACCAATAATCGTCGGTAAAAAGAGGAATGGCGGTTAGTCCCGCCATGGTAATAATTAATTTATTACCGTCTTCTTTACGCAAGAAATAGAGCGCCATGATGACAACGTAAGAGAGGATGATGAAAACAAGCATATCAATGACTTCCTTGTGGAACAATTCGTAGTAATTATTTTCGCAATAGTTATCGTATTATCTATTGCGCTTGATGATATCTTAGAGACTTAAAGCGTAACATTTTTTATTTTAAATACTTTCTTGTGAAAAGGACTTTTAGATGACGGATACAAAATCCATCGGAGCAATGAGCTATTTCCTGTCACCGGAAGCGAGACTTACCATTATTATACCAGTCATCCTCTATAATATTGCATTTTGGGGTCTTGGTGCCGGTGCTGCCCTATTGCTAACTGCTTGTTACTCTGGTTTTCTAGAATTGTTATCTAAACAAGCTAAATCACTTTCCATTATTGCGCTTATCCTTATCTCTGGCAGTGCCCATTTTTTATATCTCAATGGTTTCACCTTCTTTGGAATTAAGCAGGAAAGTGTGTTTTTGTCGGTTGGTGGGTCTATCACTGTCATCATAGTTTTTAGTTTTTATTCGTTGATAGGGCGACCAGTCGTGCGAACGCAGGCTGAAAATGCGCTTCCATCTTTGAAGCTGTCTCCCTTTTATGGCACTGCAAAATATGATCGAGTTTGGCAAGAGGTCTCTTTGGCATGGATTCTTACCTATGGATTAAAAGGTGTTCTGGTTGTCATCTTGTCGAAAGATATGCCGCATTATAGCGATTTTGCTGTGTTTTTCGGCGCATGGCCGCTTACTTTGTTGTTAATTATTTTTAGTTACTACTGGCCAAGCTTTCGTTGGTTATCGGTGAAAACAGAGACAAAATAGCTATAGTAGACGGTTTTGATTTTATTAAAAAACAGATTCTATTTGGGTTTCTAAATTAGGATAAATGTAAATTTAGCCTTGCTCGAATCTTGCCATTTCAATCTAGTATTTGTTTTATAGATCTTTGTTATTTGATCAGCCTTCTTCTAAGTGGATGAGACTGATAAACTGTTCTCATATTACATCGTGAATTATTTTGGAGACTCAGAATGTCTTATCAGTACGATTTATTTGTTATTGGCGCTGGTTCTGGTGGCGTTCGTGCTAGCCGTGTTGCAGCATCTAAAGGTTATAAAGTCGCCGTTGCGGAAGGTAGTGCACTAGGCGGAACTTGTGTAAATGTTGGTTGTGTGCCTAAAAAGTTATTTGTTTATGGTTCTGAATATGGCCATGGTTTCGACGAAGCGGCAGGTTTTGGCTGGTCTCACAAAGGGGTTAAATTTAACTGGTCGGTTTTACGTGACAACAAGAACAAAGAAATTGAGCGGCTAAACGGCATTTACGGCAATTTACTCGGTAATGCTGGTGTGGAGCTAATTTCGGGTTATGCGAGCTTTGTCGATGAACACACTGTGATGGTAGATGGTAAAACCTACACTGCGGAGCGAATTCTAATCGCTGTTGGTGCTAAGCCTTTTATTCCTGAATTCAACGGCAGCGATTTAGTGGTTAGCTCTAACGAAATGTTTTTCCTAGAAGAGCTGCCTAAAAAAGCACTTGTTGTTGGCGGCGGTTACATTGCTGTTGAGTTTGCTGGAATTTTGAATGGTTTGGGTGTTGAAACTAGCCTTGCTTATCGTGGTGATCAACTACTTCGTGGTTTTGACCAAGACGTACGTGATTTTGCCAGTGAAGAATACAGCAAGTCTGGCATCGATGTGCGTCTGAATACCGACGTTGAAAGCATTGAACTTGCCGATGCGGCCAATCCAAATGGTGTTCGTGTGGTGCATTTTAAAGATGGCCACTCGGAAGAATTCGGTTTGATTCTTTATGCAACGGGTCGTGTACCTAATGTTGCTTCTTTAGCGCTTGAAAAAGCGGGTATTAAAACCGGTAAAAATGGTGCTGTGATCATTGATAATAACTTCACCACCTCTGCGAAAAGTGTATTTGCCCTCGGGGACGTGACCGACAATATCCAGCTAACCCCAGTAGCTATTAAAGAAGCCATGGCGCTTATCGCTTATTGGTTCGATGGCAAAGAAGTGGACTTTGATTATGATAATATTCCAACCGCTGTCTTCAGCCAGCCAGCTATCGGTACAGTCGGTTTAACTGAACAAGAAGCTGAAAAACGTGGTCTAGACTTCCGCGTTTATCAAACGGATTTTCGTCCAATGAAGCACACATTAAGCGGCGGCACATCACGTTCTTTGATGAAGCTATTGGTAAACAATGTCGACGACAAAGTCATTGGTGCTCACATGGTTGGCGATTACTCTGGTGAGATTATTCAAGGCTTAGGTATTGCGATCAAAGCTGGAGCAACCAAAGCGGACTTCGACGACACTGTGGGTGTTCACCCAACCAGTGCGGAAGAGTTTGTTACCTTCTCTGCGGCGTCTTTAAAGAAAAAATAAGACGAAAAATAAGCTCGGCTTTACTCGCTCAGCGGTATTGGCTCAGTTAATGAACTAAAAAAAGACGCCTCGGTAAATATTATCGGAGCGTCTTTTTTTGTTTTGGTTATCGCGTGTTTTCTTAAAGTTGCTTATCTTAATTCTGCTTATAAAGTGCAAGGGTAAATTGATTTAACATCCATGGTATTTTTGATGCTGGCATCAGGCATCATCATGTCTCCATGAATGTATCCACCTCGGCTGCGATAAATTGGCACTAGTTCACGTTGACCTTGTTTCGCGGCAATAAGGCTGAGTAGGGCAAGCGGCTCGATATCATCGAACCGGCAATGAATATGCTTGCTGCTTGCGGTAAAAAGTCCTCGGTTAGCACTGCGTTCAAATATGTTTTCTCCCAACTTTTCTGCAAGTGTTAAGTAGCTCGCGTTTTTAGTTGCTTGATACATTTCTAAGGTGGCAAATAGGAATAGTGGTTCGTCTGCCTTGGTTTGCAGATTGACGTTTGGTTCATCGTTTACCCAGTTGCCAAGATCAAAATGTTTTGCCATAGCGCAGACGGTAGCCCAAATGATATTGCTCTGGTTCCCAACCGAACAGTTTTCTGTCCAGTTAGTGACGTAAGCAAGAAAAACATGAGAAGGAACAGGGCGACGAATAATTTCTACGCCCTTTTTACCATAATAACCGTAACGAGGAATCTGTTGTCCTGTTAGGTCTTTGCCATCGGCGAACATGGGCTTGATTTCATTTGTATTTGCATCGTAGGCGTAATACGCCCAAGCTTCCAAGCCTTCTGTCGTCCAATCTAATAGCTGTTTACCATCTTCACCAAGCTCTCGGGCGAGTAGCGTTTGCGCTAGGCTGCAATCTCCATAAATACCTTCTGGCCCATTGAGGGCTTCTTCATCCATTTTGAACAATACCCAAGCTTCTTTCGCCACATCACCATATTCTGGACCAAATTGACGTTGGGCTCTGTCGCCCCAAAACGAGAAAGTGTATTGCGGATCATTTTCGTCTTCTGGCGCGTCGCCAGTTTTTAATGGGCGATTGTATTGGTAACAACCAAGCTTGGTGTCTGGGTGACGGCTGTTGACATATTGACTCATTAAAAACTCGGCCCAAGAAAGGGCTTTTTCATCGCGATTTAGCTTATAGAGCATACCTGCGCTGAATACTAGATCGTTGCCGATATTGACGAAAGATAATCCTTTCATTTCACGTAGTGGTTCTAGGTGTCTGTTTTGTGGTTTGTCCCAAAAAGTTATTTCATCGAATTCTAATCCATAGCTGCCGTGGCGGGACATTTCCATATTGTCCCAGTTTGTCACATGACAATTCCAAATCGCCTTTATCATTCGGCTGGTGGCGTTTGGATTAGTTTCATACATGAGTTCATAAAACGGGCAATGGTGTTTCAGTTCGTGCACCATATTCTTATTTTCTGGCCCAACGGTATTTAGCGTTTTCAAATCAAGAAAAGAGTGACCGCCCCAACGAATAAGGCCACTTGAATCGGCATGATCAAAATGCCATTGGATCGCCTCTTGCGCGGCTTGTTTGTATTTTGGTTGATTGGTTAACGCGCTTAATCCACAAAAAAAGCGGAACAAATTTTGTTGGCTGGCAATATTGGAGGGTTCCCACTCTGTGTCATCGGTATTTTTCCACGTTACCGGCTTGCCATTAAATGAGTTACAGCCATCAAAGAAAAGCGGCGTACCGTGATATGGATCGCGATAGTGTTCAAGAATGGTGTTGGCGTAGTGGGTTAGGTAATCCAGCATATTTTGCATTGTGTTTATCCATGTTTTTATTCTTCTCTCATCTTAAATGAGATTGTTGTTAGTCACCAGAATAAATTAAAACGACGTTTCATTTAATTTGTTACTCCTTGTTTGGCTTGCTAGATTTGTTAATTTTTATTAAGAATGATCTGTTAGTGCATGCGTTTTCTCTATCGGCTTAGTCTTAATTTCGATTGCCACAATTGGTGCTCTTCTTTAGTGTTGCTAGCATTCGCAACATGCCATTAAAAATACAAGAGACCAAAATGAACGAAGTACTAACGACGTTACAACCAACCGCAATTTGGCGCCATTTCCAAACACTATGTAATACACCGCGCCCGTCATACTATGAAGCAGCATTAAGAGAACACTTGATTCAATGGGCAACCAAGTTAGGTCATGAAACCTATGTGGATCCAGTGGGAAACCTGCTAATTCGCAAAGCCGCAAGCAAAGGCATGGAAGACAGAGAAACCGTCGTCTTGCAAGGTCACTTGGACATGGTGGCGCAGAAGAACGCTGATATTGATCACGACTTCACCAAAGAGCCGATTGTCACGCAAGTGATCGATGGTTGGGTTCAAGCCACCGGAACAACGCTCGGTGCCGACAATGGCATTGGCGTGGCTGCTGCGATGGCCGTATTGGAATCTACCGATTTAGCTCACGGGCCAATTGAAGCCTTGTTTACCATTGAAGAAGAAACCAGCTTACGCGGTGCATTGCAGCTTGAAGAGGGCATTCTAAAAGGCAAAATCTTACTGAATTTGGATTCGGAAGACCGCGGTGATGTCTACATCGGTTGTGCTGGTGGTATGGACATTAATATTGCAAAGCACTATTCCGCTATTGCTGCAGACAGTGATAAAAAAGCCTTCAAAATCACCGTGTCTGGTTTACGTGGCGGACATTCAGGCTTGGATATCCATAAAGGTCGCGCCAGCGCCAACGTGCTTATTGTGCGCTTGTTAAATCTTCTCAAAGAACGTTGTGACTTTGGTTTAAGCTCGTTTACTGGTGGAACACTGCGTAATGCTATTTCTCGAGATGCGTTAGCAACGATTAACGTAAGTGACAAAGACCAAGCCAAGTTATTTGCTTTTATCGAAGAGTTCGAGAAAGCCACGAAGGCAGAATTTATCACCACGGAAGCGAATTTGAAGGTAACTTTAGAAACCGCTGAATTGGATACTGAACTGGAAGCAAACGATAAAGATGCCTTGTTAAATGCCGTGTACTGCGCGCCTCATGGTGTTCATCGCATGAGTGCAGACTTAGAAGGCGTGACAGAAACTTCCTGTAACTTTGGCGTGATTAATCTACGTAACACAGAAGATGGCAAGAAAGCCTTTGATGCTTGCTTATTGGTACGTTCCCTTGTCGATTCTGCCGTGGAACACCTTGCTTACGTGGCAAAATCCGCATTTTCGTTAATCCAAGCTAATGTGAAATTAGAGAACGGCTACCCAGGCTGGCGCCCAGATCCAAATGCAGGTTTGCTCAAGCATTTCTTAACGGTACATACAGATGTCATGGGTCACGAAGCCAATGTTAAAGTTATTCATGCGGGCTTAGAATGCGGCATCATCGGCGCGAAATACCCAGGGATGGAGATGGTGTCATTCGGCCCAAATATCCGCGGCGCGCATTCACCGACAGAACGCATGGAGATTGACTCCGTTGGGGATTTTTGGCGACTACTTGTGGCGTTGTTGGAATCCGTTCCAAAGGCTTAACTTCCGTAGTTTTCCTCTCATTAGCTTTAAGCTGCAAGGTTATTCCGCCCCGCTGGGCGGGTAACTTTTGCCAAACGATGCAAAAGTAACCAAAAAATCTTTTGTCGGACTTTCAGCCCAAACGTCTCATTCACTTTGTTTAATATAATTTTAGCTAGACGACTTTTATCGTAAGGCATAGATTATTTATTCGGTTTGAGATAACTCTTCAATCACTGACTTTGAAACTCCATAAAGTCGCGCAACTTCGTCGCGTCAAACTGACTTCTTCGTAGCTATAAGGGCGTTGTCCCATATATCACCTTGATATTCGCTTTGCTTGCGCCTGTTTCGCAGGCTCAACGCGTCAGCGCAAAACGAAACCAAGGTGATTGACAGGTGTGAGTCCTGTTTATAGAGACTTTTGTTAGTCGCGCCTTTAGGCCGATATTGAAATGAGCTTCGAAGTGACCATTAAGTATTTCAACTTGAGATTTCAGAGTATAAAAAAGATCCGATCATAGGGACTGAGGGAATCGCTTGCCTCGCTGGATAAATCGCGCTACAAAAGAGCAAATAAAGAATCAACATAGCAGCGATCAAAGACGATCTGAAGCGGCGTAGTCCAAACAGACGTTGGTATTAGCGAGTTATATAACAGGGAAGTCCCACCATGAAAAAAGCCAATCCCCTATATAGACAATGCAGCCGTTCAACAGTGAGTTATAGCCGCAGCTACGCTGCTGTATAACCCTTAATTGTTAGGCTAATAAAATATGAACGAGTGCCAAATTAATATGGAGTTATCTGACATTATCGCCATTGTGGCGGTTCTTGTTGCTGGTTTATCGGCTTTATACGCGCGATGGGCTTGGGCAGAGGCAAAGAGAGCAAACGAAATCTCTTTATCTGGGCACAAGAAAGAAATCTATGATGCTTTCTTTGAGCTAAAGATGCACATGCAGGAAAAAGCTGAGTTCGCGGAGCTTTCTGAAGTCTCAAAGTTCTATTACCCATCAAGAAATGCACAACTATACTTTTCTAAAAGCTTGGCTGAGAAAATATCCAAGTATTACGAAGCGTGTTTCTGGGTTGCGGATATCCATCGTAGTAAGGGCGGCCATGACGGAGAAAGCATGGAGAAGTGCAAGCCCTATCTTGATACGGAGCAAGAATTGGCTCCCGAAATTGATAAGGCTATTTCTGAGTTAATCCGGAGTTCAAATGCCTAACAAACGCAGGCACAGCGACAAAATTTCCGCTTCGCTCCAATTTTGCCCGTGCTGCGGGCGTTATAAGCTATCCGTGGTTGTCGGTTTGGAGATGTCGGTGTACAAAACCCGTAAAGCTGAAAATAGTGACTATGAGTTCCTATTTGGGCTTAAGAAATCAGCAGAATTTGAACCAATCAAAGCTGTCTTTGGTTGGGACGAGAATGTTCAAAGAGAAATTCATCGCAATGAATGGAACGAGGAAAAGCCAACCATAATAGAAGTCGATGGGATTGCAGTAGGTAGTTATTTAGTGCAGTTTCATGCTGATCATTTGTACTTTGGTCGTTTTTTCTTGCTACCACAGTATCAGGGTAAAGGTATTGGCAGCCAAGTATTGAAAGGCGTAATTGAAATTGCAACTCAAAAATTGTTACCAATTAAGCTTTGTTACTTACAAGGAAATCGAGTAGGGCAGCTTTACAAAAGGCTGGGCTTCGAAGTAATAGGACAAAACGAACAGTTTGTGCACATGCATAAAATGAATTTAGTGTCAGATGAAAAAATAGTATTTTAACACTTGCCCCTAAATTACTTTCAACGGAGAAGAAATGACTTCCAAGGACGTTGTTCTATCATTCTGGAATGCTATGCAAACAAATGACTTTGCGAAAGCAAGTGAGTGGCTTAGTCCTGATTTTGAAGGTTTTTGGCCTCAGTCTGGTGAACTTATTGTTGGCAAGGATAACTTTGCAGCTATTAATTCCTATTATTCTGCCAATGGTATTTGGTAGTTTACACTTCATTCGATTGTCTGTGATGGTGCTATGTTGTAACCAATGTTTCGATTACCGATGGTGTTCAAAAAGCCAGCGCTATAACGTTTCATACAGTGGAAGATGATTTAATTATCAAGCAAAAAGAGTTCTGGCCTGGCCCTATGGAGGCGCAAGCGTGGCGATCTAAATGGGTAAAGGTTGTACAAGAATAAGGAGTACACATAAGAAGGTAAGCATTTGAGGCTGCGTTTCTAATGCTGGGCATTACGATCAATCTGCAGAATTCTTGATTGAGGTATAGGAAAATTGTTATTGCACGATGTTTTTATACAATGCGCCAAGCTTCGGGTAAAACCTCCTTCTAACTTAATCCTCATAGAATTTGCTAATTATATAAAATTTTATATAATTAGGGTGTTATCAAATATTGGAGATGCATCATGACGCTTAAGTTTTACGATAGTCCATTTCATGTCACTCATGACAATGAAGTTGCTAGCAAAATGGCAATGAAAATGGATTTATCAATAATGCTATCAAACCTAATTAAAGAACAGGGTTGGACTCAGGTTGAAGCTGCGGAAAAGCTCAACATTAAGCAATCCAGAGTGTCCGATCTGAAAAATGCAAAAATCGAAAAGTTTACCATTGATGCCATGTTCGACATGCTCGATGCCTTAGGTTTTAAAATCCAGATGTCGATGCCATCATTACATGAGGCTTCAATAGCGATATCGAAAGCACAGGTGGCTTAAGTAAGTTGGGCTTTTAAGTCTTTAAGGCGTTGCTCAGCGATTTTCATTGCTTTCCGGTCAACACCATTTGTAGTTTTGGTGAAAGAGTGCAGAACAATTATAGTATCCAAATACTTAGCCACGTATACGCATCGAAATGCAGGGCTACCGTTGACTTTGAGCTCCACAACACCTGCTCCAATACTATTTAAATGCTCAATTGTTAGTTCTGGATTTTGGCCAAATTGGAGTCGTCTTAGATCTTTCCCAAATTTATCTTGAATAGTAACTGGCAAGTCCTTGTATTCGCGTTCAGCTGCATCACTGACGAAGGCAAATTTTTTCACAATGAGTCCCTTGCATAAATGAAAAGAGCAATTGTACATTGAAAGATTGCATATTTTAATAAGCGCTATTTTGTTGTGTTTGTAGGGTGGTATGACGTGATGAGCAATCGCAATTTATTTGCAGAATTAATATTAGCCCTTGATGAAGTCAAACAGCATTCTGAAGACAAGTTACCAGTCAAACAAAGTGAAATGATTTCCGGCGAGGTAGGCGATAGTTTCGAGGAAGGAATGTCATTTCACTTGGTTGTTACCCAAGAGCCTGATCTCTGATTTTCTTATTACCCAATAACTTCATTTAAAATACTTAGCCCAAGGTAATGCTCCCAACGAGCATTGCCTTTTCTTTTTTGGAATGGGTGCAAGGTCAGCGGCTAAGAATATGTCATAATAGCCAGATCAAAGATGAGGTTGGATGATGGATTCACAGGCGCTGACGATAGAATTGGATGATGAGCAGTTTGAGGCGTTTTTGGGTGAGAATTTGTTGTCGTCGTTGCTCTCTCAGGGTGCGGATGTTCGTTATGGTTGTCGTGCTGGGGCTTGTGGTGCGTGTCGCCTTTATGATGCGAGCAATTGCGAGTCGATTCTTTCCTGCCAAACGACGGTTGCTTCGGCGATGTCTTTGACTCGGCAAACGCCGGCTGAGTCTTCTGCTTTTTCTGTTTTAAGTAATACTTCCCTTGATGAGGTTTCTATTGAGTTGACTCTTTTAGGGCCAAGTGACGAATCCTTCGGTGATCGCGTTTTTGTGTCCTTTCCTTTTAAAGAACTGTCTAAAGAGTCATCTAAAAAACCATTTAGTGAGCAAACTCACTCTTATGAGTGTATGGCACTGAATCCTGCTGGCGCGCCTTTAAAAGTGGTGCTGCAGAAAGAGCATGTTTCAGTCGAGGATTGGTTACGAGCCTTGGCGCTTTCTTCGGATGAAAAGGTAGATGTTCAGTTATCGACAGGGATGCGCAAAGGGCGTTTGTTGTTCGAGATGGATATTGCCGATGCGCCTGTTGTAGTCATTTCTTCTCCTGATAATGCGATTTTTGAATTTTACTGGCGTGAAGCTTTGTTGGATTACACGCCAACTTTTCTCGGACATTTTGCTTTGTATGCGAATAGTGATCTGACCCTTAGTTTGGCGGATGATACGCTTATTGCTTTTCTTCAAGAGGCGCTGGTGAATTCTGGCAGCACTTCTTTACAACTTATTTATCACGGTCAAAATGTGTCTGCGAAGGATTGGAGTGTGTTGCTGCGACCTTTGCGGATTCATCCGAATCAGCTGCATTTTGTTCGGTAACTTGGCTTTTTATTTTTACGTATATTTTGATATTCAACGGATTCTATAAATGAAAATTCTACACACCTCTGACTGGCATCTTGGTCAGCATTTCATGGGGAAATCCCGCCGCGACGAGCATAAGGCGTTTATCGATTGGCTATTGGCGCTGGTGGATAAAGAATCTATCGATGCGGTGATCATTGCTGGCGATGTATTCGACACCGGCTCGCCGCCAAGTTATGCGCGCGAAATGTATCATCAGCTGGTATTGGATATGAAGGCTCGCCAGTGTCAGTTGGTTATTGTCGCGGGTAATCACGATTCGGTCAGCATGTTAAACGAATCTAAGAGCTTGCTGACGTATCTAGATACGCAAGTGTCTAGTCAGGCGAATCTTGAAGACATCGAATCTCATGTTATTCCTCTAAAAGACAAGACAGGCGAGATTGCGGCTTGGGTGTGTGCTGTGCCGTATTTGCGACCAAAAGATGTAATGAAAAGCGTTGCTGGGCAGTCTGAGCGAGATAAGAAGCTCAGTCTATTGCAGATGATTGGTGATTTTTATCAGCGAGTTTATGAAGCCGCTTGTGAGAAAAACAAAGCACTGAAAACGCCTGTGCCGATTATTGGTACTGGGCATTTGACCGCAGTGGGTGGACAAGTGAGCGAGTCGGTGCGTGATCTTTATGTGGGTACTTTGGAAGCTTTGCCGACGTCGGTGTTTCCGGCGTTTGATTACCTTGCTCTTGGGCATATTCATCGTGCTCAGCCGATTAGCAAAAGCGGTCGATTCCGTTATAGCGGTTCGCCGATTCCATTGAGCTTTGATGAGCTGGGTCGCGACAAGACTTTGGTTATATTTGATACCGATTTATTAGGCGAAGACACTTTTGTTGAAGACTTGTTTGCTGAGCCTACGGATCCGGTTCAATTGGTGACGATACCTAATTTTCAGCCAATGGCGAGTTTGAAAGGCAATTTAAAAGACGTTATTAAACAGATTGCTGGGTTGAAATTGGCGGAAGATAAAGCCCTTTGGTTGGAAGTGACGGTGATTGCTGATGAGTATTTGAGCGATGTGCATAAGCGTTTGTTAGAAGTCATTGACGGTAAGCCAATCGAATTACTTCGTGTCATGCGAAGAAGTGCGGTAGAGAAAAAGAACGAAGGCTTTGAGGCACGTAAAACTTTGTCAGAATTAACTGTTGGTGATGTTTTTGAACAGAGTCTTAAATCGAATTTAGAACTTGATGCAGAAGAAAGTAAAGCACTGACCGAGCTTTTCAATACTTGCTTAGTAGAGTTGGAAGAGCATCAGCAAGGTCATTCGCAAGAAGAGTTAGAAAGTAAGGTGTCAAAAGGCGAGGAGAAGCAATTATGAAAATTTGTAAACTGCGCCTGAAGAATTTGAACTCCTTAAAAGGCGAATGGGAAATTGATTTTACCAAAGCGCCTTTTGATGACGCGGGTGTATTTGCCATTGTCGGGCCAACGGGCGCGGGTAAGTCGACCTTATTGGATGCGATCTGTTTGGCTTTGTACCATGAAACACCGCGTCTGAAAGTCTCACCTAGTCAGAACGATGTGATGACACGCCATACATCTGAATGTTTGGCGGAAGTCGAGTTTGAAATAAAGGGCAAAGGTTATCGCGCTTTTTGGGGGCAACGACGTGCCCGCGGCCAAAGCGATGGCAAGTTGCAGCCCATGACCTGTGAGCTGTGCGAACGTGATGGCACCATCATTACCACTAAGATTAACGAGAAAATCGATAAAATAGCCGAAATCACCGGCTTAGATTTTTCGCGTTTCACTAAGTCTATGTTGCTTGCTCAAGGCGGCTTTTCGGCTTTCTTGAATGCCTCTGCTAATGACAGAGCTGAGTTGTTAGAAGAGCTAACAGGTACGGAAATTTACGGTGATGTGTCTAAGTGGGTGTTTGATAAGCATAAGCAAGAAAAGCAATCTATTGCATCGCTTGAAAGCTTCAATGAGCAGACTCAACTACTAACGGATGATGCCTTTACAGAGCTAAAGCAAACCGAATCGAGTTTTGAAGCCAATGAAAAAGCCAATGCGCAGGCGCTAAAAGCACATCGAAACGTACTTGAATGGCGACGCACAGAGCAGAAGTTGCAAGAGCAAGTGGCTAAATATCAGCAACAACTAGAAGAAGCGAATAAGGCATTGGCTGATTTTGCTCCTCAACAGCAGCAACTTGAACAGGCACTGACCGCGCAAATATTGCAACCTGATTATGAAAAGCAACAAGGCTTAAAATCTCGCTTGGATCAGAATCAAGCTGAGATTGCGCAATACACTGAAACGCAACAAGCACAGCTTAAGCAAAGTCAGATTCTCACTGAATCGGTTGGACATGCAAAAGCGAAATTAGCAAATGCTCGTACTGAATTAGAAGCGTTGAACAATAAGATTAATGATGAAATTCAGCCCATCTTGTCTCGCCAAGAAAGTGTGAAAGCGCAACATCAAGATGTGTCTGCTCGGTTAAAACAGGCGGCTGAAAAAGTCGAAAATCAGCAGTCGCAACTAAAGGCCACTACTGAGAAGCAAACTGATATTGATAAAGCTTGCGAAGACAGCAAAGCTATTTTAAATCGCTGGACATCACCGGAGAAAATCGAAAATCAGTTGGCGAGTTGGCAGCATCAAGTGCAAAGTATGGCATCGAATGCTCAAGCCATTGCCGAGCTAGAAAGCAATATTGCCTCCAATACAACATCCTATGATGCTGCTCGTTCATCACACGCGGCGAATCAAGCTAAGTTAGAGCAAGACCAAGCAGGTATGCTTGAGCGTCAACAAACGTTACAGAGCACCCTTGATACTTTCATGCAGTTGTCTACGCAGCGTGACTATGCTGATTGGCAGAAAGGTTATCATCAGACTGAACGTGCTCAGTATAATGCGCAATCCCTCTGGAAGCAGTTTCATCAGTATCAAGAGCGACAAGCTCAGCTGGCTGATATAGACGCCAGCCTGAATACGATGACAAACAGCATTCAACAACAGCAAAGCCAATTGGAGCAACAAAGACAAACTTATAAAGATAAGTTACGTCATCAAAAATCGGTTGAAAAACTTGCCGAGGCAGAACGACATATTATCGTGCTCACGCAGTTGCGTGATGAACTTGGCGAGCATGATGCATGTCCGCTGTGTGGTTCGGCGGAGCATGATCTCGCTAATGCTTTGTACCAAGCGGATTCTGGCAGCCAGGAAGAATTCGCTCGTTTAGGCAAAGAGTTGGATAGCCTTAAGGGGCAAGGCATGCAATTGGCTGCGGATTTAGAATCCCTGCAGCGTGAATTAACGTCTGGACAAACTCGACGTCAGCAATTAATTGAAGGTTTACTCGTCACAGAAAATGAGTTGAAAGAATGGATAGCATCACTAACTCACTATGTGAATAGCCAAGATGCCAGCTTTAATCTGTTTGATAAAGAGCAAGTGTCTGTTCTGGTTCAGCGCGTCGATCAAGACTGGCGTGCTTTGCAAGAAATCGCGCCTAAGCTAGAAGCACTTCAACAATCTCGTTTGGCATTAGAAGCTGAATTACAAAGCTTGAATCTTCAGCATCAAACGACGCAACAGCAAGTTTCACAAGATCAGAATCAGTGTCAGTTGTTGTGGCAAACGTTAGAAACGCATCAACAGAATTTAACAACTAGAAGAGACGAACAAGAGCAAACCATTGGGCATTTGAGAGATGAAATGCAACAAGCGGGTGTTCCTGAAAGCTACTTTGACTTGTCTTTGACAGAAGCTTTGGTGCAGTTGCAGGACGTGATGACGCAATGGCGTGACAGCAAAACTGGTTACGATGCTCTGTTGCAACAGCGCGAGCAGCTTTCTTACGAATGCCAAGGTCTGCAAGGTGCGTTAAAAGAAAGTCAGCAATTGCATGCTGAAGCTCGTGAGAAAGTCGCTGAGTTTGATGCGAGTTTAAAAGCTATCGCTGAACAGTTACATGAACTTTTAGGTGGCAAGAGTGTTGGTGAACTTCGTCAAGAAGTGAAATCTCAGACTGATCATGCTCATCAAGCGTTAGAAAAGGTAGAATCTGAGCGACAGCAAATCGCTCAAGCATTGGCGTCTAGTAATGCTACGTTGGAAGCTCTCAATAAAACTCAACTTTCATTAACGTCAGAATATGAGGCAGCTTTGTCTCATTGGCAAAAACGTTTAGCTGAGACAGGCTTTGAAAGTGAGGCTGTTTGGTTGCAAGCAAGTTTATCCACAGAGGAAGTCAACCAACGTCAAGAGGTGCAGAAGAAGTTACAAGAAGCCGTTTCTCGATTACAAGCATTATTAAATCAATCCGAGGAATCCTTGCTTAAGCATTCCGAAAGCAAGTCCAAGCTTGCTGTTTTTGACGATGCTGCTCTTGACGGCTCTGTCTTTGAAAAGTCTTCTCTTGAAGAGCTGGAAGAAAAATATGCAGAGCTTGATTTAGAGCGTCAAGCTCTGCATCGTCAATGGGGTGTAGTTGCTCAGCAGATTCAAGAAGAAGTCAAACGCAGGGATCAGGTAGCCAAATCTAAAGAGGCTCTAGAGGCTCGTCGAGAGGCGTTTGTGTATCTCGAGCGCTTGAATCATTTAATTGGCTCTGCTGATGGAGCTAAATTCCGTCGTTTTGCGCAAAGTTTGACGCTGGATCATTTGGTGTATTTGGCGAATCAACACTTGGATATCTTGCATCGTCGCTATCAATTAATGCGTAACGAAGATGCTTTGTCTTTACTTGTGGTAGATACTTGGCAAGCGAACGCCTCGCGCGATACGAAAACGCTGTCTGGTGGCGAGTCTTTCTTGGTGAGTCTAGCTCTAGCCTTGGCTTTGTCTGATTTGGTGTCCCATAAGACTAGTATCGATTCGCTATTCCTAGATGAAGGTTTCGGCACTTTGGATAGCGAGACGCTAGAGTCTGCCCTTGATGCTTTGGATAACTTGCATTCATCAGGTAAAACTATCGGTATTATTAGTCATATTAATGCTCTGAAAGAACGTATTCCGGTACAAATTAAGTTAACAAAACAAAGTGGTTTGGGGGTGAGTCGTCTTTCTGCTGAATTTGCTGTGCATTCGACAGAAGAATGAGGTACTCATCCGTTTATTTACTGACTGTTATTGGTGCAAAAGTTTTCCCCAGATTTATGGGAACAAGTATGTAAGTAAGTTGTAAAATATTAATTAAATCAAATGCTTAATCTTACGTTCATTATTGCTCATTTTGCGTTATTCTTAGCACTACAAGAGAGCGGTATGGGCATTTATGTAAGTGTAAAGACATTGTAGTGGTGGCTTTCTTTAATCATCCAGCTTGATAGAATAGATTTTTAACGCTGATGATGAAAGTTCAGTGCGGCTTTTCAGTATTTAAGCTATTTAAAAAAGGACAGTTTGCATGACAGACTCAGGCTTCCGACTTAAAGGAAGTGTCGTTACAACGGTTTTATTAGAAATTCAAACCTTTTCATTAGATGACATTGTATTTCATTTAAAAGAGAAGATTGATCAGGTCCCGCATTTTTTTAATCAAGCGCCGATCATCATTGATATTTCGAAAATGAAGCGTGGTATTAGGTTAGAAGAATTCGAGGTGCTGATTCAATCGGTCAGCGCTCTTGGTCTTGGTGTAATTGGCTGGCGTTGTGATCCCGATGCATTACCTGTTTGGAATGCTTCGGTAACTATTCCTCTATTGCCTGCAAGTAAAGCAAGACCAATTAATATATCTCCTGCTGTTAAGGAAGAAACTAGCCCAGATGTAGTGGTGAAGACCGTGGTTGAAGAGCGCTTAGTGCCTCAAGCTACTAAGGTGATTACTAAGCCAATTCGTTCTGGTCAGCAAGTTTATGCTGAAGGCGACTTAATTATTCTCAATCAGGTCAGTGCTGGTGCTGAAGTGCTTGCTGATGGGAATATCCATGTTTATGGCGCATTACGTGGTCGTGCATTGGCTGGTGTGAAAGGTGATGCGGACGCGCGAATTTTTTGTAAAAGCATGGAAGCGGAATTGGTTTCCATTGCTGGTAATTTTATGTTGAGCGATGCGCTGCAAAATATCGTTTGGAAAGACAGCGCTCAAGTGTTATTAGTTGACGATAGCTTAGAAATCGTACCGCTTTAAGATTTATTATTCATTTAATTAGTTAGGTAGACTCAGTGTGAGTTTATCGGGGGATACAACATTGGCAAAGATTATAGTAGTCACCTCGGGCAAGGGTGGTGTCGGCAAGACAACATCCAGTGCTGCTATTGGGACTGGTATTGCGTTAAAAGGTCATAAAACGGTAATTATAGATTTCGATGTGGGTTTACGTAATCTAGACTTGATTATGGGTTGTGAGCGTCGAGTGGTTTATGATTTCGTGAATGTCATAAATAAAGAGGCGACTTTATCTCAAGCTTTGATAAAAGATAAGCGTACAAAAGATTTGTTTATTTTGCCGGCGTCGCAAACGCGCGACAAAGATGCATTAACTATTGAAGGGGTTCAGGGAGTTCTTGAGGAGCTTGCTAAGGACTTTGAATACATTATCTGTGATTCTCCAGCAGGTATTGAGAAGGGCGCTCAGATGGCGCTATATTTTGCTGACGCTGCCATCGTTGTAACTAATCCAGAAGTATCTTCTGTGCGCGACTCGGATCGTATTTTGGGTATTCTACAAAGTAAGTCTAAGCGTGCAGAAGATGGCAAAGAGCCAATAGAAGAGCATCTCCTTTTAACGCGTTACCACCCTGGTCGTGTTGCCTTAGGTGAAATGTTAAGTGTCTCTGATGTTGAGGATATTTTAGCAATTCCATTATTGGGTGTGATTCCTGAGTCAGAAGCAGTATTGAAAGCTTCAAACCAAGGTACGCCAGTTATTTTAGATACAGATTCTGAAGCCGGTCTTGCCTATATGGACGCTGTTGACCGATTGATGGGCGAGGAGCGTCCTTTGCGCTTCTTAGAGGTCCAGAAAAAAGGTTTTATCAAACGTTTGTTAGGAGGTTAGAGTGGGAATTTTTGACTATTTTAAAAGCAAAAGCGCGCCTAGCTCCGCTTCTGTTGCCAAGGATCGATTGCAGATTATTGTTGCTCATGAGCGTAGTAAACGCCATCAGCCAGATTATTTGCCACAGATGCAGCAAGAAATCATTGATGTAATTCGTAAGTATGTAAATATCGGCAATGAAGATGTGCAGATACAATTAGACAATACCGATGATTGTTCAATATTAGAGTTAAATGTGACCTTGCCAGAGCAGAATTAGTGCTTCGGTAAGTTCTCGTTAATAATAAGAAAGCGCTCAATGAGACAATTGATGTATGTCTTGTTTGGCGCTTTTTTTGTGCCGAATTATTATTGTACAGTCGTCATCGTTTTACTCAGGTTTTCATGGGTGTATGATGCGAGCCATTATTTTTTGATTGTTAGAGTAAGATAACATGCTGCGTTTTTCTTTGGGTGTGATTGCTGTTTCTTTGTTTCTAGCTGCTTGCAGTGAACCTAAGCAAGTTGTTTTGCAAGCTAAGTCTACTAGTTCCTCTCCTGAGCTTCCTGTTGCAATGACAGATCCTAAAGCGATGTTGGGAGCGCAGTTATTTTTTGATACGAATTTATCTAAAGAGCGCAATCAGTCTTGTGGAACCTGTCACGATATCGCAAACGGTTTTGTAGATAAAAGACAAGATGCCTTGTTTGGTGCGGTTTCATTGGGCAGCGATCGATTATCTATGGGGAGTCGCAATACACCGACTGCGGCCTATGCGGCGTTTGCTCCGGCTTTTCATCGCATGTCTAATGGTGAATATCGTGGTGGCCAGTTTCTAGATGGTCGAGCCTCTGGTTTGGCGCAACAAGCAGAAGGACCATTTTTAAATCCTTTGGAGATGGCTTTGCCAGACGGTGCGGCTGTTGTTAACCGGGTAAAAGAAAATGAGCGCTATGAAGGCTTGTTTAATTCAATTTATGGGCAAGATATTTTAAATGATCCAATAAAGGGTTATGCCGCAATCACAGAGGCTATTGCGACGTTTGAAAAAACAGCTATGTTCCTGCCGTTTGACTCGAAATACGATCGAGCTTTACGTGGCGAGATAAAACTGACGCCTCAAGAGGAACTTGGAAAAACCTTATTTTTCTCTCAACAGTTTACAAACTGTAATGCTTGTCACCAACTGAATGCCTCACCACTTAACTCCCAAGAAATCTTTACTAATTATGAATATCGTAATATTGGTGTACCGGCTAACCCTGACTTGATGACGCACAATGGTAATAAAAAAGATCTTGGATTATTGGATAATCCGTCCATAGATGACCCTAAGCAAGCAGGTAAATTTAAAGTGCCGTCTTTGCGAAATGTCGCTGTTACAGGGCCATATATGCATAATGGTGTCTTTAAAGATCTTCGAACGGTAGTGCTTTTTTATGATAAATATAATAATCCAAGGCGTACGATAAACCCTGAAACAGGTAAGCCTTGGGCTGAGCCTGAAGTGGCGGAAAATATCGACTTGGTGAATTTGCAAAAGGGTCCAGCCTTGCCAGATCAAAGGGTGGATGCCATTGTTGCGTTTTTGAAAACATTAACAGATCAGCGCTATGAGTCATTACTTAATGATCAATAGTGTTGTTATTGTTGTGACAGCTAGGCTTAACTCCTTATTGTTTTCATTGATAAAACTGGCTAGTAAGTAAAAAATTTATTACATTGATTCTTTAGTTATTTTCTTTCGCATCTTGTATGTGCCGCTTGAATTTAAAGGGTTGATATCATGAAGTATGTTCCACTTGGCCGAACTGGCTTAGAAGTTTCTCGCGTATGTTTGGGTACCATGACTTGGGGTACTCAAAACAACCAAGCTGATGCCGATGTTCAAATTGAATACGCTTTAGCAAATGGTGTGAATTTTATCGACACTGCTGAAATGTATTCTGTACCGCCAACGCCTGAGTCTTATGGTAAAACAGAAACTATTATTGGTGATTGGCTTTCTCGTAATCCATCGCGTCGTAAAGAATTTATTCTTGCTACTAAAATTGCCGGCCCTGGAATGAAATACGTTCGTGATGGAAGCAATATTTCTGGCAAAACGGTGATTGAAGCAGTAGATGCTTCTCTGAAGCGCTTGCAGACAGATTATATTGATCTTTATCAGCTTCATTGGCCAAATCGTTCTACACCACATTTTGCAAAGCACTTTCCTGGGGTTATTAGCTTTACTGATGTTGATCGTAATGAGCAGTCCGCTCAAATATTAGATATTCTTCAAGGGTTAGATGCTTGTATTAAATCGGGTAAAATTCGTCACTTTGGTTTATCTGATGATACGACTTGGGGGATTAATGAGTTTATTCGTTTGAGTGATAAACATGGTTTGCCTCGAGTTGCGTCTATTCAAAATGAATTTAGCTTGTTACACACAAAAGATTGGCCCTATTTGGTTGAAAACTGTGTTCATGAAGATGTTGCGTATTTGCCTTGGTCGCCTTTGGCGGCTGGTGCTTTAACAGGTAAGTATCTTGGTGGTGCCCGCCCTGCAGGAAGTCGTTGGACCTATGCGCAGCGTAACGGTATTTTCCGTGATACCCCTTTGGTTGAGAAAGCGGTTGCCGCTTATATGGAAGTGGCTAAGAGACATGGCTTTACTGCTGCGCAGCTTGCATTAGCATGGTGTGATCAAGTTGACGGTGTTAGTTCAACTATCATTGGTGCGACGTCTCTTGAGCAGTTGAAAGAAGATATGGCTGCTTTTGACATGACACTGTCTGAAGAAGCTTTGAAGGAGATCATGGCAGTCTTTAAAGAATATCCTGTTCCGTTTTAATGGGCAGCTGATTAGCTCTGATATGAATTTAAAAAGCGCTTCGGCGCTTTTTTTATGTCTTTAAAATTTTGGCTGGTGAAGGAGGGGGGAATTTTGACCAATAAAAAACCCGATACACATTGTGTATCGGGTTTTTTTAGAGATTAGAAAAAACTAGAACTTAGTTCTTTTCTCTTTCTTTCTTCTCTTTAACAGCAGCGATAACAGTTTCAGCTACGTTAGAAGGACATGGTAGGTAGTGAGAGAACTCCATAGAGAACTGACCACGACCAGAAGTCATTGTACGTAGAGTACTGATGTAACCAAACATTTCAGATAGAGGTACGTCTGCTTTGATGCGAACACCAGTCAAACCTTTCTCTTGGTCTTTGATCATGCCGCGACGACGGTTTAAGTCACCGATAACATCACCAACGTGGTCATCTGGAGTGAACACGTCAACTTTCATGATTGGTTCGATCAACTGTGGGCCAGCTTTTGGAACTGACTGACGGAAAGCGCCTTTAGCAGCGATTTCGAAGGCAATTGCAGAAGAGTCAACCGCGTGGAATCCACCGTCGAACAATTCAACCTCAACGTCTAGTACAGGGAAGCCTGCTAGAACACCTTGGTTCATCATAGACTTGAAGCCTTTCTCTACAGCTGGGAAGAACTCTTTTGGTACGTTACCACCAACAACTGAAGATGTGAACTTGAAGCCAGAACCCACTTCACCAGGCTTGATGCGGTAGTCGATTTTACCAAACTGACCGGATCCACCAGATTGTTTCTTGTGAGTGTAAGTGTCTTCAATGCTCTTCGTGATAGTTTCACGGTAAGCTACTTGTGGCTGACCTACAATTAGATCAACGCCGTAAGTGCGTTTCAATATGTCTACTTTGATGTCTAGGTGAAGCTCGCCCATACCTTTAAGGATGGTTTCGCCAGAATCAATGTCAGTTTCAACGCGGAACGTTGGATCTTCAGCAACCATTTTACCAATTGCGATACCCATTTTCTCGTTGCCGCCTTTGTCTTTTGGCGTAACAGAGATAGAGATAACTGGCTCAGGGAAAACCATTGCTTCAAGAGTGCAAGGGTGTTTAGGATCGCATAGAGTGTGACCAGTTTGCACGTTTTTCATGCCAACGATTGCGATGATATCACCAGCTTGCGCTGTGCTAATTTCATTACGGTCGTTCGCTTGCATTTCAACCATACGGCCTACGCGTTCGGTTTTGCCCGTGAAGCTGTTAAGGATTGTGTCACCTTTGTTTAGTACGCCAGAGTAGATACGTACGAAAGTAAGGGCGCCGAAACGGTCGTCCATGATTTTAAATGCAAGAGCTTTAAGTGGCTCTTTAGCATCTACGATCGCTTTTTCACCTGTTGGAACACCTTCTTCGTCAGTAAGATCTTGAGGATCTACTTCGGTTGGGCTTGGTAGGTAGTCGACTACTGCATCAAGAAGAAGTTGCATGCCTTTGTTTTTGAAGGCAGAACCACAGTATGTTGGGAAGAATGCAAGATCACGAGTACCTTTACGGATACAGCGTTTTAGGTCTTCCATAGAAGGCTCTTCGCCGTCCATGTAGGCCATCATTACGTCATCGTCTTGCTCAACAGCTGTTTCTAGAAGCTTTTCACGGTATTCTTCAACAATCTCTTCCATGTCAGCAGGAACATCTTCGATGCTGTAGTTTTCTGGCTGGCCAGAATCATCCCAGATGTAAGCTTTGCGAGTTAATAGATCAACAACGCCTGAGAATTCATCTTCAGTACCGATAGGTAGAACCATGATCAATGGGGTCGCGCCAAGGACTTTTTTAACTTGCTCAGTTACGCGATAGAAGCTAGCGCCTAGACGGTCTAACTTATTTACGAAGATCAAACGTGCAACTTCAGAATCGTTCGCATAACGCCAGTTAGTTTCTGATTGTGGCTCTACACCGCCAGAACCACAGAATACACCGATACCACCATCAAGAACTTTTAGTGAACGGTATACTTCTACTGTGAAGTCAACGTGTCCAGGTGTGTCGATAACGTTAAAGCGGTGATCTTTCCAGAAACAACTTACAGCCGCAGACTGGATGGTAATACCGCGTTCAGCTTCTTGTTCCATGAAGTCGGTAGTAGATTCACCCTCATGTACTTCACCAAGCTTGTGGATCATACCAGTAAGTTTAAGAATACGTTCTGTGGTAGTAGTTTTGCCCGCGTCAACGTGAGCAAAAATACCGATGTTTCTGTATTTTGATAAGTCAGCCATTACATTACTCTAAATAAGTGAGGACGAAATTTGCGCGTTAGTATACAAGACTTTTTGCATTGGTAGTCAGGTATTTCGCGCTATTCTATTATATTTTATGCACTTAAAGAAAGAGGCAAGATAAAAGCATTTTATAAATGTGGCAGAAGTTCTTCTAATGAGGGCGATAAAACAACTGAATTGCTCTAATCTCGTCGCAATCTATCTGATATGGCAATAGGGTTGGGAAAGTTTAAAATGACGATGTAAGTTGATAGTGCGAAGCTAATAATGGCTGTGGCTTGTATTACATGGGAGGCTTCTTTGCCTATTAGGCCAATATTGGCTGCTAGATAGGCAATCAATAACGAAAACTCACTTATTTGCCCTAAACGAAAGCCAACTTCCCAGGATGTACTGGCATCCTCTTTGATGGCTTTCAGTAGGTAGCGAAAAACCACTGGTTTGATAAACATTGAGCTGATGGCCAATATTAAGGCTGGCACAATAACTAGGCCTAGTAGATCAAGATTAAAGCTCGCACCAATACTAAAGAAAAACAGAATTAAGAAAAAATCTCTGAGTGGTTTTAGGTGGGTAGCTATGTATTGGGAGATTGGGCTGGTTGCTAATGCAACGCCGGCTATAAATGCGCCCATTTCAGCTGATAAGCCAGTCGTTTCGGCAAGCACTGCCATGGATAAACACCAACCAATCGATACTAAAAAAATATATTCATGAAAACGATCAAATCTAGTGATCAGTTTTAACAGGATGTATTTTACGAATAGAAAGGCACCAGTCACTATTAGTGGTAGGCCGATCAAGGGTTTTAGGTATTGCATGGCGCCATTGTCTTCTGCACCAGAAATACTGTACAGAACAAGTAGTACGGCAATTGCTATCATATCTTGTAATAGCAATAATCCAACCACAAGCTCGCCTGTGTGTTTGTGATGTAAAACGGTTGTAGGAAGTAATTTTATACAGACGATTGTGCTGGAGAACATCATTGCAAGGCCAATGATTGCACCCTCAATGCTGCTATAGCCGTAAAGAATAGCTACTCCATACCCTAAAGCTGCAAAAACGGCGGAGCTAAGTAGGGCGATCCATGAGGCTTTTTTGAGCATGTTTATTAAGTGACTTGGCTGCATATCTAAGCCAAGTAGAAAGAGTAAGAAGATGATGCCAATATGGCTCATCTCGTCCATTAGTTTTGGTTCGTTAATCAGGGATAGTGCGGAGGGGCCAAATAAAACGCCAAGTGCAATGTAGGCGATAATCATAGGTTGCCTTGTGTATAAGGCTATAGAAGCAACGACTGCCGCTCCTGCAAATATTAAAAAGAAGGAGTGTACTATCGATGCTTCCATTAATTATCCTTTATAAAGCTAGGAGCTTATATAAAGCGAAGACCTCTATTTAAGACCAAGAGCCTGTACCGCTTTTTTTGCGTCGTAGCATGGGTAATAGTATGCCTAGTAGTAAGCCACCAAAAAGAGTTGCTCCTCCAATCATAAACCATTTTTGCTCGGTCGTATCTTGTAGTTTCTCTGCTTGAGCTATCGCTATACTTGCTTGCTGTTTGAGAGTTGCTATTTGATAACTAACATCTTCGTTTTGAGATACGATGGCTTGTGCCTTTTCTGATAATTCAGCGGCATTTTGCAGTTGTTGTTTTAGCGATTCGTTCTCGTCCTGAAGCGCAGTATTTGTGCTGTTTAGCTCTTGAATTTTTTGTTGGCTGACTTTAAGTGCATCGGCAACTTCCGTTCTGCTTTCGGTGTTTTTATCTAAACGAGTTTGTAGTGTCTCTAGCTGGTCTCTTGTTACCATATCTTCGCTAAGAAAATAATCTGCAACCCAGCCTTCATTTCCACTTGGCGTTCGAACTTTCGTATAGCCATCGTTTTGTTCTAAAACTACTAATGGTGTTCCACTTTTTAAGCCTCTTTCTACTGCTCTTGTATTGTTGTCTAGCCCCTCGCGGATGGCAACAAATTGGATGTCGGAAATATATACTGTCGCAGAATGCGCAGTGGCAGAGAGTAGTGCGCCAATAATTAGGCTGGTAATGCGTATTTTAGACACGTCAAGTTCCTTTAACAATCAATCACTTTATCTGTTTAGTACGATAATGATGAGGCGTCCAATACGCAATAGAAAAGGCCATCGTAATGGCCTTTTCTTGTTAGTTTATTGAAAATGTTTTGTCTAGCGACGCAAGAATAGCGGTCTAGGGTCCGTTACGTCACCTTGATAAGCGATTGAGAATGGCTTATGTAGGGCAAGGGCTTTTTCTAAATTTACTTCTTCGTTGAATTGGAAACTGTTAAATCCAACGCGTAAAAGGTAGCCCAATTGGTCAGGAATGAAGTTGCCAAGTGCTCTAATTTCACCTTGGTAATTTAATCTCTCTCTTAAAAGACGCGCATAGCTAAAGCCTCTTCCATCAGTAAATGCAGGAAAATGAACGCCAATAACATCGAATTGATTTAAATCAACGTCTTGTAGGAACTCGACTCCGTCACCTGCTTCTAACCAAATCCCAGCGACGTTGCTAATAGTATTTTTTTCAGATAACCATTTCTGCGCAGCAATAATGCTGTTCGGTGTAACTTCTTGCTCGACGTCTTGTATCCAATTATAAGTGTTGTCGATTATTTCGCCGTTCTTAATTAGCTTTGGCATAAGCGGCCTCTTTAAATGGTGTGATGCCAACGCGGCGATAAGTGTCGATAAAACGTTCTTCTTCAGAGCGGTTTTCGACATAGACGTTCATTAGCTTTTGAATAACGCTGCTGATTTCTTCTTGAGCAAATGAAGGGCCAAGGATTTTGCCAATACTTGCATCGTGCCCTGAAGCGCCACCAATTGAAATTTGGTAGAACTCTTCACCTTTTTTGTCTACACCTAGAATACCGATGTTACCAACATGGTGATGACCGCATGCATTCATGCAGCCTGAAATATTCAAATCGATATTTCCAAGATCGTAGAGGTAGTCAAGATCATTAAAAGTTTCTTGGATCTGTGCAGCAATCGGAATGGATTTCGCATTTGCTAAAGCACAGAAATCGCCGCCAGGGCAGCAGATCATATCAGTTAACAAGCCAAGAGTTGGTGTGGCAAAACCAGCTTCTTTTGCTGCTTCCCAAAGCTCTACCAATTGGTCTTGACGAACATCAGCAAGTACTAGGTTTTGCTCATGGCTAACACGCAACTCACTAAAACTGAATTGGTCGGCAAGATTTGCTGCTTTTTGCATTTGTTCAGCGGTTGCATCGCCTGGTGCCTGACCTGCTTTTTTGAGTGTCAGTGTTACTATGCGGTAGCCTGCTTTTTTGTGTTCAAAAGTATTACGTTCAAACCAACGCGCAAAGCCAGCGCTGTCAGCTAGCTTGTTTGTTAAGCTAGCTGGATTGTTTTCTAGTGTTTCATAGTTCGGCTCGCTAAAAAAGCCTTGAAGGCGCTCGAATTCACTCATTGGAACAGTGCTTTCTTTGCCTCTTAGGTGTTGCCATTCAGCTTCAACACGACTACGGAATTCTTCGATCCCTAACGCTTTGACTAATATTTTAATGCGTGCTTTGTACTTATTGTCACGACGACCTTGTTGGTTGTATACACGAATAATGGCATCTAGGTAGGTTAGTAGGTCTACGCGAGGAATGAACTCACTGATTGTAACGCCAACCATTGGAGTGCGACCTAGGCCGCCGCCAACCATGACTTTAAAGCCAATTTCACCAGCATCATTTTTACGGATTTGCAGACCAATGTCATGAACCTGTACGGCAGCACGGTCAGCAGACTCAGTAGCATTGACAGCAATCTTGAATTTACGAGGAAGGAATGCGAATTCAGGGTGGAAGGTAGACCACTGACGAATCAATTCACAGTATGGGCGTGGATCAACGACTTCATCTGAGATAACGCCAGCGTATTGGTCTGTCGTTGTATTACGAATACAGTTACCGCTGGTTTGAGTGGCGTGCATCTGTACTTCAGCAAGTTCTGCTAAAATATCAGGCACGTCTTCTATTTTAGGCCAATTTAATTGTAAGTTCTGGCGGGTACTAAAATGCCCGTATGATCTGTCATAGCGGCAGCTAATATCGGCTAATTTACGTAATTGAGCGCTAGATAGCATTCCATATGGGATAGCAATACGCAGCATTGGTGCGTAGCGTTGTACATAAAGGCCGTTTTGTAGTCGCAATGGTAAGAATTCTTGCTCGCTCAATTCTTGGTTTAAATAGCGGCGTGTTTGGTCGCGGAATTGTGCTACACGCTCTTCAACAAGCTGTTGGTCAATGGCGTCGTATTGATACATAGTGAAATGAACCGTGGTTAATAAATGTAAGTTGAACTATGTTAGCAAATATCCTTTATTCTAAAAATGAATATTTACCTATATCTTTAGTGGTTTTCATAATAAGGCTTATTCGGAATCTCTTTATCGGAAAAAGGTATATATAGAAAGAGGAAAAATACCCTACTTTTTTACTTGGTCTTTGGCTTTGCTCTTTATCTCCTGTAATATAACCCTCATTGATCGTTATGTAGATTTTGAAAGGGTTATTATGAATATTACAATTACCGATGGTGCCCAAGAATATCTTTCTTCTTTGCTGGAAAAACAAGGTGTAGAAGGTATTGCAGTGCGAATTTTTATCCAGCAGCCGGGTACGCCTTATGCTGAAACTTGTCTTGCTTATTGTCGTCCAGACGAAGTAAATGAAACAGACGAAATCTTGAATTTGCCTAAGTTAAAAGTGTACATCGAAAAGAATTCTGTAAATTTTTTGGATGAAGCTTTTGTTGATTACGCTACTGAAAAAATGGGCGGTCAGCTAACTATTAAGGCGCCTAATGCCAAAATGCCAAAAGTCACGGCAGATAGTCCAATTGAAGATCAAATCAATTACGTACTTTATTCTGATATCAATCCAGGCTTAGCGGCTCATGGTGGAGAAGTAAGTTTGCTTGAAGTGATTGATGGTCAAGTTGCTGTATTGAAATTCGGTGGCGGCTGTCAGGGTTGTAGTGCGGTTGATCTGACTCTTAAAGAAGGTGTTGAAAAAACTTTAATGGAGAAAGTTCCTGGTCTTACTGCTGTTAAAGACTCTACGGATCATACTGTTACAGATAATGCTTTCATGTAAGTGTATCTTACAAAAAAACATTTAATAAAAAAGGGGAGTCGCTATATTGCGATTCCCCTTTTTATTGGGTGGCTTTCTAGTTAGTAAAACTTATCCGCGTTGACGTTTTGGGAGTACGTCACGTAATGCATTAGCCATTTCTGTTAGCGCCTTTTCTGTCGTTTCCCAGTCAATGCAGGCATCAGTAATGGATACGCCGTATTCTAGGTCGCTTAAGTTTGCTGGTACTTTTTGGTTGCCCCAGCCGATGTTGCTTTCGATCATTAGTCCCATAATGGATTGGTTGCCATCAAGGATTTGTTGAGTTGAGTCTTCTGCAACGGTTACTTGGCGTTCAGGTTTTTTACTAGAATTTTCATGGGAGGTGTCCACCATGATGTTCACTTTTAGATTAGCTTTCACTAATTCTTGTTCAGCTTCAGCTACAAATTTTGTTTCATAGTTCGGTTTTCCGCCGCCGCCACGAAGAACAATGTGCCCGTAATCATTTCCTTTAGTATTTACAACGGTCACTTGACCTTCTTCATTTATACCTAAGAAAGAATGCGGATGGGAGACTGATTGCATTGCATTTATAGCAACGGTTAGGCCGCCATCAGTGCCATTTTTAAATCCAACTGGGCCAGATAGGCCTGATGCCATTTCACGATGAGTTTGTGACTCTGTCGTGCGGGCACCGATAGCAGACCAGCTAATAAGGTCTTGAATATATTGAGGTGAAATAGGATCCAAAGCTTCAGTGGCAAGTGGAAGGCCAAGCTCGGATAAATCGATAAGTAGTTTACGGCCAATGCGAATACCTTTGTTTATGTCAAAAGTACCATCTAGGTTAGGATCGTTGATTAAACCTTTCCAGCCAACTGTAGTACGTGGCTTTTCAAAATAAGCGCGCATGATGATGTATAAGGTGTCATCTAATTTTTCGGCAAGCGCTTTTAGGCGTGTCGCATAATCCAAAGCTGCTTTTGGATCATGAATAGAGCAGGGCCCAATTACGATAGCCAGACGGTGGTCTTTGCCGTCCATAATGTTTTTGATTATGTCGCGTGATTCAGCTACATGGATGCTAACACTTTCGCTAACTGGCAGTTCTTTCTTTAATTGACTCGGTGTTACCAGAGAGGTAAATGAGGCAATATTTAAGTCTTCAAGACGTTTGTTACTCATTGCGGGGTTTCCTGCTTTTTTGCTTTTAGTTATAGCTGCTTACAATATCGTGTTTTTCCCTCTGAATGAACCGCTTAACAGTGATTTTTTGACTTTTTAGAAGAAAAGATACTTCACGCCAAAAGAGAGTAAAGCGGTTGCTAATACAGGTTGTAAAACATGGTTGGGTACATGGCTTGCGATACGTGTACCAATGTATATTGTCGGTATGGAGCCGATTAAAAGGGCAGCGAGTAATGAGTAGTCAACGTTGCCTAAAAAAATGTGTCCTGTCCCGGCAACTAGGGTTAGTGGTACTGCATGTGCTAGGTCGGTTCCCACAATATTTTTTGCTCTCATGATCGGAAATAATATCATCATGATGGCGGTTCCTAAGGCACCAGCACCAACGGAAGTAAGGGTAACTAATACGCCTAAAATAAATCCGCAGACAAAGACGATTTTTGTACTTTGGTCTTCTGATATGTTGAAGCTTAGTGCTTTGGTTAACTTAGCTCTAAATAATATAACCACGGCAGTGAGAACGAGCATCATACCTAACGTACTGGTTAAAATTTCTTGATAGTGATCGGGCTTTTCAAATCTTGATAATGCCCAAACGGTTATGAGGGAAGCGGGAATGCTTCCTGCCGCCATGGCGAAAACAATTTTCCAGTTTACATTGCCGCGTTTAGCATGCATGACAACGCCGGTGCTTTTTGCAATGCCTGCATACATAAGATCTGTGCCAATCGCGATATGGGGAGGAAAGCCAAACATTAATAAAAGTGGTGTCATAAGTGAGCCGCCACCAACACCTGTGATGCCAACAGCCAAGCCAACCGCCGCACCTGCAGAAATGTACCAAAGAAAATCCATTAGAAAAGCCACATTGAAGTTATTTAAGCTGGCAACACTAGAGGTTTTTTACTATTCTATAAAGTAATATTTTATTATGTTTTTAACTCTTTTTCGAATAAGGCAGACGATGAAATTACAGCAGCTTAGGTATATATGGGAAGTGGCACGTCATGACTTGAACGTTTCGGCCACGGCGCAAAGTTTATACACGTCACAGCCAGGCGTTAGTAAGCAGATTCGTCTTTTGGAAGATGAGCTTGGTGTAGAGGTTTTTGCGCGGAGCGGAAAGCACCTAACGCATGTGACACCGGCTGGCGAAAAAATTATTGCTTTAGCAGGTGAAGTGCTTAGTCAAACGCAAAATATTAAGCGTGTGGCGAAAGAATTTAGTGATGAGCGTAAAGGGTCGCTTGATATCGCAACGACGCATACACAGGCTCGATATGCTTTGCCTAAAGTGATTAATCAATTCATTGAAGGTTATCCTGACGTTAGTTTGCATATGCATCAAGGAACACCAATGCAAATCGCAGAAATGGCAAACGACGGTCTTGTCGATTTTGCGATTGCGACAGAAGCGTTAGAGTTATTTGGCAATCTGGTTATGTTGCCTTGTTATACGTGGAACCGTTCAGTGGTTGTGCCAAAAGACCATCCTTTGGCAAAAGTGAATAAGCTGACTCTGCAAGCATTGGCTGAATATCCTATTGTCACGTATGTATTCGGTTTTACGGGTCGATCTCAATTGGATCAGGCGTTTCAAGAGGCAGAATTACAACCAAATGTTGTATTTACTGCTGCGGACTCTGATGTGATTAAAACTTATGTGCGCTTAGGACTTGGTGTGGGGATTGTAGCTTCAATGGCCCATGATGAAATACAAGATGCAGATTTGGTTGCTTTAGATGCTTCGCATCTTTTTGCAGACAGTTGCACAAAAATAGGCATTCGTAGTAATACATTTATTCGTGGCTATATGTATAAATTTATTGAATCTTTTGCGCCTCATCTGACAAAAGATGTCGTAATGGCTGCGATGGAGGCTGGGAATCGGCAAGATGTTGAATTATTGTTTAAGGATATCGAGCTTCCAAGGCATTGAGCTTAATTACTAAGAATTGATTGTAAGATACTAGTCATTAGGTAGTAAAAAGCCGCAGCATAATTTTTTATATTGCGGCTTTTTTCGTTTTGTATGGTTTGTTCTAGATAAACTAAAAAGGCTTATTTTTTTAGCTTGATGGCCATCTCGGCGATGCGTTTACCTTGTGCTTCACAAAGTGCTTTTTCATCATTGGTTAAAGTATTTTCATGTGTGCTGTTTGCTAGGTGGCTTGCACCATAAGGCGTTCCGCCTGCCTGCGTACTGATTAGTTCTTTGTTTTTGTAAGGCAAACCAAGCCAAACCATGCCGTGATGGATTAACGGTGTCATCATGCTGTGAATGCATTGTTCTTGGCCTCCATGCATGGTGCTTGCGCTGGTGAAGCCGCAAGCGGGTTTGTCGATTAATTGGCCTGTTAGCCAGAGTGTCGATGTCTGATCGATGAAATGTTTCAGTGGTGCGGCCATACTGCCAAAATAGGAAGGTGACCCTATAGCAAGTCCTGAGCAATCTGCTAGTTCTTCCAAAGTGCAGTAAGGTGCGCCATCGTCTGGTAATGCTGGAGCGGCGACTTTTGTTGTATCAGCCACTTCTGGAACTTGGCGTATTTTTGCTTCAATGCCGTTGGTTTTGTTGATGCCGCGAGCAATGTACTTTGCCATTTCTGAGACTGAGCCGTGACGACTGTAAAACAAAACCAATACGTAAGGTGACTGGATCATTCAGTAGTTCCTATTTAGTTGCTCTCATTTATTTAAATAAGGCTAAAACATCTTCAGGTGGGCGACCAATCTTTGCTTTGTCGTTGTGTATAACAATAGGGCGTTCTATTAGGCTTGGGGTCGTGTGCATAGCTTGCAGACGTTCTTCATCGGTAGATTCTTTGCTTAAACCAAGTTCTTTGTAGATGGTTTCTTTAGTGCGCATGAGTTCTAGTGGTGTTATATCTAGTTGTGTAAGTAATGCTTGGATTTCTTCGATACTTGGGGGGTCTTGCAAATACAGACGAATTTCAGGTTGGATATTATTTTCTTCTAGAAGTTGTAATGTTTGACGGGATTTTGAGCAGCGAGGGTTGTGGTAAATAGTGGTCATGTTGGCTCCTATTTATTACTGGATCTCTGGTATAAAAAGCCTGACAGAAGGAACTGCTTCCGTCAGGCTTGGTAGTCTTATTTTTTGCTTAAGATAAAATCGATAGCGTCGGCAATAGCAATGTCTTCGTTCTCGCCAGCTTTACGGTATTTGTATTCTAATGTGCCTTTTTCTAGTCCTTTATCGCCAACAACTAAACGATGCGGGATGCCTAGTAGTTCGCAATCTGCGAATTTAACGCCTGGACGTTCTTTGCGATCATCTAGTAATACATCTAAGCCTTTTGCTTTTAATTCAGCGTATAGGCGGTCACATTCTGTGCGTACTGCTTCGGATTTGTCGTAGTTCATCGCAACAATAGCAATATCGAATGGTGCGATGCTTTCTGGCCACAAAATGCCTTTTTCATCGAAGTTTTGTTCGATTGCTGCTGCGACGATACGAGAAACGCCAATACCATAACAGCCCATGTGCATGACTTGCGCTTTACCATTTTCATCTAAAACGGTGGCTTTTAGTGCTTCAGCATATTGTTGGCCAAGTTGGAAAATGTGACCCACTTCGATGCCGCGTTTAATTATGATAGTGCCTTGTCCGTCTGGAGAAGGGTCACCTTCAACAACGTTGCGGATATCTGCAATTTCAAATGCCGCACAGTCACGTTCCCAGTTCAAACCGATAAAGTGGTAGTCGTCTTTGTTTGCACCAGCGCAGAAGTCAGACATAACGGCTGCTGAGCGATCTGCGATAACGCGAACGCCTTTTTCAGCTAGACCTTTTGGTCCAATGGAGCCAGGTGCACAGCCAATTTTTGCGATGATGTCAGCTTCATCGGCGAATTCAAAAGGAGACACGATACCAGGCAGTTTTTCCACTTTGATTTCGTTGATGTTGTGATCGCCACGCAACACAAGAGCGACGATAGTTGGTTGCTCGTTTTCGTCAACGGCTTTCACAAGCATGGTTTTCACTGTGCTGGTGACGTCTAATTTTAAAAACTCAGCGACTTTTTGAATTGTTTTACAATCTGGAGTAAATACTTCCGCGATGTTTTGTGTTGGTGTGTCGGCTTTTTCTTTTAGGCAAACGGCTTCTGCAAGCTCGATATTAGCAGCAAAGTCAGATGAATCACTGAAAGCAATATCATCTTCACCAGAGTCGGCCAATACATGGAATTCGTGTGAATATGCGCCACCAATACTGCCTGTATCTGCGCGAACTGGGCGGTAGTTAAGGCCAATGCGATCAAATACATTGCAATAAGCTTGGTGCATTACATCATAGGTTTGTTGGAGTGATTCAGCGCCAACATGGAAGGAGTACGCATCTTTCATGCAGAATTCGCGTGAACGCATTACACCAAAGCGAGGGCGAACTTCGTCACGAAATTTTGTTTGAATTTGAAAGAAATTCATTGGTAGCTGTTTGTAGCTAGTCAGTTCGTTGCGCGCAAGTTCTGTGATGACTTCTTCGTGGGTTGGGCCAAGGCAATATTCGCGACCGTGGCGGTCTTGCAGACGTAGTAGTTCTGGACCATATTTCTGCCAGCGTCCTGTTTCTTGCCATAATTCTGCAGGTTGAACGCCTGGCATCATGACTTCAAGAGAGCCTGCTTTTTCCATTTCGTCGCGAACAATGCTCTCGACTTTGCGGAAGACTTTAAGACCTGTAGGTAGCCAAGTGTACAAACCTTTTGAAATTTGGCGAATCATGCCTGCACGAACCATTAGTTGGTGGCTGGTGACGACTGCGTCAGTTGGTGCATCACGTAGGGTAGAGAATAAATAGTTGCTTGCGCGCATAATAATATCAGTACTTTAAAGTTGAGTGATTAAAGTTAAATTGCAAAAAAAACATCAAATTACAAAAAAAGCCTTAGCCTGCAAAACGCGGCTCAATCTGGCCTTTTACGTTCGTTTCAAGGGCAAAAATTCCGCCTGCTTGAGGGAATTGTTTCAGCTCTTCATCTGTTTGTGCGCCACGGCAAGTACTCACAAATAGTGTTGTCATTTCTGGTCCACCAAAGGCAACCATGGTTGGGTACGTTGCAGGAACAAGATATTCCTCTAAAATTTCACCCTGTGGGCTAATTTTTACAACGCGCTGTCCTTGATAAAGAGCAGACCAGTAATTTCCATCACTATCAACCGCAGCACCATCTGGGCGACCGTTGCCGTGTGGAAATTGAATGAAAACGCGTTTGTTGCTTGCGGTGCCGTTTTCTAAGTCATAATCAAATTGATAAACAACATGATTCGGAGTATCCGAATAATACATAATGGTGTTATCAGGGGAAAATGCTAAACCATTAGATGTCCAAGCGGCTTGATCAATCAGGTTTTCTTTGCCACCGCTGAATTGATGTAATGCTCCCTTGAAGGCATCTTTTGGAGAGTACATTGTGCCAGCTAGGAAACGACCTTTAGCATCACAGCGTCCATCGTTAAAGCGGGTTGTTCTTTGATCGTAAGTGGCAAGCCAATAAGGCTTTAAATCAGCATTTATGTGTTCAAACGTATAGACACCTGAACGGAAGGCAGCGATAAAACCACCGTTTTCAACTAGTGAGAAGCAGCCGATTTCTTCGTCGAATTCGCGACTTGTTAGTTTTTTTGTTTTTGTGTTGTAAGCGTATAGTATGAAAGAATCTATATCGACAAAATAGAGCGTTTGAGTGCGCTCGTCCCAACGAGGACATTCGGCTAATTTTGCTTGTGCATCCACGGCACATTGCATATCAGTCATGCGGGCTCCAAGTCTCTGAGAGTTTTTAAAAATAGAGTGCTATAGTGCTTATGAAAGCCTTTTTTGTAAATAGGAAGATGTAAAGATGTTTGAGTTAAATCCTGTGTTAGGTCGTGATTCTATTCTTGTTGGACACTTTTCATTGTGCCAGTTGCGTCTTATAAATGATGCTCAGTTTCCTTGGTTTATACTTGTTCCGCAAAGAAATGACATTACTGAAATATATCAACTTGTAGAAGAGGATCGTCAGCAATTGATGGCAGAAAGTTGCCTGTTGGCGGAAACTCTTCATGATGCCTTTTCCGCAACTAAACTGAATGTTGCCGCTATTGGCAATCAGGTGCCGCAATTGCATATACATCATATAGTTCGTTATAAGACTGATCCTTGCTGGCCTAGTCCTATTTGGGGGAAATTGGATGCTATTCCTTATTCAAAAGAAGACTTGGCTGAGATTTTGCAGAAGGTTCATTCATTGCTAAGTGATGATTTAACGCTGCCTAGCGATGGGGCTGAACTTTACTATTGAGAAAAAGCCCTGAATTTGTATTCTATACTGAGTGAAATTTAGCCAACTTGGAAAGCGTGTTTTATGAGCATAAGCAAAAGGAAGAAGGCCATACAGAAAGTTGTTAAATTATTGAATTTAGCAACCTCTACTAATTCAAGTGAATCTGTAATGGCTTTGCGTCATGCGGAGTCGCTGATTAGGCAATATCAGGTTGCTCAACGAGAGCTACCTATTTTGCAGTTGTGTGACCGAGCTATGCTTTACCGCGTGAGTTGGGGTGGGGCGACTCCGCGATATCAAAAAGAAGTCGTTGTAAAATCATCCTCCGAAGGGTCTGTGTATCATCGTCGTTTCAGTGAAAAAGATAACGACCCTAGTCGAGCGTATGAATCTGCTCGTACTATTCTTGATGATATGGATTTATCTAGTTTTCACGATACTGACAATTCACCTCGTGATTCATTTTTGGCAGATAATGAAAATGTTGATAACGAAAAGGTGTACGTTAGTAATGACGATCAAATGACTTTTTGTGTGGATGCTCAAGCTGAAGAAGTTGAGTCGAATTTTGAATTAGATGGCAATAATGTCGGTGAAAATAGCATGACAGCGGAAAGTGTAATGGAAGATGTGGTTATGGCGGCAGCGTCTGTTGCTAACGAAAATGGACAGGATGGCTCTGCTAGCTATACTTCCAGTGATAATGTTATTAATGCCACTAAAGCTTTCCGTCCAGATAATCATGGATTTACTGAAACTCTTAAAACGCAATATGCGACGAGCGATCCAAATGTGCCATTCATAGAGGATGGTTACTGGTCAAAAGTTTATGAAAAACTTGCTGATTTTGATGAAACCAAAATCCAAACGGATATAGAGACTTTAGATAAGCAGCTTCTATTGGCTCAGGAAAATCTGCAGCTTAAAAAGCAGAAACGTTATGAACACGAACAAGGTGAATTGCAGGAGCGTGCCGAACGTGCGCGAATTGAGCAAAGCTTTGAAGAAGCTATTGAACGAGCTTTTCAGGCTAGAGCAAAATCTTATGAAGCTTGGGAAAATAGTTGCACCAAAATCCGTATGGCTCGTTTAAGAGATGAACAAGAAGCAGTTCAAGGATACGATGCAGTTAGTCATGCTTTGGTGAAAAACAAAGAGTCTCTTAAGCAGCACTTGCAGCGCAAAGAAGATTATCGGGCTGCCAAAATAATGCATGAGTTGCGCCGTCATCTTGTGCTAGCTGTATCTGTTGGTGAGGATGCTACGGCATCTTATGAAAAAGTTATTGATATTATGTCTCAGAACGGTCTTTCTCTTAAAGATTTAGAGTTCTCGGATATTAAAAATAAGAGCTTGTTTATTCGTTTGTTAGAACGTGAGTCTGCGCTTATTTCTGATGTGCATGCAAGAGAAGTGCACACTGAAGAGATGTTAGATAAATTTTTAACTTCTAATTTAGCAAAAAAAGAATCACGAGCATCTGAAAATCCGATCCAACATATTCAGCGTTTGTTGATTGCTGCGAGCGAGGGTGGCCAGTTCGAGACTCAGAAGAATTTAGAGCAAGTTATTTACTTGATGGAGACTAATGATATAGGTGTTAGGGATATTGGTTATGGCTTCATTAAAAAATATTCTGTCTTTATTCGTCTGATCAACTGGGAAGCTGAGCGTATTGCGTCTTTACCTGAGAGAGAAAAATTTACTGCTCAAATTTTAGAAGAGTATATTCAGCACTCTGTGCAGAAGCCAAAATCTGATAGAGAGCAAAAAGCAAATCGTTAAGCTGTTTGCCTAAAAGAACTAACCTTTTATTATTTATACCCCTCATTCATTCAATTGATGAGGGGTATATTTCTTTAAAACCCACCATAAAGCTTTCTTTGCAAGGCTGCATCTTTTACCATTTCGTTTTCGATTTAATCGTAATACTCAGCAGGAGAGAAGCATGAGCATTATTAAAGAAGATGATCTGATTGATAGCGTTGCAGACGCATTGCAGTTTATCTCTTATTACCACCCTCTGGACTTCGTAAAAGCAGTGCATGAAGCGTACGAGCGAGAAGAGAGTAAGGCCGCGAAAGATTCGATGGCGCAAATTCTTATTAATTCTCGTATGTGTGCTGAAGGTAAGCGTCCAATTTGTCAGGACACTGGTATTGTTACTGTCTTTATTAAAATTGGCATGAATGTTCAGTGGGAAAGTACAAGAAGTGTCACTGATATGATTAATGAAGGTGTGCGTCGAGCTTATCTTCATCCAGATAATGTGTTGCGTGCCTCTATTCTTGCCGATCCTGCTGGAGCTCGTAAAAACACCAAAGACAATACGCCTGCTGTGATTCATATGGAGGTTGTACCTGGTGATACGGTTGAGGTTCATGTTGCTGCTAAGGGTGGCGGTTCTGAAAACAAATCTAAATTGGCGATGCTTAACCCTTCCGATGATATCGTTGAATGGGTTAAAAAAACGGTTCCAACGATGGGGGCTGGCTGGTGTCCTCCAGGAATGCTCGGTATAGGTATTGGTGGTACTGCAGAGAAAGCCATGGTTATGGCGAAAGAATCTTTGATGGAGCCGATTGATATTCATGAGTTGAAAGCCCGCGGGCCACAAACACGTGTTGAAGAGCTTCGTTTGGCTATTTTTGATGCGGTTAATAATCTAGGTATTGGTGCACAGGGTCTAGGTGGTTTAACGACTGTTCTTGATGTGAAAATCATGGATTACCCAACTCATGCGGCGTCTTTGCCTGTTGCTATGATTCCTAATTGTGCTGCTACGCGTCACGCACATTTCGTGCTTGATGGTTCTGGTCCAGCAGATTTGGTGCCACCATCATTAGATGATTGGCCGGAAATTACTTGGGAAGTGGGGGAAAGTGTTCGTCGAGTTGATTTGAATACAATTACACCTGAGCAAGTAAAAGAGTGGCAGCCTGGTGAAACCGTTTTGTTAAACGGTAAAATGCTAACGGGTCGTGATGCCGCTCATAAGAAAATGGTTGAGATGATCGCTAACGGCGAAGAGCTTCCTGTTGATCTTAAAGGTCGCTTTATTTATTACGTTGGGCCTGTTGATCCAGTGAGAGATGAAGCTGTAGGACCTGCTGGACCAACTACCGCGACACGAATGGACAAATTTACCCGCACGATTCTGGATAAAACGGGTCTGCTTGGTATGATCGGTAAATCTGAGCGTGGTCCTGTTGCAATTGAAGCGATCAAAGAATTTGGTGCGGTTTACCTAATGGCAGTAGGTGGTGCGGCTTATTTGGTTTCTAAAGCAATTAAGAAAGCAGATGTTGTTGCCTTTCCTGAGCTAGGTATGGAGGCTATCTATGAATTTGATGTTGTTGATATGCCTGTAACAGTTGCAGTTGATACTTTAGGTACATCTGTACACATCACAGGGCCTGCTGAATGGAAAGCCAGAATCGAAGCGCAAGCACTCGAAATTAAGTAATTGATCTTTGATTATTTAAGAAAAGTCACTGTATTTTACAATACAGTGACTTTTTTGTTTAAAAACGGTTGCATGGATAAAAATATTCTGTACTATACACGACCTCAGCCGCACATCATGTGTGGCGATGCTCTTTAAAATAGATAATCAGATAATTTGTGTGGGCGCTCGCTGGAGGCTTCAGAAGATCATCGCAGACCGGTTTACCGAGATGTAGTTGATCAAAAAAATTGAAGTCTTGCGAAACGTCTAACACGTCAATTCGCTTTATGTTGGCTTGTTGTTCTTCGGGATGATGAGTCGATTAAGTTATTGTTAGTGTAATAGATTTTGAGTAAGCAAACTTTTTAACTGAAGAGTTTGATCATGGCTCAGATTGAACGCTGGCGGCAGGCTTAACACATGCAAGTCGAGCGGTAACAGGGGAGCTTGCTCCTGCTGACGAGCGGCGGACGGGTGAGTAACGCGTAGGAATCTACCTAGTAGAGGGGGACAACATGTGGAAACGCATGCTAATACCGCATACACCCTAAGGGGGAAAGGAGGGGACTCTTCGGAGCCTTCCGCTATTAGATGAGCCTGCGTGAGATTAGCTAGTTGGTAGGGTAAAGGCCTACCAAGGCGACGATCTCTAACTG
>NZ_FQVF01000031.1 GCF_900129155.1 Marinomonas polaris DSM 16579
GCCTTGTCCGTGTCAGCGAGGGCGTATATTAAGGATCTACAGATTTTGTGCAACCCTTTTTTAAAGAAAATTTAAATTAATGTCATTTAATTCAATTGTGGATCACTTATTAATCAACACCCCTGAAGCTGACTATTTTATAATCTAAAACTTTAAATATCCTGTTTTATAACGCTCCAATCTATGTTCGGAGCACGCATACCATGAACTCCTTTATAAGCAGGACTCTTTGGCGACTGCCAATTTTCTAGGGCTACAGGATCTAAACGATAAATATCAACTTCCAATGGATGGCATGTTGATAAAGGGTCTATACCGTCTCGTCCTAAGAAATCCACAGATAGATCTCCGCCCGGACAGCAAGACATCGCACACAATAAATCGATCTCCGCAAAAAATTCGAGATAATCTCCTTTTTGGGCAGGACACGGCTTCATAAAATACTGATCATCTTCGTTTAAACCAGTACATTGAAAGACGTTCAACACATCATGTACATCAAACTCTGTTAATCCATGAGGAAGTACTGCACGAACCAAATTAGAATGACAGTGAAAATCAAAGTCTTCCCCAGTTAATAGGTAGTTGATATAAGGATCACAACGCGTACCGAGTAAGTCATGTACTCGCCCGCCATCTTCATCCTTACCATAATCTTCTAGTGTGTCTTCTATAATAGTTGCCATTGGGCGTAAGAAAGGTAGTGTCGACCATAGTCTGTCATGTGTACTTACATGTGCACGCTGTAGTTGGCGAGTTCTGGAAGCCCACATCCGCTCCCTTGGATCATGTAGATTCCACATATTAAAGTCACCAACCTGCGGCCCATCTGAAACGCGGATACGAAATACATGCCCCGCTGGCACTTTCCAAGCTTGACCAAATCGCATTGGAACCTTGATAGTTTCGACCAAAGTTCGCTTCGCCTGACCTTCTTTTAAAGAATCGTAAAACACTTTATCAACAGCCAATTTTGAGCCTTCACCTGACCTGTACGCTGCTTCTACATTCGCCATATTGTCTCTCCAAATTAAGTTTCTATTTGACTTAGACTAGAGAAAGCGGAAACTCAAAAAAATGGACATTTATTTTAAGTACATGACAAATATTCAAGAGTGAGTTATGAGCCTCCCCTACACAGCATTACACACTTTTCATTTAGCGGTTCGCTTCGGTAGCCTAAAACAAACGGCAGATTATCTGAGCTTGACCGAATCTGCCGTTAGCCATCAAATCAAACGCCTTGAAGCGCAGCTAGGTTACGCCCTCTTTTATAAATCCGGCCGACAATTAAAAGTCACACCAGAAGGCATAAAACTCTCAACAGAATTAGCTCAGCCCTTCGATCATATTGACCAAGTACTATTGACGAAAAAGCAAAACACGCACACCCTCACTCTATATTGCCTACCTTCACTTCTCGAATCTTGGTTATTACCAAGATTACTCGCATTTAAAAAAGCTAACCCAAATTACGATTTAGCAATTCGATATTACTCCTCCGCACCTGACTATTTAGATGAATACAGTTTGCGTATTGGCAGCCATGAAAACTATGACTCCACCCCCCATTCACTCACGCCAATTTTTTCGGGTGAAACGCTACCAGTCTGCAGCCCGATATATTTAAGCCAGCATCCAAACCTCCTATCTCTTAATGGGTTATTAGAAGCAGATCTCTTACATGATCACTCAGATGCTAGCTGGCAAGATTGGTTCTCCCTGCAAAACAAGCAACTGATTCAACCAGCAAAAGTGATTTACGAAGATTTTCACTTACTCAAAATGGCTACGCTGGCGGCACAAGGAGTGGCCTTGTGTCCTGAAACACTCATCCAGCAAGACCTGTTAAAGGGGACATTAGTCTCACTTTCTCATCAAAAGGGTAATATTGGACGTTATTATGCTATCGAACAGAATCGTTACGCTCATGCCAATACCCATTTACTTATTGAGCACTTGCTCAAATCATAGACACAAAAAAAACCCTTTAGCTTTTCAGCTAAAGGGTTTCATCAATACTAATTTATCGAATTAGCCTAACCATTTACGTGCGTTCTGGAACAAACGCAACCATGGTGCTTGCTCTTGCCATTCGCTTGGATGCCAGCTGTGCTGAACCGTACGATAAACACGCTCTGGGTGAGGCATCATAATAGTCACTCGACCATCTTCAGATGTTAACCCCGTTACACCTTGCGCAGAACCATTCGGGTTAAATGGATAACGTTCGGTTGCTTGACCGTAGTTATCAACATAACGCAACGAAATCTGATTCGCAGAAGCCAGTGTCGCCATATCTTGGTCATCACGGTATTCAGTTAGACCTTCACCATGAGCAACCACGATAGGCATACGAGAACCTTCCATACCAGCAAGCAAGATAGAATTAGATTTTTGAACTTCTACTTGTACAAGACGGGCTTCAAACTGAGAAGATTGGTTACGAACAAATTTCGGCCAATGTCCCGCTCCAGGAATTAATTCGTATAAATTCGACAACATCTGACAACCATTACACACGCCAAGCGTGAAAGTATCAGGACGATTGAAGAAGGCTTCGAATTGCTCACGAGCTACTGGGTTGAAAAGGATAGACTTCGCCCAACCTTCACCAGCACCCAATACATCACCGTATGAGAAACCGCCACAAGCTACCAAACCACTAAACTGATCCAGCGTCGTACGACCAGACAAGATATCACTCATGTGAACATCCACTGGAATGAAGCCAGCTTTATGGAAAGCAGCTGCCATTTCAACTTGACCGTTTACGCCTTGCTCGCGCAAAACAGCAATCTTAGGCTTAACACCAGAGTCAATAAATGCAGCAACAATGTTTTCATTTTGATCGAAACGAACGTCAGCAGATAGGCCTGGGTCTTTCGCATCCAACAGACTATCAAATTCTTGCTGTGCTGAATCAGGATTATCACGCAATGCTTGAATACGGTAACTGGTTTCAGACCAAACACGCTGCCAATTAATGCGAGATTCTTCAAGCACAGTTTCACCTGCGAAACGAACACAAATGTTATCGTCACCAGACAAAGTAGCAATAGAAGCAACAGCGACGCCTACTTTTGCATAAGCAGCAATAATAGCAGCAACATCTGATTCATTAACTTGAATCACTGCACCCAACTCTTCGCTGAATAACACAGGCGCCACTTGAGCACGATTAGAAACAACTTCATCAAGATCGATATTCAGACCTAAATGACTCGCGAATGACATTTCAACCAAAGTTGCAAACGCACCACCGTCAGAACGGTCATGGTAGGCCAACAATTTGCCTTCAGCATTAAGTGCTTGCGTCGTATCGAAGAAACCGGCCAATGTAGCCGCATCATCCACATCTGGCGCTTGTTGACCCAGTTTGTTGTAAACCTGAGCAATAACAGAACCGCCTAGACGATTCTTACCAGCACCCAAATCAATCAACAACAAACGCGTATCAGCTTTGTTTTGCAGTTCTGGCGTTAATGTCTTGCGAACATCCGTTACTGGGGCAAACGCAGAGATAACCAAAGAAAGCGGAGACGTTACCGCTTTTTCTTTGCCATCTTCTTTCCATACGGTCTTCATCGACATAGAGTCTTTACCCACTGGAATGGCAATATCCAATGCAGGACACAACTCCATACCGACTGCTTTTACAGTTTGGTAAAGTTTTTCATCTTCGCCTTCGTGACCAGCGGCCGCCATCCAATTAGCAGACAACTTAATACTACTACGCTTAGTAATGTGAGCTGCAGCCAAGTTAGTTAACGCTTCACCAACGGCCATACGACCAGATGCAGGTGCATCTAACAGCGCAATTGGCGTACGCTCACCCATTGTCATAGCTTCACCTGTGTAGCCTTCTAAAGAGGACGTTGTTACCGCCACATCGGCTACTGGTACTTGCCATGGACCAACCATTTGATCACGAGCAACCATACCCGTGATTGAACGGTCACCAATGGTGATCAAGAAGTTTTTGCTCGCTACCGTTGGCAAACTCAATACGCGATTTGCTGCATCAGCTAAATCCACTTCAATCGCAGTAAAATCATCACCAGCAATAACCGCTTTTGTTGCTTCACGGTGCATTTTAGGTGGCTTGCCAAATAAAACAGACATTGGCAAATCAACTGGATTGTTATCAAAATGTTCATCGGCAACTTGCAGATGCATTTCTTCTTTCGCCTCACCAACGATGGCAAAAGGACAACGCTCACGCTCACAAATCGCGGTAAATTCTTCAACTCGATCTGGAGAAACCGCCATAACATAACGCTCTTGCGATTCGTTACACCAGATTTCTAGTGGAGACATGCCAGGTTCGTCGTTTAGGACCTTACGCAGATCAAAATTACCACCGCGCTCGCCGTCTTTTACCAATTCAGGCAAAGCGTTAGACAAACCACCAGCGCCCACATCGTGGATAAAGCTGATTGGGTTTTTGTCGCCAAGCTGCCAGCAACGGTCGATCACTTCCTGACAACGACGCTCCATTTCTGGGTTGCCACGCTGTACAGAAGCAAAATCAAGATCTTCATTGCCATCGGCAGAAGCCATGGAGGATGCCGCACCGCCACCAAGACCGATCAACATTGCAGGGCCACCAAGTACGATTAACTTAGCGCCAACTTTGATCTCTTGTTTTTCAACGTGTTCACGACGAATGTTACCGATACCGCCTGCCAACATAATTGGTTTATGGTAACCACGCACTTCTTCTTGAGAGGCACCTTGAATTTTTTGTTCGTAAGTACGGAAGTAACCCAATAGGTTTGGACGACCAAACTCATTGTTAAATGCCGCACCACCAATAGGACCTTCGATCATAATATCCAAAGGCGTTACGATACGAGACGGTTTGCCGTAATAGCTTTCCCATGGCTGTTCAAAACCTGGGATTTTAAGATCAGATACTGTGTAACCACTCAAACCAGCTTTTGGTTTGGAGCCAATACCTGTAGCACCTTCGTCACGAATCTCACCACCAGAACCCGTCGCTGCACCTGAGAAAGGCGCAATGGCAGTTGGGTGGTTATGGGTTTCTACCTTCATCAAGATATCGATGTGCTCATGACTAAAATCGTATTCACGAGTTTCAGCCGACGGGAAGAAACGACCACCAAAGTGACCTTCCATCACAGCAGCGTTGTCTTTATAAGCAGACAAGGTGCCATGAGGATTATGTTCGTGAGTGTTCTTGATCATTTTAAACAAAGAGCGCTCTTGCTCTTCGCCATCAATTGTCCAAGACGCATTAAAAATTTTGTGACGACAATGCTCTGAGTTTGCTTGTGCAAACATCATTAGCTCTACATCGATTGGATTACGACCCAACTCAATGAAAGACTCGACAAGATAATCAATTTCGTCATCCGCAAGAGCAAGACCTAGCGTTTGGTTTGCCTCAACCAACGCGGCACGGCCGCCACCTAACACATCAACACTTGTCATTGGTGTCGGTTCTGCATGAGAAAACATGTCAGTAGCGTCACTCAATGCCGGAAGTACGCTTTCTGTCATGCGGTCATGCAACATAGCAGACAACAAATCTAGCTCTTCAAGCGCCAATGGCGCCGAGCTATGAATAAAGTATTCCACGCCACGTTCAACGCGGGATACGGCCGCAAGGCCACAGTTATGAAGGATATCGGTTGCTTTCGATGACCAAGGTGAAATAGTTCCTAAACGAGGAACCACTAAAACACTTTGATCAGATGAACTGACTTGGGAGGATTTAGGACCGTAGGCCAAAGCGCGTTGTAGAACAGTTTCCTGTTCAGCAGTAAGCGTTTTATTATCAGCCAGCTCCACAAAATGGAGAAATTGAGCATCAACATCTGTGACAGATGGGATAGATGCTTGCATATTGGCTAATAACTTTGCCTTGCGAAACGCTGATAGCGCTGCGGAACCATGCAGAGTTAGCATGTTGAGTATTGCCTCACTTGGTAGTTTTGGGGAAATGGTGCGGGTATTTTAAATCAATGCAGCAAATAGAGGCTAGCAGAGTATGAAATTTCTACACAAAATGACGGAATTAATCGTCTAAATCGTCTTTTTTGCCTGTTCCTTGAGCTTCTTTTTTTGTTCACGGCGATATTGAAAGAAATGAGTAAGCTGGCTAGAGGCTATTTCAGCCAATACACCGGACTCAACTTTTACCTTGTGATTAAGAAATGGCGCTTCAAAAAATTGCCCCTGACTTTCCACAATTCCGCTTTTGGGTTCCGTCGCTGCATAAACCACCCTATCAATACGTGCGTGAACCATAGCACCCGCGCACATAGAGCAAGGCTCTAATGTTACATATAACGTCGCACCGGGCAGCCGATAATTATTCATGGCTTTACAGGCCATACGAATTGCCTGAATCTCTGCGTGGGCAGTCGGGTCACAAAGTGAAATCGGCGCATTATAACCTTCACCGATAATTTCATCATTGAGTACGACAATAGCGCCAACCGGAATTTCATTTTCTGATGCCGCTTTTGCAGCCAGCGCTATCGCACGCTCCATCCATTCTTGATCTGTCATTATTGATCTACCTCAAGGCTGCTATGCTTTATCTAAGACATAATCGCCTTTTATACATAATTGCCTTTCATACCTGATCCGCTCTACACTGAGCATTAACGCTGAAATAGATATAGGGAGACTTGTTCATGCGCACTGTAGCTGATTTGATGATTACTAACTTAATTACACTGAGAGAAAACGATTCTTTAGCGAAAGCCAAAGCATTGATGCAAGAAAAAAATATTAGAAACATCCCCATCGTAAACGACGAAGGGGAATGTGTTGGCATGCTAACGCAGCGTGAATACTTACGTCATGCCTTTCACCTAGTTAGCCAATTTGGCACCCAGCAAATATCTAAGAAAGAACAACAAACGCCAATTGCAAACGCCATGAACAAGGACATACTAACAGTAAGCCCTGACACAGATTTAGACATGGCTGCCGAGTTCTTTATTGAGAATAAATATGGCTGCCTACCAGTAACTCAAGACAACAAACTCGTTGGCATCATTACACCAGTCGATTTCGTCAAACTTGCGCACAAGATGCTAACTGAATCTAAATAAATTAAGCACTTTCAAGCTGTTGATTAGAACCAGAGGATGCAACTTGCGCCTCTTTTTCTAAACGCACTTCCATCGCTTGCAAGCCAAAATCCGTAGCAGATAACACAAAACTAACCGACTGGCCTTTTCTTAAGCTTTTATGACCATCACAAGCAATCGACTTGTAATGAACGAACACATCGCTGTCTTCTTCTCTCTTAATAAAACCCACGCCTTTAGCGTCGTTAAACCACTTAACTTTCCCAGTTAATCTTTCCATCTCTATCTCGCCTCTTTTTTATTTTTATTAAGTAAGCGCAAGGTCAGAAGCCAAAATAGACTTCCAACCTTATGTTTTTACAACGCGAATTTACAAAGATCCAATACTGATCTTTTGCTCTTCCAACTTAGTTACCGCAAGTTGCAAGTCATCACACTTAGCACGTTCTTTCTCAACCACTTCAATAGGCGCTTTCGCCACAAAGCTGTCATTAGAAAGTTTTCCTTGAATGCGTTGCAATTCTTTTGACGCTTTATCAATTTCTTTTTGCAAACGCGCAAGCTCAGCCTCTTTATCAATCAAGCCAGCCATTGGCACTAGCACTTCCATATCACCAACTAACGCAGTCGCTGACATTGGAGCTTCATCGCCCGCATTCAACCAAGTGACAGACTCTAATTTAGCCAGTGTTTGTAAGAATGTTAAGTTCGCATCTAAACGTGCTTTATCTTGCTCAGAACCATTACGGAACAAAATAGTAAGCGGCTTAGAAGGAGAAATATTCATTTCACCACGGATATTACGAATGCCTTCGATAACACCTTTTAGCCATTCAACATCCGCTTCTGCTTGTTCGTCTTTTTTCGCCTCATTAGCCGTTGGGTATTCACCCAACATAACCGTCTCGCCTTTAACACCTGCAAGCGGCGCAACACGTTGCCAAATTTCTTCGGTCAAGAATGGCATCATTGGGTGAGCAAGACGTAGGAAAGCTTCCAATACTCGAACCAAAGTACGACGCGTGCCAGTCAATTGCGCTGCAGTGGCATTTTCATCCCAAAGTACAGGCTTAGACAATTCCAAATACCAATCACAGTATTCGTGCCACATAAATTCGTACAATGCCTGAGAAGCCAAATCGAAACGATGAGTATCGAAAGCGCGGTTTACTGCATCTTCTGCATGCTGCAAGCGAGAAATAATCCACTTATCAGCAAGAGATAGTTCAACCTCTGTCCCATTCTGCCCACAGTCTTGATCTTCAGTATTCATCAAGACATAACGCGTCGCGTTCCAAATCTTGTTACAGAAGTTACGGTAACCTTCAAGACGATTAAGATCGAACTTAATGTCTCGGCCGCCAGACGCCAATGAGCAAAGCGTAAAACGCAGTGCATCAGTACCGTAGGCTTGAATACCTTCTGGGTAGGTTTCACGAGTATTCTTTTCGACTTTTTCAGCCAAGCGTGGCTGCATCATGCCGTAAGTACGTTTTGCAACCAAAGATTCGATATCAATACCATTGATTAAATCCAATGGATCGATAACGTTGCCTTTGGATTTCGACATTTTATCGCCGCGTTCATCGCGAATAAGGCCAGTGATATAAACCGTTTTGAAAGGTACTTTGTCAGTAAATTTCAAGGTCATCATGATCATTCTGGCAACCCAGAAGAAAATAATATCAAAGCCGGTTACCAACACGTCCGATTCACTAAACTCAGCAAAATCTTGCGTTTCTTCTGGCCAGCCTTGTGTTGCAAAGGTCCAAAGTGCAGAAGAGAACCAAGTATCTAGTACGTCTTCGTCTTGAGTTAATTCAACATCAGCCGCTAGGCTGTATTTGGCACGAACTTCCTCTTCACTCTTACCAACGTAGTGTTTGCCATCCGCATCGTACCAAGCTGGGATCTGATGTCCCCACCACAGCTGACGAGAGATACACCAATCCTGAAGATCACGCATCCAAGCAAAGTAAGTGTTTTCCCATTGCTTAGGCACAAACTGAATATCGCCATTTTCAACTGCTTCGATCGCAGGCTTTGCCAATGACTCAACAGCGACATACCACTGCTGTGTTAGGTAAGGTTCAATAACCGTATTACCACGTTCACCGCGTGGTACTTTTAATTTGTGATCAACGACTTTCTCAAGCAAGCCAAGCGCATCAAAATCAGCAACAACGGCTTTACGTGCATCAAAACGATCCATACCGCGATATTTTTCAGGCGCTACATCATTAATGGCCGCATCGTCGGTCAAAATATTGATCAATGGCATGTCGTGGCGTTTGCCTACTTCATAGTCATTGAAGTCATGGGCTGGTGTAATTTTCACACAACCCGTACCAAATTCTTTATCTACATATTCGTCAGCAACGATTGGAATACGACGACCAACCAATGGCAATTCAACAAACTTGCCAACAAGGTCTGTAAAACGCTCGTCATCTGGCGCTACAGCAACAGCAGCGTCACCAAACATGGTTTCTGGACGCGTCGTTGCGACAACAATGTAATCTTTGCCATCTGTTGTTTTCACGCCATCAGCAAGTGGGTAACGGAAGTACCACATGAAGCCATTTTCTTCTTCAGAAACTACTTCAAGATCAGAAATTGCCGTATGCAATACTGGATCCCAGTTTACAAGGCGCTGACCACGGTAAATGATGCCTTCGTCAAACAGACGCACAAACACTTCTTGAACCGCAGCAGACATGCCTGGGTCCATAGTGAAACGTTCTTTATCCCACGCAACAGAATCGCCTAAGACACGCATCTGGTCAGAAATAGTGCCGCCAGACTGACCTTTCCATTCCCAAACTTTTTCAAGGAACTTTTCACGACCAAGATCATGACGAGTAATATTTTGAGCCGCTAATTGGCGTTCAACCACCATTTGAGTCGCGATACCCGCATGGTCACAACCCGGCTGCCATAAAGTACGACTGCCTTTCATACGCTCACGGCGAATCATGGCGTCCATCAAGGTATGCTGAAACGCATGCCCCATGTGCAAACTACCAGTGACGTTTGGAGGTGGAATCATGATAGAGAATGGAGAACCGTTGCCCTGAGGGGAAAAGTATCCGCCCTCTTCCCAACGTTTATAAATAGGCTGTTCAATACTCTGAGGTTGGTAGGTCTTTTCCATTATGATGTCTTAAGGCTCTTATGTAGCGATCAATTGTAAGTTGAGGAATTATAACGTGTCATAACAAGATAAAGAATAACACGTGGGTAATTAAGCCGTCTGCAAACACATTAGACAGCTATTAATTTGTATTACTCTTTTTGAGTTGTACCGGCTGCATGCAATGCCTGCATCACTTCCGACACCAACTCTGGTAAACGTTTTTCAAGTACATCTGCAATAGTTTTAGCAATCAACTCTTGCGATAAAGCCGATTCAGCAACCACTTCGTTCAGCGTAACGACTTCATCTAGTGACGGATCTGACGATTCATCTTTAAAGTCATTCTGATAGGCTTCCTGCGAAACACTGCCATCAAGTATATCTTGCGGCTTAGCATCCTGCTCTTTATGCTCACTAAAAGACTGTTCTAAATGCGCTTCTTGGCTAGAGGAAAGAGACTCTCTCTCAGCGACAATATCCATCAAAATAGGAATGTCATCTTGATTCCGCAGAGCAGACATCAAGGTTTCTTCATCTGGTTCAAGAACACCATCATCATAATGAGTGGCTAAATCTGACATAGGAAAAACCAATATTAAGAAAGCAAAATACAAGAGTTAAGCGACATTACATACTTAACCCATCATTTGAAGCCCTCAACTTTCGCATTGAAAAACACAAAAGTCCACCCTCTCCAAATGAAGATAATGAACACAACACAGAGCGAACAAAAATAACACCTTGATCGGACTAATCTTTCCCCTTAGAAGACTGCACAAAAAAAGCAGCAACCATTAATGATTACTGCTTTTATAAACGCTATGCGTTAGTAAGAAAACGAGTTAGTTACACTTTACCGAGCAAATAACGAGTCAACAAAGCAACTGGACGACCACTTGCTCCTTTACTTGCGCCACCAGCCCAAGCTGTACCAGCAATATCCAAATGCGCCCAGGGATAAGAACCAGTAAAGCGAGACAAGAAGCAAGCAGCTGTTACAGAACCCGCTTCTGGACCACCGATATTACCGATATCAGCAAAATTACTATCCAGCTGCTGCTGGTACTCTTCATCAAGAGGCATTTGCCAAATTTTATCAGCAGATACTTGGCTTGCTGTTTTCAATTCTGACGCTAGATCATCATTGTTCGCGTACATACCTGAGTTAACGCTACCCAAAGCAACCACACAAGCACCCGTCAGCGTTGCAATATCAACAACTGATTTCGGTTTGAAGCGCTCAATGTAAGTCAAAGCATCGCAAAGCACTAAACGACCTTCGGCATCGGTATTCAAGATTTCTACCGTTTGACCAGACATAGTCTTCACAATATCGCCAGGTTTAGTTGCACGACCACTTGGCATATTTTCGGCTGCAGCAATAACAGCTGTGAAATTAAGTTTTGGTTTTAGCTCACAAATCACCTTCATTGTGCCAAAAACGCTAGCAGCACCACACATGTCGTATTTCATCTCATCCATTTTCGGACCAGGTTTCAAGGAAATACCGCCTGTATCAAAAGTAATACCTTTACCTAGGAGAACGTGAGGCGCTTCACCTTCTTCACCACCGCGGTAGTTCATAACGATTAAGTAGCTTGGCTGATCACTACCATGACCAACTGACAACAAGCAATGCATGCCTAGTTCATCCATTTTACTTTCGTCTAGTAACTCAACGCCGATACTGTATTCTTCACCTAGCTGCTGCGCTTTAGATGCTAAGTAACTTGGCGTACAAACGTTACCAGGAAGATTTCCTAGTTGACGAGCAAAGGCAGAACCTTTCGCCGTAGCCGTACCAATTGCCAAAGCCGCTTCATCTGTGCCCTCTAACAACAAAGATGTTACTTTTGTCGCTTTCTCAGCATCGTCTTTTTTGAAGCCAAGGAAGTTATAAAAACCTTCATTCAACCACTGAGCAACCAGAGCTAGCACATCAGCCTGAGAACGTTTTTTCAATACCAGACCAGCACTTGCAACCGCAACCGATGCGAATGGCAAACCTTTAATTTGAGCTGCTACGGCTGCAATGACTTTACGAGCTTGCATATCACTCAACTGAGCATCTTTACCAATACCGACTAATAATACTGCTTGAGCGAAGTCTTGCGACATACCAGGCAATAATAGCGTTTGCGCCACACTACCTTTAAATACGCCAGTTTCGCGCAATTGAGAGACTTGCCCATTGGCATTCTCATCAACCCAAGCGGTTGACTCTGAAAAGTCACCTTCACTTGGAACAAATGCAACAAGCAAGTCTGCTTGCACTGTGGATAAGCGATCAAATAACGCCATATTCATGAAAAAACCCTCAATAAAATAACTTCAAGACATTTACACAAGGTCACCAGCTAAGCAAAGACAAGGCAAAAATACGATTTATTAGCCATAAATCGACACTTTAAGACCATTTTTAACGCTCTATATTACAAGTAGCGTTGTCGTGCAAAGGTCTCATTTTAAAAAAAACTGGATAATATACTTCTTACCACGAGATAATGGGGGCTTTAGATGTGTAATCAACTCTACGCTTAAAAAGCAGAATCCATCCAGAGGTGACTTTGAGACTATTCAGATACTTAGCGAAAGAAGTGCTGGTGTCAACAGCTGGCGTTACGCTAATTTTACTACTCGTCATTCTAAGCGGTCGATTTTCCTTTTATTTGGGCCGTATCGCCGACGGAAAAATGACCTTCGAGTTTCTATTCGTGATTCTAGGCTATCATGTTCCCAGTTTCGTCCAGATGATCTTGCCATTGGCTTTTTTCTTGGCGTTATTACTTTCTTTTGGGCGCCTTTATATAGAAAATGAAATGTCGGTACTTTTTTCCAGTGGCATCAGCAAAGTAAAACTTGCAGGTTATACTCTTGGTATCGCCTTTCTTGTCGGTTTAGTCAGTGCCTCCATTAATTTTTGGCTCGCGCCATACAGTGAGTACAAAGCAGCTGAAGCATCGCAAGCTCAAAACCAACTATCAGCTTTTGATTTTCTCATCCCCGGCCGCTTTGAAGGCAGCGGCCAACGTACAACCTACATCGATAGCTTCACTAAAGAAGGTTGGATGAATCAAATATTCCTTTCTGATGTAGTACGCAAAAAAGACACAAACATTCCAATACAAACATTCGCAGCCAATGCAGAACAAATCCGCATTAGCTCTGAAGGCAATCAAAACTACCTTGTGTTCAAAAACGGCACTCGCTACGAGGGCAAACCCGGCACAGCAAATTATCGCATCACACAGTTTGATACCTACGCAATACGCATGGAAAGCAAAGATGAAAGCATCATTGATGACCCTTACACCCAAAACACTCTCAGCTTAATTAACAGCGATAAACTCTTAGAAAAAGTCGAGCTCCAATGGCGTATTTCGTTGGTTCTCATTATTCCTATTCTTGCCATCATTGGCCTCTCACTAAGCCAAGTTAATCCAAGGCAAGGTCGCTTTTTCAAAATGCTACCCGCAATTCTTTTGATGATACTGTACATTGCCCTCCTCATTTGGGGGCGAACATCACTAGAAAAAGGCAAGCTCCCTATCCAACTTGGCTTATGGTGGATACATGGCATATTCATACTCATCGCTGCCGTGCTTTTTGCACAGTACAATCAAGTATTTGAGCGTCGCAAGACCAGACAACCCAACGCAGCGGACTCAAGCGAGTAACCAATATGACTAAAATAGATAAATACATTGCTAGCAGCGTTTTATGGGCCTTTTTAATTGTCGCAGTAGTACTACTTGGATTGGATTTTGCGCTAACTTTTATAGAGCAAATCAAAAAAGTAAACGATAACTACACCATACAATCGTTATTACAGGTCATCCTATTTCGCCTACCAGGAAAACTAGCGGAATATATTCCAGTTGCCTCATTGATCGGCACTTTAATGGGACTAGGCACATTAGCAGCAACATCTGAATTAACCGTGATGCGCGCCGCGGGGATGCCGATTTGGCGTATTGGCTTTGCGGCATGCCAACCAATATTGCTGGTCTCTCTACTAGGAATGGGGATTTCAGAATTTGTCGCCCCCATGGCCGAACAAAAAGCCAACTTGATCGAAAAATTCAAAGGCCAAGAAAGCGGAACCTTCTCACTAACGGGAGGCGTCTGGTTAAAAGCGGACAACAGTTTTGTTTACATTGATGCCGCAGACGATATGGGTAAGCTATATGGCATACAAATTTTCTCGCCTGATGGCCAGAAACTGAAAAACATAATAACAGCAAGTAGCGCACAACATACTGAAGGTTCCCAATGGCAATTAAATAACGTGACAGAAACAATCTTCGCATCCGATCATGTAGAGAAAAAAAGCATGGAACACGCGAACTGGAACGTTAGCATTACACCAGAACACTTGTTTTTGGCATCACAAGAACCAGATGCTTTGTCTTTAAGTCAGCTTAAAAACTATCAAACTTACTTAAAGCAGCAAAAACTCGATGGCGCTCAGTATGAATTGGAGTTTTGGATTACGGCGTTGCGGCCAATCGCCTCGTTGGCACTAGTGCTAGTTGCACTATCGAGCGTCTTCGGACCACTTAGGTCCTCCACAATGGGTGGTCGAATATTCACAGGGGTCATAATAGGCCTGGCATTTCAAAATGCGCTCAACCTATTTGGTCGTATGAGTGTCGCTATTAACTTCCCACCAGTCATCGGTGTTAGCATCCCAATTATTATCTGCTTACTAGCAGGCATCATATTAGTAAGGCGTAGAGGTTAGACTCTGCACCTTACTCTTAAATTAAAAACAATCTCAAATCAAACCGTCATATCTGTAACTAAGAAGCCATGAAGCGAGCAATCCTCGCTAGCGCTTCTTGCAATCTAGCCTCATCACAAGTGTATGCAAAGCGCACGTATTTATGAGCGTCTTTGATACCAAAGTCAGCCCCTGGCGTGAGTGCCACTTTTTCCTGCTCAAGTAGTGCTAAACACCAAGCCATAGCATCCTGCGTCACGCTCGACACATCAACATAGATATAAAAAGCCCCATGCGCTGGCGCAACTACTGGCAAACCTATCGCCTCTAAGCCTTCAAGCAAAACCAATCGGCGAGCGTTCAATGTTTGTCGACGTACTTCACACTCAGCCAACACATCTGGAGAAAACGCTCGTACAGCTGCATATTGAGAAACACTTGGCGCGGCAATAAATAAGTTTTGCGCCAGTTTTGTCGCGCCTTCGATTGCCCATTCAGGCACAACTAACCAGCCCAATCGCCAGCCAGTCATAGCAAAATACTTCGAGAAGCTATTAATCACAAAGATATCGTCAGCAATAGACAATGCAGAAAAATCCTCTCCCTCATAAACTAAACCTTGATAGATTTCATCTACCAATAAATGGCCACCAAGCGCACTAACCTTTTCCCAAGCTTCCGATATATAAGACTTACTGAGTACCGCGCCGGTCGGATTAGAGGGAGAAGCAAGCCAAAGCCCAGTCGTATTTTCGCCCCAATGATCAGCTAAAGTACTCAAATCCATTTCAAAATCCTCTTCAGGTTTTGTTTCGATCAACTTTGCTTTTGCGCCAGCCTGAATCAAAAAATGTCGATTACATGGATAGCATGGATCAGGCATCACCACTTCTTCACCGGAGTCCACCATCAACGACGCCATTAGTAGCAAAGCCCCTGAGGCTCCGGGTGTAACAATAATTCGCCCTGGAGAGACGGTAACCTGATAGCGACTAAGGTAATCATCACTAATAGCACGTTTAAGTTCAGGCAAACCAGTTGCCGAGGTATAACCTGTTTTACCCTGCTGAATCGCCTCCATACCAGCGTTAGCAACAGCCTCCACAGCAACAAAGTCTGGCTCACCAACTTCAAGGTGAATAACATCTTCACCTTGAAGTTGTAGCTGTTTGGCCCGAGCCAATACTTCCATCACCTGAAACGGCGAAATTTGCCCAACTCTTGTTGCTAACTTATGCTTTTCCATCCCGTTTTCTCTACCTTTATCGACCTGTTTCAAAAATATCGCGACATTTTGCGCAAAAAATGTGGTTAACGAACACATTATCTGGTAAGTTTCCGCCCGAAAATAAATCACCTAATTTTATTGGTTACAGGCTACCACAATGGAAACCTGCGAAGTGAGGCAATGCGTATGCCAAATATGAACCCTGAGTCATTAATGAAAGACTTCACTCCTTATGTTGCTAAGGATGGCGAAGAATACATGAACGAGAACCAGTTGGCGCACTTTAAAAGCATCCTACTCAACTGGAAGCAAAATCTTATGGAAGAAGTTGATCGTACTGTTCATCATCTTAAAGAAGAAGCTGTGAACTATGCCGATCCAAACGACCGTGCTAGCCAAGAGGAAGAGTTTAGCCTAGAACTTCGCGCTCGAGATCGCGAACGTAAATTGGTTAAAAAAATCTCTCAAACTATCGAGCTTATCGATGCTGACGATTATGGCTTTTGCGAAGAATGTGGCATCGAAATCGGCATTCGCCGCCTAGAAGCTCGCCCGACAGCAACAATGTGTATTGACTGCAAAACACTAGCTGAAATCAAAGAGAGACAAATCGGCGGCTAACACTGTGTATTTAAGAACAGCGCTTAAAAACAGTGTCTAACCACGACAGTGCCGTTTCGAATATTTATCGTGGCCGTTTTGCACCTTCGCCAACCGGCCCACTCCATTTTGGCTCGCTAGTCAGCGCATTAGCGAGCTATTTGGATGCAAAAAAACAGCAAGGCAGCTGGATTATTCGCATTGAAGATGTGGATGGCACACGCTGCAAGCCTAGTTTTTCCGAGCAAATCACCGAGACACTCAACAGTTATCAGCTTTTTTCCGACGAACCAATTCGAATTCAAAGTCAGTGCATTCATATTTACGAACAACTACTGTCTGAATTAAAAAAGCAACAGATCATATTTCCATGCAATTGCACACGCCAGTCTCTCGCTCAATATGATGGTAACCACCCACTTGAATGCCAAAGCTCGACTAGCAAACCTCATTCATGGCGACTAAGAACCAGCACGGCTGTTTATCAATGCCAAGATAGCATTCAAGGCACTTTACTGTTTACGGATGATCTAAAAAACAATTGTCCGATTTTAAAAAGAAAAGACGGCTTTTTTTCTTACCAACTTGCCGTTGTAGTTGACGACCACTTACAAAAAATCAACCACCTCGTAAGAGGTGCAGACTTAATAGAAACCACAGCCCAACAACTTTACCTTTACGATTTATTTGGTTGGACGCCGCCAAAAATTTGCCACATTCCGCTAATTACTAATCATTCCGGCGATAAAATCAGCAAACAAAATCATGCTAAAGCGATTGAAAACAACCATCTTCCGACACTATTACGCGCACTCCACTATCTAAAAATTGATTTAGTGTCGCCCTCTTCCATCACGGAGGCGTTATCGCTAGCCATCGAAGCATGGGACTCAAGCAAATTAAAAGGAATAAAGGACCTACCACTCGAAGAGCAAGACCTGCATTTCATCTAACGCCCCACAGCCATCACCTAAATAAATGCCATTTAGTTCGCCTTGATTCAGATAGAAGTGCTCTCGACCAATAAGCTTGCATGTGTATAATCGTTACACTAGTTACAAGAGGTGACAATTCATGCACAGCATTATGATCATTTGCCCAGACAACTCACCACTCAAAGAATCAGAAAAATGGTTGTCTCGATATGGCTTTCAGGTAAATACCAGCAACACATTAGAGCAAGCCAACCGATACTACGAGCTGTCTGAATTCCATCTATTGCTGATCGACCAAGAAGCCATTAACCACCTTGCCGAAAGTAATATAGAACTCCCTAGCGTGCCACATCGCATCGTACTTGATGCAAAAGCCAGTTTGAGCACAGGTGTTAGCAGCATGGCGCAAGGGGCGCTTTATTACCTCCCCCTACCAACTGACTCAGAAACACTACTAAAACACGTAGTAAACGCACTAGAACAAAACAAACAACCAGCGCAGCCATCAAAACAGACAACCCATGTACTTTTCGCCAACACAGCAGAAGAGGCCAAAGAAGAATCAATTGCACTAGGTTCAGCTGGCAGCGGCATTATCGGTCGATGCCCACCAATGCAAGAACTCTTCAGTGACATGTATAAAATTGCAGGAACCCATGTCACCGTTCTTATCAGAGGGGAGTCAGGAACAGGTAAAGAGCTAGTTGCCAAAGCGTTGCACAACTTAAGCCAACGCCACAACCACCCAATCATCAGTGTAAACTGCGCAGCCATCCCAGAAAACCTAATAGAATCAGAGCTTTTCGGTCATGAAAAAGGCGCCTTTACCGGAGCAAACTCATCTCATGATGGTCTGATTTTCGCCGCCGACAAAGGCACATTATTTTTGGATGAAATCGGTGAATTGCCACTAGAAGCGCAAGCAAGACTATTGCGAGTCTTACAAGAAGGCGAGATACGCAAAGTAGGCGCAACGCAGTCGACCAAAGTAAATATCAGACTTATTACCGCAACACATAGGAACCTAATAGAGATGGTCAAACAGGGACTTTTCCGGGAGGATTTATACTATCGTCTTTACGTAATGGAACTGCTCCTACCGCCGCTGAGAGACAGAGATGATGACATTTCCATGCTGGCGCAGATTCTTCTTGAGAAAGCTTGTTTGAAGCACAACAAGCCAATTTACAAATACAATCAAGCTTTCGACAAAGCCATCCGCGCCCATAACTGGCCTGGAAACGTACGAGAGCTAGAAAATGCCATAGAAAGAGCCGTAATTCTTAGCCCTCCTGAAAGAGTCGAAGCAGCCAACCTAAAACTAGCTGACCAGCAGAAGCAATCAAGCACCACAAACATTTCGCGATTGACAGAACACGACTTAATGGCCGGCACAACGCTAGATGACTACTTCAAACATTTTGTTCTTACGCACCAACACAAGATGACCGAGACACAGCTTGCACATTCTTTGGGCATATCAAGAAAAAGCTTGTGGGAAAGAAGACAGAAACTGGCAATACCCAAAAAAGTAACAAACTAAAAGTAACACTTGCTACCAAAATACCCAAAAAATAAACACAAAATTGTAAAGAAAGTGTACAAAAATATATCAAAACCCAACAAAATCAGCACTTTATTGTTTTTGGCACAACAAATGCCTTATATATGACACAACGATAAGAAGATTGACCAAGAATAAAAATAAGTTAATCGTCGTATGTAGGTTCTTAAAAATAATAATAAAATCTAGGAACACTGTAGCCTCTTCAAATAAAAATAAAAACTTGAGGCTATGGATGGAAAATCGCTTTGGATAATTGATCTTTTTAGATATACAAGCCTTCGGGCAATGAAAACAATGCAATAATAAAAATAAAACCTGAGTAGAACTGCAGAAGCAGCACCCACTTTGTTTTCGGAACTAGTATCTTCATGTATCCAAAGCGATTATTTTATTTACTGATTAGTAAATATTCAATCGCTTCAGTTATCTCTTCTATATCGACATACCCATTTTGCTCAAACAATACCATTATCCGTGTAACTTTACTTCATCACGTGTAGAATGCCCTTTTCGTTAACTTTAAAATTTGTTGTCTAATGCTTACAGGATTAAAATCTCTGGTACGTAAAGCTACCTCACTGTTTGCCTCTCCAAAGGCACAGACTTACCCTATTATCATCCCTCGCAGCGATCATAGCTTATCTCGACAAAATTTAAGCCCAAATGCCGTAAAAGTATTGTATCGCCTAAATAAAGCGGGTTTCGACGCCTTTCTTGTTGGTGGCTGTGTTCGAGATCATCTTATTGGCATTGAGCCAAAAGATTTTGACGTTGTTACTAATGCCACTCCCGAAGAAGTTCACACCATTTTCTCAAACTCAAGACTCATTGGCCGCCGCTTCAAATTGGTCCATGTAACGTTTGGGCGCGAAATCATCGAAGTCTCAACATTCAGAGCAAATTCAGCTCAAGACGACAATGACGATGACGATACACAAAACACTTCTTTAAAAGGCAAAGACTCGGCACGATCCGCTCACGGTATCGTATTGCGTGATAATGTCTACGGCAATATTGAAGAAGATGCAGAACGCCGCGACTTCACTTTTAATGCCTTATATTACAATGTGAAGGACTTCAGTATTCACGATTACTGTGGTGGCTTAAAAGACATTGAACACAAACAGATTCGCATTATTGGTGACGCTCGTCAGCGTTATCAAGAAGACCCAGTTCGTATGCTGCGCGCAATTCGTTTTGCTGGCAAGCTAGGATTTGAACTAGAAGCTGAAACCGCAGCCCCTATTAAAGAAATGGCACATCTGCTGGATCACATTCCACCAGCGCGCCTATTTGAAGAAGTATTAAAACTGCTTGGTAGCGGCAATGGTATTGAAACATTCCGCTTGCTGCGCCAATACGGCTTGTTCCGTTATTTATTTCCAGACACTGACGCATTACTGCAAAGCGGCTGGAAACGTAATGACATCGACCCAGAAGCTTTCATCCTTCAAGGTCTAAAAAACACCGACGATCGCATCCAAAGCGGTAAGACCACAGCGCCTTATTTCTTATACGCCGTATTACTGTGGCCAAGTGTGGCTCTTCGTCATGAAGAATTCCAAGCACAAGGCATGCCTGCGACGCCGGCATTGCACCAAGCAGCCAATATGGTATTAGACAACCAAGTCGCATCAACCGCTATCCCACGCCGATTCTCAACTCCAATGCGTGAAATCTGGGACATGCAGTACCGACTACCAAAACGCTATGGCAAACGTGCTTTCTTATTGCTTGAACATCCTCGCTTCCGTGCTGGTTTCGACTTCTTACTTATTCGTGAATTAAGTGGTGCAAACCTGGATGGACTAGGCGATTGGTGGGAAAAATTCCAGCATGGCACAGAAAGCCAACAAAGAGAGCTCATCAAAAGCATAGACTTATTTACTAAAGACAACGAAGGCCCGAAGAAACGCCGCCCTCGTCGTCGTAGAAAGAGTAATGGCAACGCGACAAGCACAGCTCCACAAAGTGAAACGTTTGACGAGTAAGAGGATGCGTCTTGATACACGCTTATATTGGCCTCGGCAGTAATCTTGAAAATCCAGTGGTGCAACTTGATCGCGCCATTGACGCCCTAAAGAAACACGACGATTTAAAAAATCTTCGTGTTTCTTCTATTTATGGCAGCAAGCCCGTTGGCCCACAGGATCAACCGGACTATATTAATGCCGTTGCGACATTCGAAACTAATCTCTCCCCTATCGTCCTACTTGATTTATTACAAAGCATAGAACAGTCACAACGTCGAGTAAGAGAACGCCATTGGGGACCGCGCACCCTAGACTTAGATCTGTTATTGTACGGACAAGAAACAATACAGTTACCAAGGCTAACCGTGCCACATCCCTTCATGCTAGAACGAGGGTTTGTCATAAAGCCGCTTAGCGACCTAGCGCCTGATATGCTCTTAGCGAATGGAAAAACCGTTACCGAGCAATTACAGCAACTTGATACCAACGATTTGGTCTTTATCAAAGAAGAATAAATTATGTATTCAGATAACTCTCAAAGAAAACTCACCAAACCAGTTACCTTATCCACGCTTAAAAAAATGAAAGCAGATAAAGAAAAAATTACCTGCCTAACAAGCTATGACGCATCATTTACCAATGTGATGAACGTTGCTGGTGTTGAAACTATTCTGGTTGGCGATTCTCTAGGCATGGTCATACAAGGCCAAGACAGTACATTACCCGTTACCATCGAAGACATGTGCTACCACACGGCGGCAGTAAAACGAGGCAACACTAACGCCTTCATCCTCGCAGATATGTCTTTTATGAGTTACAGCAAGCCTGAACAAGCGCTAGATAACGCGGCAAAACTAATGCAAGCTGGCGCAAACATGGTCAAACTAGAAGGCGGCAGCTGGCTAGCAGACACAGTGAAATTACTGAGCCAACGCGGCATTCCCGTTTGTGCGCATTTAGGCCTTACGCCACAGTCTGTACATAAATTTGGCGGCTATAAAGTACAAGGCAAAAGCCAAGACGCAGCCGACTTATTACTACAAGAATCTTTAGACCTTGTTGCTGCAGGGGCAGACATTCTTCTATACGAATGCATCCCAACAGAACTCGGTAAAATACTTACTGAAGCCGTTTCTGTGCCAACTATCGGCATTGGCGCTGGACACCATACCGATGGCCAAGTTCTGGTAATGCATGACATGATTGGCGTCAATCTAGGCCACACACCAAAATTCGTTAAAAACTTTTTAACTGACGGTCGCAATGTAACGCAAGCCTTTGAAGCCTTCGTACAAGAAGTTAAAGACGTTACATTCCCAGGGCCAGAGCACGGATTCAAATCATGAAAACATTCCATACCGTGGCAGAGCTTCGTATCGCGCTTAAAATAGAACGCTTGAAAGACAAAAGCATTGTGTTTGTCCCAACCATGGGCAATCTGCATGACGGCCATATGTCACTGATTCGCAAAGCGAAAGAAGAAGGTGAAATCATTGTATCTTCTATCTTCGTTAACCCAATGCAGTTTTCGGATCAAAGCGATTTAGAGCGCTACCCAAAAACCTTGGAAGAAGACAAACGCGTTCTTGAAGCCAACGGCTGCAATTACCTGTTTGCACCAGATGCACTAGAAATGTACCCAGACGGCAAACGCAGTCAAACACAAATCGAAGTCGTCGGCATTTCTGACATTCTTTGTGGTGCTTCTCGCCCAGGGCATTTTGTTGGCGTTTCCACAGTCGTGACAAAATTATTTAATATTGTTCAGCCAGACTGCGCCATATTTGGTAACAAAGATTTTCAACAGCTTAAAGTCATTCAAGACATGGTACGTGACCTAAGCTCTAACGTACGTATTATAGGTGTTGATACCGCACGCAACGAAGATGGCCTTGCCATGAGTTCGCGTAATGGCTACTTAACAGAAGAAGAAAGACGCATCGCCCCAACAATTTATCAAACCTTGTTATGGGCAAAAGAAGCGTTAATTGAAAACCGTGCGAGTCACGAGGACATTTGCGAACAAGCTCAGCAGAAGCTTGAAGCAGCTGGTTTCCGTCGTGATTATTTCGAAATCCGCGCACAAGAAAATTTACAAACACCATCAGAAGAAGAGAAGCGCCTCGTCATATTGACGGCGGCATATCTAGGTAAAGCACGCTTAATTGATAACTTGCGTGTAGAGCTATAACTTTGATTTCTAGGGAGATTGTAATGGGCTCACCCACAGAATTGACAGCTTGGCAGAAATTAACAGAGCACAAACAAGAAATGGCATCTGTTAACATGAAGTCCTTGTTTGCAGCAGACCCAAAACGTGCCGAAAAATACACCACACAAGCGGCTGGCTGGACATTGGATTACGCAAAAAACCGCGCCAATGAAAAAACTCTTGGACTACTAACAGACTTAGTAAAAGAAGCGGGCTTAGAAAAAGCAATTAAAGGCATGTTCAGCGGTGCGCACATCAACAACACCGAAGATCGCTCTGTATTGCACATCGCCCTACGTGCTAGCCAAGCGCAAGATTCACTAATGGTCGACGGCGTTAACGTACTAGAAGAAGTTCGCAGCACTCTTAAGCAAATGGAAAAATTTGTTGCGCAGCTACACAGCGGCGAATGGAAAGGTTACACAGGCAAACTCATTACCGACGTTATTTCCATCGGCATCGGTGGTTCTTACCTTGGCCCAAAAGTTGTCGCTGAAGCCTTAACGCCATACGAAAAAGACGGCATTAAAGTACATTTTGTGGCGAACATCGATGGTTCAGACATCACTGGCAAACTGAAGCTAGTGAACCCTGAAACAACCGTTTTTGTGATCTCATCTAAAACCTTCGGCACTTTAGAAACCTTATCTAACGCTAACGCAGCGCGTGATTGGTTCCTAAGCAACGGTGGCTCACAAAGCGACGTCAGTAAACACTTCGCCGCGGTTAGCTCGAATGTAAAAAAAGCCGTCGACTTCGGCATGGCAAAAGAAAATATCTTCCCGATGTGGGATTGGGTTGGCGGACGCTATTCACTTTGGTCTGCAATTGGCTTGCCAGTTGCTATTGCCGTTGGCATGGACAACTTCTACGAATTGCTAGACGGCGCTCATCAAATGGACGAGCACTTCCGTACAGCACCGTTTGAAGAGAATCTACCCGTTATCATGGGCGCGCTTGGCGTGTGGTACATCAACTTCCACAACGCACAAACTCACGCCTTGATTCCTTACGACCATTACCTACGCGCCATGCCAGCTCACATCCAGCAGCTAGACATGGAAAGTAACGGTAAATCGACGCTATTGAATGGCGATGGTGTAGAAACAGACACAGGCCCAATTATCTGGGGTGGCGCTGGCACCAACGGTCAACACGCTTATCACCAGTTATTGCATCAAGGCACACGTCTTGTACCTGTAGACTTTATTGTGCCATTGGCGCCTCACAACCCAATTGGCGAACACCACGCACAATTGTTTGCTAACTGCTTAAGTCAGTCACAAGCCTTGATGGTTGGTAAAACACTTGAGCAAGCGCAGCAAGAACTTCGTGATTCAGGTTCGACAGACGATCAAATCGCCGCTATCGCGCCACACAAAGTGATTCCAGGCAACCGCCCAAGTAATACCCTACTGACTGATAAAATGACACCAGCGACCATTGGTGCCTTGATCGCCCTATACGAGCACCGTACTTTTGTACAAGGCACTATATGGGGAATCAACTCATTCGACCAATGGGGCGTAGAGCTGGGCAAAGTATTGGGAACAGACATCTACAACCGCCTTGTTAGCGACAGCGACAACAGCGCACTGGATGCCTCCACCCAAGCCCTGATCAAAGCGTTCAAAAAAGCTCAATCTTAACCGTTTAGCTTTTTGTACAGCGCTAATAAAAACACCAGCCGAGGCTGGTGTTTTTATTTACATTAGAAACAGAACAAATCGTAGGGCATCATAAGCGACAGCGTAATGTGCCGAAGAAAGCGAAGCTTTCATGTAGGTCGCGGCTTCAGCCCAGCACAGACTTTTGTACATGACACCAAGCCAAGCGGCGTTTCTCTCTCGAAACTATCGCCTACCTCATCGAAACGCCGCTTGGCTTCTACACACATACATTTTTATGTCCCGAGCAACACCTTCTAAGCCAGGGTATATAAAATACGCAGAGACCCCCATCTCCCTTAAAGAACTCCTAATTTCAGCTTTTAAGTGATGTGGAACAATGAGCTTGCGGTGTTTACGAAAAGATGGCTCATTAAAAGGCTCAACACTAAGAAAAAGTACTGTTGATTGATTCAAATAACGCTGATCTTCATATGGAGGCCTTATAAAAGTTCCAGCGTCGGCTACCGTAGGCTGGATAACTAAGGAACTATTTATTTCTTGATCTACATAACACGTCTTTAAATTTATATATTCAATCCGGTCTTCTATCATAGAGTCTTCAACAATATGAATCACGCCATCCCTATCGTCATGACTTTCACTCGCAAAGAATAAAGCAACCAGAGGGTTTGTAGTCCAATCAAGCAATCTGGTTGGACAGCCATAGTGCTGAGCTAAAACCATCCACTCTAATTCACAGCTAGGTTTTTCTCGATTAGCTAGAAACGCTCTAGCACCACGCTTAAACGCTGAAATCACATTTGGTTCATGGCAATCAAAAAAGGCCTTTCCACCCTCAGATAAACCTCGAACTATTGAGGGCAAAAGAGGGTAATCTTGTGATTGCCCTCTAAAAACTTTATCTACCATTCCTTTTACGGGATTAAGATCTTTAATACCATCATGAAAATATAACCAAAATTGATTAAGAGTAAGAGACTCTTCCATTTCTACCTCACTAACAAAAAAGGAGCAGATCCTTAAAATACAGACTATCGTTAATTTTGCTAGCTAATCATCCGAACACTTAAAGTACCCAACCCATTAACACTAAGTTAAACTCATTATTTGATACGATACGGGCAATTTTCCTCAACTTAGTCGCCGAAATTACAGGGATCCTTGTAAAGAGCTATTTAAATTAAACAGAAGCCCTAATAGTGATATCTCAACTGAGCGATCCAAATCGCATCATCTTGATATTTATAAACAATTCGGTGTTCATCATTGATGCGGCGAGACCAATAACCAGCAAGGCCATGTTTTAAAGGTTCTGGTTTACCAATTCCTTCATAAGGTTCGCTCTGAATATCTTTGATTAATAAGTTTATCCGCTTTAATACTTTCTTATCTGTGCCCTGCCAGTAAAGATACTGATCCCAAGCCACAGTTGAAAACGTGAGCCTCACTCGATTAACTCTCTTTCAACACCCTTACCCGCTTCCAGTTCAGCAATAGACTCCAACAAGACTCTGGCGTTCGCTGGCGAACGCAGCAAGTAGGTAGTTTCTTGCATGGACTCATAATCTTCTAACGACATCATCACAACTGGGCTTTCGCTTTTACGCGTGATAATGACTGGCGAATGATCATCACAGACCTTTGCCATCGTTTTAGCCAAATTAGCTCGAGCTGTTGTATAACTGATAGCATCCATAATTCATTTCCTGTACTTAATTCTGTACCACTGAGTATAAAGTAAACACCCAAAGCAAATCAACAGCTAACCCGCAAGCTGCGATCAGTGGAACCATCCTAATCAGGTATCATTCCTGCCACCGCCTTCCAAGCGGAACAAACAGCTACTTTTCAACCAAGTTGTAACAGTGGCTTAGTGGCTTTGGTAACTGTTTATTACTTCCCCTATTCAGCTCAAACAATGAATCAATCGTTATTGAACTGAATATATTGCCCCGGTGTTACCCCCATTACACGACGAAACATGGCAATAAAGGCGCTGACATTTTCATAGCCCAAGGTGAACGCAATATTGGTTACGGGTACGTTGTCGGCCAACATTTCGATAGCGCTCAACACCCTTGCTCGTTGCCGCCATTCAGAAAAACCTAACCCTGTTTGCTCGTTAAAGCGTCGCGCTAAGGTTCTCGAAGACAAGCCAATGGATCTAGCCCATTCCTCTAGACTTCGATTATCTGCAAGGTTAGATAGTAGCCCATCTGTCATCTTTTTCAGGGATGGTAATCCAGGTTGTAGCAAACCAAACAAGGCTTCTGGCAAGTTCACGATTTCATCAAACAACACTTCGGATAAGCGACTTTTCACAGCTTGAGACGTATCGTCAGACCAGCTGGCTGCTCGATGCACTAGCTCTTTTAGTAATGGTGTTGTTTGGAAGGTTTTTGGTGAGCTATCAAGTAATTGGCTTCTTTTTGGGGCAAGGTAAACACTCCAACCTCTAAAAGGGCCATGGGATTTCGCGCCATGCAATGTATTTGGTGGAATCCATACGGTATGGGTTGCAGGAACGACCCACCAACCGGATTCTGTTTGCACCGACAAAAGCCCTTCCAAGCTACCAACCAACTGACCAAATGCATGTCGATGCAGTTCTGTTTCTCTTATTTGATTTTCGATTAACTCTACTGACAAGATTAAGTCAGCATCAGATTGGTGAATAATATCCGCAAACGACAGGGAGTTTTTCATTTTGGCGATTTCTCAGTATTGCTTGTCTTAATTAATGGAGTATAGCCAAAATTCCAGCACTATACTGAGCCCTCATTCATCAATATAAGAGGCTTCATCATGACATCCATTATCAAACCAGAAGACATTTTGCCCGAAGATGTTAACCAAGCTAATCTTGAAGGCATTCACATTCGCAAAGGGACAGTAGCCGCATTTTTGCAAAATGCTAAACTCTGGCAAGACCCAACCACCACCGAGGAAGAAAAATCGAAACTCTTCGAGGCCATTAAAGAGACGCTTCCCTCTCTGCGAGTATTAGGCATGTTTGAGGTGTTCCAGTTTCAAGATAAGACGCTTCAAACTTTAAGTGAAGAACTATAGTTTATCGATTTAGCTTAATTATCAAATTAGAGGCGACCTTGTTACTAATCGTTGCTATCGCCTCTAATCATCAAAGACCTAACTACTGGCCAATCGAATAATTAGCTAAGAAACCGCCTTAACCAACCACTCTTTCATCTCTTCTAAGTCGTTTTTATGGTCTGGAAAATTCTCAATAACCGAGTCGATACATGCCGCAATGGCGTCTGGTCGGTAAGTCACGCCGACGAGTTTTTCTGCAAGCAGCTCAATTGGATCAGGGAATAGGCTGTCGGTGAAAGTTTGCGCGGCGGTAATTTGTGCGTTGCTCAGGTCGAGGTGAATCTCTACGCCGCCCCATTTGAAGCGTTCGTCTAACGTGTGGGTAAATTGCGGTGATTTGCCAAAGTTCCAATCCCAGCTTTGTTGCTGGGCGAATTTTTCAACAAAGCCGGGCAAGTCAGGCAAGGCTTCAGGGGAAATTTCCTCTATGACAGGTACTTCGCCAAAGTATTCACAAAACGCTTCAACAATGGCGTCACATACAAGCTGGTGATCAATAGTCTGATACAAGCTATTTAGATTGGTGACTCGTGAACGTACGGAGGTGATGCCTTTAGACTGGAGCTTTTTCAGATCTGGGTTTAGGTAATTGGCTAAGCGACTTAAATCCGCATGTAACAATAAAGTACCATGATGAAAGCCACGATCTTTGGTTTCTTTGTAGGCGGAGCCTGAGAATTTACGCATCTCTTCACCTTCGCCCACCACTAAATCATTTCGGCCATTGGCGTAACCTTCAATACCTAGCTTCTTCAAGCCTTGCAAAACAATCTCGGTGGAGACTTCTTTGTTGTACTCAGGCTTGCCCGCCATGAAGGTGAAGTTAGTATTGCCCAAATCATGAAAGACCGCTCCGCCACCACTTTGGCGACGAGCAAGGTGAATTTTATCTTGCTCCATCTTGTTGATATTGCATTCTTTCCAAGGATTCTGAGAGCGGCCAATCACCACGGTGTCCGCATTACGCCATAGGAACAACACTCGCTGATCTGCTGGCATGGAGCGAAAAATACAATCTTCCACCGCGAGGTTGAAGTGAGGATCATTGGAATGGGATAGTAGAATTCGGCTGGCCATGGCACTTTCTCGTTTAAGTAACTGTAAATCAGTGCACCCGATGTTAATAACATCTGTTCTTACTTACAACGACTTCGTTAGCAACAAAGACAACAGAACTAAGGATGAAGAGTTATTCTTTGAATAAATACCCGATAAAAAAGGTAAATAATAAAAAGGGGAATCACTGTGAGTGATTCCCCTTTTTAAATTAACGCTTTTAAATAAGTGTTTAAAAATGAGTACTTTTAAAGTCTAAATTTAGCGACTTCTTGATTTATTTGTCGTCCCAAGTCATGCAGTTTTTTAGCTTGTTCGGCGGCAAGTTTACTTGCTTCCGACATCTCATCACCAACACCTCGAATGGTTTCAGTATTGCGGCTAATTTCGAGTGTAACGGAAGATTGTTCTTCAGCAGCAGTCGCTATTTGTGCTGCCATATCATTGATTTGATTAATGGACTCAAGAATCTGACCTAAACTTAAGTTTGCTTCCTCTGCATCAGAAACGCTCTGGTTAGCCATCTCCTTACCTTTATCAGTTGCTTTAACAGCGCTTTCTGCAGCAGCTTGCAAAGACTCTATCATGCCTTGAATTTCTTGAGTTGAGCTATGAGTACGTTGCGACAAAACCCTTACCTCATCAGCCACCACAGCAAAACCACGACCTTGTTCACCTGCCCGAGCAGCCTCAATCGCTGCGTTTAGTGCAAGTAGATTGGTTTGCTCAGATATGCCGCTAATGGTTGATAGAATAGAGTTGATACTCTGTACATGCTTATTTAAATCGCCAATTATTTGGCTTGCTCGACCTACTTCTTCGGCTAAGGTTTCTGTCGAACGCTGACTTTTCTCAACTTCTTTGCGACCTTTTTCACTTACGGTGACACAGCTTCTTGCCGAATAAGCAGTTTGCTCTGCATTAGACGATATTTCTTGGGTAGCTGCCGCCATCTCAGTCACGGCAGTCGCTACCATGTGAATTTCACTTTGATGGCGCTGCAACCTATCGTTTTGCTGATCTGAAACTTTCGATACACCACTTGCTTCAGACAACAAGTCCTTAGACGTATCACTCAACCGGCTAATGATGCCATGCAGTTGTCCGACAAACCGATTGAAACTCGTTGCCAATTGACCAATCTCATCGCCACTTTTAACCTCTAAACGAATCGTTAAATCACCATTACCATTAGCAATTTCATCTAAGTTTTTAGTAATAGCACTGAGATTTTTCAACATCATTTTCAATAACAAAGACATGATAATCAAAATAACTGCCAAGATAATAAAGCTGATGATAACTTGGCTTATAAGCTGACTGCGTACTGGAGCAAATAATGTCTCTTTATCCATTACTAAAATAAGAGACCAATTTGAATTAGGGATAGCTGTCACATAAATAAGACGGTCACGGCCGTCTAATGACATATCTTGAAGCGTACGTTTAGCAACAATTTTTTCTAAAAGAGTACCTGCAAAATTTTCATTTAGTTCTGAGGCTTTTTTACTTTGTAGTTTTGAATCCGGATGCGCAACTATTTGGTCACTTTTATCAACCACTATGGCATAACCGTCACCAGGCACTTTGAGTTTATTAACAAATACCGTGAGTTGTTCCAAGGTAAGGTTGGCGCCAATAGCACCGATAAACTGACCATCTTTGTTTACTGCTTCGGATAATGTGACAACGTATTCATTGGTACTAGCGGAAACAAATGGAGAAGCCAAGAATCGACCATTAGCCTCTTTTGCACCCTTATACCAACTGCGCACTCTTGGGTCATAATTAGGTGGGTTTAAGTTAGGGTCATTACGGTACATTTCCCCCTTTTCGTTACCATAGTAAGTAATCGAGAAGCCTAAGCCCTCTCTGACTTGATCTAACAATATATAGGGTTGAATGTCGGGGTATTCTGAAATTGTCTTGGCAAGCTTGCTTACCGCATTTTGTCTATCTTTCAGCCAGTTCCCAACGTTATCACTAAATACTTCGGATACTAGATCAACTTCCTCTTCCAGTGCTGACTCAATATTCTTTTGTAATGTAGTAACACTCTGAATAACTAAAGCAACAAAAAATACAAAGAAACAAATAACAGTAATGATAAGAATTTTTTTACGTAATGAGAAATTTTTCATAATACCAACCCATCGATTAAATCAAGGATCAAAACAACATGCTTGCACATGTGCCAATTACATTTATTTTAATTTTTAAGAGAAATGAAAATTACCTTATATAAAACATCAACTAGTACTATCGCCCAATAGGCACCAAAATTCATCATAGGTTAAGAAATAAACCGAAGTCAAAACAACTTAGTTAATTATTGTGAAATAATAGCCAAGCTTTGTGTCCAAATGATTACGACCAACCTATAAATTCAAGCCATAAAAAAACCACGATGCTTTCACATCGTGGTTTTTAGAAGCAAGCCTTTAATACCTATTATAGGTATTCGACTTTCTCGATTTCGTAAACAACTTCACCACTAGGAACTTGAATGGCAACTTCGTCACCTTCCTCTTTCCCAATAATGGCTTTCGCGATAGGTGAAGCGTAAGAAATTTTCTTCACTTTCACATCCGCTTCATCATCGCCGACAATCTTATAAGTAACCGTTTCTTCGGTATCTACATTAAACAGTGTTACTGTCGTGCCGAAAATTACTTTAGACGATACAGGCAAAGATTTAACGTCAATCACTTGTGAATCTGCAAGTTTACCTTCGATCTCTTTAATTCGACCTTCAGCAAATCCCTGTTCTTCACGAGCGGCGTGATACTCTGCGTTTTCTTTTAAGTCGCCATGCTCACGCGCGGTTGCGATATCCGCAATCACGCGAGGACGGACGACAGTTTTCAAGTGATTTAGCTCTTCTCGAAGACGAGCTTCACCTTCTACTGTCATTGGTACTTTTTTCATTATTTCCCCAAGTGCAAATCTTGCAGTCTTCTAACTTTCGTTTCACCTGTTAGGCTAATCGCCATACTCGTTGCTTCAGCACCAGCCAATGTCGTAGTGTAACAAACCTTGCGCTGTAAAGCTGTACGACGAATAACAGAAGAATCTGCAATCGCTTGCGTACCAGACGTAGTGTTGATGATGTAATCAATTTCGCCATTTTTCATCATATCAACGATATGAGGACGACCTTCATTCACCTTATTCACTTTGCGAACTTCAACGCCGCGCTCAGTTAGGTATTTAGCTGTGCCTTCGGTACCGACAAGGTCAAATCCTAGTTCAGCCAAGCGACGAGCAACGTCTACTGCACCTTCTTTGTCCATATCGCGAACACTGATAAAAGCACGACCTGATGTAGGCAATTCAGTACCGCCACCAAGAACCGCTTTACCGAAAGCTTCAGCGAAGGTATCACCCACGCCCATCACTTCGCCCGTAGACTTCATTTCAGGCCCAAGAATCGGATCGACACCTTGGAACTTGTTGAATGGGAAAACGGCTTCTTTCACGCTGTAGTAAGAAGGAATGATTTCTTTGGTGAAACCAAGCTCTTCCAGTGTTTTACCTGACATAACCAATGCAGCAACTTGCGCCAAAGAACGACCGATACACTTAGAAACGAAAGGCACAGTACGTGATGCACGAGGGTTAACCTCAATTACGTAGATTTCGCCATCCTGAATCGCAAGCTGAGTGTTCATCAAACCGACAACGCCAAGTTCTAGCGCCATGTTTTTGATCATCTCACGAATGTCGTCTTGCACTTCTTTAGACAAAGAATATGGTGGCAAAGAACACGCAGAGTCACCTGAGTGAACGCCAGCTTGTTCGATATGTTGCATGATGCCGCCGATAACCACTTGATGGCCATCACAGATACAATCGATATCAATCTCAATCGCCGCATTCAAGAAGTGGTCTAGCAGAACAGGGCTGTCGTTAGACACTTTCACAGCGCTGGTCATGTAACGCATCAATTCTTTTTCGTTATAAACGATTTCCATCGCACGGCCACCCAATACATAGGATGGACGCACCACAAGTGGATAGCCGATAACTGCGGCTTTCGCTGCAGCTTGATCAACACTACGCACTGTCGCGTTATGAGGCTGTTTGTAACCTAAACGTTGGATCATGCTTTGGAAACGCTCACGATCTTCTGCACGGTCAATAGACTCAGGTGTTGTACCAATGATTGGCACACCTTCGTTTTGCAAAGCACGAGCAATTTTCAGTGGTGTTTGACCACCGAATTGAACGATTACGCCTTTTGGTTTTTCTTTACGAACGATTTCTAACACGTCTTCAAGCGTTACTGGCTCGAAGTACAAACGGTCAGATGTGTCGTAATCAGTAGATACAGTTTCAGGGTTACAGTTCACCATAATGGTTTCGTAACCGTCTTCACGTAGACCTAACGCTGCGTGTACACAGCAGTAGTCAAACTCGATACCTTGACCGATGCGGTTCGGGCCACCACCAAGGATGATGATTTTTTCACGATCCGTTGGCGCAGCTTCACACTCGTCTTCGTACGTTGAGTACATATACGCTGTATTAGTGGCAAATTCTGCTGCACAGGTATCAACACGCTTGTAAACTGGATGAACGTTCATTAAGTAACGACGCTCACGCATAGACTTTTCAGTCACACTTAACAAGCTAGCAAGACGCGCATCAGAAAAGCCTTTACGCTTCAAACGACGAATTACGTCGTAAGTCATGTCTATCAGACCTTTGTCTGCCAACGCTGCTTCTTCTTTGATCAAGTCTTCGATTTGCACCAAGAACCAATGATCAACACCTGTTGCTTCGTAAACTTCGTCGACTGTCATACCAGAACGGAAGGCATCACCGATGTACCAAATACGGTCAGAACCAGGAGATTGAAGCTCGTAAGCCAATTTCTCTTTGCTGTTTTCTTCAGCAAAATCCAACTGAGGATTGAAGCCATCAGAACCAACTTCTAAGCCGCGCAATGCTTTTTGCAAAGACTCTTGGAAAGTACGGCCAATCGCCATAACTTCACCAACAGACTTCATTTGCGTGGTTAGACGATCATTCGCTGTTGGGAATTTTTCGAACGTGAAACGAGGAATCTTAGTCACAACGTAGTCGATTGCTGGCTCGAAGCTCGCTGGAGTTTGGCCACCAGTGATGTCGTTTTGCAACTCATCAAGGGTGTAACCAATCGCCAATTTTGCTGCGATTTTTGCAATTGGGAAACCTGTCGCTTTCGATGCCAAAGCAGACGAACGAGATACACGAGGGTTCATCTCGATAACCACAAGACGACCTGTTAGAGGATCCATACCGAACTGTACGTTGGAACCACCCGTTTCTACGCCGATCTCACGTAATACCGCCAAAGAAGCGTTACGCATGATTTGATATTCTTTATCCGTCAAGGTTTGTGCTGGCGCTACTGTAATGGAGTCACCAGTGTGAACACCCATTGCGTCGAAGTTTTCAATCGCACAAACGATGATGCAGTTGTCTTTTTTGTCGCGGACAACTTCCATTTCGTACTCTTTCCAACCGATCAAAGATTCATCGATTAGCAATTCGTTGGTTGGAGACAAATCCAAACCACGAGTACAGATTTCTTCGAACTCTTCCATGTTGTACGCGATACCACCACCGGTACCACCCATGGTGAAAGAAGGACGAATAATACAAGGAAAGCCTACTTCAGCTTGAACTTTAAGCGCTTCTTCCATGTTATGGGCAATACCCGCACGTGGACACTCAAGACCAATCGCACGCATCGCTTTATCAAAACGGCTACGATCTTCTGCTTTGTCGATAGCGTCAGCTGTCGCACCGATCATCTCAACATTGTATTTTGCTAGAACACCGTGACGCTCAAGATCCAACGCACAGTTCAATGCAGTTTGACCACCCATCGTCGGTAGAACCGCATCGGGGCGCTCTTTTTCAATGATTTTTTCTACTGTTTTCCATTCAACTGGCTCAATGTAAGTCGCATCCGCCATCGATGGGTCTGTCATGATGGTCGCTGGGTTTGAGTTCACCAGAATAACGCGAATACCTTCTTCACGCAGCGCTTTACACGCTTGCGCACCAGAATAGTCAAACTCACAAGCCTGACCGATAACAATAGGGCCTGCACCTAAAATTAAGACGCTTTTTATGTCAGTACGTTTTGGCATAATATTTCGCTCCGCTCCTACTTTTAGGCTTTAGTGGCTTTGATGTTTTCAATGAACTGATCGAACAAGGGTGCAACATCATGTGGCCCCGGGCTCGCTTCAGGGTGACCTTGGAAGCTGAATGCACTCTTATCTGTACGCGCGATGCCTTGCAAAGAGCCATCGAACAAAGATTTGTGAGTCATCACAAGGTTAGCTGGCAAAGTGTCTTCGTCTACCGCAAAACCGTGGTTTTGGCTGGTGATCATCACTGTGCCCTTTTCAATAGCTTGTACCGGATGGTTTGCACCGTGGTGACCAAACTTCATTTTCTTAGTTTTCGCGCCAGAAGCCAAAGCCAAAAGCTGATGTCCAAGACAAATACCAAAGACAGGAATCTCTGTTTCTAGGATTTCTTTAATAGCTTGAATCGCGTAGTCACATGGCTCTGGGTCACCAGGTCCATTAGATAGGAATACGCCATCTGGATTCATCGCCAAAACGTCACTTGCTGGAGTTTTTGCTGGCACAACAGTTAAACGGCAACCGCGCTCAACCAACATACGAAGAATGTTGCGTTTCACACCGAAGTCATAAGCAACCACGTGGAAATCGAAAGATTCTGGCGTAGAGTGGCCCTTCACAAGATCCCAAGTAGACTCAGTCCACTCGTATGCTTTCTCAACCGTTACTTCTTTCGCTAGATCCATGCCTTTCAAGCCTGGGAAAGCTTTGGCAGCAGCAACCGCAGCCGCTTCATCTAGGTTTTCACCTGCCATGATGCAACCTGCTAGCGCGCCTTTTTCTCGTAGAATACGTGTCAATTTACGAGTATCAATGTCGGCAATACCAACCACGCCTTTGCGCTTCAAGTAAGAATCTAGAGATTCTTGTGAGCGCCAGCTGCTAGCAACCAAAGGAAGATCACGAATAATCAAACCTTCACACCAAATTTTGTCGGATTCTTCGTCTTCAGAGTTAACGCCAGTATTCCCGATGTGGGGATAGGTCAAGGTGACCATTTGTCGAGCATAGGAAGGATCAGTAAGAATTTCTTGATAACCGGTCATCGAGGTGTTAAATACTACCTCGGCCGTTGAGGAGCCATCTGCTCCGATCGACACCCCTTTAAAAATAGTGCCGTCTTCCAGAGCCAGAATCGCTGATGTTGCCAAAGGAACCTCCCATTTAGAGACTATCAGGTTGCAAAAAAGCGAGATAAACCGGCGGCTCATCTCGCTTTTAAGAAATTGCGTTTTTGCCGTTCTTCCAATGATGGATAACCAATGGATCTCGCGTTCAAAAAATCTGCCTAATTCTACTCTTATACGGCTTTTGCGTCCACCGAATTGCCGAGAAAACAGGCAAAAACACGGAATTTGAACGCATTTTTTCTTGACTTCTTAGTCAAGAATAAGAATAGAGCAAAATAACCTCTTAGCACAACAATCCATCAGCTACATTTTTGGCAGCGTCGTAACCATTTAAGTTACCTAATACAGTCAATGAAAAAACCATCGCTGCGGCAGGCCCTTTGCCTGTCAAAATGTTACCGTCCATTACTACAGGTTCATTGGCAATGTATTCTGCACCAATCAATCCATCTTCAAAGCCTGGGTAACAAGTCGCTTGTTTATCTACCACAAAACCATGAGTACCAAACACCACAGCGGGTGACGCACAGATAGCCGCTAATAAAGCATCTTGGATGTCATGTTTTTCCAATATATCGATTAGCAACTCGCAGTCACGCAAATGCTCAGCACCTGGCATACCGCCAGCTAACACCACAGCGTCAAAAATTTGCTCGCCAACCTCGGTCAATAAAACATCAGCTTCTAGCTTAGTGCCGTGTGCCATAACAATCTGTTTTGACTCATGAATACTCGCCACAGTGACTTCTACACCACCACGTCGCAACACATCGATAATCGTAATGGCTTCAATATCTTCATTGCCATTAGCAATCGGAACCAATACCTTGCTCATACCTTACCTCTTTCAGATACATTAAATTCATAAAAGCTTTCATGCGACTACTGCGTTTAAAAACTTTTCTATTTTTAGCGTAAACAAACATGCCGCTTCGTGGCCTTGTTCTGTTTGTCCTTTTTTTTCTATTTGATAGTAATTTTTTCGGCGACCAACCTGTTCGAATCCTAACGATTCGTACAGGGAAATGGCTCCTAGATTCGACTCGCGCACTTCCAATAACAGCTCACTGACATCTTGCTGCGCGACCGCTTCTGACCAAACTATCATCAACTGTCTGGCTAGCCCCTGTCTACGGACAGAGGAATCAATCACAATTAATTCTAATTCGGATTGATCAAGCACCACCGAAGCAGTTAACCAACCAACGATCGATTTTTGCGTCGCATCACCTAATTCAATAACCCAATTTTTGCGCGTTTGTAACGCATCAGCGACCAAATTTTCACCCCAAGGGTGAGGGTTAGACAAGGCATCAAGTTGGATAATAGGCAATAAATCTGACTCAATAGCCAGACGAATAGAAACAGAAGGAATCATAAAATTGAACGCTTCATTAAAGGCAAAAAGATTAACGGAAAAAGCTGGATTGCATCACTTGCCACGCGTCCTTGCGCAGTTCAGGAATACGATACAATTCAGACAAACTTACGATGTGCGCAGTAGGATATTGTTTTAAAAAGCTTTCAGGCGGTAAATCTTCCACCAACTGAGTAATTTGCGCACCAGCCAGCACTAACCATGGTGTTTCAGGGAAGTCTTTTACCAAACGGCCCACATAGCTTTCTAAAGCGCCAAACAACCAATCGGTACGATTCAAAAAATACGGATTTCGTAATTGCCCCGGCCAAGTAAACGCACTGCCCTGCCATTCATCAATAGGCTGTTTTAAAAGCGCTTGCCCCATTTTTAACGCCAAACGCTCAATGTCTTCTGCTTGGGTAAATACTTGAGGTACATCACTTAGAATCAAAAGCTTATTAGACAAGGCGTAAGCATGAATATTCAATCGCGTAATTTGGGTGTTCAGCGTTGGATCTGGCTCAACCACAATATCGACAGCCAATTCTTCAATTGGCTGCAAATCTTCGACAATAATTTCCGGTCCCGCATTTAACTGCTCACGAAGGTTATGAACCAAGGGCTCTTTTTCTTCTGGCGATAATTTAGGCATTGGAGCGGGAACAGGCTCAGCAGATCTAAACCCGGCTGAAGGCTGATCGCGATAAGAGTCTGCAAAGGAAGAGTTGGACGGCGCGTCCATATCAATAGGCCAAGGCTGAACCGGCATGAAAACCGTACCCGAAACACTGTCCGTGGCAGACTCATTTTTATCAATAGACAACCAGGACACCACGCCCATTTGCGCTAAGCAATGGGTTTGAAAAGCCTGTTGAGGTGGTAATTCGCGGGACATAGTAACCTTAATCGCAGCCTAAAAAATGCACATTCATCGATTTAAATACTGGTAAGCAAATATACTCGCTTACGCCACCAGATGCCACTTGATGGCCTAAAGCTTGCTAGAGATCTTTGCACTATGGCTGTGTATAATCACAACCAATTTAAAGCAACCCCATAAAAGGTATGAAAACATGGTGTCTTTGTTATCTCGTTTGATGGTTATCGCTGCCGTTTCGATCAGCAGCTTCAGCTTCGCTGACAACTTGCCTGATCTTAAAGGCCGCACTATTTTAGCCGTCACCGAAAATGCCTACACACCTCTTAACTTTGTCGATCCAGCAACGGGCGAAGGCATTGGTTGGGAGTACGATGCCATGAACGAAATTGGCAAGCGCCTAAACGCTAACATTGAATGGCACCTAAGTAGCTGGGACACCATGATCCAAGCCGTCAAACAGGGCCAATACGATGTCGGTATGGACGGCATCACAATTAATGAAGAACGCGCCGCGCAAATTGACTTCACCATTCCTTACATGACCTCTCAACAGTTCATGTTGGTTCGTGCCGATGAAAAACGCTTTAATGATGCCAAATCCTTTGCCGCCAACCCAGATCTACAATTTGGTGCACAAGCTGGCACCACCAACTTTTATGTAGCCGTCTACGATGTGCTTGATGGCGATGAAAACAACTCACGCATCACCTTGTTAGACACCTTTGGCGCATCCGTTCAAGCGCTGAAATCTAGCGATGTCGACAGCGTACTAATGGACGCCGCGTCTGCCCGTGGTTACATCGGCGCCAATCCTGGCGCATTCAAAATTGTTGGCGGCCCGTTGGGCTCTGAAGATTTTGGCTTCATTTTGGCTCCGGGTTCAGACCTTGTTAAGCCGATCAATGCGGCAATCGAAAGCATGAAAAAAGACGGCACCTTAGAAGCCCTGAACAAAAAATGGTTCTTCGACTATAACCGCTAAAAAAACCAGTAAATAGAAACAACAAACGCACAGCAACGGATCTTATACTTTTATAGCGATCCGTTTTTTTATTGTTAACCACCAAGGAACGGTCTTGCTATGAATGTATTATGCCCTTAAAAAAATCCCTAGAACGCACGCCTTGGTGGCTCGTCACCATCATTATTATTGCTCTGGTTCTGTTATGGAACATGGTGTCTGACCAAAGCTACCAGCGCATAGCGAGCGCACTAAGCGAAGGCTTACTCACCACAATAGGTGTAACATTCACCGCTTTTATACTAGCAAGTTTTCTTGGGTTATTAATTGCACTGGCAGGATTTTCTCGTCATCGCATACTTCGTGAATTCGCCCGTTTTTATGTAGAAATCTTCCGCGGCGTGCCCGTTCTCGTACTGCTGTTCTACATAGCCTTTGTCGGCGCACCAGAAATGGTGAAATTCTATAACTGGGCATTACAAATGCCGATTGAAGCAGGCTGGATAGAAAAGGCTCGCACACGAGACTTTACTCTTCTATGGCGCGCCATTATTGCCCTTGCCATTAGTTACAGCGCCTTCATTGCAGAAGTCTTCCGCGCAGGCATTCAAGAAGTTGGCAAAGGACAAATAGAAGCAGCAAAAGCATTAGGCTTATCCAACTGGCACCGCTTCCGCCTTATCACTCTACCCCAAGCCATGCGTAAAATCTTACCTCCCCTTGGCAACGACCTAGTCGCCATGATCAAAGACTCCGCACTCGTTTCAGTACTCGGCGTGCAAGACATCACCCAACTCGGCAAAGTATTCAGCTCCTCCACCTTCCAATTCTTCGAAACCTACAACGTCGTCGCCTTCATGTATCTCGTACTCACACTCAGCTTATCGCTACTGATACGCGCCTTTGAAACACACCTAAGACGCAACGATCATCATTGACTAGAGACTAGCTCCTCCCCCTGCTAAGGGGAAAGGTTTACTCTCTTCTTTGGGTTCCATTCAAACACTTTGTATTCCCGACCTTTATTCCGCCCTGCTGGGCGTGTAACTTTTTGCTAGCGCCCAAAAACTTCAATTTAAAGAAAAGCAAAAATTCGCTTTAAGACCTTTAATGCCTGATTTTTTTCATAGGCGCATGATTGCTTCCTACGCTCCTTGTATCGTAAGGCATAGATTGTTTTTACTGCTGTGGGACAGGATATTTTTAACTGACTCTGAAACTCCATAAGGTCGCGCAATCAGGATTGCGTCGAAGTAACTTATTCGGGTTTTCAAGTTCAGAAGGCTAAGTCAACTAATCACTAAATCATCTCCCCCTTTCTTCAAGGGGAGATGATATCTTGTATCGTAGACAAAAGGAGAAGGAACAGAGATGCATTCGCCGACGGCCTAAACATCATGGGCGAATAACATTCCAACGAGGGAGGCGGTAGTTTCGAGGAGGAATGTTATTCGCTCAATTATTACAACAACTGCTTAGCCATTAAAAACGGGGATAATCTCTCTGCCGTATTTGGCGATAATTTCTTCTTCGTCGCCGCTGTCTAGGTAGATGTTGAACTGCGTGGTTCCTGCCGTTTCTAGGTCTTTGATCTTGGCAATATGATCTTCAACGGTTCCCAATACACAGAAGCTTTTGACGATATCTTCAGTGATGAAGTCCAAGAATGGGTTGTCGCTTTGACCGTGTTTCGAGTAATCGTAACCACGACGTTTTTCGATGTAATCCGTTAAGCTTTTTGGCACTAAACCTGAATCACTGCCATATTGTTCAACGATATCCGCCACATGGTTACCCACCATGGCAGGGAACCATTTGGTGTGCTCGATACAATAATTCATATCACCAAAGTAAGCTGGCGCAGCAGCTTGGACTTTGAAGTTAGACATATCGCGTCCGGCAGCTTCACCAGCGTTAATGGCTTGATCTTTAAACCATTTCACCAAATCAGGATCACCAATTTGCAAAATCAAACCATCGCCAACTTCACCAGCGGTGGCTAAAGCTTTCGGGCCATAAGCGCCAATCCAAACTGGTAATTCGTAGCCTGTCGCCCAAGGCAGTTTAACGGGTTCAGGACATTCGCCATATTCCACTTCTTCGCCGCGCACCATGGCTTTTACCTTGGTAGTAAATTCCGCAAGGCGCGCTAATGTCGCTGGTTTTTTGCCCATGACACGCATGGAAGAATCGCCACGACCAAGACCGATATCGAAACGACCATTACTTTGATGCGCCAAGCTCGCGTACAAGCTGGCTGACAAAGACCAGTCACGAATATTTGGGTTGGTCACACAAGGACCAAAACGCATGGTTTTGGTGTGCTCCATACACATTGCCATGGCCACAAACGACTCACGCCAAAGAATATGAGAATCGTAAAACCAGCAGTAAGTGAA
>NZ_FQVF01000003.1:0-62646 GCF_900129155.1 Marinomonas polaris DSM 16579
CAAGCACAACGAATCTGGTAAACGGGCAGGAAAAACAACCTTGAGTAAGGAAGGGCCAGGCTATATCAGAGCGAAGTTGTATATGGCCGCAATCGTAGCTGGGCAACATAATACCGATATAAAAGCGCAGAAAACGAGATTACTAAAACAAGGCAAAACAAAAATGCAGGCGCTAGGTGCAGCGATGAGAAAGTTGTCACAAATATGTTTTGGTGTTGTTAAGAATCAAACAGAATATCAGCCTCAAGTTAGTTAAATAAAAACTTGAGGCTGATTAGGAGAGATGGTATCTACAATTTACGCAAAAAACGACGAGTAATGAAACACGACAAGATTCAATTACTCGTTCGGTTCATCGGTAAAAACATCATCATTTAGATACCCTACTGGCAGCGCCTTACTGGTCTTCGCCCCCATCAACTTTAGCTTCTCCGCTCTCGCCACCAAATTACCGCGTCCTGCCGTTAGCTTTTTCAAGGCTGAATCATGAGTACGACTCACGGCTTCTAGCTTGCTACCAATGTCATCCATATCCTGTACGAATCCCGAAAACTTGTCGTACATTGCACCGGCTTGACGCGCAATTTCAATAGCGTTTTGACTCTGTTTTTCATTGCGCCAAATGTTTTGAATGGTACGTAAAGTCGCTAATAAATTAGACGGCCCGACGATAATAATATTGTGTTCGAAGGCTTCACTAAACAAACCATTGTCGCCTTGTAAGGCTAAACCAAACGCCGCTTCAATTGGGATAAACAACAACACAAAATCCAACGAAGTGACGCCCGGTAAATCGTGATAAGACTTTGCGCTCAGCTCCTTCATATGACGACGCACTGCATCCAAATGCTGTTTAAGCGCTCGATTTCTGTCTTCATCGGTTTCGGCTTCCATATAAGCCAGATAACTAATCAGCACCATTTTGGAGTCGACAATGATTTGCTTACCTTCAGGCAAATGGATCACTACATCTGGCTGTAAACGTCGACCTTCTGTAGTTTGATAAGAAGCTTGCGTCTCATATTCACGGCCTTTTTCCAAACCTGAACGCTCTAAAATTCGCTCCAGAATCACTTCGCCCCAACCACCCTGCAGTTTATTTTGACCTTTCAATGCATGGGTTAGACTCACCGCATCATCGCTGATTTTTTGATTCAGTAACTGCAGACCTTTAATTTCTTTCACCAACGAAAAACGCTCGCGGGCTTCTTCTTGATAACTCTTTTCTACACTTTCTTGAAACTTCTGGATTTGCGAACCAAGCGGCGTTAATAAAGAACCTAACTGGCGCTCGTTTTCTTTCGCCAATTGCTGCCCCTGCTGACTCATGATTTCATGGGCCATTTGCTTAAATTCGGTTTCGTTTTGCTTTTTTTGCTCGCGGTAAAAGGCTTCCTTTTCCTGCCAAACACTTTGCGCGGCAGCAAATTGTTGCTCTAAAGTCAGTGACTCTTTCTCCAAATAATGAATCTGATCTTTCGATTGTTCTAAAAGACGCTTTAATTCCTCATTTTGTTGCTGCATTTTTTCTTGTGTGTGCTGCCACTGACGGCGCATAGCCTGTACAATAGCGCCAGCAATGCCAGATAGAAGAATCGCGCCGATACAAAAGCCCGATAACACCCAAACTGATTGCGAAAGCCAATCTGTCATATGAATTAAAACTCGCTATTTTAAATGTCTGTTTTTAACAAAGTGAGGCATTTGCATGACGTCACGAGCAAAGGCAAGACGAGGCAAAAATAGACGAAAAAGCGGAGTTTATAGGTTATAAATGAGCATTTTGAGTCTATTTTTAACACTGTATTGGCGCGCGCAGCAGTCATGCTAAGGTCTCGATAAGTTTACATGGATTACTACCTAAGCCCAACACACACGCAACGCTTTGATCTAGAAATAAAAAATAGTCAGTTTATTACGACGGTTTGTCGTACGAACGGCCGTGATGCGGCAAAGGCTTTTATTGAAAAAATGCGCCAGCGTTACCCTGATGCTAACCATCATTGTTGGGCGTTTATTGCAGGTATGCCAAATAATGCCCATCTATGGGATCAAAGTGACGATGGTGAGCCTAAAGGCACAGCGGGTAAACCTATGTTGAATGTGTTACAGCATTCAAATTTTGGTGAAACCACAGTAGTCGTGACACGCTTTTTTGGCGGTGTGAAACTCGGTGCGGGAGGCTTAGTAAGAGCCTACAGCCAAGCTGTACAAGAAGCGCTTTCGCAAACAGAATATGAAAATGTGTACCCGCGCAGCCCCGTTCAGCTGAAAATCGCCTACTCTTTATTGGGTAAGGTTGAATATTGGCTAGAACAGAGCGATATAGAAATAACCAACAAAACATACAGTGACAGCATAGTAATTGATCTTGCTGTTATTGAACGTACTTGGCCTGAACATAAAATCGCATTGACGGATTTATGCCAAGGCAGTTTAACTTTAATTGAACCGGACAACGAATAACTATGTACCAAACTGGACAAAGATGGAGTAGCCGCAACGAGCCTGATCTCGGCGTAGGCATGATAGTAGACAAACAAAACAAGTCTTTTACCTTGCACTTCCCTGATGCGGAAGCGGATCGTCAATACTCAAATGACCAGACTAGTCTTGTTCGACGCACTTTAACTGTCGGCGATCAACTGCACTTTCAAGATGAGACCTTCACCATATTGGAAGTAGAAGAAATTGATGACCTTATCGAATACCGTATCAGCGAAGACGATGATTGGTTAGAAGAATCCATCATTCAATTCCCACGTAACGACAAGAACGAGCTCGATTCTTTATTGGCACTTTCGCCAGCTCGTCGCATGTGGTTCGACCTACGTCGCCATACGCTTGAACACCAAGCGGCCAACGCAGCATCACCAGTTCGCGGCTTAATGGGCTTGAAAGCAGAGCTTCTACCGCACCAGATTTATCTGGCTCATGAGATTGCCAATCGCCCGAAAGCTCGCGCGCTTTTGTGTGACGAAGTCGGTATGGGTAAAACCCTAGAAGCCGGTTTGATCCTGCATCAACGTCTACTAAACGGCCTCTGCAAACGCGTACTTATTCTGACTCCAACCAACCTGCAACATCAGTGGTTGGTTGAGATGCTACGCCGCTTCCACCAGCCATTCTCACTGATCAACGAATCCGTGTACGAAGACTTTATGGAAGGCGACGACAACCCGTTTGAGCAACAACCTTTTGTTATCTCGCCAATCGATTGGGCGAGCCAACACCCGAAAGCCACTCAGCATATGCTAGATGCGGAATGGGACATGGTTATTGTCGACGAAGCCCATCACCTTGCTTGGCATCCAGAAACACCAAGCATTGGTTATCAGGTCGTGGCACGTCTAGCCGCGAAAACAGAATCGTTATTGCTGTTGAGTGCAACCCCAGAACAAACTGGCGAACGCGAGCATTTCTCCCGCTTGCAACTGTTGGATGCTGATCATTATCACGATTTCGAGCATTACCAAGCACAACAACAAGCATTCAAACAAGCGGCTGAATTAGCAGAAGCTCTGTTGCCGTTCAGTCAAGAAGACGGCTCACCAGAAGCGCTAGATTGGAACACGGCGTTTGGCTCTTACTTACAAGAAGTCAGTGCCAAAGACTGGTTCCAAGCACTTACAACCAAATCTGGTGCAGAACAAACCGAAGCCGCAAAAGAAGCCATTAGCTGGCTGATTGACCGTCATGGAACTGGACGCGAAATGTTCCGTAACACCCGCGCCGCTGTGGGTGGTTTCCCGGATCGTTACCTTCATTCTTATCCGTTAGAAAACAATGAACACTTCGAATCTGCAGATCGCCATGTGCAACCAGAAACCGAAGTGTCTGACGGCTTGTGGGAAAAAGATCCACGCTGGGTTTGGCTAAAAGAATTCCTAGAATGCCAAGCAGACAAAGTCCTCGTCATTTGTCACACCGCCGACATGGCGCAATGGCTAAATGACCAACTGACTTTTGCTGGCTTCCAAAGTGCCGATTTCCACGAACAAATGCCACTGATCCACCGTGACCGAGCTGCTGCTTATTTCGCAGACGATAACGGTGCACAAATTTTAGTGTGTTCTGAAATCGGCAGTGAAGGCCGTAACTTCCAGTTCAGCCATCACATCGTTATGTACGATTTGCCAGAGCACCCAGACTTACTCGAACAGCGTATTGGTCGTCTTGATCGTCTAGGACAACTAAACGACGTGCAAATTCACGTCCCTTATATCAAGAAAAGTGTGCAAGAGCGCCTATTCAACTGGTACCACCACGCCCTAAACGCATTTTGTCGTACTACGGGTTCTGGCGATAAAGTCGAAGAAGCTTTTGGCGACAGCTTGCATGCCTACTTGCATGGTCAAGACGACGACACTGATTTGCTAAAAGAAGCAAACATCTACCATGAAGCGCTACTAAAACAAATGGAAGAAGGTCGTAACCGCTTGCTAGAAATGAGTTCGTGCCGTCCAGAACAAGCGCGTGCATTAATCGAACAGATTAACAACCAAGCGACAAAAGGCCTGCATCATTACATTGAGCAAGTTACTCACGCGTTCAACATCTACGCAGATTGCATCAATGATGATCCAGATCGCGCCGCTTGGTTCTTGCGCCCTTCTACTGACATGATGCTCGAAGCACTGCCAGGCATAGAAGAAGAAGGTAAAATGCTCATGCTTGATCGCCGTCAAGCTAGCCAGCGTGAAGACGTAGCGTTCGCAACTTGGGAACACCCTCTGATCACCATGCTAATGGACGAAGTTCAAGGCTTTGACTCTGGCAAGCTTACTTCGGCTATCTTGCCAATCGCTGCATTGCCAGAAGGCACAGTATTGGTAGAAAGTATGTTCGTCATCGAAGCGACGGCTCACCCACGTTTGAAATTGGCGCAATCTCTGCCAATGACACCAATGTGGCAATTGTCTGACTCAAACGGCAAATTCCTCCATCAACAATTTACTGCCGACAAATGGGCCGAAAAACTGAAAGGCGTGCCAAACCGCGTCGCGGAACAATGGGTTGCTGCCTTGCGCAAAAACCTTATTGAAGTGCTGCAAGCTCACCAGCTGAATGCCCAAGAGCAAGCGCGTCCGATCGTTCACGCAGCGAAAACGTCTTACCAACATCGTTGCCAAAATGAAATCGAACGTTTAGTGGAATTGAAAGCCTTCAACGACACCATTCGTGATGAAGACATAGAACGTCTTGAAACCAACATGCAAGAAGGTTTGACACGCATCGACGAGCACCAAATCCGCTTGGATGCGATTCGTATCATCTTAACCACTAAGCCGGAATAACATTCTGTGCAGGATGCCGTGCCGAGTTTAGAGCTATCTCGCTTAGAGATATTGTACGAAGACGAATGGTTTGCTGTGATAAACAAACCTGCTAACTGCTTATCTGTGCCCGGTCGTGGCCCAGATAAGCTCGATTCTATCTTGCATCGAGCAGAGTGTTTATTTGGCGAAGCCTTTGCCATACATCGACTGGACGAAGCCACCTCAGGCTTAATCCTCGTGGCGAAAACCCACGAATGTCAAAAACGTATGTATGCGCATTTTCGTGAACGAGAAGTCCAAAAAGAATACCGCGCCTTGCTGCGCGGTCATCTTTTGGGTGAAAAAGGCGAAGTACGAAAACCACTGCGCTGCGACTGGCCAAATCGCCCAAGACAAATAATCTGCACCGATGAATGGAGCAAAGACTCCATCACCTACTGGGAAAAAATGGCCTACGAAAACAACACCACCCGTGTTAGACTCGTGCCCTTTACTGGTCGTTCTCACCAACTTCGCGTCCACATGCAAAGCCTAGGACACTCGATTATTGGCGATGAATTCTATGACCCAGAGTTTCAGAACGACCCTCGGTTGTTATTGCACGCCTATCGGCTAGAGTTTAGGCATCCGTTTACCAAAGCATGGGTTGCGTTTGTAGCGGCTTGCCCTTTTTAACTCCCGCCCACAGCCCTAGAAGCTGAGCAACATAATTCGTGCTTAAACCACTACACGTCATTCCTGCTTAAACAAAGTCATTCCCGTGAAAGCGGGAATCAATCTCTTTTTGGACTACGGTATTTAGGTTCCATTCGAGTACTTTATATTCCCGACCTTTTTTCCGCTCTGCTGCGCGGGTAACTTTTTGCTAGCACCCAAAAACTTCAGTTTAAAGGAAAGCAAAAAATCGCTTTATCGGGCTATCACCCAAACGTCTCATTCATTTTGTTTAATACTGGTTTAGCAAGACGGTTTACATCGTAAGGCCTAGATTGTTCACTCGGTGGGAGATAGATCATCAAACAATGACTCTGAAACTCCATAAAGTCGCGCAATCAGGATTGCGTCGAACTGACTTCATCGGGATCTCAAGCGCAAAAGGTAACAACTACTTATTACCAAGTCCCTTCCCCTTTTTCTTCCAAGGGGAAGTCGGAGGATGGGGTTAATCTCTTCTTTGGCTCCATTCAAAAAGTGATGCCCTACGAAAACAACATGTACGAAAATAAAATAGGAAAGAACCAAGTGAAAAAGAGGAAATGATTATTTTGTTAATATAGGTATACTTATTTTCAAGAAACCAAACAAAGGAGCTTGGTATGTTGATTGACACGAAAAAAATCTCAGAACTGCCATTTGATGGGCAAATTGAATTAATGGAAGCCGTAATGAGTGCATTGGCTCAGAACCAAGCTGAATTTGACTCACCTAAATGGCACCTGCAAGAATTAGAAGCTCGCACACATGAGCTTAACGAAACTGAAAAATGGCGTAGTTTTGAAGAGGTACGAGAAAGGCTTAAATCGTGATATTTAACATTTTCTTTACGCCATCGGCCGAAAATGATTTGCTCAATGCGAAAAAATTCTATGCAAAAATAAATGAGGCACTTGGTCAGTATTGTGTTGATAGTTTGATGTTAGACATTGAACGGTTGCGATTTTTCGCAGGTATTCATCCTAACATTAATGGCAGATTCCGAGTGCTTTCACGCAGCTTTCCTTTTTCAATTTACTACCAAGTTATAAAAGACCAAGTCTTGATTTTAGCCGTATTAGATAATCGCCAGAATCCTAAAAGCATTGAACATAGACTTACCAACAGTTAAATATGATACCGTAAGCCAGATGAGACGAGGCGCTTACCTGTAAAAAAAGTGGCAATATTACATCACGATTATAACCGGTATTACCTTTTAACAAGAGCCGCTTTACTCACGATGCCCTACGAAAACTGACTCCCCCGTAGATCGAAATTTATCTCGACGCGGAATGTAGGTTCCATTCTAACACTTTGTATTCCAACCTTTATTCCACTCTTTAATTAAGGGAAAGCTGAGCATATAACTTTTGCTAGTGCCCAAAAACTTAAGTTTAAAGGAAACCAAAAATTCGCTTTAAGATCTTTAATGCCTCAGTTCCTTCATAGGCACATGATTGCTACCTACGCTCGTTATACCTGATAGTAGAACCAAAGAACGCAGGTCAGATAAGACGAGGAACGAGGCATAATCTGACGATGGAAGCGAAGCTTTCATTTTGTGGATTAACACTGGTTCGAAAAAACTAAAGCGTCACGTGAAATAACCATTAATTGGGCAATAAAATTAAAAACATATACTAAAATAGCGCTGGCTCGTCATAAAAAATAGACTGAACACATTATAAGCTTCACCTGAATACGGTCGCCAAAGGCTTTACCAGTTTCGCTTCTTATTGATAGCGGTTTTGTGTATCACAAAGGTCGATGGTATGTTGTATGTTTAACCAAAACTCTGGTGTATTGCCAAAAGCGGTTTAGGATGGTGTGTGAATGATGCCGATACAACAGTAATTACTCATCAGAACCCTGAGGATTCGGTTGTTATGTCATTGGATATTACACAAGAGCCTGCCGTTACTACGCTCTCCTGCCAATCCTGAGCATTTGAAACGTTATCTTACGTAATACCAATCAAATTAAAGTTATTCAGATTTTCTGCAGCTCAGGACTAAAGGTGTATACAGTCAGTTTTATTACTCCTTTCTCAGTAAGGTTCGAAACACCTTAGCAAGGAGCTTTATAGCGGCATCCATTTCCATTGGAGTATACGCGGCGAAGCCCAACAAGAAACCAGCTTGGGGCTGGGCAGATGCGTAAAGCGCAGTTAATCCGAAAAGGTCTATACCTTCACGACGAGCACTATCAATAACCGTCTGCTCAGAAATTTCACACACCAACTTGCAGAATATTTGCATGCCTCCATCCGGTACTATTGGAATAACGTACTCAAAGAGATGCTTTTCAATTAATTGCACCAACACATTCAAACGTCCGGCGTAGATGAGTCGCATACTTCGTACATGAGCACCAAAGTGGCCAGCTTCGATAAAACGTGCAAGCGTTAATTGCGGAATCGGTGCACTGTGCCCGTCCAACAGAGTACGTGCGCGAGTCATTGGTTCGACAAGGGAATCAGGCAATAGCATGTAACCTATACGAACACCAGGAAACAACGACTTAGTAAATGTCCCCACATAAATCGTACGCTCGTAACGGTCCATCCCCTGAATACAAGCAGTCGGCTTACCTGCATAATGAAATTCACTGTCGTAATCGTCTTCGATAATCCAAGCCTTCTGTTGAGCGGCCCACTCTATTAATGTCAAACGCCGGTCCAGTGTCAATGTTGCCCCAGTAGGAAACTGGTGTGATGGGCTTAAAAACACAACCCTAGCCGACACCGATGAATTACAAAGAGCATCAACCTGCAAACCGTGCTTATCAACTGGAATCGGAATACATTCAAGTCCAGCAGCTTCAAACGCCTTTCGCGCGCCATGGTAGGCTGGGTCTTCCATAAAAATCCGCTCACCGGTATCCAATAACATCTGCGCACAAAGCGCTATGGCCTGCTGTGAACTTGTTAAAATCAGAATACGTTCCGGAGTTGCCCGTGCGCCACGTTCAAGATTAATATAATCAGCAACAGCACAACGTAACGCCTCCATACCTTGCGGCGGACCTGCCTGCAACGCTAGATGGCCGTATTCTTTCAACACCTGTCGTTCCAAACGCTCCCAGACCGGCAACGGAAAATTACGTGTTTCTGGCACGCCCTGAATAAAAGGTCTAGGAGCTGAAAAATTTTTAATACCTCCGTCAAGAAACATAGCCATACCTCTTTGGCTCAACATTGTTTCATGACTCTCCGACGGAATTGAATGCTGCACAGGCCGTTTAGATAATCGATGAGCCCTCATTGAAACAAAACTACCACTTCCTACGCGCCTATCTATAAAACCTTCAGCATGTAGCTGGCCATAGGCGGTTTCAACAGTATCCCTAGAAACAGCCAATGACTTTGCCAGAGCACGTGTTGCAGGCAAGGGCTTTCCGGAGGTAAGAACGCCATCAAGAATGAGCTGTTTTATCGCTCGCTGAATTCTTATATGCAATGGAAATGCCGAATTGATTGGGTTAACCAACCAAGTCTTTACCGTCTCCAATTGGGAAGATTTAAACAATTGGACTGGACTCCTTTAAAAAAGTGGATGGGTAAATCAGGCCATTTAATTGCTATAAATACAAGTCTAATTTATTGCCAAAAGAGTTGCCGACCATGTACGCATATTTGAAAAAATCCAAACAATCACTTGATGTACTCCCCCCTGCCATAGCTGCACTGATGACTGTAATCGTCAATTATGGAGGGACCTTTGTACTGGTATTTCAGGCCGCAAAAATGGCAAACTTATCGCCGGAATTAACAGTATCTTGGGTTTGGGCTTCATCCATTGGCGTTGGGCTTACCTGTATTTTTCTGAGCTGGCGTACCCGTGAACCTATCATCACAGCATGGTCCACACCGGCAGCAGCATTTCTGATTATCGCATTACCGACGATCTCCTACGCGGAAGCTATTGGCGCCTACTTGGTATCTGCCGCTTTATTTATCATGCTAGGTCTAAGTGGCTATTTTGAAAAAGTAATCCGGTTAATTCCACCCGGCATTGCCGCTGGCTTACTCGCTGGCATTTTGTTGCAATTTGGTATTGGTGCCTTTGCTGTTATCAATGTCGAGCCATTCTTAGTGGTGTTAATGGTATTAAGCTATCTAGTATTAAGACGGAGTGCTGGTCGTTACGCCGTAGCAGGCATGATGATAGCCGGACTAATATGGCTATTGCTGCAAAAACGACTGGATTTATCTAGCATCGAGCTGATCGTAGCAACACCAGTTTTTACTACACCGGTTTTTTCGTGGAATGCACTGCTAAGTATAGCGCTGCCGTTATTCCTGATTACGCTAACAGGCCAATACATTCCTGGAATGCTGGTACTACGCAATGATGATTATAAAACCAGTGCCAGTCCTATTTTGACCTTTACCGGTCTAGGTTCATTGCTATTTTCGCCGTTTGGCTCTCACGCAATAAATATTGCAGCGATTACTGCTGCTATTTGTACTGGCAAAGAAGCACATCAAGACCCAACGAAACGCTGGATTGCTGGTGTTATTGCAGGCGTGTTGTACATTCTTGTGGGGATATTCGGCGTTACGCTGGCCACACTATTTATGGCATTTCCTACTGCCTTTATAACAGCTCTTGCCGGTATAGCCTTGATCGGAACCATTTCCAGCAGCCTTACTGCTGCCATCAGTGACTCAGCTTCGCGTGAGGCATCTCTCATTACCTTTTTAGCAAGCGCATCTAATATCACTCTGTTCGATATAGGTGGCGCTTTCTGGGGGCTGCTAATCGGCCTCGCTGCCTATGCTTTATTAAGCACAAACTTTTCAATGAAAACAAAATAATATTTGTAATCAGTATTTAATCAAAAACTTTATGAAATAAATTTTCACCAAAAAAAAGCGAGTATGAACTATGAGCCAAAGCCCTAATATCATTATCACAAGCGTTAAACCGGAAGACTATACCCAATGGCTGCCCTATTGGCTGAGCTACCAAGAATTTTACAAGGTCCAATTAGCTGATGAAGTGACTGCAGCCACTTGGAAACGCTTCTTTGATGAAAACGTGCCGGTGTATTGCGCAGTAGCAAGGGAAGGGGAAAAAATTCTCGGCTTTGCCCATTATTTATTCCACGATTCAACTTGGGGAATAAATAACTTCTGCTACCTCGAAGATCTATTCGTACATCCAGCCACCCGTGGGAAGCACATTGGAAAAAAACTAATTCAATATGTAAAAGAAAAGGCACAGGCTAAAAACAGCGACCGCTTCTACTGGCATACCCAAGAAAGCAATAAAGTTGCGCAACGGCTTTATAATTGGGTTGCAGAAGAACCAGGCGTTATTGAATACAGAATGACACTGTAAGGGCCCATTACAGTAACAACTCAATAACGCCTTTTAAATAAAGAGCCTCGTCTGAGGCTCTTTATTACTTAAAAACTCAATCTTATATATTAGGAACTACTTTCATGCTTCTCATAAAAAACTGACCTAAATAACACCTAACATTCATTAGATAATCTAGCTTGTTCGAAAGCCCATTTAACTAACACAATTGTTAAATCAAACATCATGATAATCCCCAATTGAGTTCTATTCATTCACTCGCATTTCCCATTTATTTTTAAAACGCTGCTAAACTGTGAACGATGCGTTTTCACAGCAAGGAGACTTAACCCAATGCCTGAAATAGATTTGAAATGTGCCTGCGGAACCGTAAAAGGAAAAGCCACTGCGGAAAGTGCCAAAATGGGCACAAGGATTACTTGCTGTTGTGACGATTGCCAAGCATTTGCTCAATTTCTAGGGCAAGAAGATAGTGTTTTAGATCAGTACGGTGGAACGGATATATTTCAAATACCGGTGTCTTATCTCACGATTAGTGAAGGAAAATCAGAAATTGCCTGTATCAAGCTTAGTTCTAAAGGCATGTATCGCTGGTATGCAAAGTGTTGCAATACACCAATTGGCAATACGTTTGGCGTTGGCGGCCCATTTATTGGGGTGATTCATAGCTTCATGGATAATACGCAAACACGTGACGCTGATTTAGGAAAAAGCAGAGGTTACGTTCTTACTAAGTATGCCAAAACACCTGTTCCAGAGAATCTTAAAGCTTCTTCGTTGAGTATTAACTTTAGAATGGTGACCAAAATCCTTTCATGGAAATTAAAAGGTCTAAATAAGCCCTCTGAGCTTTTTAATAATGACGGACAGCCAATTTGTGAACCTCACATCCTTGATAAAAAGGTTCAGGGCTCTTAAAAAGCTACAAAAGATATTCCTTCCAAACCTGATTCGCTGCTTGATGCAGCAAGCTATGTCGCCATGCGACTTTTTCTTCTTGTCTATCGTAACCACCGCCGATGACGCAAGCTGTCGGCAGTTTAAGGGCGACGCAAGTTTCGATAACGTATTTATCGCGTTCTAAAATACCTTGATCGGTTAAGTTAACGTAGCCGAGTCGATCGTCTTGGTGGACGTCAACTCCAGCATCGTAGAAGATGAAGTCTGGCTGGTGTTCTGCCAGTATCGCTGACAAGCTGCTTTTTAGGATGGATAGGTATTCTTGGTCATTTGCGCCTTTGGGGATGGCGATATTGAGGCCAGCAGTTTGTTTGATTGGAGGATAGTTTTCTTCACAATGCCACGAGACCGGAATGATATCGGTTCTATCTTTGAAGAAGGCAATAGTTCCGTCGCCTTGGTGTACATCGCAGTCTAGGATGAGGATTTTCTTCGCCCTACCCGATTCGATCATGGCAAGTGCGGCGACAGCAAGATCGTTGAAAATGCAGAATCCCGATCCATGAGAAGGATGCGCGTGATGTGTGCCACCAGCAAGATGACACGCCAAGCCATGTTGCAGCGCGAGTTCGCTAGTGAGTATGGTGCCAGAGACAGCACGTAAGGTTCGTTCGACTAACCATTCAGACCAAGGTAAACCAATTTCTTTTTCTTCTTGCTTGCTCAGCTCGCCACGAATAAAGCGTTGTACGTATTCTTTATGATGAGCAGCCATTAATACTTTAAGAGAAAGCGGCGTTGGCGTGTATTCGTTTTCGTCCGTCAGGATCCCCTGCTCTCTTAAGGACTCCGCCAACAGACCAAACTTGCGCATGGGAAAACGATGCCCTGCGGGAAATGGGATGCTGTAATTAGGATGGAAAACGAGTGGTAACAAAGCGGCATTCATAAAACAGATTACTTAACTCTTCAGAAAGAGAGCTATGCTAGCAAGGGTCGCTTAGGTTATGCCACTTTCTTTTGAGACTTGTTTTACTTAATGAATACAAAGCAGAGATTATTTACTCTTGGCAACGAGGACTTTTCGAATTGCACCATTAAAAGACTCAATAAGATGTGGCGGGAAACCTTTACCACTTTCGAAGTTCACCATTTGTACGGCGCGCATGGCACTTTTGTTATAATCACTACCGGATTTCCCCCAAACAGCATCAATAAACATAACAGCCATTGATAAGATAAAAGCACCTTGAGGAATCAAAGAGCCCACCAAACCTTCGGGGAAACCTGTACCATCAAAACGTTCTTTATGAGCCTGAACCATGGCAACCGCGTCTTCCCAGCCTTCATGTTTGGAAAGAAGTTTAGCGCCAACCATTGGATGGTTATGCTCTGCTTGGCGTTTTGCAGCTTCATCGTCTTTGCAGTTTAGAATCAGCGCCATACCCATATTATGCATATAAGCCGCTGCACTTAATTGAGCTGGATCTATAGAGCTTTTACATTCAGCATTGATCAATTGACAAAGCTTGAGGATACGCTCGCTCCGTTCTGATGAATAACCAAGTAAGCGGTTTAATTTTTGGCTAAACCCAATAAATGACTCAATGTCATCCTTTTGTTCATCGGTATATTCAACTTTAACAATCACAGAAGTAGCTGCTGGTTCTTCTTTTACTTCTTCTGTTACTTGGTTGCATTGCCTGAGTAAGGTTGCAGCCATTTCGGGGCGTTTGCTATCATCCTCTTCGGCATAAATTTCATCTAAACCGCGCTGTAATTGATCACGCACTGCAATTTCAGCGACATGGGATCGATAAATTTGCTGAAGCAAATCGTAAACTTTTTCAATAACCACAATAATCAGTTCACCCAAATAAGGGTGATATTGAATGTACCCACCGCGCATGCCATCAACTATTTCTTCTAACTTGTGAAGCACACCAACCAAGGGATCAAGAAAACAAACGGAACAATTACCTTTCATGCTATGCAACGAACGAAAAAGCTTGTCTAATTTATCGAATGAAAAACCATCGCCTTCGATGCTATTAATGGTTTCTTCAATTTCTTGTTGTGCTTCCACATAGCATTCGAGCAAGTCATCCTTAAGTTCTTTTTCCAACGCTGAAAACGCTTTACACGCAAAATGGCTCATTTTTCTCTTCCATTACAAGGAACTTACAACCCCGACACATACTTAAGTCTGCCCAAAGAATTGGCAATTTATAGCATCATCCTCTTATTGTAGTTAGAATAATTGTAAGCGTGCACATAGAGTATGTTTCATTATGCAAACGAGGTATCCATGCCAAATTACTGGCTTATGAAATCTGAACCCGATGCGTTTTCAATAGATGATTTAAAACGACTAAAACACTCACCTTGGGATGGTGTAAGAAATTACCAAGCCCGAAACTTTATGAGAGAAATGAAAGAAGGTGATTTGGTGTTTTTTTACCATTCAAGTTGCACTCCAGCAGGCATAGTTGGAACAGCCAAAGTCTGTAAAAGTGCTTATCCAGACCACACCAGTTGGGACAAAAATAGCGCGTACTATGATGCGAAATCAACGCCAGATAGCCCACATTGGTTTATGGTGGACGTAGAATTTATTGAAAAGTGGCCGTCCATTCTGACGTTAGCAGAATTAAAACAAAACCCTGAATTGACTGAGATGTTATTAACAAAAAAAGGCAGCCGTCTATCTGTAATGCCTATTACACAAAGTGAATGGGAATACATCTCGACCATACTGAAAAAATAAATGATGACCTTTGCACGATTACTACGTTAGTAACCTTGTGAAAAGGTCTCAAATATTTAGAAAAAGTTAATGCTAAATTGATGTTTTAATGGAACTCTCGATCCCGCTGTTTTAAAGACACCGCGTAATCGAAGTAATACTGAACAACTACACCTAAATAATCGTAATCATCCCCTGTTCTTGCAATGACACCAACGCTCCCCATTTGACGGTATTTTTTCGGTTGGAAGTACGTTTCAAGACGCCAGCCAACTTCATCTAGATTATACTTTTCCCTATACAGTGAAGTTCGTAGATCTTCATTGAAATAATAACCTATACCGATACGTGAACTAGTCACATTACTCAATGTTGTATCAGTGGATATATAGTTGGTCGTCAACGAGAAAGATCCTAAAAATGCTTCTCCGATAAACTGCCCAATCACATCTCTCTCGCTTTCTAACTCTTCATCCATAGGCTCTAGTTCAGAAATGCCAACTCCAACCCCCAAACGACCATATTCGTTATGAAGAAACCAGTTCGAAGAAAGCTCGGATTGGGCAAAGCTACTTTTTGATGAGCCAGTGATAAGATAGTTGCTGTTTAACAATACTTGGGTGGATAAATAATCGTTAATAGGAATATTGACTTTAAAGTCAATATTCATCAAAGACTTCTCATCCAAAAGCCCATAACCTAAACCAAAAGCAAAGTTAGGCGGCTCTCTCTCTGCGTGGGCAGCACCACTAACAAAAAGACATGAAACAAAAATACGGGCTAATACAGTCAAAACACTCTCTCAATAAAAAGACGCTCGTAAAAACAAATTGTGCAATTATTGTGGCTGATGTTTTGCAAAAGCTCCAGTAAGAAAACAAGACTATTTCAACTTACTTTTTTACGTTAAATTACAGGGAATTCAGAACACCTCTGGGATTCGGAAGCAAAGCCCAATATAATAGCGCCAAAGTCGATTAGACGAACACATTTTTAGGTTAATACGTTACATGGCAAAAAAACTTTTTATCCAGACTCATGGCTGTCAAATGAACGAATACGATTCATCTCGCATGGCAGATTTACTTGGCGAAAGCCATGAAATGGAACTCACAGACAATGCAGAAGAAGCAGACGTACTGCTGCTTAACACCTGTTCTATTCGTGAAAAGGCGCAAGACAAGGTCTATCACCAACTAGGACGTTGGAAAAAACTTAAGCAAAAAAATCCTAACCTTGTTATCGGTGTTGGTGGTTGCGTAGCGAGCCAAGAAGGCGATGCTATCCGTAAACGAGCTAAACACGTGGATATGATTTTTGGACCTCAGACACTGCATAAATTACCAGAGATGATCAATGCAGCCGGAAAACATATTCCGATCACTGACGTGACCTTCCCTGAGATCGAAAAATTTGATCATCTACCAGCCCCTCGCGTTGATGGTGCTGAAGCGTTTGTTTCTATCATGGAAGGCTGTAGTAAATACTGTACTTTCTGTGTTGTGCCTTACACCCGAGGCGAAGAAGTAAGCCGCCCGTTTGACAGCATTTTGAAAGAAGTCGTACAGCTTGCTGAGCAAGGCGTACGTGAAATTCACTTGCTAGGACAAAACGTTAACGCGTATCGTGGCGATACTGCAGAAGGTGACGAAGCTGATCTTGCTGACATTATTCATGCGGTTGCACAAATCGATGGTGTTGAGCGAATTCGTTTCACTACGTCGCATCCAGTGGAATTCAGCGACAGCTTAGTAGAAGCGTTCCGCACGCAGCCGAAACTGGTTAGTCACTTACATCTACCAGTACAGAGCGGTGCAGACAATATCCTAAGCGCAATGAAACGTGGTCATGATCGTCAATATTACATTGATAAAATCAACCGTATTAAAGACGCGCGCCCAGGGATCAGTTTGTCTTCTGACTTTATCATTGGCTTCCCAGGCGAAACAGATGACGACTTTGTTGATACCATGAATCTAATTCAGGAAATCGGCTTTGATCACTCGTTCAGTTTTGTATACAGTCAACGACCAGGCACACCGGCGTCTAATCTAGAAGATGACACGCCAGAAGACGTGAAAAAAGAGCGTCTAGCCATTTTACAACGTCGTATTAGCCAACAAGCCTACGACATTAGTTTGTCTATGGTCGGTGAAGTGCAACGTATTTTGATCAGCGGTTATTCACCTCGCGATCCTGGACAGCTTCAAGGTCGAACTGAAAACAATCGGATTGTAAATTTCCGTGCGTTCGATCCGCAATTGATTGGTAAATTCGCAGATGTTGTTATCACAGATGCTTACCCTAACTCCCTATTGGGTGAGTTAGTAGGCTCTGAACTCGACTCTGACTTTGTACTACAATAATCAAAGGTAAATCTTGGAAATCACACAGACAACTCAACAAATCCGTTTAGTCCCTGCCGAAGCCGATGCTTTGGTTGGACTATGCGGTCAACTCGACGAGAACATCAAGTTAATAGAAAAGAGACTTGATGTTTCTATCAAATACCGTGGCGAGCTATTCGACATTTCCGGTGAAGATTCTGAGCACGTAGCTGCAACAAAAACGCTACTAGCAAACCTCTACCGTGAAGCATTGGCGAATACAGAAATCACACCTGAAATGATTCACCTTTACCTGCAAGAGTCAGCAATTGAATCACTGACGAGCAGTAAAAGAGAGAAAGCTGACCAGCTAGTGATTAAAACTCGCAAAGCCTTCATCAAGCCAAAAGGCAAAAACCAGCAAGGCTACGTCAAGCAGATTCGTAAGCACGATATTAACTTTGGTATCGGACCAGCTGGTACAGGTAAAACCTATCTAGCCGTAGCTTGTGCAGTCGAAGCGCTAGAAGCTGATCGTGTTGAACGTATTATGCTGGTTCGTCCAGCAGTCGAAGCAGGCGAAAAACTGGGATTCTTGCCAGGTGACTTGTCACAAAAAATCGATCCATACTTGCGCCCTCTTTATGATGCTTTGTACGAAATGCTTGGTTTTGAATTGGTTGATAAGTTGATCGAAAAAAATGTCATCGAAATCGCACCGCTTGCTTTCATGCGTGGCCGTACCCTGAACAACGCCTTCATTATTCTTGATGAGAGCCAAAATACCACGCGCGAGCAAATGAAAATGTTTTTAACGCGTATTGGTTTTGGCTCAACCGCAGTAATCACTGGAGACACAACGCAGGTAGATTTACCACGCGGCACTACATCTGGCTTAGCGCAAGCAATGCACGTTTTAAAAGACGTAAGCGGCATCAGTATGACGCTATTTAGCTCTTCTGACGTTGTCCGTCATCCGCTGGTTCAGCGTATTGTTGAAGCTTATGATAAATTTGACGTTGAAGTGGAAGCTGAAAAAAAAGCACGCACCGAAGCTCGTCTAACCGCACAAGCAGCACAGTCTGCAGGTAGCAAATAATGGCGTATTTAGAGCTTGATTTACAAATAGCAACAGAAGAAACTGCAAATTTACCAAGCGAAGCGGATTTTAGACTTTGGGTCGAAAAAGCCCTTCCAGACGTAGATGAAGAGTTTGAAGTTACCATTCGCATAGTCGACGAAGAAGAAAGCCACGCACTTAATCACGAGTATCGTGGTAAAGACAAACCTACCAACGTCCTATCTTTCCCATTCGAGGCACCTCCTGGGTTAGAGCTTCCATTATTAGGCGATTTGGTCATCTGCACTCAAATTGTGGCAAAAGAAGCCGCAGAGCAAAATAAAGAGTTATTCCATCATTGGGCTCATATGACTATTCATGGCATCTTGCATTTACGCGGCTATGATCATATAAATGATGATGAAGCAGATGAAATGGAATCGATAGAAACAGAGCTACTGGCTTCCCTATCTATTTCCGATCCTTATTTGATTAAAGAGTGAGCTAATACCCTAATGAGTGACGACCGATCGAGTTTATCCAACGATCAACAAAAATCTTGGTTTGAACGTTTAACCCAAGCATTCAATGATGAACCACGCAGCCGTGGTGACATCGTTAAACTTCTAGAAGCTGCAGTGAAATCCGATGTTATTGATCGCGATGCTTTCACTATTGTTGAAGGCGCACTAGAAGTTTCTGAAGTTCAGGCACGTGACATCATGATTCCACCATCTCAAATGGTGGTCATTAAGTCCGAAGATGACCCTAAAACGTCAATCCGCAAAATAATAGATTCTTCTCACTCACGGTTCCCTGTTGTAGGTGAGGATTCCGATGAAATTCTCGGCGTCCTGCTTGCCAAAGACTTATTGCCTTTATTATTTAAAGAAGGCGATGTAACAATAGAAGATATCTTAGCGCGTTTACGCCCTGCTAATTTCATTCCTGAAAGCAAACGCCTAAACGTATTGTTGAATGATTTTCGCACCAAGCGTTATCACATGGCATTAGTTCTAGATGAATACGGCAGCGTGTCTGGCTTAGTGACGATTGAAGACGTATTAGAACAAATCGTTGGTGAAATAGAAGATGAAACCGACAAACTTGATGACGAAGGCATTCAAGTAACCACCGAACCCGGTGTTTATCTTGTGCCAGCATTATGTCCAGTTGAAGACTTTAATGAGTTCTTCAAAGTCGAACTAAACGAAGAAGAGTTCGACACCATTGGCGGAATACTTGTGCAACAGTTTGGCCATGTGCCATTGCGTGATGAAGAGCTTTTCTTCAACAACTTCCATTTCCGCGTGGTGAAATCGGATGGACGCCGCATTAAAACCATTCAAGTCACCAAACCAACCATCAACACACCAGATTAATATGAACATGCCTCACCCCGACTTAACCAATACCAAGACGGGGTGGGAGCCTCTCTTGGTGGCGAAAATATCCAAACTCCCTCCCCCTTTTATTGGCCTTATCGGCATTATTGCTGGTGCTTTAGGCGTAACCAGTTTCTCACCTTTTCATTTTTGGCCCGGCTATTTTATTAGCTTAATCGTATTTAGCCTGCTCGTTTTAACAAGTACAACAGCAAAATCTGCCTGCTGGCGTGGTACAGCTGTCGCGTTAGGCTTTTTTGGCGCAGGCGTTTCTTGGGTTTATGTCAGCATTGCTGAATACGGGCAAGTTGGCAGCATAATAGCCGGACTTATCACCTTTGCATTTGTCGCTGTGCTCTGCGTTTTTTGGGCACTTTCAGCCTGGGCATCATGGAAACTCATTCAGCGCTTTCAGAAAATACCTGCGAGTCTATGGGTCACACTAGGTTTATTGATTGCTGAGTTCGCCCGTAGCACTCTTTTTACTGGCTTTCCTTGGTTATTGCCCGGCTATTCGATTGAAAACACCTGGTTATTTGAGCTTTTGCCCGTTGGAGGAATTTGGCTCACTAGCGCATGTGTAGTATTAACCTCTAGCGTGATCGCCAGCATACTGCTTAAGCAAACCAATCAACTCATGCTAGTTTTCGTGCTCGTTATTGTCTGGTTAGGTTCGGCCTATTTAAGCTATTACCCAGTTTCATGGGTACAACAAACTGGCACATTAAAAACCACCTTGGTGCAAGGCAATGTAAAGCAGGACGAAAAATGGCTGGCTGAAACAGCAGGAAAATCTCTAGCCTATTACCAACAAACTACCATTGAACATTTAGACAGTGAATTAGTTGTCTGGCCTGAAACCGCAATTACTTATTCTTATCCACGAATAAAACCCTATTTTGAAGGCTTCAGCAAAGAACTTGAGGACACTAATACCACTCTGATTACTGGTATTCCAGATGTTAGTGAAGACAATAAAGATTACTACAATGCTATCTGGGCAACAGGAAATGGTTTTGGGCTTTATTACAAACGCAGACTCGTTCCTTTTGGCGAATATATTCCGTTTGCACAATACATAGGTCCGATCCTAGATGTGTTTGGTATGCCTATGTCGAGCTTTAAACCCGGCGATGAAAACCAACCTGTACTACAAGTCGGCGAATGGGGTATAGCGCCGTTTATTTGCTATGAAATTGTTTATGCCGAACAAGTAAGACGCATGGTAAGAGACAGTGATTTCTTAATAACCATTAGTAATGATGGTTGGTTTGGCACATCTTTTGGTCCTTGGCAGCATTTACAAATAGCGCAATTTAGAGCGAAAGAAGCCGGTCGTTATGTCATCCGCGCCACAAACACTGGCATTACTGCGTTCATCAATGAAAAAGGCGAAGTGGTCGCACAAGCGCCGCAATTTGAAAGAACAACGCTGACAGCTGAGGCAAAAGCCTTTACAGGTAATACACCATACGTGCAATGGGGTTATTGGCCAACACTTTTGCTAATGGGGATTTGTGTGATATTTGCTTATTTAAACGGCTTAATTCTAAACCGCAAAAACAGATAACCAATAACGAAATGAACCTTGGAATTTGATTCACGCTGACGCTTGGATCTTGCGAAACAGGCGCAAGTATTTTTTATTTTAAGAACTGAATACCAAGGTTCATGGTATGCATTACTACGCAGGACACCTACAGGGATGTAGGGGGTAGAGCCAAGTCAGGAACAGAGACCGAGCGTGGGAACAAGGAAAGAACAAGGGTAAACAACGGATAAAAAAGAGCCTTGGTATTTGATTCACGCTGACGCGTTGAGCTTGCGAAACAGGCGCAAGTGAATGGAATACCAAGGCTCATGCTATGCATTACCACGCAGGAGCGTGGGAACGAGGAACAATGAATTACTCAGTTTTATTGGTCTGATCATCATGGGTCGACATCAAACCATAATGGCAGATCTCACATGGCGCTAATGCTTGCTTGGTTTCGATAACGTTATCATGTCCACAAGACATACAATGATAACTTCCTGGCTCAACAACCGTACCAACCACATGACACTCTTCAAGCGGCACAGGGTTGTTATTCGCATGGTTAATCAGCCATAACAAAGCTGTATCCTCTTTTTCGTCAAGCTCTTCGACCAATTCATGACTCTCATCAAGCACGTAATGCCAGTTCGCATCTACCCATGCTTCGGTGTAACCCATTTTGTCATGCCAATAGGCCGTCATTAAAGCAACATCTTCTAAAAACCAATCCTTTGCTCCAATCAATGTCTTACGCGCTTCTTCAACCAAATTGGAATCGATTTCGCTTTTTGATGAATCTTTTTTCATAGATTTCATAACTCCTCCTCTATGCACCTTCTAATTAGGGCTCCATCTCTATAAAATAACGGATATTTTCAAACTCTGCTGGCCATTGCACCATTATCTTGCGTTATGTCGCTATAATGGTCCTCTTTTCATTAAAGAGAATACAGGTCTACCAACCTTTCGTCGATCACGGGATAAGAATACATCATGCAAGAGCAATATAATCCGCAGCAAATAGAACAAGCTGCCCAATCTTTTTGGGACGAGAACAAAGTCTTCAAAGCCATCGCTGATTCTAGCAAAGAAAAGTTCTACTGCCTTTCTATGTTCCCTTACCCAAGTGGTCGTCTGCACATGGGTCACGTTCGTAACTACACTATCGGCGATGTCATTTCTCGCTACCAACGCATGCAAGGCAAAAATGTCCTACAGCCAATGGGCTGGGATGCTTTTGGTCTTCCTGCTGAAAACGCAGCGATCAAGCACAAAACTGCACCAGCAAAATGGACCACAGAAAACATCGCCTACATGAAAGGCCAGCTTAAAGAACTTGGTTTTGGTTACGACTGGGATCGTGAGATTGCTACCTGCACTCCTGAATACTACAAATGGGAGCAATGGTTCTTCACACAATTAGTTGAAAAAGGCTTGGCATACAAAAAAACCGCTGCCGTTAACTGGTGTCCTGAAGACCAAACGGTATTGGCTAACGAGCAAGTTGAAGATGGTTGCTGCTGGCGTTGTGGCACTAATGTAGAGAAGAAAGAAATCTCTCAGTGGTTTATTCGCATCACAGATTATGCAGAAGAACTATTAAACGATCTTGATCAATTAGATGGCTGGCCAGAAAAAGTAAAAGCCATGCAACGTAACTGGATTGGTCGTTCAGAAGGTCTAGAATTTAGCTTTGCTGTAGAAGGCAAAGACGAGCGTCTATCTGTTTACACAACTCGTCCAGATACCATCATGGGTGTGACTTATGTTGCAGTAGCAACACAGCACCCTCTTTCTTTAGAAGCGTCTGCTAACAATACTGATCTTGCGACGTTTATCGAAGAAAGTAAAAAAATGTCGACTACTGAAGCTGATATGGCAACGGTTGAGAAAAAAGGCATGGACACTGGCTTCAAAGCCATTCATCCGATTACTGGTGAAGCAGTTCCGGTTTATGCGGCTAACTTTGTGTTGATGGATTACGGTTCAGGCGCGGTTATGTCGGTTCCTGCTCATGATCAACGCGACTTTGAATTCGCGAAAAAATACAACCTAGCAATCAAACAAGTTGTTCAGCCTGCTGGCGACGACGTGATTGATCTAGAAAAAGCCGCTTTCACTGAAAAAGGCGTATTATGCAACTCTGGCGAATTCGACGGCTTAGCATTTAAAGAAGCATTTGAAGCCATTGCAGCTTGGATGGTTGAACGTAAGTTAGGCGAAATAAAAGTGAACTATCGTCTACGTGATTGGGGTGTTAGCCGTCAGCGCTACTGGGGAACGCCAATCCCGACAATCAACCTAAAAGATGGTTCTGTTGTACCAGTACCAAAAGATCAGCTACCAGTTGTACTACCAACAGATGTGATCATGGACGGTGTTAACTCACCGATCAAAAACAACCCAACTTTTTCTTCAGTTATGTTTAATGGCGAAGAAGCAGAACGCGAAACCGATACTTTCGACACCTTCATGGAATCGTCTTGGTATTTTGCTCGTTACTGCTGCCCAGAAGCAACAGATGCGATGCTAACAGAAGAAGCGAATTACTGGCTTCCTGTTGACCAATATGTTGGTGGCGTAGAGCACGCTATTCTTCACCTATTGTACTCACGCTTTTTCCATAAATTGTTACGTGATGCGGGTCTTGTGAACTCTGATGAACCATTCAAACGTCTGTTGACGCAAGGTATGGTAAACAAAGACGGCACTAAGATGTCTAAATCCAAAGGCAATACGGTCGATCCACAAGAAATGATTGAGAAGTACGGCGCCGATACCGTTCGCTTGTTCATGATGTTCAGTGCACCACCAGAGCAATCACTTGAATGGAACGATGCCGGTGTAGATGGTGCTTCTCGCTTCCTGCGCCGTTTATGGGCGTTATCTTACCGTCATACCAATGCGGGTAAAGTTGGCGAACTAAACATTGCCGAATTGAATGGTGCTCAAAAAGCTTTGCGTCGTAAGACTCATGAAACCATTCAGAAAGTATCAGACGATATCGAACGTCGCCAAACCTTCAACACAGCCATTGCGGCCGTGATGGAGCTTTGTAACGAGATCAGCAAGTTCGAAGACACATCCGAATTGGGTCTTGCTGTAGAACAAGAAGCATTAGAAGCCGCGACTTTGTTGTTGTCTCCTATTGTGCCTCACATTGCCCACCAGTTATGGAGCGAGCTAGGCCATAGTGACAATATCGTTAATACACCTTGGCCAACGCTAGATGAAGACGCATTGATCAAGGACGAGCTAACTATTGTTGTTCAAGTACTTGGTAAAAAACGTGCTGAATTGACCGTTTCCGCTAGTGCTGACAGTAAAACAATTGAAGCAGAAGCACTTGCTCATCCAAGTGTTGCCAAGTTCCTTGAAGGCAAAACAGTTCGAAAAGTTATTGTCGTTCCAGGTCGTTTGGTCAACATTGTTGCCAACTAATTGAGGTACACTAAGGGATGGCTGAGCCATCCCTTTTTACCAACAACAATACAGAGATCACGGATATGATAGCCGCACTTACACAAACAACTCGTCTACTATTATTGGCATTACTGACCATGAGTCTTGTCGCCTGTGGATTCCATTTACGTGGCCAAACTAACATACCAGCAAAGCTTAAAGTTATAACACTAACGTCAGAAAGTGGCTCTGATAGTTTCGATAGAGCGCTGCGCATCGCACTTACTAAAGCAGGCGTTGTTATCGTCGATAAAAACAGTGCGAATAAAGACACCCTTAATCTGAAAATCAATGCTATTACAAAAACTGATATAGAACTGGCTCGTGATTCAGACAATGATTTATCACAATTGCAGCGCCGCTTAACCAGCCACTATTTTGTTCGTCAAGCCGACGGCAAATCCCTCTATGGCCCTAGAACCATCAACACAACAAAAACACTGACTAATCAAAATGCGGAAGAAAGCGCCAAGTTATCTTATAACCAAGCGCAAGAAGAAAGCATGAATGAAGATCTAGCCAATCAACTAGTTTACGACTTAAGTTATGCCCCATTATAACTCGCATCACTTTTAGGCGGACATTATGAAAGTCAGAGCTGACCAACTAGAATCTCAGCTAAAAAAAAACTTGGCGCCTATTTATATTATTTCTGGTGACGAAGTTTTATTGTGCCAAGAAGCGGCGGACAGCATTCGTAAAGCGGCCCAACATCATAATATTGATGAACGTTTGCGTTTCGTGGCAGATGCACAATTTGATTGGCAAGATGTCATCAACGAAAATCAAAGTTTGTCGTTGTTTTCCACGCGTAGAATGTTTGATATTCAAATAGACAAGATGGGCGAAAAACATAGCAAAGCATTGGCTCAATTAAGCCAATCGCTTAGCGAAGACAATATCATCTTGCTCACCTTGCCTAAAATTGACGCTCGAACTCAAAAAGCCAAATGGTTCACGCAATTGGAATCGCAAGGTGTTTTTGTACAAATCTGGCCAATAGACGCAAACCGACTTCCTGCATGGGTACAGCAAAGAGCACAAGCGCTAGATTTATCTCTTACTCGTGATGCTGCCAGCATGATTTGCGAACGCGGAGAGGGAAATCTTCTAGCCCTTTCTCAAGAGCTAGAAAAGCTTGCCCTAGTCCATGGACAAGGCGTGCAAATTGATGCCGAAAAAGTTGCTGAATCCGTGGCTGACAGCAGTCGTTACTCAATTTACGATTTGAGCGATAGACTGTTAATGGGCAAAACCAAAGACGCTATGCACTGCCTACATCAGTTGCTAGGCGAAGGGGTTGAAGCCAGCATCATTCTTTGGCTATTTAATCGCGAAATTCAAACCTTAGCGAACCTACTACAAAGCATGCAATCCTCCAGCTTTAAGCAAGCCTGCCAAAATGAAAAAATTTGGGACAAGCGAGTACCCTTTTATGAAAGCGCTATGTCGCGACACAACAAAGTCACCCTGCCTTACATGCAAAACTACCTAGCCTTGATTGATAAAAGCATCAAGGGATTAGAAGGCCCAGACAGCGAAACAGGCTTTCGCAACCTAGTGATGATGTTTTGTGGCTACAAACCTGTGGTGACTGAATTGGACTTACCATAAATAATATTTATTGAAATATTTTTTATTATCAATATGTTACGTATTTAAACTAATAGAAACATAAAGCTGACATTGTTCTATCCTTAATAATGGGATGATAAGAAAAATAATCTAGCTTTATGGAGACTTCTATGTCTTGGTTTAAACGAAAAACATTAGCGCCATCTGATAGTACCGGTAAAAATCAAGGCGTTAAAATCCTTCAGTTAACTCACGCTGAACTGTCTGAAGCCACTCTTGCTGCATTAAAATTTCCAGAAAAGAAAACACAATTAATCCTCGCCTTTGTGTCTTCCAATCTCGACTTTGAAAGTACTGTTGAAAAAATCCAGCGATTCACGCCTTTCTGTGAAAAAGTCGTTGCTGTGATGACATCTGGCGAACTTAACAGCCAACAAGCAAATTTTTATCAAACGACCGATGGAAAATGGGACTCGATCGTCTTACAAAGCTACAGTGAAGAGCTGCTAGCATCCACTGAAATAAAAACTATCCCGCTGCATTGCGAAGATTTAAAGCAAGGTAAAGTAACCAAAAACAAGCAAGATAGAATTCGCACTATTCAGTCCGAGATAGAAAAAATAAATGTGAAAATGGCCATCAACTACCAAGATACCATTGCCATTACATTTATTGATGGGCTGTCGTCCAGCGAAAACTTCTTTATGAAAGCCTTGTACGATAGCCAGCGTTTTCCTTGTCATTTCATTGGTGGATCGGCGGGTGGGAAGCTAGACTTCAAACAAGCGTCTGTCTACGACGGCAGCAAAGTTGCTCACAATTGCGCTGTGGTTATTTTCACTAAGTTAGCAGACAATATTCGCTACGGCATACTAAAAACACACAATTTCCAAAAGACCAAACGCTCTTTTTATATTGCAGAATCAGACCCACAAAGACGTACTGTTACTACAGTCATTTCCAAATCTACTGGTAAAATAGTCAACATTGTCGACCACCTTTGTGACTATTTTAAATGCCAACCAAACGATCTAAATACAAAATTAACAAACCACTCATTTGCCGTTGAAATTGGTAGTGAATTATTTATACGCTCCATCGCCAGCATTGATTTAGATAACAAGATCATTCATTTTTTCTGCGACCTAGATTTTGGCGACGAGCTTATTCTGGTAGAAGCTAAAGGCTTTGCCGATAGTACCAAACAAGCCTTTGACGAATTTATGAAAGGCAAGCCTCAGCCAATCGCGATGCTAGCTAATGACTGTATTTTACGTCGTTTAAATAATGCAAAAGCACTCAAAGAGCTAACAGCCTTCCAGAACATTAAAGCCGCGGGCTTTTCTACTTTTGGCGAGCTATTAGGCGTGCATATGAACCAAACACTCACTGCATTATTTCTATTCAAAGTGTCAAAAAACGAACCATTTTCGGACCCTATTGTTGATAATTTTCCGATTCATTACAGTTATTTCAAAGAATTTTTTACGTTATCTAGATTGAATAGTTTAATGCAAATCAATCGCTTACAGGCAGACCTGATTAACTATCTATCTGAGTATCGCCCTTTACTTGAACAAGTGGTAGTCAGCTTTAACAAAATCACAAAGTACTCGCAGCAGACAGAAGCGATTATTAGCGATGTAAGTGGCACCTTCCATGACCTAAGAAATGACATTAATGCGCAAGAAGATGGCCGCAAGGCACTGAATGGAAACGTAGCTCAGCTAAAAAACAATTCAGAGCAAGTACTTGCCATTTTAAAAGTTATTTCCGGAATTGCTGATCAAACTAACCTTCTCGCACTTAACGCTGCGATTGAGGCGGCGCGAGCAGGCGAAGCTGGTAGAGGGTTTGCTGTGGTTGCCGATGAAGTTAGACAACTATCTAAAAACACTCAAGACAGCTTAAATAAAACGGGAGAAACGATCTCATCTGTCACCAAATCAACCAGCTCTATCAGTCAGTCGATCGAAAGTATTGAACAGTTTATGTCTCGGCTCACCAATAATACTGGCGAGTTAACGGCACAAATTCAATCCCTAGGTGATGCTTCCAACATGGCAAGTAGAGATGTCAGCGAGAACATACGAGCGATTCAAGATATGACTGCTCGCATGTCTGAAATAGATAAAGAAGTCAAAGTAATAGAGAGCCTAAAGCAGGCTAATAACCTGTAACGCGATAAAGTGAAGTTTACTTTGCTAGACTTCACTTATTCTCGCAGCCTGTTATTATGCGGCCTCATCATGCCCTAGGTAAAAAATAAATGAATAATGAATCCGTTGTCTTGGAAGAACTCACAGTTTGGAGCACACCACTTTTCGTCACCCAAATGCCAGATCATGACTTTTTAAAAGAGGCATTACTCGCGGCGGTATACCAACAAAAAGCGACTCAAACCACTGCAATTGAGAGCCAAATTGCTCCAAAAGCAAAACATGCACTCCACGAAAGTACATTGGATTTTCTGGATCTCGCTGACGCCAATGTTATGGAAGCCAAACGCGCTTTTGAAGAGCTGATTCTAGAGATTGCGGCTTCGGTAAATCAAGCTTTTTGGCCAGAAGATATGGAAGCGGACGCACATATTATCGAGTCTTGGTATCATGTTACGCAAAAAGGCGGCTACCATGATGCCCACTCTCATCCAAATTGCTCTTGGTGTGGCATTTATTATTTAGAACCCGGTGATGCCAATATCGAAGGCAATGGTGGCCTCAATCGTTTTTACGATCCAAGAGTCAACGCGGAACATTATGCTGATCCAGGCACCGCTTACTTAGGTGGACATGGAGTCTGGGATTTCACTCCTACAGATGGGCAAGTGATCATTTTTCCGTCTTACTTAAAGCACTCTGCTTTGCCGTATTTTGGTGATAAAGATCGTGTTGTCATTGCTTTTAACGCCATTATCGAAGCCTACTGACCCGCCGACATAAAACATTTCTATAAATTACGAGCCTTCTAGCTTTCATAAAGGATTGAGTTGGCTCGTATAACCACTTACCCATCCAAAACTCTGCTTTTTTACAATAAATTTCATAAGTTTCCACTCAAAGATTCACAATGGATTGGTATTTGTAGTAATTTAACAAGTAATGTTTCATAACCACGGGGTAGTCTATGCGTTTCCAGTTTGATCAACTCAGCGGTAATCAACGCTACCACCTGATCACTCAGACAATTACTCCACGCCCTATTGCGTGGATCATGACGAAAAATGAAAACGAGAGTTTCAACCTCGCCCCATTTTCATATTTTGCTCCTATATCTTCTGACCCTGCTCTCTTAATGGTTTCCATTGGCAACAAAACAACAGATATCGCCAAAGATACGAAGTACAACCTACTTAGGGAAAAGGAATGTGTTTTGCATATTCCAAGCGGGGACTTAATAAATGCCGTCAATGAGAGCTCGGCAAGCTTATCCTATGGTGAATCTGAACTAACCAAAACAGGCTTGTCACTGACTGAATTCACCAAAACATTACCCCGTATTGCAGAAGCAAAAGTCGCTATCCACTGCAAACTGTTTGACATGCATACGTTAGGAAACACGTCGTTCAATGCGATTTATTTGGAAATACTAGACTTATACGTTGATGAAGATCTTGTAACTGAAGAAAAGTCTCGAATTTTCATCGACAACAAAAAACTCAACCCTCTTGCACGAATAGGTGGCGATGACTATGCACTTTTAGGCGAGACAGTGACGATCAAACGTCCTAACTAGGGCAATACAGATTTGAGGTAAAAAAGATGGACATAACAAAACACATAAATACATTTCCTTTCATGGCAGATATTGATGCTGAGTTAGCATCATCCTTAACAGATCTCGCGTCTATTAAAACACTAAAAGCTGGTGACATTCTGGCCAAACAATTTGAGATTGGTCAGAACATCTATTTCCTTCTAGAAGGCGAAGTCGCCATTTCCGTTCCATTGCAAGATACCGGTAAATCTTACAACGTCGGCATGATCAGTAACCTCCTTTCTCCTATTGGCTGGTCTGCTTTTCGTCACCCTTCCCGTTATGCGACCACATTCACAGCGACCAAGTCTTCTAAACTACTCTATTGGCCGATTGTTGAATTACAAAAAATTCTCGATGCCAATTTGCTTTTCGCTAGCCAATTTCTGCAGTTTGTATATCAAGAGTCCTTACCTGTTCTCACCAACGTACAGAATCAAACACGCCCTTTCTTTTCCAATGAATCATTAGCTTTTGAAGAAACGCGCCCTTTAATCGATTCTGAAACGCAAGTTCATGCACTAAAAGATGCCATCAGCCTTCTAAACTACGCGCCTTTTTGTGAGACGTTTACTCAAGCTGAAATACATACTTTAGCCAAAAAATCGTCCATTTTATTAGCACATCAAGGGGATATTTTAAGCCAACAAGATCAACCAGCTAATGGCTTATATATTCTAATCAAGGGTAAAGTCGTCATCAGTTATCAAACTGACTCTGGCGACATTATTACCACCAGAACGATTTCCCGTACCGGAACCGTACTGGCTTGGGCAACCCAAAATAAAGAAATGAAAAATCGCACTTCGATCATTTCATCCAGAGACAGTAGCGTTTTGTTTATCAAACGCGATGATTTGTTAGAAATGTTCGAAGACAGCCCTAAGTTTTCAGTTAAATACTTATATCGACTCATTTGGTTGATTGGCGCACATCTATTAGCGGCCAGAATGCGCTACCTTTCACAGATAGCGAACGATGAAGTATTAGCGGTAAGTAACGTAATAGACCAAAATGCTGCACTTTTACCCGTTAGCTCGCCTCTGTATAAAGTAAGCGAATTACTGAAAAGCGCGATTACTACCGACGAAGCATTCGGTGTACTTTATAAATGCCTACACTTTGGCTGTGTGCTGGAACGCACCATTTCCGGTATGTGCTTGGACATTCTAAAAGATTTACAGCGCGAAAATGCTTTTTATCGCCATCTACAAAATGTCTATGACACGATAAATAATTTGCCAAAAGAGACTCCGGCTTTAGATGCAAGACGTTTAGGCACAGAGCTATTCAAACAAGCCTTCCAACAAGTTCCCTACGTCATTAAAGGACTAGAGAATTTACCTAAGAAAGCCGGCTCTCTGTTCATTTACAACCATTTATTAGGCTCTCCAACTAACCGTCTACCAAACGGTTTCCGCTTTTCTATGGATGCGCAATTTATAAGCGCCATGGTCATCGATAACCAGTATGGTATTTCTGGTCAACGTGTCGTACGTCGCAGTAAAGAAAGTGAGTTTTGGCGTGACGATTTTTATGGGAAATTTGGCAATGTATTCATCAATAGTTGGGAAGACCTAACCAAAGACACGCCCGAATACGATGAATTCATCAAACAATCTCAGGACACTTTACGCCAGAACTTCCCACTGATGATCTCACCAGAAGGACAAAGCTTTAGTACGCAACAATCACCAGGTACCTTGTTACCTCATGCCTTTGAACTCGCAGGTTCAATGGGGAACGAAGAGCCTTGGATTGTTCCAATCGTTGTGGCGAATTTTGATAAACGCGCCGATCACAACCTTTATACGGTGATCATCAAACCTGCGTTTAAACTGTCCAGCAAAGTCGATTACAAGGATAAAGAGGCGTTAGCACAATTCTTAGCCTCCTATCAGGAGCAGTACAAAGGTTACGTTAACGAAGCAGTTGAGCTATCAAGAGAGATTCGCCAATATCCTATATTCAGTGGTAAAAATGGCTATCGCTCTAACGTAATGAGCCTAAATCAAATCGATGTGGAATTCGAATCGGATGTACGAGAACTAGAATTTCACCTAGCCTATCAAGAATATAAAGAACAGCCAGTCGCGTTCTACGGATCATCTACCGTGCGTTTATGGAATGATTTTGCTCATAATTTCCGCGACAAGAACGCGATTAACTTAGGCTTTAGCAGCGCAACATTAGAAGCTTGCGTTTACTATTTTGAACGTATCATCTTGCCACACAAGCCTCGTTCTTTGGTCATTTATGCTGGTGACAACGATATTGGTAACCACTGTGACAGCAACAAGGTTGTTGACTTGTACATAGAGCTACTGCAAAAAATAGATCGCCATCTTCCAGGCATACCGGTCACGTTAATCAGTATTAAGTGCAGCCCAGCGCGATTGAAGATGCGTAAAACCATTGAGCAAACCAACAGTCAATTGGTACGCCTTGCTAAAACGCGCCCTAACACTCAGTACGTTGATTTGTTCTCTACACTGCTCGACAAACATGGTGAGATAAAAGAAAACCTATTTGAAGGTGATAGACTGCACTTGAACTCAAAAGCATATGAGCTTTGGACCAAAAAACTGCTTGAAACAGAAAGCTTTATCTTTCAAAAGTAAGGACTTTAATTAAACAAAAACATAAAAAACGCTCCTAGGAGCGTTTTTTATGTCTAAGCAAATGCACCGATCACGACTTTTAATCCAAGCAATATTAAAATGCTGCCCATGCTTCTATCCACCCACACCGTATGGCGACGCAACCAAGAAAGCACTGGGCCACCAGCTAATAACAAGGCCACTATCACATACCAGCCAGTATCAATCACGACAACCGTTGCCCATAACTGAAACTTGATCAAGGTGTTAATTTCAGTAGGAATTAACTGGCTAAATAAAGCTAAGAAAAATAACGCAGCTTTGGGGTTCATCAAAGAAATCATCATGCCATCACGAGCAGACTCCCAATAGGAAGACTTTTGGCCTTCGACTTTGATTTCATGACCTTGTCCAGCATAACGCCATGCTTTAAATCCTAACCAAGCCAGATAAAGTCCACCTAAAACAGTCAATACAGAGAATATGTTTTGGTGCTTGGCCATCAAAATAGCAAGACCTTGCAGAGTCAAAAAAGCCCAAAAACCAATACCTAAACCATGTGTTATCGCAGCCAAAACACCATGAAGCGGGGATTGAGAAACTGATACACGCAAGATGACAGCTAAGCTTGGCCCAGGAGAAATTGCTCCCATCACACAAACTGCAACCAAAGAAAGCCAAGTAGTAAGATCCATATTTTTCTCTTATTAATATTATTAAAAGCGCATTTAATTACGCCGATATTTTATCCAATCTAACACGAAAAAACGAACATCCCAGAGCTAAAAACAGTTCGAATAAAAAACACGTTAGTGTATTGACCTTTTTTAAAAAAAACGTCAGCATAGAAAAACTGACTATTTATAAAACTGAATAAAGATTTTCTATTACCCTATGAATAACAACATCTTAAATAAACGCAACGGCGATAAACGTAAGGCTAAGAAGCTTTGCGGCGCTGACGTGTGGAATTAAGATTTAAACAACTCCCCGGCAGCATTCTAGCTGACGGACTACTTCTCTTTTCAGCAGAGTGCATACCGGCCTAAATGAGGCAAAAGTATGTTCTACGGCGCAATCACTGCATTAATCACTCCTTTTCGTAACGGTCAATTAGACGAAGACGCTTTGCGCAATATCGTCCGCTGGCAAATTGATCAAGGTATCAATGGCTTAGTACCTGTTGGCACAACTGGTGAATCCCCTACCTTAAGCGAACACGAACACAAACGTGTTATAGAAATTACCGTACAAGAAACCAATAAAGCGGTACCAGTTCTGGCAGGTGCAGGTTCGAACAACCCAGTGGAAGCGGTGAATTATTCTGAATACGCTTATCAAGCTGGTGCTGATGCAACCTTACATGTAGCAGGTTATTACAACCGCCCAAATCAAACTGGCTTATACGAACACTTCAAATATGTACACGACAACAGTAAATTGCCTATCATCCTTTACAACATTCCACCTCGCTCGGTTGTCGGTTTAGAAGTTGCTACATTGGCTCGCCTTGCTGAACTACCAAGAGTGATTGGCGTTAAAGATGCAACTGGCGACTTAACGCGTCCTATTCGTGAGCGCGCCTTAATTAACAAACCTTTCAATTTCTTAAGTGGCGACGATATCACCACAGTTGCTTATAACGTCGGCGGTGGTAACGGCTGTATTTCGGTTGCGTCAAACGTAGCACCAAAACAAGTCGTGGAATTGCAACGCCTATGCCGCGAGGGAAAATACGTGGAAGCAGCACAGTTGCAGGACAAGTTATTTGCGCTGCATAATGCGCTCTTTATTGAGCCAAATCCCGCGGGACCAAAATACGCCATGTCATTATTAGGTCTTTGCACCGAAGAATGTCGATTGCCTATGGTGCCACTACAAGACAGCACAAAAGCGATCATCCGTCGAATTATGGAAGAGTTAGAACTTATCTAAGCCCTAGCTTAAAAAGCACACATAAAAAAGCCCGCATCTAAGAGCGGGCTGATTTATTAAAAAGTCTAAAACTAGGATTTAGCGAGCCGTACAACATAAAGCAGGATAATCGCCCCCACCGTTGCCGTAACTAGAGAACCCAAGAAACTACCTGAATACAAGCCGAGCAGTTGAAATGTGAATCCGCCGACAAAAGAACCAACTACACCGATAACAATATTACCAATCAAACCAAAGCCGCCACCTTTTACTAGCTGACCAGCTAACCAACCCGCCAAGGCACCAATAAACAAAAAAGCTAAGATCTCCATAAAATGATCCTTATATTATGTAATTTACAGTTATTCAGACTAGCACCTATTTGTTTAAGTACCTAGAAAAGCCACTCAATCCCCTATACTACTAACCCATTTATTCTTTTTTCTGTTACTTTGTCATGAAAGCGCCAAGCTTTTTCAAAAAATGTTGGTAGCATGTATTTCATACAAAAAATGTTTTCAGTAAGCCTTTAAAACACATGGTCAAGTTAATCTTCAATGAGGAAATCTAGATGGGTAAGGTACATTTTGTAGGCGGTGAAAAAGGCGGTGTCGGAAAATCTATGACCGCTCGTGTCTTGGCACAATTCTATATTGACAACGATCAGCCGTTTCTAGGGTTTGACTGTGATGCGTCGCACGGTACATTTTCACGTTTCTATAGTGAGTTCGCTTCTCCTATTTTAATTGGCGAAGAAGACAGTTTAGATGGCATGTTAGCGGCCATTGAAGAATACCCAGATCGTGATTTAATTATTGACCTAGCAGCTCAAGCATCTCAGCCGTTGGGTAAATGGATTGAAGAAACCGATGTATTTGGTTTACTAGACGAAATGGGCTACCAAGTCTGCCTATGGCATGTCATGGACGATGGTGCTGATTCAGTGGCGCTACTGGATGATTTGCTTGACCGTTACACTCTGCCATCAGTTGATTTTGTTGTGGTACAAAACTTAGGTCGCGGTACTGACTTTTCTCGTTTTCAAAAATCTGACACCTTTAAGAAAGCTGTAAGTCGCGAAGCCCTGATCATTGAATTACCAAAACTACAAAGTAAGTTAACTCAAAAAATTGACTTTAATAACAGCAGTTTTTGGGCCGTTGCCAATGATAAAGGCATCATGAATATTGCTGAACGTCAACGCATGAAGGTCTGGCTACGTAATACATATGAGCAATTAGCTCAGCTTGGTTAATCGTATTATTTTTAGTCGCTTAAGCACTTAAGTAACCCAAAAAAGCACAAAAAAGGCCAGCTACATAAGCTGGCCTTTTCGCTTTTTGGATATTAATTATTAACTATTACTCTTGAACATCCATATACTTATTCGCCCATACACGGTTTTCTTCTAACGTTGAATAGCGCGTAGACAGTTCAGAAGCATCCAAGGTACCTTCTGCAATACCACGTTGCTCACGCAGGCAGTCATACGTTGCTTTAATCGCAGCAAAATAAGCAGCATGACCATTTACAACAATGCGCACACCGTTAGCAGCAAGACGCTCACGATCACGTAGCTCAGGATTATCGTAAGCCACAAGCATGATTGGAATAGAAATATGTTGGCTGATCTCTTCTAGATGAGCGAAATCACGAATACCAACCATACAGATGCCATCCACACCAACGGCTTGATAAGCTTTAACGCGCGAGATGGTTTCTTCGGTGGTCAACTGACCAGCATTAGTACGAGCAATAATACTCATAATAGGGTCAATACGCGCTTCTAAAGCCGCTTTCAATTTACCAACAGCTTCTTCTACTGGAATCAAATCTGTAGATTTATGACCGTATTTTGCTGGCAACAAAGTATCTTCTATCGTTAATGCCGCAACACCAGCACGCTCAAGTTCAACAATAGTGCGCATCACATTCAGTGCATTACCGTAACCATGATCAGCATCGGCAATGATTGGTAAACGAGCAACACGGCCAATTCGAGTCGCTTGCTCCGTAAATTCACTTAAAGTAATCAAAGCAAAATCTGGCGCAGCTAAAACCTGCAAAGATGCAACAGAGCCACCTAAAATCCCTACTTCAAAGCCAAGATCTGCAGCAATACGAGCCGACATTGGATCGAATGTCGAAGCGGTGTAATAACATTTACCGCTTGCTAGTAATGCTCGAAAGTCATTACGCAAATCATGTTGGGAAGGTGTTGCCATAATATACTCCTAAAAGATGTCACTAAATTTCATATAGTGGAAATGCTCGGCATTATACGCCCCTTGTGCATTTGCTTCATCTGTAACAAACCGATTGGTTAGGTTTTGTAAGTAAATTACGACTAAAAAGACTAAGTTTTTAAAGAAATGAAAGGAATTTACAAACTATGAAAAAATCATGAATGCCATTATGACTTATTGGAAGCTACACACGGTATACTTAGCCAAACTTATGTATAGAAAGAGCTTGCCTATAACATAAGCAAACCCTTCTGTTCCTGGAAAAATCACATATCTTTCGGGACGTCACATACGAAGCTTTTTGCACTTTCTTCATCACCCTTGCCGTCATAAGTCGCTACACTAGGATAAGGACAAAGAGGTCGGGTGCGATTTGCACTCCAAGAAGATGGCAGTTCTTCATTTACGCCACCTGGATTCCCTTCTCCACGTGCTGTAGCAATAACTTGTTTAGGTTTCTGCCCTTTTTCCACCCAAGCAACCAGTGGCGTTAACATGTCAAACTGATCCGTAGCTTTTCCACCGCGGCAATGCCCCATACCCGGCACTGGATAAAACTGAGCAAAATCGCCAGCATGTCCATTGTTTTCAGCCTCTAACGCCAAATACCAAGCCTCTGTATCCTGCACAGAAAAGATTGCATCCGACACTCCGTGATACACCATAATCTTGCCGCCATTATCGCGTAAAGTAGACATATTTTCTGGCGTAGGCGGCGCCATAAATGACATGGCAGATTCCTTATAGACACCAGAAACAGCATTCACTTTTGCCACTAATTCATCAACATTGGCTTTCCAAACAAAATCGGCACCATTAAAATTACGAATACTGTAGTCTTTAAGTTCAACTGGAGGAGTACTAAAAATCATCGCTACCGCACCAGAATCTCGCTCAATCGGTGATGTATACTCCCAAATAATATGATCGCTATCATTAATGCCGGTATCGTATGGAAAAGAGGAATAAAAACGCTTTCCGTTACTCGTGGTAACCCCTTTATATATGGTATCCACAGCATCTTTCTGCGGTTGAGTAAGACAACTACCATCGCGATCAGCCTTACAGGTCGCCACGTCTGTTTGAATACTAAATGCAGCCTGACAAGATTTAAAATCTTGAATCATGCCATCTTGCAGGCCATCAAGAGCATCACATTTTGCCAATATTGCATTCGAAACTGTTGTGCGTTCAGCTAAAGTAAAAGCTGTTTTTAAATCTTTTTTATCCGTATTAGGCACTGAAGCATATACCTGAGCACCGGCAATACTTGCCACTGCAGCCAGAGGTAAACGATACCCAGGTGAGCCAACTAAAATACCGTCGTAATCATTAGCGTATCGAGTCGCCGCCACCATGGCATGACGACCGCCATTGGAACAACCTGCAAAGTAACTACGATCAGGACCTCTGCCATAAACCTGATGGATCACGTTTTTTGCCATCGGTGTCAGCTTGGCAACAGCCTGATAACCATAATCAAGTCTCGCTTGCGGATCATAAGCAAACGTTGGGATTCCCTTATCGTGGCCAGCGTCCGAACTAATTACCGCAAAGCCCTGAAATAAAGCCCCTGTTAATGGACCGCCACCTAGTGCGCCCTCTGCTGTTCTCACTGCCCCATCTAACCCACCATTTGCTTGATGAAGAAAGCGACCATTCCATTTCTTCGGTAAACGCAACTCAAAACCAATCGCATAAGACTTTCCATCTACGTCGCCAATACGCTCATACATTTGTCCTTTGACTAAACAATGCTCTTCAACATCATTATCGCCCAACTTCATTATCCCTTTAGCCACAGTCTCAACAGAGTTGATCGCGGTGTTTCTTGCGCTTAAAAGAGAAGATAGCCCTTCACAGCTAGTAGTAAGTACAGAGGATTTCGCTTCACTTAACTGCGGTATAGCAGAAGGGGTTGCAGAGCTAGCGATACAGCTATAAGCAGCAACACTACTGATGGCTAGAGCAAGTAAACTAGGTTTATATGAGAACTGACGCATAGAGAGCTTCCTTGTTATTTTTATTATTAACTGTTTTATTTTTTAATTGTTTCAATGAACAACAGAATAGAAGAGGTAAATATAAAAGGAGAATAATTTTTTTGCTCGCGATATTCGAAAAATGCACAACACAACATCAATTCCGTTGTAATTTTCCTACAAGAAAAGCCAAAACCACCCCAAATAAACAGCTTTTGAAATAAAATTTCCTCTTTTTTGAAAAAAATGGGTACTTCAGGACTACTTTTTGTACAGTCAAACAGTGACAGAGGCATATTCTAGGGATAACATACTGCCCAGCATCCCCCATGCACCCTTTTATGACTCTCACTCTTATTGATAAATGTTAAGGTTCTCAAATGAACGCTTGGTATCTCATCTGTTTTCTTTCGGCATTAGCGGTTTTTATCGCTTTTACCAACCAATACATACTAAAAATGCAAACTACGATCGCCATTACCACAGGATCAGTCGTAATTTCATTACTCCTAATTCTTGCGGTTAAAATGCTTGGCGATGAAACAGCAGTATTCATTACTCAAGTTGTTTCCGGCATCGACTTTAATCAGCTGTTATTAAAAGGCATGTTGGGCTTTTTACTATTTGCTGGTGCATTAGAGATCGACCTTGCGGCCTTAAAAAGACAGCGTTGGGAAATCACCATATTAGTGCTGTTTTCCACGCTAGCGTCGACCTTTATTGTCGGCTACCTAAGTTACTACGTATTTGCTCTACTCAACTTCCCTATACCTTTCATCTACTGCCTACTATTTGGCGCTTTGATAAGCCCTACTGACCCGATTGCAGTATTGGCTATCATCAAGCAAATGAGTGCACCGCAGGGTATTTCGATCCAAGTAGAAGGCGAATCCTTGTTTAATGATGGTGTTGGTTTGGTTATTTTTACCACAATCTTTGCGGTCGCATTTTATGGTACTGAAGCCAACTTCCAAGACGTCGCTGAGCTATTTTTAGTCGACGCTATTGGTGGCATAGTGTTTGGTCTTGTTATTGCTCTGGTTGGTCACTTTGTTATCATCAATTGCAAAGATATCAATACACGTCTATTGGTTACCCTAACCATTCCGTCAGCGGGTTTTGCTTTAGCCAATATTTGGGAGATTTCCGGTGCACTTGCGATGGTGACCAGTGGTATTCTTCTTGGCAACATCACACGAGCAAAAGCTTCCAAGAAAAGCGGTCCAGATGGCACTCGTTACGTAAAAGATTTTTGGCATGCGACTGATAGCTTCTTGAACGCCTTGCTTTTCCTAATCATTGGTATGCTGATTGTGACTATGCCATTAAGTTGGGAAATTATTGGTTTAGGTTTGGTCATGGTTCCCGTTGTTCTACTGGCTCGCTTTATCAGTGTTGGCAGTCCTTACCTAATTTTCAAACGCTACCGAGAGTACGATAAACACTCTGTTAAAATCTTGACTTGGGGTGGTTTACGAGGCGGTTTAGCACTTGCTATGGCTGCGGCGATCCCAACGAATAAAATGATGATTGAAGGTTTAGATTTACACGACATCATGGTCATCATTACCTATGTTGTTGTTATCTTCTCCATCATAGTGCAGGGTCTAACTATTTCGCCGTTGATTCAAAAAAGCATTCAAGCAGCAAAAGACAAAGCGAAATAACCATTCGCCCCATCCCTCTATAACAGCCTTTTATAGAACCTATATAGAAAGCTTCATTGTTAGAGTATAAAACGCCAACATCATGTTGGCGTTTTTTTTACTTCCAGTGCGATTCAGACATTCACTCCTTGAATAAACCTTGCTGTAGATCATAAAAACGATCGAGCGGGTATTATAAAATAGCCTTATACCTGTGATCTAAAACCTAGATGATAGATAGGATTGAAACGAATAAAGAACGGAGCACTTTAATGCTAAAAACACCACAAGCAGAATCCAAGTCAGTAGACATTATGCTTCGTAATAATATCAAGCTAATAGGCAAAGGCGAAAAGACTATTATTTTGGCTCACGGTTTCGGCTGCAATCAAAACATGTGGCGTTTTATACTGCCTTTTCTTGAAAAAACATACCAAGTTCTACTGTTTGATTATGTCGGTAGTGGCAACTCAGACTTTTCAGCGTATGAAAAAAATCGCTACCAACAATTGGAAGGCTACTCCTTAGATATCATTGAAATATGTGATGCTCTAGAGCTTAAAAACGTCATCTTTGTCGGCCACTCAGTGAGTAGCACCATAGGCTGGATAGCCTCTAAGCAACGCCCTGAGCTTTTTTCTAAGATGGTAGCAGTTTGCCCTTCTCCTTGTTTTTTAAACTTGGACGAAGAATACCAAGGCGGTTTTGAAAGACAAGATTTGGAAGGACTAATCCAGTTAATGGAGAAAGACTATATCGGCTGGGGGAACTATTTAGCACCCATTGTTATGGGAAGCGACTTATCTCCTATTGGCCCAGGAATGTCAGAAAGCGATACATTAGTACATGAGTTACTTAGTAGTTTTTGCGCTACTGATGTAACTTATTCTAAGCCTTTCGCTGAAGCGACTTTTTTCTCCGATTATCGATCTTTATTGCCTGACATATCTCACCCATGCTTAATATTACAAAGCTCAAACGATACTTTGGTTGCCGTTAGCGTAGGCGAATATATCAAGGATAAGTTACAAAATGCCAAGCTAGAAATAATAGAAGGCAATGGACATTGCTTACATATGACTCATCCAATGCATGTTTTTAATTCTATGAAGGCTTTCTTATGAGAAAACGAATAGCAGGGACAGCTACTCTCGATGTACAGAAAAGATAGCGCCATTTTCGTGGAACTTAAGCAATTCCCGAATGTTAAATGGCGTCACTTCATCCGCATAATAAAACGCTTCTTTGGCTTTTCCGTTATGTAGGTCTTTTCTCACCCCGCTTTTGCCATCATAAGCATGAGTACTACTTTGTACCTCTATAACATTGAGATTAACGGAAATCACCACCATGTTGCCGTATTTGTAAACGGGATCTTCGTTTTTAAATATCTTTGTAAAATCTACTGCGTAGATATCATTTACCTCTGGTTTTGCCAGATAAGCGAGTGTCTTATTTTCTTGCTCGGCATTAAAATAATCTACTGCTAAAAAAATGCAGGGAACTATGATGGCCCAAACTTCAATCGGCAAAAATAACAAAGTATGCGCAGGAGATTTAGTCTTTTTTCCTGTTTCGGAATCAACCTGAATAATACAGTCTCGACTATTTAATAAATAACCAATAACACCGACTAAGAATGCAACCGCAACTAAAGCGATAACTTTTATCCAGCGGTTATCACTATAAAAACCATCTCCCATGAAATAGTCAACGACCAGTTGAACATCCACAAAAAAAGCAATAAAAATAACAGGTGTAATCCAACCCTGCCCTTTCCAAATTGGCAACATATCCACTTCCTATATATGATGTCTGCTGTTATTCATTAAATTTTAATTCCCTATAAAACACAAGACGACCTTATAAATAGTCAAAATATAGCATCAAAAAAATAAGGATATTGTTATGTACATAGAATCTGAAGAGGCTCTAAGAACCATATTTGGTTTCCCAAAAGGCAGAGCAAAAGACAAGCTATTGAAAAAATTAGAAAAACATTCAATGGCATTTATCAACTTATCCCCATTTTTCACCCTAGCCAGCTACAACACCGAAGGTCATACTGATTGTTCACCTCGAGGAGGAAAACCAGGCTTTGTAAAAATCATCAATGAGCAATGTATCGTTATTCCCGAATCAAAGGGCAATAATCGTTTAGATAGCTTAGTTAATTTATTAGAAACCAAAAACATTGGCTGTCTTTTCCTAATCCCCGGAGTGGATGAAACTCTACGCATTAATGGGACTGCTCGTATTAGTACAGCACCTGACTATTTAGCGCTCTTCTCGGAAGAGCAAAACCCACCAAGAGCCTGTATTGAGGTACAAATTACAGAGGTTTTTCTGCATTGTGCGAAAGCCTTAATGCGCTCAAAACTCTGGTCCAGTGAGGTAATAATCGAACGATCTTCTCTACCTTCTATGGGTGTCATGATTAATGATCAACTAGGCAGTGACGAGAAGCCTGAAACTAACGCGGATATGCTTAAACGCTATACAAAAGACCTCTAGTTTCACCTGGATAATGTGTGTTGCCATTGAATACTTTAAAAATCTGTCTAAAATCGCGGCATACACAAATATACAATAGGATTTTATATGACTTCATTCACTATTCTTGATGGCGGTATGGGCCGAGAACTTGAACGCCGCGGCGCACCATTCAAACAACCAGAATGGTCAGCCTTGGCGATGATGGAAGCACCAAACATTGTGAAAGAAGTGCATCAGTCTTATATCCAAAGCGGCTCACGTGTCATCACTACCAATAGTTATGCTTTAGTGCCCTTTCATATAGGCGAAGAGGTCTTTAAAGAGCAAGGCCGTATATTGGCCGTACTTTCAGGTAAAGTCGCTCGTGAGGCCGCTGACGAAAGCGGCACAGATACAAAAGTAGCAGGTTCTCTTGCGCCATTGTTTGGTTCATATCGCGCAGATCTTTATCAAGCAGACCGTGTGGAAGAATTGGCCGTTCCGCTCATCGAATCGCTCAATCCTTATGTGGATCTTTGGTTATCAGAAACACAAAGTTTGATCGATGAAGTCACTCGTGTAAAAGCCCTTGTAGATAAAATTGATACAGATCACAAACCTTTCTGGGTGTCTTTTACTCTTGAAGATTCAGAGCCAACCGCAGAGCCTTTATTGCGTTCTGGCGAAACCGTTGTTGAAGCAGTAAAAGCCATGCAAGCCATCGGTGTAAATGCGATTCTATTTAATTGTAGCCAGCCCGAAATTATCGGTGAAGCCATTCAAGTCACTCAAACAGTATTGTCTTCTTTAAATGCTAACGATATCCAAATCGGTGCTTACGCTAATGCTTTTCCACCACAACCAAAAAATGCCACGGCAAACGATGGTCTTGATGAGCTACGTGCTGATCTAACGCCACCAGCCTACCTAACTTGGGTTAAACAATGGGTAGAAGACGGGGCGACTTTGATTGGCGGGTGTTGCGGAATTGGGCCTGAACACATTGCAGCCATAAACGAGTTCAACAAAGCTGACTAATAAGCGCTATTTAATACTTCAATCAAAAAAGGGTCAACGGATTTATTCGTTGCCCCTTTTTGATTATGCTTTTTAATGACTTTTAGTTTTTAAACGACTGGGCTATTTCTTTTGCCATGGGATCAATCACCTGATCAAACCAACTGGCGGAAAGTGTTTGTACCATAGTTGAATAGCCATCTGATTTTAATTTACGCTGAACTTCAAACGTATTGGAAGCAGACAACTCACCCGTTGCAGCAATAACCTGCCAGCGCCCAGAAATATGTATCATTCCCTCTAAATCCGCGTAAAAGTCATCCACTTCAATATTCAATAAAGCAATAGCATAAGAAGGTAATCGCTGACCACCAAACCAGGTAATATTAGGCAAAGTCTTCTCTAATCGCTGTTGCGTTAGACGAGTTAATTGAGGAGACAAAGACTCAGCCCACAAATTACTCTGGGAACGATGAACATCTCCCCGTTTTGTTACTAATACAATTTCGTTACCAGCTAAGTAATTGGCAACTACGATTGGCATCAGCTGCACAGACATTTTTTGCGTTGCTTGAGCTTGGGCATTTTTCAATCCTGTATCCATTAACAGATATTCTTTGCTAGGTGGTGTTGGTGTAGCACAACCAGCCATCATCCAACTTAGCAATACCAGCAAAAAAGTACGCCCATAAATCATCATATTCATTTTATTCCTTTCAACTACTTCGCCGCTTTCGGCTCAACATCTGCTCGTGGTTTACTGTCAAAAATCAAAGTATTTGGATTCTCTCTCAACTGACGAAGCAATGGCTGCAATTCATTTAACGCTCGTCCTAACGACACCATATTTTCTTTCAAAGGACGACCAATTTGACCATTTGCCTGATAAGTTTCCAGTGTTAGATTCAACTCATTAATCGTTGCAGCAAGATCTGCTGGAAGCTGTTGAGTCTCTGATTTATCAATCAGCTGTTTGACACTTTTACTCAGTTCTTGTAATTGGCGTAATGTTTCGTTGGCCTCATTCATCGTTTGACCAAGCTGCTCAAACGTCTTATTAAGAGGCACTTGAGACACATTATCTAAGATGGCACCCACTTTTGTTTCAATATTAGCGAGCGCGTCCGGTGCCGTCGGAAAAATCTGGTAACCGGCAAATTCCTTTATTGTCACTGGTGGTGGATTTTTCATAAAATCAATATTAATAACTTTTGCGCCATTCAAGTAGTTACCAATTTTTAAAGAGGCCCTAACCCCTTTATTAATACGATCTTCGATTAATTCATTCCATTTCTGCAATGACATCGCACCAGAGGTATCTAAAGAATTCAAACGCTGGGGTTCGATACGTGCACGAACAGGAATTAAAGGCGTATCAAGGGAAGTCAACGAATCCATTGGGATGCCGTTAAATGGCACATCAAGCACAGTACCAATTCGTACACCGCGAAACTCAACCGCGGCACCAGGCGTTAAACCACTAATATTGCTCTCAAACAAAAAGACATAGTTAATAAATTCACTAAACATATTATTAGCGGCACTTTCTCTAGAAGAGAACAGGCGAAATGGAGCCATATCTTTAACGGGTTGTCCTGCGGTTCTACCAGGAGGTAACCCAAAGGAAATACCACCCGCAAAAAATGTCTCTAATGAATCGAGTCGAATTTCAAAACCACTTGCAGAGCTCTTAAATGATAACCCAGGCGTCATCCAAAACTGCACATCACTATTTACCAAAGCATCATAAGGCGAGCGAATTACAACACGATAAGTGATGGCGCCTTTTTCTGTGTCAAAGCCGACTTTTTCAACATAGCCGACTTCGTAACCACGAAAATGTACCAAAGCACCAACGTCCAGTTTAGAACCTTCAGTGCTAGATAAAACAAGACGTACACCTTCATTTTCAGTCGAAAGTGGCGGCTGACTTAAAAGCGTAAAATCCGTTTGTAAACGCCCTTTCATACCAGGAGTCATATCAATATAAGCCCCAGATAGAAGAGTACCAAGGCCACTTACCCCTTCTTTACCAATTCGAGGCTTTACCACCCAAAACCTTGCGTCATCACGCAACATTTGTTCTGTACCGTGGTTCATGCGAACTTTAATAATAGCGTTCTCATAATCTTCACTAAGACGGATATCGATCACCCTACCCACATCTACGTTACGAGATTTAAGTTTTGTCTTACCTATTTCTAATCCATCGGCATTGGCTGCCAACAAAGTAATAACAGGCCCTTGGCTTGACCAGTTTTGATAGAGCATCCAACCTGCAACCAAAAGCGCGATTAAAGGCACGAGCCAAATAGAGTTAAATCGGACTTGACGCATATTTTCGACTTGCTTGTTCGGATCACTCACTCTTCTCTCCTTGCTAAAGAGGAGGCACTAGGTGCATCGTCTTTATCCCATAGTAATCTTGGATCAAATGTCATTGCCGCTAACATAGTTAAAACAATAACGGCCGTAAAGGACAACACCGCAGGACCCGGCAAAATTGACATGAAATTTCCCATCTGAACTAAACTGGTCAATATAGCCACCACAAAAACATCAATCATTGACCAACGCCCCACCAGCTCAGTAATACGATACAGTTTTATTTTTTGCTCGGTCTGCCTATGACTTGGAAAATAACTTTGCCAACACAACCAACTCAACGCCAACACTTTAGCTAGAGGAATCACCACACTCGCAAACAAGATAATCAAGGCAACAGGATAGGACCCCAACGACCAAAGCAACAACACGCCTCCCATAATGGTCGAGGGTTCGGTACTGCCTAAAAACGTGGTCTGCATAATAGGAAATACATTCGCAGGTATATACATAACTAAAGAAGCAATTAACAAGGCAACAGTTGTCATGATACTTTTCGGACGCCTACTATTAATAGAGTGGCCGCAGCGATCGCAATGCTTCGCATTACCAAGCTGAGTTGCACCGCAAAAATGGCAACCAATTAACCCTTGCTGCTTAGCCGTCGTATCAATCATAGGGTGATCAGCCGCCTTACCAGCGACCTGATTCCAAAACCAACGTTTATCAACTAAAGTGATGGTTTTTAATAACAAAATGACGTAACCACAAAAAGCCCAAAAAGACAGTTTCAATGAAATATCAGCCAAGCTACTCATCTTGACTAATGCCACTAGAATGCCAACTAAAAAAACATCGACCATCAACCAAGGCTGAACAACCACAAGCCATCGAATACAATAGCGCTGAGCAAAATTCAGCACTTCTTTATGTTGAAAAGACCAAACTAGAAATAAAACCGAAAACAAGTAAACAAGAGGAAATACAAACAGCGCTAAGCTAATGATAGCCCCTAGCACAAGATAGCCATGACTAAGCAAGACACTCAACGTATTAAATAAAGTAACACTACGTTCAATACCGTTGGTAGAAAAACCAAGAAAAGGAAAACTCATGGCTAACGCCAGCATCAACAAAGCTGACAAACCTGCCCCCATAATTCGTGCTGCAACATGTTTATGAATGCTCACTAAAACATGGCCACAATGTTGACATCTAAAACGCTCACCACTCTGCAGCGGCGGTATACTGTTAACGAAATCGCACTCTTCACAAGTCGTTATATTTTCGTGAAACACGTAATGACTCATACCAAAACCACGACTCAATAAAGAACCCTAATAAAACGCCCAAGAACCTATCTAACACGAGAACACAGACAAGAATCAAGCTATCTAAGATATAACGTTCAAAAGCAATTTATGCATTGATAACCTACCTAGTTAACAATCCACACTCACAAGGCTCTATAAAAGTAAAAGATACTCTCATTAAACTTTCGGTAGCCGAGACAAAATCGCTGGCACAATTAATTTATGGACTGGTCCAACAAACAGCATGTAAGCCTTACCTAAGCGGTTATTAACATGTACAACCGTCGTGATAGAAACTTTTTGAACATCAACTTCCGACTCTATATACAAAGACAACCTAACATTAAGATGCTTATCATTGTCTTCCAGAATAACTTCGTTTGCTTCATTCATAAAAACAGAAAAAATGCCGACTCGATCTCCTTCTAGATAATCATCAGCTTGTTTTGAAGAAATAATATCTCCCAATGCCCCAAGGTCCTTCAATCCCAGACAGCTAACAATTCTGTTACGTAGAGACATTAAGAAGTTAAACCACTCAGGGGCTTCTTTCGCCATAGACAACCAAATTTCCATGGCAGTCTGATTTTTATTTACGACATAACCAACAAAGCAATCCATAAAATACGCATTGTCAGTCATCAACGAAATAGCAGCTTTTCGAGGGGGATTATTCATATTTTTATTCCTTTAAACCCTTTCCTTTAATCTATTTACTTTTGTTTCCATTGTTTAAAGAAAGACGTCATATCTAATCTTACGAACACAAAAAAACAAAAAAACAAAAAATCAATCATCGCTAACGATTCAATATCTGCTTAGTTTCAAATGACAACGGGGTGGACTTCCAGCCGCCAATATTAGTATCCACATCGGCACCAACACTCACATCTACCGCTATAGGATCAGAACTTGTCAAAAGGCGGTACAAACTAGAACCCATACCACTCATAGCGATAGAAAGTGGTATCGAAAGGTGCTGAGTCTTACCTTCCAATAAGTCGATATTTTGAATCCTGCCTTCGCCTAGTGATTTACCCTCTGTCTTTAACTGATAACGAACGTTACTCAAGTTCACATCAAAGCGGTTAGGATTAACAATCTCCAAGTCGACACTAAGCTTAACGCCACTTAAACCAATTGAATCTATATTTAAATTTTTAAACGTAATGTCCGGTTGCTTAGGGATAAGAAGAACACCTGCAAAATCAACTGGCATATCAAAATCACCTAATACAGGTAAATTGATCGCCACTTTGCCTTCAACTGCGTAATCCAATTCTGTTTTGTTTGCCAAATCACCTACGCTCTTAATGACTTGATCAAACATCAATGTTACAGGCAACCGCACACTATTACTGCCTTTTGCAGGCAAAGATAAACTGCTATCAGGCTGATTTATCGTCGCTATATTGTGTTTATTGACTAACAGATCTAGATCAAAACCTGCTGTCTTAAATGCAAAAGAGTTAGGGTTAGTAACTTTCACATCGACCAACAGAGTCACGGCCTCGGTCGATAAACTCTCAATCGAAACACCCGTTACCGATGCCGTTGGCTTATGGACATCCATCGTCTTCTGTAAGGCGCTACAGCCAGACAAAAGCACAATGAGCGCCATTCCTATAAAACGATAAAACATACTACCCTACCTTCTCTTAATCACTGGAAGATAGCCTTGTATACGCTCAGGCAATCGTTGTACAAATACAGACCGAACCGCATGCCAATAAATAGATAGCAACAACAAAGATGCCCCCATCACAATACCAGTAATCGCAAAGCTATAACCAACACCGCCGTAATTTTCAATTAGACTCGTCAAAGCGTAAATCACATACATCAATGACGACACCATGAAAGCGCGACGATCAATAGAGATAGATACCATCGTCATCAATAAATACAGAAGCACAATCAGCAACATATTACTCAAACTTTCATTACCATCTAGCACCCCAAGGCTTGAAAAAATAGGATGGATAATCAAAGGTGCAGACAACAAATGCAACCAAAAAGCCACATCAGATTTGCGTGTTGTACGGCTTGTATCGCCAGCATCCCAATACATAGCTAAAACAAACGCCACACAACCGCATAAAAACAAGGTCACCATGACAAACCCTGCACTGTCAGGAAAAATACTCAGCACTGTAGAGCCCAATAAAGCCAGCCCAGTCCCTGTCCCAACAGCAACCGTAATAGGCACATTAAAACGGCGCCAATGAAAGTAAGCAGCCAGAGTTGAAAAAGCCGTAGCGAAAATCACCGCGTAACTAGATTGAATACCAAATAAAGACACCGTAAAAGCAAACACTCCACCAACAAATGCCAGCAATAACACAATCGCTGGCAAAGCCATTTTCCGGCGCAGTACAAATACTTCTGCTAGCCCCCAAGATAAGGCAGCAAACACCAAATAGCCTAAGCTTTCATTAATCGACATCAACACCCAAAGCGATGAAAACAACAGCAAAGCACAAGCAATCACAATAAAAATATCGTTAAAACCACCTACCAAACGAAAGTTCTCTTCATCTACTGCCGAGGAGCCATTTGAGGACGATACAAGCTGGCGAAACTCCTCTACCGACGTAGCAGAAAAGACACCATTCTTGACCGCTAAATTTAAATCTTCGTCTGTGTACATAACCATCCTTAACAATACAATTTGTGTTACACGCTAAACTTACTGCGAAAGGCAAAATAAACTGCGCCAACTAAACATAACCCAGCCCATAGGTAATCCAGTTTTAAAGGCTCTTTTAAGTAATAAACCGAAAATGGTACAAAGACCATCAAGGTTATCACTTCCTGCATAATTTTTAACTGCCCAACATTCAGTGCAGTGTAGCCAATACGATTAGCAGGCACCTGCAACAAATACTCAAATAGGGCAATGCCCCAGCTGATCAAAGCAGCAATGATCCAAGGCTTATTATTCAACTCTTTTAAATGAGCATACCAAGCAAACGTCATGAAAATGTTGCTACAAATTAATAAAGAAACACTCAAGGCAATAGGATTCATATACTTTCCAGAGAATACAAATAGGTGGCTAATAAACAGTACTTTTACAAATAAACTACGGAACATCAGCAGAACAAAAATACTTGCGAACATTACCAAATAGAACCCAATTTCTAAATCAAAATTAAGCTCCACATCCGAAAAAAAAGGAACGTCAAAACGTTCCTTCTATGACAATAATTTTATCACTCTCATGGGTGCATAGCAGGAGCGCCGCCATACCCTGGTCCACCGACATATCTAGGACCAGGCGGTCCAGGAGGCGCCATAACACAAGCTGTCATCGTCACCACAACAATACCAACCGATAGAAATCGAAACATTTGCTTGATGATTTTCATAATAAACCCCATTGATGAAAAATCATCATAGAAACTTGCTTGGCGTTACACAAACCATCAAACAACATTATACAAAAGTATTCTTAATTCCCCCTTAAAAGCCTCAAAAAACTGACAAAATGAGCACCAAAGCATAAGTCATATTGAACTAAGTAACTTTCTTAGCACTATTGAATAAAGTATCCCTTTACTTGCTCCACAATAAGAACATACTCAGTTTGCTACGTAACAAATTTCACGGCGTCTATTACAACCGTGCGCAGCAACAGCCCTTAAGTTGGTGAGAACCGACTGAGGTTATACAGTGATGACTAATGGTGAATATCATGAGCAAGGGTCAAAACAGTAAAAAAGAGACAAAAAAGAAACCGCTTTTAACGGCAAAAGAAAAGAAAGCAGCGAAGGTGACCAAAAAATCTCCGACCAATGTATTAGGTAATTAATCCCTCCAGCTAGCCACCATATTGTCATGGTGGCGTTAAATTCGAGTCATCTAAGCCCTAATTTGATTAGGGCTTTTTTATTAAAACCACCGTTGTAACGCAAATCAATTACTATGGGCGCGAAGACTTCTGCGAGCCTCTACCAACTGACGGACGCTTACCATTTGTAGCCGGCTTGCCATTACTTTTTGGTGATCCACCCGGTTTACCGGTTGGTCGTTTACCGGCACCGTTGCCTGCAGGCTTTTTACTATCACCAAAAGGACGTCTGTCTTTGCCCTTAGAACCTGCTGGTTTTCTAGCGTCATCTTTAGGGTATTTGGTATTCCCTTTTGCTGTGCTCATTGGTTTTGACGACAAGTTTGATTTTGAAGAGCCGTCAGTACGAGTATTCTTTCGCGGCGCATTGCGAGACTTCTTCGCTGGCGCACTGGCTTCTGAAGACGAATCTTCAATCGATTTCAGCAACACAGACAATTCTTTGGGCGTTAAATCTCGCCACTCCCCCACTGGAATGCCTTTTAGACTGACGTTCATAATCCGTGTTCGTTCAAGCTTCATAACTTCATAGCCAAAATGCTCACACATTCGGCGAATTTGACGATTCAAACCTTGCACTAACGTGATGTTAAACACGTTAGCAGCAACCTTAGTAACAGGACATTTCTTTGTCATCGTTCCCAAGATAGGCACACCACCGGCCAAACCAGCAATAAAATCATCAGTGATTGGCTTATTTACCGTCACCAAATATTCTTTCTCGTGATTATTGCCAGCACGCAATACTTTATTAACAAGGTCGCCATTGTTGGTCAAAAAAATCAAACCTTGGGAATCTTTGTCCAAACGACCAATTGGGAAAATACGAACTCCATGGCTAACAAAATCAACAATATTATTTTTTTCAGAACTTTCCGTGGTACTCACAATACCAACGGGCTTATTCAGCACAATAAAAACAAAGTCATCCGCATCCTGCGGCTCAATGATCTGCCCATTAACTCGCACCGTATCACCGGCAACAACTTGATCGCCCACCGAAGCACGCTTGCCATTGATGAACACATTACCTTGTTCAATAAAGCGGTCAGCGTCTCTTCGAGAGCAGATACCGCTTTCGCTGATGTATTTATTTAAACGAGTAGATGAAGCGTTAAACATAAAGTGCCATTTTTACCTAATAAAAAGCCTTTCTTATTAAAAAAGAGCCTAAACTGAATGAATCGTCAACAACGAGATGGCGCCCATTATATAGGAAACGCAGTGAGCATTTTAGGAGAGAAAGCCAGAAACCTAGAAATATATCCATAATCGTATAACTGTTAAGAAAGTCTTAATCTTGCATCGCTAGAATTGATGAGCAAAAGCGGTGGCACCACCTCAATCGGTTATCTATGGAGATTCAAATGCAAAACCAAGAGCGATCTTACAACACAGCGCAAATTTTACTGCACTGGGCCATTGCGGCTTTAATTATTTTTAACTACTTCGTCAGTGAAGGAATGGGACGCGCTTTTCGTCAACATCTAGACGACAGCAACACTGGTTATAACTTAGTTTCATCACTGCATGTATATGTCGGCTTGGGCATAATTGCTCTGGTTGTGATCCGCATTATCGTTCGCTTCATGTCTAAAAAATCCAAAACAGACTCGAAGAGTTTACTCGACCGCGTCTCTCGTATCGTCCATGAATTCTTATATTTACTGATGTTTTTAGTGCCAGTATTTGGCGCAACAGCTTGGTACTTAGGCATTCATATCATGGGAGATGTACACGAAATAGCGATGAACATCATGATGACGTTAGTCTTGCTACACGCAGCTGCAGCATTGTTTCATCAATACGTATTGAAAGATGGAACACTACTAAAAATGTTTGGGCAGAAATAGCGACCAATAAATTGTTACTGATGCGTCTCTAGATAGTATCTCTCCTGTTCAAGAATACGATCTGTATTAAGAGACGCTATGCTCACTTCATGGGAGTGAGGCAGCATACCAATGGTTTGCAAATGCAGATAGCGCATTGCACAAACTCGTAAAAAAGACGTGAAATTATCTAAATCGTGACCAGCGTCCAAGGCTTCATGATTGAGCTTGGCGATCATTTGCGACAGAGACAACTTGTCGCGCTGAGCTATCTCTTCCAGCGTAAACCAAAAGAAACTTTCCAATCGAATACTGGTGACCATGCCATCAATACGCAAAGAACGAGTGACATTTTGCCATAGGCTAGGATCTGAATTCACAAAGAGCTTACACATTGTATTTTCCCTACTGAATGACGTTTTTTTATTATTGAAATGAATGGCTCAATGCAAACAGTCTAGCCCAAGATACGGGGAAAAAGTCGGATGAGTTCATACTTTTACACTTACTAAACTCACCCGAACTCACTCAGTACATTTAACTTAGCTTTCCAATAACACATAAAACTGAGCAAGCCACGCCGGATGCGCAGGCCACGCTGGCGCTGTTACTAGATTACCGTCAGTCACAGCTTGATCTACTGGAATATCCATAAACTCACCTTTCGCAAGCTCCACTTCAGGCTGACAAGCAGGATACGCAGAACATTTTCTGCCTTCCAACACACCTGCTGCCGCAAGCAACTGCGCGCCATGACAAACCGCCGCCACAGGTTTATTGGTATCAAAAAAGTGCTTCACCATCGCAACTACGGTTTTATTCAAACGAAGATACTCAGGTGCTCGACCACCTGGAATCACCAAAGCGTCGTAATCTTCCACCTTGATATCGGCAAACGTCGCATTCAAAGCAAAACGGTGACCCGGCTTTTCTGTGTACGTTTGATCACCCTCAAAATCATGAATCGCCGTCGCCACCGTATCGCCAGACTTCTTATCTGGACACACCGCATGCACCGTATGACCGACACTCATCAACGCCTGAAACGGCACCATAGTTTCGTAGTCTTCCGTGAAATCACCCGTGATCATTAAGATCTTTTTATTAGACATGACACTTTCTCCTGTTTTGGTTAAAACGTCCTATGTTGTAACAGCTAGAGAAAGGGAAAAGGTATTAAGGGGTTATTACATTGAGGTTTCGCCGCTGGCGATTTGGTTTTCTTTGATTCCATTCAAACGCTTTGAACTTCCGACCTTTATTCCGCTCTGCTGAGCGTGTAACTTTTGCCAAACGACGCAAAAGTTACCAAAAGGTCTGTTTAAGATCTTTAATGCCTGATTTTCTGCGTAGGAACATGATTGCTACCTACGCTCGTTATATCGTAAGGCATGGATTGTTTTTGATGTGACAAGGAAGGGTATTTTTAACTGACTCTGAAACTCCATAAAGTCGCGCAACTTCGTCGCGTCGAACTGACTTCATAGTGGAACCCAAAAACGTAGGTCTGATGAGACGAGGAACGAGGCGTAATCTGACGCTGAAAGCGAAGCTTTCATTTTGTAAGTCGCACCTTTAGGCCGATGTGGAGCTTAAGCTTCTCTCAAACGCTCCATATTCGCAATGTATTGGTCAACTAATTCAGCTTTGTTGAACGGGGCTTAGTCCCTTCCCCTTTTGCCTTCCAAGGGTCAGGATGGGTTGTTCTTTAGATCTTCTGGGTATATTTGTTACCTATCAATGACTCTAAGATGCACACTAATTCAGCTCAGCTGAGTAGAATAAAGGTTGGAAGTTCAAAGCATTTGAATGGAAATTCCTTGCCACCCTAAAGAGTTTGCTACTTACCAGCAGCCGCAAGAGCAACACCAAAGCCGATAAATGTTCCACCGCCAAGACGATTAACCATACGTCCACCTTTTTCAGAAGAAAGCCAGCCACGTGCTGATTTTGCTAGATACGCATAGAGCAAATGAATGATGACAACGAGACTGCTGTAGGTAACGACTAGGAGCGTAAATTGCCCGACGTAATTCGAGGTGAAGTCGATAAATTGTGGGAATACTGACATAAAGAAGAACACCGCTTTTGGATTTGTCAGTTGAATTGTTAAGCCTTCAATAAACTGTCGTTTTTTGCTTCTTATAGCAGAACCATTACCTTCGATTTTTCTAGCAGGTGAACGCCATAATTTAATACCAAGATAAACAAGGTACGCAGCTCCTACAAATTTCATGATACTGAATGCAAGTGTCGATGTTGCCAGTAAAAGCCCTAAACTAGTGGCTGATATACCTGCAACAATAAATGTACCGCAGGAAATCCCGAGAATCCCACCAATAGCGCCAGACATACCATAGCGAATCGAGTTAGTAAGCGTCAAAATCACACCTGGGCCGGGGCTTAATACGGTTGCTATGGCAATGATTAAAAATAAAGCATAACTGTCCATCCACATCTCCTTCGTTACATTATCTTGTCGTAGTCTACTTAACTAATCATCCACACTTTACATCCTCTTATCTTCGAGAAAAACAAATATTAGGAATACAAAACGCTAGAATAGAAATTTATCTCGGTTTCAGTTCCGCCAAAGCATCAGATAACTTTTTGGCTGTAACAATAAAGTTGACTTATAAGTAGGTATAAATGAAGTAAAGCCGAGAAAGCTTTTTATCATCAACACTCATGGCCATAAACTCTGGCGAATTGGCTTCAAATGAAAAACGAATCTATTTTTCACCTGAAACCAATTTAATGATTACGTTTTTTTAGTCATTATAAAATGAGCATCACAAATCAATAATAGTGATCTTTGAAAATCAAACTTATCTGATAAGTTAACACTCTGGTGAAAATATGTTCTTAATATATTGCGAGAACTCTCTTGGCTTCTCTTGCGGCATCATGTGACTTTCACCGAGTAATTCTATTCGTAGGCTACTCCCTAGCAACTCTGACGCTCTAACGGTTACCAACTTAAAAAGGTCACGGGTGTTCTCACCATAACCAAAAACAACAGGAACATTGATTGTTGACACAGTCTCAGCATTTATCAAAGGCTGCTCTTTTTGATTGAGCTGATAAGACAAAGTATATTTTTTAGCCAGCTGAAGAGCCTTCACCGACTCACTTTGACCATGAAAATAGCCTTGCTCATTTCCTGAGCCATCAATCAAAGACTCCACCGCTTGCACAAGGTTACCACTTGAGAAATGCTCAAACACAGGACCAAACATCTTGTTAGCATCCAGCTGCCATGCCCCCAATTCTGGTTCTTGCAAACATCCGGGATAACCAAGCTCATAGAGAAAAACCTTAGCAACAAACAAGTCGTGCTTTACTAGAGCATTCAACACCACATCTGCTCCATACGACCAGCCAACTATATTGACGGCTTTCTCCTTGGAAAGCTGATTAACCAACTCGGCTAAATCATCAGCGTGAGTATTTAAACCAAAACCTTCTACATCACCTTCATCGAAACAACGTAACGTAATAGACACCACTTCAAAATCAGCAGCTAAATACGCCAAGTGATCATTCCACATAGAGCTATCAGTCAATGCTCCATGAACCAATACAAGGTAATCTCCGTTACCCTCTCTTTTGTATTTCATTATCAAATCTCGTTAAATTATTAATGCCAGCTTAAGTGGCTGGCAACCTACTATCAAGAGCTTCCTCTTAGCACAGTAACCGCAAAAGCCAAATCCAACTAAAACTGCCAAACGTTAAGAATCCGTCTTAAAGCGCTTGTTATCCGTAGATTGTTTAACCAAGTACAGGTCGAAAAAAACTACGCTCATAACTGATAATGCAGTCCACTTTATCAGCAAATTCGAAAGCTTTAATACACTCAGCGTCATTCAGAGACTTAGTGCGATAATCCTCGTAAGCAGACAAACTTTCAAATGTAAAAAGAGCCAAAGCGATATTATTTGCGCCTTCAGATGGTAGAAAATAGCCATTGTGTTGGCCACCAAATTTCTCAACGAGAGGAATCCACATTTTCGCGTATTCTTCGAACTCCCTAACCTTCTTGGGATCTATCACATACCTGACATAGCAAGTAATCATAAACATCAATTCCTTCTAATTGCTTGATTTTGTGGGTTAGGCATGGCACCTAGAACAGGGGCGCAACGTAGGTTTGTCCCTTACTACTGATTGTTATGTGGTGCGCGCGGAAATATCAACATCTCGCCAACTATATTTTCCAAATCCTGACGCTGAAGTGATCGTCTGGATACTCGCGTTTAACATGAATACTCGATATTTCTACACCAAACAGAGCTTTCTTTAGATTGACGTTCACTTCGTCACTTTCATATTCGGGAATTACAAGAATCATGTATTTTTCAATATCTTGATCCGGTATGCCTTTCAAACGCACAACATCCTTTAGCAAAGATCCTTCTTTAGGATTCACGGAGTCTAGATGAGACTGCGTGACGATGGTCTTGTCACTCTTTATGAATTCAGAAAGGTTATTTTTTCCCGCTATATTTTTATTCAGAAAGGAAGTTGCGATTATCTTTATTTCCCCAACCATGGTTTGAGGTGACGAATTACTTCTTGGTCTAAACCCATGCAAGTCAAGAGCTTTACCTCTGGGACCAATCTTGTATGAATTTACCATAAAATTTTTGTCTTCAGATTGGCGAAACATCTCTCCCTGGAGCCAACCTTCTCTGCATCCTTCTGCGTACATTACCGCACCTATTTGCGATGCATTTCGATCAAAAAATTCGCAAAATACATTCATCCACTCGGTTAACATGTAGTCTCCTCAAAACTAGCCGTCATATATTTCAATGTTGAACGCACTGACCCGAGACTCACCCGATCCCTTAACACCCGCATAAAGGCGATAACACATAGGCTCAAATTAGGAATGGATTAACGCAGCTCATGTATTAGCACCCCAGCGAGCGATTTAATACGTTTGTTATATGTGTTTCTCGACTTTCCAAGGAGGGTTTAAACGATTCTCACCTGCCCAGTAAAGTTTGATTTTATTACCAGACGGATCTTTAAGAATGGCCTCTTTCCACAGGTATCTTTGTTCTGTCGGTAATTGTTCAAATTGAAAACCTCTTTGAGACAAATCAGCACACAGTTCATCAAGTTTCTCATGCTCGAAGTAGATTACAGAACTATTTTCGAACTCATCGGATTCGAGAGATAAGGAGAAAGTAGAGTTCCCTTCTGGGCAAGAAAATCTAGAGTAATGCGGCGTATCGACAATTTGAGTGAAACCAAGTTTTAGATAAAAGTTAACAGCATCATCCATATTTTTTACTGGCAAAGTAATCTGGTTCAATTCCATTTAAACTCCTAACGTATAATGCCGCGTTAAGGGGCAGCAACGCGTACTACCAAACTTCAATTTAACACTGTAAACACAGATGCCAAGATTTAATAAAAATCGCCACGCGTTGACACTGTCCCTATTGAAGGCTTTGTTATCTATGTGTCGAAAGGAATTACAACCCAATTTCAGGAAAAGTAACTTTTTCTAAGCCAGGAAGTTCTAGTTGAGTGCTAAATGTTTGAGTAGGATCCTCGTAAACTGAAACAGAGATAATTAACGGTGAGGCACGACGCGTAACCTTTAACCACCGTCTAATTGTTTCATCAATGTTTCGAGAATAATCTAAGTCCCTTCCAGACAGAACCCTTTCTACAAAATGAGAACCAAAACATTCCCCCACATTAGATAGAGCAGAGTTAACATCCCGGTATTGCTTCAGAAAGTTAGCATCTACTGTAATAGCATTCGCTTGCGGACCTGTATACAACCCCCACATTTCGTTTCGTTCTTTATCTTCATGTGCTCCTGGCCAACGTGTACTATTGTACCGTCTCTTCTGTTTGTTATAAAACAGGTAGTTTAACTTTGGTGTATTTGAAACTAAGCGCCGTAGTTGCTGTACACAAAAAGCTGGAAATAAATGAGTTTCATAAGGATGCGCTCCTGACGCCTTTGCTTCATAAAATGCAACGCCAGAAATTGGCTTAGTCGTGTTTGGAAACAAACGCGTTATAATAACTGCAATGTCTCCATGTGTTTGCTCTGCTTTCCCCGTTAACTTATAAGCTTCAAAATCAAATTTTGCACCATCAAAGGGGCTTTCTATATTAGGCAATTTGTACTCTGCCAGCACATATCGGAGAGCTTCAATTACCTTGAACGTAAGTAAGTCTTCTTGCCAATCACAATCGGGGCACTGAGATAAAATTCGATCTATTACTTCTTGTAAGTTCGACGAAAGTTCTGAAGGGGTCTGGACAGGATCAAACTCTTTCCTATAATCAGGCACTTCATTTTCTTCTCGCTCAAAACCAAACTTAGCATAATCAACTTTCGTCATTTTAATCAAACCCCTTAATTACATAACGCCCGCCTAAGGGGCTGGCAACGCATGCCACTAAACTCAAACACAACAACCGTAACCACCGCGACTCATTGGGACTGGAAACGCCACGCGTTGACAGTCCCTCTTGAGGCGTTTGTTATGTGAATTGCCTACCGAAGCTTGTTGTTTTTGTTAAATCGCCTAACTTTGGCTCGCATATTTTTCATTGGCGATGACGTGTTGAACTGGATCATTCGACCAAATGTCCATTTTTCATACCACGTCGTTTCATACAATTCTTCATTGCTTAAACTTGCGACTAACAAGATAAGCTTATTTATTGTTGAGTCTAACTCCTGAAGTAAGTCCTCGTATTGCCAATCACGGTACTGATCGTGAAAACTGACCGCCAACAATCCAAGCTGATTCCATTTATAACCCGTGTCAGGAAAAACGACTGGCAAACCTTGTGACTTCAAACTGTGCCATTTCAAGACCAAGTTTCCCCAACCAATAAGATAAGCGACAGTGTCACAAACGCTAATTTGTGTTCCTTTTACGTTACCTTCAATTTCACACTTACGTGCCATTGATGCAGGAACACTCTGATAATCTTCCATAAGTTTCGGGAATATAGAATTTATAGCTGTGAGCAACTCATCTTTTGATTCAGGAACTGAAGACATTATTTTCTCCATTCACAAAACGCCCGCCTAAGTGGCTGACAACGCATTACCACTAAACTCAAACACCACAACTGCAACCACCGCGCCTCAAGAGGGGCTGGAAACGCCACGCGTTGACAGTCCCTCTTGAGGCGTTTGTTAAGTTTCTTTTTCTTCCCGCCCGTCTCGTGACCTTTTTAGTTTTACGCTTATGAGCATTGTAATTGTTGCCAGTAATACTGATGCTAAAACTGTTACAGTTGGCAGGGTAATGTTTATCAGCTCTTTGATTGGTGATGACAGCGTGGGTTTGTCTAACACTGTCGATAACGCAACTGCCATAGTCCCCATTGCAGCCGTAATCCCCAACATAGCACTCATTCTTTCTGTTTGCTTTTGCCTATACTCAGATTCTATGGAAGTACGTTCAACTCGCAAAGACAAGATAGCATCTGTAGTTTTCTCTTTAGTCACTAAATGAGCTAGTGTTTCACTGTAGTTTTTTTTCGTTTCAGAAGAGATAAAACTTGAATCCATTATCTCTTTTATCAATTCTTCAGCTATTTGCTTAGGTTGGTATACATCATCTCGCTCAACTCTATATTTTCGAGCGGTTGCATTTATTAGAGATGATAATACTTCATTGTCTGGAATGTACCCTTCCGATATACCTGGACGAAGAGCATAAACAACCTCTTTGTTGACCGCTGAAACCTTTTGAGCATACTCTTTATTGTCTTTTTTGGTGAAAAGATAGCGAGTGATCAGAGTTACGATCAAGCCGCTAAGTATTCCTCCACCGATACCAACTACCCAAGAATTATTTAACAGTTCCACATATTCTCCTTGAAACTTAACGCCGCCAGCAGGGGCAGGCAAAGCGCGTAGCGTTTTGACTGTCCCTCTGGCTGGTTTTGTTATGCCTTGTGTTAAGGAACAAGATCTTCTTCGTTAGGCATAGCCCTATCAATGATGCTCTGATGTATAAGTTCCTTTAGAAGCTCCGCAGAGGCCTCAACTGACTGCTGAATGTCACCTTTAACTTTTGCACCATGTACGGCAGATGATCTTGAATTATAAAGTTTTTTTACTAGCTCAAATTTTTGTTTTCTAGTATCGGCATCACCTGGGTGAAGAAAGCGAGCTATGCAGAGACTTAATCGAAATCTAATTTCAGTGCTTGCACCGAACATTCCCTCTATTCCAGCCCAAAGCACTGCCATTTTTATTCTTGGCATAGAGTGCCAACGGTAAGATGCTAAGCAATGAACTGCTGTTTGAAATTTTTCTTTATCTAGTAGAGCTCTGGCATCGCTGAAATGCGTATTAATCCAAGTCACTTCTTCATCGCTCAATTTCTTTGGAAGTGCTTGAGTTAAACCTTGAAAGTGAAGATTCGTAGCTCTCAGATTTGTTTGAGAAGATATTGAACGTGCTTCCGTGTCGGACTGAAGATTAAAGCTTACTTCCGTGTGGAAAATTGCACTAAGAAGCAGGGCATCCCAAGAAGAATTCCAGGCATGAGCTGCTAGTTCTTTTTGTGTGGAGGCAACGATTTCAAATTGAGCTGTAACCCGCGGTATAAAAGCAGCAACAACTGCTATATCGTCAGGTCGAGAGCAAATGGATACAGCCGTATTAAAATCAAGGTGCGACGTATCCGCAGGAATGAGCTTCACGTTTTCAGATAGACTAATATCTTTAGGAACCTCAATTCCACTAAGCAATATATATGTTTTATCTCCGGCTCCAACAATCTGCATAGTTGTCCTTAGGCATAACATTTTAATAATGCGTATGCGCGTTTACACATTTTTAAATTCACTCAAAAATCCTTTTAACTTTCTGAAGAATAATACTTTTTAACTGATCTCCACAAAAATCAAAACTGGAAAAACGAGCATGCGAGTTATTCCTATTATCCACAGCGCGTTATTTCTGCTCTGTGAATCCTTATTCATTGATATTAGGAGACTTTCTTAGTTTCTACCAGTACAAAACACGCACAATTGGTTTTATTTAAAATGGCTAAACGCGCCAAAAAGTAACCATTAAAAAAATAAACTGTATATCCACCCATAAATTGCGTTTTAACTTTCATCTCAGAAGAAATCAGTTCGACGCGACGAAGTTGCGCGACCCTATGGAGTTTCAGAGGCAGTTAAAAATACCTTTTCTAAAATCATCAAAAACAATCTATGCCTTACGACAAAAATCGTCTTGCTAAACACAACATAAAAAAGCAAATGAGACGTTTGGGCGATAGCCCGATAAAGCGAATTTTTGGTTACTTTTTGGGCGCTTGCAAAAAGTTACCCGCTCAGCAGAGCGGAAAAAAGGTCGGGAATACAAAGCGTTTGAATGGA
>NZ_FQVF01000003.1:63871-408733 GCF_900129155.1 Marinomonas polaris DSM 16579
GGCCTATGAAAAAAATCAGGCATTAAAGATCTTAAAGCGAATTTTTGGTTACTTTTTGGGCGCTTGCAAAAAGTTACCCGCTCAGCAGAGCGGAATAAAGGTCGGGAATACAAAGCTATTAAGAAGTGGCAAATATCCTTTAAAAAACCAAAGAAATGACCCCATCCTAACCTTCCCCTGGAAGAAAGGGGAAGGAACTGAGCCCCGCTATGCAGAGCGGAAAAGAACAAGTTTTGAACGCTTTTTTAAAAGCCCTACTCCCCGATGTGCCAACCATTAGTAATCGGATAACGACGATCTCGTCCAAACCCACGAGCCGTAATACGCACACCAGTGGGTGCTTGGCGGCGTTTGTATTCGTTCACGTCGACAAGGCGAAGCACGCGATACACGGTTTCGCGATCAAATTTTTTGGTCGCGAGAATCGCTTCCGCACTTTGATCTTCTTCGATGTACATGCGTAAGATTTCATCGAGGATGTCGTAGCTTGGTAAAGAATCTTCGTCTTTTTGATCTGGTGCCAGTTCTGCTGAAGGTGGTCGCGTGATGACTCGTTCAGGAATCACGTAGCCCAAGGTGTTGCGGTAGCGGCAAAGCTTGAATACCAAGGTTTTGAAGACGTCTTTTAGTACGGAATAACCGCCGACCATGTCGCCATACAATGTGGCATAGCCTACGGCCATTTCGCTTTTGTTGCCTGTGGTAAGGACCATGTAACCTTTCTTGTTAGAGATAGCCATTAGGGTGACGCCACGAGTACGAGCTTGTAGATTTTCTTCTGTGGTGTCTTTGGCGTAGCCTTCGAATTCTGGCGCCAATACGTCGGTAAAAGCTGACACCATAGATTCAATTGGCAAGACGCTGTATTTCACGCCAAGCAAGTTGGCCTCTTCTTCTGCATCATGCAAGCTGATGGAGGAAGTGTAAGTGTAAGGCATCATGATGGCTTGAACACGGTCTGCGCCGATGGCATCTACGGCCACAGCCAAAGACAAGGCGGAGTCGATACCGCCACTCAAACCCAATACAATGCCTTTGAAACGGTTCTTGGTGATGTAGTCGCGTAGGCCAAGCACCATGGCTTGATAGACGTTGGCTTCGACACCCAATGCAGGAGCAATAACACCAGCGACAGGTTCAACCTTGTTTGGTTGGCTTTCATCGACGATCATATCGATGCTGTACAGGCCGGCTTCAAACCAAGGCGCTTGCATGATTTTCTCGCCTTTGGCATTGACGACAAAAGAGCCGCCTTCGTATACCAATTCATCCTGCGCGCCCATATAGTTCACATAGACAATCGGCAAAGTGACTTCAGTCGCACGCTGATGGAGCAGTTCTTCACGCTCGCCCATTTTTTCAATGTGATAAGGCGAAGCATTCAAATTAAGGATCAATTCCGCGCCAGCCGCTTTAGCTTGTGCGATAGGTTCTGGATGCCAAATATCTTCGCAGATACTTAAGCCAACTTTTACACCTTTGATATCAACAAGACCCGCTTCACGACCTTCGCTGAAGTAACGTTTATCATCAAACACTAGGAAATTAGGCAGTTTTTGTTTGGCGTATTCCACCAGCAATTGACCTTGGTAAATCACGCCAGCGCAGTTAAATAGTTCGCCATCAATACGACGTGGATAACCAACAACTACGTATATATCGTGAATCTCGGCTAATAATTTCGCCAAGGAAGATTCAATACGTGTATCCAAGCTAGAACGTAATAATAAATCTTCTGGAGGATAGCCAGTTAAGGTTAATTCTGGAAAAACCACCACATCCGCGCATTCTTCATCACGGGCTTTGTTCGCCGCATCAATAACGGATTGGGTGTTTTTTGTAATGTCGCCGACCAGCATATCCAGCTGGGCCATTGCAATTCGTAATGTCATACAGTTGCTATCTCGTGAACTCTGTTAGAATATGCCCGTTATTGTCTGGAATAACCCAAGCTAGGTAAAGTGTATGATCGTACGTTTGATCGTTTTTGTTGCTATTTTCTTTATTGGTTGGTGGTTGTATCGCCAATTTGTCGCTTTTAAACGCAGTCAATCGCCTGCGGAAGCAAAAAAACAGGATTCGCCTAAAAAGGACGAATCACAAGAAAGTATGGTTCGCTGTGAAGAATGTAAAACTTTCACGCCACGTTCTCATGCTATTCATGACCAAGAAGCGCGTCCATTTTGCAGCGCGGAACATTTAAAAGCCTTCAACCAGAAGCACTAACCCAACCGTTTGCAAGCAATCTATCTTCTCGCCACCACCAGCATAGATACTGTTGCTGGTTTTGTGTGGCGCAGAGTCGATAGGAAATCTTAGTATTATCAGATTCATCCGGCAGCGACTCGTAACTTTCCCAGCGATAATGCACAAGCTGGTTATCTTTTTGCCAAGTTTTTTCCTGTGAACGCTCGCCTAAATCACAAAAGCCAATACATTCGCTCGCCTTTGCAGATGTGAAACTAGGAGAAACAACTAAGGCTTGCCGAAAGTCTGCCCAAATTTGCTGATCGGCTTCCACTTCATTCACTTGCCCACGCCATTGATAAGCGGCCATGAGCCTTTCTTGAAAATGCATCGACAAGCTAGACATCGCCAGTAGCAAGGCAACAATGGGCAAAGACACCCAACCTTGTTGTGCATGAAACAATGACACATTCATTTTATCTATTCCTTAAGATTTTCATCTCATCCATGTGAATGAAAAAACACACAGATTACAGCACGATTATTTGATTATCCACGCCCTGACAAGGCGAATGATAATGCCATTTTTCGCCTCTCATAGAATGGTATTCTTGATGAAATTCTGCATCACGGTTGGCTTTGCAATCACTTAATCGATACTGATACTCCACCCATAAACCACGTAGATTTTTTAAGGGGAAGCGTCCATATTCTGTGTCCAATGTGTCTACCAAACCATTTCGACTATTATCCAATAAAGGAAAAACAGCAAAGCGCTCTAAGCCATTCCATAGCTCTAACGACTTACCGCTTTCTTCTGGTGTGCGCCATAAGGCACTCCAGACATCTTTGCCTTCTGCGATATACCAATAAAAACCATCTTCACTTTGAATAACGCCTGACTGACCAATAGCTGCATCATCCTCAAGTTTAATCTGGCTTTTACTCGCAGAGTCGCTTAAAACATGCCCAGAATAATTTGACTCGCAAGATGAAAAAGTCGTTCTATCGCCCGCTTTCCAATGGCAGGCCATGGTCGTTTCCATGGGATTATTTCGAACTGTAACTGAACTGCGACACAAGCCGTAATCAGCGCCCTGTAGCCAGTCTGAGTTTTTGTCGATTCGTCGCGTCGCCAAACGAATCGGTGGCGACATGCCCGATTCAATCGTCAAATATAACGACTCGTCTATCGTACAACTGGCAGGCAAAAGGCGTGACCACTGCGCCTTCAGGTGCGCATCAATAGCCGCTTTTATGGTGTGCTGATCTTGATAAGTTTGAGCCAAAAGATGACGCTCCTGCATGCGAGCAATCGCAATCACTAAAAAGGGTAAAAACAAGCCGATCAAACCACACACCACCAGCAACTCGATCAATAAGCTGCCTTTCATATAACGTCGCTGATTCATCGTGTATCCTCTTCACTCAATGTGAGTGTCGTTGACTCAAACAAAAAATGCTGTGAGGCATGGAACCAATTTTTAAGCTCATTGCCAGTACATTTTTGACAATCAGGATATCCTTCGTTGGGCGAGCTCTGAGCATCTAGCCAAATCAAAGATCCCGTCAGCTGTGCCATTGCGGCTTGTTTTTGTTGATTTTCGTGCAGTTTTCGGTGTTCTTCTGCTTGCTGAACAGATTGCCATTGTGCTGAGCTCTGACGCTGTAAAACTAGTAACACCACAGCAAATAATGCCAAACAAAGAATCACTTCGAGCATGATCCAACCCTTTTGCCTTGGCTTAGACAATCGCTGCATTAATCGCTGTTTATTCATCCGCATTGCCCTCCGCCCATTCCTTGCGAATAAGAGTCTTGCGAATAAGAGTCTTGCGAATAAGAGTCTTGCGAATAAGAGTCTTGCGAATAAAAGTCTTGTGAATAAAAGCCTCGTGGATCGGTGAGATAAAAACGCCCGCTTTGATTGAGTATTAACTCCGCTTGCCAAGCTCCCAAACAAAACTCAAAGGTGCCATTTTGATAACCAGACAAACCGTTAGATCGAAACTCTATCTGCTGTTTCTTCACGGGAAAGCCACTCCATGACACCGCCAATAAAGGCTCGAAGATAACCTGCCGATAACGTTTCTCAGCTCCACTATTAGGCTCAATTTGATAAAGTGTAAATCCTGAAGACCAAACACCGTCGCAATTCAAGCCACCACACAAAAAGCTGGTTTGACCGCTAATTACCGCCAATTGACGAGCCTGCGTGAGTGCATCCGCTAAGCGCTTCATTTCATTTTTTAGGGTGTTTTTGTCTTTGGTGTTTTGACTAACGCTAAGAAAATGCGCTGAGCCTGCGTGAGCTAATATGCTCAAAATAGCTAGAACACAGAGTAGTTCCAGCAGAGAAAAACCGTATTGACGGCCCATTAAAAACCTCCTTGTTTTCATGTTTTTTTACATTTTCTTTCTAGAAAATCATAAAATTAACGGGCTTCCTGCCCTTTTTAGCAACGCTTGTTTTATCTTAACGCTTATTTTGTTCTTAGTTCGCTGCAAACCAATTATTAATATGATTGGCGATTTGTCTAGGCTTTTGAAAGGGTAATGAATGATCACACGCGCTCAGCGTTTTATGTTGCCAAGCAGCGTTCTGCTCGCTCAACAAATCATAGTGTTGGCGCAAGGCCTCATGGCTTAATTCACCCGAGAACAAGAACACTTGTTCTGACGCATCGATCATCGCTTGGCGAATATGCGGCTCATTCGCCATCAACGACACATGGTCCGTTACTGCATCCAATGCATAAGCAAAACCATAAGGTCGGTGAGCAAGGCGCGATTGCGTGGTGGCTTCTGCTACAGGATGCTTACGTCTATTAGGTGACACGCCATCCATAAAACTTGCTACGCCAAGTTCCACATCTCCCGTATCACGAATCAGTTTCGATGCATGACGATACTTTTGGCGCACATCCATCAATGTAGATAAATCTTCACGATCCAAAGACGCAGGTTCTAACAAAGCCATTTTGACTTTCTTTTTGCCTTGCAAGCTACGCTGATAATTTAGGTTCAGCGCCACAAGACCGCCTAGGGAATAAGCAACTAGATCAAAATCATCCCATTTCACATGAGCCAATAAAGCTTCTACTTCGTCGGTTAATTCGGTAACCGACACAGCACCCTCTTCACCATGATGATGAAAAGAATCGCCCATGCCTTTTAGATCGGGCACCAGCATCCAACGCCACTGGGTAAAATACGGCAGCATCGGAGAATAAGTAATTTCCCCAGCGACGCCTGCACCATGTAGCAACAGACAAACTCGGTCGCTTTGCGCTTCTGGGTTCTCGTAAAGACGGTACGCAATACGCGCATTGGGTAAAGAAAGAAAAAAAATGTCAGACACTTGTAATTAACCTGTGAGGACCCTTATTAAAAGAATACAATGCTGCGATCAGCAAAACGAATACATTGAGACCTTGCGCCATATTGTAATTGCAATCAGTCAATACAATTACAAGTCGAGCGAAACCAAAACTCGGCTATTTTTAACAAAGCAATGGTAAACGCAGATCTCATATTACTAGGTATTAAAATAAATGTCAGAAATCAAACACGTAAATCTCCCTTATCAGGCGTCGTTACTGTCTTTCTTTTCTGCTGTGCGAGACTTACCTTATCCCGCTTTACTCGACAGTAACCATGAACACTTCCCTGATACAAATTACGATATTTTAGTCGCCAACCCACTTGCTCGCATTCATCCAGTTCAAAACAGTCAGCCTATCACTTGGTACATCAAACCGCTTTACGCGCTAAGCAATACTGACAACCCAATGACCTTGCTAAACGAATTAATGAGCTTAATTTGCCAAGAAACTTGGGCGAAATCAGCGCCGAAAGATTTGCCATTTGTTGGTGGCTTACTTGGCTATTACGGTTATGAAAGTGGACATTTTGTTGAGCAATTGCCAGATACAGTAGAGCATGACATTCGGTTGGAAACCTTGAGTATTGGCCTTTATGGTTGGGCAGTAATTACCTGTCACAAGAAAAAAACCACCCAATTAATTACTTCACCTTGGTGTCCTTCAGAAGACGTTGCTGATCTTATCAATCGCTTCACCAGTGCTTGTGATGATGTATTGGTAAAGCATGATTTAAACGAAGCACGACCTTTTCATTTGCAAGCGCCTTTTACTTCAAACATGACAGAAACCGAGTACGCGCAAAAGTTTTCTACTGTGCAAGATTACATTCAGTCCGGTGATTGTTATCAGGTAAATTTGGCGCAGCGTTTTTCAACTTGCTACCAAGGTGACACTTTTACGGCGTATCACACATTAAGAGACGTTTGCCCTACGCCGTTTTCGGCTTATATGGAATTTTCACCAGAGCAAAGTTTACTAAGTCATTCTCCTGAACGATTCCTCTTGTGTGATCAGGGTCGAGTAGAATCCAAGCCAATCAAAGGCACAGTAGCGCGCGGTAAAACACCTGAAGAAGACCAAGCCAACGCAGATTGGTTGCTTGCATCAGAAAAAGATCGTGCCGAAAACCTGATGATTGTCGATTTGCTGCGCAACGACCTAGGCCGAACCTGTTTAACCGGCAGTATCAAGGTGCCAAAGCTGTTTGCTTTAGAAAGTTATGCAAATGTACATCATTTGGTTTCCACGGTAGAAGGTAGGATTGATCAGGCGGATCAAGCGATTCGAGTTTTCCATCAAAGCTTCCCTGGCGGCTCCATTACTGGCGCACCTAAGATTCGCTCTATGGAAATTATCGATGAGCTAGAACCTCATGAACGTTCAGCCTATTGTGGTTCTATCGCTTACTTCAGTGCGAATGGTCAAATGGATTCCAGCATTACGATTCGCACATTGGTCGCAGACCATGGCAACTTGCACTGTTGGGCAGGCGGTGGACTGGTCGCGGATTCGAAATGCCAAGAAGAATACCAAGAAACCTTTACCAAAGTGGGCAAGTTAACCCATACTCTAGAACAAGACTTTTTGAAATAGGCCGTATCATGTCTGACATAGAGCAGTTTTTAAATGCTCCTCCCATTGACCTAAGCTTGGATGATATTCGCGCTGCATTAGACAGAGAACCTTATGCGCAACAAATTCATAACCCAGACGAGAAAATGTTTCCTAGTGGTTATGATTTGAACTACAGATCTGCCGCCGTACTCATCCCTATTTGGAAAGAGCCAGAAAATGGCGAGTTGTATGTACTTCTAACCCAACGCGCGCTTCACATGCGCAATCATCCGGGACAAATAGCCTTCCCCGGTGGCAAACATGACCCAGACGATGCCAGCATCCAATACACAGCACTGCGTGAAACATTAGAAGAAGTCGGCCTCTCACCGGATTGTTTCGATCTATTGGGAGAGCTTGGCGAGTATTGCACCATTTCGGGCTATTGCATAAAACCCATCGTCGCCGAAATGACGCGTAGAAGCGAATTAAGCCTGTGTGAAGAAGAAGTAAAATCCGTCCATTGGGTGCCTTTGCGCTACTTGCTCACACCACAAAATTACCGTTTTAAAAAGAAAGTGCTCGATACAACGTCTCGTGGTTATTTTGAAATTGATTACGAAGATATTCGTATTTGGGGTGTTACTGCAGGCATTCTCTACGGACTTTATCAAACACTGGCCAGGCATATACGTTAATGGTTTTAGTCTTTTCTCTCTTTACCCTTTATTAAGTATTATAAGGATAGTTTTCTTTCGTCTTTTATTTCATTGACACAAATTGATAAGGTACAACTAACGTAACTTAGAACACGGTAAACCTTCCTATGCCAGCATTTGATTTAGCGTCTTTTATTGCTAACAACAAAGAAGACGAAGCTCAAAAAATCATCCATAACGCGATGAAAGAATTCGACAACATTGCCATCTCTTTTAGTGGTGCAGAAGATGTTGTTCTAATTGACATGGCAGTCAAAGCAAAAAAAGACATATACGTATTTTCTCTTGATACTGGTCGTTTGCATGCAGAAACGTATCGTTTCATCGAACAAGTTCGTAAACACTACAAGATCAATATCGATATTCTTTCCCCTGACCGTGAAGCACTCGAAAACTTCACCCGAGAAAAAGGCTTATTTAGCTTTTTTGAAGATGGCCACAAAGAATGCTGCGGCATTCGCAAAGTACAGCCACTTAAACGTAAGCTCTCCACACTAGACGCGTGGATCACTGGACAACGCAAAGACCAAAGCCCAGGTACACGTAACGTTTTAGCCTTTGCTGAAAAAGACAGCGCATTTAGTACAGATGAAAAAGATCTATTTAAATTCAATCCATTGGCGAACTGGTCTTCAGAAGACGTTTGGAACTATATCAAGATGTTTGATGTTCCCTACAATGAATTGCATTTGAAAGGTTTTACCAGCATCGGCTGCGAACCTTGTACTCGCCCTATTTTACCGAATCAACACGAACGTGAAGGTCGTTGGTGGTGGGAAGAATCAGAACACAAAGAATGTGGGCTACACATTGGCAACTTAATACCAACAACTCAACAATAAGCTCTTCTTTTTGTTTAGAAGCACTTAAATTATAAGCGTCTAAAATTAAAAGTGCCTGATACCATCAGGCACTTTTAATTTCTTTAAACACATCATTTGATTTACTTTCTACATGGCTTTGCCATGATGCGATAAAGTCTTGATAACATAACTCTAGTTCTGTTATGTGTTGCAACAAAACTTCTCCTGCTGGTGTCATGTCCGTTGTTCGACCATGTCGAATCAACAACGGCTCACCTAAGTCCCGCTCTAATTTTTGAATGTGTTGGCTGACTGCTGGCTGAGTTAATCCCAACTGCTTCGCAGTTTTCGTAAAACTCCCCGTTTCAACCAAAGCCTTAAAAGTAATAAGATGTTGTGTATTAAGCATAAAGATTCCTTATAGTAGATCCCATTATGCCCAATGCCTATTTTACGAACATTGACCTATATCGTGTTTTCATGAAAGACTCAAAGTTATTAACCTAAGTGGATTAAGAGCATGACTACCGCACAAGACACAATGCTACCTTGGCACGAAAGACAATCTGGTCATAAAAAATCCCGCGACAACGATTACCGTACACCTTACCAGCGCGACCGAGCCAGAATCATCCACAGCGCGGCGTTTCGTCGCTTGCAATCCAAAACTCAAATTCTCGCCATTCGACAAAACGACTACAGCCGCACGCGCTTAACACACTCTTTAGAAGTCGCCCAAATTGGCAACGGCATTGTTCACCAACTTAAATTCAGCTCACCTGCTGACGCCGACTTTCAACCTTGGCTCGCCGATGATGCTTTAATTGAAACCGTTTGCCTCAGCCACGACATCGGCCACCCACCGTTTGGACATGGCGGAGAAGTTGCCCTTAACTACATGATGCAAACCTATGGCGGCTTTGAAGGCAACGCACAATCATTAAGAATCCTAGGTAAGCGCGGCTCCTACTCACCCACTTATGGGATGGATGTCACGCGCCGCACTTTATTAGGGATTTTAAAATACCCTGTTTTACACGCGAGTGTGGTTGGAAAATACCCAGAAAAACCCGCTAACTTCCGCCAATTCAAAGCCTCTAACTGGGCGCCACCAAAATGCGTCTATCAAGAAGAGCAAGACTTACTCAATTGGATCATCGAGCCGTTTAGCCAAGCCGACAAAAGCTTATTACAAGAAGTAAGCCAAACTGATCCAGATAGCCACGCCAAAGCCAAACACGCCAGCTTCGACACCAGCATCATGGATCTCGCCGACGACATCGCCTACGGTGTTCACGACCTGGAAGATGCCATCGTCCTCGGCATGGTCACCAAAGACATGTGGCTAGAACACCTAGAACCAAAACTTGCCGCCTTAGCGTCACCCTTTTTAGCGGAAAACCTAAACGACATTCGCACCCAACTGTTCAGCCGCCAAAGTCACTTACGCAAAGAAGCCATCGGCAGCTTAGTTAGCTGGTTTATCACCTCTTGTCGAGTCGTCGAAAAAGCACAGTTTGAGCATCCATTATTGCGCTTTCAAGTCGGCTTACCAGAAGGCCAACGTCAAGCATTAAACTTGTTAAAACAATTCGAAATGCAACACATCATCCAACGCCCAGAAGTGCAAATGCTCGTCTACAAAGGCCAGCAAATGTTATTGGAAATGTTTGAAGCCTACTCCGCCGATCCGAGCCGATTACTGCCAAGAGAAATCGCCAACGAATGGCAAAAAAGCCAAGATCGAGGAGAAAGCGGACTTCGCATCATCTGCGACTACATGGCTTCCATGACCGACGACTACGCCAGCCGCATGTACAATAAATTGTTTGTTCCGAGCTTGGGCTCGGTTTTTGAGCCAATGTAGTTGGGTTTAATTACAATTCGATTTGGAGCCAAAGGGATATTTGGCTCCGTTCAAACGCTTTGTATTCCCAACCTTTATTCCGCCCTGCTGAGCGGGTAACTTTTGTCCAGATCCACAAAAGTAACCAAAACGTCTCTTTATCGGGCTTTCGCCCAAACGTCTTATTCATATTGTTTAACATCACGTCTAGCAACACGATTTTTATCGTAAGGCATAGATTGTTTTTGATGCTTTTAGAAAGAGTATCTTTAACTGACCCTAAAACTCCATAAAGTCGCGCAACTTCGTCGCGTCGAACTGACTTCATAGTGAATTCAATAATAGGCACCAAAGAACGTAGGTCTGATGAGACGAGGCACGAGGCGTGATCTGACGCTGAAAGCGAAGCTTTCATATTCTAGGGTAGATCGCGGCTTGAGCCCGACGCGGAATTTAAACTCCATTCAAACGCTTTGTATTCCAGACCTTTATTCCGCCCTGCTGGGCGTGTAACTTTTGCCAAACGATGCAAAAGTAACCAAAAAATCTTTTGTCGAGCTATCGCCCAAACGTCTCATTCACATTGTTTAACATCACGTCTAGCAACACGACCTTTATCGAAAGGCATAGATTGTTTTTGATGCTTTTAGAAAGAGTATCTTTAACTGACCCTAAAACTCCATAAAGTCGCGCAACTCTGTTGCGTCGAACTGGCTTCTTCGGTCTGCAGTGATGGAAAACAAAGACGTAGGGCGACATGAGGGAGGTACGACCGTAATGCGCCGATGAAAGCGAAGCTTTCATTTTCTATGGAGGTCGAATATTGAAGGTAACGTTTACTAATCACTAAATCCCTTCCCCTTTTGTCTTCCAAGGGGGAGGCGGAGGATGGGATTAATCTCTTCTTTGGGTACTATTCAAATACATTATCTCTTCACCATATCCTTGGAAATCGTAATTCAAAGACAATTTGTTCATAAAACCGTGAAGATAGGATACTTGGCGAATGGACACGTTTTGCTTTCCCGATAGTTGATGAATCAATTCATCAACTGAGAAATGACGCTCCATGGAAGGAAACACTAATTCGATAGGAAACCGTGGATTACAAACAACATTGCTTCTAATCTGCGAGCCGTAGTAACAGATCGCTTTTTTGACTACCGTGATAGACTCATCACCTGAAATATTCCAGATAGCTGAAGCACCAACACTGAAGCCAATCAACAACACCTCACCTTGTTGTTCCAGCAAAACTTGCTTTAATTTATCAGCGTAGGAACCCAAACCGACATTCTCAGAAAAATACGCATAAGCAGCCTCTTCGTTTTTAAAATTCATAAACTCTGAATCATATGGATCTAAAATTAACGCGTCTTCGCTTATCTCTGCGGTAAAACGCTCAAGGGCTGCGGTTCTGCCAAAAATGTCTGAGATTACGATGGTTTTCATTGGTGTATCCAGTGGTATTTCTGCGTAAAGTTTGTCTGACAATATAACCTAGTTAAGGGTAACCTACATTTTTGTTTAATGCCTGTGATACGTAATTAACTAGAAAAATCGCCTTTAAACTATTAAGCTTGCTTCCGTAATCTAGTGATTCGCCATGCAATACCATATGCCTATTAAGAAGATTAAACCCTTTTTCACTTTATTCCAGTTTTCTGTCGTCCAGAAGGACAGCCTACCTTAAAGATGAAAGCTTCGCTTTCAACCGGCACATTACGCTACGCTAATGATGCCCTACGTTATGGTTTTACACGATTAGCTACAAAGAAGTCAGTTCGACGCGACGAAGTGGCGCGACTTTATGGAGTTTCAGAGTCATTAACAGACAAAGTCTCTCGAACAGAAAAAACCAATCTATGCCTTACGATAAAAGTCGTGTTGCTAGACGTGATGTTAAGCAATGTGAATGAGACGTTTGGGCGAAAGCCCGATAAAGCGAATTTTTGGTTACTTTTTGGGCGCTTGCAAAAAGTTACCCGCTCAGCAGAGCGGAAAAAAGGTCAGGAATACAAAGCGTTTGAATGGAAGCAAATAAAGAACACTTTGAGCAAAGTGTTCTTCACAGGGATGTCACTGGTAAACAGCCACGCCCCCATCTGTATTGTTCTGCTGTCTATGCATTTTCATTAATCCTTTCAGGTTGATCAATAGCATCGGCAGTACAATCAGTGCGAAGGTGATGTTGGAAAGAGGAACGGCTAACCAAACACCATCAATGCCTAGGTATTTCGGCAAGATGAATAGGAATGGAAACTGTATCAACATGTTACCTACGGAGACAAACAGGGCTTGCCCGCTTTTACCGACGGCAACAAAGTAGATGGACGCCATAAATAAAAAGCCGTCTAAAAACAGTGCCATTAAGTGTAGGCGAATGCCATTTTTACTTGCTTCAAGTAATGCATCGTTGCCTGTGGTAAAGATGCTAATAAAGAGCTCAGGAACAATGTTAAACAGTATAACCAAAGCGATACCGGACCCAACGGTGACTGAAAAAGCTAATTTTACGGTTTCGGTAATGCGCTTGTATTGCTTGGCACCTAGATAGTAACTCACCGGTGGCTGCAAGCCGCTGACTAAGCCTTCGGCGAAGAAGTAGTAACAGCTCGCTAAGTAGCCAACAATTGCAAAGGCGGCTAATTGCGTAGTGTCTCCGTAGGCCATAAATTGCATGTTATGGAACGCCATGACGAAGCTGAAGTAGATAAACATCACTAAGTTTGATGCACCCAATTGCACGATACGAATGGCGATGGTTTTATCAAGTTGCTTAATAGTCAGCTTGGTTTTGGCTTTTGCCGACGTAAAATAACGTAGACACAATACACAGGTCGCCAGTTGAGCAATTAAGGTCGCAATGGCGGCGCCTTTTAATCCCATGCCAAGATGGCCTAAGAAAACATAATCCAAGACGATGTTGGTCAAGGCGCCAACGATGATAAATACCGTCGCAAGATTTGGGCTGTCGTCATTTCGGACCAACATCGGCATGGCACTCGCACCAATCGAAATAAGCGCACCAAACGACATTATCTGCACATAACTCCAGCTCATTTCTAGGATGACGCCCGTCGCGCCTTGAATATTGAGCAAACTTTTGCCAAAAGCAATAAACACGATAGTTGCCAATAAGCCAATCAAAATGATCAAAAAAAGCGCCGTGACAAGTGTTGCTTGAGTGGCTGCGAGATTTTTCTCGCCACGATATTTAGACAATACGCTGCCGCCGCCCATACCCACAAGCAAACCAAAGCCCATAATTAAACCAAGCAATGGAATGGCCATGTTGATGCTTGCGAGTCCGTCTGCACCAACAAAGTGACCAACGAAGAAGCCATCAATGATCTGATACAGACCACTGACTAACATAGCGACGATGGAAGGAATGGCAAAACGCCAAAACGTTCGAGCAACGGATTGGGACTTTTGAACCTGTGGAGCGGCTTGCATAACTTAAATATCCAGAAAGTAAGAATGCAGGCATAATATATATAATTGAGATATAAGAAAGTTAGTTACCATCCGTTTATAGGATGGATTAAGCAATAATCTATGCCGCGAGAGTAACCATTTTATGAGCAAAGAAATGAATTGGACACTGGATCAGTTACTGGCTTTTGTTACCGCCGCAGAGTTGGGTTCTTTTTCGGCAGCAGCAAGGCAATTACAAAAGGCACAATCGCGTATCAGTAGTGCCATCGCCAATTTAGAATTGGATTTAGGGTTTGAGTTATTTGATCGCAGCTCTAAATTCCCCGTATTGACACACCTGGGTAGAGAAATGCTTCCCGAAGCGCGAGCCGTACTTAACCAGTGCTTACGTCTAGACTCGCGTGCTTTATCAGCAGCAAACAAAGAACCCATTTCGTTGCGCATCGCGCTAGATGAAGCCTTGCCACTGGAAACCATCCACTCTATTTTTTCTCAAGTTGGCGATTTATTTCCTAACACGCATTTAGTTATTACCAATGGGTCACAAGACGATATCGCCATAGCCATTGCTAATCAAAAAGCTGACATTGGTTTTATGATTAGCAACAGTGCTTTGCCACCAAAGTTAACTTTGCAGTCTTTGGGATATTTTAAAAAAATCCTGATTGTCGGTAAAAAGCACCCTCTTGCTAAAGAAAATATATTGAGTCTTGCGCAACTACAGCAATACCGTCAATTCGTACTATGCAATCGTTCAGGAGAAAACCGCGAAAATGCCCTAAGCCCAGATCATTGGGATTTAGACAGTTATTATCTGATTTGTGAATTGGTAACGCAGAATCAAGGTTGGGCCATCGTACCTGAGCATATTGCCAAGGCACATTGGTTTTTTGAGCAAATAAAAATCGCCAAAAGTGACTTTTTAACGGATCAATTAATTGAAATAGGTATAGTGAAACGACTCGACAGCCCAAGTAATAAATTGACAGATTGGATCACTGAACAGATGCGCCACTTAATGGATAATCGCTCTATTTAGACAATAAAAGCTTTTCAGCCAAGGTGTCTGGCAGCCCCCAGCTGTAGATGAATTCTTTTGTTTGATTGCCACAAGGTGTATGCCAATAAGAAGAGCCGATATTTTTAGCGCCAAGGGATTCATAGAATCCAATGGCTTTGGTATTAGACTCTAAAACTTCTAAATATAAGTCTGTGCTTTTATAATGAGTCGCAGCCCAAGATGCAGCGCCAGCGAGTAATTGACGGCCAATACCTTTACCCTTGTTGCCCGGTTTTACATGTAGGTTATCGATGATAGTGCCGAAAGTTGGATGATTATCACCAAACGCGCAAATGAAGCCGCAGATATAGTCATCTAACTCTGCGACTAACACCAACTGGTTTGTTAAAGGTTTATTTAATCTAGATGTCCATACCGCTTGCCTATCAGTAAATACCACTTTATCAAGGTACTCTTCAGACAAGACATCACGGTAATTGTCACGCCAACTTTGGGCATGTAGGTTTGCAATACTGGACAGATCGTCTAAACACGCTTTTCGAATGATCATATTTTCATTCAGTTTCTATTAATCGGACTGATATTTATCACTAGAAAAACTCTCTTCCAAGAATAAACACGTCTTCTTTAATCTGTTCATTCTGAGCAATATTCGGCAGCAGTCCCCATTGATCAAACCCTTGGCGTTTGAAGAAGCCTTGGCTTTCGAGGTTGCTGGCGTAGATGTAGGCGACAAGGTGGGTAAAACCAAGCTCTATCTGGTTCGTTTCTAGGTATTTAAATAGCTGTGTGCCAATGCCTTTTCCTTGCCAGTTTGGCGAGACATAGAAGCTGACTTCACAAGCGCAATCAAATGCGGGTAAGCCATAGAAGGGTTCGACTGAGCACCAAGCAATCACATTGCCCTGTTCTTCTAGAACCAACATTGGGTGGTTATCGGTGACGCTTTCCAGCCAGTCCATGACATCGATCAAGCCTATATTGTCTTGTCGATGGCCTGTGCTGGCAAAAAGGTCACAATGCTGAAAGATGTCTAATATCGCAGGGGCATCGTCTAATACTGCTAGACGGATTTCCCTGCTATGACTGAGTGACATTGCTGCGTTAGCCTTGTTCAAGCAAACGACGTAGGTCGATAATCGCGGTATTTGCACGTGCAATATAAGATGCCATGACCAAAGAATGGTTTGCCAAGACACCAAAACCACTGCCGTTTAAGATAAAGGGCGACCAGACATTGGCTTGGGTTGCTTCTAGTTCACGGATAATTTGACGCAAGCTAACCAGTGCGTTTTTGTCCTGTAAAGTGAAGATGAAATCTACTTCTACAGCACGCAACATGTGGATCAGTGCCCAGCTTGTGCCACGAGCTTCATAAAAAACATCATCTACTTTAGACCAAGGTGTACGCACGTAACGGGTATTTTCGTCTGATTCCAACTGTGGTTTGTCTTCTATTACACTTGCAGATAAACGCTGAGACAAGCTACCAAGACGAGTACTGACGTCTGATAACCAGTCCGAAAGGTTATCGGCACGAGCATAGAATTGGGCTTTGTTGTTTGATTGGCCAGCCAAACGATCAAGATACTCCATTAGCTCTTTATTACCACGACGATATTCGCTTTCACTAGATGGCAAGGCCCAGCTTTTGTTGTCGAAGTTGAATTGTGGCTCGGCTATTTTTAAGTTTACATCTTCTGTGGACTGGGACTGAGAGCGGCTAAACTCTTTACGGAACGCTCTGGCTAAATCACGCGACTGTACAAGCACACCAAATTCCCATGCTGGCATGTTGTCCATAAACACACCTGGCGGCAGTATGTCATTGCTAATAAAACCGCCTGGTTTATCCAGTAATGTTTCCATGATGGTGTGCAGTGTGCTTGCGGTTGTGTAGCCAACAACGAGCTTTTTACTATTGTTTAAATAACCACGCTCGGTAGCCTTTTCTTTTGCTGTAGCAACGACATCAAATTGATCTGGTTCACTACTCCAATACATACCTAAAAAGCTCAACAATACAGCAGCAATGAGCACAGCAGATATGGCGACTTTCCCCACACTCGAAAAATTAATACTTGGCTTTAAACCTTGTAACTTATTCGCTAACCACGACATTCTTGACCTACCTTAATCTTGTTGTAATTCGACCATGTAATCAGCACGATGATATGTCATCGCACGAACACGAAATTCGGGAACACGGCTATTAATGATTTGATAAATCAAACGTGCTTCTTTGTCATTTGGCCAGTAAATAGCGATGGGACGATCCGCTGTTGCCACTTCATCTATAATAGGCTGAATCTTTGCGATTATCTCTTCTTCACTCAAACTAAAAAGTGTTTCGGGCAATAAAAACTGTCCCTCTTTTAGAGCTTTCGGTTCTTTCGACTCTGGCTTTGTTTTTGAAATCTTAGCAGCCAGCTCTCGTTTCGCTTTCAAATCACTAACACGCGACGTCATTTCTATGATGGCAGGATCTTCTGGATTAACGGAGCGTGCAGAATCTAAATATTTTGCAGCCTTCTTATAATCACCGTTTCTAGCCGCTTGCCATGCCCATTGCGTATAAACATCCACAATGGCAGTAATGCCTTGAATTGCACGGAAATTACCAGGATCACGTCCTAGCGCAGCCTGAAAGTACAAGTTAGCATTGTCGTCTACTGGCGTTAAAAATCGCTCTGCAGCTAAAGCTATTTCGCCCTGCTCTATCAATCGCTGTGTCAATCGTTCAAAAGCCGTTGGGGCTTTGGCAGCTTTAGGTTGCTGTGTTTTTATCGCCGCTGGCTTTTCAATATCGACTGATTTATTAACAGAAGCCTTAGCTACTACAGCTTGGGTGACTTCCACTTCTTGTAGTGGCTGGCTTTTCTCTGTTGACTTCACATTTTCCTGACAGCCTGTCAGGAAAACTACAACAATTAGAAAAGAAACTAGGTTTTTACTCAATTTGCCCCCTTGCGATTGGCAACTTAAAGGTGGATTGGTAGTCTACACCTTCTATCTAGCGTGATGAAATATGGATTTACAATTTACACAATACGCTCAATTTGATTGAAGATATTTATGCGCCTACTCGTTCTACTGTTTTTACTGATATTTCAAAGCGTTTCTCACGCCTTCACTTTCGGCCCCACATCAAGACTTGCAGAACCAGAATTTTTAACTGTAGACCAAGCTTTCCAACTATCCGTCTCGGCTCCTAAAGACGGAAAATTAATGGCAACATGGCAGATTCAAGATGGCTACTATTTATATCAAGAACAATTCGCCTTGTCTGGTGATGCTGCAGATAAACTGCATTTTTCGCCTTTTCCTGCCGGCGAAATCAAACAAGATCCTTATTATGGTGAAGTAACGGTTTATCGCGAGCAATTAACTCTGCCCATTTATTACGACATCAAACTGACAGCAGGTACTCAAGTTAATGCCGTACTATCTTATCAAGGCTGTGCCGATAAAGGCTTATGTTACGCACCACAAAAAATGCCGATTCAATTTACAGTTCCCGCACTATTATCATCGACAGAAAAACTGGCATCGACAGAAAAACATCTAACCGCATCTCAACCTAGAGCAGAAAACCCTCAACCTTCCAACGCAATGCTTGTACCTTCCGAAGCGCAATCAGTAAGTCAGTTGCTCAGCAGTAACAATACTTGGGTAACTCTTATTGCTATATTTAGCTTAGGGTTACTTTTATCACTAACGCCTTGCGTACTTCCTATGGTGCCTATTGTCAGTGCGATTGTCATTGGCACTCGCAATTCAAAATTAGGCGCATTTTATTACAGCTTTGTTTATGTACTGGCCATGGCATTGACCTATGCGGCCATTGGTGGATTGGTCGGTGTTTTTGGTACCCAGCTCAATCTACAGGCCCAGCTACAAAACCCTATTTTATTAATTTGCAGTGCAATCATCTTTGTATTGCTCGCCCTAGCAATGTTCGGTGTCTATGAAATAAGACTGCCAAGCTCATGGCAACAGCGCCTCCAAGTATCGACCAAATCAACAAGTTCTACTTGGAAATCAACCGCGAGTATTTTCCTAGCTGGGGTTTTATCTACGCTAATAGTCTCACCATGCGTCTCTGCACCACTTGCTGGTGCCTTACTATATATAAGCAGCCAAGGTAATGCGTGGTATGGCGCGACGATGCTGTTTGTCATGGCGCTAGGCATGGGGGTTCCACTATTACTAGTCGGCCTTTTTGGGCCTAAAGTATTACCCAAAAGCGGAGAGTGGTTGCACGATATTAAGGTACTCATGGGCTTTGGTTTACTCGCTATGGCGGTCTGGATGATTACTCGTTGGTTACCAATGAACAGCCACTTGTATCTGTGGAGCATTCTTGCATTAGCAATAAGCGGCTATTTTATTCATCGCGCTTATAAAATTGCCTCGCACCCTATTCGTTGGTTTTTGGCCTTAGCCTTTTTCCTTATCGGCAGTGTTGAGTTTATTGGCGGCACAACAGGTAGCAGCAGTCCACTGCAACCCTTGAAAAAATTATCATCACCCTCAACAACACTAGAGGAGAAAGTAATATTTGACGCCACAATTACGAACTTAGACGAACTTGATGAAATTATAGCAAATCAAGACTCTCGCCCTATCATTTTAGATCTTTATGCAGATTGGTGTATCAGCTGCAAAATATTAGAAGACATGTTTGCTTCATCTGACGTGTTACCACTGCTCGATAAGGTTCAATTAGTTCGAGTTGATGTCACGGAAAATTCAGCGAAGAACCAAGCATTAATGCAGAAGTTCAACTTATTTGGGCCGCCATCACTGGTATTTTTAGATAGTAAAGGCGAAGAGCGTAAAGCATTAACTTTGATGGGCGAACCGACAAAATCCTTACTAATTGATCGCTTAAATCACGCTATCAACTAATAACTTTTATAAAAAAGCACGAGAGTTTACTTTTGATCAAAAATAAACCGCCGAGAACATTTTTCGGTTTTTTTAACGCAAAACTGGACAATATCCCGCTTTTTATCGATAATTTCGCGTTACAAGCTTTTACAATTCGTTTTTTTATAAAAGCCCTGTTTGTTGGATAACACAAGCAGTACACAGATTTTATAATAGTCAGTGGATAACATAACCACTGAAACACCAACACAGACAGAAGAGAGTATTTATGGACATTCGTAAAATCAAAAAGCTAATCGAACTTTTAGAAGAATCTAACGTCTATGAGATTGAAATCAAAGAAGGCGAAGAAGCTGTTCGTATTAGCCGTGGTGGTGCTCCAGTTCAAGCACCTATGATGGCCGCTCCAATGATGGCAGCACCTGCTGCACCAGTTGCTTCTACTGCAGCACCTGAAGCACCAGCTGCTTTCACTGGTCACTCTGTAAATTCTCCAATGGTCGGTACTTACTACAAGTCTTCTGCACCAGGTGCTAAGCCTTTCATCGAAGTAGGTCAAAAAGTTAACGCTGGCGATACTATTTGTATCGTTGAAGCAATGAAAATGATGAACCAAATTGAAGCAGATAAATCTGGTACAATTGGCGCTATCCTTGTTGAAGACGGCGAGCCAGTTGAATTTGACCAGCCTCTTATTACTATCATTTAATCCAACGCAAAGGTTTCATCATGCTCGATAAGGTATTGATTGCTAACCGAGGCGAAATCGCGCTACGTATTTTACGTGCGTGTAAAGAACTCGGTATCAAAACCGTTGCGGTTCACTCTAAGATTGACCGTGACTTGTTACATGTGCGCCTTGCAGACGAATCTATCTGCATAGGGCCAAATCCATCAGCTCAAAGTTATTTGAATATTCCAGCTATCATTAGCGCTGCAGAATTGACAGACACCTCAGCTATTCACCCAGGATACGGCTTCCTTGCTGAAAATGCGGATTTCGCGGAGCAAGTTGAGCGTTCTGGTTTTACCTTCATCGGTCCTAAGGCCGAAACGATTCGCCTAATGGGTGACAAAGTTTCTGCGATTAAGGCAATGAAAGCAGCTGGTGTTCCGACTGTTCCAGGTTCAAACGGCCCAGTACCTACAGATCCTGAAGAATGTATCCGTGTTGCTAATGAAATCGGCTTTCCGGTTATCGTTAAAGCAGCGGCAGGCGGTGGTGGCCGTGGTATGCGCGTTGTTCACAACGAAGGCAGCCTACTAAAATCTATCAGCATCACACAATCCGAAGCAGGTTCTTACTTCGGTGATAGCACGGTTTATATGGAAAAATTCCTACAAAACCCGCGTCACGTCGAAGTTCAAGTATTGGCTGATGGTCAAGGCAATGCCGTTCATCTATACGACCGTGATTGCTCTTTGCAACGTCGCCATCAAAAAGTGCTGGAAGAAGCGCCAGCACCGATGCTGAACGAAGAATCTCGCCAAGCTTGTTTAAAAGCGTGTGTTGATGCTTGTATCAAGATCAACTACCGTGGTGCGGGTACTTTCGAATTCCTATACGAAGACGGCAACTTCTACTTCATCGAGATGAACACTCGTGTGCAAGTAGAACATCCTGTTACAGAAATGGTAACTGGCGTAGATATCGTTAAAGAACAACTTCGTATTGCTAGCGGCTTGCCATTGTCTTTTAAACAAGAAGATATCAAGTTAAATGGCCACGCTGTTGAATCTCGAATCAACGCAGAAGACGCTAAAACCTTCATGCCTTGCCCTGGTAAAGTGGAATACTTCCACGCTCCAGGCGGTATGGGTGTTCGTGTTGACTCTCACTTGTACAGTGGCTACACAGTACCACCTACGTATGATTCTATGATTGCTAAAATCATTTGTCATGCACCAGATCGTACTGCTGCACTAAAACGCCTTTCTGGCGCTCTAGATGAAACATTCATCGATGGTATTAAAACCAATATAGAGCTACAAAAAGACCTAGTAAATGATGCTAATTTCATTGCTGGTGGCGTTAATATCCATTATTTGGAGAAAAAACTCGGTCTATAAAGACTGCAGTTTTGCCCCTAGTGACTACATAAATCACTAGGGGCAATCATTTTCCTCTCGCCTCTCGCTCTAAGCTTCGCTATTCTATTCCTGTTTGTTTTACTGTTGGACTTCACTTTATGCCTTGGCTTCAAATACGTATCAATACCACGCCCGATCACGTCCCAGCTTTCGAAGATACTCTTCTTGACTGTGGCGCAATGGTTGTCACCTTTGAAGACGTCCATGACGATCCTGTATACGAACCAGACCTAAACACTACACCTCTGTGGAAAAACACTAAGGTGACTGGCCTGTTTGAAGCAGACGCCGATATTGAACACATTCGTCCAGTAATTGAACATAAAGCCGAGTCCCTTGGTGAAACCGATATCGATATGAAAATAGAGATAGTCGAAGACAAAGATTGGGAAAGAGAATGGATGGACAACTACCATCCAATCCAATTTGGCGAACGTCTTTGGGTTTGCCCTAGCTGGCGCGAAGTACCAGATCCAAATGCAGTTACACTGATGCTAGACCCAGGCTTAGCATTTGGCACAGGCACGCACCCCACTACCGCATTGTGCCTACAATGGCTAGATAGCATTGATTGCAAAGATAAAACCATCATAGATTACGGTTGCGGCTCAGGTATTCTTGGCATTGCGGGCTTACTACTTGGTGCAAACAACATGGTTGGTATCGATATCGACCCACAAGCTGTGCAAGCAACAGAAGCTAACGCTGAACGCAACAAGATCGACCCAAGCCGTTTAGAAGTAAAACTGCCTCCGTACGAATCTGACTTACAAGCCGATATCGTAGTTGCAAATATTCTTGCAGGCCCACTTGCCCACTTAGCCCCAACTATTTCCGCTCTGGTTAAAAATCAAGGTCAATTAGCCCTTTCTGGCATCCTTGCTAACCAGGCCCAGGAAGTGATTGAGGCATATAAAGAGTGGTTTACAATTGACTCCATTACCGAAAAGGAAGAATGGATTCGTATTGTAGGTACTAAGCACGCATAATAGCCGTTTTACTCAGCACAGTTTTAGACAGGAAGATTACACCCTATGGCCAATAGCCTAATAACACGTTGCCCAAAATGTTCAACCGCATTTCGAGTAAGCGATGAAGTATTAAGCATGGCCAAGGGCAAAGTCAGATGCGGCCAATGCTTCCATATTTTTAATGCCAACGATGCGGCAAACAACAAGACTAATACTGCCAATACCAGAGAACAGCCACTACAAGAAAACAATGATCCAGCAATAGAAACGGTCGCGCCCAAAAAACAAGCACAAGCTGATTTGACTCGCCAGCCGACAGATCAAAACAACATAGCTCAAAACACTATAGCTCAAAACAACACCCCTCCAAACAATGAAGCTCACGCAAACTTAAAAGCATCTATTGATAATAGGCTCGCTCCTGCAGAAGAAATTGTTAATCCAGATTGGCTACACACGCTATTTGATGACGAGGACCTGCAACCACAGAGTGAAGATACAACAAGTTCAAAAATCAGCAGCATACAAGAAGAAGACGAAGCCTTCGAAGCAAACAATGCTTACCAAGAGTCTGTTCACAAACAAGAACAAGCCAAAAAAGCTGCTGCAGAAACAAAAAGACAAGATGAGCCAGCGCCATGGGAGTTAGAGCTTGCTGAAGTAGAAGCCGCACTTAAGGCGACACCACAGCAACCCTTTACAGCAAATAAACCCGCAGCCAAACCAACAAAGCCAGCCGCGACTGAAGCCTCTGTAGCAGTCAATCCTGAGCCAGACTATATGGTTGCCCTGCATTCCTTAGCGCAAACTGCTGCGGAACAAACACGCCCATCCGACATAAAAAACCAACACACCATCCTTGAGCAACTATCCGCTCAACAAAGCTTAGCGCCATTAATGGGCGAGAGCGAATCATTCACAAGCAAGAAAAAAGGACACCCTTGGCTATGGTTTTTTGCTTCGTTATTAGGAATCGCCTTATTGACTGCACAAGTGGCTACGCATTTTTTTGAAGAAGGCAGTCGCTCTTCTAATTTTAGAGCCATCTACAAAACGATTTGCTCTTACTCTGGCTGTGCACTACCAAGATTCGAAGACATCAGCGCCATCACCATTCAACATGTTCGCATCCAAAGCCACCCGTCCATACCGAATACACTTTTAGTAAACGCCATTATCACCAACACCAGTGATTTCTCTCAGCCAATGCCAAAAATTGCCTTAGAGTTTTTTGACTTAAACGGTCTACCAGTGGCAGCAAGACTCTTTTCGCCAAACGATTATCTGCACAAAGACTTTCTAGATATCACCTATATGCCACCAAATACCCCGATCCACTTGGTCATTCCGATACAAGATCCAGGCGCTCGTGCGGTCACTCATCAGCTTAGAGCCTTCCCAACAGACACTCGCTCTTACTAGTTTTTCACTGTTTTAGTACTAAGGTTAAAAAAAGAACAAAAAATAGTCAGTTTTTAGCCTGTCAAGACTTCAAAAACAACGATTGCATAGGTATTATTCACGCCCGCTCGACGCTGTCGACGATCTTTAACATTCAATCCAGTATTCAGGAACATCATGGCATTTGCTATTGGCCCATATTGCGTTGACAAGCCCGTTATTCTTGCCCCTATGGCAGGCGTAACAGATTTGCCTTTTCGCCGCCTTTGCCATGACCAAGGTGCAGGCTTAGTAGTATCAGAAATGGTCACTTCTGATGTTCGCCTGTGGAACTCGACAAAAAGCCGCCATCGTTTAATTCACGACGCGGAAGTCTCGCCGAGATCCGTTCAAATTGCTGGCGGTGACCCTCAAATGATGGCTGAAGCCGCTCAACAAAATGTTGAGCTAGGCGCACAAATCATTGATATAAACATGGGTTGCCCCGCTAAAAAAGTATGCAATAAAGCGGCAGGCTCTGCATTACTTAAAGATGAAGCACTTGTTCGAGAAATATTGGAGTCTGTTGTAAATAGTGTTTCTGTTCCAGTCACTCTAAAAATCCGTACTGGATGGAGTCTTGATCAGAAAAACGGTCTTGCGATTGCGAAAATGGCAGAGGATATTGGCATTCAAGCATTAGCAATTCACGGACGAACACGGGAATGTAAATTCCAAGGACAAGTTGAATACGACACGATTGCAGAGATTAAGCATCATTTAAACATCCCTATTTTTGCTAATGGAGATATTAAAGACGCGCAATCCGCAAAATTCGTGAAAGATTACACCCAAGCGGATGGCATCATGATTGGTCGAGCCGCCCAAGGAAGACCGTGGATTTTTCGCGAAATAAACCACTATTTAGAAACAAACGAATTGTTAGCGCCTCCTTCTTTATCTGAGGTGAGACAGCTTGTTATCAACCATGTGAACGCCTTACACCAATTTTATGGTGATTATTTAGGCGTGCGTATTGCTCGCAAGCACGTTGGTTGGTACCTGCAGACGTTAGCGGATAAAACACAATTTCGCAGTATGTTTAACCGTATTGATAATACGCAAGAACAGCTTGATAAATTGGAAGAGTTCTTTGTTTGCCAATAGGCAAACGAACCTTACACTTAATGTACTGAAAATCAAAAAAGAAGACCTAGATCACCCTTCTCAATGACGATCAACGTGCATTAATAAATGGTTAGCTTTAAAAATAGAAGGTCATTCTGTGGTAGAACAAACTCATACTCATACGTTTCAAGCCGCTTCTTCAGAGCAGTCACAAACCCTACGTGACAATGTTGAAAAAGCCCTACAAAACTATTTCGCTCATCTTGATGGGCAGCCAATAACAGACTTATATCAGTTAGTCTTAGCAGAGGTTGAGGCGCCTTTGCTGGAGTCTGTCATGAGCTACACAAAGGATAACCAAACAAAAGCATCCACCATCCTTGGTTTAAACCGAGGTACACTTCGCAAGAAGCTGAAGCAATACGGTATGCTATAAGCACAAAGAAAAAAGGGCGAATTCGCCCTTTTTTTCGTCTTACCTTCCCCTTGTTTATTTAGTGTTAAATTAATTGCGAGAACCATGATGGCAAATCAAAATACAGTAACTCCAATCAAACGAGCGTTAATCAGTGTTTCCGACAAAACAGGCATTGTCGAATTCGCACGCGAACTGACCGCTCAAGGTGTTGAAATTCTTTCAACTGGTGGTACTTACCGTCTTTTATTGGACAGCAACGTTAAAGCAACTGAAGTTTCTGACTACACAGGCTTTCCAGAAATGATGGATGGCCGCGTAAAAACTCTACACCCAAAAGTGCACGGTGGCATTCTTGGTCGTCGTGACATCGATGGCGCCATCATGAAAGAACACGGTATCGAAGAAATCGATATGGTGGTTGTAAACCTTTACCCATTCGAAGCGACCATCGAACGTCCTGATTGCGATTTACCAATGGCGATCGAAAATATCGACATCGGTGGACCAACTATGGTTCGCTCTGCAGCGAAAAACCATAAAGACGTTGCTATCGTAGTTTCCCCTTCTAACTACGAAGACATCTTGGCATCTATTAAAGCAGATGGTGGTTTGACTTTCGAACAGCGTTTCGACCTTGCTGTTAAAGCATTCGAACATACTTCTCACTACGATGGCGCTATTGCTAACTTCCTAGGTAAAAAAGTAGAAGGCGGCAGCGAAGACTTCGCTCGTACCTTCAACCTACAATTCCACAAAAAAGAAGAAATGCGCTACGGTGAGAATCCACACCAGAAAGCCGCTTTCTATGTTGAAGCAAATCCTAAAGAAGCTTCCATCAGCACTGCTAAACAAATCCAAGGTAAGGCACTGTCTTATAACAACATCGCAGACACCGATGCGGCTCTTGAGTGCGTAAAAAGCTTCGATAAACCAGCATGCGTTATCGTTAAACACGCTAACCCTTGTGGCGTAGCAACAGCAGCGTCCCAATTTGAAGCCTACGATCTTGCTTTCCAAACAGACCCAACGTCTGCATTTGGCGGCATCATTGCTTTTAACCAAGAGCTAGATGCTAAAACAGCTCAAGCGATTGTTGATCGTCAATTCGTTGAAGTTATCATTGCACCAAGCGTAAGCAAAGAAGCCGCCGATATCGTTGCTGCGAAGCAGAATGTTCGAGTACTTGAATGCGGACAATGGTCAAAAGACAAGCCAGCAGCACTAGATTACAAGCGTGTTAACGGCGGCTTATTGATTCAAGACCGTGACGATGGTGTGATTACTTTAGACGATCTTAAAATCGTCTCTAAACGCCAACCTAGCGAAGAAGAACTAAAAGACCTATTGTTTGCTTGGAAAGTGGCTAAATTTGTTAAATCCAATGCGATTGTTTATGCAAAAGCGGAACAAACTATTGGTGTAGGTGCAGGCCAGATGAGCCGTGTTTACAGCGCTAAAATCGCAGGTATTAAAGCAGCTGATGAGAACTTGGAAGTAGTTGGCTCTGTTATGGCATCTGATGCATTTTTCCCATTCCGTGATGGTATCGATGCTGCAGCACAAGCTGGTATTACGGCTGTTATCCAACCTGGCGGTTCTATGCGTGACGAAGAAGTCATCGCTGCTGCTGACGAAGCAGGCATGGCAATGGTCTTCACTGGCATGCGTCACTTCCGTCATTAAGAACGCGTCATTAAGAAGCTGCAATTAATGGAAGCATCCATTAATACATCAAAACTTTTTAGTTAGTCGCCAGAGACTTCGGTCTCTGGCTCGCAATACAAAGGATTAGATAATGAAAGTTCTTATTATTGGTAACGGCGGACGTGAACATGCTCTAGCATGGAAAACCGCAGAATCTAGCCATGTCGAAAAAGTTTTCGTTGCTCCAGGCAACGCAGGCTCAGCAACAGAAAACAAAGTCGAAAACGTTAACATTGGCGTCACTGATATTGCAGATCTTGTTGCTTTTGCAAAAAAAGAAAACATCGACCTAACAATTGTTGGTCCAGAAGCGCCATTGGTTATTGGTGTAGTAGACGCGTTTGAAAAAGAAGGCTTGGCTATCTTCGGCCCAACGGCGGCAGCAGCACAACTAGAAGGCTCTAAAGCCTTCACTAAAGACTTCTTAGCTCGCCACAATATCCCAACTGCGGCTTACGGTAACTTCACCGAGATCGAACCTGCTATTGCTTACATCAAGCAGCATGGTGCTCCAATCGTTGTTAAAGCCGACGGCTTAGCAGCAGGCAAAGGCGTTATTTTGGCGCAAACAGAAGCCGAAGCTATTGAAGCTGTTGAAGACATGCTGCAAGGCAACGCTTTTGGTGATGCAGGTAGTCGTGTTGTTATCGAAGAATTCTTGGTTGGCGAAGAAGCTAGCTTCATCTGCATGGTTGATGGCGAGACCGTTTTACCAATGGCGACAAGCCAAGACCACAAAGCACGTGATAATGGTGACAAAGGCCCTAACACTGGCGGCATGGGCGCTTACTCTCCAGCACCTGTTGTTACACCAGAAATCCATGATCGCATCATGAACGAAGTCATCATGCCAACGGTCAAAGGCATGAACGCTGAAGGTAATCGCTACCGCGGTTTCTTATACGCTGGCGTGATGATCGCACCAGATGGCACACCAAAAACGCTCGAATACAACTGCCGTTTTGGTGATCCAGAAACACAACCAATCATGATGCGCTTGCGTTCTGATTTGGCACAAATGTGTTTGGCTGCGATCAATGGCAAGCTAGATACAATCGAAGCTGATTGGGATCCTCGCGCAAGCTTAGGCGTGGTTCTTGCTGCTGGCGGCTACCCTGCCGATTATCCTAAAGGCGATGTAATTTCTGGTTTGGACACAGTACTTCCTGCAGGCCAGAAAGTATTTCAAGCTGGCACAACATTAAAAGATGGCCAGGTGGTTACCAATGGCGGCCGTGTTCTTTGTGCCGTTGCTCTTGGCGATACGGTTGCAGAAGCACAAGCGTCTGCTTACGATGTGGTTAAGACATTGTCTTGGGACAAAGTTTATTTCCGCACCGACATCGGCCATCGTGCAATTGCTCGTGAGCAAAAGTAATCTGCATTCAACTTAAAGTGTAAATACGTTATTTATTAACAAAAAAGGCCTCAATTGAGGCCTTTTTCACATATTAAAATTGATCCAGACTTATGACTTATTTTTCAGCTGAGACTCTTTTTTGTCTAACCAAGCCTTAAACAAGCGCCCTACTTCCAGCACCAATAAACCAAAAATAATGCCAGCGACCCAATCTAAACCAAGCACAAAACCTAGCGCTGCAATCATTCCATAGCCGTACATTAGATTAGTTCGGGTTGTCGGTTTTGCTTGCCTAGCAAACCAAGTTACACCCAACAAGAGTATGCTAAACCAAACATAATACTCCACCAAAATTGGATATAGCATTTGATCCCCTATCTAGTTAATAATGATAGCCTTTATACAATATAATTAGGCTAGCGTTTTGCTTTATCGATTTATTTTACTGTTTTTACTTAGCATCTCCAACACCGCGTGGAGCACAAACACTATTGCCATCATTGATGATACGAATAGTACGTTCAATATTAGCAAAAGCGGCTCTTATTTTATCGATGAAGATCAAGCCCTCCCATTTAGCACTATTGCGTCTGACGAATATGCAAAGAGATTTCGTCCAATTAACCGTGAATACTTACAATTGGGATTGGTAAAAGGCAACATATGGATTCGCACCGATGTAGCAATACGAACTACCAACAGTACGCCTATTTTACTAGAAATAGATTCGCCTAGACTACAATATCTAGACATCTACCTACCTAATTTATACGAAAATCAGATCCAGGCAGAGCTCGGTGGTGCGCGCCCTTATAACAACAAAGAAATCAAAGCACCAAACTATATTTTTTCAATTCCAGCCAACTCGCCCCCCGTGTTCACCTTATACATTAAGCTATCATCTCACTTACCAATTAATGCACAAATCGAGCTTAAAACCCTTTCTCAACTAAGCCAAGACACTCAAAAAAGCCTAACTTTCACCGGGGTTCTCATTGGCATATTGTTGGCTCTACTGGTTTGTAATGCCTTCTTTTTTGTCAAAACAACACACCCTATGTATTTAATCTACTGCATCTTGCTCATTGGCATAGCAGTTCTACATCTCGCACTTCACGATCAGATTTCTCAGCTGTTTCCAAACCAGATCAATATTCAAGAACGAATATACAATCTAGCCGCATTATCTTGTTTATGCGCCATTGTATTTTTCTCCCGCCTCTATCTTGATACCAAAGAACATCTGCCTAAATTAGACAAGCTATTAATCGCAGTCGGTTCTATTAACGCGTTATTTGCCATCATTTTCACCGTTTCACCAGAAAAAATAAACATAGCGGCTCTTTCTTTCATAGTGGTTGGCACTCTTATTATATTAACTGTGCATGCTGTCATCGCCTTTATGAAAAATATACCGTTTTCTGGGTACTACCTGGTTGCTCGACTAACATTACTTTGCGGCCACTTTGCTTGGCTTATGTCAGCCTATGGCGTTATTCCAAGCGCGTTATTGTTTGAGTGGGGGTTAACCATCACTATAATCATCGAAGCAATGATTCATTTCACTGGTATGATTGCGCAAACAACGCCACTACTACAAAGGCATTCGAAAAAGAGCAAACAAGCTCAAACAGAAATAACAGACCTTTTATCCGACATTTCCAACAGGCTTCGCCGTCAAATCAATATTCTTGGAGGTACACTCTCTCACCTTGAACAAGCTGCTACATCAAATGATACCAAGCTGTTTTTAACCAGCAGCCTGACTGCCAACAACAACCTAAAAAATCTGATTGAGCGAATTGACCTAATTAGTGATATTAAAGAACATACGCCACCAGATCAGCCGTACCCGCTATCACTTAATCAGTTAATAGATAATGCTTACAATAACGTTCAACGCTTAGATCAAGATAACACGCAGATTGAGCTGAATACTTACAAGACAGATCAAGTTGAAATCTTACAGAATGCATCTATTTTGCAGCACCTTATAGAAAGCCTAGCGCAAGAATTCAAGCACTTCACAGATCAAATATTAACCATCAACATTACCCGCCATGAAATAAACAGAGAAGGTGTAACTTTACTAGAGCTCAGCTGCTTTCCGCTGCCGACACAAGTTCGCACTACTGCAACCAGTTTTGATCTTGGAATGCATTACATATCACTTCTCACCCAACACTTAGAAGGTGAGATACAAACATCTGAAAATGCTCATATGCGAAGCGTTAACATCCAGCTCCCTATACGCGCGCACATACGCCCTTTAAATAACGATATCAGCCAACAACATCACTTTGACATCATATTATTTGGCCAAGAAGACAGCGATCTACAAAAAGCACTAACGATCTTGCAAAGTCATACCAATAAAATAGAGCACTTCACCACTCTAGAAAGTTTATTGGATTATTTAGAGCTGCCTGCAAAAAGAGAATCAGGCTCTGTTATTTTAGTATTTGATAACGGCGGGCACATTCCTCACATTACACAGCAAAGATTACTTCCTTTAATGCGGCATGAAGATCAGTGCTTACTCATCAGCAACAATGTTAAAATGTCGCTAGATTATGCAAAAAAGCTGGGATTTGATGAATTACTAGCCTGCTCTGAGTTAGAAAACCATCTAGAGCAAAGGATATCGCGCCTTATACAAAAAGGGGACAGACTAAAGAACACATCTTTGTCTCGGATCAACCCTTTGCGCAAAACGCCTTGAAGCAAAACCACTAACCTTGAATAATACAAACGAAAGGAGATGATATGGACTGTTTATTTTGCAAGATAGTAAAGGGTGACATTCCGGCAAACATTTTATTTGAAGACGATGACGTTATTGCTTTTGAAGATATTATGCCTAAAGCACCAACCCATTTTCTTGTCATCCCGAAGCGTCACATTAGTACGTTGAATGACCTTACAGATGAAGATGCTCCAGTGGTTGGTAAACTACAAATTACCGCAGCGAAAATAGCAAAACAGAAAGGCATCAGCGACGCAGGCTATCGAGTCGTGATGAACTGCAACGAAATGGGTGGGCAAACCGTTTACCACATTCATATGCATGTATTGGGTGGCCGCGCGATGACATGGCCTCCAGGTTAACAAGAGGAAATATGATGATCTCTTTTCTAGATAAAGCCGTATTACAGTTTGACCGCGCTTTACAAACGCTTGTCCCTCACGCAGCGAAAGCAAATCGACCTTCCCCTGCTGATAAACTAGAAGAAGCAGAATTGGATCAAAGCGAGCGTAAGCATTCATCAGGCCTAATGCGTATTAACCATACTGGAGAGGTATGCGCACAAGCCCTTTACGCGGGCCAAGCTACTACTGCAAAACTAGCTACAGTTCGCCAAGAAATGGAGCATGCCGCAGACGAAGAAATAGATCATCTAGTCTGGTGCGAACAGCGTCTTTATGACCTAGGCAGCAAGCCGAGCATTTTGAACCCATTATTTTATGGTGCGTCATTTATGATAGGAGCTGGAGCTGGTCTTATTAGTGATAAATTAAGCTTAGGCTTTGTTGCAGCAACAGAAGATCAGGTTTGCATTCATCTTCAAAAACACATGGCGACCCTGCCAATGCAAGATGCAAAAAGCAAAGCTGTATTAACGCAAATGCACATAGACGAAGCCAGACACAAAGCAATGGCGTTAGAAGCAGGCGGATACGAGTTTCCACAACCCATTATGGCCATCATGACACAAGTATCCAAAGTCATGACCACAACTACTTACCGGATTTAATCATGAACAGAGATCTTCATTCTATTCGTCGTGACTACCAATTCGACGATCTTTTGGAAGAACAGGCTGGTAACAACCCACTTGCTTTATTTGACAATTGGCTCGAAAAGGCTATCGAATCTTGCCCCGATGATCCAACAGCAATGGTATTAAGCACTATTGGACTAGATGGTTGGCCTCATTCACGCGTGGTGCTATTGAAACAACGTAACGACGCTGGATTTTCATTTTTCACAAACTATGACAGTGAGAAAGGCCAGCAGCTCGCGCAAAACAATAAAGCTAGCATGACCTTCTTTTGGCCTGCGCTGTCTCGTCAAGTTCGTGTAGAGGGCACTATAGAGAAAGTTTCCCGCACAACTTCAGAGACGTATTTTGCAACTCGCCCACGCGGTAGCCAGCTCGCAGCAAGAACATCAAAGCAAAGTACTGTAATTGCTAGCCGTGATGCACTGCAAAAAGCCTTTAACGCAGAAGAACAAGCGTTTAATGACTTAGAAGTACCTTGCCCAGAAAACTGGGGTGGCTATGTACTAAAGCCTAGTTTCATTGAATTCTGGCAAGGACGACCAAGCCGACTTCATGATCGCATTTGCTACACACTCAAAGACAACGATTGGCTAAGAACACGCAAAGCGCCTTAATTATTAGACACCACCAAAGAAGTATTAAAGTAAGTAGATAAGGATCAAAGCAGGAGGCGAAACGTTAAGCTTATTCGCTCCTCTTTGATTCGCTTTCTTACTGGTAAAGAATGCTGCCACAATACTTGCGTTGAAGCAGACATAACCAACCAGCTTGCGTCTTCTAATTCCACACTGTGTTTAATTTGATGATTCGCTTTAAGGCGAAATAGAAACGGCCGACTCGCTCCGAGGCTTAACATAGCAACGACTGGCGCAGGCCCTAATGATTTTTCATCATCGGCATGCCAGCCCATATATTCATCACCATCTTGGTACCAATTCAATAACACCGCATTAAAAGGCTGCTCTGCAAGGTGTTCTGCCTCTTCTTTGATAGGCAATAGCCAATCAGGCCAACCAGCACCATGATGATCTTTACCTGAATAGCGATAACAAATACCAAAATCCGCAATAAACGCAACTTTTCTTGGCACCGATATATCGCGGCCAAACATAAGCAAATTTTCTCTTTCCCACAGTAAATTCAACTTAAGCTGTGGCATAAGCTGCTGCAAGCTTGAGCTGGAAATTGAGTATCGGTATGATGGCCGGGCTTCCATTTAATTATTCACCTTGGATTTCAATGCAAACCTCTTCCGTTTTCGAACCCACCAAACGCAGTGCATTTTTAGACGTTTATCGCGGTGCCGCCGTGCTACTGATGATGATATTCCATTTCTGTTGGGATTTGCGGAATTTTGGCTTTATGGAGTTTTCCATTTACGATCCTTTTTGGGTCTATTTTCGCAGCCTAATTTTAACGTTGTTTCTATCTGCAATTGGCTGGTCAACATATCTAGCATTAGGAAGGGCTAGCAGCCAGTCGTTTTGGAAACGTGATATAAAACTATTTATTTCCGCCGCTGCTATTTCGTTAGCTACCTATCTTGCTGTCCCTGACCAGTGGATATATTTTGGTATTTTGCATTTTATCTTTATCGCATCGTTGATCACTAGACCCATTGCGCAATGGCCAATTCTTTCAGCACTATTCGGTGCCATAATTATAATCATCTATCACACAACTAACTGGCTACACTTCCCTAACGCCTTCTCGACCATCACTTCCTACATAGCTCTACCACAAAGAACCTTGGATATCGTGTTTCCATTCCCATGGATTGGTGTTGTTTTAGTTGGCCCTCTTCTTGGATACCTAAATTGGCATAAGTGCCCCATACCAAACAACCCAATAATACATATTTTGGCATTTATGGGACGTTATGCACTACCAATATACCTTACCCACCAAGTGATTTTATTTGCACTGGTTGCGGCGTTCAAAATGGTGCTTACCCTCATTTCTTGATCACTTTTCGTGCGTTCAGGCAGGTGAGTTTTTTTCAGCAAAAAATAGATAAAAATAGCCCTTATGGTATTGCCAATTGCTAACTTTACGCTTTTTCAGGCAAGTAAAGTAAGTGACCACTTAGCTATTATTCAATTATCATTTTAGAGTTTTTTTCAAGCCTTGATTTTCACCTAAATGAGCACTATTGTTCGCTACAGATTAACAACGAAACACTACATATAGTGTGTTAGCTAAAAAATACACACTACATAGAGTAAATATCCTTTTTTATATTGCGCTAATGGGAAGTCATTGAATGAGCACTCTCACAGTTACTAAACGTAACGGGACGACAGAAAACATCAACCTAGAAAAGATTCATAAAGTCATCGCATGGGCTGCCGAAGGGTTAGACAATGTTTCTGTTTCCCAAGTAGAGCTAAAAGCACGAATTCAGTTCTTTGAGGGTATTCGTACTACAGACATCCACGAAACACTTATTAAGTCTGCTGCCGATTTAATCTCCGAAAGCACTCCAGACTATCAATATCTAGCAGCTCGTTTAGCTATCTTTCACCTACGTAAAAAAGCCTTTGGTGATTTCGAGCCACCACACCTTTACAAACACGTAAAAAGTCTTGTTGAGCAAAAGCGTTATGATGCACAGTTGCTAGAAAAGTACACAGAAGAAGATTTTAACGAGCTAAATACATTCATTGACCACTCTCGTGATATGGATTTTTCTTATGCTGCGGTGAAACAGCTTGAAGGTAAGTACTTGGTACAAAACCGAGTAACTGGTGCAATATACGAAAGCCCTCAGTTTATCTACATACTTGTCGCTGCTTGTTTATTTGCTGAATACGACAAAAAAGAGCGTTTAAACTTAATCCGCCGCTTCTATGACGCCGTATCTAAATTCAAAATTTCATTACCAACACCTATTATGTCTGGTATTCGCACACCTACTCGTCAGTTCAGTAGCTGCGTATTGATTGAATGTGGTGACTCTTTAGATTCTATCAACGCCACATCAAGTGCTATCGTTAAATACGTTAGCCAGCGCGCTGGTATTGGTGTAAACGCCGGTGCAATTCGTGCTCTAGGTAGCCCTATCCGTGGTGGCGAAGCCTTCCACACGGGCTGTATTCCATTCTACAAACACTTCCAAACAGCGGTAAAAAGCTGTTCTCAAGGTGGTGTTCGTGGCGGCGCAGCTACCGTTTTCTACCCAATTTGGCACTTAGAGGTCGAAAGTCTATTGGTACTGAAAAACAACCGTGGCGTAGAAGAAAACCGTGTTCGTCATTTGGATTACGGCGTACAGTTTAACCGCCTGATGTACCAACGCTTGATTAAAGGCGGCAATATCACTTTGTTTAGCCCATCTGACGTACCAGGTCTATACGATGCTTTCTTTGCTGACCAAGAAGAATTTGATCGCTTGTATACTATGTATGAGCAAGATGTTTCTATCCGTAAACAAACGATTAAAGCAACGGAACTATTCACTCTATTTGCTTCTGAACGTGCAAGTACTGGTCGTATATACCTACAAAACGTGGATCACTGTAATACTCACAGCCCATTCGATCCTAAAGTTGCTCCAGTCAAGCAAAGTAACTTGTGTTTGGAAATCGCCCTTCCAACCAAGCCACTGAATAGCATTGATGACAAAGAAGGCGAAATTGCCCTTTGTACTTTGTCTGCATTCAACCTAGGTGCACTTGAAAGTCTAGATGAGCTAGAAGAGCTAGCAGAGCTTATTGTTCGCGCTTTAGACAGTTTGTTGGATTACCAAAATTACCCAATCCCAGCAGCACAACGTGCTACTGAATTGCGTCGTACTTTAGGTGTGGGCGTTATTAACTACGCGTACTACTTAGCGAAAAATGGCGTTAAATACTCTGACGGTAGTGCAAACGAACTAACTCACAAAACATTTGAAGCGATTCAGTATTTCCTACTAAAAGCTTCTAACAAGTTAGCGAAAGAGTTTGGTCCATGCTTGGCATTCAACGAAACGACTTACTCTAAAGGTATTTTGCCAATCGATTCTTACAAAAAAGAAATCGATAACATCGTTTCTAACGAATTGTTCTACGATTGGGAAACCTTGCGTACTGAGATCGTTACTCACGGTCTACGTAACTCAACACTAACTGCATTGATGCCATCTGAAACCTCTTCTCAGATCAGTAACGCGACTAACGGCATCGAGCCACCTCGTGGTTTCGTATCTGTTAAAGCAAGTAAAGACGGTATTTTGAAGCAAGTCGTACCTGAGTTTGAACGCCTAAAAGATAGCTATGAATTGTTGTGGACCATTCCATCAAACGATGGCTACCTACAATTAGTTGGCATCATGCAGAAATTTGTCGACCAAGCGATCTCTGCCAATACAAACTATGATCCACAGAAATTTGAATCTCAAAAAGTACCTATGAAGGTGATTTTGAAAGATCTACTTACCGCTTATAAACTTGGTGTGAAAACACTGTATTATCACAATACTCGTGATGGTGCTGATGATAAACAAGAAGACATGGATGATTGTGCTGGCGGTGCTTGCAAGATCTAACCTGTCAGCCATCGTACAAAGATCTTTTGCATGATCTGACAAGCAAAGCCTCATAACAATGAGGCTTTGCTACGTTTATCACTTTAACGAAATACTAAAATCTATTAATAACTAAGGCATCTTCTCATTGAATGTGCCTTACGCTTTTGAGGAATACCCTGAGACATGAGTTACTCGACTTTCAACCGTAAGCACTTCGATAGTACAAAAGAACCTATGTTCTTTGGTGAAAATGTCAACGTTGCTCGCTATGATCAGCAAAAGCATCCTATCTTTGAAAAATTAATCGAAAAGCAATTATCTTTCTTTTGGCGCCCGGAAGAAGTCGACCTTTCTACAGATCGTAAAGATTTTCAAAGATTAGAAGAACACGAACAACATATTTTCTTGAGCAACCTAAAGTATCAAACCCTGCTCGACAGCGTGCAAGGCCGTTCGCCAAACGTTGCATTATTACCAATCGTTTCTCTACCTGAATTAGAAACCTGGATCGAAACTTGGTCATTCAGCGAAACCATTCACAGCCGCTCTTACACGCACATTATCCGTAACATCGTTAACGATCCGACCAAGATTTTTGATGATATCGTGACGAACGAAGAAATCACTAAACGTGCTGATAGTGTTTCTAAATACTATGACCGTCTAATCGAAATGGTCAATTTGTATAACACCATGGGTATGGGAACCTTTGATGTTCCAGGTAAGGGCCCAATTGAAATTTCTATGCCTAAGCTTAAAAAGGCGCTTTACCTAACAATTGCCTCCGTCAACGTATTAGAAGCGATTCGTTTCTATGTGAGTTTTGCTTGTAGCTTCGCCTTTGCTGAACGCACGCTGATGGAAGGTAACGCTAAGATCATCAAATTAATTGCTCGTGATGAAGCACTGCACTTAACAGGCACTCAACACATGCTGAACTTGATGGCTTCCGGTAAAGATGACCCAGAGATGGCCGTCATTGCTGCAGAATGTCAGGACGAAGTTCGCCAGATTTTCATTGAAGCAGCAGAGCAAGAAAAAGAATGGGCAACTTACCTATTCAAAGACGGCTCAATGATCGGCCTTAATGCTCAAATCTTAGGCCAGTATGTTGAATACATTACCAATGTACGCATGCAAGCCGTTGGATTTGAAACTTGCTTTACAACTAAGCATAACCCAATCCCTTGGATTAATGCTTGGTTGGTGAGTGACAATGTTCAAGTTGCCCCACAAGAGGCAGAAATCAGTTCTTACCTAGTGGGTCAAACTGACAATAGCTTAGATGATTCAGACTTCGATGACTTCGACCTCTAAACCAAAAGCACCCGAGAAAAAAGAACAAGTGCATCGTGTACTGTTAGGGAAAAAACAAATTCTCGTCACTGAAGATGAGCCCTTGCTAGTACAACTTGAGCGAGCTGGTATTCACGTTGAATACCAGTGTCGTGAAGGATATTGCTCTTCTTGCTCAATCAAGCTCTTGTGGGGAAATGTAATTTACCCATTTGAGCCCCTTGCATGGGTGCAAAGCGGTTATTTATTAGCATGCTGCGCTATTGTCAAAAGCGACATTGAAATCGCTTTTTTCGACTAATTTTTGTTTACTAATTACTGCCTAACGTAACGTACGGTAGCCCGCGTAAATTCGAGTTGTCGTCGTTACCCAACATATCACACCAAACAAATACGCCATGGCGGCAAAGTAGTCAGGCAATAAACAAATCAATACCAGAAACACAATAGTTTCTGTACCCTCAGCCAATCCCCCTAAAAAATACAGAGATTTACGACCATACTCTAAACGTTCAATGTTTCGCTTCTCGGCCATAATGGCAAACGCTAAAAAACTACTGCCCGTTCCCATAAAAGAAAAAATCAAAAAGTTCGCCGCTAACGCATTGTCCACTGGATTCATCAAGGCAAAACCGAAAATCACCGCCGAATAAAAAATGAAATCTAAGGTGATATCTAAATACCCCCCCAAATCCGTGGGGCCTTGTATCCTAGCCACCGCGCCATCTAAGCCATCCATCACCCTGTTTATAATCACCAACACCAACGCTAAAGAGGTGTTTCCAAAGTACAAAGCCGGCAATACCATCATGCCAATCAAAAAACCAAGCAAGGTAATCCAATTGGCTTTTACTCCTAACTTATCAATCACTAAAGCCGTTAAACGCAACGGGTGCTTGAGGGCTTTAATAAAAAATGTATCTAACATTCAAACAACTACCTTGATTCTATAGGGACGAAATATTCCAAGACTTGATACAATGTAAGCATACTAGTGTTAACTAATACCATTCATCTACTTAGCAGAATAATAAGGTTTTTATGATACACGCAAAACAATATGGCTCATCAGGCCCAAATCTTATTGTCATACACGGTTTATTTGGCAATGCTGACAACTGGCATTCAATTGCACAATCTTTAGCTGAGCACTTCACTGTTTACTGCATCGATCTTCCGAACCATGGTAAATCAGACGGCATGCCAGACGCCAGCTACCCAAAAATGGCAGAAGCTATACTTAACTGGGCTGAGCTCAATAAAATCGACTCTTTCTACCTACTCGGTCACTCTATGGGTGGGAAAGTCGCCATGCAAATGGCGGCAATGGCAACAGCGGGACAAATTGAAAAACTTATTGTCGTCGACATTGCTCCAGTCGATTACCAGCCTAGCCATACTCGAATCTTAGAAGGCTTAAAGGCGATTGATGAATCACTACCCTCTTCAAGAAAAGAAGCAGACGCGCTATTAAGTAAATACGAGTCAAACTTGGCCGTCAGACAATTCTTATTGAAAAACCTAGCAAGAAGCAAAGAAGGCTTCAAACTAGAGCTCTCTGTGAACAATATAGCCGATAGCTATTCTACTATCCTGAAAAAACCAGTGATTAAAAGTGCGGTAAGTATTCCAACGCTATTTATCAAAGGTGAAAACTCAGACTATATCTTGGCAGAGTATCAGGAAGCTATTTTGGCATTCTTTCCAAACGCCAGCTTTAAGATAATATCTGGTGCTGGTCATTGGTTACATGCTGAAAAACCATTACCCTTTACCAGTCTAGTGAAACGCTTTCTACAGTAACCACTAACACCCAGTTTCGGAGCAAAGACCATACTTATCTTTCAAGTAAGACGGAGACGGCAACACGACACCGTGTGATTTAATCAGATAGGGGTTAAAACTCACTCTCAGCTTATCGGGGTACACAGCGTCCAGCAGTACCCCTTTTGTTTGCCACATGCTGATATGATTAGCCAAAATATCTAGTTTCGTATCAGTATCAGAATAAATTGCAAACAATGAACCTGCTCGAACAAAAGCAAAAGAAGGTCCTATCATCACCCGTTGTTTATGAAATAGTAATTTCAGTATGTCCTGTGCTATACCATTTTTATATAGCTCAGTATCAACTAATGAAAAAACCACAGCTGAGCCATCTAAGACGAAATTAACCGACTTCAACACAGACAGTCGGTCCACCTCTGTTTTAATAAACTGAAACTCAAAGCCATGCTGCGCGGCCTGTTCCTGCATATTTTGCACATCGATCAAAAGATTATCACTATAAAGTACAGCCAGAGGTTTACGATCAAACCAAATAGCCTCAAGCAAGGCCAAGCGCTTATCCAAAGGCGCCCCAGAAAACACAGCACTATTAGGAAGCCCACACTGCGACCGTGCTTTAAGATACTCTTCTTTACCAATGAAAATAGCCATAACAGCCCCTTCCGAGACCGATGAACACACCTGACGAAAGCTTTCAGAACCAATTGCAACCGTCACATCTTCGCTTTTCAAAAAAGAAGCGTTTTGTATAAACAAAGAACGACGCACTGGGATCAATTGCGTATTGGCTGGCAATAATTTAGAAAGCTGGAATGCCAAAGAGCGTGCTGAACTCTCTTCTATATCATGGACAACATAAATAGCCGCAGACACATTTATGGATGTCAGCGACAAAATAATAAAAATAAAAATCCTTTTCACGTTTCTATTTATCCACATTAGAAAGTGATGTTGGTGAAAACATAAGCAAACGTATTTTCCGTCAAATTATTATGTTTCGAAACAAGTGAGTTATCATCTAAACGCGTTTCCACACCAGCTCCCATTGTAGCCTTAGAGTACCCTCCGAAGGTCAATTCGTATGACAACCATGTATTAAGTAATTCATAATCTTTACCGCCTAACTCTTTTCCATACCAGTAATAGCTTTGAATAGCCCAGCGATCTGTTAGTGGCAAGCTACCAAAGAAAGAGACCATAACAGGTGTTGTAGCCTTCAGAAGAGTTGCGTTGTCTGTTTGAGTATCTTGATAAGCATAGGTGAAACGAGTAATAGCACCAGAACGAAAGCGCCAATCAAGTTCTAGCTCAATTCCATTGATATCAACATCTTCTGTTATGCCCTCTTCGACTTGAGCATCTCCAGTATAGGATGTGAATTTTTTCTGACTTAAGACCATGTCCTTAACTTCATCATGATAAAACTTTATATCAAACGATAAACCGCGACTCGGCCAATAATGATAGTAGCCCACTTCATAAGAAGTAATTTTTTCCTCTTTTTCTCCATTCACCGCATACGAGGTTGGAGAGCTATCCCCATTAGCTAAAACATAATGCCACTTAAAATATTGATCTGATAAATCAGGTGTTCTTACCGCTTTGGATATATTAAATCGCATAGACTCTTGCTCGGATAACTTATAAGTCATACCGAATTTAGGCGATAAAAACGCCCCTCCCATTTGACTGCGCTCAAACATAGCCCCAGCATTTATTATCCAACTCTCGCTAGCTCTGTACTCTATGTTAGAAGAAAGGCGAAACACCTCATCGCTCGCTTTTCCTGATAAATAATGCTCAGAATCCGCTTCATCCCAACGATAGCCCACAGCTGAAATCAAACGCAGTCTATTGGATGCTTCCCATGTGCTTTGTAGCTCAATATCTTGACGAGTTTCCAGTAGATCAACAATTGTGGACTCATACACTGGAACAGTACTAGAACCACCAAATAACGCGTTATAAAATCCAGAGCTAAGTATAGCTTCATGATATTCATTCAGATCAGATTGATCATAATAATACTGTATTTTCACCTCATGACTCGGTGACACTTGTTTGCTATAGCTTAACTTAATATGTTCACGATCAATCAAGCGCATTGGCTTATTAATATCATAAGAACCTGTGTCATATTCCACCGGATCAATCTTATCTTTAAGGCTATTGGCCCCCATATCTAGATTAAAGGCGCTGCTTGCAGTCTCCTTTTGAATAAGCACATTGCCCATTTGGGTTCGATGCCCATCATGACGTTCATATCCATCAGCATTTTTATCAAAGCCACTTACATTATTTGTAGAGGCCGATGCTCGATAGCTCCAATCACCATTTAAACCACTGTGCTGCCCATATAATCGATAATCACCATTCGACCCTGAATAAGCGCTAATACTGTCGCCCAACGTTTCTAAAGGAGATCTGGTAATAATATTCACCACAGCAAAAAACGAATTAATACCATAGCTTGCGGCATTCGGTCCTCGGTTAACCTCCACACGAGCTACGTCTTCAATACTTAATGGTAACGTTGCCCATTCAACTCGCGCCAACCCTACACTGTAAACAGAACGACCATTAACCAACACCTGAATACGGCGATATTGATCCAACTGAGTACCGTGATAAGAGGACTCTTTTTGGCTGGATGACTTATAAGGTGCAACTGAAAAGCCGGGTACAAACTGCAAAAGATCTTCCACATATTGCATATTAATACGTCGGATAAATTCACCGTCTAATACAGATAACGTAGAAGACACGTCGACTCTAGGCTGAGGCATTTTAGACGGCGTAACAACCACAGAAATATGATCGAAAAAGCCATCATACGAACCTAGATCAGAAAAATCTCCTCTAGCAGAAGACAAATCTTCCATTTCAGCCCAAGCATTGAAACTAAAAAACAGATAAAAACTAACGCACAAAAAACGAGTTATCATTGCTACTTCGACCTATAATCATCCGCTAAATAGGTTCCTAACATTCGGACTTCTTCAGAGAAAAAGCGCAACTCTTCTAATGCAGCCTGCATAGAGGAAGATTGAAAATGCGCTTCAACATCTACATAAAACTGGGTCGCGGTGAAGTTACCATTCACCATATAGCTTTCTAATTTCAACATGTTAATCCCTTGAGTAGCAAAACCACCCATCGCTTTATAAAGGGCTGCGGGGATATTTCGTACACGAAACATAAAAGAAGTGATATACGTTAAGCCATCTTCATAAATAGGCATTTTTTGCTGACGAGAAAAAACCAAAAAACGAGTTGTATTGCCTATAGTGTCGTTAAAAAAAGTTTTAAGCACATTTAGACCATACAATTCTGCAGCCAATTCAGATGAAATAACCGCTAATCCAGGCTCATCAAACTCAGCAATATGCTTAGCAGCACCTGCGGTGTCATACATGGCCTGACTTTTCGCACCTAACGCCTTAATATTAGCATCACATTGAGCCAACGCTTGAGGGTGGCTGCCAATGCGGGTAACTTGATCTAATGTCATAGAATGACGAGCAATTAAACAATGATTTACTGGCTCAAAATGCTCTTTCACTACATACAGCTGGGTGCGTTTTAATTCTCGATAAATCTCTTCAACTCGACCAGCAGTAGAGTTTTCAACGGGGATCATGGCGTAATAAGCATCACCTCGCTCCACCATCTGCAAAGCATCAACAAAGGTCGCACAATGAATGCTGGTCCAATCAGGAAAGGTATGTTTGCAAGCAAGATGCGAATAGGCTCCAGGCTCGCCTTGATAAGCAACGACTTGCATTGCATCAAGAGTAAGATGTTGATCTGGCATAGTAGAATCGATTCTGTGATATATTTCCGCTACAGTAACAAATAGACGTTACTATTTACACAAAAATGACATAACGCGATAGTCATCCAATCATTCACTAGACAAGTGGCGCATGAAAAGAATCTTCATATTAATAGTAAAAGGCTATCAATTTTTAATTAGTCCGTTATTGGGTAATAACTGTCGCTTTTATCCTAGCTGTTCACATTATATGATCCAAGCTATTGAGCGTTTTGGAATTTTTAAGGGTATGTACCTTGGTTTGAAAAGATTATCTAAATGTCATCCATGGCACGAAGGTGGCATGGATCCTGTTCCCGGTTCATGCCACTGCGAGGACGAAAAAATTGAAAAAGATCAGGCTAAAAGAGAGAAAGAAAAGAATTAACTTTATACGGTAGTCATTTGTAGCTTCAAGTCACTAGCAACCAATACTGCTTGCGTCCTATTATTGATTTCCAGCTTACGAAAAATCGCCGTAATATGTGCCTTTACTGTTGCTTCAGAAATAGATAATTCATAAGCAATTTGTTTATTCAGCAGACCTTCATGCAGATAACACAAAACTTTATATTGCTGAGGTGTCAGTTCTGTTACTTTGTGCTGCATAGATAAATCTGGTTTAGGTTGATTGGCAACCTCTTGTCTAAGACCATCTGGGAGCCAAATATCACCCGCCAAAATGGCATGAATGGCCTGTACATAAGTGGCAGGCTCGCTAGTTTTGGGAATAAAGCCCAAAGCGCCAGCATCAATCACTTTAGCAACCATTGCACTGTCCTCACTGCCGGAAATAACCGCCACAGGCACATCAGGAAAGTCTTTACGAATTCGAATTAGCCCATACAAGTCACCACTACCAGGCATATTTAAATCTAGTAGCAGTAAATCAAGATCATTTACGTTCGCTAAACATTGTAATGTCGAATCTAAGTCATGTGATTCGACAATTACAATTCCCTCAATTTCTGCCCGTAGTGCACCACATAGCGCACTACGGAACAAAGGGTGATCATCCGCGATAACAAGTGAAATCACTGTGTATCCTTTTTAAATGTGTAAACGTTCACACATTTAAACGGTTTTCGATTAAATCATCAACCACACTTGGATCAGCTAATGTACTTGTATCACCAAGTTGATCATGTTCGTTCGCGGCAATCTTCCTTAAAATTCGACGCATAATTTTACCTGATCGCGTTTTCGGCAAACCTTTACTTGTCCATTGAATAAGGTCAGGCGTTGCAATAGGACCAATTTCTTGTCGAACAAATAGCTTTAATGACTTAGTCAATTCTTCATCTGGAATCACACCAGCAATGGCACTGACATAAACATAAATGCCTTGCCCTTTAATATCATGAGGGTACCCCACGATAGCGGCTTCAGCGACAGAAGGATGAGCCACTAATGCACTTTCGATTTCAGCGGTTCCCAAGCGGTGCCCTGAAACGTTCAATACATCATCCATACGCCCAGTAATCCAATAATGACCATCTGCATCGCGAGATGCGCCGTCACCAGTGAAGTACATACCGTCGAAAGTACTGAAGTAAGTTTGCTCGAAACGCTCATGATCGCCATAAACAGTTCGTGCCTGACCAGGCCAAGAATCCGTAATAACCAAACCACCTTCCACTAACACGCCCTGCTCTTCTTGTAAGACGCCTTGCGCGTCTACCAACGCAGGTTGCACACCATACAAAGGACCAGTACATGAACCAGGTTTTACATCACCTTGAACAATACGTGGCGTCATCATCATGCCACCAGTTTCAGTTTGCCACCACGTATCAACGATAGGGCAAGAGGAATTACCAATTTCACTGTAATACCAAGACCAGGCTTCTGGGTTGATAGGCTCACCCACACTGCCCAATACTCGTAAGGAATCTCGCTTACTTGAACGCGTCGCCTCATCACCTTTCGCCATCAAAGCACGAATGGCCGTTGGTGCAGTGTACAAAATGGTCACGTCAAATTTATCAACCACACGACCAATTCGACCTGAATCAGGATACGTTGGCACCCCTTCAAATAAGATGCTTGTTGCGCCATTAGCAAGCGGCCCGTAAACCATATAGCTATGGCCTGTGATCCAGCCCACATCAGCGGCACACCAATAAATATCATCTGGCTTAAGATCAAACACCAATTCATGAGTTAACGAGGCATATACTAAATATCCGCCTGTTGTGTGCACCACACCTTTTGGCTTACCGGTTGAACCAGAGGTATAAAGAATAAACAACGGGTCTTCCGCGTTCATACGTTCTGCTGGACATTCAGTACTTTCGTTTTCTACTTCAACCGCCCAATCTAAATCACGGCCTTCAAACCAAGGCACGTCTTTTTCTGTGTAACGGTAGACAATAACATTTTCAACAGTTGGACAAGCATTGTTGTCCAACGCCATATCAACATTGTGCTTAAGAGGAATAGTGTTACCAGCACGACGACCTTCGTCTGCGGTAATAACAAGCTTTACTTCACAATCGTTTAAACGATCAGCGATAGCATGAGCTGAAAAACCACCGAAAATAACAGAGTGAATCGCACCAATTCGAGCACACGCCAACATGGCGTAGACGGCTTGCGGAATCATTGGCATGTAAATAGCAACGCGGTCGCCTTTTTTAACGCCCTGACGTTTTAACAGATTGGCTAAACGTCCAACCTCATCGTGTAATGTTTGGTAGGTAATTGCGACTTTTTCATCGCTTTCTTTATCACCTTCACAGTAGTAAGCGACTTTATTTGCAGATTTAGCTAAGTGACGATCAATGCAGTTATAAGCCACATTTAACTCACCATCTTCAAACCACTTAATGTTAACTTCGCCTCGTTTAAAAGAGGTGTTTTTAACTTTTGTATAAGGTTTAAACCAGTCTATACGCTTCCCTTCTCGACCCCAAAACTCATCTGGATTTTCAATCGATTCTTGATAGCGTTTTTCAAATTCTGCTTGACTAACATTGGCATTTTTTGCTGCCTCATTTGAGGTTGCGCTATATAATGACTTCATAACCCGCTCCATTGTTAAATTTGTTATTCGGATGCTGAACTACTATAACTCGCTAGAGGTTCCAATCTATTCCACTTTAGTCTTATTGCAAAAGCAAGCCTAAGCGAAACGCCCTGCTTTTACGAAGAATGGCAGGTGTATCTCTTGCTTTTTTGTCGGCTCCGACCAAGCCTCACGAATAATAGGTGAAGCATTTAATAAAAAGTCATCTCCCTGTTCTTGTATACGCAACTGAGATGCAGACCAAGTACGAATAAAATCCAGCGTTTGCGCCACAGACCAATGACAATTTAACTCAAATTTTGGGACGTCTATTAATTCAAAAGGAAACTTAATATCACGATATTGATTCCACAATAAACGGCTTTCTGCAGGCCAATAAGTTTCAAGATGAGGCAGCACAGACTCTGCTATCGCTTTATCCTCCGTCTCGCCTACCTGTAACCAGTTATATCCCCAGCAAATAAACATGCCACCAGGTTTTAATACTCGCTTTAATTCTTTCCAAAACGCGTCTAAATTAAACCAATGCAGTGCATGAGCAACACATACAACATCAAAATAATGGTCAGGATAGAGCGTCTTTTCAGCAGGAAAAACCTGATAATTCACCTTCCGGTGAGGTGTCGCAGCAGTTACTTGAGATTCACTAATATCAGACGCTTCTACGCGATCAAAGTACGCAGCAAGATCAACCGAAGCTTGGCCAGTACCGCACGCACAATCCCATACAACACTTGATGCAGGTACTTGTTGGGATAGCCAATAATAAAGCTCAGCCGGATACATAGGCCGAGTACGTGAATAGCTAGTAGAAGATTGTCCATCAAACGTACGCATAGAAACCTCTAAACCTAATGGTGTTTAACCTCAACTGCTTAATTTAAGGCTTCAAGCAATTCTAGTACTGTTGTCTCAGCCTATAATTTAGCTAGACAACACCCCATGTTGATGAAGCACGACACGTGCTTCATCAACCCCTTTGACTCGAAACGCTTTCATCCCTAGAGCATTGGCAGTATCAATATTGACCTGATTATCATCAATAAAAAGAATCTGCTCGGGAGCAACCTGTAAATTGCGAATAACATGCTGGTAAATCGCTTCATCCGGTTTTACGAAACCTACCATATGAGAAGCATAATAACTGTGAAATTTACCTGCCAGCGCCATTTCATCCATTAGTCGCGGCCAATGAGCGGCATTAGTATTGGATAAAATAGCACGATGATATTCAGGCTTCACCGCTTCAACCAACTCAAGTGCCCCCGCAAATAAGCCTCTTGGCCATGCTTTAAAAGACGCCTTGAATATTTCTTTATCTATATTACTGCCAACTTCTTTTAGTAATCTATCAGCAAATTGATCAAAAGTAATTTTCCCAGAGTCAAATGCAGCCACTGTCGGTGATCTTAGCCACTTCAACCAGACTGCAGACTCCTCACCTTGCGTATTCAACATAGCATGCATTTCAGAAATATCGCCTAAGTCGACTAAGACATTTCCCAAATCAAACAATACAACACGAATATTATGATCTTGTTTCATTATTTTCTCGCTTTAGACTCATCGGCAAAATTTTGCTCATCACATATCCCTCTATGACATAAAATAGCATGTTAACAGCGATTTTTACTCACTTACATCGTAAGCAATTTATTGCCGATACTGAAACGTCAACGATAAGCAATAAATAGCCCATATGTGTATAAAAAAAGAAAGGAAATACCAAGGATAAAATAAAATCCATATATATCAATAAGATATATATTTGGCATGATAATCGCTATAGATTACGTAACCATCCCATCAATAGGAGAAAAATAATATGAAATTGGGCTTTGTTACTAAAACTATTCTTACTAGTGCAACCGCTGCTGCGATTGCTTTATCAGCATCCGGTGTATCTGCTGCAGATAACCGCAATTACATTTTAGCTACCGCATCGACAGGGGGAACTTATTACCCAGTTGGTGTAGCTATTGCCACTTTGAGCAAAGTAAAACTAGAACCTAAGTTTGGCCTATCAGTTTCTGCTATCAGCTCAGCTGGCTCAGGTGAAAACATCAAACTTCTACGTGAAAACCAAGCGCAATTCGCCATTCTACAAGGTCTTTACGGTGCATGGGCTTGGGACGGTGAAGGCCCATTTGCAAGCTCAGGCAAACAAACCGAGTTACGCTCTGTTTCTATGCTTTGGCAAAACGTAGAGCATTTTGTACTAAAAACAGACCTAACTAAAACCGGCACTATGTCGGATCTAAAAGCTCTTGAAGGAACAAATAATAAATTTTCCATCGGCACTAAAAACTCTGGAACCGAAGGTTCTGGCCGTCAGCAACTAAAAGGTCTAAATATTGACCCAGACAAATTTGCCCTTGCTTATATGGGCTACGGTGCAAGTGCCGACGCAATGCAAAATGGCAATATCGATGGCATGAACACTCCTGCAGGCGTTCCTGTCAGTGCGGTAACTAGACTTTATGCTTCAATGGGCGACAAGGTCAAAGTATTAGACTTTACTGACGAGCAAATTAAAGAAGCAAACGGTAACTACGAGTTGTGGACCCGCTACGTCATTCCAGCTAACACTTACCCAGGCCAAACAAAAGACATAAACACAGTTGCTCAGCCTAACTTCCTTGCAACACGCGCTGACTTATCAGAAGACGATGTCTATGAGCTAACCAAATCACTTTATGAAAACTTAGCGTATTTAAGTGCCATTCATAAAGCGACATCAGTGATGTCTCTTGAGAAAGCCATTGCAGGTCTTCCTGTTCCGCTACATCCAGGTGCCGCTCGTTACTACCGTGAACGCGGTATTAATATCCCAGCTCGCCTGATCGCAAAATAACATCATTCACTATTGTTCTAGCGCCGTACACTAGTGCGGCGCACCTTTTACGTCTTTGCTCAATCCGTTTTTTGCACACATAAAGGTAGCTTGTCTATGACTGCTTCATCGCAACCAACCGCACCTCAAGACATCAATCTTGAAGATTTTGAAACCAAACATCGCTCTGGCCCTTGGCTAAACCGTTTTGTATTTGCCCTTTCGGTTTTCTTGGCAGTTGCACACATTTACATCAACACAATAGCAACACTTCCAGAACTTTGGGTATCTGCTTTTCATTTTGCAGGCTTCGGTATTTTGTGTGCCTTACTGATACCAGCAAACCCTAAATGGCAAGACAGCAAAGTCGCTCTATTTTTTGATGGTGCTATTGTGCTCGCCCTTATAGGTATGGTGCTTTACATCATTTTCTTTGAAGACGCACTCTATGCTAGAGGCGTAACCTTCAACACCTCAGACTGGATAGTATCCAGCGTTGCTGTTTTACTATCTCTTGAACTGATTCGTCGCACCAGTGGCTGGTTCATTCCATTTCTAATTATCGTCGCTCTAACCTACGTTGTACTTTGGGGAAGCTGGCTTGGTGGCATGTTTAACTTCCCCGGACTTAGCCTTGAAACCCTTTTGTATCGCAGCTTTTTTAGTACCGATGGCATGTTTGGTTCTATCTCACGAATCTCATGGAGCTTTGTCTTCATGTTTATTTTATTCGGCGCCTTTTTAGTAAAATCCGGTGCAGGTGATTTTATTATTGATCTATCACGCTCGCTTGCTAGCAAAATGATAGGTGGCCCCGGTTTTGTGGCGGTATTAGGTTCTGGTTTGATGGGTTCTGTTTCTGGCTCTTCTGTGGCCAACACAGTATCGACTGGCGTCATCACCATTCCACTAATGCGCAGAGCTGGCTTTCCAGCACGTTTTGCTGCTGGCGTCGAAGCTGCAGCGTCTACCGGTGGACAATTGATGCCGCCAGTTATGGGTGCTGGAGCTTTTATTATGGCTTCTTATACACAAGTGTCTTATGTCACCATCATCAGCGTGGCAGCCATTCCGGCGTTATTGTATTTCCTTTCTGTTGGTTTCTTTGTTCGTGTCGAAGCAAAACGCAGTAAAGTAATTGCAACAGAAAGCGATGATGCGGTCGATATTTCACAAGTCCTCAAAGACGGCTGGCATCATATTGTACCACTTGGCGTTTTAGTCACCTTGTTGGTACAAGGCTTTACACCAACGTACGCTGCGGGGATCAGTATTTTGGCAGTTATTGCCGCATCCTTCCTTTCCAGCAAGCATAGAATGGGGCCGGCTGCGGTTATCGATGCGATGGCTCAAGGCGCGAAGAACATGTCTACCACTGCAGTTTTACTGGTAGGTATTGGCTTAGTGGTTAACGTAATTAGCACCACTGGCGTTGGTAATACTTTCTCTTTGTTAATAACCAATTGGGCTGGTGGTAGTCTGTTCTTTACCATTATTTTAGTTGCAATTGCGTCTTTGATTTTAGGTATGGGCTTGCCAGTAACGGCGTCTTACATCGTGTTAGGAACGCTATCGGCTCCAGCTCTATTTAATCTCATCGCAGAAAGCCAGCTATTGGATATGATGTCTTCTGGTAGTTTACCTGAAGCCGCCAGTGCTGTTTTCATGCTGGTAGACCCTTCAGCTATTGCTTCTTTAGCGCAAGGCATGCCGATGGAGCAAGCACAAGCATTGTTGGCTCAAGTGCCTAACGATTTCAAAAGCATGTTGATGGATCAAGCCCTAGGTGCTCAGAGTGTCGCGATGATTTTGGTAACAGCACACATGATTATCTTTTGGCTTTCACAAGACAGTAACGTAACACCACCGGTATGTTTAACCGCTTTCGCTGCAGCTGCTATTGCTAAAACGCCGCCGATGCTAACGGGTCTGACTGCATGGAAACTAGCAAAAGGCTTATACATTGTCCCGCTATTAATGGCTTATACTCCATTAATTGGCGGTGATACCGAAACACTATTGCGTCTGTCTTTCTTTGCCATCTTTGGCATGTATGCCTTAGTTGGAGCTATGGAAGGTTACTTAGAAGATAAGCTGTCGATCTTTTCACGATTCATTGCTTTAGTCGCTTCTTTGATGATGCTGTGGCCACATCTAGCGCTTTGGATTAATTGTATTGGCCTCGTGATTTTCTTGGTACTTTTCGTCATAGGCAACAAGTCTTATAAGAAAAGTATGTGAGTGATAATACATCACAATATTGAAATAATAGTTAATCTCTAACTGCAATAATAACTAAACGAAAAAGGCGTCTCTTCATAAGAAGAGACGCCTTTTTTATGTTTCATCAGTCTTTTTAAAATCGATATTTAATTTGCCGCGGCATCCAATTCGGACGCTGGTTCAGACTCTGATTCAACGTCTGTATTCTTAGCTGAATCTGCTGCCTGAGCACTCGCCATCATGGCTACCCAGCGCTTAACATTACTGGCATATTCTTTTTTATCACCTTTAGGTATGGATTGGGTGGTCGGAATATCCGTCGTCATTGGATTAACTGGGCGGCCTCTTATATGCAATTCATAATGTAAATGAGCGCCAGTTGTTCGGCCCGTATTACCAGACAAAGCAATTACTTGACCACGTTTAACCTTCTGGCCTTGTTTCACTAATATTTTACTTAAGTGTAGAAAACGCGAGCTGTAAGGACCCGTATAATCAACCACAACATACTTACCTGCATACTTATGCGTTGCGATTCGAGTAACAACACCATCACCTGTAGCAAGAACTTCTGTCCCTGAAGGAGTTGCTAAATCAACACCATTGTGTGGTGCTGGGCGACCCGTAATAGGATGTAATCGATTGGCATTAAAAGGTGAACTAATTCGATACTGCTTACGTGTTGGCCAACGTAATAAGGCAGGTGTTAAGCTGTTGCCATCGAGATCATAAAAACGTCCATCTGAATGTAAGAAAGCACTGTATTTCTGACCTCTTACCGTTATTTCCAGGGCTTCTAGTTGATTTTCCCCTACCTTCACACCACCAATATTGCCTTTTTTGACAATGACATTAAAGTCATCGCCTGCTCTAAGATCTTTGCGGAAATTCACTCGACCTTTCAGTAAATCGTTAATAATTAAAATGTTCGTATCCGACAAACCTACTTTTTTAGCTGATAGATAAAAATTTCCGCTTATTTTACTGTGCATAGCTTCTTGCGTGTAAGTGATGGGATTAACCTTTTCTTCGTAGCTAAAACCACCACCATCATGCTGCACATAGGATACACTTTTACTAATATCTATACGGCGAGTCATCCTAAGTAGGTCACCGTTTTCATCCAACTTAAACGTGAATTTATCATCCGGCATCAAAGGCTCAAGAACTAAAAATTCCTGGTCCGCTTCCAATACAGAATACAAGGATTCTCGAGATAACCCCAAGCGCGCAAATATGCGAGCCAAGGTATCACCAGGCTTGATGACGTATTCTATTGAAGGAATAGAGGCTGTAACCTTCTCTACATTTTGCAGAGGGTCGGTCGTAACCAGCGAATCGTAATTATTATCTTCATCAGTATTCGAACTGGCTTGTGGAGGCGCTATGCTTTTATTGTCACTGCTCTTAGCAGTATCACTCTTAGCAGTATCACTCTTAGTGGTACTAGGTAACGTGTAGTCTTTAGGATTATTTGTTGGTGATACAAGAGACTTATATACAAACAACAAAGCGATAAAAGCAACAAAAATGATAGATAACCAAGCTCGCGGGCCAGATAAAGCCCAACGCGAGAGGCGATTAATAAACTGCATAAATAAAAAACTCATTAAACAAAAAGTGGCTCACGGAGAACCTGGCTATGTGCTAACACCTAGGTCACACACGTTCTCGATATATGACAAAAACAGAACCACACTTTGTAGCATGTGCTTTTTCCTTGCCACTGTTGGAGTGCAAATAATCACAGTCCATACCCTTTTAACCTATAGTTTTACAAAACCAATACGGATGAGGGTTTTTGAAGCTTAATTTTTCGGGGTAGGATACGGCATTTTAGGATCTAAAGAAATACTTAGGCCTTTGAAACACGGTCGCATATCGCCTCTTTTTTAAACAAACAATATCTATTCAAAATTCATGTCGTTTTCATGCTCTTTCTTAGCGCAAAAGCATTGGACGCTCCTGTTCTCTCTCCGTACTATAAGTACATCTTCTTAATTAACTGATTTCAATATCATGCAACATTCGCCTATTTCTTTTATCAGCCACAGGTGCCAAAAATTTGGCCGCTGCGACGCTTTACAGGACAAGACTGCGCAGCAAGGCATTCAGCTAGAACAAGAACAATTAGAAGCGACAGAGCTCGTTGAAGAAATGCCATTAGCCATCAGTATCAACGATATTTCTTATGCCGTTATGATGGTCACACCAGTTAACTTAGAAGCCTTTGTTATCGGTTTTGCTCGCAGTGAAGGCATTATTGAACATATTAACGACATCCGAGACATTGCAGTCCAACTCACGCAGACTCCACCAGACATCGACTGCATTACGATCAATTTAGAGCTTAGCCCACGCCGATTTGCTCAATTCAAAAAAAGAAGACAAACACATCTTGGCGCGACCGGTTGTGGTTTATGCGGAATAGAATCTTTAACTCAAGCCATTCCAATACTGCCAAAACTACAGCCTAGCCAAGCGATAAAAGAAGCCAATTTAATCGCATTAAGGCCACGCTTAGGCGAATACCAAATCTTGGGTAACAAAACGGGGGCAGTTCATGCGGCCTTGCTAATATCCCCCGAAGGCGAACCCATTTTATGTATGGAAGACATAGGCAGACATAACGCCCTCGATAAGGTGATTGGCTATGCGCTCCAACAGAATATAAACTTGCATAATTACAGTGTTTTAATGTCGAGTCGTTGCAGCACTGAATTGATTCAGAAAGCCGTACGAGTCGGACTTTCTAGACTAATACACCTAGCGTCGCCAAGTACACTCGCAGTCAAATTAGCTCAACATTACGGATTAACATTAATTCATTTACCCAAGCAAGATGCGCCACGACTGTTCGCATCTTCAGCCAAGCCAGAAGGAACAGACGATGAGTAAAAAAACTGATTTTTACACGCCATACAAGGGACCGGCTGGCGGCTGGGGAGCACTACAAAGCACCACAAAACATTGGCTAAAAAGTGAAAATGCTGTCCGTAACATTAACACCTTATTAAAAACTAACCAGCCTCATGGTTTTGACTGCCCGGGCTGCGCTTGGGGTGAAAAACACGATCCAGCCAAGATTCGTTTCTGTGAAAATGGCGCTAAAGCGGTGAACTGGGAAGCGACGTCTCGAAAAGTAGATGCCGCTTTCATGGCGGAACACAGTGTGACTTGGCTAAACACACAAAGTGACTACTTCCTTGAATACCAAGGTCGACTCACAGAGCCAATGCGTTACAACCGCGAAACAGATCACTACGAAGCGATTTCTTGGGAACAAGCTTATAAACAAATCGCTAACACACTAAAAGAACAAACCAATCCAGATAATGTGGCCTTTTATACCTCTGGGCGAGCAAGCAACGAAGCGGCTTTCCTATACCAACTTCTTGCTCGTGCTTATGGCACAAATAACTTCCCAGACTGCTCAAACATGTGTCATGAAGCCAGCGGTTATGCACTGACCAGCAGCATTGGTATCGGCAAAGGCACGGTTGAAATTGACGATTTTGAACGCGCAGATGCCGTTTTAGTTTTTGGCCAAAATCCGGGGACAAACCATCCTCGTATGCTAGAAACCTTAAAAGAAGTAGTGCAACGTGGCGCCCAACTACTCATCTTCAATACACTACGCGAACGGGGTTTAGAACGTTTCCAAAACCCTCAAAGTCCAGTGGAAATGCTCACCAACGGTTCTAAACCAACCAATACCGGCTACTTTTGCCCTAAAATCGGCGGAGATATGGCTGTGGTGCGCGGCATGGTCAAAGTGCTTATCGACCTAGAAGAAGCTGCTCAACAACAAGGCAAAGCCGTTTTTGATCACGATTTTATTAACCAACATACTCAAGGCTTAGATACCTACCTTGAGCAAGTTAAGCAAACGCCTTGGCAAGACATTATTGATCAATCAGGTCTAACAAAAGAAGAAATCACTCACGCTGCCAACGTCTATGCCGAAGCAAATAGTACTATTCTCACATGGGCAATGGGCATTACTCAGCACCATCATTCGGTGGCCATGATCCACGAAATGGTCAATCTACTCGCATTGAAAGGCAATATTGGCAGACCCGGCGCTGGCGCTTGTCCTGTTCGCGGTCACAGTAATGTACAAGGCGACAGAACCATGGGCATTAATGAGCGCCCTTCTCAGGCTTTCCTTGATGCTTTGGAAAAACACTTCAACTTCACTCCGCCACAAGAACACGGTCTAGCCGTTGTGGATACAATTCGAGCCATGCGTGATGGCAAAGTTGGTGTCTTTATCGCTCTGGGTGGTAACTTCGCTGCATCGACACCAGATACAGAAGCAACCAAGCACGCTCTAAAGCAATGTCAGCTCACAGTGCAAATCAGCACCAAACTAAACCGCTCTCACCTTATTACAGGCACTGAAGCGATTATATTGCCTTGCCTTGGTCGTACCGACATAGACCGTCAAGCGAAAGGCCAGCAAAAAGTCACGGTAGAAGATTCTTTCAGCATGATTCATGCTTCTGGTGGCGTATTAGAACCATTAAGCAAAGAGCAAAAATCTGAACCAGCCATAGTGGCAGGAATCGCTGCCGCGACTCTAGGCAACTTTCCAATTGATTGGAACGAAGTGGTCAGTGACTACGATTTAATTCGTGAGCACATTGCAGCTGTCGTACCAGGCTTCAATGACTTCAACCAGCGCATTTTACAAGATGGTGGGTTCTACCTAGGTAATAGCGCACGAGAAAGAAACTGGAAAACACCTGCAGGAAAAGCCATTTGCCACACCCACGTGTTACCTGAATCTATTCTGCCAAAAAGAGCAAAGGATTTGCTCTCAGACAAAACCCTTATAATGCAAACTCTGCGTTCTCACGACCAATACAACACAACAATTTATGGCATGAATGACCGATACCGTGGCATTAAAGGTGAACGTAAAGTAGTGTTTATCAACCCTGCTGATATACAACGTCTCGGCTTTAAAGAAGGCCAAAGCGTCACATTACGCTCAATATGGGATGATGGTGTAGAACGAAAAGTTAGTGGTTTTAAGCTGGTGCCTTATAGTATTCCAGCGGGCAATATTGCAGCTTACTACCCAGAGACTAACCCATTAGTACCGCTAGACAGCCATGGTGAATTCAGCAATACACCAACTTCAAAAAGTATCGCGATAGAACTAGAAGAATACGAAGAAGAAAACAATGGCATCGCGGTTGCCGCCGTTTAACCTTCTCTTTAAATAATACGCTCTTTAATGTGGTAATTAAAAAGGTGCAGATATCGATGAGATATCCGCCCTTTTTTTTGCTCTTACTATTTATCAAAACGATCAAATACTTATTAATGACGCCACATTACGGGGAAGAAAAGCACCAGCACAGTAAAGTATTCCAAACGCCCCAAGATCATCGCAAAACTCATCAACCAAGTACCCGTGTCGCTTAGTGGTGAAAAGTTACTACCCAGCTCAGCAAAGCCCGGTCCCAGCACGTTCAAACAAGCAGCCGTGGCGCTCAAGGATGCCATAAAGCTCATGCCTGTCATCATCAGTAAAATCGTAAAGAACACGGTAACCATAGCGGCAAGACACATAAAGCCCATCACAGAATGACGAACATCTGCACTGATCGTTCGCCCCTGAAACTTCATTGCAAAGACACCATTTGGATGCACCAAACGCTTTAATTCCAAAGAAATAGATTTCAAAGAAATAATATTCCGAATCACTTTATTACCGCCCGCTGTAGATCCTGCACAGCCGCCAATATAACCAACAAAAATCAATACTATTGAGGTCACTGCAGGCCAAGCACCAAAGTCGGTTGCGGCAAATCCGGTGCTGGTAATAAACGAAATAACATGAAAGAACGACTGCGTAATAGATACCCAAAGCCCGTCTTCTGAACCTGTCTGGAAAAGAAACAAAGCCAATAATAACGCCACAAAAGTAATGATTTTAAGAAAGCCACGCGTCTCTTCGTCTTTCCAATACAGTCTAATGCTACGGGCAATATAAATACGATAATGCAAAGCAAAGTTGACCGCGCCTAGCACCATGAAAAGATTACAAATCCACAAGATTAACGGGCTTTTAAAATAGCCCATGCTGGCATCATGAGTTGAAAAACCGCCAGTGGATACCGTGGTAAAACTGTGGCCAATGGCATCAAACGCCGACATACCAGCAAAGTAGTAACTCAGTGCACACAAGCCGGTAATAGCCAAATACACCATCCATAAATAATGGGTTGTACTAGATACACGAGGAGAAAGCTTATCGTCTTTAATCGGCCCCGGCGTTTCCGCTTTTAACAAACGCATGCCACCGATGTTTAACATAGGAAGAATCGCCACCACAAAGATCACCACACCAAGACCGCCCATCCATTGCAAAAACTGGCGATACATCAAAAAGGTCGGCGGCATATCATCCAAACCAGACAACACAGTAGCGCCCGTAGTCGTCAAAGCACTAATGGATTCAAACACGCCATCGGTAAAGGAAATATGCGTAACCGATATGATAGGGATCGCACCCAATACACCAACAGCTAACCAAGTTAACGTGGCAAACAGCATGGCTTCACGAGTATTTACGGAGGGTAAAGGGTATTTTTTAAAGCCCAATAAAAGAACCAAAGATATGGTAAACGTAATCAAGGCTGGCGTCGCAAAAGCACGCCCAACATCATCTTTAAATAACATAAAGGACAATTCACCGAATACAAACTGCACCACACTCATCCATAAACACGGCATAGTCAGCAAACGCATAATCAACAATGGGCGAATCATGAGTCGTCACGACTCCTATAAACAATCTGCACGGTATAAAAACATCTTTTATAGAGGGAATATTTCAACAGAGCTATAGGACCGAGGCACGCTATTGATCCTGATGCACACTATAAGTCAATAAAGCTAAATTCAAAACTTTTCATTACCGCAAACAAACATTTTAAGAAAGCCTATTTCGCAAATAGTATGGACGAATTATGAAACCTGTGCTTTTATTAAATAAAATAACAATGAATAAAAGCGCCAACAAAAGGAACGATCTATGGAAAACATGCTACTCGTTGATTTTTTTCACCTTTCAGCTCTTGCCACCACAGTTTGCTGTTTTTTAGTTATCAGCGGCAAACGCGTCATTGAACTTTGCTCGCAAACCAATTCAAGCAAATAAAAAAACCGAGCCTAAGCTCGGTTAAAGTCACCAAATTCACAACAGACTGCCTAACTTAATGCTAGGCGGTCATATTATCTATACTCTAATACAATTCTAAAGTTTGCTTGTCATTTCAGGAAGCACATCAAAAAGGTCGCCGACCAAACCATAATCTGCAACTTGGAAAATAGGCGCGTCTTCGTCTTTGTTTACCGCCACAATCACTTTTGAATCCTTCATGCCAGCCAAATGCTGAATGGCGCCAGAAATACCAAACGCCATATACAAATCTGGCGCAACAATTTTACCCGTCTGCCCGACCTGAAGATCATTCGATACAAAACCCGCATCAACTGCTGCACGAGAAGCACCAACCGCTGCGCCTAGTTTATCAGCTAAGGCTTCAACCAGCGCAAAGTTATCGCCACTACCAACACCACGACCACCAGATACAATACGGCTAGCACTAGCAAGATCAGGTCGCGCCGACTCGGTAATGTCATCTGATTGCCAACTAGACAAATTACTATCAGCAATAAAATCTACCACTTCAACAACACAGGCTTGATCATTCTGTTGAGTACTTTTATCAAATGAAGATGCTCGCACTGTAATGACTTTTTTGTCGTCTAACAGGGTTACCGTCGCAATGGCATTACCGGCATAAATTGGACGTTTAAACTGATCTGCGCTCAATACAGCGGAAATATCAGACACTTGACCAACATCTAATAAAGCGGCCACTCTTGGCATAAAGTCTTTCGATTCAGAATTAGACGGCGCGACAATATGCGAATAACTCGCAGATAAATGCACGACTAAATCGCCCATTGGCTCAGCCAATGCGTATTCATAGGTATCAGCATTTGCGCAAAGGACCTTAGTGACGCCAGACAAACGAGCTGCTGCATCCGCGACCGATTCAATGTTTTTACCTGCCACCAGCACATGAATCTCATTACCAATGACTTGAGCTGCCGTCAACGCAGATAAAGTAGAAGACGAAAGTACGCTTGAATTATGTTCTGCAATTAATAAAGTCGTCATTAGATCACCTTCGCTTCGTCTTTTAATTTACTGATCAATTCATCCACCGACGCCACTTTAATACCGGCACTACGAGTTGCAGGCGCTTCAACCTTATCTATTCGGCAATGCGCCTTTGATGTCACACCTAAATCTGCCAAAGATAGAGTCTCTAGTGGTTTACGCTTGGCTTTCATAATATCAGGCAATTTAGCGTAACGCGGTTCATTAAGGCGTAAATCTGTCGTAACTATCGCAGGCAGTGTCAGTGCAATAGTACGTAAGCCGCCATCAATTTCACGAGTAACGAGTGCTTTATCACCGTCAATAACCAGCTTAGAAGCAAAGGTTCCCTGTGGACGTTTTGTCAAAGCCGCCAACATTTGTCCCATTTGATTATTGTCTGAATCAATCGATTGCTTGCCAAGAATAACTAATCCAGGTTGCTCTTTTTCAACCACGGCAGCAAAGGCTTTGGCGACATTTAAAGGCTCAACGTCGCTTTCAGCTTCAACCAAGATGGCACGATCGGCACCTAACGCCATGGCGTTGCGAAGTTGCTCTTGGCTTTGTGTTGTTCCAACACTCATCACGATGACTTCTGACGCAACACCTGCTTCTTTAAGGCGAACCGCTTCTTCAACAGCGATTTCACAAAATGGGTTCATCGCCATTTTGACATTGGTTAAATCCACATTGCTTTGATCTGCTTTAACACGAACCTTGACGTTGTAATCAATGACTCGTTTAACACCCACTAAAATTTTCATTCTTTCACTGACCTTTCTGTTTAACCATGACTCAACATTTTGGCTCTGATGTCATCTGGGATTGGTTTGGCTTTAAGAACACCTTCTGCATTATGACAAGCCCAGACACGTTTTTCCGTGCATTCGACCGCTAAGTTACCATCATTAAAAAGCTGATGACGAATCCCAAAGCTAGCACGACCGACTTCAGTAATTTCGCTTTTGATAACCACCTTATCACCGAACTTAGAAGGCTTAAAAAACTGCGAGCGAGTATCGACCATTGGAAAGCCAACATCCTTTAACTCGTCTCGAATATGTCGAAGCGTATAACCCATCGCTTCAAACAAGGCGCCAGTTGATGCATCAAAGAATGCAAAATAACGCGGATAAAAAACAATATCGGCAGGGTCACAGTCGCCCCACTCGATTTGTAATTGACGCTCATTTTTAAACATGATGCTGCCTCTTTAAAATTATGGTTCTTCTTAAAGACTGATAACTAAGTCCGATAAGGGTTCTTGGTACAAAAGCTCAATTTGATCTTCTCGATGAGCTTGTACCGCACGCTGATTCAACGAACCTTTATCAGTAACTTCATGGGCATCAATACTGGGTGGAATCGCCTGCAACAGGATGCGTTGTACGACTGTTGAACTGCCCGTACTGTTATTCGAAAACTCAACCAACTTTTGTTTGAAAGCTTCACGAACTGCAAAATGTGCAATGATTTCTTCATTTGTCTCCATCAAATCATGAGGAAGAATCGCCTGACAATGAGCCCAATCGGGGAAAATCAACGCACTGATATAACCACGGTTTGTGCCACATAAGACAACATCCTGTACAAATGGCGCAAACGCGCTGATGAACTTGGCACGCAATGTCCCAGCACTTACCCAAGTACCGCTATCTAGTTTAAAATCTTCCGACACCCGGCCATCAAAACGGAAGCCGCGCTGTGGTTCGTTTTCATCAAGATAAGCGAAAGCATCGCCTAGACAGTAATAACCATCTTCATCAAACGCCTTTGCGGTCAACTCAGGTTGACGCCAATAACCTGGCATCACGGTTTCCGCTTTGACACGTGCTTCTAATTTGCCCTCGTTTGGAACAAGCTTGATAGACACACCCGGTGCTGGTACACCGATAACGCCTGAAGCGGATTCCTCAACCGAAGCAAATGTCGCTGACGGTGCCGTTTCGGTACATCCTAAACCAGTTACCATGGGGATTTTCTTGCCAGTATACTTAATCGCCAAGGCATCCAAATCGTCCCAAATATGCTGAGCCAAGCCTGCTGCGGCAAAAAATGTAAACTGCAAGCGTGAAAAAAACTTCTCAGCCAAATCATTATCGGCTTTTAAATTTTTCACTAATAACTCAAAGCCCTTTGGCACATTGAAATAAACAGTTGGAGAAACCTCAGCCAAGTTCTTTAAGGTCTTAGCAAACAATTTTTCGGTTGGTTTGCCATCATCAAGATACAAACTACCGCCATTGTACAAAGCAATACCGATATTATGATTGCCGCCAAAGGTATGATTCCAAGGAAGCCAATCCACCATAATAGGCGGCTGATCTTTAAAGAACTGCATAACCTGATGAATCATCACTTGGTTGGCGCAAATCATTCGCTGAGTATTGATAACGCCTTTTGGCATACCCGTTGTGCCAGAAGTGAAAAGCACTTTAGCAATGGTATCGCCATTCACTTGAGCGTTCTTTTCATTTATCGAGTCAGATTCAGGAAAATCCCAAAATGACTGAAATGAGAGCGTTGGATTTTTAATTTTCTGCGGAGTAATGTCGCCTTTAATAACAGCAACTGGCGTGTCCAGATCTTTGCAAACCGCTTGAATAGCATTTTCATAAGGTGCAAGTTCATCCACCACAATTAAACCAGGCGTCAATATATCGAAGATATGCTGTAACTTGCTATAGTCTGTAGCAACCAAAGAGTACGCTGGAGACACAGGGGCATGGGCAATTCCCACATACATACCAGCCAGCGCCAACATCAAATGTTCTAGACTGTTGCCACATAGAAAAACGATAGGACGCTCAACAGAAACTGGCTGAGTAATTAACCAAGATGCAATTTTACGCACTCGGGTTACTGCTTGTGCGTAGGTCACTTTTTGCCATTCACCTTGATCATCACGTTCTGCAACAAACATTTGATCAGGTGTTTTTGCCGCCCAATATTCAAGCTGATCTGTCCAACAACGTGCATACTCATCCAGCGCTTTTTGGCTATTGATGATTTGCACTCCGCCTTCGCGATTTTCAATGTGGATAGGATGCGCTACGACCTTAATTGGATGAAATTCACCGTTCATTTTTTGCTCCCACTCTCATCTTTTGCCCTTAAAAGGCACTTTGATTATTTTTATGGCTAGAGTTTTAGGGAGTGGTTTATAAACCACTGCCGAATTGTTATTGTTTTCTCGACTTCAGACCTAAACAGTCTGTTTAAAATTCGTACTCGCTGACACCCGCACCAGCGTTTTCAACGACCTTCAAAGCAGCCATCGCAGAAGGCAAACGATAAGCACCATAGAATGCTGCCAATGCTCTAAGATTCTGCATATAGGACTCGTCAGTGTTCTCTTGTACTTGCTGATAAGCCAACACATTTAATAACTGCCAAGTGCAACATAAGATGCCCATCGCTTCTAAAAAAGGCACCGACACAGCATGTAAAGACGTTGCATCGCTGCTACTGGTATTCCCCTGAGAGTTAAGCAAGTGAGAATCCAACAAAGACGTCACTTTAGTAACCACTTGCTGGGTTTCTTTTGCCATGGCAGCGAACACTTGGTCAGATTCAAATGAGCTCGCCAACTGAGTAATATCTGCAAGTAACTCAGTCAAGGCTTTGCCCTGATCACCACGGACTTTTCTAAACATCAAGTCACGGGCTTGAATGCCGGTTGTGCCCTCATATATCGTCGTGATTCGAGCATCCCGCATGATTTGCGCAACACCAGTTTCCTCAACAAAGCCCATACCGCCAAAAACTTGAATCACCTGTCCCGCCATGACATTGACACGCTCTGTCGCAAAGGCTTTAAAAATCGGAGTAAGTAAAGCGACTCTGTCTTTTTTGATTTGATTGCTTTCCGTTTTATCAACAGCTGATTCAGTTGCATCAATTTGTGCTGCAATCTGATAACCCAATGCGCGTAATGCAAAAGTTTCTGAACGCATTTCTAACAACATACGTTTCACATCAGCATGTTCAACAATGGCCACTTTTTCGCCTTGGCTATTTGTACCCTGAGTTCTTTCTTTGGCATATTCCAATGCCCGTTGATACCCTAACTCACCTAACGCTACACCTTGCAAACCACAACTTAAACGAGCTTCGTTCATCAGTACGAACATAGCCATTAAGCCTTGATTCAATTCGCCAACCAATTCACCGACACAGTCGTCTTGATCGCCATAACTAATGGAGCAAGTTGGGCTGCCATGAAGTCCCATTTTGTGCTCAATGCCAGTACAGTGAACATCGTTAAACTCACCCAAAGAGCCATCTTCAGAAACACGATATTTAGGTACGATAAAAAGCGAAATACCACGGCTACCCGTTGGCGCATCAGGCGTTCTCGCGAGCACCAAATGGGCAATATTATCGGTAAGATCATGATCACCATAGGTAATGTAAATCTTCTGGCCTTTGATTTTATAAGTGCCATCTTGTTGTGGAATAGCCTTGGTATTCAATGCGCCTAAATCAGAGCCAGCATTGGGTTCTGTCAACGCCATGGCGACGGTCCATTCACCGCTAACAATCTTTGGCAAATAGCGCTTTTGAATAGATTCGTTGGCAAAGGCCAATAAAATTTCAGAACCACCTTGTGCCAAGGCATGAAACATCACAAAGGCCAAATTCGCCGACAACCACATTTCGTTCACAGGTTGAGCTATGTACTTTGGCAGACCTTGACCACCAAACTCCTCGGGCAACGCCAAGCCAATCCAGCCCGATTCAGCAAATTGCTGATACGCATCTTGCCATCCATCTGGTGTGATCACATTGCCGTCCTGAAAGCGGCAACCTTGCATATCACCAACTGAGTTCAGTGGTGCAAGCACTCCAGCAGCAAATTTCGCCGCTTCTTCCATCACAGCATTGGCAAGCTCTGGATCAAAACCATCCAATGATTCGAGAGCATCCAAGCCTTGTTGCTGATAAGCTTGCGCCACCAGCAACTGCATGTCTTTATAAGGCGCTTGATAAGTCATCATCGGCTCCGTATCACTTCGCGGCCATACGAATGGCGCCGTCAAGACGAATCACTTCGCCATTCAACATGCTGTTTTCGATGATATGTTGAGCCAAAGAAGCGTATTCATCAGGTTCACCAAGACGTGGCGGAAATGGTACAGATTCACCTAAAGACTTTTGTACTTCTTCTGGAAGCACATCCATCATTGGTGTTTTAAATAGACCCGGCGCGATAGTCATCACACGAATACCGAAGCGCGCTAGTTCACGGGCAATCGGTAACGTCATGGCGCAAACACCACCTTTGGAAGCCGCGTAGCCTGCTTGACCAATCTGACCATCAAATGCCGCTACAGATGCGGTATTAATAATCACGCCACGCTCTAAATTGGCTTCTTGTTCGTTGTGCTGCATTTTGTCTGCAACCAAACGAATCATGTTAAAAGTACCAATTAAATTAACCGATACCGCACGCTGAAATGATGCTAAACGATGTGGACCTTCACGGCCGACGATACGTTCTGCGCCTGGAATACCAGCGCAGTTCACCAAACCACTAATAGGACCAAACGCTTCTAGGGCTTTATCGACCGCATTTTGTACCGATTCTTCGCTGACGATATCTGTCACGCAACCTTGTACACGTTCACCTAAAGAGGCTTTCACACGTGCTAAACCTTCTTCATTTACATCCGCTAGAGTGACTTTTGCCCCTAGACCATGTAAACGACGCGCAACCGCTTCACCAATACCAGAAGCAGAACCTGTAACCACAAAATGTTTGCCTTGAATTTGCATAAAATACACCTTTAATTTGCTTTGTTATTTTTAGAGCAACATCATTTACAAAAGAAAAATCTCTTACAGAAAAAAGCGCCTAGGATTTTTTACGATTCAAAAAAGCATCAATACGAGCTTTTACTTCGTCGCTGGTTTGCGTAATACCGCAAATCAATGACTCGGTGTACAAACCTTCTTGCGCAGACATATTGCTAATACGGCTAAGCCCTGTTGTCATTGCCCAGTTAGAATATTTAGAGTTTTTACCAATGCCTTCTGCGATCTCAAACGCCTTCGCCAACGCTTCACCATTACCAACAACATAATGTGCTAAACCAATACGCAAGCCTTCGTCAGATCTTACGTCTCGCCCTGTTAGCATCATTTCTGTCATACGGCTTGCACCAATAACACTCGCCACGTTTACAGAAGCACCACCACCGACAAAAATGCCGTGCTTGCCTTCAGGTAAACGGTAAAAAGTATTTTCTTCGGTGACTCGAACATGAGCACAAATAGCCAACTCCAAACCACCACCAATAACCGCACCATGCATCGCTGCCACAACAGGAATACCAGAATCACGGATATGACCAAAGACGCGATGCCACATATTCGAATGCTTAACCACCTCGAAAGGCTCGCGGGCTTTATGCTCTTGCAAATCAAGGCCAGAGCAGAACTCAGGACCATTTCCGGAAAAAACAATGACATTTACGTCATCGGTTAAATTCAAAAAAACGTGTTCAATCTCAAGACATAAGCTGTCATTGATGGCATTTTTCTTTTCTGGGCGATTAAGCTGCAAATGCGCCACGCCATTCTCTACGGAATAATTAATAAATTGATAAGTCATCTTGGATTACCTTTAATCTTATAATTAGCGATCTGAAACCTTGATTACTACGGCCATTCCAGTGTCCCCAGCAGCACACCCAGTGAACAAACCATAACCGCCGCCGTTGATAACCAGCTCTTCAATCAACTCAATAATGGCGCGCATGCCGGTTGGTCCTTGAGGATGCCCCCAAATCAAAGAACAGCCGTAGTTGTTCATTGTCATCACATCAATGCCCATGGCTTTTGCAAAGGCCACATCGTTAACCGCAAATGGATTGTGTGTTTTGATGGCTTTGACTTGTTTAATATCGATACCCGCAACCGCTAGCGCACGTTTCGCAGCTTCTATTGGTGCAGCTGGCATGAAAGCAAGATCATCACGTGCTTGACCAAAACCTAGTACTTCAATCTTGATTTCAGGACGAGAAGTAAGAGAAGTCACTTCTTCAGATCGGCAAAGAATTGCAGAGGCATTACCATCAGCAGGATGAGTTTGATTACCGAACGTAATTACTCCGCCTTCTTGAATCGGTTTAAGCTTCTGCAAACCTTCTAGTGTGGTTGGAAAAACTCCTTCATCACCCGTGATCACGGTCTCTTCTTTTTTGAAGTTAGCCGTTGGAACAGATAAAGGCAGCGTCATGTAACGCTTTTGAAAAGCTTGATCATCTTTTAATGCATCTTGGTACTGTTCGTAACGACGATAAGTGACTGTGTCTAATTCTTCACGAGTGATATCAAAACGCTTGGCAACGTTTTCACCAGTTTGCATCATCGAATGACCGCCAATACAATCGTTCATCATGTTGTAGGTCACTTGATCTTCTGAAGATCCAGCTGGGCCTTTCGCATTCGGGTAATAAATATGCGGACCATTTGAACAACGGTCTGCTGTCATCAAAAATGAGACATTCGCCATACCGCACACAATCTCTGATGCGGCAGCAAACAAACCACGCGCACTGGTCGCACATACCTGATTGACCGCATGACCCGCTGTATTCACAGCACCAATTTCATATAAAGGCCAAGGTGCGCCGTTAAAAGATTGATATTGGTTGATCGTCATGCCCAATACGCCAGAATCAAATACCAGCGGATCAATATTGCGTTTTGCCAATTCGGCTTTTGCCACATGAGCAGCAAACTTCATCGAGTGCAAATGCTGCAATGAACCTTGCCACTTGGTAAACGGAGTACTCCAATAAGCACCGTAAGGGATTTCTACATTCTTGATCGACATAAAATTTTCTCGCTTATTTATTCTTGTTGTTTTTACTGACCAGCCGCAGCCATCATGTCACCCAAACCGCCCCACTGCTCAGCAAAGATAGCTGCTGGCATGGTTTTAAGATCGTCAGCTATGATCGGACAAAACGCCATCACACTTAGTACATCTTTTTCTAAATCTAATCCCGGTGCAATTTCGGTTAATACCATGCCTTCTTGGCGCAGCTCTAACACGCAGCGTTCAGTTACAAACACCACTGGCTTATGGTTTTCTCGCGCTACAGCACCACTGAAAGTAATGTGATCAACGGCTTCGACAAATTTCTGCACCTTGCCTTCTTCTAATACTTTCATCTTGCCGTTTTCAAAGCCTAGTTTGGCGCCATTCACTAAAGTGCCGCAGAACACGACTTTTTTAGCGCTCTGAGAAATATTGATAAAACCACCCGGCCCGACTACTTTTGGACCAAATTTACTAACGTTTAAATTGCCTTCTTTATCTGCTTGCGCCAGTCCCAAGAACGCAATATCCAAACCGCCACCGTCATAAAAATCGAACTGAGCTTCATGTTCAATAATGGCATCTGCGTTCCACGCAGCACCAAAATCACCACCAGATGCAGGAATACCGCCGTAAGTACCAAGTTCGGTCGTTAAGGTAAATAAATGAGAGACTTTTTCTTCCGCAGCGATGGCCGCTACGCCATCAGGCATACCAATACCAAGGTTCACCATAACGTTGGCTTTTAGTTCCATTGCAGCACGACGGGCAATCACTTTACGGTCGCTGAACGGCATTGGTGGTAAGGCATTTAGCGGCACTCGGGAATTACCCGCTAAACCTGGGTTGTAGATTGTTGTGATGGTTTGTTTGTGATCTTCGGCTGGGGCAACGGTGATGTAATCCACCAACACACCAGGAACTTTAACTTCTTTTGGATGAATAGAATGGCGTTCGGCAATGTATTTCACTTGCGCAATAACAATACCGCCACTGTTTTTAGCGGCTTGAGCCATAGGCAAAATTTCCGCCAACATGGCCTCTTCTTCTACTGATAAATTTCCGTCTTCGTCGGCAGTAGTCGCACGAATCACTACGACATCTAATGGGAATTTTTTATAAAGCAGCCATTCTTCATCTTCAATTTCAATGCGTTTAACCAGATCTTCTGTAGTTAAAGACGTAACTTTACCGCCGCTAATCAAAGGATCAACATAGGTTCCCATGCCAATTTTAGTAATCACACCTGGTTTATTTCCCGCAATTTGACGCCACATGGTGGTCAATACACCTTGTGGCAGTAAATAAGCTTCAATGGCATTATCCGTGATCATCTGCGCCATTTTGGGCGCTTGGCCTGTGTGACCAGAGATCAAACGTTTAACTAGATTTGGATGCGCCATGTGCGACATGCCAGCGTCTTTTCCATCACCACAACCGCAGTCATGAATAAGTGTTAACTGCTGCGGATGGCCTGTTTCTTTAAAACGTTGCTCAACCGCTTTGGCTACAGCTTCGGCAAAATAAGACATGCCCACTGTTGACCAAGCAACGTTGGCACCATCAGAAATCAAGTTAGCGGCTTGCGCTAGGGAAATAACCTTACTCATTTTTACCCTCACATCTCTTTTATTTATTTGGTTAATCGGGCTTTAGTTTGTCGACTTTATTTTGTCAGGAATAATTCTGTTGTACACCACAACTATTTTTTTTACAAACATTTTGTCTGGGTGTTACTTTTTTTGAATACCTTGGGTGAAAATTAAATAAATACAAATGTTGAAAACAACAACAATTTATGTGAAAAACAAACTATGGTTTAGAGGGTAACAAGAAAAGCGGCCAGATAACGACTATGGCTGACTGTGCTAAAAGCTCACTGAACGACTGAATGAATGAAAATAGCGCTATAAATAACAATAAAATCAAAGGTGAAAAAATGAAAAAAATCCAACTAGCAGGTTTGGCGTTAATGGCTGGCTCAATGATATCTATGAATTCATTAGCTGCGGAGCCAGAGTATAGCCTCAAGCTACATCACTTCCTTCCGCCGATGTCTATGGCTCATACCCAATTTCTTGAGCCTTGGGCTAAAAAAGTAGAAGTCGAGTCAAATGGTCGAATTAAAATAGATGTCTATCCTGCAATGCAGTTGGGCGGTAAAGCGCCACAACTGTTTGATCAAGTGAGAAAAGGCATTGTCGATATTTCTTGGACTGTGGCTGGCTACACTCCTGGCCGTTTTCCTAAAATGACGTCATTTGAACTGCCATTTATTCCAGGCACAGCCAAAGCTACCAGCATGGCATTGCAAGAATACGCAGAAACAGAAATGCAAGATGAACTAAAAGATGTGCATTTAATTGCAGCTCATACTCATGCTCCCGGATCTTTTCATTCTAGAGACAAAGCCATTAAAACATTAGAAGATATAGAAGGGCTAAAAGTACGAGCGCCAAACAAAGTCATGTCAGATGCATTTAAAACTATTGGTACAAACACAATATTTCTACCGGTGACTGAAATGCCAAGCGCACTATCAAAAGGCGTAATTGATGTCGCTGTATTACCATTCGAAGTCGTTCTACCAACAAAAATTTATGAGCTAGTTAAACACCACACCGAATTTAAAGGGGCTGGCTTATACGCCAACACCTTCATATTCTCTATGAACAAAGATCTCTATGACAGTATGCCAGCAGATTTACAGAAGGTTATCGATAACAATTCAGGTATTACGTTAGCCGGACATATTGGTGATTTGTTTGATAATTATGAAGTTTTTGCTCGTAAATACGCAGTTGACCAAGGCAACAGCTTCGATTACATCGAAGGGGCTGAACACCAACGCTGGGAAAAGGCTATGGCTCCTGTGACAGAGCAGTGGCTTCAAGATATGAACAAGGATGGCTATGACGCTCAGCGCCTTTTAGACAAAACCAAATCTCTTATCAAAAAATATAATGACTTTTAAGCGATAGGTTTATTGCAATAAAAAAGCAACTACCGACATGAAGCGCTCTTTTCTAGAGCGCTTTTTAGCTTTTTTAAGAAGAATGTTTTTTTTGAATACCTTGAGTAAAAATTCTATAAACATGATTGTTGAAAAGCACAACAATTTATGTCACAAAGGATATAATTCTTAAGCATAAGCTAGAAAAGAAACAAAAATGACATTGTATTCAGCGATTATGGAAGGTTGTGAAATGTCATTAGAAATAGCAAAAAAACACTTAATAACAAAAACCACTTAATAAAAAAAATAAAGGTGATAAAAAATGAAAAAGTTCAAACTACAAAGCTTAGCGTTAATTGCTGGCTCTATAATGTCAATCAATGCGATAGCTGCAGAGCCTGAATACACCTTCAAGCTTCACCATATGCTTCCTCCTGTGTCTAATGCACACACAAATATTCTTCAGCCTTGGGCAGATAAAGTAGAAGCTGAATCCAATGGCCGTATTAAAATTGATATCTACCCAGCTATGCAATTAGGTGGCAAGCCACCACAGCTTTTTGACCAAGTTCGTAAAGGCGTTGTCGATATCACTTGGACTGTAGGTGGCTATACCCCAGGACGATTCCCAAAAGCGACAGTATTTGAATTACCTTTTATTCCGCTAAACGCTCGCATTACGAGTATGGCATTACAAGAATATGCTGAAAAAGAAATGCAAGATGAATTAAAAGACGTTCATCTGCTTGCCATGCACACTCACTTCCCTGGCTCACTTCATTCTCGTGATAAAGACATCAAATCACTAGAAGACCTTAAAGGTCTAAAAGTTCGTGCGCCAAACAAAATGATGGCTGACATCTTCAGCCAACTAGGCGCTAATACTATTTTCATGCCAGTACCAAGCATGCCGAGCGCCCTCTCAAAAGGCGTTATTGATGTAACAACGCTGCCTTTCGAAGTGGTTAAACCGCTCAAAATTGAAGAATTAGCACCACATCACACTGTGTTTAAAGGTGATCACGGCTTTTATACTCAGTTCTTCATTTTCGCAATGAATAATGATTCGTACGCAAAGCTTCCAGATGATTTAAAAGCCGTAATAGATCGTAACTCTGGCGTTAATTTAGCGGGCTTCTTCGGTGATGCATACGATGCTTATGAAATTGGGGCTAATGGTGATGCAGTAAAACGCGGCAATACGTTCAACTCAATTGAGGGTGCTGAGTTTGATCGCTGGAAAGAGAAATTTGCTCCAATTACAGCTCAATGGCTGAAAGAAATGAATGCTGACGGTTACGATGGACAGCGTCTATTAGATGAAGCTAAAGATCTTATCAAGAAGTATGAAAACTTTTAAGCCATACCGCACGTAGGATAATTAAACATGATACGTTTTACTACCGACTTACAGCGCTCTCTCCTAGGGCGCATCTCGGACATATTTGCACTGACAGGTGGGTTTATCATGTTAGTGGTAGCGGCGGTTACCGTCGCTAGCATTATTGGTCGAACCACTATAGGTCAATCGATAGAAGGCGATTACGAAATTACAGAAATGGGCCTAGGTATGGCCATATTTCTTTTTCTCCCTGCTTGCTATATACGCAAAGGCCACGTCATTGTTGATTTGTTTACAGCCAACTGTAAACCAAGCACCCTGCTCACTTTAGAAGTGATTAGCGACATAGTGTTTACCGTTGTTTCTTTTACTTTTGCTTATCGTATGAGTTTGAGCGGCATGGAAGCAAAAGAATATTTAGAACAAAGTATGCTACTTGAACTCCCCACTTGGTGGACTTTTATTATTGGTGTCGTTGCAATGACACTGTGCGGCCTATGCGGTCTATATCGCTTGTTCGCTACGCTTCGTGGAGGTAATCATGAGTAATATCGAATTGGCTTTTTTGATGATGGCGGTGCTACTGGTTTTAATGAGCATCCGCATTCCAATTGCGCTATCCATGTTAGTGTGTGGTGCTGTTGGTTACTCGATGATTGGCGGTTTTCCCGCTTTATTAGAATACCTAGGAACCACACCGGTTTCTAAATTTTCAAGTTATGATTTATCGGTCGTACCACTGTTCCTACTAATGGGCGAACTTGCTACCCGTTCTGGCATTACTGCTGAACTTTTTAGAACCTGTAATACTTGGATTGGACGTCAACGTGGCGGTATTGCTATGGCTGCGATTGCTGGTTGTGCAGCCTTTGGTGCCATTTGTGGATCATCATTAGCAACAGCATCAACCATGGGTAAAGTTGCCTTACCAGAAATGAAACGACTCAATTACTCTGGTAGCCTTGCTGCGGGTGCTCTGGCTGCGGGCGGAACACTGGGAATTTTGATTCCACCTTCAATGGTGCTAATCATCTTTGCGGTACTTACCGAGCAAAATATTTCAAAAATGTTTATCGCTGCGTTTATACCGGGTTTTTTAGCGGCAGGCGGTTACATTCTCGCCATTGCGATTTATGTGCGTCTATACCCTGAATCAGGTCCACGCGGTGAAAAAACCACCTTTGCGCAAAAGATAAAATCCACTAAAGACGTTTGGCACATTACAGGGATTTTTCTCATTGTGTTGGGCGGTATCTATCTAGGGATTTTCACGCCTACTGAGGCTGCATCTGTTGGTGTTATTTTGACAGCAATCCTAGCATTCACTCACGGAAAAATGCGCCTAGATGGTTTGCTAGTCTGCTTGATGAAAACGGCCGTATCTTCTGCAATGATCTTTTTCATTGTATTGGGCGCGGATCTTTTTAGTGTCTTTATCGCTCTATCAAGATTACCAGACTTGGGTGTGGAGCTTATTCAAAACTCCGGGCTTTCGCCTTATACCATCTTAGTCGTCATGCTTTTAACCTATTTGGTTATGGGTTGTTTCTTGGACAGCTTAGCGATGATATTGCTAACAATTCCAATCTACTTCCCTATGATTATGGCAATGGATTTTGGCATTCCTCAGGCAGACTTAGGAATTTGGTTTGGCATACTCGCCTTGATCGTTGTTGAAGTGGGGTTAATTACTCCCCCGGTTGGTATGAACGTCTTTATTATCAAATCGTTTGACGACTCACTAAAACTAAAAGAATGTTTCAAAGGCGTGATTCCATTCTTGATTTCTGACTTTGTTAGGGTTGCTTTGTTAATCCTCTTCCCTGGAATCACTCTTGGATTAGTCCACCTAATAGGCTAATACACATCAACAATAGCTGGAAACCAATCCAGCTATTGTTGTATAGAGAAGATTCTCAACAGTTTAGTGTTACACCAAATTAGTATTTTTATATTACAATGCTGGTTTATTTGATTAAAAATGAGACTTACATGGCAGACGATACAAAAAAAACAGACCAACCAGTAGACTTTGGAATACTAAATAACTTAGTTGGTTATCGCCTACGTCGAGCCCAAATGAACTTTTTCAGCAAGTTTTCGGAAGTCTGTTCTGACCTTGGCATCAGCCCTGGTTTATTCGCTATTATTGCTATCGTGGAACGTAACCCAGGGTTAACTCAAACAGCGGTAGCTCAAGCCCTTGGCAATGACAGATCTGCCATGGTTGCAGCGGTCGATAAACTAGAAAAAATGGACATTCTCGAACGCCGCCCAGCCATAAATGATCGTCGCTCTTATGCTTTGTTTATGACCAAAAAAGGTGAGAAGTTTTTCTTAACTCTAAGCGAGCGCGTCATGGAGCATGAACAAATCATGGCTGCACGTTTAGAAGGCGACAATGAACTAGATTGGTTACTGAAGACACTAGACACCTTATCCCATGGCTAAGGTTATTCTTGAAATCTAAGTCTATTCTTGAAATCTAAGTCGATGGGAAAGCTATCAGGTTTAAACACGACCTAATTGAAATACTGTTATAGATAAAAAAGCCTGATCATCACTTCATGATCAGGCTTTTTTTGTGTCACACGCAACAGATTACTTTAGCTGAGCAATGATAATAGCGAGCTCTTCTTCTAGCTCAACATGCAATTCAGTCGTGTTAATAGAAGCTAAACACGCTTCAATTTCTGCACTGCTCTCAGAAGTTTTTAATACATTTTCAAAAGCAAACAAGTGATTTGAAAGTTTCAATAATCCCATTGTCAATGCCGCACCTTTAAAAGTATGAAGGTACTCGCGTGTTTTCACTTTGTCTTTCTCGTTCACGCCTTCTTTTATCTTTTCTAATAAATCGTTTGCCTCAAGAGTAAAGCCTTCAACGACGCTTTTATAAAGATCAACACTGCCACCAAAGCGACTCAAGATAGACTCTATGTCTTCGTATTCATTAGACTCTGTCGCTGGCTCGACAGGATCAGATGACGTGCTCTGACCTTCCTTATGTTCATTGTGCTTGTGCGAACTTGCCTGATGTTCACTTTCCTGATGCTTAATAACAGTGTACTTAAGGATACAGGCAACCATTTGGTCGATGTCTAATGGCTTACCAATGTGGTCATTCATACCGGCATTAAAACAAGCCTGACGATCGACTTCCGATACATTAGCAGTCATGGCAATAATAGGAAGTGTGGTAAATCTCGCATCTTTACGAATTTGTTTGGTCGCTTCCAAACCATCCACATCAGGCATTTGCATATCCATTAGTACCAAATCGAACATTTCTTCTTTTCGATTCAATACCATAGCAACGCCTTCTAATCCGCTTTCCGCAACCATTACACTAGCGCCTTCAGCAATCAATAATTCTGTTGCTACCTGCCGATTAAAAACATTGTCTTCGACTAACAGCAACGACACGCCACTTAAGCGCCCTTCTTCACGACTATTACTGTGAACTATCTCTATTGGCGTTTTCATATCAGAGAGGGATTGATAAACAGCTTCTGATAATTTACTTAAGGTGACAGGCTTCAATAAATAGCCAGAGACAGACTCAAGTTCGCTTTCAGATTGATCGCTCATCATGCTGGTTAATAAGATTATTTTTGGATGACTTTCAGATGAAAAAGTTACCGCGTTAATGCTTTCGATACTTTTTTGTCCGCTGAAATCAGATGTTTTTGTGTCTAATAAAACAACATCATAAGGCTTATCCTGTTCGATAGCCTCATGAACTAATTTGCTAGCATATTCAAGTGATTCGGCTTTTTCACTCATCCAGCCCAGACTAAATGCCATACGAGCAAAAATGACTTGCGTCGCAACATTCGTATCAACAATTAAGATGCGTAGTGATTTTGACGATGTTTGATTAGGTATTTTTTCAACTTGAATATCAGCAAGGGGTAAGTCAATCGTAAAGTAAAAACGGCTACCTTCACCAAGAACACTGTCTACCTGTAAGGAGCCTCCCATTAACTCCACAAAGCGACGACAGATAACCAAACCTAAGCCTGAACCACCGAAGCGTCGCGCCGTAGAAGACTCCCCTTGAGAAAACACATCAAAAATAGAGTCTATTTGATCTTTCGCAATACCAATACCGGTATCTTTTACAGATACAGACAAACGTGACATTCTTGAATCAGTAGATAGCTGCTTGATTTCTAAAACTACGCTACCTTCTAGGGTAAATTTCACGGCGTTGCTTACTAGATTAATCAATATTTGCAGCAGGCGTAATTTATCGCCAATAAGATAAGCGGGAATGTCTTTATCAATATCAAAAATCAGCTCAACATCTTTTTCTAACGAACTTCCAGACAAGACAGTAGATAGTTCACATAATAATTCTTCGACTTCAAACGGCGCTTTCTCTAACTCTAACTTTCCAGCATCGACTTTAGAGAAATCTAAAATATCATTAATCAAACTCAACAAGGATTTCGCTGATATCTGCGCTTTTGACACATAGTCATTTTGTTGATGAGTTAAAGTCGTACGTTTGACTAAATGGAGCATGCCGAGAATTGCATTCATCGGTGTACGGATTTCATGGCTCATGTTAGCAAGAAAATTGGACTTGGCCGCGCTAGCAGCATCCGCTTCATCTTTGGCTTTTCGTAGCCGATCTTCTAACTCTCGCTCTTGGGTAATATCACGGTTAATGCCTGTTACTTTCGTCATCTTGCCTTCGGCATTTTTGTGCAAAGAAGCTCTGGCAAAAATAAAACGGACGCTATCATCTGGCAACACGATTCGGAACACTAAATTGTATTCATTAATTCCCTCAACAGCCTCTTTTAAAGCATTTTCGGCCATGTCTCTATCATCAGGATGAACTCGGTTATACCAATGTGCGTATTTAATCCCTTCTTGTTTTTGAGATTTAGAAAGGTGGTATATTTCAAACATTAAATCACTCCACTCAAGAGTGTCGTTTTCTATATCCCAAGTCCAAATCCCAAGCTCGGCAACTTCGGCGGCCAATAACAACTGATCTCTGGTAGAAATTAACTCACGCTGGGTTGTCTTTTGCTCGGAAATATCCATCGCGATACCAAGAAAACCAATCACTTCATCATCGCTACTTTTCATTGGTGTGACTACCAAGGAGACGGGACGAGCAATGCCATTTTTAGCAATATAAGTCCATTCTTGACTATCGTAGTTCTCGCGTAATGCTTTAAAGATTAAGACTTCCAGATTATCAGTAACATGCGTTCCCGTTGCTTTAAATATATCAGCACGCTGCTGCTCTATCTCAGATTGTAAGTGAAACCCCACTGGTGTTCTCTGGCCGACTACTTCATCAGTGGTATAGCCCAGCATTCTCTGTGCACCATGATTAAATAGCGTAATGATGCCCTTCGTATCAGTTGCAATGATTGAAACTTCTGACGACGCATTGACCACATCATTCAAGAGTAAGTTCAGATCAAGTAGTTCAGCGGTTCGCTCCTTAACTTGATGTTCTAAATTAGTATTCAACTCTCGGATTTTAGCTTCTGCCTTTTTACGCTCTGATATATCTCGAATACTTTGAGATACACCAATAATTCCATAGTCATCATTAAAAATAGGAGAAAATGTTAAAGAAACGGGAACTTCAGTACCTGCTTTAGTCGTTCTTCGAGTCTCTATCGATATCGACTCCTTTTTATCTTTGACACTAGAAAATATGCTTTTGTCTTCGTCTTGAAGTGAGTTTGGTACTAGCAGATCAAGTACTTTTTGCCCAATAACCTCCTCCTTTGTGTAACCGAAAATTGACTCAGCACCTTTATTCCAGCTAACAATAACGCCATCTAAATTTTTACTAATAATACCATCGGCTGAGCTTTCTACTAACGCAGTAATTCTTGACTGATGGGCCATCACTTCGCGCTGACGAACCATGTTAACTCTAACCACGATCACCAAAATAGTACTCAGCAAACTGATTAAAAAGCCAACCACTAAAAATACAAATGGATCGGAAAGGTGTAGATCAGCAATAAAGGCTGGGGAAACATGTAATCTACTCTGCCAATGACGACCATAAACTAAAGTCGTTTGAACCTGTTCATAACCGTCATCTTCTATTTCACCGCTATTATAAAAGAGAATAGGGTCGTCTAAATCCGTAATATCAATAAGCTCATAATGAAATTTAGTAGGATCATAATTTAAGCCAGCCAGCACTTCTTCCATTATCAAAGGCGCGTAACTCCAACCAAAACCTTTTTCTATTCTCTCTGCCTGAGTTACTGGAGTACTACCACCACGGTAAATCGGCATTAAGATTAAAAAAGATTGCTGTGGTTTTCCTGAGGCTTGTACCAAGGTAATTGGGCCGGTTAGGCGGACTTCACCTGAGTATAAAGAGGAAGTCGCGGCTTCCCGTCGATTTTTCTCAGAAGCAATATCCAACCCAACAGCCTGACGATTGCGCTCCACAGGTTCAATATATTGAATGACATAATGCTCGTTGAAATTAGGATTAAGCAATTTTATAGAAAAGTCCGGCCAACCGTCTTGGCGAGCCAGTGATGTAAAATTATCTACGTCTGATTGTGGCACGCGACGAATAAAACCGAAACCACGGGCACCAGCGAACTCATTATCCACATCTCTCGATCGGCTATAATGTTCAAAAATATCGCGCGTTATCGTATTTTCACCAGCCGTAAGTACAGCACCGCGCGCACCGCGAAGTCCATACTGGTAGAGCTCTATTCTTGAAGCAACTTCCTGCTTTAAGTTAACGGATGTATCGTAAGCAGCCTGCTTAATTCTTTCTTCGTTTGAGTGCTGAACGTTATAAGTAATGACGCAAGTTATCAGCGTGCCAGTCAGCAAAGTAACCATCACCCAGCGGTTATAGATATTTTCAGATGATATCCAATTCACATTTGCCTCCTGGCAAGGATCTTATTCAGCATGGACACCTAAAAAAGGCGTAATGAAGCCAACTAAATTAATTTTTAAGTGTAGATGAATTAATAACTTATAACTTAATAATGTGCGATAAAAACTAGCTGAGATTACAAAATCTTACGCTCTTTAAATAAGGTAAACTTTCCTTTATAAGCAAAAACCCATTGCCATAAATCAACACATTAACTATAAAAAGCACATCATCAGCCTTTTTTAAGTTATAACTGGCATAACCTTTTCTAACAAAACGACAGGATCACGTTTTATGAAAGTCGCTGTTTTCTCCTGCAAGCCTTACGACAAAAGAACTCTTTCTACCTTCGCCGACATGACAGACTTATCCATGACCTACTTTGAAAGCCGTCTAAGCATGGAAACTATCAGCTTAGTAAAAGGTTTTGATGCCGTCTCTTGTTTCGTCAACGACGATGTTAATGCCGAAGTCATTCAGTGTTTAAAGCAACAAGGCGTCAAAACCATCGCCTTGCGCTGCGCAGGATTCAATAACGTCGATCTCGATGCTGCAAAAAAAGAAGGCATCAAGGTATTTCACGTGCCAGATTACAGCCCAACCTCCGTGGCCGAACACGCTGTCGCACTCATCATGACGTTAAACCGAAAAACGCATCGCGCATATCATAGGGTAAAAGAAGGTAACTTTGCTTTAGAAGGGTTAATGGGCTTTAATTTAGAAGGAAAAACCGTCGGTTGCATTGGTACAGGAAGAATCGGCGCGGCGTTTTGTCGCATAATGAAGGGCTTCGGCTGCCATGTTTTATGTTATGACCTTTATCCATCACAAGAACTTATCGATCAAGGCTGTCAATACATTCCACTCGATGAAATCTACCAAAAAAGTGACATCATCAGCCTGCATTGCCCTTTGAACCCTTCGACTCATCACCTGATCAACAAAGACAGCCTAGCCAAAATGAAAGACGGCGTGATGATCATCAACACCAGCCGTGGCGCACTCGTCCATGCACAAGAAGCAATCGACGCACTTTACAGCGGAAAAATCGGCTATTTAGGTTTAGATGTCTACGAACAAGAAAACAAAATTTTCTTCGAAGACATGTCATCACACATCATTCAAGACAGCGTTTTCCAGCTCATGCTCACCTTCCCTAACGTCGTTGTTACAGGACACCAAGGCTACTTCACCATCGAAGCCCTTAACCATATTGCCGCCACAACAATCGACAACTTATTGCATCACCAAAGTGACAGTAGTGGCGCAAGACAATTGGCGTAGTTTTTAATTACTACTTTGAAAAAAGTACAAAGTTTATTGTCTTGTTAAAAAGGCAATAAACTTTCTAATTCAGCTCTAAAAAATCCTTTCTTACTGATCAACAAACCATCATCCTCATCAGGTATAATCCCATCTCATCTAAGTCAGATAAAAGGAATGGCGGCGTATGAACCTCGATAAACCAACTCAAGAAAGACTGATCAGCATCGTCCGTAGAGCAGGCCAAGAGATCGTCATGCCAAGCTTTCGCCAACTTAGTGCCACAGACGTAGAAACCAAAAGCAGTCTAACGGACCTTGTCACCATTGCCGACAAAGCCAGCGAAGCCTTTATTACCGATGAAATTCAGCAAGCGTTTCCTAATTGGGAAATCGTCGGCGAAGAAGCGGTAGCCGAAGATCCATCGACTACTGATAAAATTGGTACAGCAGATACTTGCGTAATCATCGACCCAATCGATGGCACATGGAACTACGCCCATGGCTTATCAGATTTCGGTATCATACTTGCCGTGGTAGTGAAAGGCGTAACGCGTTTTGGCTTGCTTTATGATCCCGTCAACGACGACTGGATTTACGCCAACCTAGGCGAAGGCGCATTTTTCCAACGCACCGCCATGAATGAAAAAGGCAAGAATCAAACTCCCGCTCAAGCGCCACTGGCCTTGCACATCACTGCAGAACCAGATCTAGATAAACTCGCTGGCATCATGTCGGTTAACTCTTATACCGGTCAGAGAAAACAAGACTTCGCACTAAAAGCCTCTCGCTTTGTACGCATCAACAACCTACCCTCTTGCCCAGCTTATCGACAAATCGCCCTAGGTCACTTTAACTTCAGTTTGACCTACAAAATGCTTCCTTGGGATCACGCCGCTGGCGTACTGGTTCACACCCAAGCTGGCGGCATCTGCCGAACACTAGACGGTCAAGAATACAGCCCAACCATGCTAGACGGCGAAATGCTCGCTGCTCAATCAGAAGAGCAATGGCAAGAGCTAGCGGAACACTTTAGGAAATAGGCTGAACGAACCCCCGCACTTTTACTCAAAGTAATCTGTGGCATAATACCAGAACGTATAGGCCAAAGAGACGACAAGGGCATGACCGAAGAACATCTACCAACGGAACGGTGGAAACAACGGTTACAAAATTATAGCGTAGTGCTTCAACATCTAAACGAAGCCGTAGAAGCCTACGACGAAAAATCACCAAACATCATAAAAGAAGGCGTGCTACAGAGATTCGAATTCACTCACGAACTCGCTTGGAAGGTTTTAAAAGACTACCTAGAATACGAAGGTCATCAAAACATCACAGGATCAAGAACCGCAACAAGACTGGCGTTTAACCTTGGTCTAATCCAAGACGGTCAAATATGGATAGACATGATAGAAAGCCGTAACAAAACGGTACATGCCTACGATGCGAGTATTCTTGAAACAGAATTTTCAAAAGTACGAGAAAGTTATAACGCCTGCTTCATCCAACTAAAAGAAAAACTGTCCACCCTATGACCCTTTCCCAATTCGGCATTCCAACAAACTTGTTACAAAAAATGTCTGAGACTTTTTCGAAGTATCCAGACATTGAAAAAGTGACTCTGTTTGGCTCCCGCGCCACAGGGAATTTTCGAAACTGCTCAGATATAGACCTTTCTATTTCAACACCAAAAGCAGACATCATCCCCACTCTTCGTATTGAACTAGACGATTTAAACAGCCCATATATGATCGACTTAGTTGATGAAAACAACCTCACCAACCAAGCCTTGTTGAAACAGATCCGAGAATCAGGAATAATCATTTATACCAGTTAAACGCTCGAGTTTCTTGCCCAACCGAATTTGGCAAAATCAATCTATCGCCAGCAGCTTGATCTCACTAATAGTGGTGGTTTCCCATACTTTGTGCACTGTGAATAGATCAGAATCCAACCAAGCTTGTACAGCGTCTAAATCAGGAAACGCTACATGAACGTTAGAGCCAATCATCTTGCCTTGATCATTAACCATGGCACCACCGCTAATAAAAGCCCCTTGCTTTGCCATGGCTCGCAGACCATTCAAATGCGCTTCACGATGTTCTAAACGACGCTCCAAAGCATCTTCATAATCAAACGCCGTTACTACAAATTGCATATCAACCTCTTTTTATTTTCTAGAAATTTTTTGTTTCAGTATGCGCCAAAATGGCGTGCTAGAAAGCGCAACAAACACAATAATAAACAACAAAGTAAGCGACAGCGGGCTGCTGAAAAGATTCGCCCAAAATGCCCCCAAATCATTACGCTCCACCAAAATGGCACGACGCCAATTCTCGTCCATAAGATGACTTAAAATCACCCCTAAAATAATAGGGCTCAGCGGATATCCATGACGACGCATGAAATATCCCATCACGCCAAATGCCAACATCCACCAAATATCCGACACACTGTTATGAATCGAATAAGCCCCAACAATCGATAACAAAAAGATAATAGGTATCAAGATACCTTTTGGGCACTGAATAATTTTAGAGAATACCTTGATGCCTGTGAGGCCAAAAATCAGCAGAAATACGTTCGCTAACAGTAATGTGCCCACAATAAACCAAAACATATCTGGGCGAGTCTCAATCAACAAAGGTCCAGGATTCACACCATGAATAAACAACGCACCGATAAACACAGCTGTCACAGCATCGCCCGGAATACCAAGCGTCAACATGGGGATAAACGCTCCACCCACAGCAGCATTATTAGATGACTCGGCTGCGATTAGACCTTCTTTTGCCCCTTCACCAAAAGGTACCTCAGGTTTTTTCGTTACACGACGAGCATGGTCATAAGCCATTAAAGAGGCTATTTCACCGCCTGTACCAGGCAAAGCACCAATAACCACCCCTATAAACGAACTTTGAATACTAAGCGGCAAATACTTTTTAATATCACCAAGCTTAGGAACAATCTTATCAACCTTCTGTTTGATCATTGCTTTATCAAGATTATGCAATTGCACCAAGGCTTCGGTTAAACCGAACAAACCAATCATCACGACAACAGGACTAATACCACTCCACAACTCAACATAGCCAAAAGTGAATCGCTCTTCTGCCGTAAGCGGGTCTAACCCCACTGTGCCGATACCAATACCTAAAGCACCAGCGAAAATGCCTTTTATTAAACTTCTACCCGATAAAGCCCCAACCAAGGTGATCCCCATAATACCCAACAGCAAATAATCACGAGGTTGAAACAACAAAGCAAAATCACTTACCGCAGGGGCAGCCACCGCTAACACGGCAATACCAACAAAGCCGCCAATCACCGACATAATGGTAGACAAACCAATAGCCTGCCCTGCTAAACCTTTCTTCGCTAATGGATAGCCATCAAGCGCGGTTACAATTGCTGCTGGAGCACCCGGAATATTCAACAAAATAGCAGTACGTGACCCACCGTAAACTCCGCCCATGTAGATACCAATCATCAAACACAAGGCATTGTTAATATCCCAAGAGAAAGTAAATGAGATCAAAATTGAGACAGCCATAGTGACAGACAAACCAGGAATGGCGCCCACATAAATACCCAGTAACGTCCCCAGTGCCGTCAGTAACACGTAATCAAGGGATACCCACGCATTGAGCATATACATTAAAGAATCCAAAGCCTTCTCTCCTTTAATTAAACAAGTTCTTTAGGTAAAACAAGATTTCACGCTCAGGAATCATTCCCTCAGGTAACATCACCTTAAAAACAATTCGGAAGACAAGGTACGTCACCAACACCACCAGCAAGGCCAAAGCAAACGACGTCACTAAGCGAGAGCCATTAATTGCGAAAACCAAAACGCCAATGAACACCAAAGAAGAGATCAAAAAACCAATTTCTTCTAAAAAAAGCGAATACAGCAGAATCATCAACAGAACAAGGAACACAGCCCTAGGTATTTTCTCGACTGGCCTAACACTAGAAAAAATAGACTTACCAAGAGCCATAAGAGATGCCATCACCATCACACTAAAGGCCATAATCGGAATCGATGCCGATGACCCTAAACCACTGTCTTCCGTAATGTGAAAAGCGTGGTATAGAAAAAATGAGCTGAATACAAGCAACAACAAATTAAATAATTGCTCAGAAGTAATACACATTCGGTTCATAACAAAGAATTACCTACTAAAGAAAGCAAAGGCGATTGCAGTAATAGCATCGCCTCCTTTGCGCTGATTATGGACGCGGGATGTTAAAATCTGCTGGCGACTTTTTCGAAAAGCCTGAGTCGTAAACAATCCAAGACGAAACCGAACGGTAACGTTCTAGGAAAGCCTCTGCCGAAGCACCAGACTCATTCATTATTTCAAAACCACGCTTCGCCATGAGCTGCTTAAATGACTCATTTTCAGCGGCAGCATGGAACGCCGCGACAAGCTTATCAATGGCCTCTTTGGGTGTGCCTTTCTTCACAAAAATACCGAAGAATGGCCCCCAAGGTAGGTAAGACGACAACTTAGGATAAGTATCGGTAATGGGCGCAATGCCTGGTAATAGGTTGTTCTCTTTCGCATCAATGACCGAGATCACCTTCATACGCCCCGCCTGAATGTGATCCAGAGCCGCACCAATCACTGATGACATCACATCAATGGTGCCACTTTGCAAAGCGGTCAAGGCAGGACCATCGCCATTATAAGGTACAGGCGTTAAATCTAATTTCACCTGAGACTCCAGCATTGCCAACACAATGGAAGTTAAACCACCATTCCCCGTCATCCCCGTTCTCACTTCGCCCGGATGCGCTTTTACATAAGCAACAAACTCCTCAAACGTGTTATAAGGCGCGTCATTATTGGCAACAATGATCGGCGTACCACGGGCCAGAATATTAATCGGAATCATGTCGCTGTAGTCGATAGAAGATAACCCCAGTACTTTATGCATCTGTGGGTTTTCAGCCCCCATCAACAAGGTGTAGCCATCTGATTTTTGGCTGTAAACATATTTGGTAGCAATCGCTCCAACACCACCAGAGCGGTTGGTCATGATGACATCGACACCCAACTTTTCTTCAGCATAAGGCGTAACTGATCGCATGACAGAATCGGTTGAGCCACCCGCACCCCACATGATAATGCCCTGAATATCTTTATTCGGATAGTCAGCCAAAGACTGCCCAGATGTCACTAAAGCAATGGAGGTTAACGATCCAAGCAGGAGGTTTTTTATTTTCATAGTGGTATCCTCATTCAATTATTTGTTTTTCTTTTGAATTGATTTAGAAAATCATATCGCTCTAAAGTAAATTGATTGATTTTCAAGTTAGTAAAAAGCTCTGAAAGCTGGTTACAAAGCCGCTCGGCATCATCAACCTCGACTAACACAAGCATTTTTTGCACGTCTTTGGCCTCCTTTTGTGACGCCCAAGGCAGTGCCACTACCGTCGTATCCTCCATGGCAAAACGCCAAGACCTTACCTGCTCAGCAAAGTGGGCTACGCATTTCTCCTTAAAAACATTCGTCGACAACTGTGCAGCCGCCACCGTAATAACCAACAAGGCTTGCGCAGGCTCTCCAAGATTGGGCGACGACTCGATGCCATGACACACCACCCGTCGGATATGTTTAAAATGCTGACGCATTTTTTGCGACCAAAGCGTCGGATGAGACAACAAACGCTTGTACTCTGGTGTATCCAATGTTGAAAGATCACGCATCTCATAGAGCGTAAAATATGGATACAAGGTATTTGCTGCATTTTTATAACGATAAGCATTGAGCATACCGGGTACTGTTAATCGCTCAGGCACATGCTCACCGGCATGCCATTCATTGTATTCTTGATCCAACGTAGGCTCAGTATCGTTCCAGAGAGCGAGCAAGCCTTTCCCATTACAACGCATTGACTACTCCGGCTTTATCACGATTTTGGTTGCTTTGCCCTCAATCGATAAACGAAAGCCCTCTTCGCCACGCTCAAGAGGCAAAACATGAGACACCATGGGTTTTAAGCGTTCGGCATGTTGACACAAGAATTCAACCATCTGTGGCCAAATACTTTCTAAGGGACGGAACGAACCTTTAATCTGAAATTGTTTACGAACCAGACTGGTCAGGTCCACAGGCACATCTTGCCCGTATATTCCCGCCACCACCAAAACGCCGTTTGGCTCAAGGATCGACATAGCCTTAGCCAACACGGGCGCAGCGCCCGCTGCTTCAAATACAACATCAAAAGCGCCATCATTAATCATACAATTTAAACGCGTATCAAAGTCCGCATCATCCCAATCTAAGGTGCTTTCGATTCCCACTTCGCGGGTACTTTGTAGACGGAACGCATCATTTTTACCAATGACAGTCACACGGCAGCCCGCCTCTTTGGCTAACACAGCAATGGCTTGACCAATAGTGCCAGGACCAAACACGGCTACCTTTTGATTTGATTTGAGTTCCGCGATATTCACCGCTTGCGCGGCAATGGTGAAAGGTTCGGTTAACGCAGCAATGTCTGCAGACAGGGAGTCAGGAATAACCAAGCAATTTTTTTCAGGAGCAAAGACTTGGCGAGCGAAACCACCATCACGTAGCATTCCAATGCTATCACGGGTACGACAACCATCAGGATTATTCGCCTTACAAGCCGTACACTCGCCACAGGTTACAGACGGACGAACAACAACCCGCTGCCCAACTTTTAGCCCTTGAACCTCATCGCCAATGGCATTGATCTCACCCACAAACTCATGACCGAGAGTAACGGGCAATTTAGAACGCATCCATTCGTAGCTCTTCGTCCACTCATAAACATGCAAATCACTACCGCAGATGCCTGCCGCCAAAACCGAAATACGAACTTCCTTCGCCTCAGGCAAGCCCAACTCAGGAACCTCAATTAACTCAATGCCCAATTCAGGCTTCGACTTTCTTAACGCAAGCATCAGATCTATCCCCAATCATCACCAAGCTCCATTGCATACTTTACAAAAGGAACCATGGAAAAATTCATTATTGTGGGAAGCAGTATCTGACATTCAATTGATATATAACAAATATCAATTTAGTATGCTTTCTATATATTAAAGATATAGGTAAAGCATGGAATTAAGACATTTACGCTACTTTATTACCGTCGCAGAAAGCGGTAGCTTCTCTGCCGCAGCGGAAAAGCTATTCATTTCTCAACCTCCTTTATCCATGCAAATTAAACAGTTAGAGGAAGAAGTGGGCGTCCCCTTATTAACTCGATTACCCAGGGGCGTGCGACTCACCCAAGCTGGCATTCGCTTCTTAGAAGAATCAAAAGCCATCCTGAACCACATTGAGCGAGCCAAAGATCTAGCGAAACATGAAGACAACGAACACGGTGGTCTCCTCAGCATTGGCTTCGTCCCTTCTGCTAGTCACACCGTTTTGCCCAAATTGATCAGCAAACTTCGTAGTCTGCGGCCTAATATCGAAATCAAAGTCAAAGAAATGGTCACGGCAGAGCAAATTACCGCCATTGAAGAACACAAAATTGATGTCGGCATTGCACGACCTTCCACAGTCACACGAAATAATACCAACATCGTCGCTGAGCTTAATGACCCTTTTTGCCTAGCTTTGCCTCTGCATCATCCTTTAGCTAAGCAAAAATCGTTAACACTGGACCAAGCAGAACATGAGCCATTTGTTTTCTTCACCCGTTTCATTGCGCATGCCTACTACGACCAAATCATTGGATTGTGTATCGATGCAGGCTTTTTCCCAAAGACTCAATGCGAAGCCAGTACCATATACGGCGTACTGGATCTTGTCAGCTCGGGACTTGGAGTGGCCATCGTACCCGCGTCAACCGTATTGCTGAGCACCAAAAACGTACAAATCGTTCCCCTCAAAAACCCAAGCCGCCCCAGCGGCATCGCACTCATGCACTCAGAAGAATCCGACAACGCTATAATCAAACTCGCCTCATCCTGTATGAAAGAAGCCCTATCAGAGATTGAAGCCGAAACCCGCGAACGGCTAATGCTCTGATGAACAAGTAATTAAAGGAGAACACACACATTCACCAAGGATGCTTAGCAAAGTAGCTGTCTAGATGATCGATTAAAGTGCGAACATTGGGCGATAAATGCTTTCGAGACGAGTAAAGCGCGTAGATAATCAGGTCTTTGGGTTTCCATTCAGGCAAGACATGGCACAAACTGCCGTCGTTGATGTAGCGATTCGCTAAATAAGTGGGTTGCAGACAAACGCCCATTCCATTCAATGTCGCATGCAAAAGCGCCGTTGCTTCATTGATACTTAAACGACAATCCAAAGAAACAGATTCAAATTGGTCATGCTGGGATAGATGCCAGATGTGACGTTCTAAGTTTTTGTACCCCAAACAATCGTGCTTAATTAGGTCTTGCGGATGTTGGATCTCGCCTATGGTTTGGCGAGATTTTTCAAGATAAGCCGGAGACGCTACCAAGACAGATTCACAAACAGCAATGGGTTTACCGATTAGGGAAGGATCTGGATTCGAGGCGATTCGTATGGCAAGGTCGATGCTTTTTTCAGTTAAATCTGCAGTGCTGTCTTCTAAATCAATATCGATATGAACTTTAGGATGTTGATCCATGAAATCTTGAATAGCGGGCATAAGTTGGGAGAAGCCAAACGACATGCTCGAGGTGATTCTCACCAAGCCTGACAACTCCTCGCTGGTATTCACCAGGGATATAAAATTATCGGCTTGCTCCAACCAAAGCTCGACGTCTTTTAAGCAGGCTTCACCAGCGCTAGTCAGTGATATTTTTCGTGTTGTGCGATGCAACAAACGAATCTTCAACCAGTCTTCCATTGCTTCTATATACCGCGTCACCATTGGTCGTGACATATTCAAACGATCTGCGGTACGAGAAAAGCTCCGCGATTGGGCAACATCGATAAAAACTTTAGCGGCTATCACTCTGTCCATAATTCTACTCACCCACTTGCACGATATAAGAAACAATCATGCTCATTTTTGTGTATTTTTCCGAGCACGTCAATTCTCTATTATGGCCACATGAATTAAACAATCACTCTTTGGAGAGAAACATGAAAAAATTGATTACATTGGCGGCTTCTGCACTTATCGCTCATTCTGCTTTTGCTGCAGACACTAAACCATTAACTCTAGATATATATAATGCAGCGCCTGGCAGCTTTGGTGTTACGTCTACTTTGGTTTATGGCGAAACCGAAGCCATGGTTGTTGATGCTGGTTTTACTAAAGCCGATGCTCTTCGCATTGCTGCAAAAGTATTGGATTCCAATAAAGAGCTAAAAACTATTTTTATTAGCCAAGCGGACCCTGATTATTACTTCGGTGCCGAGACTCTGCACGCTATTTTCCCTAAAGCCGACATTATTACGACTCCTGCGGTAAAAGCTGCAATTGAACAGAAATTGGCTGGTAAATTGGCTTTTTGGGGACCTCAAATGGGTGCAAACGCACCAGTTAATCCTATCGTTCCTAAGGCTTACACTCAGTCTACTTTGACTGTTGATGGTCAGACTATTGAGATTCGTGGTACTGAAGGTATTTTGGCAAGCCGCCCTTACCTTTGGATTCCTGCAAACAAAGCCATTTTGGGTAACGTAGCGGTATTCGGAAATATGCATTTATGGATGGCGGATGCGCAGTCTGATGAGACTCAAGCTGCTTGGAAAGCACAGTTACAAGAAATGCTTGCGCTTAAACCGACAACAGTTGTTCCTGGTCACATGACTCAAGGTACCGAGTTGACTGCAGATAACATTACCTTCTCTCTTAACTACATCACAGACTTCCAAAAGGCGAAGAAAGACAGCAAAGACAGCGCTGAATTGATTAAGACAATGTCAGCAAAATATCCAGATGCTCAAGGTGCGTTGAACCTAAACATTGCTGCGAAAGTACATAAAGGTGAAATGAAATGGTAAAAGTTCACTACTTCTTCGATCCTATGTGTGGTTGGTGCTATGGCGCAACAGCCTTAGTCGAAATACTGGCAGAAGTGCCTGAGTTTGAAATCACTTATCACCCTGGTGGCATGATTCCGAAACGAGCAATTGATCCGTCTTTTAGGCAGCATATTTTGCAGGCTGATAGTCAAATAGCCACTATGACGAAAGCACACTTTGGTGATGCTTATAAAGCGAGAGTTGCTGGCGCTGGCGATTTTATCGTGGATTCGTATTCCACAACTCGCGCCTTTCTTGTTGGTCAAGACATGGGGATCGAAGCACACAAGATGCTAGCAGCGATTCAAAAAGCACATTACCAAGATGGTAAGCATTTAGATGAGTTGAATGTTTTAGCGGATCTAGCTGTTTCTATGGGATTAGACAAAACCACATGGAACGAAAAAATGGCTGGCTCTGAAGCGAATATGATGAACCAAGTGGAGGAAAGTCATCAACTCATGGGGCAAATGCAAGTTAGCGGCTACCCTACTTTTATCATAGAAAAAGATAATCGTTTAATGCGTCTGCCACACAGTAATTATTATGGCAAAGCTGAAGAATGGAAAAACTATTTAGCGGGATTGGTTTAATCGCTCGCATTAAAAATCCCCTGTTATGAATAACAGGGGATTTTTATTAGTGGTAAATTCTCACACCACAAAGCAGTACTAGTTCAGAGTTAAGCAATCGTTGCTCTTGCACGAACATGCTTGTCTTCTAGTTCTGTTTTATCGGTTTTTAGAACATCTAGGTTAAACTCAACGTCTAAATATTCTTCATTAAAACCATGGCTATTATCATTTAATGTCGTTGCCTCTACGACCAATTCGTCACGAGTCGCAAAAGCGAAATCGTCATAAGTGTATTCATCACCCGCTAAGTTGATCTGCGTAGTTAGATGCTTAAAGCCTGGTTTAGAAACAAAGTAATGAATATGAGCAGGACGATTACCATGACGGCCAAGCTGACGAAGAACCTTCATTGTAGAGCCATCTGGTGGGCAGCCGTAGCCGTTTGGCACAATACTACGAGCGCGGTAGCAACCTTGCTCATCCGTTACAATTCTACGACGTAGATTGAATTCACTTTGTGTTGGATCAAAATAAGAGTAACCACCTTTCGAATCTGCATGCCAAATATCGACAATCGCACCTGCAACTGGATTACCCTCTTCATCCAATACTTTGCCGTGAAGCCACATACCCTGCCCCGGCGTTTGACCATCGTCCATGCGTGCTTCACCATCAGATATTGGCGCATTCTCTACATATAGAGGGCCTTCAATAGTACGCGGTGTTCCACCGGCTAAACCTGCCGCTTCGTCTTTAGCGTCTTCACGAATATCTAGGTAGTGATCAAAACCTAAACCAGGAGCAAGCAAAACCGCTTCTTTATTAGTGCCTAGCTCATTTAGGTAATTCACGCCATGCCAAAATTCATCAGGGGTAATATCTAGGTCTTCAATCATCTTATAGATGTCTGACATTAAACGAAAAATGATTTCTTTCGTGCGAGGACTACCTTGGTTATTTTCCAAGCCAGCCACTTTTTTCAATAGGGTTTGTACTGCTTCTGTTTGAATTGTTTTAACAGTCATTTTAATCTCTCCGCTTTTGGGTGCCATAACAGCACTTTTATTAAATTTATTTTTATTTTAAAAAGTTAGAGCTACTTTATAGACGATGGATGCTGACATAAGGCTGTCACTTCCATCGTCATAAATGGGTACAAAGGCAAGCCAGTAAGGATTTCATGCAAGTGAGCATTATCTTTCACGTCAAAGATACTCACATTTGAATACTGTCCCACTACGCGCCACAAATGCACCCAAATCCCAGCTTCTTGTAATTCTTGAGAATATTTTTTTTCCTTCAACTTAATGGCATCTGCCTCTGCCACCGGAAGGTCTTTAGGAATATTCACCGTCATTTCAACTTTAAAAAGCATGTTCATTTCCTCGTTATTGTTTACGTTGGTGCTGTGTTATTTACGTCGATAAAGCGCAAGCTTTACCTCGTCAATTTCGATTCCTAACCCTGGTAACTGTGGAACATCCACGCCGTTATCATGATAACGAAGCGGCTGTTTAATGATGTCGTCTTGCAGAAGAAGAGGACCAAACATTTCACTACCCCAATGCAATTTAGGTAACGTAGACCAAGCATGAATAGAAGCCGCGGTGCCGATAGAACCTTCTAATAAAGTACCACCATATAATCCCATACCGGATGCAGAGGAAACGGTAGCGGCATAAAGCGCCTCAATCGGTCCACCTGCTTTGGCAATTTTTAAGGCGATGCCACCATTAAAACCACGTTGAGCTAATTGAAAAATATCTGCAGCATCCGCCACGCCTTCGTCTGCCAAAATAGGAATAGTAAATTTTTGCGACAATCGAACCAAGGCATCCCATTCTTTTGCTGGGGTTGGTTGCTCAACTAAATCCACGCCAGCATCTTGTAACGCGGCCATGCCTTTTGTTGCTGTTGATTCGTCCCACGCTTGATTCACGTCAACTCGCACACTCGCGCTATTGCCCAATGCCGCTTTAATGGCGGCCACATGAGCAACGTCTTCATTAACATGTCGAGAACCAATTTTAAGTTTGAAGTCACAATGTCGACCGCTGGCAATAAGTGCTTTAGCTTCGGCAATGTCTTTATCAGTATCACCAGACGCCAATACCCAAAGGCAAGGAATATGTTGGTGAATAGCACCACCCAACAAGGTGGAGACAGGAACGCCTAAATGCTTGCCTTGCAAATCTAATAACGCGGTTTGCAAAGCGGATTTAGCAATCATATTACCTCGTACGGACATGCTTAAACGTTGAACAAGCAGCTTTATGCTATGAAGCGGCTGACCGATAAGCAAAGGGGCAAGGTAGGTATCAATGTTCATTTTGATGCTTTCAGGGCTTTCAGGACCATAGGCCAAACCGCCAATTGTAGTACCCTCTCCCAAGCCTTCACGACCTTGATCATCTTTGATGCGAATAATCACCATGGTTTGTACGGCCATAGACGTCATTGATAATTTATGAGGGCGAATGGTGGGAATATCCACAAGCATTGTTTCAATATGGGTGATTTTCGATGTCATGCTAAGGTGCTTCCGTTTATTGTTTTTTTCTACACTAGACCCACTCTAAACAGAGGACAAATATCAATTTAGTTCCCAGCAATACTCTTTAGGTATTGCTAGGGCAAATTCTTTGTCAAAATATGTTTTTCGATTTGATCTATGTTGCTGATTAATTTCCTGCTATGTGCCACTCTTTATTAGGCACCCGCTGCGGTTTCAATCAAGTCTTTACCAATTGAACCTTCAAACTCTTTCCATATCGGAGCCATTGTATTGACCCATTCAGCTCGTTGTTCTGGTGTTAAAGTATTTATTTTGCCACCGGCACGAAGAATATTTTCTCGATTCACCGCGTCTTTTTCTTTTACCAATTTATTCGCAGATTGCGTTGCTCTATCAACAAGATCTAAAAATTGCGTTCGGTCCTCATCAGATAAGCTGTTTAAAAAATCAGCAGAGGTCACAAATAAATAAGCTAAAACTTGATGGTTGGTTTCGGTAACACTGTCTTGTACTTCGTAAAACTTTTGCGTGTAAATATTTGACCAAGTATTTTCCTGACCATCGACCACGCCCGTTTGCAAAGCACCATAAACTTCAGAGAATGCTATGACTTGTGGCGAAGCCCCCATAGCTCTGATCATTTCTTTTGCAATTGTGGACGATTGGACACGAATCTTTAACCCTTTGGCATCACTCGGCACAAGCAAAGGTTTGTTCGCGGTAAAGTATTTCATACCTGACATCCAATAACCTAAACCAACAAAACCGGCGGAATCTTCCATAACATGAAGTAAGTCTTTAGCTTCTGGCGTTTTTGTAAAGCGGATAATCTGATCGAGATCTTTGAACAAAAATGGCAAATCAAATACGGCGTATTTATCCGTAAAAGCACCAAACTTTGCGATAGACGGAGCTAATAATTGAACGTCACCTAAAAGCAAGGCTTCCAGCTCTTTTGAATCGCCAAAGAGAGTAGAGTTCGGATACACCTCAACACACAATCGACCATTCATCTCACGATTGACGTTTGCAGCAAACTCATTAATCAAGATGACTTTAGGATGTGTTGTGCCACCAGTAACATGGCTAAATTTAACAACACGTTCTCCAGGATCGCATTCAGAAGCATGAAGAAAACCACTGAATAAAGAAGAGCACAGCGCTAGAGTAGTAAAGCAGGAAGATATTTTTTTCATTACGAATAACCTATTTTTATAATTATTATTTGCTGGATCAAGTGATGTGACGTAAGTTGCTTACTGCCTCATGCAAGTGATTATGCTAGAAGTGTATGTTTCATTATTTTTAGCTGCTCTACGTTAAACTCTGCAGATACATAGAACCAATATCAATTAAGTTGTTAGTAATACCTTGGAGGTATGATGGAGTTAAGACATCTACGTTATTTCTGCGCTGTTGCCGAGGAGAAAAACCTAACTCGTGCTGCTGAAAAGCTCTTTATTGCTCAACCGCCACTAACAAGACAGATAAAGCAATTGGAAGAAGATGTTGGTGCGCAACTTTTCGATCGTCACTCTAGAGGATTAACACTGACACCTGCGGGAAAATACTTTTGGGAGCAAGCAAAGCAGATGCTGGCTAAAGCCGATATGGTTATCGAAAATACCCGCCGAATAGCTGAAGAGCAAAAAGCTGTATTCAGTATTGGGTTTGTGCCTTCGGTATTTTATGGTCAATTGCCATCGCTGGTTAGGGATTTACGCCAACAAACCAACGCCAATATTTTGCTGCACGATTTAAAAACAGGCGAACAAATCGAGGCATTAAAAACAGGGAAAATTGATATTGGTTTTGGTCGTTTAACGATTCCCGACGAACAAGTGGAACAAACTATCTTATTCCAAGAACCCTTATTAGTTGCATTACATGTCGGGCATCCGCTTCTTAAAAAAGGTGAACCGACTCTGGAAGAGCTAGCGAAGATGCCGATGATCTTGTATCCGGCAAACAAAGCCGCGACTCCTACCTTCGCGGATATTTGCACTTCATTGTTTACCAGTCGAGGAATGACAACAAATGTAACTCAACAAGTAAATGACTTACAAACGGCGTTGGGCTTAGTAGCTTCTGAAATGGGGTTTGCTCTGGTGTCCGAACAAGTAAGGCATTTTGGACGAGATGATGTAGTGTTTATTCCTTTGCAGGATAAATCCATCACCTGTCCGGTTATTTTTAGTCGTAGAAAAGAACCTATGGATTCCATTACAGCGCTGGCCGTTAAGATCCTCAAAAATCTGGTTGAGAATCATCAAAGCAGTTTATAACTATTAATGAATACCAAGGTTATTTGGTGTGCAAACGAATTTGTTCTGCTACTTCCCGCAGCACAGGTAAGTATTCTTCTATCAAAGTTTGGTGGCTTACTCGCGATGCATTAGTGCTGAGATTAATCGCCCCAAGCAAGGATCCATCAAAAGTGAACGCTGGAACAGCCAACGAACGTAGACCAAGATCTAGCTCCTGATCAACTATGCAGAAATTCTGTTCAGCGACTTGTACAAGCATCTGCTCAAAGGCAGGCTTATCGACAATACTATGCTGAGTGAACTCCTCAAGAAAAACATTTTTGAGCCATTCTTTTTGTTCTTCTGATGGCAACTTAGCAACCAGCATACGCCCCATAGAAGTATAAGCAGCAGGCAATCGTGTCCCAGCACTTAAGGCTATCGACATCAAGCGATGGGCTGCTGGCGAACGAACCACATACATGATGTCTTGTTGATCCAGCACGGCAAGAGACGAAGATTCACCAAGCTGTGCGGTGATGTCATGCAGATAATGCTCAACCACATTGAGATGATCATTACTGGCATTATAGGCATAGCTGAGCGCCAATACTTTAGGCGTTAACGTAAACTGTCGCCCTTCCCGCTTAATGTATCCAAGCGCATGCAGGGTTAACAAAAAACGTCGAGCTTTTGCTCTGTCCATTCCTGTTTGCTCAGCCACTTCAGACAGCGTCATTTCCTTATGCTGTGGATCAAATGCCATGATGACATCCAGTCCTGACGCCAATGCACCTACATAATCTCTATTATCCGGTGACAGCTTTTCCTCATTCATACCCAGTTTACTCATTGCCATTAATAACCTCGCCATTATTTATGATTCGTTACAGGCTAGCTAGAGGGAAGAGACTTTTCATCGCATTTTTTATCTAAATCCAGATAAAAAAGACAAATACAAAATTTTGGCTTGACCATTAATCCTAGATTGATCTATCTTGTTCGTATTGCAAACTTAAATTCGTATAACGAACAGGATACATTATGACGAAGTTTATGACACTTAAAGACGCTGTCGCTACCTACGTAAAAGATGGTGACTCCATTGCACTTGAAGGCTTTACACATCTAATCCCTTTCGCCGCAGGGCACGAAATCATCCGTCAAAAGCGACGTAATTTATCCCTAATTCGTATGACACCAGATCTTATCTATGACCAATTAGTAGGCGCGGGTTGTGTTCGAAAATTAACTTTTTCTTGGGGCGGAAACCCTGGTGTTGGCTCGCTTCATCGGGTTCGTGATGCCATAGAAAATGATTACCCTTGCGCACTAGAAACGGTTGAACACAGCCATGCTGCTATGGCGAATGCTTATGAAGCTGGTGCGGCTGGTCTCCCATTGGCGGTTTTTCGCGGTTACGTGGGCAGTGAGTTGCCACTCGTCAACAAAGAGATAGCCTCCATAATTTGCCCTTTTACTGGCGAACAGTTAGCAGCCATTCCAGCCATTAAACCTGATGTGGGTATTATTCATGCCCAAAAAGCAGATCGCGCAGGCAATGTGCTTATCGAAGGAATTATTGGCGTTCAAAAAGAAGTTGTTCTGTCAGCCAAACGCAGCATTGTTACAGTAGAAGAAATTGTCGATAACTTGGAAGTCACACCAAACGCTTGCGTCTTACCAGCATGGACAATTGACGCTATTGCAGTCGCACCGGAAGGCGCGAAACCTTCTTATACGCTTGGTTATTACGACAGAGACAACAACTATTACAAACAATGGGACAACATCAGTCGCGACAGAGACAGCTTCAACCAATGGTTAGAATCCCATGTGTTTGGCCAAGGAGATGTTTAATATGACAACACATAACGATACGACTCAATATACTTCTGCAGAAATGATGACCATCACAGCAGCACGCGCCTTGACTAATAATATGACCTGCTTTGTGGGGATTGGTTTACCTAGCGAAGCCGCTAACGTAGCGCGTCTGACTCATGCTCCTGATGTTACCTTGATCTACGAATCCGGCACCTTGCAAACCAAACCTGAAGTGTTGCCTTTGTCCATTGGCGATGGTGAACTATGTGAGTCTGCTCTCACCACCGTATCCGTGCCAGAAATGTTCCGTTATTGGCTACAAGGTGGCCACATCGATGTTGGCTTTTTAGGGACAGCGCAGATCGACCGTTTTGCTAATTTGAATACCACGGTTATTGCAGCTAATCATCCTGAAGGCGGCAAAAACGGCGCTCACAGTTATGCAAATCCAAGAGTCCGTTTACCGGGTGGTGGCGGTGCGCCGGAAATTTCTACTAACGCCAAAGAAGTCTTTATTACGGTTAAGCACTCAAAACGTACTTTTGTAAAAGACGTGGACTTCATCACCACTATTGGTTTTGGCCGTGATGGCAAAGGCAGAGATAATTTACCAAATATCGGTCGTGGCCCAAGCGTGGTTATTACGGATTTATGTATTTTAAAACCTGACCCAGCGACCAAAGAGCTGATTGTCACCAGCTTGCATCCTGGCACAACAAAAGAAGACGTAATTGAAGCGACTGGCTGGGAAATTAAATTTGCCGACTCTCTTGAGACCACCCCAGTACCAAGCGAAAAAGAACTGCACGTATTACGCGAATTAAAAGCACGAACTGAAAAAGCACACAGTGCTCAGGAGGCAATATGAGCACTGTTTACATCTGTCACCCTAGACGCTCAGCCGTTGGCCGTTATGCAGGCTCCCTTGCGGCCGTTCGCCCAGACGACATGTTAGCTCAAGTCATTCAAGCGGTGCTAAGTGATGCACCAGGTCTTGATCCAGCGGCCATTGACGATGCTATTTTTGGTTGTGCCAATCAATCAGGTGAAGACAATCGTAACGTGGCGCGCATGGCTACGCTACTTTCTGGCATGCCTTATAGCGTGTCTGCCACAACGATGAACCGTTTATGCGGATCAGGTATGGATGCTGTCGGTACCGCATTTCGAGCCATTCAAGCCGGTGAAGCTGAATTAATATTAGCTGGCGGCGTTGAATCCATGTCTCGTGCTCCATTCGTTATGGGCAAACCAAGCGCAGCGTTTGATAGACAGCAAACATTAGAAGACACCACTATGGGCTGGCGTTTTATTAATCCAGTCTTAAAGTCATTGTATGGCACTGAATCCATGCCAGAAACGGCGGAAAACATTGCTGAGCGCTACAAAATAACGCGCCAACAACAAGATTTATTCGCTTTGCGTTCTCAACAAAAAGCCAAAGCGGCACAAGATGAAGGCCGCTTTGCTGAAGAGATAACCCCTATTACAATTAAGCCAAAACGTGGTAATCCAATTATCGTCGATCAAGACGAGCATTTACGCCCTGATACCACTTTGGAAGATTTAGCAAAACTGAGAGCACCGTTTAGAGACAATGGCTCAGTAACGGCGGGCAATGCATCCGGTATAAACGACGGTGCCGCTGCAATGTTGATTGCCAGTAAAGCAGCGGTCGAAAGCCACAAGCTTGAACCTTTAGCGAAAATTATTGGTATGGCAACCGCTGGTGTGGAACCAACAGTGATGGGCATGGGACCCGTTCCCGCAGTGCAAAAATTGCTAAAACGTACCGGCCTTACTCTCGCCGACATGGATGTGATCGAATTAAATGAAGCCTTTGCTGTACAAGGGTTAGCCTGTATACAAGAACTGGGGCTTTCACCAGAAGATGAACGCATTAACCCAAATGGCGGCGCGATTGCCCTTGGACATCCATTAGGTATGTCAGGCGCTCGTCTATTACAATCCGCCGCTATGCAGTTAAAACGCACAGGCGGACGCTATGCTATTTGCACCATGTGTATTGGCGTCGGACAAGGCATTGCCATGCTAATCGAACGGAGCGACATTTAATGAAGAACCTATTTTTTACACTTGAAGGCGATAGCAGCAAACCCGCTATAGTGCTTGGTCATCCTTTGGGAATGAACAGCCGAGTTTGGGATGGTATTGTTCCAGACTTATTGAAACAGTTTCGCGTCATTCGCTGGGATCTTCCTGGACACGGACTAAGTGCTGCCCTTGATTCAAATTCTTCACCATTAACAGCGAATGCTTTGGTTGATACATTAATTGAAAAATGCGATGAACTTGGTATTAAGCAGTTTCACTATGTGGGGACATCCATTGGCGGCATGATTGGTCAACAATTAGTAACTCAATATCCTGAGCGTTTATTGAGTGCGACCTTAACCAATACTGGGGCAAAAATTGGCAGCAAAGATGCGTGGCTAACCCGCCAACAGGACGTTATGGCTCTGGGTTTGAAGAGTATGGCGGCAACCTTAGTACTACGTTGGTTTAGTGAGCACAGCGTGCAAACTAAGCCTGCTTTGGCAAGCTACTGGCAAGAACAGCTCGCCCACGTCGATGACTTCAGCTACGGCGCACTCTGTGCTTGGCTTGGTAATATGGATCTCACCGATACATTGGGGCCAAGTTCACTACCGATACAATTAATCTGTGGTGAAAAAGACGTCGCAACGACGCCAGAACTGATGGGAACTCTCGCTTCGTTGCTACAAGTCGACAAGCTAGAAGTTATCAATCAGATTGGTCATGTTCCATCGGTGGAATCACCAGATCAACTCACCAGTCTACTTAAAAACTTTATCTCTCAGTGAGCGGTTCTCAGTAACCTGCTCTGCGTGATCCATGCTTAGACTTAAGGGCGTTAGGATAACGCTCTTAAGTTAATAAATGATCACTACTATAAGCTTTTACGGCTGCTGTGCACGCCAATAAAGTGTTAAAAATAGACTCAAAATGCTCATTTATAACTCGTTAAGAAACTAAAAAAATTGACTGAAAATTAGGCGTTGCTAGCTCCACAAAGTTCACCTAATATAAACAAACTAATAATAATTACAAAAATGGTCGTCAACTATGTTTACTAATGCCCTAAGCAATGCCGTTATTTTTAATCAGGCTCATCCGCTAGAAGTATCAGATTACATAAACAGCCACATTGGGCATCATACTTTGCTGTCTGAGTCTGTTAAGGATTCAGACGAATTCTGCTCCCAACTAAAACATCGAGATTTTGCCGAATTAGGATTATCTTCAATCCATTATGGTAACGAAGTTAAAATTCACTGTGCTGATTTAAATGACATTTACCACTTTCAAGTCGTCACTCATGGTCAATGTTGCTGGCAATTTGAAGAAGAGTCTTTATTGCTAAAGCCTGGCCAAGCTTTGATGATGAACCCACACGAAAAAATGGATATTTCCTATTCTGCAGATTGTGAAAAAATCATTGTCAAAGTTCCACAAGCCTTTATTAGAGATTTGTGTCTGGAGCAAAACAGGGTTATTTCAAGCTCTGGAATTTTATTTGAAAGGAAGGTTATTGAATTAGATAAGTCTTTGGGATTTCTTAGCTTGATGGGAGCTATTTTGCACGAAGCAAATGACGCTGAACTCGATTTATTGCAAATGCAATTACCTTATCGCGACCTACTTATTCGCAAGCTATTTCAACAATTCGACAATAATACCCCTGCCCTCTTAGACTCAGACTTGAACGATCGCAATTTCAATGCATTACTCAAACATATTGAAGAAAATATCAAAGAGGATATTGATGTAGAAGAGTTAGCAAATGTGGCCCATATCAGTATCAGAAAAGTCTACAACCTATTCGCCAAGCACTACCACATCACTCCAAAAGTTTTCATCAAGCAATCTAAGCTTAAACACTTAAGAAAAGAAATTATCATGAATAGTGACATACGTAATGTCACTGAAATTGCGCTGGATTATGGTTTTTCCCACCTTGGACGCTTTTCGTCTGATTACCGAAAAATGTTCGCAGAATTGCCTTCGGAAACACTAAAGCGTCGATAAATAAAATCCGTGGACAAGGAAGGGATTTCCTATTCCATGGTCAAAAAACAAGACTTAAAAAGAAGCCGCACCACATATTTCTTCAGTCACTTTATTCGCGTACTCTTTGACCAATCTTGGGTATAAGCTATTTACTTTAGTGCAACAGTCATTAGCCATTCCCATTAGGCTGATAACAGAAGATACATTGCCATTGATGTCATAAATACCACTACCAATTACATTGATATCCGGTAGGAAATCGCCAGAAAATGTACAAAGATTACTTTCTTTGATTGCATCTAAATGCTCATTAAAGGCTTCTTGATTCAGCGGCTTTCCCTGAAAGCGAGGTTTTGCAGGTAAATCTGAATAAAAGTCTTCTACCAGTTTTAATCGTCTAGCCAAAGGCAGATTGGCTAAAAAAATACGCCCAGAAACAGAAAAAAACGGTGAGAGTTCAGTGCCTAATCTCACATTCACTGCAATTTGCTGACTCGCATCTAACCATTTAATAACCAATGGCGCGTAACCATTCCAAATAGTCACAGATACTGTTTTATCCGTTTCCTCAGATAAACGCTCCACGGCTTCCAACGCTTGCTTGATTGGATCTATTTTTTTAATTGATGCTATGCCTAAGGTCAAACTGGCCTTTCCCAAAGCATATTGACTGCCATTTATTTGAGTGATGTATTCCATTCTTAATAGACTAACAAGATACTTATGCAAGCGGCTTGGTGAGTGAGACAGCTGATCGGATAAGCTTTTTAAAGTTGGAGGCTTAGGAGATTGAGCAATAATATTTAGAATTCTTAAACCAATTTCCAAAGAACCAATTCCTTGACGCGTACTATCTTGTTTCATTTCCGTTGTCTCAGACATCCGATATACACCTATAAAAACATAAAAGCAGTACTGTCATGACAAAGAAGCGTGTAAACGCCTGGCTCTAAGAGCCAGAATTCCGTTAATTAGATTGCCGTTAATAGAACAAACTACAGCGCGTTCCTTGTCATGCATAACTTAAACACATCAGTATAATCATATTGTCTGACTGACAGAAGACGGATAAAGCCATTACACGCCTAAATAACCTTCAACTTGGGCTAAGTTAGATTGTAGTTGCTCTGCGTCAAGGTTCATTACGACTTTCCCCTTCACAAGTACCACATGACGATCACAAAGCTTTTGTAAAACTTGAATGTTCTTGTCGACAATAATGGTCGATATACCGCTTTCTTTTATCGTGCGGATCACTTCCCAAATTTCTTTGCGAATGAGTGGCGCAAGCCCTTCTGTTGCTTCATCTAAAATCAACAATTCTGGGTTGGTCACTAGAGCTCGGCCTATCGCTAACATTTGCTGCTCACCACCAGATAATTGTGTGCCTAAATTTGAAAGTCGTTCTTTTAGGCGTGGAAACGTATCAAGTACGCGATCATAGTCCCAAATTTTTTCGCCTTGGTTATTCGCGCGAGCTGCCACTTGCAAGTGCTCTTTAACCGTTAAGTTATGAAACATTCCTCGACCTTCTGGAACATAAGCAATGTCTCGTTTCATCCGCTGCCAAGTGGCTAAATTGGTAATGTTCTCACCCTTAAACGAAACCGTGCCACTTCTAGGTGTCACTAGCCCCAAAATAGACTTCAAGGTGGTGGTTTTTCCCATGCCATTTCGCCCCATCAAACTAAGGGCTTGGCCTGAATCTAACGAAAAGCTAACACCGTGTAACACATGGCTTTCACCATACAAGCTATGAAGACTTTTTACTTCCAATAGATTACTCATCAATACACCTCATCGCCTTGCCCAAGATAAGCTTCTTTTACACGCGGATCATCTCTTACTTCATCCACACTTCCTGTTACCAAATGCTGCCCGTCAACCATCACAGTCAATTGATCCGATAACTCAAAAATGGCATCCATATCGTGCTCAACTAAAACAATGCAATACTCTTTTTTTAGACGACTAAGTAAATCGATAATTAACTGTGACTCTTCATGCCCCATACCGGCCATCGGTTCATCAAGTAATAAAACCTCTGGCGAAGTTGCTAATACCATTGCGATCTCAAGCTGCCTTTGCTCACCATAACTTATCTGCGATGCGATATGATCGCGTCGCTGTCCAAGCCCTACTTTTTCCAAAGCTTGCGTGGCAATCTCGTCGAGCATTTTCTGAGAATATCGTGAACGAAAGAAATTAAAGCTGCCGCCCATCAATCGCTGTACAGCCACGCTACAATTTTCTAGACACGTCGAATTGCTATAAATATTGGTTTTTTGAAAGCTTCGTCCAATGCCACGACGAGCAAATTCATAAGGCTTTATAGAGCTAATCGATTCACCTCGATGAAGGATCTTGCCACTTGTCGGTTTATAATGACCACATAGCATATTCAATAGCGTGCTTTTTCCTGCGCCATTTGGGCCAACGATACCGTGCAGCTGGTTATCATGAAACGCTAAAGACAGATCATCTAAAGCCTTCAATCCACCCCAGTATTTGCATAAACCTTCTGTTTCTAGAATGACATTATTTTCCATCACGTTTCTCCAAAAGATCCTCTAAGAAGCCAGCAATCCCCTTCTTAAATACCATCACCATCAAAATAATCAGCCCTCCCATAAAGAGCAGCCAATGTTCGGTTAAATGCTCTAATGAATAATGCAAACCTTCATATACCAACGTTCCTAAAATCGCCCCATAGATACTGCCCATTCCACCTAAAATCGACATAACAAGTGCGGTACCCGAGGTTGTCCAAGACAACATCGAAGGGTTTACAAAGCCGTACTGTAAAGTAAATAAATACCCAGCGTAGGCACCCAACGCTGACGCAACCACATAACTCACTAAACGGTAGATAAAAATGTTGTAACCTAGCGCCACAGTGCGTCCAGGATTCTCATGAATTGCATCCACAAGACGACCAAATCGAGAACGAATTAGAACTTTAAAAAAGAGCAAAGTATTAAACAAAGAAAACAAACAGAGGTAATAAAAGTGTGTTGGATTATCCAGATCAAATAAGCTTAATCCAAATATGCTGGTCTCAGGCTTAACATAAACAAAGACGCCATCAGTACCACCAAAATCAATGGAGTCAGAAAAGTAATAAAAAGTCATTTGTGCAAACGCGAGGGTAATCATAATCATATAAATGCCATTGGTACGTAACACTAAAAAACCAATAACAAAGGCGACCGTGGCAGAAATCGCACAAATATAAAAAGTATATATCCAAAAATTAACCGCTTCGTACTCAGGCGCTATCATCACAAAAATATAGCCACCTAAGCCATAAAACATAGCGTGACCCAATGTAATCAATCCACACTTGCCAACAAGATAATCTAGTGACATGACAAATATTGATAAAATCATGATGGTCGTTAGCTTATTAACGTAATACTCATTTTGCTCAAGAAACATCGGCATTAACAAAGCTAAAGGGAAAAATATCCATACAAACAGCCGCTCGGCCCGTTTATTTAACAACATAACCACACCTCCAAATTAAGAAGAAAACAAACCTTGAGGCTTTAATAAAAGAATGAAGGCCATGAAAATATAAATCATCATGCTAGAAAGTTCGGGGACTAAAACTGATGCAAACGTATCCACCAGTCCTACCATCAGTGCACCAATGAATGCGCCTTTAATCGATCCCATTCCGCCAATAACTACCACCACAAAACAGGTGATCAAGATATGCTCGCCCATACCAGGAACAATAGAGCTAATCGGTGCCGCCACCACACCCGCAACAGCAGACAACATCACCCCAATCGCAAAGACAATGGTATAAAGTCGGCTAATATCTATTCCTAAGCATTCGACCATTTCGCGATTAGATTCACCTGCGCGAATTAACATCCCTAAGCGTGTTTTACTGATTACGTAATACATAACACCCGCAACAACGACACAGAACACAGCGACGAAAATGCGATAAACCGGATACTCAATAATTCCAGCAAGAGGAATAGAGGCAGACAATGCTTGCGGCACATCTACGCCTAACGGATCATTGCCCCACAACAAACCCTGCAGCGCGTTAAAGACAAAAATCATGCCTATGGTGAGTAAAACCTGATCAAGATGATTACGACGATATAACTGACGAATCAGTGTCCGTTCGACTAGAAAGCCGATTAATAAAGCAATAACGGCTGAAATCACCGCACTAAAAGCAAAGCTGCCCGTTTGCTGAACAAAATACCAAGCAAGATAGGCTCCCACCATAAACATAGAGCCATGAGCCAAATTCAAAATACCCATGACGCCAAACACTAATGTGAGACCAGAAGCGATCAAAAAGAGTAACAGCCCATACTGAAGACCATTGATCAGCTGCACGATAAAAAGTGTGCTATCCATTAGAAAACCTACGACGTTAAGAAGAAAAAATTCGCTTCTTTAGATAACTATCAAAATGCAATCTAAAGAAGCGCAAACAACCAGAGAAACTTACATTGAACAACCGCGGGCCGGATCTTCAAGAGCAGAGGCTGCTAGTTTCACTACTTGGTTTTCACCATTTTCAACACGACGAAGATAAATATTTTGAATTGGATTGTGGGCTTTAGAGAAAGTGAAATCACCGCGAGGGCTTTTCACCTTAGTGTTTTCTAGGGCGTGGATCAGCGCTTTCTGATCACTGATATCACCATTAAGTGCTTTTACTGCACTGGCAATCATCAGACCTGTATCGTAACCCTGCACAGCGTATAAGTCAGACGGCTTACCGAACTTGTCGGCATAACCACGTCGGAATGTTTGATTTTCTTCATTTTTAAGAGGATCTGCATAATGAAGCGTAGTAAGTATGCCTTCAGCTGAATCACCTTGAGCCTCAAGCGTTCCCTCCGTTAAGAAACCAGCACCAAGCAACGGAATTTTTCCTTTCAACCCCATCGCATCATAGTCTTTAACAAACTTCACCGCTCCGCCACCTGCGAAAAACACAAAGACAGCATCTGGTTGAATAGACCCGATTTCAGATAAATAGGATTGGAATTCAGTTTTAGGAAAAGGGACCAGCATTTTTTTAACTATCTCGCCCCCACCTGACGTAAAGGACTCTTCAAATGCATCAAGACTTTCTTGGCCAAAACCGTAGTTCCAACTTAAAGTAACAACTTTTTTGAAGCCTTGTTCTAAAGCGACTTTGCCCATCGGATAAGAAGGCTGCCAAGCGGAAAAAGAAGTACGGAAAATATTAGGCGCACACAATGGTCCTGTTGCTGCATTTACCCCAGCGTTCGGAATAATCATAATCGTATCTTTATCTTTCAATACTTTGATCATCCCCATCGCAACGCCTGAATGCACCGGACCAATAATAAAATCGGCATGAGATTTATTTAACAAGGAATTCGCTATTTCAGGAGCTCGGGAAGGTTTTGCCTCCGTATCCATTTCAATGAATTCAATTTTACGCCCCTGCAGATCCGCAGCGTGTTCTTGTAAAGCCATTTTCAGTCCATTTCTAGTAGCTTCACCTAAACCACCGTAGACACCACTAAAGGGCAACATGACGCCCACTTTAATAGGATCCTGCTCGGCAGCAACCAGAGTGGTGCTGAGACTTACCAGTGACATTCCCAATAAAGCAGTATTCAGAATCTTATTTTTATTTTTCATTCTAGGCCTCTACATAACATTTATTAATAAACGTTATCGATTAAAGAGAAGGCCAAGCAATAACAATAGCCAATAGATGCAGAACTATGTCCAAAAAATGCAACTAGACAAAAGTTCACATTTATTAAATGTGAAAATTTATATTACAAAGTATTGCGATTTGATTAACGACTGAGCTAAGGTGAAAAAAAATAAAAACGACCTTATCGAGAATATCTATGACTAAAATTAACGTCCTTACTCCTGTACTTTGTGTTGTGCTTTGCTTCTTTTTGGGTATCAATTTGGCCACAAATGAAGCGTCATCTTTGCTGATGCAAATGACATTTGGATTAGCCATCATTTTAATTTTTTTATCTATTTACCCATTAAAATCAAACATTCAATCACGATCTCGAAATCCACCGGACGACTTAAGAGCAATGACAACAGCCTTATCCAATGGAGATTTCACAGTAAAAATTGATAAAAAAAAGCTCACCGACAACAGCATTTCGGCGTCGATCAGTGCATTCTCTGATCGTCTAAAAAATACCTTAGTGTATCTCTCTGAAGGAACGGTCAATGTGTCTATATCCGCACAGTTACTGCAAAAGAACTCAGAAAATCTAGTTCACAATATTGATACTGTAGGCGACCAATTAACTACCTCAGCGGCCGCAAGTGAGGAACTGTCGGCAACCGCTTTAGATGTCGCACAAATCTGTAATATTGCTACCCAAAATGCAACGCAGGCCATGAAAGTGGCAGGTGAAGGACAAGAAACTATTCAGAAAAACCTCATGTCTATTAATAAAATTTCCGACATTGTTAACCTCTGTGCAGCCACTATGAATAAGCTTGGTAAACGCAATGATGAGATTAATCAGATCGTAGAATTAATCAAAGGCATTGCTTCACAGACCAATTTATTAGCACTTAACGCGGCTATAGAGGCAGCAAGAGCTGGCGAACATGGACGGGGCTTTGCTGTTGTCTCTGACGAAGTTCGTAAGCTCGCCACAGAAACAGCTAACGCTACAGAACAAATAAGCCAAACAGTGGGCGCAATGCAATCTGAACTACAAAGTGCATTAGCGAACATGTCCGCAAGTGAACAAGCTACTCAGCAAGCAAAACAGGAAGCGACTTTTTCAGAGCAAGCTTTAAAAAACATTGTTGAACAAATAGAGCGAGTAGCAAAAGAGGTACAAAACATTAATCACACAACGACTGAACAAAAAAATACTGCCGTCGGGCTTTCTGAAACTTTGCAGCACATTGTTTCAGCAATGGACGAAAGTCGTAAAGATGTACATTCAAACCTCAGTGCGGTTACCAAGCTTTCTAATTTCTCTAAACTTGCCAAAGCGACTATTGGCGAATTCCGCCTTTTCCATCCACAAGATGCTGAAAACTTACTTAACAAAGCCTATGAGCACATAGAAAAACACGGGGAAGAAAAAGCCTTCTGTGATTTTGCGGATCCTAATGGCGGCTTCATTTATGGTGAGCTATTTATCGTTGCTATTACCTTTAGTGGCGAAGTATTAGCGTACGGTGCAAACCCAGAGTTAGTAGGTAGAAACCTTTATAATGCCAAAGATGCTGATGGACAATTAATGGTACAAGACATGATAAAGGTTGCAAAATCAAAGGACACGAAGTCCTACCAGTTTCGATTTGTAAATCCACAGACAGACCAAGTTGCTAGTAAACTTCTCTATATTACAAAGTTAAGAAATAACGCTTTTATGGGCTGTGGTGTCTATTTAAATCATTAATTTAATGGACAAAATGCCACCTTAATCTAACTCACGTTTACTCCTATCGCCCTCAGATGACTATCTGGCTGCTTTCCTCTTCCAATGAAAGCAGCTTTTTTAGATCTTAGCTATTCCCCCTACTTCTATCGATAACATCAGAAAAGTCCTTCTTATCTAAGTGTTTTTTTGCAGATAAAGGATAAAGAAAAACACAAGCTGGATAGTGACTAATAGTCTCAAAGCCTAATCTGTTTATAAATCAGGAGGGCATTACAATGCATAACGAACTCATTACAAAAATAAAAAGTATGATGGAAGTCGATACGGACAAAGGTCTTTATCGAGCTCGTCGAGATATGTTTACCGATCCAGAACTGTTTGACCTTGAAATGAAACACATTTTTGAAGGCAACTGGATCTATCTGGCTCATGAAAGCCAAATCCCTAATAAGAATGATTTTTTCACCGGTTATATGGGCCGCCAACCCATTTTTATTACTCGCAACAAAGACGACGAACTAAATTGTTTTATTAATGCTTGTAGCCACAGAGGCGCAATGCTTTGCCGTACGAAAAAAGGTAACAAGTCAGTGATGACCTGCCCTTTCCATGGCTGGAGCTTTAACAACTCAGGCAAGCTTATTAAGGTAAAAGACGCCACAGACGCTGGCTATCCTTCTTCCTTTAACTGTGATGGCTCTCATAATCTTAAAAAAGTTGCTCGTTTTGAATCCTATCGAGGCTTCTTATTTGGCAGTATCAATCCAGATGTTAAGCCTCTCACAGAACATCTAGGCGAAGCGGCAAAAATAATAGATATGATTGTCGACCAATCACCACAAGGTTTAGAGGTGCTAAGAGGCTCTTCCACTTATATTTATGATGGCAACTGGAAAGTTCAAGCCGAAAATGGTGCGGATGGTTATCATGTATCTTCCGTGCATTGGAACTATGTCGCAACGACTGCACACCGCAAATTAGGTGCTGTTGCCGATGAAACCAAAGCCATGGACGCGAGCACTTGGAACAAACAACAAGGCGGCTTCTATGCTTTTGAACATGGTCATATTTTATTATGGATGCGCTGGCCTAACCCAGAAGATCGTCCATTAGCAGAACGTCGCGCTGAGCTAGAAAAAGATTTTGGTGTAGAGCGTGCCGACTGGATGATCTCTAACCTTCGTAATTTATGCTTATACCCTAATGTCTTTTTGATGGATCAATTCAGCTCTCAAATTCGTGTCTTTCGCCCTATCTCCGTCAACAAAACCGAAGTGACTATCTATTGCATTGCACCTAAAGGTGAAAGTGATGCAGCTCGTGCTCAACGTATTCGCCAATATGAAGATTTCTTTAACGCTTCAGGTATGGCAACACCAGACGATTTAGAAGAGTTCCGTTCTTGCCAAGAAGGTTTTCTTGGTACTGATCTTCCTTGGAATGATCTTTCTCGTGGCGCTGAACACTGGGTGCAAGGCCCAGATGAAGCCGCTCAAAAGATACATTTAACCCCTCTTTTAAGTGGTAGGAAATCTGAAGATGAGGGTCTATTCAAAGTCCAGCATCAATATTGGGTAGACGCGATGACAAACGCCCTTAAAAAAGATAAAGAGCAGCAATAAGGAGCACACCATGACAATTCAATATGATGAAGTACGTAATTTTTTGTACGCCGAAGCTCGCTGTCTTGATGACAAAAAATGGGATGACTGGCTGACCTATTATCACCCTGATGTGGATTATTGGATGCCAAGTTGGGATGACGATGGTGAGCTTGTTACCGACCCGCACAGAGAAGTTTCTCTAATGTACTACGCCCACAAAGGTGGTCTAGAAGATCGTGTTTTTCGGATCAAAACCGAACGTTCCAGTGCATCAAGCCTACCTGAAGCCAGAACCAGTCACATGATCAGCAATATTGAGATCATGCAAAACTCAGAAGAAAGTACAGCGGTTCGCTACAACTGGAGCACAAACAGCTACAGATACAAAACAGTAGACACTTACTTTGGTACCACTTTTGTCACCTTAGTCAAAAGTGCCGAAGGTCAAATACAAATCAAGCGTAAGAAAATCATCTTGGTAAATGATTATATCCACCACGTGATTGATGTTTACCACGTTTAATTATGTTGTGTACTTCAAGTTAATTTCAGCCAACTACATTTTTTCTTTTTAGATAAAAAAATAATAAAAAGCCGCCCCAGAAAGGGGCTCAAGGTGATTTCTATGTATAAAATCGCACTGAATTTTGAAGACGGTGTCACCCGTTTTGTGCAAACACTTCCGGGAGAAACGGTTGCTGACGCAGCTTATCGCTCTGGCTTAAACATTCCGATGGATTGCCGCGATGGTGCTTGTGGTACCTGCAAATGCAAATCTGAGTCAGGTCAATTTGAAATGGAAGGCTATATAGAAGACGCCTTATCAGATGAAGAAGCAGAAGCAGGAATGGTATTAACTTGCTGCATGCGATTAGAATCCGATTGCGCTATTTCGGTTCCGGCCTCTTCCGAAGTTTGTGTCCGCAGCCAACAAGAAGATGTCAAAGGCACGATTTCCGATATTAACCGCCTATCGGATTCAACCCTCAGCTTTAGCATTGCGGGCGATCAAGTGAAGTCGATGAACTTCTTACCCGGCCAATATGTCAATGTCCATGTGCCAGGAACAGACCAAAAACGCGCCTATTCTTTTAGCTCTCTAGTTCAAGAAAGCAATGACTCTGCATCCTTTCTAATACGTGTGGTGCCAAACGGCCTCATGAGCACGTTTATGACAGAAACAGCAAAGGTAGGTGACAATATCACCTTGAGTGGTCCATTTGGCAGCTTCTATTTACGTGATATCAAACGCCCAATTTTAATGTTAGCTGGAGGCACCGGATTAGCCCCTTTTCTTGCCATGCTAGAAAGAATTAAAGCCATAGGAACAAACCAACCAGTTCATCTCATCTATGGCGTTACCCATGATGCAGATTTAGTAGAGATAGAAAAGCTAGAAGCCCTGACTGCAACAATAGAACAGGTCACTTTTAGCGCATGTGTCGCTTCAGAAGAAAGTAACTGGCCACAAAAAGGCTATGTGACTCAACATATTACGCCGTCTCATTTGAATGATGGCGATCTGGATATCTATCTATGTGGACCGCCGCCTATGGTAGAAGCAGTGAGTCAATTCATGAAAGAAAAAAACATCACACCTGTTAATTTTTACTATGAAAAATTCGCCGCTAGCAGCCATTAAGGAAGAACAAAATGAGAGCACTACGTTTCGAAAATAAGGTGGCAGTTATTACTGGATCGGCTCAAAGTATTGGTCGCCAAGTGGCGCTGCAAATGGCAAAGGAACATGCCACGTTAGTATTGCTTGATCGATCAGAGCTAGTTTATGACGTAGCTGAAGAGGCTAAAGCCGCAGGCGCAAAAGATGTGTTAGTCATCATCGCTGATTTAGAGAAATTTACAGACAGTCACAACGCCATGGCCTCAGCTGTAGAGAAATTCGGCCGCATTGATATTTTGATCAACAATGTGGGTGGCACTATTTGGGCAAAACCGTTTGAGCACTATGAAGAAGCGCAAATTGAAGCTGAAATACGACGTTCACTCTTCCCTACTTTATGGTGTTGTCATGCAGTACTAGACACTATGCAAAAACAAAAATTTGGCAACATAGTCAATGTGTCTTCAATCGCTACTCGCAGTATAAACCGAGTTCCCTACGCTGCAGCTAAGGGAGGCGTTAATGCCATGACGGCCTCTTTAGCATTTGAAAATGCTAAATATGGTATTCGCGTTAACGCAGTGGCCCCAGGCGGTACAGACGTTGGTGAGCGAAAAATACCACGCAACCAAGAGGTTATGACAGAACAGGAAAAAGCTTGGTATCAAGAAATTGTCGACCAAACTATCGATTCATCTTTAATGCATCGTTATAGCTCAACCGAAGAGCAAGCCAATGTTATTTTATTCTTCGCGAGTGACGAATCGTCCTACCTCACAGGCACGCTTCTTCCCGTTGGCGGTGGTGATTTAGGTTAGTTCATCACAACCAGTCATATTTCTGCTGGCTGGTTGTAACTCATTGCAAAAGTTATCCCTAACACAAAATTTGTAAGGTAATAAAAATGACAACTCGTAAAGCTATTGTACCTAAAGGCATGGAATTCGTTCGTGATGAAATCGGCTACGCTCCAGGCGTCTTAGTCGGTAGTACTCTTTATATTGCGGGTCAAATCGGACGCAATTCAGAGCGACAACTCGTTGAAGACAAACGCCAACAATTCATTCAATGCTTTGAAAATATGAAAGCAGTATTAAACACAGCAAAAATGAGTTTTAACGATGTTGTCGAAGTCACCAGCTACCACACTGACATGAGGGATCTTCCGCTCTATATGGAAGTTCGTAATCTTTATTTTGGTGATTGTCTACCTGCTTGGACAGCTATTGGGGCAGCATCTCTGTGCGGTATTCCTGGGTATTTCCTAGAAGTTAAGGCCATAGCTGTAAAAGGGTAACCGAAACAATAGGCTTTAGAAGTCCTGTGAAGGAGACGATAGGATGCTAAAAGATTTACACCTTTCAACTATCACTGCTGGATTGGTTGCTGTGCTTGTATCTTACTCAGGTCCACTGGCGATTTTTTTCCAAGCAGCTAACAGCGCTAATATTTCACCAGAGATGATGACATCATGGGTTTTCGCCATATCGATTGGCGCTGCGATCAGTGGTATTGCCCTTAGCATCTATTTTCGAGTACCGATTATTACTGCTTGGTCTGCACCGGGTACCGCTTTACTTGTGACGCTGTTTCCAAACCTTAGTTTAAATGAAGCTATTGGAGCGTATATAACGGCTGCCATTATTATCTTTTTCATTGGCATAAGTGGATGGTTTGACAAAGTCATCCATTGGATTCCGAAGAGCGTCGCAGCTGCTATGATGGCGGGGATTCTATTCAACTTTGGCATTTCTGCCTTTCAGTCGTTCAACAGTATTCCAATTTTGACGGTTTCGATGCTCATTGGTTTTGTTGTTTTTAAAGCCATCAGTAAAACCTATTATTTAATGTTATTAGTTGCCCTAGGTAGCTTTTTATCTATTACGGTTTTACATGCTGATTTCAGCCATTTTACATGGCAATTGGCATCACCTATTTGGATATCACCACAGTGGAGCTGGTCATCAACTTTAAGCCTAGCGCTTCCCCTCGTTATTGTTAGTCTTACAGGTCAGTTCTTACCGGGTTTTACTATTTTAAAAACATTTAATTATCAAGTGCCTACTCGCCCAGTTATCAGTGTACTTGGGCTAGTCTCCATTCCTATCGCTTTTTTTGGAGGTATAACCACTGTTATAGCTGCGATTACTGCGCCTATTTGCACCAGTCCAGATGCCCATCCAGATCCAAATAAACGCTACATAGCAGGTATTTTTAATGGTGTATTTTATTTAATTGGTGGTATTTTCGCAGGTAGCATTGTTCTATTTTTCACCACTTTCCCTGCACAAATGATTGCTATTATCGCAGGGTTGGCTCTTCTCGGAGCCATATTTAATAGCCTTACTCTTGCTTTAGAAGATAAGTCTAATATTGATGCAGCTGCTATTACGTTTATGACAACTGCCTCTGGTATTCAGCTATTCGGTATAGGATCAGCCTTTTGGGGCGTGGTACTAGGTACGGGAGCCTATGGGCTACTAATAGGTCTAAGGAAGTTCAAAAAAAATCAATAAAAACAATGAGGTAAACTATGACAACCACTACAGAATTCTTACCTGCTCCGTTATGGAATGAAGCACTTTTTACCGGTGAGTGGAGCCGCCCCGCAAAAGCATTAAGCTCAGTCGTTGAACCCGCCACAGGAAAATCTCTCGGCCATATAGCCATGGCTGATGAAGTTTTAATCCAACAAGCCTGCCAAGAAGCTCGACAAGCGCAAAGAAAATGGGCAGACCTACATTATGATGAACGCGCGAGCATCTTGCGAAAAGCCATTAGTATCGCAGAGCAACATTCAGATGAAATCGTAGACTGGTTAATAAAAGAAAGCGGCTCAATAGGACCTAAAGCTCAAGCGGAACTGGGTTTTACCATCAAGTCTCTAATTGAAAGTGCTGGTCTACCATCTCAAAGCCACGGGCAAGTTCTCCCATCTAGCGCTGGCCGACTTAGTATTGCAAGAAGAAAGCCCCTAGGCGTAGTTGGTGTTATCTCTCCCTTTAATTTCCCACTGTATTTGGCTATGCGTGCTGTCGCTCCAGCCATTGCCTTGGGTAATAGTGTCGTATTAAAGCCTGATCCTCGCACCGCTATTTCAGGTGGATTTGTGATTGCACGTATTTTTGAATTAGCAGGTTTACCTAAAGGAGTTCTATCTGTTCTTCCTGGTGATGGCGCTGCAGGTGCCGCATTAGTAGCTGATCCTAATGTAGCAATGATTCAATTTACCGGTTCAACTCCCGCCGGTCGTAAAGTTGGCGAAGCAGCTGGCAAACACCTTAAAAAAGTCTCATTGGAACTAGGTGGTAAAAACTCTCTCATTATTCTTGATGATGCTGACTTAGATATTGCATTAGCCAATGCCACATGGGGGGTTTATTTACACCAAGGACAAATTTGCATGTCTACCGGTCGAGTCTTGGTACAGCGCAAAATTTACGACAAGTTCAAAGCTATGATGATTGAAAAAGCGAAAAACCTACCTGCAGGAAATCCTGCCACGGAGCAAGTTGCATTGGGTCCATTAATCAATGAACAGCAACGGGACCATGCCGCGAATCTTGTTAAAGCAGCCGTCAAAGCAGGAGCAACATTGGAAGTTGGAGGAAACTACAATGGTTTATTTTTTGAGGCCACGGTCCTTAGCGATGTAAAACAAGATAACCCTGCTTTTATTGAAGAAGTATTTGGGCCTGTGGCAATTTTAGTCCCTTTCGATACAGACGCAGAAGCAATAGAACTGGCTAATGATACTGAATTTGGCTTGTCTGCAGCCATTATTTCGCGAGATGTTGGCAGAGCATTAGCACTAGGTGAGCGTTTACAAACAGGGCTATTACACATAAATGATCAAACAGTAAACGATGAAATTATTAACCCATTTGGTGGTGTTGGCGCATCTGGTAATGGAACCAGTATTGGTGGTCCTGCGAACTGGGAAGAATTTACGCAATGGCAATGGCTAACGTTAAAAGGCGAAGCGCCACAATATCCCCTTTAATGAGTAACAATTAGAGTCATCAACAACCATTAGAATTATCAATAATAAAAAAGGAAGCTTAATATGACTGATACACAATTCACTCAAATAACCGCCGCCGTCACTCGCTCAAAAGGTGCGCCTTTTACTATAGAAAAAGCGCAAATCAGAGCACCTAAGGCAGATGAAGTACTTGTTAAAATCGTTGCTACGGGCATGTGTCATACGGACATGATTGTACGTGATCAGTATTACCCAGTACCTTTACCTGCAATTCTTGGTCATGAAGGATCAGGTGTTGTAGAAGCAGTCGGACCTTTAGTAAAAAACATCGCTGTTGGAGACCACGTTGTTTTAACCTACGGCTATTGTTCACAATGTAATTCCTGTCATACAGGTCATGAATCTTATTGCCAAGAGTTCTACCCAAGAAACTTCGGTGGTGGCGACATGGAAGGAAAATCGGCGATTCAAGATGCTAAAGGCGAACCATTACATGATCACTTCTTCGCCCAATCCTCTTTTTCTACCTACGCATTAAGCCTTGAAAGCAATACCATCAAGGTCTCAAAAAAAGCACCTCTTGAGTTACTTGGGCCACTAGGTTGCGGTATTCAAACGGGCGCAGGAGCGGTAATTAATTCGCTAAAAGTCAGCCCCGGTAGCAGTTTCGTCACTTTTGGAGCTGGTGCTGTTGGTTTGTCGGCAGTACTCGCCGCTCAAGTTGCTGGCGCAACGACCATCATCGCAGTAGATGTCGTTCCTTCTAGATTAGAGCTTGCGAAAGAACTTGGAGCGACTCATGTCATCAACAGTAAAGAAGAAAATGCTGTCGAACGAGTAAAAGAAATCACAGGAAATGGTGCCAAATTTGCGCTTGAGTCTACCGGCATACCTGCTGTACTACGTCAAGGCATCGACGCCCTTGGGTCTCTGGGTACAATAGGCGTTGTTGGTGCACCTGCATTAGGAACAGACGCCAGCTTTGACGTGAATGACCTACTGCTTAATGGTAAATCCATTCGTGGTGTTGTAGAAGGTGACTCCACAACAAAAATATTCATCCCGCAATTAGTGGAACTCTATCTACAAGGCCGATTTGCCTTCGATAAGCTAGTCAAATTTTATGCTTTTGAAGACATCAATCAGGCTGCAGAAGACAGCGAAAAAGGGATTACATTAAAACCCATTATTCGCATTTCTGACCACGTTTAATGGCAAATATCTAAAGGCCATAAAAAGTATCCTTGTGATTGGCAAGGATACTTTTATTATCTATCAATTCAAACAAGGACAACTAAGTTTTAGAGATAGCCTCTACAGCAATAAAATCAAACGTAATTAAATTTGCCATGAAAACGTTAGTGTTCCATAACGCGTAAATTTATCCATTTCCCTGTCATTCTTATCACCATCAATACTAAATGGTGAATTAATAGCAAAAGCCAAAGCCATATCACCCCAAGAGTAAGTCAAGCCAGTGGTAAACGAATTACTGTTGTGGTTATAGTCTATAGATCGACTATTGCGGAAGGTATTACCATCGGTAAATATTTGATTAAATGTATAACCTACTTCAACTCCTGCAAAAACAAACCAACCTTCGTTAACAGCAATTGGGTTAGATGTTCTAGATTCCGCTAATAATACTGTGGCATAAGAATCATCAAGGTTCTGTCCATAACGCAACATAATCCCAGTATTTACTCCACTTCGTAAGGTACCAATACTCGCATTTGCGCCAGACAAAACATCAGTTCTACCATTATCCGCTACCCATGCTCGCCAAGTTCGTCCTCTGGATAACTCAAACACAACCTCGTTTTTTAATTGTGTATCCCAGCCCCTTGGGGTTTTAGCACTAATGACTCGATGCACTGCTTTTTGTGTTTGCTCACCCATTGCAATAGGACCAACAACACCTAAAGTCGTGCTGACTCTATCTGCATAATTTGGAGTCACGGAAATATAAGTATTCGTAAAACTTAATAGAGCGGAATAAGGAAAAGTTCCTTCAGCTGGGACCTTTTCTTCAATATCATATGGCGTAGTTAACGTTTGGCCTGCACTATAGATATTAACTGACGTTTTAACGTTTTCATTAGGCATACTCCACAATAATGGCTTAACCCAAAAAACAGGTTGCTGAATGGATTGAGCATTGTCACTAATCTCGAAGAATGAGACATATATACCATTGGTATAACCGTTGTCTTCATTGACAAAAAAGTCGTTATCTAGTGTTGCAGACATCCAGTTAACATCAGCATAAGCTGGCAGCATAAAAATCCAACAAAAGCCTATAAAACATTTCCGTAATCTTATAAGCCCTTTTTGATTATTAGAAACTGCACCGCACTGCCCGCCCATTACTCACCTGCTTTATTAGTATAAAAAGGGTAAATTATAAAGAGATCTTGGTGCAAAAACTGCAATAGATTACATCTATAACAATTTAATCATAAAAGAACAATTGGTGAGGAAACCCTTATGAATACGATTCTTTTGTGCACTTTTACAAACCATCAAAAAATAGAGGTATGAAAGTACAAAAACCTCTGCCGGGCATTTCCAGACAGAGGTTTCTATATATAATGCCAAATAGGAAAAATGGCAGACGAACTTAGCTAAGTAATATCTCTTAAAAAATCAAAAAACCTAGTGAAATAATCACTCCAGAACCGATTAAGGCCATCAAGCAATAACCCATTACGTCTTTTGCACCAAGCCCAGCAATTGCTAACGCTGGCAATGCCCAGAATGGTTGAATCATGTTTGTCCATGCATCACCCCAAGCAATCGCCATAGCCGTTTTCGCGGCATCAACACCCAATGCAGCGCCCGCTGGCATCATGATTGGCGCTTGTACCGCCCACTGACCACCACCGGAAGGAACAAAAAAGTTAACAATACCTGCACTCAAGAAAGTGAACAGCGGAAAAGTCGTTTCATTGGAGATAGACACAAACGCCTGAGAAATCACACCAGCTAATGATGCACCAGAATCACCCGTTGCTGTCATCATCCCCATGATCCCAGCATAGAATGGAAATTGCAGCAAAATACCAGAACAGTTACGCGCTCCTTGAGAAACCGAGTTCAACAAACTCTTTGGTGTTCCATGTAATAAAACAGCCGAAAACAAGAAGGTAAAGTTAACGACGTTTAAGTTCAGTGCAAAACCATTATTCACAAAGTAATAAATAATATAAGCAAAGCCCATTACACCTAGAAGCAATGACAAAACACGGCTATTTTCAAGACGTTCTGCCGGACTCATATCCGCTTTATTTGGGGTATCGACGACCTGCTCTTTCAATAATTCAGCGTCAATAGTAACCGTGTCTTGTGGTGCGGGATGCATCAAACGATTCAATAATGGAATCGTGATAAACATAACTGCCAAAATGGTTAAATTCATCGTTGAGAAAATAGTCTCAGAAGTTGGAATAGGACCGGTCACCGAACCATTTGTTACCTTTTCTATATTCGCACCACCTGCAATAGACAATGGAATAGAGCCAGACAACCCACCATGCCAAAACAAAAAACCGCTGTAAGCAGAAGCAATCAATAAACGATAATCAACGCCCTTTACACGAGCTGCAATTTCTTTAGCAAAAATAGCACCGACTACTAAGCCAAAACCCCAGTTAACCCAACACGCCATCGCGCTGATGACCGTTACCAAGATAATCGCTTGTCCTGGAGTTTTCGCAACACCTGCCAACATGGCTAGCTTGCGTTTGAACGCTGGCGCACTCGCCATGGCATGTCCTGTTACTACGACCATTGCCATCTGCATAGAGAAGCTAAGCAAGTTCCAAAACCCACCTGCCCACGCGTTTACCACTTGCATTGGCCCCTGCCCGGTACTAGGCATAACCAATAAAAACACGGCGAAAGTTAAAACGATGGCAAAAATGAAAGGATCAGGAAGATAGCGCTGCAACAGAGTAACGAAGAATTGGCTTACTTTTTGTAAACCTGTTTGTTTTTGTTCGAGAGTATTCATCAGTTTTATCCTGTTTTTTATATTTTTTATTGGACGAAAAAAGCAAAAAACAGAAAGAGAGACTAACTAGAAGTCCCCTTTCTGCATCACTTATTACGTTTATTAATTAGATTTTTTGTGCCAATTTCCTTAGCGAGAAACCAACAAAGCAACGCCCATCCCGCCACCAATACACAAGGTCGCCAATCCTTTTTTAAGGTCCTGGCGTTGCATTTCATGGAGCAATGTAACCAGAATTCGGCAACCAGAAGCACCAATAGGATGACCCAAGGCCACCGCGCCACCGTTCACGTTCACCTTACTAGCATCCAAACCAAGCTCTTTGTTGACACACAAAGCTTGTACCGAAAAAGCTTCGTTGGCTTCGATTAGATCCAAGTCAGATACTTGCCAATTAGCTTTCTTTAACACTTTTTGAGTGGCGGCAATGGGGCCTGTTCCCATGATTTCAGGATCAACACCCGCGCCATTCGCGGCTTCAATAACAGCAAGAATCGGCAAACCTAAACGCTTAGCTTCTACATCAGATGTCACTATCACCATGGCAGCACCATCGTTCAAGGTAGACGCATTACCTGCGGTGACAGTGCCGTCTTTAGCAAACGCAGCACGCAGTTTGCCAAGAGATTCAGCGGTAGTATCAGGACGAATTTGTTCATCGGCATCGACAATAACAGGCTCGCCTTTACGCTGAGGAATGGAGATAGGTAGAATCTCTTCAACAAATCGACCCGCAGCCTGTGCTTGCGCAGCTTTTTGCTGGGAGTTTGCGGCAAAGGCATCTTGTTCTTGACGACTAATATTCCAACGGTTAGCGATATTTTCAGCCGTTTGTCCCATGTGATAATCGTTAAACGCATCCCACAAACCATCGGTCACCATGGAATCCAACAGTTCCCAGTTGCCCATTTTTTTACCAGAGCGACTGTTTGGTAACACATGTGCCGCTTGACTCATGCTTTCTTGACCACCTGCAACGACCATGCTGGCATCACCGTTCAACACAGCTTGCGCCGCTAATTGCACAGCTTTTAAGCCAGAACCGCAGACTTTATTAATCGTCATAGCGGATACATGTTTTGGTAAGCCTGCATGAATAGCTGTTTGACGAGCAGGGTTTTGACCGCAGCCTGCAGCCAGTACTTGGCCTAAAATTACTTCTTCAATGTGATCTTTCAAAATAGGTTGTTTGGCTAACATGCCAGACAAGAGTTGAGTGCCTAATTGCACAGCACTCAACGAAGATAAAGCGCCATTAAAAGCACCAATAGGTGTTCTTGCAGCAGCAACGATAACGGCTTTCATAAAAAGCTCCTGTAGTTATTATTCGTTATTGATCTGATGATTTATCACTTATAGAGAGACAAACGTCATTTCAGGAACATGATCCGGCACGATGAGTTTGCCTTGAGTTTTTTCGATAATTTCTTCCACTGAAACACCCGGTGCTCTTTCTTTCAACACAAAAGTGCCATTTTCAATTTCCAGCCAAGCTAAATCTGTTAAAACTTTTTTGATACAACCTTTGCCAGTAAGAGGCAAAGAACAATTAGACAGCAGCTTTGATTCGCCATCTTTGGAAGCATGAGTCATGGTGACAATAATATTTTCTGCGCCAGCGACCAAATCCATCGCGCCGCCCATGCCTTTGATCAGTTTGTTGGGAATCATCCACGAGGCAATATTGCCGTTCACATCCACTTCGAATGCACCCAACACGGTCAAATCTACATGACCACCACGAATCATGGCAAAGGATTCAGCAGAGGAAAAAATCGACGCGCCTTTCACTGTGGTCACAGTTTGTTTACCCGCGTTGATCATGTCCGCATCAATGGTTTCTTCGGTAGGAAACTCGCCCATACCAAGTAAACCATTTTCAGATTGCAGCATGACGGCCATATTTTTGGGGACATAATTGGCAACTAAGGTAGGAATACCGATACCAAGGTTGACGTAAAAACCGTCTTGTAATTCTTGGGCAACACGTTGCGCCATTTGCTCTCTAGTAAGTGACATAAGAAACCTCTTTTTTATTCTATTATTCTGCTGTCTTAACGGTTCTTTTTTCGATGCGTTTTTCAAATGTACCGAGTACGACTCGATCCACATAAATACCGGGCGTATGGATGTGAGCAGGGTCTAATTCGCCAATCTCGACGATTTCTTCTACTTCTACAACGGTAATTTTGCCAGCGGTTGCGGCCAAAGGATTGAAGTTCTGTGCGGTATGGCGATAGATAACATTACCGTAACGGTCTGCTTTCCATCCTTTAACTATGGCGAAGTCACCGATGATGGCTTCTTCCAAAAGATATTCACGACCATTAAATTCTTTGGTTTCTTTGCCCTCTGCGACAGGTGTACCGACGCCAGTGGCGGTGTAAAAAGCTGGAATACCCGCGCCACCAGCGCGCATTTTTTCCGCCAGGGTACCTTGTGGAGTGAGTTCTACTTCTAGCTCACCATTCAATAATTGCTTTTCGAACAAGGCATTTTCGCCAACATAAGACGACACCATTTTGCGGACTTGCTTGTCTTCCAGCAAAATGCCCAAGCCAAAACCATCCACACCGCAGTTATTCGACACAACGGTTAAACCTTTTGTGCCTTTGCGCTTGATTTCAGCGATCAGGTTTTCTGGGATACCACACAGGCCAAAACCGCCCGCAAGCACCGTCATATCATCTTCTAGCCCGATCATGGCTTCTTCATAAGAAGCGACGACTTTGTCAAAACCGGCCATATTAATTCTCCTGTCTTATTATTTTTAGATAACTTTTAACTTCCAACCAGTTTGACCCAAGGCGATAAATTAATTAAATTTGTTTTTTCTATTTATTAATAAGTTTTCCAAATATATATTTAACGACGAAAACTCAATAAAAAAACTTTTAGCGTAAGTATTGGCAAACAAAGTAATTGTGCAAAGGTATCTATGAATATTAAACAAGTAAAAGCCTTCCTCGCTGTCGCTCAGTCAATGAGTTTTGCCAGCGCAGCCACACAGTTGCATTTGTCACAGCCGGCGTTGAGCCTGTCAATTAAAAGCCTAGAAGATAATTTAGGTGGGAAGTTACTGACTCGCACGACACGTCATATTGCATTGACACCGGAAGGCGAAGCTTTGATGCCAATCGCCAGACGGTTATTGGCACAATGGGAAAATGCTGAAGACGAGATGAAGCAACGTTTTGCGTTACAGCTTGGCAAAATCACCATTGCTTCCATGCCATCTTTTGCTGCTTCGTTGCTACCAAAAGCCATTCGTAATTACCATGCCTCGTACCCGAATATTCAGGTCGCCATCGACGATGTGTTATCCGATGTGGTTGTAGAAATGGTACGTAACAACCAAGTGGAGCTGGGAATTTCCTTCGAGCCAAGTAACCTTGTGGATTTGTCTTTCCATCCACTTTATGAAGACAGGTTTATCGCGATCTTGCCAAAAAATCACCCACTGGAAGGACAAGACACGATTTGTTGGCGGGCGCTTTTAGAATACGATTTCATCACCTTGCAACGCCCTTCTAGCGTTCGCGCCATGATAGAAAGCACACTCCATGAGGCAGGCATCGAACTCAATGTGGCGTTTGATGCTCACCAACTTGCTACGGTAGGACGCATGGTCAGCGAGGGAATGGGCGTGGCTGTTGTCCCGGCGTTGTGCCGACAACAAGCCATAGAACAAGGCGCAATCTGCCGACCAGTGATAGCACCCGAAATTCGCCGACGAGTTGGCGTGATCTGCCAACCCAGATCCAACCTATCCATCGCCGCAGCGGCCATGCTGGATGTGCTGATTAATACTTATGCTTGATACTATTTATTAAATTGCTTCATAAATAAATAAAAAAGCGCTTGAGGAAATACACCAAGCGCTTTAAGTAAACCCCTATCTGAAACTAGAATTAAGATTGGAGATAGACAACATGAGTATTTGTATATTCATACAAGCCATGTTTGCCATCTGCACCACCAATTCCAGACTTTCTAACACCTGCATGAAAGCCTTGCATTGCTTCAAAGTTCTCTCGGTTGATGTAAGTTTCACCAAAATCTAGCTCGCGCATTGCTTGCATCGCTTTGGACAAATCACGGGTGTAAATAGCTGATGTCAGACCGTATTCACAATCATTAGCGTGTGTGATTGCTTCATCTAAAGAATCAACTATTTGAATAGGCAGTACTGGTCCAAATGTTTCTTTACGCATTATGTCCATTGACATATCACATTGACTCAACACGGTTGGTTGGAAGAAATAACCTTTTCCAGTATCCGCAACTTTACCGCCACATTCTAACTTCGCACCTTGCTGTAAAGCTAACTCAACACTAGCTGCGACTTTATCAAGTCCAATCTTATTCACCATAGGTCCCATCGCAATATCGCTGTCTTTTAGTGGATCACCAAAAGTAACCTGTTCCATCGCTTGGGTAATACGCTTGGTAAACTCTGCTGCGACACCATTCTGTACATATACTCTTTCTGTACAGTTGCAAACTTGTCCAGAGTTAATAACACGAGAATCACAAATAGCTTTAACAGCAAGGTCTAAGTCCGCATCATCAAGAACAATCGCAGGAGCTTTACCACCCAATTCTAAATTCACTTTAGTGATATTTTTGGCGGCAGCGGCCATAATTTTTTCACCAGTAGCCACACTTCCTGTAAAACTAATCATATCTACATCTGGGGAAGCACTTAGTTGAGCACCTACTTCTCCACCTCCGCAAACCACATTAAAAACACCTTTCGGTAGAGACGTTTCTGCAAGTAACTTTGTAAATTCAAAACAGTTATTAGGTGTTTCTTCACTCGGCTTAATAACAATAGTATTACCTGTTACCAAGGCTGGCGCCATTTTTCGAGCAATCAAAAAAAATGGAAAATTCCATGGCAAAATACCAGCCACCACACCAACTGGTTTACGTAGTAAGAAAATATTTTCGTTTTGACGATCACTGGTGATCACCTCACCTTCTATACGACGAGCCCATTCGGCCATGTAGTCAATATAATCAGCAGTGAAATTCACTTCTACCTCAGCAAGAGGAAGTATTTTACCTTGCTCTTCGCTAATTACTTTTGCCAGTCTAGGTACGTGTTCACGAATTTTTGCGGCAATTTCACGTAAGTAACCAGCTCGTTCATTCGGTGTCTTACGAGACCAAGATTTTTGCGCCGTACGAGCTGCGGCAATAGCTTGCTGAACATCACTCTCAGAGGAAGCTGGAACGTGAGAGATTAACGCTTCCGTGGCAGGGTTAAATACATCTAGACTGGCTTCGCTTGAACAAAACTCACCATTGATAAAATTTTGATAAGTAGGAATGTTATTGTTTTTCATATTTTCTCCTATGTTTCTTATTTAGTAGGTGCCTGAGCTATTTGATTTAGAACTAACACCAAGGTATTTATTAAGGTTTTCTTTTGCTGCGCTACGCATCAATGAAATGTCTATTCCAACAGCAACAAAACTACAGCCCATTTCCATATATTTACGGGCATCGGCTTCTACAGGAGCCAAAATTCCACAAGCCTTTTCTGCTGAAAAAGTTGCATCAATCACAGATAGAATGCTGGATTGCACATCAGCATGATAAGGATTTCCTGGATGACCAAGACCAATTGAAAGGTCTGCAGGACCAATAAAGACCGCATCAACACCATCTACATTGGCGATTTCCGCCGCATTTTTAACGCCTAATGCTGATTCAATCTGAACAATCAAACACAACTCATCGCCAGCAATATTTAGGTAATTGTCTACAGAATCCCAACGTGTAGCTCGTGCAAGACCACCACCGACTCCCCGAATACCTTTTGGCGGGTAATGCATCGCTGAAACTAATGCCTTTGCTTGTTCTGCGGTCTCCACCATAGGAATCATCAAAGTTTGAACACCTATGTCCAAAAGACGCTTGATGTTGTCTTTATCCGAGCTTTCAGGACGTACGATAGGATGCGAATGATAAGGCGCTACGGCTTGTAACTGACTTAATAAAGACTGCGTGGTGTTGGGAGCATGTTCGCTGTCTACTAGCAACCAGTCATAACCTATCGTTGCTAAAATTTCAGCGGTATAACCTGTTGTTAAACCTGCCCAGCAACCATATTGCTTTTCAATACCTAAACGTGCTTTAAAAGTATTTTTTGGAAGCTTCATTACTTTCTCCTCCTCCAAATGTGCTCCGATGCCAGATTCAAGGCAAAATCCCCCCTGCCCATAACAATTGAGGCACACTTAGAGGCTATTAATAGGAATAATTTAGTGAGTGTAAGGCCGACTTAACTCACATGCAGGATTCAATCGAACACCAAATCCCGGTTTATCTAGAACAGATATATGCATCCTTCCATTGACTGGAATAGGTTCATCCAATAGCAGTGGGTTAAACATAGGAACAACTTTGTCGGCATTAGGGGCCATCATTAAAAACTCAGCAAATGGACTATTTTGACGAGTAAACACAAAGTGATAGCTATAAACAGACGACCCATGAGGAACCACAAGTTTGTTATGTGCGTCTGCTAATGCCGATATCTTTAAAAGTTCGGTCAAACCACCACACCAACCCACATCGGGCTGGATTAGATCACAACAGTTCTTGTCAAACAGCATGCGAAAACCCCAGCGAGTCGCTTCATGTTCACCAGTTGTCACCATCATCCCTTTAGGGATATTCTCACGCAGCTCGGCATACCCCCAATAATCATCAGGTGGAAGCGCCTCTTCAATCCATTTCAAACCATATTCGCTGGCTGCTTTTGCTAATTTGATTGAATAATTCAAATCTAAACTCATCCAACAATCGAACATTAACCAAAAATCATCGCCTACTTTTGAACGCATATTAGCAAGCGTTTCGATATTCTTTTTAAGTCCTTCTTCTCCATCAGCTGGCCCCCACTGCAATGGTAGCTTACCGCCAATAAACCCCATTTCTTTGGCCAAATCAGGACGAGCCCCTGTTGCATAGAATTTCAGTTCATCACGAACAGCACCACCAATCATCTTATGAACAGGCTCATTTCGAACTTTACCCAGCAAATCCCATAGGGCTAAATCAACACCAGAAATAGCATTTAACACCACGCCTTTACGACCATAGTACAACGTTGAGTTAAACATCTGATCCCAGATTTTTTCGATATCAGTAACATCAGCTCCCTCAAGGAAACGTGCTAAATGTTTTTCAACAATAAAAGCACCGATTTCTCCACCCGTAGTGACAGCAAAACCGACCGTTCCATCTACCGCTTCAATTTCAACAACTAAAGTACCTAATACATTGATACCAAAGCTTTTCCGGCTCTTTTTGTATTCTTCATATTTGCTCATTGGTGTACAGATATGATCATCTATCCAATGGGCTTCTGTTTGATCATGGTAATCAGCGCCACCGCCTCTCACCACAAAAGCGCGAACTTCTTTTATTTGCATTTTCATCACCTTAGTTAATGGGGTTTATTATTGTTTAAGCGCACTAGGTAGCCACAAAGCAATGTCTGGAAACATCATGACAATAGCTAAAGCAATTACCTGCAAAATAATGAAAGGGATTACTCCACGGAAAATATCCATAAGTGACACATCTTTAGGAGCAACACTCTTTAGATAAAAACAAGCAGGACCAAATGGTGGGGATATAAATGAAATCTGCATATTCATACAGAACAACACACCAAACCAAACTGGATCTAAGCCCAAAGATTTAATGATTGGAATAAAGATAGGCATGGTCAGTATCAAAATACCAATCCAGTCCATGAACATCCCCAAAATAGCTAAGATCACCATCATAATGATGACAATCACCATTGGTGAATAAGGTAACCCCTGCATTAAGCCCGAAAGATAACGTGACCCACCCATGATATTAAAAATACCAATAAGCGCTGTTGCTCCAAGGCTTAACCAGAAAAGCTTTCCACAGGTTTGCAGTGTTTCTAGCAACGCAGATTTCAGCGAGTCAGATGTCAGCATTCTTCGCTTAACTAATACTACAAAAGTAGCAATACAACCCATTGCAGCAGCTTCAGTTACCGAGCAGATACCTCCATAAATACTTCCAAGTACCCACAAGGCAATTAAGCCCGGACCAATCAAATTTTTTAGTGTTTTAATCTTTTCAGAAAAGCTCAACACTTCACTTTCAGGTAACGCTGGGCCATGATCCGGATTTAACTTACACAGCACATAGATATAAATCATGTACAAAGTAGCAAGTAATAAACCAGGTAATAACGTCGCTTTGAACAACTCGCCCGTCGACACTCCTGCAGTTACGCCATACATAATTAATACGATACTTGGAGGTATCATTGTTCCCAAAGCACCACCCGCAGCAATCGTACCAACAGCGAGCTGCTTGTTATATTTCAAACGTAACAGTTGCGGCAAGGCAACCAAGCCAAGCCAAGCATGACAGTTTCACCACCCACTATCCCAGTAATAGCAGCTAGAAGAACTGCTACGAACATTGTTTGAATAGCAACCCCACCTCGTAGACGCCCAGACCAAACATACATAGCGTTGAATAAGTCCTTAGCAACGCCCGATCGCTCCATGAAAGCCGCCATCAATACAAACATAGGAACGGCTAGTAATGATGGCTCCATCACAAAAGTGTACATACGAGCAGCAATTAGCGTAATCCCATCTGGACCAATCACCGCAAGCGTCGTAACAATTGCAATAGCCATTGTGACAAATGCTAAGGGCAACCCAAGCATCATCAGTACAATCATTGATCCTAAAATACTAAGAGTAACGTACTGAACAGACATTAGTATTTACTCCCTATTTCATGGCTAAAAGTATCTTCAATAAAGTTGACCAACGCTTGGAGAGACATGAATACTGCACTAACTGTAATCATAGGCTTGATAATGGCGGGAATGGGAACATCCCAACTTCCTCCAGTCGATTCACCACGCATGATGGCATCCATACCGAAACGCCATCCAGCCCATGCAATACATAAGCACACGACAAAACAAAAGAGGCTATTTAGCTGAACTAAACGATGCTGCCACTTTTCAGGCAACATCTCTTGTATTGCCGTAATCGCAATATGATCTCGTTCTTTCATCACATAACTACCGGATAAAATGATAGCAGCTGCAGACAAGGCCAAACTAAGATCAAAAACCCAAGTAGTAGGGCTATTTAAGAGGTAACGCATACCGACCTCATACCCAGTAATGGCAACACTGATTAAGAAAAACCAAGACACTACTTTTCCTAACCAATCTGAAATACCACGAATAATATTCATAATCCCCCCAAGAACCTTGTTATTCGAGTAAACCTAGGCGCTTCATGAAATTAACGTGCGACTCGTATGCTTTATGAGCCAAATCCGACTCTTTAGAAGCTTCTAACCAAACCCCCTTAGCAATTTCACGCATCTTGTTCTGCTCTTCTGCCGACCAATAAATAGGTTCAACCCCTTCAGCTTTATCTTTTTCCATTACCTCACCGCGAGAGACCATGTCAGATAAGTTGATTTGAACGGTTAAATCTCGGTAGGCTGTAGTGATGATTTGCTGGATATCTTTAGGTTGGGCATCCCACTTTTTCTTGCTCACAGACATAGAAAGGACAGGTAGGGAGTGGAAGTCAACGATAGGATACTTAGCCACTTCGTGATAACCAGCAGCGCTATTCATTACATAGCTACTGGCATCAGCTGCATCTATAACGCCTTTTTCAAGCGCAGAATAGATATCAGCCATCCCCATATTTAAAGGCGCGGCTCCCATATCAGAGAATATCTCCGAAGCAAGCCCAGAAGGAGCGCGAACTTTAACACCCTGAAAATCAGCTACAGTACGGATCGGCTTTTTAGCAATTAAAGATTCAATCCCTGCATTTGAACAGCCAACAAAATGAATATCGTAGTTGTCATATACTTCTTGGAAAAGCTCTTTACCTCCACCGAACTCACACCAAGCAAAAGCTTGTGTCCAATCAGTGTATCCACCAACTAAATCAGCCAGCATAGCAAAGCCTTTATCAAGACCAGCAAAGTAGGCAGGTGAAGTAATATCGCCATCTATAATGCCATATCCCATCGCATCGATAGTTTCACTGGCTGCAACAACAGAACCACCTGGAAGTAACTCAAGTCGTAAACGTCCACCTAACATTTCATTCACATTGTTCACCCATGCTTCTTCAGCTTGATAAACAATATGTCCAGTAGGTAGATGACTTTGAATTTTCCAAACATCTTCAGCAAGGGCATTTGAGGATAAAGCACCTAATGCCATGCCTAAAACGGCGACTTTAGATACAAGTGTATGTCTTTTTAACATTCTTATTCTCCACACTTTTATATACGTTTTTATTGTTAGGTACATAGGTAACCTGTCTGACAGGTTACCTATGTTTACTATTTAGCCTAGTTGAACTATTATTGTCAACATTAGATTTAAAAAATGCCTATTAAAAACGGCATCCAACAAAATGGATAATTTGAACAATGACCAAACTTTTAGAGTCACTCAATCTAGATCCTATCGACCGCGAATCCATTGCGGAAAAAGTAGTGAATAAAATTCTTTCTCTAGTTCAATCTGGTAATTTGAAACCAGGTGACAAACTGCCTTCCGAAAAAGAATTAATGACAGTTTTTTCTGTCAGTAGACCTACCCTCAGAGAAGCGCTACGCGCCTTATCAATACTAGGAATAACGGCGACTAAAAAAGGCGGAGGAACCTATATATCAGAATTAAAAGCCGCAGATTTATTGAGACCATTAGAATTTTTTGTCTCAATAGAAGATCAAAGTATTAGAGACATTTTTGAGTGCAGACGAATTCTAGAATGTGAGATGGTTGCTAAAGCAGCAGCTTGTGTAACAGATCAACAACTTATTGAATTCGACCAATTGATAAGCGTTCAAAAAGAAGCAGTAAAAGACCCTGTAGCGTTTCGAATTTCTGATCAGAAATTTCACGAGTTATTGGCCACTATTTCAGGCAATGTTGTTTTAGCCCGGTTAGCCGACGGAATGTATAACATCGCCATGGATGCTCGCCGCAAGGCAACAGAAATGGAAGGGGTTCTACCTCAGAGTATTGCAGACCACATCGCTATTGTTAATGCACTCAAGAAAAAAGATTCTACGCTTGCATCTGAAGCTATGAGAGAACATTTGAATAACATTGAAAACTCTACTCTGCTGGCAATATCAAATGAATAATTGAAAGATAGGTATCTTCCTCATAGGTAGTAATCTAAATAGTGGACAAAATAAGGAACGATGAGAATCTTTTGCATTTAAGTCGTTTTCAGCATGCTTTTATGTCGCTGAAAGGACTATTCTTTTTGCGACTGGTGACAAAATAACCAGTCGTGCACACAACAAAAACAACAGCAAAAAGGATGTCCATATGCATAATCACGCAAACCGAGGCGTTATTTATCAAGGTAATGGCACAGTCAAAGTCGAAGCCATCCCTTTTCCTGAACTCGCTATTGGCAAACGCCGTTGCGATCATGGAGTTATTCTCAAAGTCGTCACAACCAACATTTGTGGCAGCGATCAACACATGGTGCGAGGTCGAACGACTGCTGAAAAAGGCTTAGTGCTTGGTCATGAAATCACTGGCGAAGTCATCGAATGTGGCCGCGATGTGGAATTCATCAAGGTTGGAGACTTAGTTTCCGTACCTTTTAACATTGCCTGCGGCCGTTGCCGTAACTGTAAAGAAGGCAAAACCGGTATTTGTCTAAATGTTAACCCTGCTCGCCCCGGTGCGGCTTATGGTTATGTAGACATGGGCGGTTGGGTTGGCGGACAAGCCGACTATGTTATGGTGCCTTACGCCGATTTCAATTTGCTTAAATTCCCTAATGCCGATCAAGCTCGCGAGAAAATCCAAAGCCTCACGCTACTTTCTGATATTTTCCCAACAGGTTTCCATGGTTGCGTCACCGCTGGCGTGGGTCCAGGTTCTACAGTTTATATCGCTGGTGCCGGTCCTGTCGGTTTGGCGGCGGCGGCATCAGCGCATTTGCTTGGTGCAGCCTGCGTTATTGTCGGCGATATGATTGAAGATCGACTAAATCAAGCGCGTTCTTTTGGCTGTGAAACGATCGATCTAAAACAAGACGGCGATATTCAAGACAAAATCGAAGCTATTCTTGGTGATCGCGAAGTGGATGCTTTTGTGGATTGTGTGGGTTTTGAAGCCCATGCTTGTGGTTGTGATCACCATCAAGAATCCCCTGCTGTCGTATTGAACTCGGCCATGCAAATGACTCGCGCTGGCGGACAAATTGGTATTCCGGGCTTGTATGTCACAGAAGATCCAGGTGCAGTTGATAGCGCAGCTCAGCAAGGTAGTTTGAGTATGCGTTTTGGTCTAGGTTGGGCGAAATCTCATTCACTTCATACTGGCCAATGCCCAGTAATGAAATACCATCGCGCACTGATGCAAGCTATCTTGTTTGATAAAATTGACATTGCAAAAGCGGTTAACGTACAAATGATTTCACTTGATCAAGCACCACAAGGTTATGCAGATTTCGATGGCGGCGCAGCGAAGAAATTCGTTATCGATCCTCACAAAATGGTGAGTTAATCCTACCCTTACTTTTCTTGAGAAAAAAAACTCGTCAACGTAATGTTGACGAGTTTTTTATGTACAAACAAATAACGCGTTTTTACGGATTTAAACCGTTTGTCAATGTAGAGCCATCGATCGGTGCTGGCTTACCACCACCAAAACGATACGTTAAAGAGCCTAAAATCCGCGGTGATGAGGTATCATAGATATCCGACACAGACTCTCCACCTACTTTTTTCCATGCTGCAAAAACATCGGCACTCCAATTAGCATGCTCATATTTTAATCCAAAACCTGCACCAGCTAGATTTCGCGTTTCACTTATCAAAGAAGCGGTTGGTTTTGCATAGGTATTTATTCTACCTGCATCGTAAAATACATAAGGAGTGAAGTCGTTAATGTTATAACGCAACTCTAACTGCGTGTAATATCCTTCATCACCACCGCCGTTCTCGCCAGCTTCTCCTGAAGGATAGGCACGCACTGCATTCGTTCCACCCAAATACAGGTCTTCTGAAGAGTCTAAGTTTTTGTTAGTTTGTTGAGCGCTGCCTTTAACAAATAAACTGAACCCAGAAGGCAACGACTGAATACGCGCCACCTCTAATGTAGTTTTTACAAAATCGCCATCACTATTCACTGTGTCATCGTTATTAGAAAGATTACCCAAACCCACTGTGAAGACACCATAGGTAATACCACCACCCAAATACTGATCTCGTGTATCAAATGTAAGGGCTAGGGGGACGCTATTCACAAATTTTGTTAACTTGCTGTCCGCTGAGCGATAGAAGTCCATCAAGTCTTTACGCTCTATGTTAACTTTCGCGTTAACGTTCGTCAGTTGCGAACGAATCAACGGATAACTTAATCCTATACTATAAATATTTGAACTCCCAATGGCGTCCAACGATTCATACTCTCTCCCCAAGGTATATTCAGTCCGGCTAAAAGATACGTTGGCTCTTAAACCATTTGGCATGACAGGCAAACTGTATCCCAAATGACCAAACAACATATTTTCATCGGTATACATCGCACGTGCATTAACTTCATCACCAAATGTGAACATGTGTGCTTTTTTGACACCCGCCTGCACTCGGTTATAGCCTGTATAACGGCTGCCTTGATTATCAATCGTGACATCCCCGAACATTTGCTGTTCAGGGATTAAAAGCACATTAAGGTCTGCCGTTCCAGTTCTATCACCAGGACTAATTGAGGGTAAAGCTTTGTAGCCAGGAATATCATTCATGATAAGTGAAATACGCTCTAGCTTACTTGATTCAATCACGTCATTAGGTGCGATGGTTGATAAGTATGCTTGTGCTTTGGGCTGTATATCACGAGTGGCTGTGACTGTGGCCCGACCGTATTTGCCTTCCAACACGTCAATTCGCAACTCTCCATTTTTCATGCTCTGGGCTGGAATATAAGCTCTAGCAAATGGATAACCGCGATCTCGGTAAAAAAGGCTGATCTTATTTGCTAGATTGCGATAACCAGCCAAGTCATAAGACTTATCCAAAATATCACCTAAACTGGCCAATAGTTCCTCTTCTGTAAATACTGACAAACCTGTAATTTGCAGTTTGTTTAACACAGCTTGCGGACCTCCGGAAGCTGCTTCAGTTAATGCATTACCGTCAAATTGAATTCTAAAATCCGACGGCTCAGGCGCAACCAACCCTTGCTGAGTTTGCTGAATCACGGTTCCAGAGTTAGCAGGTGGTAAAGTCGCCGCATTAGATCCCAAAGAAACAGTTGTTAACAATGCTACAACGGATAAATTCAAAGGCGTTGCAGTGTTTTTAGTGAGTAATACTCTTTTCATAAAATCTAACCTTAATCCTAATTTTCGGAAATTTGTTATTTGACAGTCTCTTCTGTATTCACCGCTTGATCAGGATTAACTGTATTTATACCACCATCCACTATAAACACTTGGTTATCAAAACTAGCGCCATTATTAACCTGCGATAATAAAATAGTGTCTATTGAGGCTTCACCTTGCGCTCCTGAACTAACCGAAGTGGTTGAACCTGTAGACGCTATTGAAACCACTTGCATTCCCCCAACAGCGACCACTGGAGCATTACCCAAATTTGGTCGAGGAATAACCACAGGTGCTGGTGGGGGAGCTGGAATGAATACCACAGGAGGATTGTTAGGGTTGATATCAGCAATTGTTGTCATAGTACTTGCTGGTGCGGTTAAAGCACCCAAAGCATCTTTCACCATGACAATGTAGTTAGCCGAATCGACACCAGCAACACCTAGACCGTTAACGGTGACTGTTTTATTAATCCCTACTTGCTCGTCAGAGAAGCTAGCATCAGTAAAGGTCAAAAAGACTTTCTCATTCCCAACCACTCCATTGACGACTAATGGATTATTAATGTCGTTAAGGTTTCTTAGATTCACATCTTCTGTAGCTATAGTTAATGTCGTTTTAGCATCTGTTTTCGCATCGAATATTTTGTCTTGCGTTTTTGCAATAGCCACTAAAGAACGGACCGTGATAACAGCATCCCCCGTTGCGGTTATAGGTAAGTTGTAATTTGATTTTAAAGTATCATCGCCAGCTTCAAAGTCATCTGCGACCAAACTCGTAGTCACATTGTTTGCGTCAGCAACGTCTTTATCGTTATAAGCTCCTGTTGTTTTGTTAACGGTAAAGCTTTCACCAGCAACAAGGTTAGCTAGGCTGTAGTTGTCATTAGTCAGGGTTGCGTTCGTATTACCGTCATACACTTTTGTTGGCGTATCGATAATCGAGGCAGTAAGCGTTCTTGCAGTAATACTGCCTGCACCTGTGGCTGTCACTGGCATGATGTAGTTGCTGGCTAGAGTTTCATTCTCTTGAGTGAAATCTCCTTCAGCTAGACTAGTCGTGACAGTACTAGCGTCCACAACGTCTTTATCGTTGTAAGCCCCTGTTGCTTTGGTAACAGTGAAGCTCTCACCATCAACCAAGTTAGCAATGCTAAAATTGCCATTGGTCAATGTTGCATCGGTATTACCATCGTACACTTTTGTTGGCGTATCGATAATCGAAGCGGTAAGCGTTCTAGCGGTAATACTACCCTCACCTGTTGCTGTCACAGGCATAGTGTAATTACTCGCTAGCGTATCACTTCCTTCTGTGAAGTCCCCTTCAGCTAAACTAGTAGTAACACTGCTGGCGTCAAGTACGTCTTTATCGTTATAAGTTCCTGATGCTTTACTAACGGTGAAGCTTTCTCCATCAACTAAGTTCGCTATGCTGAAATTAGCATTAGTCAATGTCGCATCCGTATTGCCATCATAAACTTTGGTAGGTGTGTCGATAATGGAAGCAGTTAGAGCTCGTTTAGTAATGCTAGCATTACCTGTCACATTATTTTGAATAGTGTAATTACTCAACAATGTGCCTTCGTCTGCACTCAGCTTATTGGAAAGAACAGCCGTGACTGTTTTCGCATCAAGCACGTTTTTATCATTATAAGTGCCTTCTACTTGTGTGACCGATGCACCTTCCGTTTTCCCATCAACAGTAACAAAACCAGTTATGCTAAAATCTTTAGCTTCCAATATTGCTGATGTATTACCGTCATACACCTTGGTCTGATTGGCTAAACTAACCGTTAGGTCTTTACGTGCAATGGTGTACTTCAAGTTTTCTGAATTTACAACCTTGTAACCCAGTTCAGATGCGCCAGTATAAGTCCCAGTTCTTGCAATATTATACTCGCCAGCATTTAAGATTTTTTGATCTTCAACTGCATTTTTCCAAACTAGTTGGTCTGTAAACTGCGATTTATCACCATTCACAATACCTGTAAACGAAGCCGAAGTAGAGCTAGGTGCCAATTCAAGGCCGTCGTATACCTTCTCAAAACTAAAACCAATGGTTAGAGTTGGTTGCTCACGGTAAATTGCGTATTTGCCAGCCCCTAAAGTAGTCGTATAGTTTTTACTTGTTTCATCACTATTATATCGGTAATGCCCATCACCAAAATTATACGAACCACTGTCTTCGATACTGCCGGTATAAACGATGACTTGACCGCCCGATCCTGTTGTTAGGTTGGCATTTAACAGTACATTACCACCAGTAGCAGTGCCTGCATCAGTTGTTGAGCCGGCATTAAGCGTTATCGCACCATTTGCCGCTGATGTGGTCGTAATGTTGTTATTGACTGTTAGATCGTCGGCTTTAGTGGCAATACTTACTGTACCTGTTGCTGATACACCATTTACAGATGAAAGACTACCAACGACTAGGGCGTTTTCCGTAGTAACATTCAAGTTAGCTACGCCCGTTGCGGCTAACGTTCCTGCTGCAAAGTCTGTACCTGCCCCAGTACCGATGACACCAGTAACAGTGTAATTACCTGGCCCTTTGAGCAACAAGTTACCCGCACTTAGATCACTCCAAGTAAAAGAACCACCATCCATTTGACCAATGGTAACTTGACCTGTTGCAGAATACTTAGTGGTATCAAAGGCACTATTTAAGTTACCGCCACCTATCATACTGAAGTTATTAAACGTTGTTTTCTCTGTGGAGGAATCTATCAAGGCTATTGAGCCATTATTGGCTGCATAGGTCTCTGCCCCCTTATTACCACTGGTATCTATTGCAAAAGAGTAGGTTGGATCATTATTAGTAAGTTTGGCTCCTGTGCTACCAATGGTGACTGATCCCGCAGTGACACCCGATGTCGTTGATATTTGGCCAGAAACAAATCCGGTGTAAGTATCAATCGAAACATCATTAGCTAAGACTACTTCAGAGCCTAGTACGTCAATATTGGCCTGATTAGACTGTAAGCCACCATTAAGCGTAATAGTTGACCCTGTATAGCTTTGAGCACTGGTGGTTGTGTAAGAAGAGCCTGAATTTTTAGTCGTGGTGACCGCTGGCAATGTAATTGTGCCAGAGGACGTTGACCCCGAAGCATTAACAGTCATCGAACCAGCACTAAATGTGCCTGTGGTTGAGGCAGGGTACAAATTGACGTTGCCACCATTGCCACCTGTAGAACTGGTATTGAAGACATAATTTCGGTTGGCATTTCCTGATAAGCTATAACCAGAGAACGTAATATCACCACTGTTCGTGATTGACTGATTCGTATCTATTAACACGCTAGGTATATTTGTTGCGGATGAAGTCGATTCTCCACCACTTAAAGCAACATTACCTGTTGCTGTAAAATCACCATTAAGCGCAAAACTTGCCCCCGTTAATGAAATCGAACCGTCTTGATCAGTCGTTACTCCAGAGCCAATAAACGATAGTCCCGTTAAGTATGAACCTGCGCTTTTGGTGGCATTCATATCTGTCGTGATACTTCCACCAGAAGTATTACTGGAGCTTGAATCAAGCGTTAACGTAGCCAATACGCCTGTATTGGCTGAAACATCAACACCTCTACTGCCCTTGCTATTATTCAACGAGATACTGCCTGAATTGCCTAATGACGTTGAATTGCTAGCATTATCAGAATTGCTATCAATGCGTGATGAACTGGCGAGTTTAAAAGTATTACTTTCTAACGAGATATTACCGCCATTGGTATTAACATCGCCATTCAAAGTAATACTATTATTGTATGAAGTCACATTAAAATAGCCGGAACCACCATAAAAGTTGTTAACCTGAATATCTTTATTGTAGGCATACAAATCAAAGTTACGATTAAAACCAGACAAATCTATACTACTAGCGTCTAGGGTAATAAGACCATTTCCCGTATCTGAGTAATTAAGGTTTTCAGTGACTGAATTGTTATCATACAAATCAATAGCTACAGTATGCGCTCTTGCAGTGCTATCAGTGCTTGAATAATTGACTTTAATGGTTTTAAAGTGCTCAGCAGACAGCTCATTAATAGCAATATCGCCACTCTCATTATTAATAGTCAGTACATTACTGCCCACATTTGCTTCACCCGTTTCTCCGCCTCTCGCGACTTTAAGTGTATAATCGCTTCCACCAATTGAGGCGGTATTTGTCGTGTTATAGGCAGTTGTTAAATTCAAGTTACCGACTGTTACGGTCGCAATATCAGGATTGGCTTCTGTAGTGGCCGTTATTACACCGCTACCTTGAACATGGTCTGTAGAATACGCTGAAATACTTTTACCATAATATGACGTTAATGAAAGTGTTGCGGCACCAATATCAATGGCATTATCTGCCATGATAATATCTCTTGATTGAGAAATAGATAAGCCAGTTTTTAAGCTAACGTTTTTGTTATCTGTTTTAATACCTGATAATTTATTCATATCATCAATGGTATGAACAATAGTTTTCGCATCCGCGGTGGTTTCTATGTTGAAGAAGTCACCATTGGTGGACAGAATGTGATGATGGCCAGCGACATTCGCATTGCTATCGACAGCCGAGAAGGTAATGCTGTTAAAGTCACTATTACGAAGCCAAGTTGAACCACCGGAGTTATTCACATTTAATGTATTAGCTGTTACCTCTAGAGCATTACTCCAGTCGTCACCACTATTTTTAACACCAAAGTTACTGGCATTTAAGTTTAATGTTCCATTTTGGATATAAATTTCTTTATTACTAAAGTCATCTGGTGCTGACGTTGAGCTGTAATAATCTGCGGCATTATCTGCCTTAATTTCACCGTAAGTGGAGCCAGACAATGCCGTTAAGGTCAAATTCAATCCCGTTCCATCTAAAACAGAACTGTCAGAAGAATTAACAGACGTAGATCCTCCAGTGGCAACAATAGCGCCATTAGCCAAGGTAATGTTAGGCGCTTTAATAGTAATGTTTTTAGAAGAGGTTTCGTCTACAAAGCCGCCTGTTGCAATGCTAAACAGGCCATTTGCATCCGTTGTTGCTAACAGCCTATGTGATCCATCGCTATTAAATTCTATCCGTTGTGTGGTGTTTTTAGTATTGACATCTGTCGTTAAGTTTAGATTCGAAAAATTAGAGTCATCGTACCCATTAGCAAACTTAATATATGAGTTTCCGCCAGTATTGGTAATATTAATGGTTCCATTACTACTAGAGAATAATACTGGAGAGTCTTCAGAACCAATATTCTCAGCACTCGTCACATTTACCATTGCGGACGAAGAGTTCGTGCTAATTTTAGTAGAGTCTGTACTTGCGCCAATAATTGAACCGCCGGCTTCTAAAGTTAAAGAAGTCGGAACCGTGGCTACCTGCTCATAATTAGGAGTACCAGAACGATTAGCGTTGGTTTCCGTTTCATTATTATAGCCGGAAGAACCAGCAGTAGAATTTATCGAAAAAGATTTACCAGCAGCATCCCCTGTAGGCAAATTAATATCATCCGTCACCTTCAATACTAAAGAACCACTGCCAACATTTATTTGACTACCTGTATTCATTGTAAAGTTTTCAGCAGAAGCGGTAACAATGTCATGATAGTCTTGGTCATTATAGGCGTACCCAACGCCGTTAGTCGCTTGCCCTAGTGTCACTGAGCCAACATAAAAATTACCATTATTCGTTGTTACGCTGCCATTAGAACCAAAAATAACATCACCGCCATCCGTGGCATCGTTATTAGCGGTAAGAATCAGGTTAAGACGTTGTTTCTCTGAACTAATCGCACTATTGATGGTGATGTCATTTTTTGAACTAATGGTTAACGTTGTGTCAGTTGAAATGTCATAAACAGGCGATGGCGATGTTCCACTCGTACCGGCGGATACCTTAGTGATCACATCATTGATAGTAATACTGCCAAAATCGGCGCTAGTAATGTCTGCATTTGTATTGACATCTATTAGATTATTTTGGCCTGCTAACGTTTCACTTAACGTCACTTTGGCGCTACTGGCCGTCAGCGTATAATTGGCTGTTTTTAACGCATCAGATATGGTTTGCCCGGTAATATCACCACCGGTTGCAGCTACGACGGTATCAAACGTCGAAACAGGCGTTTTCCAGGTTCCATTTGCTGTATTACCAGCTGTTGTGACATTAGCACTGGTATTTAAAAACACGGATTGACCATTGGTGATAATCGTACCACCTGTGCCATTGGTCGTGCTGGCATTTAACACACCCTCAAGACTGATAAAATCCGCTGCCGTTGAAGCATCTTTTGCTAAAGTAATGTTACCACCATTAGTGGTTGTACTACTGGCGTCCAAGGTGCCTTGGTTGGTAATTTTGCTACTATATAAGTTAATTATTGGGGCGGTCAGTGTTTTACCGCTTCCTACCGTAATATCGCCGGCAGAGGTAACCGTTAACCCTGTCGTTGCCGTCATGTTACCCATTGCTAACGCAGCGGAATGGACAAAGTCTACACTTCCAGTATTAGCGGTTAGTGTTCCAATAGAGTTGCCTTCATCTGTCAGAGTATGCGTGCCACCCGTACCAAGTAGATTCAAGTCTTGCCCACCGGTAATGGCTCCGGTTTGGGTCACTGTGCCCGTTGACTGTAAAGTCAATGCGTCGTTAAACGCAGTGGCACCAATGGTAATATTGCCTGATTGACTGGAATCACCAATCACAATGCTAGAGAAACCATCCGCAATTTTAGAGACAAAATCAGCAGAAAGTAGTTGAAGTGTGTCCACTGCATTATCGTCAATCGTATCCACAATACTAATCGCGTCGCTGGCAGTATCGCTCGTGATGTTCAATGTACCCGTGCCAGAAATAGCTTTGCCATCGGCTACCGAAAGTTCACCCACTTTTAACGTCAGATTATTCGCACCAGCTGCTAAATTATTACTGACTGACAAAGCACCACTAGTTTGCAGTATTGCTGCGTCTTTAAAGGTTGTATCTGCGCCAATTTCAATACCACCAGTATGACCGACACCACCGATAGTGATATTTGCAAACCCGTCGGCAAAATCCGTACTAATGTTTGTAGTCGTTAATTGCAGAGCATCGGCTGTTGCGCCACCTACATCAATCAGTTTATTTGCTGTTTTAGTGGTGATTTGCAAAGTTCCAGAACCAGCCACTGTTTTTCCATCCGCTATCGTTAAAGCGTCGGTATTGAATGTGATGTTACCAGCACCAGTGGCGATATTTTCGTTGATAGTTAACGCATCAGAAGTCAGGTTCAAAGCTCCTGATGTCGTAATAGCACCAGTGGTTTGATCTAAACTATTCACTAACGCCACGCTACCAGTGTTGGCGGTTAAATTACCAATTTCATTATCAGCATTAGTCAGGGTATGCGTGCCACCTGAGCCAAGTAAATTCAAGTCTTGTCCACCAGTAATGGCTCCGGTTTGGGTCACAGTACCCGTTGTCTGTAAAGTCAATGCGTCATTAAACGCGGTGGCACCAATGGTAATATTGCCTGATTGACTGGAATCACCAATCACAATGCCAGAGAAACTATCAGCAATTTTTGAGACAAAATCAGCAGAAAGTAGTTGAAGTGTGTCTACTGCAGTATTGTCAATCGTATCCACAATACTAATCGCGTCGCTGGCAGTATCGCTCCCAATATTCAATGTACCCGAGCCAGAAATAGCTTTGCCATCGGCTACCGAAAGTTCGCCCACTTTTAACGTCAGATTATTCGCACCAGCAGCTAGATTATGGTCAACAGATAAGGCTCCACTGGTTTGCATTGTAACAGCGGCGGCCAAGGTAGAATCTTCTACAATATTAATGCCACCTGTTTGATCTGCTCCACCAATGACAATGTCAGAAAAACCATTTGCAATTTTGCTACCAAAATCCGCTGCATTTAATTGCTGGCTTGTCCCACCAATGTCAATCGCTTCGCTGTCTGTCTCAGAAGCAACCGTCAACAAACCTGTACCAGAAATGGTTTTATCATCTGCTATAGTGAGCTGGCCTACTTTTAGCGTCAGGTTGTTTGCGAGAGCATCTAGATCATTGTTAACCGATAAAATACCGCCCGTTTGCAATGTTGTCGCATCATTAAGTGTAGTGTTTGCGCCAATTTCAATGCCACCAGTATGATCGGCACTGCCTATGGTTATAGCTGAGAAACCATCGGCAAAATCAGCCGTAGAGATTTGTAAAGCCCCAGAACCGCCATTAACACCAATCGTCGTAGCAACTGATTTAGTTGCTACTTGTAAAGTCCCCGACCCTGTAACCGTTTTGTCACTCGCAATCGTCAGAGAGTCGGTGTTGAATGTGATGTTACCCGCACCAGTGGCAATGTTTTCGTTAATGGTTAAGTCATCAGAAGTCAGATTAAGTGCGCCTTTTGTGGTAATAGCGCCGGTAATTTGGGCTGAACTATTCACCAACTCCACACTGCCCGTGTCTGCAGTGAGTGTTCCAATCGCATTGTTAGCATTGGTTAAAGTGTATGTGCCTGTACCCAATAAGTTTAATGCTTGATCACCCGTAATGGCGGTATCAGTAGCTTGCGTAACAGTGCCAGTGGAAGACAGTTCAACTGCACCTGTGGTGACAATAGACCCAAGGGTAAAATCATGATTATTGGTAACACTTAAGCTACCAGTATTGGCGGCCAGCGAGGCAATTTCATTACCCGTGTTAGTTAGAGTGTATGTGCCTGCACCTTGTAGGTTTAGAGCTTGTCCTCCTATAATTGCACCTGTTTGCGTAACAGTACCATCAGAAGACAAGGTAACATCGCCTGTTGTTACAATAGATCCAAGGGTGAAATCATGATTATTGGTAACACTTAAGGTGCCGGTATTAGCAGCCAATGAGGCAATCTCATTGCCCGTATTATTTAAGGTGTATGTTCCTGTACCAAGCAAGTTCAAAGCCTGATCACCGATAATGGCACCTGTCTGAGTAACTTCTCCCGTAGAGGATAGCTCAACATCGCCTGTGGTGATAATAGATCCAAGAGAGAAATTATGGTTGTTGGTAACACTTAGACTGCCTGTATTGGCAGCCAACGAAGCGATTTCATTGCCCGTGTTATTTAGGGTATACGCACCATTTACACCAAACAAACTTAGCGCTTGATCTCCTGTGATGGCCGTATCACTTGCTTGTGTTACGGTACCTGTACTGGATAGCTGAATAGCACCTGTGGTAGCAATATTTCCTAAAGTGAATTCTGTACCGTGGAAAGTTAATGCACCGCTGGTAGCTGTTAACTGGCCTATCGCATTGTCAGCATTATTTAATGTGTGTGTACCACCACCTATCAACGTCAGGTTTTGATCACCGGTAATGGCACCGTTTTGAGTGATATTGCCTTTGGTTTGCAGTGTCAATGCATCTTTCAATACGGTGGCATCGACATCAATATTTCCTGATTGATTCTCGCCGCCAATCGTAATCTCTGAGAATCCATCGACGAAATCTGTACTGAAATTAGTCGCCGTAACTTGCAGAGTGCCTGTTCCACCACCAATACCAATCGTTGCGGAGGCTGTTTTGGCCGCTATCTGTAGTGCACCAGTACTTTTAACCGTGCTGCTGGTAACAGTCAGTGCATCAGTATTAAATGTTATATCCCCAGCGCCGGCATCGATATCGCCATTGATCGTCAGTGCATCAGAGGTCAAGCTTAACGACCCAGTTGTAGTAATAGCGCCAGTAGTTTGTGCAGAGCCACTCACCAATTCCACACTGCCAGTATTAGCCGTAAGCGTGCCAATCTCATTATTAGCGTTGGTAAGGATGTATGTTCCCTCTGTGCCAAGCAAGTTTAACGCTTGACCGCCCGTAATGGCCGTACCATCGGTTTGAGTTACCGTGCCAGTGGAAGACAGTTCAATATCGCCAGTGGTAACGATAGCCCCAAGAGAAAAATCATGATTGTTGGTAACGCTTAAAGTGCCGGTATTAGCGGCCAACGAAGCAATCTCATTGCCAGCGTTGGTTAGAGTATATGTGCCTGAACCTTGTAGGTTTAGAGCTTGCCCTCCTGTAATAGCGCCAGTTTGCGTAACTGCACCAGTGGAAGACAGTTCCACCGTACCTGTCGATGTAATACTCCCTAAACTAATATCCCCCGTGGATAAAATTTTAACGTTACCCGCTGCTGCAGTTATAGCTTGTGTTGTCACACTTGCAGCTGGACTCGTGTCTGTTGCACCACCAATCCAAACATCACCGCCATTCGTGTCAATCGAGGATCCAGCGCCCATGCTGACACTACCGGAACTGTTGTCATCGTTGTCAGCACGAAGCACGGTGTTCAGTGCCCCAGTTGTCGAGGTAATAGACACGTTTTCATTAATAACAATGTTATTTGCAGCGGTTAAGGTGAGCGTTGCATCTGCTCCAGATGATTTCGAAATATTCGCAGCAAGGGTGATATCCCCCTCACCGGCCACTTCTGAATCTGTCTGAACCGTAACATTGGTACCTGCATTTAACGCTGTCTCGATTGTTTCTGCCCCAATGTCACTTTGAGTTTCGCCACTCGTCAAACTACCATCACTGCCTGCGCTAATAGTAATGTTCGTTGGATCAAGCAACCATTCTGAGGCTTTTACTGTGGTGCCTTTTGCAACATTTAGCACATGACCGGAGGTTTCGATCTTGCCACCGTTTGCGTTTTCACCCAGACCTTTCGCACTGATGTTACCAGCAACTTTAGTAACACTTTCAGCATCATTTACGTCTGACCAAACAACGACTTTACCACCGTCGCCCTGCGTCGTAGCGTTGGCTGAAATTTGACTGGTTTCCGTTAAAGTCACTTTCGTTGCATGTGGGTATAGGTCAGCATTGGCACCTTGCCAATCCCCACCGATTAGGATTTCGCCACCACCTGTTGCACCATCAGCGACTAATGTACCGCTATTGGTGATGTCATCACCCATAAAAACAATTTCACCGCCCCGTGACGTTAAACTGGTGGCTTCAACAATACCTGTATTATTTACAACACTGGCGGTTAGATCGCTAGCGGCCTTAGCAGTAAACAAAATATGACCGCCGTCTGCTTTTATTGCTCCACCATTTTGAATCAATGCGTCAATGGCACCTTTCTGCACTTCGACACTAACGGTGCCTCCCATATTAACTAATACAGAATCGCCAGCAGCCAAGCGCACACTACCTTGATTAGCAACAATATCGCCCATATTTTCGATTTTGGCGGCAATCATAACGACATAGCCACCTTCCGCTGCAACCAAACGCCCTTGGTTGACAACAGCATTACTATTGCCACCTTCGAATAGATAATTATCAGCACCAAAGTTTTCGTTTGTTAAATTTCGCGTAGAAGCAATCAGACCACCGACGTTAACCTGTGCTGTTGTACCAAATAAGATACCGTTAGGGTTTATAAGGAAGACTTGACCGTTTGCGTTAATAGCACCTTGTATACTCGAAACATCAGATCCAGTGACACGGTTTAACGCAACAGATGAAGATGAAGGTTGAATAAAGTTAACAACACTGTCTTTACCGACGTTAAACGACTGCCAATCAATGGCCATTTTGTTGGTATTTTGAGTAATATTAAGCGTTTTCCCATTTGGCTGAGAAATACTGCCTGAGCCTAAACTTACAGTTCCATTGGTTGGCAATGCATCAGCGTAAGCTTGGGCACTGACTATAAACACGCTACCCGCTATCAAACTTAGTCTTGCTCGGTGGCGACGGCCGTGATTTTTCTTTTTCCCGGCACTTTTGCCAATTTCACTCACAGCTTGCCAAACACCTATCGACGAATTCCAGATAACGCGGTAAATACGGTTCATAAACCAACCTCTGTGTAATGTTTTCGACTACCCTGGACAATCTCAGCCACCCAGGATAGTTCCTTATTTTTTTGCCATTACTTACCACTTTATTACCATTTACTGTAATTTTCTGTAAATTTTCATCATTTCTTTACGTTTTATTTATATTTTTTGAATGTAGCCTATTTTATTAATTGGTAAATGTTAGTTTTTTGACTTTTACCCAGCAGCTCTGATGTATTTGTATAGACTAAAACTGACATTTGATGACTCGGAATAGGAGCTCAATGCTCTATCACAATACCCGCCTCGATGAACCGAGTTTGAATCGATTGTTTATTCGAAGTTCCAAGGATCAATCTAACGTCAGCCGTGTATTTCCCTATTTTTTTACGCCACGATAACTGGACATAGAAACACAAACGATTGATTTTACTGCAATATAAGGAGGGAGGTAATTGAGATTAAATTCATTCTCTAAACTGACTAAGTGAAATGAAAACCAGTGACTGACTTCCAGCAAGATCTTGCAATCTAGCGCTACTCATCCGTTAAGGCTTTAGATCCATTGGCACTTACTTTTAGAAAATATAAGAGAAAGGGGGTATTGCCTTACCTTAGGGACTTAAATACTGCCTTTTAAAAACGGCTAACACCTTAGGCAAATGCTCAGGCAAATCTTCGGCAATAAGCCCTGCTCCAACTTCATTTCCCACTTCGCCATGCATCCAAACAGCTGCAGCAGCGGCATCAAATGGCGACATGCCTTGAGCAAGCAGCCCCAAAATAAACCCAGCCAATACGTCCCCTGAACCACCCGTAGCAAGATCCGCAGGCGCGTTTGAATTGATAATCGCTCGGCCATCAGGAGAGGCGATCACGGTATCCGCACCTTTTAATACCACGACCGCACCACTTTGTTTGGCGGCAAGTCGAGCACGCGTTAATTTGTCGTCTGCAAGGTTGTTATTAATTTCAGGGCTTTTATTAATCTTAGGAAATAACCGAGCAAACTCCCCTTCATGGGGCGTCATTACACAAGGGCCATTAATGGCATCAAAAAGCGTTTGTGGGTCATTGGCAAAAGCACTGAGTGCATCGGCATCCAACACAGTCGCACGACCGGTAATAAGTGCAGCAAGAACAATTTTGCGTGTCCGAATACTTTCGAAGCCTGCTAAACCAGCGCCCGGCCCCACCGCAATGGCGTTATGACGCGTGTCTAATAACAACTCTTCAAAATCCTCCGCTTCTTGGCTCTGCTCTAACTTAGCCACCATCACACCAGTTAATGCTGTGGCATACACAGCCCACGCTTTAATCGGTGCTGCTAGCGTGACTAAACCAGCGCCGATTCGCATGGCGCTACGAGCGGTTAAACGACTCGCACCTGTGATGTTTTCACCACCAAACACCAACGCATGGCCGCGATGAAACTTGTGTCCATCCAATCGCGGCCAAGGATAATCTCGATACCAAAGCTCTGGACTATTTTCCCATGTTTGAAGATTTAGCTCGTCCAGCACAGTGACAGGAATACCTATATCAGCAACAACGAGTTCACCGCATAAACCTCGACCGGGAAACAATAAATGACCGGGCTTTTTACGAAAGAAAGTCACAGTTAACTCTGCTGGAGCAACCTTACCAAGTACAGCACCTGTAGTGCCATCAATACCGCTGGGGACATCTACCGCACAAATTGGTATCTCGCGCTCAATCAGGGCATCGACCATGTCGCGAGCTTTGCCTTCTAAAGAACGAGTCAAACCCGCACCAAACATGGCGTCGATGACCAAATCGGTTTGCTCTAGTAGATCGACAGAATACTCTTCAACTTCACCTTGCCAAGCATGAAAAAAACACGCAGCTTCTGGTGATAATTTTTCTACCGAACCCATAAATGCTAACCGCACAGACCAGCCAGCAGCTTGCAAAAGCTTGGCGACAACAAATCCATCGCCGCCATTATTTCCCGGCCCACAAAGCACTAATACCGAACATGTAGACCAGCGCTCCAGCACAGCATCGGCTACCGCTTTTCCAGCTGCGGCCATCAGATCCATAACAGGTACACCAGCCACCACAGCGGATTTATCCGCCATACCCATTTCGCTTGCTGTTAAAAGTAATTGAGGATATTGCTTATGCATGTGAGCCATTGACTTCCACCTATTAATAACTGAACACATGATATCAGCCGATGTTAACCGCTACCTCATGAGATCTCGTTTACTCTAAACCCATCAGCAAGGCTCATCAAAATTATAATATATAGCGCATTTGAACAGCAGCTGAAACTAGGCTTTACTATATTGTCTAAGCCGTCACAGGTATGATGGCACATTCTTAACCTTTTAAACTTTTCGACTTATTACCGGACACTTTTATGAACGACGAGATCAACTACACAAACAATCCTCTACACGGTCTGGGGTTACAAGAATTGCTCACCCAGATAGTTGATCACTATGGTTTTGAGATTCTTTACGCCTATCTAAACATCAACTGCTTCAAGACTAACCCGAGCATTGAATCCAGTGTTAAATTCCTCAAGAAAACCGAGTGGGCACGGGAAAAAGTTGAAATTTTCTACCTTTATAAATTTAAAAACCTGCCACGAGTGTCATCTGAGCAATTTGAATTGCCACCTAGAAAGCGGATTATTCCAGAAGGCCAGACACCACGAGAACCTGCAGAATTAAGTATGGAAGACGCCGAACGCGTACGAGAGAAGCAGGCGCAGAAAGCTGCTGAACATGGCAAGACAAAAAGATATGGCAACGGCAAGCCTGATAGATTTTAATAAACATCAGCTGGCTAGTAGCTCTCCTTGCCAGCGTCCTGACTCCCACTCGGCTTTTGTGACTTCCTTTATAAGAGGAATTACCGCGTTTAATAAAGCCGTTTGTGGGCGATCTGCAGCAGTTGACACACAAACATCTCGCCATAACGTCGGCTCCACAATTTCTATTGCCTGTATCTGATTCGCCTGCTGTAAATGATAAAAAGCGGATGTGGGCGATAGCAATACTCCATGTCCATCCACCACATAGCGCAGTGTCGTCATTAATTGACCAAACGCAGCTTTATGAGGCAACCTAATACCCGTTTTCTCCTCATATTGACTCAAAACATATCCAAGCGAATCACGAGGGCCTGTGACAATCACTTCATGGTGGGCCAGCTCTGAAAATGTAATCGTTTTTGCTCCACTCAGTTTTTTATATGATGCCACTTTGGAATCACAACCAACTGCAAGAAACAGCTTTTCTCGAAACAGCTTTATTTGACGTATTTGACTCATATCTGACCCATCAGGCGATGAAATAGCTATATCTATTTCCCCTGATTGCAGTTGATTGGATAAGTTGTAAGACAGCCCAGCATGAAGATCTAACGTGATTTTAGGATAACGTTGCTCGACCAGTGCCAATAATGGCACCGAAATAATATTGCCAATTGGCTGCGTCATTCCAATTGATAAAACACCCGAGGGTTCATGTTCAAACTGATGCACATCGCATTTTGCTTGTTCCATTTGACGCATAATCGATTCTGCATGGGCGAGAAAAATCTGCCCACTCTGCGTCAACACCACACCACGAAAGCTACGATCAAATAAATTAGTACCAAGTTCATGCTCTAAGTTTTCAAGCTGCAAACTAATACTAGGTTGGGCAACATCTAATGCTCTTGCCGCTGCTGCGATGCTATTAAGCTCGGCTGTTTTTAGGAAAAAGGTGAGCTGCTTACTATTCATAATTATTATGGATACATAAAAAGTATTGAGCTATACCATATTTATTTTTGTTTTTTATAGCCAGTTTTTTATTTAGCCTATCAACAAAATAACAACACAAAGAGAGAAGTCATGTCTTCAACAAAGCGATATTTTGAAAAACCTAGTCGATTTAGTGATGCAGAATGGCAAGCTAGACTTGACCTAGCCGCCATGTATCGAATCTTTGCCTACCTAAAATGGGATGAATCCATTTATAACCATATCTCATTGCGCGTACCTGGCGAAGATGCACACTATTTGATTAACCCTTTTGGTTTACATTACAGCGAGGTCACCGCTTCCAATTTGGTTAAAGTCGACCTAAAAGGCAATATCGTTGGTCATTCGGATTGGCCGATTAACCCTGCTGGCTTTACCTTTCACAGCGCTATTCATGACAAAGTAGAAGGCGCACATTGCGTTATGCACGTCCATACTACGCCTACTTTAGCTGTTTGCTGTTTAGAAGAAGGGATTTCTTACAGCAATTTCTACTCGGCGCAAATTTACAACAAAGTGGCTTACCATGACTTCGAAGGCATAACACTACACATGGATGAAGGCCAGCGCATTCTTGACAGTGCAGATGGCAAACCTATTTTAATGCTAAGAAACCACGGCCCTGTCGTCATGGGCGCAACATTAGCTCAAGCGTTTGCTCTAATGTGGTTAGTCAATCGAGCTTGCGAAGTACAAATGGCGACCATGTCGATGGGGAAAGTAAGAGAAATCCCTGAAGAAATCTGCAAAAAATGCACTGCGGACTCTCTACCATTAGACCCCAAATACGGCGCTGGTGAAGATGTATTTGCCGCGATGAAACGTATTATTGAAAAACAGGATCCTTCCTATAAACAGTAAATACCATTCCCACAACTAGTCTTATTATTTGATGTGCCAGTAAATTTAATAAATATCGATAGCGTTCCGTTTTTTACAATACTCATTTACATAATTCTCTTTGAATGAAGGGGGTTACAAATCTTGTAAAAACACACTGGAGCAATCGATGAATAATAAGAAAAATACTATCGTAGCCGCCGCAGTTGCGGCTCTTTCTCTCATTACTAGTAATACTGTAATGGCCCATGGAGGATCCCCCAACTATATAAAAATAGAGGACTCTCTCAAAAGTTCTGGCGCCTCTTTTTTCTACGACAAAACAGCAAAAGAAGTGCATATTGCATTAGAAAAAGTGCATGCCTGTATTAAAGTTGGTGCAATGGAAGCCGAAGTAAATGGCAAAAAAATCCACCTTGATGCTCCTATCAAACTTGAGCATGGTAATCTTTTAGTAGAGAGTGGATTTGCTAATGATCTCTTTGAAGAATATGTTCCTCAAACTATTTCTATCAGTGATGCCAAACACCCTTTGGATCCCTTATCTCAAGCAGAAATCACCTTAACTCAGCAAACCGTCCAAGCTTCTAAATACTTCCGCAGCAATCTACGCTTTACTGAAATAAAATTAGCAGAGCCTGAAAAAAGCAAAGTGTGGGCGTGGTCATTTGGACAGAAGGAAGACTTTCAGCGTCTGGCGAACTTTACGATTTTAGATGGTAAACAAGTCATTGAAGGCACCATCAATTTAGAAACAAAAATTGTCACTCGCTGGCAGCCAATCAAAGATGTTCACGGAATGGTGATCTTGGACGACTTTGTCGCTGCCCAAGAAATTGTTGAAGGCAGTAAAGAGTATGCTGATGCACTTAAAAAACGAGGTATCAGTAATGTTAAGGAAGTCGTTGCAACACCGTTAACCGTCGGCTTTTTTGATGGGGAAGATGGGCTAAAAGAAGACGATCGCCTATTAAAAATAGTTTCTTATTTAGACATTGGTGATGGCAATTTTTGGGCCCATCCTATTGAAGGCCTAGTTGCTGTTGTTAACCTCGAAACCAAATCCATTGAAAAAATTGAAGACAGCGGCGTCATACCTGTTCCAATGAAGCCAAACCCTTATGATGGACGAGATCATAAAAATAAGGCATCCGTAAAACCAATTGCCATTTCAGAACCTAAAGGTACTAATTACAAAATTTCTGGCAACACTATCCATTGGCAAAACTGGGATTTCCACCTAAAACTTGATCCACGTGTTGGCCCTGTTCTCTCTACGATGACGTACAACGACCAAGGCACCAAACGTAAAATCATGTACGAAGGCTCCCTTGGCGGAATGATTGTCCCCTACGGTGACCCTGATATTGGTTGGTATTTTAAAGCGTACCTAGATTCAGGCGATTACGGTATGGGAGGACTTACTTCTCCTCTTGAGTTGGGTACTGACGTTCCACCTAATGCCAAATTATTACCAGCAACCTTAGCTGATAACAGCGGTGCACCTTATACGATCCCTAATGCCATCGCGATATTCGAGCGCTATGCTGGCCCAGAATACAAACATAATGAAATGCTAGGAAGCGGAGCAGGAAATCAAAGCCGTGCGCGCAGAGAGCTTGTGGTTCGCTGGGTAAGTACCATCGGCAACTACGACTACATGTTTGATTGGGTATTGCTAGCAAATGGTACGATCAAACTAGACGTTGGTGCATCGGGTATTGAAGCCGTGAAAGGTGTGAAAACCAAAACCATGCACGATGCTACCGCTAAAGATGACACTCGTTACGGCACTCTGATTGATCACAATATTGTGGGCACTACGCACCAGCACATCTATAACTTCCGTTTAGATCTAGATGTTGACGGTGAGAAAAACTCCTTGGTAGAGCTTAACCCTGCGGTTGAAAAAAATACTTCTGGAGGTCCACGTAAAAGCGTTATGGTCGTGAATCAGCATACCGTGAAAGACGAGCAAGAAGCGTCTCAAAAGTTCGATCCATCCACTATTCGCTTGATGAGCAATGCAAACAAAGAAAACCGTATGGGCAACCCTGTTTCCTACCAAATCATTCCATTTGCTGGGGGAACTCATCCTATCGCCAAAGGTGCTCTCTTTAGCAAGGATGAATGGATATTCAAACGCGTAAACTTTATGGATAAGCAAATTTGGGTCACCAATTACAAACCTGAAGAACGTTTCCCAGAAGGTACTTACCCTAACCGTGCTAAAACAGATACCGGTCTGAAGGTGTTCATTGAAGACAATGAGTCTATTGAAAATAAAGATAACGTATTATGGATAACAACAGGGGCGACACACATAGCTCGTGCAGAAGAGTGGCCAATAATGCCAACTGAGTACGTGCACGCCATGCTCAAACCATGGAACTTCTTTGATCAAACACCAACACTTAATCTGCCAGCAGAAACAATGGAAAAATAGAAATATATCAAAGTAGGGGCGAATAAGAGCGATTTAACAGCTTGTTCGCCTTTTCCTTCTTGATATTTGAGCAATGTTAAAAAAGTGACAGCTGAAATCACAAAGCTAATGGAGTGTAGAATTATATAAACTCACCATTCAAACTAACGTTTAAGTAGGATGTATTAAGTCATCTAGGTAAAGAGCTGGGGTTAGTAAAAAAGAATCATTATTATCTAGCGATCTTTTCTTGATGAGTCACTAGGAAAGGTATTGGCTGTTTGATACTCAGCCAATACCCTACTAATAAATAACTACTTAATAAGGTCAGAAGCATCGTTTCTAGTAATATTAATATCAAGCATTTTCTCCAAAAAAAAACTTGGCGTCATCTGAGTAAAAAATTTAAAATCTTTAATTAAATGAGAATCATCATAGTATGAAAAACCCATAAAATCTGTGTGATTATTTTTTTGAAAACTTTCACCATATAAAACATCACTAATAATATTTTGAAAGCGAACAATGCGACTATATTGCTTTGGCGACATACCAATACTTTTATTAAACTTCTTTCTAAGCAATCGCTCACTTATCCCTATATCATTTGAAATATCTGTAATTCTCTTTGTTCCGTGGCTGTTTATAATTTTATCTATACAATAATCAATCAAATCTACTTTGTAGCCATCTAGCGCACCAGATTCTTTCAGCCAGTTTTCTAAAATTTTAATGCGAGAAGAAAAGCTAACAGCCAACGTTAAATCATCTAATAAACATGAATCGTCTTTAATAACCGCGCCCAATGGAATACCAAGATTTATTATTTCAGCATAAGGTATAAAAGATAATCTTCGGCTAACAGAAGTTGAAATACGAATGCCACAGTACATTTTTTCTTGCTGATAATTAATAGTCGTTGGTGTAATGACAGATCCCCAAAGGATAGCAGATTGGCACCCATCATCACAACAAAACTGAAAATCAGCACAACCATCTGCAATAACAATAGTTTCGTTAAAAACAGAAGTGCTAAATTGATAGTAAAGAACTGAAATATTGGAGTAATGAACAATACGTTCATTATAATTATTAAAGTCTAGTGCAAAACAATATTGAGCAGGAATCGAATGGTGGGCTTTCATATAAACCTCTTTTTTTAATAGTAGACTCCTTTCTAATGTTGAATGAAAAGCCATTATCAATTTTGATAATGGCTTTTTGATATCATCCGCAAAACATCTAGGTGTTACTGACTTAATTCGCTTACATTTTTTCTAAAGTAAGCAAGCGCTGCTTTTGCATCCACTTTACGATCAGATACAGAGTCAATCCACGCTTGATCTATTCCCTCTTCTAATTTGTCCATATCTTTTACGATAGCATCATCTTTAGAAAGATAGACCACGTTCACACCGTTCGCTTTTGCCTCCAAGATACCGTCTTGATCTTCTTTACCCCAAGCTGCGCCAGCGAGTCTTGAAAGCTTTTCACCTGATACACTCATGATAGCGTCTTGGTCTTTTTTGCTAAGACTGTCTAGCGTATCAGGGTTCATCACAATACTAAATGCGGTGGTATAAAGCCCTTTAGGGAACAAAATAAGGTCAGTCGTCACTTCATTTAATCGCAAGGTCTTTTGCTGCGAAGCCGGTAAAAATGTGCCATCTACCACACCTTGCTGCATCATTTCATAAGATTTAGGTGCAGGAGCAGAAACGGGTGTCACTTCTAAACGTTCAGCAAGAGTATTCACCAAACCACCACCAATACGCATTTTTTTACCTTTCAAATCGTCTAACGATTTGACTGGAAAGTTGGTATTCAACTGACCTGGACCATGTACAAACAAGGCAAGCAATTCAAGACCTCTGAATTCTTGGTCTGCTTTGAAGAATTTTTCATAGGTATGCCACAACGCCACAGAACCAACTTCTGCATCGGTTATTTCACCTGGGATTTCAGCCACACTGGCTAACTTAAATCGACCTGGCAAATAAGCGTTAACACTAAAACCTACATCATATACACCATCTTCTACGGCATCGAAAATCGTTTTAGGATCACCAGTATAGTTTTCGATAACCACTTCAACACGGCCCTCAGTCGCCTTTTCAACCCACTGCTTCCAAGTTGGCCAAACAATTGAGTTTTGCGAACTCGTTGGCGGTAACCAAGTAGCAACATGTAAAGTCGTCTCTGCAGCTGAAGCCAGTCCGGATGCTAAAATTGATGTACCGCAAACTGCCCAAAGTAGATTTTTTTTAACACTAATCATATTTATTATTCCTATAGTTTATGATTTACATTGATAAAAAATTAGCTCTCTCATAACAATGACTTTATATAAAATCAGTAAAAACCTCATAATTATGTAAAGTCAAAAACACCCTAACCATCAATAAAACACATTTTAAAAATCATTAGTCATATAAAAAATTAGGCAAAAACATCGATACTGGAACGATAAACACAATGATCAAAAGTCGAATAATATCCACACACCAAAACGGTGTAACACCTTTAAAAATAGTGCCCGCTTTTACATCTTTTAATACCGCACTTAATACAAAGACATTCATCCCGACCGGCGGGGTTATTAAGCTAATCTCCGTCACGACGACAACAACAATGCCAAACCAAACAAGGTCGAAGCCCAAGCTAGACACAAGAGGATAAAAAACCGGCACTGTCAGTAGCAACATGGAAAGACTTTCGAACACCATTCCAAGAATGATATAAATGGCGAGGATAACCATAATCACCAGCATAGGACTTAATTCCAAGGCCGTGACAAAACTCAATAAGGCGTCAGGCAAACCAGCTCGGGTAATAAAGTCCGAAAAGATAAACGCCCCGATCACAACACAAAACAACATGGCAGACGTTCGCGCTGTATCCACTAAGGTCTCAACGATTCCTCCAAAGCTCAGACTATGCCGAGCCAAACCAATAATTAGTGCTCCACCTGCACCAATACCAGCCGCTTCAGTCGGTGTAAATACACCTAAATAAATACCGCCCATCACAATAGTGAAAAGCAATAAAACGCCCCAAATACTCTTTAGAGCAACCATTCGTTCTTTAAAACCCATTCGCTCCCCAGCAGGGCCCGCCTTAGGGTTTCGCCATACAACGTAACGAACAGCACACATATAAAGAAAAATGCCCAACATGCCAGGAATAAAGCCAGCCGCAAATAACTCACGAATACTGGTTTGTGTTAGCAAGCCATAAATAACCAGGATAACGCTAGGAGGAATCAAGATGCCCAGTGTTCCACCTGCGGCGATAGATGCCGTTGCCAGACTATCCGCATAACCAAACTTACGCATTGGTGGCATAGCCACTTTTGCCATGGTTGCAGAAGTGGCCAAACTAGAACCACAAATAGCCGAAAAGCCACCACAAGCTAAGACTGTCGACATAGCTAGTCCACCTTTTCGATGCCCTAAAAAAGCATAAGAGGCGTTATATAATTCCTGAGATAAACCAGAACGAGTTACTAAATTCCCCATTAGAATGAACAAGGGAATCACTGATAAATTGTAGTCTTGTACTGTTCCTATCACCCGACTGGACGCCAGTGTCAGCGCTGAAGTCCAACGAAAAGACAGTACATTATCAAAACTTAGACCCTGCAAAATAGCAAAACCTAAAAAGCCAACCACTCCCATTGCAAAAGCGATCGGCATACGAATGATCAGAATTAAAAACAACAGAACGGCAAAGCCGATTAATACAACTGACATGCTACTCTCCAAACTGCTGTGATTCGTTATTGCCTTTCAGTACGCGATACGCACCGTAAGTCAACATACAAGCTGCCGTGATCCAGCTCATAATGGCGATATATTCGGTTAAATATCCAGTTGGTATTTTTAAATACTCGCTAACTTCTCCACGACGCAGAGAGCGCTCAGCCAGTTCATAAATACGAATGGCTAAGAAATAAAACGAAGAAGAGATAATAAATACTGAAAAGATGCCAAGCACTTTAACGATACGACTGCCTAAAATATGATCTAGCAAATCCACAACCACATGACTACCACGCCATGTAATCAACGGCATTTGAGCAAAAACCATAATAGCCAAGCCCATTTGAGTCAGTTCAAAGGCACCATTAATAGAATTATTAAACAGATAGCGGCCCACCACATCCACACAAGTAAGTGCCATCAACAAAAACAAAACCGTTGCAGAAATCCCTTCTAATACCAAACCAACCCAGCGATAGAGGTTTGGTTCTGGGTAATTTTTATCAATCCAGTCTCTTATCGACATAACAACTCCTAAATTCTTTTATTGTTTTAAACTAGGTAAAATGCGCAAGACTTGAAAAAGGGAGAATAACTCCCCCTTGTAATAATCAATCAAATTGCTTTTTAACTAAAGTTAAAATGTCGTAACTGGCAACTAATTCATCATGCTGGTTAGTGACTTGAACATCCCAAACCACCACACCTTGAGGTTCGCCTTTCGGACTTAACTTACCTTGGTCAATTTTGCGTTTGCAGGTTAAACGCGCTCGAATGGTGTCGCCAATTGGAACTGGAGTGATAAAGCGCAAGGTATCCAAGCCATAATTTGCCAATACCGGACCTTCTCCAGGAGAAACAAATAAACCCGCGGCAGCCGATAAAACAAAATAACCATGGGCAATACGCTGCTCGAACTGAGAATCGCGTGCGGCTATATCGTCGAAGTGCATATAGAAATGATCACCGGACAAACAACCAAAGTTCACTATGTCGGTTTCCGTAACAGTACGTCGATGAGTAAGCAAAGACTCGCCAATGCGAAGATCTTCGAAATAACGACGGAATGGATGCACATCACTTTCATAGGTTTCGCCACCACGAACATATTCTCCGGTGACCGCAGACAACATCGTTGGAGAACCCTGAATAGCAGCACGTTGCATGTAGTGTTTAACACCACGTATACCGCCTAATTCTTCACCACCACCAGCGCGTCCTGGACCACCATGCTTTAACATTGGCAGCGGAGAGCCATGTCCGGTAGATTCTTTTGAGGATGCTTCGTTCAAGATATGTACTCGGCCGTGCCATGCGGCTAAAGCGGGCACCACTTTTCTTGCAATCTCAGGGTCTTGAGTCACTAAAGTTGTTACCAAAGATCCCTTACCACGAGCTGCAAGCGCAATAGCATGGTCGATATTTTTATAAGGCATTAAGGTGCTGATTGGACCGAACGCTTCTATGTCATGCGCTCCGCCTTCTGCATCAGGATCATTACTCAGCAGCAAGGTAGGTTGCACAAAAGCACCTTTTTCTGAGCCTTTACCTAAAAGCTCAAAACTGTCTTCATGACCATAAACAACCTGACTGCTTTTTAATAACTCTTCAAGCTGCGCCAAGACGTCTGCTTTTTGCTCAAAAGAGGCCAATGCACCCATGCGAACGGTATCTAAATGCGGATCGCCGATAGACACTTTGGCAAGACGTGCGGTTAGGCGCTCTGAAACCGCCTGGACTTGATTTTCAGGAATCAATACACGACGAATCGCAGTACATTTCTGCCCTGCTTTCACAGTCATTTCACGTGCGACTTCTTTAATGAAAAGATCAAATTCTGGGCTATCTACTGATACGTCGGGCGCTAAGATGGCACAGTTCAATGAATCGGCTTCAGCATTAAAAGGAATAGAGTTATTGATGATATTCGGTGTGACTTTTAATTTGGCGGCAGTGCTCGCAGAACCCGTAAAAGTCACCACATCTTGACCATCCAAACGATCTAATAAGTCGCCAGTACGTCCAATGATTAACTGCAAACTGCCTTCTGGCAACAAACCAGACTCTTGCATCAAACGCACACAAGCCTCAGTCAAATAAGAGGTAGACGTCGCAGGCTTAACAATACACGGCATGCCCGCCAAAAAGTTAGCTGCGAATTTTTCTAACATGCCCCAAATTGGGAAGTTAAACGCATTGATATGTACGGCAACACCTTGGCGAGGCACCAAAATATGCGTACCGAAAAACTGCCCATCACGACCCAAAGGAAAGGCATCATCTTCGTGAATCAGGTTGCCGGATGGCAACTCACGTCGGCCTACGCTCGCGTACGCAAATAAAGTACCTGCACCACCTTCTATGTCTACCCAACTGTCATTGCGAGTCGCTCCAGTCAACAGAGAAATGGCGTATAACGACTCTTTATATTCGAGTAAATGTTTGCCTAAGTCGCGTAAACAAGACGCGCGACTTTGAAAGTCCATTGCCATTAAAGAAGCACGACCTTTGGTGCGGGCAAATTTCAGTGAACGGCCAAAATCAATGGTTTCAGCGTGTGTGTGATAAATCGTTTCACCGTTGACAGGGCTAGCTAACGCTTGTCCAGCTTGATTACCTAACCACTCCCCAGCAATAAAGCTTTGTAGAACTGGGCTTTTTAAAGTATGGCTTTGGCTCATAGTGTTCTCCATCGATGGCACATTCGCCACCGTCATCTTTGTTGTTTTTATGATGTATCGATCGTATTTTTTATGCTTTAACTTTCTTTATGCTTTCTTTCATGATCAGGCGAGTGATCAAGCAGAATTAGACTTGGTCAAAATCCAATACAACCTTCTTCGACACAGGGTAAGACTGACAAGAAAGCACATAACCCGCTTCCACTTCGTAGTCTTCAAGACCAATGCTGATGTCCATGTCCACTTCGCCTTCAACGACCTTGCATTTACAGGTAGAACACACGCCTGCTCGACACGAAAACGGCAGATCTGCACCATGCTCGTTACCCGCATTCAGCAAGTTTTCTGTATTCTGTTTCAGGTCAAAGCTCATTGCATGACCATCACGAATGACGGTAATTTCCGACATATCTGCATTGGCAGCAGCTTGTGCACGCTGCTCTCGTTTGCGCTCATTACCTGCCGCGGCAAACAGTTCAAAATGGATGTTTTCTTCTGGTGTACCAGACTCTTTTAATATGTCTCTAACCGTTTCCGTCATGGATTGAGGCCCGCAAATAAACGCCCCAGCCAATGTCTTCACATTCACCCAACGTTCAAATAAAGCACGGCATTTATCTTCATCAATGTGACCGTTATACAAATCGATATCTTGCTGTTCACGACTCAAGACGAAAATCAGATTCAAACGATCCATATAAGTGTTTTTTAGATCGGCAAGTTGATCTCGGAACATGGTGGAAGAAGTAGAACGATTACCATATAAAAGCGTGACTTTACTGTACGGCTCAGTGGCCAAAGTCGTTTTTGCAATAGACAGAATTGGGGTAATCCCACTGCCAGCGGCAACCAATAAATAGTCACCATGACGGGAAGGATCAAGCTCTGAATAAAAGTGCCCTAGCGGTGGCATTACCTCAAGAACATCACCAACCTTAATCGAATCATTAGCAAAGGTAGAAAAAAGCCCATCAGGCACACGCTTTATTGCTACTCGCATTTCATTGTCTTGAACGCCACTGCAAATAGAATAAGAACGACGTACTTCTTGGCCATCAATTTGAGTACGCAGTGTCAAAAATTGACCTTGTTTGAATTGATATCTCTGCGCTAAATCCTCTGGGATATCAAAAGCGAGCGAAATAGAATCACGAGTTTCACGACGTAAATCTGAAACGGTAAGTGAGTGAAATTGATTCATCTGTGTCTCCACGGCCACGTTATTTTTATCTATGGCTCAAATGCATTTAAAATAATCAAACGGTTCTAAACAGGACTTACACCGATACAAGGATTTGCAGGCTGTCGAGCCGAATTCACTTAATTGCTCAGTGTCTTCACTACCACAATTTGGACATTCAACTTGTGTAATTCCCGACAACAAAGAGCGCTTGTTTGAGCTCCCAACTGGAGGCGCAATCCCGTAGGCTTTAAGGCGGCTTCGACCCTGTTCGGTAATCCAATCGGTTGTCCAAGCTGGATCTAAACGCTGCGATACTTTCGGGTGTGAAAAGCCCGCATCTTGCAGCGCATCACGTATCGACGTTTCGATATATTCTGTCGCAGGACAACCTGAATACGTTGGTGTGACAACTACATAAAGATGTCCATCCGCCCAACTGACGTCCCGAACAATACCAAGGTCCATCACACTCACCACAGGTACTTCAGGATCCATGACGTCTTCCAGCACGCTATATGCTTGCTGGATATCGGCCTCGCTCCCTGAACGACCTTGTTGGTCGGTGGTAATTAACTCACCAGCTTGCATCGGGATAAGCTCGTTGTAAGAACTGCATTTCTGCCAATAACGTCCCCAAATGTTCTGAATGCATACCTGTTCGAGCACTCAAATAGAAAGTGTTTGGTGCATCAGGAAGCGTTAACGTCGCCTTTGCGAATACTTCGTTTACTGTCGCCAGCCATTGTTCCGGCAATTCGGTAAGCGCCGGAATATGTCCTGATTCAGACAGAGCCAATTCAGCGTCATTTTTTTCAACCAGTTCAAAGGTAAAACGCCAAACGATATCTACCGCTTTTTCCATGCGTTGATGACTTTCTTCGGTACCGTCACCTAAACGTTCAACCCATTGAGATGAGCGACGCAAATGGTAAGTCACTTCTTTTAATGATTTCGCTGCAATCGCCGCAATACGCTCATCGTTTGCACCTTTTAGCATCGTAAGCAGGTGAAACTGCCAAGCGTCATAGAAAAACTGTTTTGTCATGGTGACGGCAAAGTCACCATTAGGTTGTTCTACCAATAACAAATTACGAAACGCACGCTCATCACGGCGAAACGCTAATGTATCGGCATCTGTACCGTCGTTAATTCGTTCAGCGGCGTATTCATACCAATTGCGAGCCTGACCGACTAAGTCAAGACCGACGTTCATCATGCCCATTTCTTCTTCAAGAGCTGGAGCACGTCCTGTCCATTCGCATAACCGCTGAGCTTGGATCAAGGCACTGTCACCAAGACGCAATAAAAATTCAGTTAATTCATCGTATTTAGTCATAACCACCTCACATATGCCCTACTTCATCAGGCAGCTCATAAAAGCTGGCATGACGATAGACTTTGTCTTCTGATGGATCGAATAAAGGCTCTTTCTCATCACTCGCGGTTGCTGTGATTGATGCAGATGGCACAACCCAAATACTCACGCCTTCATTTCGACGCGTGTAAAGGTCTCTGGCATTTTCAATGGCCATTTCAGCATCCACTGCGTGAACACTGCCAACATGCTTGTGATTTAAGCCGTGTTTACTACGGATAAATACTTCAAAAAGTGTCCATTCAGACATGGGAGATACCTCAAAATTAGTTAGGCAGCAGCCTGTTGTTTTTGTTTTTTGTTTGCATGGGCTACCGCCGCTTCACGTACCCAAGCTCCGTCTTGAATCGCATTTCGACGCGTTTCCAAACGCTCTCGATTACAAGGGCCATTGCCTTTGAGAACCTCGTAGAATTCTTCCCACTGAATCTCACCAAAGTCGTAGTGACCACGCTCTTCATTCCATTTCAAATCAGGGTCTGGAACTGTGCAGCCTAATAGCTCTAGCTGCGGAATGGTTTGGTCAATAAAGCGTTGACGCAGTTCGTCATTGGTATGGCGTTTGATTTTCCATGCCATAGATTGAGCCGAGTTAGGAGACTCTGCATCGCTTGGGCCAAACATCATCAATGACGGCCACCACAAGCGATTGATGGCATCCTGTACCATGTCTTTTTGTGCTTGGATACCATGACGCATCATGTGCAAAAGGATTTCGTAGCCTTGGCGCTGATGAAAGCTTTCTTCTTTGCAGACTCGGATCATGGCACGAGAATAAGGGCCGTAAGAGGTACGTTGAAGGGGTACCTGATTGACAATCGCAGCGCCATCAACCAACCAACCCACAGCGCCCATATCGGCCCAATTAAGAGTTGGATAATTAAAAATACTTGAATACTTAGCACGACCAGAGTGCAGCTTTTCGATCTCTTCATCGCGATCCGCACCGAGCGTTTCCATCGCGCTATACAGATACAAACCATGGCCCGCTTCATCCTGAATTTTGGCCATAAGTTGCAACTTACGTTTCAAGGTTGGCGCGCGGGTCACCCAATTACCTTCTGGCAACATACCCACAATTTCAGAATGAGCATGCTGGGAAATTTGACGGATCAAGGTTTTGCGATAGTTATCTGGCATCCAGTTTTTAGCCTCGATTTTAATCTCGGCATCAATTTTTTCCTGAAATGCCCTTTCTTCTGGCCCCATTTCAGCTAGGGATTTTATTGCTTTCGTCCCTGTTTCAACCTGTTGTGCGTACATGAGAACATCTCCAATACCGTAGAAATAAGTCAGCTTCTTTATAAAAGAATAGACTAATGATACATAAATTCAAGTTAATTTTTAACTTTATGTATCATTTAATATTCTAATTTTCTGGCAACAGAAAATCCTAGCCCCTTAAAACAAGAGGCTACTCTTTATCAAATAGAAAGATTAATTAAACGGAAATTCGTTCGTCGTAGACGTGTTTAGCCTTGCCCTCTGAACGAGCTATGCTGCCTATTTCTCTGAGCTTAACGTTAATGCTGATCCCTATAGACGACTTCACATGGTGACGCAATTCATTAATGGCACCATTGATTTTTTGCTCATCAAAACCAGCACAATCAGGACGCAGCTCAACATGCACATCCATACTATCCATATTACCTTTGCGATACAGATGTATTTCATAGTTTTCTGAAAAGTGATTTACTTTAATTACTTCTTCTTCAATCTGCGTTGGGAAAACGTTCACACCGCGAATAATCATCATGTCGTCGCTACGGCCAGTAATTTTATCGATGCGGCGCATACGGCGAGCGGTTCCCGGCAATAATCGAGTTAAATCCCGCGTACGGTAACGAATCATTGGCAAGGCTTCTTTACTTAGGCTGGTAAACACCAACTCTCCCATCTCACCATCTGGCAGCACATCACCCGTATTCGGATCGACAATTTCAGGATAGAAATGATCTTCCCATACCGTAGGTCCATCCTGACTTTCTGCGCATTCCATCGCCACACCAGGCCCCATGATTTCAGACAAACCATAAATATCCATGGCACGAATACCAGCTCGCTCTTCTACTGAGCGACGTAATTCTTGAGTCCATGGCTCTGCACCAAAAATACCTAAACGCAACTTAAGCCCAAGCGGATCGATGCCTTGTTTTTCCATTTCATCTAGCAAGTTCAACATATAAGATGGCGTCACCATAATAATGTCAGGCTGAAAATCTTGAATCAGACGCACTTGCTTTTCGGTTTGCCCACCAGACATTGGAATAACCGTACAACCAAGACGTTCGGCGCCATAATGTGCACCCAAGCCGCCAGTAAACAGGCCGTAACCATAAGCATTATGTAGCATATCGCCTTTGCGCCCGCCCGCAGCACGGATCGAACGAGCCACGATGTTGGCCCAATTATCGATATCATTTTGGGTGTATCCAACGACCGTTGGCTTACCTGTCGTTCCACTTGATGCATGAAGGCGAACCACTTGATTCATCGGTGTCGCAAACATACCGTACGGATAGTTATCTCGTAGGTCCGATTTTGTAGTGAAAGGAAGTTTGGCAAGATCGTCCAACGTTTTAATATCATCAGGGTGCAACCCTAACTGATCAAATCGCTGTTTATACATAGGAACATTGCTATAAGCGTGATTGACTGTCCACTGCAAACGCTCTAATTGATGAGCTCGCAACTCATCAATACTGGCTGTTTCCATTGGGTCAAGTTGATCTGGATTAAACCGACTACGAATATCCATTGCTGCGCTCTCTCTGTTATTATTTTTAGAATTTAGTATTCATGGCTGTATTATTTTTTTGGTAACACAACCTTATTATTTTGACTGCTAGGTAAATTGAAACCGTTTTACGACTACAACGCGACGCATGACGCCCCACAACGTCACGACAGCCCACGACGTTACGAGCGAAGCCAAGACAAGGCAAAAACAGACGAAAAAGCAGAGTTTATGGGTTATAAATGAGCATTTTGAGTCTGTTTTTAACACAGTATTGGCGAGCACAGTAGTCGTTAATCAAGTCGCTCAATCACCATTGCTATACCCTGACCCACACCAATACACATAGTGCACAAGGCATACCGCTTATTCTTAATTTCCAATTCATTTAACGCGGTGGTAATCAATCGCGCACCACTCATCCCTAATGGATGACCTAATGCAATGGCACCGCCATTTGGGTTAACTCGAGCATCGTCATCTGCTAAACCAAGCTCGCGCAATACCGCCAAACCTTGTGACGCAAAGGCTTCATTTAATTCAATAACATCCATATCCTCTAAGGTAAGACCCACTTGCTCAAGTACCTTTTTAGACGCTGGAGCAGGACCAATTCCCATAATACGCGGCTCAACACCTGCCGCCGCCATACCCAATACTCGCCCACGCGCTTTTAAACCATATGTCGCTGCAGCTTCTTCGCTTGCCAATAACAAGGCACAAGCGCCGTCGTTAACACCAGACGCATTACCTGCTGTAACCGATCCTTTGCCATCGCGACGAAAAGGCGTAGCAAGATTCGACAACGCTTCCAAACTGGTGTCTGCGCGAGGATGCTCATCCTGACTAACCACGACTGGATCGCCTTTACGTTGCGGAATCACAACTGGGATAATCTCTTTCGATAGACGTCCATTTTCTTGAGCAACAGCGGTTTTCTGCTGGCTACGCAAAGCGAATAAATCTTGATCTGCGCGGGAAATATTAAACTCTTCCGCTACATTTTCAGCGGTTTCGGGCATAGAATGCACGCCAAACTGATCTGCCATCAGTTTATTAACAAAACGCCAGCCGATCGTCGTGTCATACATATCCGCTTGGCGCGAAAAAGCCTGATCTGCTTTACCCAATACGAATGGCGCTCGTGACATAGATTCGACACCACCCGCAATCATCAATCCCGCTTCACCAGCACGAATAGTTCTGGCTGCCAAGCCAACCGCATCCATACCAGAACCACACAAACGATTGATCGTCGAACCTGGCACACTATGAGGAAGCCCTGATAACAAAGAAGACATTCGAGCCACATTGCGATTGTCTTCACCTGCTTGGTTCGCACAGCCATACAAGACATCGTCTACTTTTGACCAATCAACCGTCGGGTTTCGATCCATTAGAGATTTAATCGGAATAGCACCCAAATCGTCTGCCCTAACTTTAGAAAGCGCGCCGCCGTAACGTCCAATCGGCGTACGGATAGCATCAATAATAAGAGCATCACTCATTTATGTTCTCCTGTGAAAGTATCTCGCCTTTAACGCGGTAAGATTTGCCGTGAAATATAGCGATCAATTGATCTTGTTGGTTATGAACCTCTACGTCGTAGTTTCCTGTCCGCCCACCACGACTTTTCTCACAACAGCTTGCGGTAAGCACATCACCTTGATAAGCAGGTGCAACGTAATCAATAGAACAGCCAAGCGCGACAGTCGGTTGGTTGTAGGTATTACAGGCAAACGCAAAAGCCGAATCGGCCAAGGTAAACATATAGCCGCCGTGGCAAGTTTTATGCCCTTGCAACATAAAGTCTTGCACTGTCATGCGAACTTGCGACTGACCCGGCGCAGAAAATAGCAACTCAATACCTAAATGCTGAGTGGCAACATCTCGCTCATACAAAGCTTGTGCGCAACGCTCAGCAAGCTGCACTTTCATTTGTTCTTCAGTAAAGTTATTGGACATGGAAGTTTCCTTCTAACATAGCGATACGACGAATTAACAAAGAAGGACGGTAACGGTCCTCACCATATGACTGCTGCAAGTTACGCAACACCGTTTCCACATCAGCAACACCAATAGATTCTGCCCACGCCAGTGGACCTTTCGGATAATTCACGCCAAAACACATGGCCGTATCGACACCTTCTGCCGTTGCGACGCCCTGCAAAACCGCATCAGCGGCCTCGTTCGCCAACATAGCGACCGTTCGCATCACGACCAAAGCTGGCGAATCCACTACTTCACTTACCTTAATTCCAAGCTGATCAAGACACTGAACAACGTCATTAAACGCGCCCTCAGATGTCGATGCTGAACGACTCAAGGCAATATGTGTTGCACTCTGATAATCCAGTGCCAAGTCCACCAAAACAAGATCGCTTAACTGCTCATCTTTGGCTCGTTCACACGCCATACGTCCGTCGGTTAACGCCAGCAAGGCACTACCAATTTTTAGATAGCCTTTCGCCAACCCAGAAGCTTTAGTCACTTGAATACCAGCCTGAGACAAACGCTCAACCAATCCAGTAAGATGGCCAATCTCTTCTGACACTTCACACTGAATATTGCTCGCATTAGTCGAAGACGAGACAGAGACGATTTGAGCCTCAGGCTTTTCGGCACCCTCTTGATAAGAATAAAAACCTTGACCAGTTTTCCTCCCTAAAAAGCCAGCATCTACTAAGTCTTTTTGAATCAAAGAAGGCTGAAAACGAAAATCGCCATAATAAGCATCGAACACAGAACAGGTGACGGCATAATTCACATCATGACCTATCATATCGGTCAGTTCAAAAGCGCCCATTCGAAAACCACCAGCGCCTTTTAACAAAGCATCCAGAGTCGCACAGTCGGCCACTTGCTCTTGTCGTAATCGAAAGCTTTCAGCATAAAAAGGACGTGCCACTCGATTGACAATAAAACCCGGAGTAGAAGCGGCATAAACAGGCTTTTTCCCCCAATTCAAAGCGGTTTCATAAACACAGGCCGCGACATCAGAATCCGTTGCCAAACCAGACACCACTTCAACCAACTTCATAATCGGAGCTGGATTAAAGAAATGCATTCCCACCATGCGTTCGGGATGTTTCATTCCCGCCGCTAAACGGGTAATAGAGATAGAAGAGGTATTACTGGCTAAAATACAATTCGCTGAACAAATCGTTTCCAAGGCATCAAAAATACTTTTCTTAACGTCAATATTTTCAACGATGGCTTCCACCACCAACCCAGTATCAGACAATTCATCCAGCGTGTTTGCCACCGACAAGCGAGCTAATATTTGTTGCACCTGCTCAGCCGTAAACTTATTGCGCTCCACCAATTTCGCTAATTGCTTTGCCATTGAATCGATAGACGTTTGAGCAACCCCTTCGCGGTTGTCATAAAGCTTCACTTGATGACCCGCTTGAGCGGCCACCTGCGCTATCCCTGCGCCCATTGCGCCAGCACCAATTACTCCAATCACCGCACTTTGATTTAAAGCAGACATAATTATTCCCCTTTAAATTCTGGAGTACGTTTTTCCATAAATGCTTTTACGCCTTCACGGTAATCCTGCGTCTGACCCGCCATTCGCTGTAAATCACGCTCAACATCTAGTTGAGTATTAAAATCGTGATCAAAACTTTGATTGAGTGCACGCTTAACAAAAGACAAACCTTTGGTTGGTTGAGTTGCCAGACGACGCGCCAACGACATTGCCTCTTCGCGCAAATTTTCATCGTCTACGACTTTATAAATCATTCCCCACTCCAGCGCTTTTTCCGCCATAAGTGGCTCGCCTAACAACGCCAACTCTTTGGCTCTTGCTATACCGATCAAGCGCGGTAAAAACCAGGTTCCACCTGAGTCAGGTATTAAACCGATCTTACAAAAAGCCTGAATAAATTTGGCAGAACGCGCCGCAATAACCAGGTCGCACGCCAAAGGAATATTCGCCCCAGCACCTGCCGCCACACCATTAACAGCACATATCACTGGCATTGGAAAAGCCTGTAACTGTTTAATCAGTGGATTGTAAAAACGTTCTATTGAAATACCCAGATCAGGTGACGCGGCATTAGGATCAACATTACGATCAGACAAATCTTGCCCAGCACAGAAACCTCGCCCCTCAGCCGTTAAAACCAGCGCCCTAACCTGCTTGTCTTTTAGAGCGGATTTTAGTGCTTGCTGCACTTCAAGGTGCATGGCTTCATTAAAGCTATTAAGCGCCTTGGGGCGATTTAAGCTCAGTAATGCCACACCAGAATCAACCGAATATAGAATGTGTTCGAAGCTCATTTACTATTGCCTCTCTAAAAATTGAAAAATAACGCCAGAAAATTAGCGACCAGAAAAGTTGGGCTGACGTTTTTCTTTAAACGCCATAATCCCTTCTTTCCTATCTTCAGTACCTGCCAGCACAGTAAAAGCATGGCGTTCAAAACGCAGGCCTGTTGCTAAGTCAGTATCCATGCCTTTTAGAATGGATTCTTTTGCTAAGCGCACAGCAAGGCTGCCTTTACTCGCAATGACTTTCGCCAAAGCCAAAGCTCTGGTAACAGTAAGTTCAGGTTGGGTTATTTCACTAATGAGACCAGCATCTTTTGCCTGCTGGGCATTGATAGGTTGACCGGTAAGCACCATTTGCATGGTGAGAGATTTACCAACAGCGCGTAACAGACGTTGGGTTCCGCCTGCTCCAGGCATGATACCTAGATTGATTTCAGGTTGACCAAATTGCGCATCACGACCGGCAATAAGAATATCCGCATGCATGGCCAACTCGCAGCCACCACCCAAACAGTAACCATTAATGGCAGCAATAACGGGTTTAGAGAAACGCGTTATACGCTGCCAATATTGCTGACGCGGATCATTCAGCATACCAACGAGATCACGTTCTGCCATCTCATTAATATCGGCTCCAGCAGCAAACGCTTTCGAGCTTCCAGTAAGAACCAAAACTCGAATATCATCCGATGCCTCAGCGACATCCATAACATCGTATAATTCTGCCAATAGCTCTGTCGTTAATGCATTCAATGCTTCTGGACGGTTCAACTGTACCAACTGAACCCCACTTTCAGCCTGATGCACCACCAATGATTGGTAATTTTTATTTGTCATTTGATTCAAACACTCGATCTTATTGTTATTAATTCGCTCAGCCAAACACACTCTAGCGAGCTCAATCGCGTTTCACTTAATATAAAGATGAACCATAATTAGATACAAAACAATAATAAATTTAAATTTTTACGTATCCCTTTAGTTAGACAAACAAATAAAACCAACTCATTAACAAAAAATGCATTTAAAAATCAGATACTTAAAATTAAAAACTATGATTTAAAATTCATTAAAGCAAAAATAAATCTTGATAATTTTCGAATTTAACGTAAAAAAACGAAAGAATTTAAAACATATCGACACAAAATAATCTAAAATTAAAGAAATAAAGAACCAAATAAAAAAGGAAAAAACATGCCTTACTACAAAATAGATGGTGTCACTCCTGTCGTACACCCTAGTGCATACGTACACCCAACCGCGACGCTGATTGGCGACGTAATCATTGGAGAAGGCTGTTATGTTGGCCCAGGAGCCTGTTTGAGAGGGGATTTTGGGCGCATTACTATGGAAGAAGAGTCAAACATCCAAGACAACTGTGTTGTTCATGGCTTTTCTGATAGCCATACCATCATTCGTAAACATGGGCACATTGGCCATGGCGCCGTTTTACATGGCTGTATCGTTGGAAAAGATGCTCTGATCGGCATGAACAGCGTTGTCATGGATTACGCTGAAATCGGCGAAGGTTCAATCATTGCTGCATCCTCATTTATAAAGAATCGCTTTACTTGTCCACCTAGATCTCTGGTGATGGGCTCGCCAGGAAAAATCGTTCGATCCGTCACAGATGACGAATTAAAATGGAAGCAAACAGGAACACGAGAATACATAGAACTCTCCAAAAGATGCCTAACTTCAATGGTTGAATGTATTCCACTCAATGCCATAGAAGAAGATAGACCAACACTGCAAAGTCGGTTACATCAGCCAAAAGGCTAGTACATTCCTATGTTGCAATGCACTTAGTCTACCCTTTAAGACTATTCCACTTTACTAAGCCGGACAGGTTTAAGAGAATGACCTCTGGCTTAACTCACTGGATCACCAGTCACCAATGAACAGAATTAATACTTTAGATACTTTAATCACTCGTTTTCAACAGCAAAAACCCATTCGAGCATCATCTCTCGTCATCACTTTATACGGTGATACGATTGAACCTCATGGCGGAACCGTTTGGCTAGGCAGTTTAATCAAGCTGCTTGAACCAATGGGCATCAACGAACGATTAATGAGAACCACCATCTTTCGTTTGACTCAGGATGGCTGGCTGACCAGTGACAAGGTGGGAAGAAAAAGTTACTACAGCTTAACAGGTTCTGGTCGACGTAAGTTTGAACAAGCTTTCCGACGCGTGTACAGCGCCAACCAAACCGTATGGGATGGTTCTTGGTGTTTAATCATGACACAACAATTGTCTGCCGAGGAAAGAAAGCAGCTACTAGACGATCTCAACTGGCAAGGTTTTGGCGTACTAACTGGTCAGCTTATTGGTAGTCCAAACACCAATCTAAGTGACGTAAATACCGTCTTAGCCTCATCTGGTTTACAAAGCAAAGTCATTGTATTTAAAACACATCAACAAGAAGAGCTAGCAGGAAGACAGATTCGAATGCTAGTAAGAGACTGTTGGGAACTCGATAAACTTGGCGCTCACTACCAAGAATTCATCAACCTGTTTCGCCCTGTATGGCAAGAACTTGATGAAAAAGACAATCTTGACCCTGAATCATGCTTCCTGACTCGCACTCTGTTAATCCATGAATACAGAAAGCTCTTGCTGCGAGACCCACAACTACCTGAAGAGCTCCTACCGGGAGACTGGGAAGGCAGAGCCGCAAGACAGCTATGTCGAAACATTTACCGCAAAGTCACCCCAGCTGCAGAACACTGGCTAGGGAAAAACCTAGAATCCGCAGATGGGCCACTTCCAGAAGCTTCACAAGCTTTTTATCAAAGATTTGGCGGACTGAACTAAGCAACAAGCTTTATATAGTGGTCAAACAACACTGACCGCTATATAAAGTTAATTCAGCTACCCCTTCTTTCTTATTACAAGGTCATAATCACACTCAATTAGATGAGCTAAATCCACTTTTCACTAACGCTTTTTTTGCCAATACGTTTTGTACCAATTATCTTCTTCTATTAACAGGTCGTGGGAACCACTCTGTATGATACGCCCGCCCTCCATGACAATCACTCGATCAGCTTGACTGGCTAAATCAAGATCATGAGTGACAATTATTCTAGTGGTGTCTTTGCATTGTGTGAACAATGTATTACTTATCACTCCTCTATAATACACATCTAAAGAAGAGCTAGGTTCATCAAGAATAAGAATAGAAGGGGTACGAGCTAAGGCACGTGCAAATGCTACACGCTGCTTTTCCCCTCCTGACAGGTCAGCACAAGTTTTGTCGATATTCGCCGCCAATGAATCAAGAGCAATACCACTTAAATCGAGAATTTTATTACGTTCTGCCGAGGTTGTCTCAGTAGTAAAAATATTATCCAGCAACGATCGATTGAACAAATGGGGTTCCTGAGGAACATATCCAATTTTTTTACGTAGTGTTCGACTAGAGTTATTTGTAACTAATGTATCGTCAATTTTTACTGAGCCACTTTCTGGCTCCACAAGCCCTATAATTGACTTTATTAATGATGTTTTCCCCGCACCAGAATTACCAACAAGAGCAATACACTCTCCTGGTAGAATATTTAAATTTATATCCTTCAGATAGCTTTTTCCATCACTGGATTTTAACTTAAAACTAGTTATTGATATGGAACTGGGCTTAAGAGGAAAAGACGAAGGTAAACATTCAGGAAATTCACTATCAATAAGAGATAACCTATTTTCTTCTAATGCAACGGACGCGCGCTTAATACCACTAATAACCATACCAAAATAGCTTACAGGTAATAAAAACTGGAGGACATAAGCATTTATTTGAACTAGTCCACCTAAAGTTAATACTCCACTTTTCACATCAAAAATGGATTTCAAAGTAATAATTAATAGACCAATTCCAAGAAATAAAATCTGTGTACTACTTACCAACTGTGTATATGCCATAGACTTAACAGCACTTCGTTTAGAATTGACTAATGATTTTGAAATATTATCAATTTCATGTAACTCTGTTGCATGAGCTATAGTCAATTCTTTGTTATTCAAGGCATCAATTATAGTCGAACTTGTATGCTGCATTGCAAGGTTAGCATTACGTTGTTTGTCCCCGATATGAGTATGAGTGAACACAGATATAGATAAGAAAGTAATAACACATAAAATGAGAAGTGCTGGATAAATAAGCGGAGCAAAAAGAGAAAGTGCACTTACTGATAATACTAGCCTTATAATTAGGGGAATTACTTGCCATGTAAGGCCATCGATAAATATTGGCAATGCGTATAATAGTTGTGCCATTTTTGCAGAGAATTCTCCAGCAGGCATATGGCGAGAACGAGAATCAAATTTAAATATTGAATTCTTACAAAGCCGTCTCAAAGCCTCAATTTTCGCCTCTTCTATCACTTCTGTTGTTATGTATGCTCTGACCCTCAGTAGCAGTTCAGAGCATAGCCATATAGCTCCATAACCAATTCCTAGCAAATATACTACACCAGACGTATCAGCAGACGAATCGAGAGCATCAATCAGTTTTTTCAAAAGGATGGGAGCAGAAACAGAAAATAAAACGACAATGAGATCTAAAGCACAAGCATAGAAAAATTTCAACTTTGCCGATTTTTTTGAGTTAAAAAGAAGGTCTACGCATATTTTAAAAGACGTAAATATTTGACTGGTGCTTAACATCTAGCACCTCCTATAGAGACTATTGTTGAAACTTCACCATTGAGTGAAGCCCTGTCCATAACAACCCCTGACGCCCCTTCAATCCATGCATGTGAAATAAAAGGATAGGTTTGTACTCCAATCTTGAATTCACATTTAATACTTTCTTCAAAAGCTATTTTTGCTACTGCATATGAAAATTCTAAACATTGTACATCTTTCAATACGAACTTCATCGCGATACAGGTATTTTCGGCTATTAAATGAAGCTTTTTATCATTAATTTTTTTAGCGCGCCATTGCTTTGTTCTGAGAGTATTCAAAAGCCCATGAATATTATTCGCTCTTTTTTCCCTATAGGCGCTATTTAGGTAATTTAATGCTTTATACCAATATAGAGGTCTAAAGCTCTTAAATTTAATATCTTGACCCATTATAGCCCATCTTGGATCTGCTATCCCATTTGTAACCTTACAATCGATTCCTAGAGCATCAGAAGGAGCGTTACATTTTATAAGCGTACCGTTTAACAATAACTGCTCGATAACTAACTTTGCCCCCTCATCAAGCTCAGCAATATTTTTCCCCCATAGAGATCTAATATAATTACTTTGATCATCATCAAAAAAGGTAAAAACATCAGTTTTTTCATTCAAAGTAATTATATTTCCATTGTATTCCGTTGTATTAACAAAAGGAGGCCAACCTACATAATTAATTTTCATATTTTCATTAGTCATTAAGCTTCAACCTCCACTGACAAGCGAATAAATTAACAGTATATAAATTAATTATATAACCAGGACAGATTTTTACACCAGAAGACACCGCAGTGAGAGTCTCTCTGATACGATTAGGGTTAACATACTTTCCAAACTCGCCTTCAAGAATAATCTCCTCAATTCTATTTCTATTACTCTTAATACTACGCTGGGTTAAACCTGTAAAGTTCCCCTTTCTAGTATTCCAGAATTCTTCAGATTTATATTTTTTTGATGCTTGATAGCGAAGTTCATATCGATTGATTCTATTAAATAATAGTTTCTCAGATTCTATTGATAAAGCCGAATTAATTGATTCATATTGAAGAAATGGTGAGTGGTAAGCCCCCGGGAAAACAGCTAAAGGTGAAGAAATGATCTCGTGTTTATTTACAAGAGCATCAATATGACGCTCTTGTTTACTGATATCATCACTATATAACAAGTAAGGAAAACTAAGATCTACAGGGATAGAGCGTGCATCAAAAAAACCTTCTTCTATTGAGTTATTAGAAAAGTGCACCCCTGGATTTTCACACATTTTCTTTACATTTTCGTATTTTAATAATGAATGTCTAATTGTAGTTATAAGCGATTTTCTAAAATATGACGAGCTTTTTAGCAACCATTTTAGTGACGAAATAGGCATACCAGAATGAAGTAGTTCTAGGTGAAGCCAGCTTTGGGGAAGAGATCGAAACAAGGAGTCTCCGCCAGAACCATTCAGTACAAGTGTATTTTTTGACAGGATTTTTTTTGCAACAGTATTAATATAACCTTGGTTGACAAGTCCAGAATGTGGGAAGTTTGAATAACAAAAAGGATTAACTTCAGTACAGAATGGCGGAGTATCTTGTTGATCGATAACTGTCAGTCCAACTTTATTATACTCTGCCAGCCTTCGAACTCGTGCTAAGTCATCCGCCTCACCACTATCCGAGTCAGTTGCATGGATTAACTCAATTTCACCACAATACCCGCTACTTTTTACTGACTGAAGAAGGATACTTGACTCCAAACCACCACTATATTCGATAGCGACCTTAGAAAAGTTTTGTAGTTTTTTTGAAATAAAATCATCCAAGGTATCTATGAAATTAGAATTATTTTCAGTAAAATAATTTTCAATCTCAAAAATTTTGTTTCTAACGTCTATTTTTGTGCCAGGAGGTAAAAAATTAATACCTTTAAATGCTGAATCAAAAGAAGGGAGAGAACCGCCTAAAATATATTTTATAATATAGTCATCATTAAAAATGGCGTATCTACTCAGTAAAGAATCTAGATTTGAGCTTAAAACATAATTCAAATTTTTTTCTATTTTTAAAAAAATTTGACAATCACAATGATGATTTACATGTATTATTTTTTTAGCTAAAATCTTTAATATCAATACTTTTCTTTTATCTGATCTTACCTCTATATCTCCATTTGGATAAAGTTCCAGCTTTAGATCTGGAATGCTATTATTGGGTATAACATCAAATTTACAATCCCCTTCGTTATTTATCTCTAAACGAAAATGCATAGTATGCTTCCTTGCCTACATTAAGTAAAAGCAGCCACATAATGTGGCTGCGCTACATTATCTAACCAAAAATATCGTATGTAGCCCAAAGTGGTGGTTCATGTTGCTGACCACCAGCTGGACCTTGGATATTTACGGATGCACAAACAGTTACGACTGTATTAAATATATTCATACTATACTTTCCTTGTGTAGTTCAATTAATTGCGAATAATTATCATAATCATTCGCAATTAATTGAACTACACGCATTTTTCTTTGTCAACAGAAATTTTGCAAAAAATTAGTTTATGCCGGTAAGCCAGAAAATAAGTATGATATTGTTTTGTTATTGAACATCTCTCTTAATATAGCAATATTACCACCTAAAATGGTGTCCGGCTCAAATAGACCAATACACTCAAATTTAAAAGACAATGGACTTTAAGGTGTTTGAAAGAGATTAAAACATGTGGAATGCCGGACGCTTACAGTTATTCTGTCACCTGAAGAGCAAAAAAATAGAGGTCGGTAGGCAAGTGACTTAACGCGGTTATTGTGTCAATGAAGTGGTTAAACGCCTCAATACGATAACCCATACTTACAAGCACTCATTTTTTGCGTCTTTCCATAAAGCGCCAAGGAAGCCAGTCATGACAACGCGATTACAGAGAAGGAATGAGATCTTGGATTTTAGGGACAATGGTATGGACTCCTCCCCAATTCAGCGGAATTCCGATAAATTGGGGGGCGACCAAACCAAAGGAGCCATGCCATGAATAATAATACGACAATTTGTGTTGATTTAGCGAAAGAAGTTTTCCAAGTTGCTGTCTTCAATAAAGCCGGTAAGGCTAAGTTAAATAAAGAAGTCTCAGCGAAAAAAATGTGTCTCATCATTGCTCAATACCCTGATGCAGCGATCTTTATGGAAGCGTGTGGCTCTGCTCATTATTGGGCTAGGCGCTTTACATCATCAGGTCATAAAGTGGGCCTCATCCCCTCACACATTGCTGCAAAATATCGAGTCAGTAATAAGAGTGATAAAAATGATGTTCTTAGTATTTATGAGGCCAGTAAGAATCAGCAGTTACACTGCGTTCAGATCCGTACATTAGAGCAGCAAGATATTGCTACGTTACATAAATTCCGCGAAGGCTATAAAAAAGAACGTAATCAACTTGCCAACCGCCTTCGCGGTTTTGGCCATTACCCGGTATTGCTTGGATTGGTGCCAGCATGATGTATGCTAAGTTCGGTTCGGCTGAGTGCTTCAGGCGTGGCCGAGATGCCAGTGCCAGCATCGGCCTTGTGCCAGCGCACAGTGGCAGCGGCGGTAAAGTTACCATCGGCAGGATTACCAAACGAGGTGATACGTATCTGCGTACATTGATCATCAATGGGGCTCGATCTTTGGTCATCCATGTTAAAGAAAAAACAGACAGCTTGAGTTGTTGGGTAAGACAATTACTCAGCACGAAAGGGTTTAATAAAACCATTGTAGCTGTCGCCAACAAACTGGTCAGAATGGCGACAGCCATGCTGAAAAGTGGGCTTGAACATCGTCAACCTGTCGCACAGTGATGATGGTTTTTAAAAGTCAGTGAATAAAAGAAAGTACCAACCGAGACAGTTAGCAATATAGATTGAACGGAATGAACAGCTAGCAAGCAAACCAAATGAAACCTGAGTAGGTCATCGGCTTTTAAAGCCGTCACGCCGATAAGGCGTTTGGTTCACGGCGAATCAAAGCCGTTAAGGTCTGGAGTAGCTCTCCATAATAAGACCGAATATACGAAAGCTAACGCAAGTTTGTTATGACCGTTGATAAATATTGTTAATAACGAAGTGGAGTACGCATGATTCTTTATTAAAAAATAGGGACGCTATTGTTGCATCCCCAGAGAAGTCCATATATGTCCTACAAGCAGAAAAAGCGTCATTCGCATTCAAGTGGAGTGTCACCAACCAAGCCTTTTTCTGTCTAGTAGAAGCAGGGATGCCCTGTAAGTAGCCTCCCTGAACAGCAACGCGATAAGTACCTATGTAGTTTCTTTAAGAAGTCTCTATGAGTTATAAAGCTTATTTCACTACACAATGAACTAAATCCATATAGAAGATCAAGCAGACTCTCTAATAATCAATCGGCCGTCCAGCTTGATATGATTCTCTATTTCATCTGAAATGACACCTATTAAGCTCATAATCATATCAATAGCACATTTACCTATGTTTTCTACATCCTGTTCAACCGTCGTTAATGGTGGACAAGTAAACTTACTCAAAGGCTGATTATCATGACCTGATATTGAAATACTCAAGGCATTTTGATCCTTAAATGTTATCAAACCTTCTGAAAACATTGCTGAAATAACCCCAAATGCCACCCGATCATTGGCACATATAATGGCATCACCATCCAATTGATTAGATCTAATCATACGCAAGGCTTCTTCTCGCGCCCACTCTTCAAAATCCCAACGCAAACTTTGCCCAACAGGAAGGACGATAGGCGACTCATCACTTGCTTTCATCGTGTCGAGGTACACGTCCAAACGTTCCTGAGCATTACTATTTACATTCGGCATAGGGAAAAAAGCGGGATGTCGCCCCGCCCCAAGCATGTAATCTGTAATAAGACCAATTGTTTGCCTATTGTTATTTCTGACGCTGTAATTGGCTCCTTCAAAAACAGCATCAATAAACACCAAAGGCAACTCCATCTGGATTCTATGAAGCTTTTTTTCAACTTGTCGAATCCCGGATGGCGCATAGCAAATTCCAGCCACTTTCACCGAAAGAAAGTTTTCAATAGCCTTCGACTCAAGAGCAGGATCACCATAAGAACACTCAATCATCACTGAGTAGCCATAAACCAACGCGTTCATGGCAATCGAGCGTACAATAGAGGCGTAAAAAGGATCCCCTAAAGAAGGAATTAACACCCCTATTATCTTCGAATCTTTACGCATTAAGCGCGACGCTAAAAGATTTGGACGGTAATCCACTTCTTTTAGCATTGCCTCAATTTTCATTCTTGAGCGAGGACTAACGGCATCTTTTTTTTCAAAATATTTAGAGGCCGTAGGACGAGATACTCCAGCTAGCGCAGCAAACTCTTCCATTGTATTAACTTTTTTCAATCAAAAGTCCTCTCATAAAATAATACCCACAAAAACAACAACTAGATTACTGAAAATTGATTACATGCCTGAGCATACATTTTTATCTCAGAACGAATTCGTTCCCGCAAAAAAACGGCAGGATCATTAATTATCTCACCTTTTCTTAATGCAACATATTGCGCAGACATATACTGGCTAATCAATGGGTACGGAGCAGGAGATGTCGTCAAGTTCTGAATCAACACCTTCAAGCTTGCCTCAATATCAGTGTGATTCCAGTAGTATCGAGAGCGATCACTAAAACTAAACTTGCGAGCAAACATTTTATCTTGCTCATTCCCATGATAGTAACCTTCCCAATACTTAGGATTATTTACCATGGTTTGCTCCAACACATCTCGAATATTGGAGCGTTTTTCAGGTTCAATCCATTCATCTTCAATATAACTTAAGGCAAATACCGCTTCGCGAAATGCGAATGTTAATCCCGGACCCACTTTTAGAATCGCAAAATGATCTCTTACTAGATGGCTCAAACAAGATTGCGATTGATAATCCGTTGAATGAGCTTCAAAAACCATTCCGGAAAACTGATGAATAACAGACTTTAATTCTTTTGCTTTTACTGGGTCATATTCAATTACACTTGAGTGATCAAATTCCACTCCTGGCTGCACTACAACACCAATCACTCGATCAAAAGCATCGTCAATACCAAGATTAGAGAAAAGCACGCGGTGAGTATGAATGGTATCGGCCAAATCTATAGTAGAGGTCACCTGAAGTTCTTCTAAATCCTCTTGGGCACCGCCAGGAACAGGAACCTCGGTACCTATTACGTAATAAGGTTTCTGTTGCGCTAAAGAGACACGTTCAGCAGCCTGACACATAATAGCGGCACGCTTAGCAATCGTTTCCGACGACAACGGTACCTCATCATCAGCACAAGACATACTTGCATCTAAATGAATTTTAGTAAAACCAGCTTTAACATAGGCCTCTACAAGCACCATTGCCTTTTCCATAGCATCAGCTGAAGAAAGATGCTTCCAGGGATTTGGGCCCAAATGGTCTCCGCCAAGAATAAGCTGATTAGTATCATAATCAACGGACTTAGCAACCTCAGCAATATAAGCTTGAAAGTCAGCAGGGGTCATATTGGTATAACCACCATCTTGATTTACCTGATTACAAGTCGCCTCAATCAATAGTGGAGAATTATTTTCTTTCGCCTCTAACATAGCAGCTTCTAAAACAAAACGATTTGCTGAGCATACGGAATAAATACCTATCTGCTCACCTGAGCGATTTAGCTCGACGATATTTTTTAGTATTTCTGTTGAAGACATTTATATTTCCTCTAAAGATTCAGTGAAAGTATCGATAAACTTATTAAGCTCTTCTTCTGATGATGCTCCCTCCATTGGCCCCCAATGAGATACAGCCATGGCTCCACTTGCATTAGCAAGCCCAAGAGATTTTTCCGGTGAATAACCCAGTTCACGACATGCAATATAAGTAGCTCCGAAAGTATCTCCGGCACCAGTCGCATCAATTTCTTCAACAGAAAAAGATGGCATAAAGAAATAGTCATTATGACTATAAAAAGCACAACCATCAGATCCTTGTTTTAATACGATTTCACTAACACCCAATTCAAGTGCCGATTCGACCGCATCCTCTAAAATTTGTTTATTAGTTAGAGCAAATAGCTCTTCACCACTAGGCAAAAATATATCTGTTTTGGCTAAAACTTCTTTAAAAAATGCAAACAAGGCTGAATCACCCAACAATTCTTTACGTACATTAGGATCGAAAGATATTTTCCCACCATTATTTTTTACGATTTCAATCGCTGCTCGCATCATATGTATTACATCATGCGAAAAAATAGACGACCCCATAACATGTAAAACAGCACAAGTAGAAAGACGCTCTTTCGCAATATCAGTTAACTCAAAAGCAGCAGAGGCACTATGACGAATATTAAAAATAAAATCGCGGCTACCATTACTTTGATACCTAACAAATGCTGTTCCTGTTGGAAGCTCACTATTAACCCCAATTAGACTGGTATTAACACCATTATCTATAAGTCGCTTTAAACAAACTTTACCAAAATCATCATCTCCAACACTGCCAATTATCGAAGCTGGAACTTTCATTTTAGCTACTTGATTGATAAAAATAGCAGGTGCACCACTAGGATAAGGTCCAAGAAACTCACCAGCTTCAATGAATAACTGGTTCGTTTTTTTAGCCATTATTTCAACAAGAATTTCACCAAGAGTGATTACTTCTTTCATTACTTTACCTATGCAGGGATACATTACCGATAATATAAAACAGCAATATAAATTCTTTAAATTATAAAATATTCAAGGATGGTTATATTTTTAGAAATCTCTATTAGGTCTGTAGAAAAATATGACCATAAAAAAATAATCATCATTTATAAAACCTAACCAAATAGTAATACTAAGCAGCTTTTCTCTTATTTTTATAAACATCGATGCCTACAGCGATCAATATCACGACACCTTTAACAATAAGAGAAACAAAGAAATCGACATTCATTAGGCTCATAACATTACTAAGCACAGCGATAATCAAAGCGCCAATTAAAGTGCCAATAATTGTTCCCCTACCACCGGTAAGAGAAGTTCCGCCGAGCACACAAGCTGCAATGGCATCAAGCTCCATACCATTTGCGGCTGTTGGCTGTGCAGAAAACATTCTTGAGGCCAACATAACACCACCCACACCAGCCATTAATCCTGTGATCATATATGAGTAAATAGTGGTTTTAGATACGTTGATACCTGAATAAGCGGCAGCTTCTGGATTACCACCGACAATATAAACTCGACGCCCAAAAGTTGTCTTTGATAAGACAAAATGATTCAGAGCTATCATCGACAACAAAATAATAATGGGAAAAGGGATACCAAAAAGGTAACCGTTAAAAATGTATTCAAAAGGAGCATTATCATAAAGAGAGACGGCTTGACCATCACTGGTTAACATTGCGACGCCACGCCAAATTCCCATAAAGCTCATGGTGACAATAAAAGGGTGAACACCTAACCAGGTGGTGATAAACCCGTTCGAAAAACCACAAAAGACAGCGACTAAAAGCGCTATTGGAAGCATCAGGCCAAAAGGTAAACCATTTGTTAGTCCTATTACTAAAACCAGTCCCGTTAGTGCCACAATAGAACCAACTGATAAATCAATTCCAGCAAGTAAGATTGCATATGTCATACCAAAGGCAACAATAGCAACAATCGATGTTTGTAAAATAATATTTGTAACGTTATTTACTGACCAAAAATATTCGGATAAAAAAGAAGAAACCAAGCATAAAATTAATAACCCACCTAGTATTCCAGCATATTCGCGAAAAAAACTTTTAATCATTTGAATCAACTCCCGTTGCATAAACCATTACTTTATCCTGAGTTAACCCTTTCGTTTTAAACTCTTTAACCAATTTCTTTTCTCTCATAACAAATAATCGATCACTCATATTCATCACCTCAGGTAACTCAGATGAAACCAAAATAACAGCCGTTCCTTTTTCCGTCAGCTCGCGAATAATGCTATAGATTTCATATTTAGCACCAACATCTACACCACGGGTAGGCTCATCTAAGATCAAAATATCAGGTTGTCTTTCAAGCCACTTAGCTAGTACGATTTTTTGCTGATTCCCGCCACTCAGCGACCCCACACTTTGGTGTCTATTCTGTACTCGAATATTCATCCGCTTAATACTGTCTTCGGTTTGACTAACTTCTGCTTGCTCGTTAAGCAGACCACGGGTTGCTATTCGCTCAAAACTCGCCAAATTACAGTTAATATGCACACTGTGATCTAGCACTAAGCCTTCTTCTTTCCGGTTCTCAGTAACAAATGCAATACCATTTTCGATCGCTATAATGGGGGTTTCTATTGCTACTTTTTTGCCTTTAATAAGAATTTCACCTTCATATGGCAACATGCCAAATAAAGCATTCATCACATCTGATCGTCCTGCACCAACTAAACCAAAAAAACCAACCACTTCACCAGCATGAAGATCAAAGCTAACATTATGAAAGGCATTAGGATTAGTCAGAGATTTAACACTCAAGACAAGGTCACCAATTTCTGAAGCTGATTCATTTTTTGATGGATAAATATCACTCATCTCTCGACCCACCATCATGGTAATAAGGGGGTCAATTGATGTCTCGGCTTTATCAACTGTGTCTATATATTGCCCATCGCGCATAACGGTTATGTCATCAGAAATACGCATAATTTCAGCCATCTTATGGCTGACATAAATAATGGCTTTGTTTTCAGATTTCAGTTCGGAAATTATATTGAATAGAATTTCGACTTCAGAGTCAGATAATGAGGAAGTAGGCTCATCAAAAATAACAACATCAGACGGATAACTTAAGCCTTTGGCAATTTCTACCAGCTGGCGCTGCGCCATTGACAAAGAACCCACTTTTATTTCTGCCGATATTGGTATGTGATATTTATTAAGAATTCCTTTAGCATCGGAAATAATTTTTTTAGAATCGATCACGCCAAAACGATGAGGCTCATTATTTGCAAATATATTTTCTGCAACTGTGAGGTTATTACACAAAGAAAGCTCTTGAAAAATAATAGCTATACCATTGTCTCGAGAATCTCTAGGTGATTTAAACTCAACATTTTTACCATTGCGTAAAATACTGCCAAATGTAGGTGGATGAACGCCCGCCAGCATCTTAAGAGTGGTAGATTTACCACAACCATTCTCACCTAAAATAGTATGCACTTTTCCAGCTCGAAACCTTATGGATAGCCCATCTACAGCCTTGTTGTCGCCAAAATGCTTACACAACCCGACTGTTTCTAGTAATACTTTCGACATCAATAGCTCCAGAACAAAAAATAGGGCCTACATCAGCCCTATTTCTATCGCCGTTAATTACTTACCTGTATACAGCACAGGGACAATCGGATATTCAGACTTAACTTCTTTGCCATTCAAATAATCTGCAACGACTTTCATTGCCGTTTTACCCATAGCATCAGCATCTTGTTTCACAACACCGATAATATGATCATTTTCGTCGACAGCTTTAATACCCTCTGGCATACCATCAAATCCAATAACAACTGCTTTGGATTTTTGCTTAGTAACCGCAAGACCAGCACCAATCATCATGTCATCACCAAACGCAAAGATCAGATCCGTATCAGGATTTGCTTGCAGCATGTTAATAGTTGATGTCATAGACTCTTCACGAGTTTTGCCTGGTTGAACCGCAACGATTTTGATATCAGTATCTGCTACAGCATCACGAAAACCTTGCAATCTGGCTTCTACGGAAGAAATACCAGGATAAGACAACATAACAACCTGCCCTTTTCCAGCCAGCTGTTTCACTGCCAACTTACCTGCAACGACACCTCCACCGTAATTATCCGTCGCGATATGCGATACAATCTTGCTATTTTCAGCACCGATATCAACAGTAATGACAGGGATATTTGCACGTTCAGCTTTTTTCAGCGGCCCACGAATCCCCTTAGAGTCCACCGGAGATATGACAATGGCATCTACATTTTTAGTAATGCAGTCCTCTATATCATTAATTTGCTTAGCAAGATCTTGGTTTGCCACAGAAACTTTTAAGTTGATATGTTGCAACTTAGCACCTTCTTTGAGGCCATTACCTAAAGCGATATAAAACGGATGGGATTGAGTCAAAAGAGAAGCACAAACAACAGGCTCATCTTTCGCATAAAGATTGAAAGAAGCGGAAGCAAGAGCGACAGCAATTGCAGTAAAACGTTTAAGGTTTTTCATTTTGATTTTCCTGTACATTTATTTTTATAAGTATCACGCCAACACAAACCAGCTATTAATAATTAATAGTAGATATGTGAAGAAAATTACCCCTTAAATTTACTCGAGTCAATATTTTTTTTACTCGCGTACAAAACGAAAGAATTATCCTTTCCTACATAGCCACCCTAAAAGCATTGTGGGTGATTAAACTTTTGCTTGTAATATCTACATAATTGCATTCTATCTAAGACACGCCACAGCAATGTCAAAGGTTAAGCTGCTGAGATAATTATTGGGGCAACTAGGAGGCAGGTGGTTGGAATGATGCTAACATCATTGAAAGATAACCCTAGATTGGAATTAGATATTAAAAAAACTCACTCCACCCTCAAGGAGCAGAATGAGTCAAAGCATTACAAGCATTTACCCTGCTTTACTCTTACTACATAACGTCGATAGACTGAAAATCTTTCATGATACGGTCTTGAATCGCCTCTGTTCGCCCAGCGACAATCACGCCTTTACGAACATTCGGCTTATAAGGACTTCCATCCAACATACAGACATAACCACCCGCCTCCTGATAAGCAAGAATTCCTGCGGCATGATCCCACACTTTTGGTTTAGGGCTAATAAAGAAATCAACACCGTTCTGCACCATTGTTCGATATTCATGGCAACAACAACGCAGATTGGAAGAACGGGCATAATTAACTTGCTGAATAGCAACACGCTCGCGCACAGCACTGTCCTCAAACAAAAAAGGCGAAAAAAATCCAACCAACTTAGAGTCAACAGGCTGATTACTTAACATTAAGCGTCGTGGCAATTGGTCCGGTCGAACAAACCAAGAGCCTTCACCTAAACTCGTTTCAATCCAATCGTCATTTAATGGGTCATACAACAAGCCATAAACGGTTTCACCTTGATAGATAGCTGCAATTAATACACCAAAGGTTGATAAGCCATGAGCGAAATTCCATGTCCCATCAATAGGGTCGATGATAACAACCAGTTCATTCGTATCAATTTGATCTAATAATGACTCATCTTCCGAAACCGCTTCTTCACCAATGATGACAGCGTGAGGCAACAGCGTTTGAAAGCGCTGTGTTAATGCTTTTTCAGAGGCAACATCCGCTTCAGTAACAAGGTCATCAAAACTTGTTTTGAACGACACAGCACCATCCGAGAGCCTTCTAAACCTAGGCAAAATTTCTGCCTTGGCAACGTCCCGAACAATTTCTATCATCTCTGATTTTTGCTTACGTGTTAACACAACACCTCCATTTTACAATCTAAACCTATGAATTACGGGCGAGCATGATATTTTTCATCAATAGAGTTTATTGCTTTAACATTATCTGCCGAGCGACCATTTTCATCGAATACTTGAACCAAAAACGCATCGGCAATGGACTTCGCTAACTCTTGCCCAATTACACGTGCACCCATAGTAATAATTTGTGCATTGTTAGAAAGTGCGGCGCGCTCTGCAGAATAAGTGTCATGAGTGAGAGCGGCTCGAATACCCGGCACTTTACTTGCTGCAATACACACTCCAATTCCTGTACCACAGCATAAAATGGCACGATCGTATTTTCCTTCTAAAACTGCATTAGCGACACGATCAGACAAATTGGCATAAAACGGCTCAACTTCTCCAGAGTCAGTACGAGAAACTTCCTCTACATCGTAACGATCTTTAAGATGGTCAGCTAAAATTTTTGCTAGCCCTTCGCCAGCACTATCTCCAGCAATTGCAATTCTCATGATGCTATCCTCGGCTTTATATTTGCGTTTGAACGGCTGCGGCACATTTATTTAAAATATCGATATATCCACTAACACTCCAAGCGGATCGACCAATAAATAAACCATCAATGTGTTCGCAGGCTATAAGTTCTTCACAGTTATTAGGGTTCACCGAGCCGCCATATAAACAAGGAACTTTGCGTCCCAATACTTTTTTGGCAACATCCAGAATTTCAGCTTGTCTTGCGTCGGCATACTCAGCAGAAGCTGGAATCCCTCGCTCACCTATTGCCCAAACAGGCTCATAAGCAAACAAAATAGGCGCATCTTTCTGGTCATCACTCAGAAATTGCAACGCACCTCGCACTTCTTTTGCTAAGACATGAGCTGCCTGACCACTTTCTTTATCTGCCAATGTTTCGCCAACACAGATAAGCGGAATTAAACCATGACGAATAGCAGACTCGACCTTACGGCCAACAGTCTCATTGGTTTCACCAAAATACTCTCGTCGTTCTGAGTGACCCAGTTCAACGATATCAAGGTGACAGTCATTCAGCATTAGAGGAGACACTTCTCCTGTCCAAGCTCCATGTTCTGCCCAATGCATATTTTGGGCTCCTACTTTTACGGATGTATCACGAAGTATTTCTTTTACTTCACGTACACATGTAAATGCAGGGATAACAAATCTCTGAATATGGGCATCTGCATTAGCATCATCAACCTGTAAAGCGACTGAAAACGCTTGTGCCTCTGCCAGTGTCTTATTCATTTTCCAACTTGTACCAACCCAAAATTGCTTTTTATCCGTCATGTATTTTCCAGTGGTCTCGCAATAGTTAACTGAATGCCAGCGTCCACCAACTGCTGTTGGACGTTTGGCTCTGGAACTTGGTCGGTGATGACCCAGTCAAAATCATCAAGATTTGCCAGTACATGAAGTGCAACACGATCAAAGCGTGTGTGATTAACCAACAAGCAAGTCTTAACCGCCGCATTAATCATGGCTTTTTTTACTCTGATCACATCAGCATCCATATGAAACACTTGGTTTCCAGATACCGCAGGACTCGATAAAAAAGCAAGATCCGCTCGCAAACTAGTTAAATTTTGCTCTGCCAACACGCCGAAGTAACCATTAAACTTAGAAGAATACATTCCACCAAGTGCAATAAGATCAATCCCCTTTTCAAACTTTAATGCCTCCAAAATGGAAGCATTATTGGTAATAACTGTCAGTGGCTTTTTACGAGGAAGCATGCTCCCCAGCATTGCAGCCATAGATCCATCGTTGACCATCACTGTCATCCCAGGCTCAACTAGCTCCAATGCTTCTAACGCCATAAGTTCTTTACCTTCACTACCCTGACGTTCACGCAGTCTAAAATCACTTTCGAATTGCATGCCCGCTTCAATAGTCGCACCGCCTCGCACTTTACGCAGCAAGCCGCCGGCTTCAAGTTCGTCTAAATCACGGTGAATTGTCATCTTCGAAACAGCAAAACGTTTCGCTAACTCCTCTAGATCAACAACACCATTTTCGACAAGAAGATCGATAATTTGCTGTCTACGTTCATCACGCTTCATAAACACTCACTTCGATAGCAAACCTCTTGAGTATGTTATAAACCCAAAAATAACATTTTAAAAGTTATATTTAACAAAAATATGTTTGTTTTGTTAAGTTTAATGTTATTTAAGACACAAAACCAAGAAATTCCAGATTGAAATCACAAAAAAACGTGAAAACAGCCAGTTTTCACGCAACTTAGTGAGTAGAATAACATTTATAAAATCGAATTTAGATAGGAAACCATCAAGATAACAGGGGAAACTGCGTGAAACATGATTAGTAGATGTTAAAAATCACAAAAAATATCACATTCAGTATTTTTGATAGCGGATTTATTATCATTTAATGGCTGAATTTTGGCTCATAGTCCAATAATCCACCTACATAAGAAAGAACGTTATTGGTGTTCTTTTTTATGTACATCATTGTTAACGCAAGAGCTCAACCAGGAGCTCCAACTTAGGTCACTTTAAACCTGACAAAGATATATATAGAATTATTCAACTGTTAGAATCGCACGTGCGGTCAACTCATCAGTAATCAACCCTGTGAGTAAGCCTCCTTTAAGTGCTGCTCTGATAGCTTCAACCTTCTCTTCTCCACCAGAGACCGCTATTACATCACCTTTATGCCCTTCCAAAGACACGGACAACATCCGAGCACTGAGAGAAGTTTCTATTATGTGGCCATTTTCATCATAAAAATGCCCCATCACCTCTCCAACCGCACCGGCACGGGCAATTTCAATAATCTCTTCCGGTTTAATAGGACCAGAGGAAACCAACTGAGCAGTTTGAGCAACAGTTCCTATGCCAATAAACTTAATATCGGCATCATTGGCCATAGAAAAGACATCTTTAACGCCCTTTTGGTTAAGAAGAACTACCCTATCTTCAACAGAATTTGCCAATAACGGAACTGGCATAGTGTATGCTGGAGCGCCTGTTTTTGCAGCTATCCAGTGCAAAACGTCATCTCGGTTAATAGAATAGTCTCTAGTTAACCCTCCTAACAAGGATACAAAACGAATCCCCGACGTCTCAAGTTTAGGCAACTGATGAACCACTGCCGCCAATGCTCGCCCAAGCGCCAAACCTATTGTTATATTTGATTGCGTAGACAACACAGAACGCAAATAAGAGGCTCCTGCCTGTCCTAAAGCTTTGAGAGGAATGCCTTCTTCACCTAAATTTGGTGCAACAATACATTGACTCAAACCAAAGCGCTCTATAAGTTGATTTTCAAGCTTTACACACTCAGTTATGCTGCCGTCTATACTGACTTTTACAGCTCCTTCGGCCACTGCCTTTGAAATTAAGCGATGCACCTTAACCGATGTCAGCCCAAGCCTTTTTGCCACCGCCGCTTGAGTTAAACCTCCAACGTAATGCAGCCAAGCTGCTCGAATAGCTAATGAGCTGTCTGGTTCATTATTAGATTTTCTTTCATCCACAGCTATTGCTCTCTTTTTCCTGGATTAAGTTATAACGAACAAACACGGTGTTCGATGTGCACAACGTATTAACATCACTTTCTAGTCCCATGCTTAAATAAAACCATGCGAAACTTTACAACACCTACTACATAACTTCGACTTGAATAGTAAGTATTTTCTTATTTAAATTAATACTTTATTAAATATTCAAATCTCGAATGCCACTATCAATATGTGGCGCCCAAAAAGCGACGCTTTCTGCTATTTGCTCAACCACTTGATAATCTGTCGGATCACGCTCTTTGAAGCTCAGCTCAAGACAAATCTGATTGTCCTTAGCACCACCTTTATCAAGAGTTTCTAGTAAAGGTGTCGGCTGAATACGACCATTTTGATTGTATTCAGCTATAAAAGGTCGATGCCCTCCTTTATCCATAAGGCTTTGTTTAATATGAATAATAGGAGACACTGCTGGGACTACCTCTGCCCAAGCATAAGGATCATAATCTGCAGGATTACTAGATGTTACATCTCCATGGTCAATGTCTGCCATCATCCACATAGGAATCGCCATATTGGCATCCGTTAAGCGCTTTTGAAGAGTCATAGCAGAATCAATGGTATCGCCAAATTCACGTCCAACACTCATCGGCTCCCAATACACATAGTCTAAACCCGCCTGCTTGGCGTGCTCAGCCACTTCTGCCCAGCAATCAATGGCTATTTTTGTCAACTCTTCACGACGCACTTCGTCATTGAAATCCTTATGGGTCATGATGGCAAACTGTGTACCTACAGCATGCCCGCCTAAGTCGGCCGTTATATCTGCAAAGGTTTTAAACCATTCAATGTAATAACGACGAACGTCTGCATCTGGATGGCCAAAATGATTCAAGCGACCATATGGGCCTGTCATACCCGACGTAATACGGACGCCAGTCCGATCCAAAGCCACTTGCATTTCTCTTGTTAACCGACGAATAACAGCAGCTGGCCAACTAGGGTTAATAAATTCATGTGTCAATTGCACATCGCGGATTTTAATATCGTGCGCGATGGTGTCGATTAGATGGGACGGCTCGGCAAATCTATTTACCAGAGGGTTGGTATTAAGTCCTAACGTTAACGGCATACTTAACCTCTCTTATAAAATGTTTGAATAGGCTTGTGGCTGTGCAATATTAAACTGTTCTTGAAACCAATCTGAGAAGAATGTTTTTTGTTCCTCGCTTAAACGAAGCCCTTCTTTCGTCCGACGAGTAAGAACATCTTCTGGGGTCATCGCCCACTCATTTTCAACCAAATAACGCACTTCAGCTTCATAGAGGTTGGAACCAAAATGGACGCCAAGACCTTCAACACCCATTGAGTCTCCAACAATCTTATTAATTAGAGAACCATAATGACGACCGTAATGAATGAGTAATGGCCGAGGAATCCAACTATAAGCAACCTTAGAGTCCTGTATAAAACTTTGGAAATCTGCGTTACGAATGTCGCCACCCGGCAAAATCCCACCACGAGTCCAATCCCCTCCTATGTTTGGGAAAAAATGCTTAATCTTATGGATAGCATGTTCAGACAATTTTCGGAATGTTGTCAGCTTGCCGCCAAAAACATTCAGTAACGGAACACCATCGGTTTCATCCAAATCAAATACGTAATCACGTGTAACAGCCGATGGGTTACCCTTTCCATCATCAAACAAAGGACGAACGCCAGAGAAGCTAGTGATGACATCACTGCGTGTTAAGGATTCTTTAAAGTAACGATTAACAGCGGCGAGTAAATACTCAATTTCAGACTCTTCTGGCACAACATCTTCAACTCGACCTTCATAAGGAATGTCTGTCGTACCGATTAATGCCTTATTGTCTTCATATGGGTTAATAAAGATCACTCGTTTATCATAGTTTTGTACTAGATAAGCTTGCTGACCTTCCCAGAACTTAGGGACGATAATATGCGATCCTTTCACTAACTGAATATTACGAGAGGTCTTTGAGTGTGCTACATCATTGACAATATTACGTACCCAAGGGCCAGCAGCATTAACCAAGACTTTTGCCTTAAAGCTGCGCATCTCTTTAGTGAATTCATTTTCAGTTGTTATCAGCCAATGGCCGCTTTGGCGCTTCGCCGAAATACAACGAGTTCTAGTCAGTACTTCTGCTCCTTTTTTAGCAGCATCTAGGGCATTCAGAATAACCAATCGAGAGTCATCTACCCAGCAATCTGAGTATTCAAAACCTTTTGTATACTGATCTTTTATTGAAAGCCCTTCGGGGTCTCGCAGCAAATCTAATGTCCTAGTACCAGGTAGGCGCTTACGTCCTCCAAGGTGGTCATATAAAAATAGCCCCAATCGTACCAACCATGCAGGACGGTCTTCTTTGCTATGCGGCAACACAAATCGCATGGGCCAAATAATATGACTGGCAGAATTCAACAGCACTTCTCGCTCAATCAATGCTTCACGAACCAAGCGGAACTCATAATATTCAAGGTAACGTAAACCGCCATGAACCAGTTTCCCCGATCGGGAAGATGTACCTTGTGCTAGATCATCTTTTTCGCAAAGCGCAACACTCAAGCCACGACCAGCAGCGTCACGAGCAATACCTGCACCGTTGATACCGCCACCAATCACAAAAAGATCTAATACCTGTTCGTTATTCATAAAGAACCTCTTATTTCGTCGCTAAAGATCACGCTATGACTTATCTGAAGAATTTACCTGCAAGTGCGTTTTCGAATGCTCCCTTAACTGCTCCATAGCAAGCCATGTATCCGGAAGAGTCAAACGCTGCTGGTAAAAAGCATTAAAAAGCACGTCATAACGATCACAGAGTGCTTTATCCTTTTTTTCAATTTGGCCGAGCAATGGTGTAACCCATTCATCAATACAATCATCCATCGATTTATATTCACCAATCGCCACGGCTGCCATCATTGCTGCTCCAGCTGCACCTGCCTCTTCTCTTCCTGATACACAAACATCAGCGCCGACAGAAGCAGATAAAATCTTACGCAGAGTAGCCGACCTAACAGCACCACCACTTAAACGAAGCTCTTGGGTTGTCCCTCCCATTGATTCATAGCAATCACGCATGGCCATACCAAGACCTTCCACAACAGCACGCACTAAATCGTGAAATCGATGGTGATAAGTTAAGCCTGTAAAACTCGCTCTAGCCCGGCCATTAACAAAAGGACCACGCTCTCCTGCATCTGAAATATATGGGTGATAAAGCAGCTGGCCTTCTTCTGCTCGCTGTAACCAAGTTTCAACTTTATCAACCATGACATTGGGAGAAGACTCGCAGCCAAAATCCTTTAACAAATCAGAGGCAACATTTAATAGCCAATCAAGATTTAATGCGGACGCCATATTAGTTTGCACTTGTGTAACTCGTCCGGGGATAGGTAAGGCAATCACGTAACCTGTACATTGATCATTGAGAAAAACGTCATCAGACGAAACCGAGCGCATGTGCACACCTGTAGAACCGATGACAGAACAGGCTACGTTGTCTTGCCCTGTATGAACGCCTGCTCCTAATGCGGTCATCACCATATCAACGTACGCCAAAGAGACAGGAATTCCCGCCTTCAACCCAGTAAGTTCGGCGGCTTCTGCTGAAAGAGGATGAGTTGTTTCACAGCCATCAATAATGTCTGGTAAGAGGTCTCGGTATTCACTCAATCCCAAACTGGTGATAACTTGATCATCGTATTGTCGAGTACGGAAATCACCAAAAGTAAAACTGGCTTCGGATGGGTCTGTCGCCCTCACCTTAGTCAAATTGAAGTACAGCCAATCCTTACAGTGAAAAGCGGTCTTTGCTTTTTCTAATAAATGAGGGTAATGGCAGGCCATATGGGCGAGTTGGACACCTTGCTGACAGGTGCTTAACCCTGTACCAGTTTTTTCAAATCTTTGGCGCTCACTGGATTGGGTATTAAGGATATCAACAGTCTGCGCGGAGCGGCCATCTAGCCATAGCCAAGCATCACAGACAGGTAATCCATCATCATCAATTAACCACGTGCCATCACCTTGGCCGGTAACCGACAAAGCAACAACACGCAATTGAAAGTCTTCTATTTTTTCACCCAAACCTTTCAGTGCCGCAACACAGTCATCCCATGTCTTGCTGAGAGATTGAGTGGCAGAACCATTAGGTGTTGCTTTGTAGGTGTTACGCACTGATGAAACGGCAATTTGTTTTCCATCAAGCGTAAAGGCAACCGCCTTAACAACTGATGTGCCAGCATCAATACCCACTATGAGATTGGTAGTCACTTGTCAGACCTCCATACGCTTGAGAAGGCGCTTCGAAGGCAAACAAAGCGGGACAACTTTATTATTAGAAGCATGATTGAACCCCGTCTTGATCTAGCTAAGGAACCCAAAGCTAGAATGAAATATTTTTCTTATTGTGTAGATTATTTCCACATAGATCGAGTCTGTCAACCTTATATCTGTTTATTTTTTCACCTCTCTGTTAGTCAATAGAGCAGAATGAAGCAACTATTAAAATTTCAAAATCGTTGGGAAAAATCTATATAACCCTTATTTTTCATACAAATAGCATAGAATTTTAAGACCAAATATAAAAATCTAGATCTATATCTTCATTCTAAAAAAATTATTTAGTATGAGAGAAAATAGATCGATGTGATTTTTTTTAAACATTACGCAATAAATTTCATTGACAGGTATTTATTTTTATCCCATTGTAAGTGATCAAAGATCAAACAATCTTCTAAAAATAAATGTTGATCTTGGCTCGATCGAACAGCACATAACATCATTTATTGAACTTTTGTGCGTTTTAGAAGACAAGGCAGCCGGAGTAAAATAAAAATGATAAAAGCTACCACGCAATCGCAATTGTCTAATCAGATTAGTGCGAAAAAACGAAAAATAGCGCTTGTGAGTGCCATCTCAGCGACGATAATTTTCGGTGCTATGGCCCTTGATACAACCGTCATTGTTAATGGTTCTGTTAACGATCTAAGACAACAGGTTTTCTCTCCTGATAATTACGCAAATACCCACTATGCAGATATCAAATCCTATGTTTTAGACAATTCAGTCAATGCAATTACACTTCTTAAAGAACTCCAAATTGATAAGAAAGCGGCTGGGGATAAATATGGCGTAGGCGGTGGCATTGGTCCCGTTATTCCTGTTTCTTTTGAAGGTACCATTGATAGTGGAAGATCAGGCATTTTTAAAGTTAGCATCCCAGGATTCCCTGACAATCAAACCGTTCGTATTCAAACTGGTCCAGCTATTAATGGAACCGACCTTCGCGATGCAACGGGGAAAATTAGTTTTGGGGAATTCACCAACCAAATTGAATATCAAGACGTTGGTGCGGCACTGAACCGAGCGATGAAAGCAGACATTTTAGAAGACCTTGACCGAACTACTTTGACAGGAAAAATAGTTGAGATAACAGGGGTGTTTCGTCTTATTAATGCTAAAAACTGGTTAGTTACACCAGTAAGGATGAACCTAAAATGAGCCTAGCTTTCAATCATTCATCAGATGAACCTAAAAGCGATGTCGTTTTAGCAGCTCGTAATATTGCGAAGTCTTTCGGGAACACTCACGCATTAAAAAGCGTTAATTTTGATGTTTACCATGGGCAAGTAACGACATTATTTGGTGAGAATGGTGCGGGGAAATCAACCTTAATGAAGGTTTTATCTGGGGTTATTGCACCAACCTCTGGCGACATAATTCTAGACGGCTCTCCGGTACTCTTTAACAACGCGAATGAAGCTAGAGCAAATGGCATTTCAATCATCCATCAAGAATTAAGCCTTGCGCCCAATATGAACGTGCGCGACAACATTTTTATGGGTAGAGAAATCATCTCCAACGGTAGTGTTGACTTTGCTGAAGAAGAGCGTCAAACACGAGAGTTGATGGCAGGACTCGAAGAAGATATCGATCCATTAACAATGGTTGAGGAGCTTCGCCTTGGACAGCAACAAATTATTGAGATTGCTCGCGCCATATCGCAAAAATCCAGAATATTGATAATGGATGAACCCACTTCTGCACTCAGTGCAACAGAAGTGGAGGTACTGTTTAAAGTCATTCACGATCTAACCAGTAAAGGCGTTTCCATCGTTTACATTTCACACCATTTAGAAGAAGCCCTATTGATCACAGATCATGCCGTGGTTCTACGCGATGGAACAATGACCGCTTATGCACCACGTAAGGATATAGATCTTGAATGGATTGTACGCAACATGGTTGGTGAGAATTTTGATTTAGGCTCGCCACCAGAAGGTTATCAATTTGGTGATGTAGCGCTAAAAATAGACGATTTGGTCATATCAGACCCCAATGGGGCCGATTTCAATGTTGTTGATAAGTTGTCCCTAGAAGTTAAAGCGGGTGAAATAGTTTGTGTTTATGGGTTGATGGGGGCAGGACGTTCTGAGTTCATGGAATGTGTTGCCGGAAGACTTAATGCTCAGTCTGGCACTATCCTACTGGGTAACGAGGATATTAGTAAGCTCACCATTGCTGAACGAATTAACGTCGGTTTGGCACTAGTGCCCGAAGATCGTCAAAAAGATGGCTTGGTTCAAACCATGTCTGTAGGCCAGAACTTATCTTTGGCTAGCATTTCTGATTTCACAAAAAAGCTGTTCACCTCGATCAACTCCGAAAACTCGCTAGTAAGACAGTCAATAAAAGCAGTCACGGTGAAGACTTCTAGTGCAGATGCCGCTATTGGATCTTTGTCCGGCGGCAACCAACAAAAAGTGGTGATTGGTAAAATGTTAGCGACAAATCCGAGGGTTCTGCTTTTAGATGAGCCGAGCCGAGGTATTGATATTGGGGCAAAAGCTGAAGTATTTAAATTGCTTTCAGAGCGAGCAAAAGATGGTCTTGCCGTTATTTACTCCACGTCAGAAGTAGCAGAGTGCTTAAGCATTGCCCACCGCATTATTGTTATGCATAAGGGTCAAATTTCTGCTGAATTCGACTCAACCGTAAGCAAAGAAAAAATCATGGCTGCATCCGGCGAGTCCGTTGCCCATTAAAAGATTATAAGAATAATTTGGAGTAATACCATGTCTACCACCGCTCAAAACAAATCTGCAGATAACTCGCCTGCTAAACCAAAGAAATTAGATATTGGCCGCTTGCTACTTGAAGGTAGAGCCTTTTTCGCTTTGATAGCGATCATCATTTTTTTCTCTGTCATGTCACCTTATTATTTTACGGTCAATAATTTTCTGATCATGTCATCACATGTGGCTATTTTTGGCTTGCTCGCTCTTGGCATGCTACTGGTCATTTTGAATGGCGGCATCGATTTATCAGTAGGATCAACCTTGGGGTTATGTGGTGTGTTCGCTGGTTTCTTAATACAGGGGGTAAATATAGAGCTACTGGGCATTACTTTTTATCCATCCTTGTGGGTAGTTGTTGTTTTGACCTGTGCTTTAGGTGCTGCGGTTGGCTGTGTTAACGGCATACTCATAGCTCATTTCAAAGTACCTGCATTCGTGGCAACTCTTGGCACTATGTATGTGGCGCGAGGTATTGCTCTTCTAATCACTAACGGTCTGACATACAACAAACTGGACGGAAAACCTGAACTTGGTAATACAGGTTTTGAGTGGCTAGGCTTTAACCGTTTAGCGGGCATTCCGATCAGCGTCATTGTATTGATTATTGTGGCATTAATATGCGGTCTCGTATTGAGCCGCACAGCCTTTGGTCGCTGGTTGTATGCTTCTGGTGGCAACGAAAGTGCGGCAAATCTATCAGGTGTTCCTGTTATCCGAGTCAAAGTCGTTGTGTACATGATATCTGGTATTTGTGCTGCACTTGCGGGTCTTGTTCTTGCATCACAATTAACATCCGCAGGCCCTACTGCTGGAACGACCTACGAGCTAACTGCCATTGCAGCGGTGGTTATTGGTGGAGCAGCACTAACTGGCGGCCGAGGTACTGTACGAGGCACCATCCTTGGTGCCTTGGTTATTGGCTATTTGTCCGATGGCCTTGTCATTATTGGTGTCTCAGCCTATTGGCAAACCGTATTCACGGGCACTGTTATCGTCTTGGCGGTATTACTTAACAGCTTGCAATACAGCTCAAAAAGAAATGGTCGCTAAAAATGTTGTGTTTCTCGCTTTATAAAATAACAGCAGACAAACACATACAACTCGCCGAGTTTCGGCACACTCTTAAAATAATAAATTGGAGCACTTTATATGTTCAATATGACTAAGCGTTTACTGATTGCATCTACTGCTAGCCTAACCCTTATGACGGGCAATGCATGGGCGGATGGATTGATGTCTATTATTGTTAACAACCCTTCTAACCCTTATTGGTTTACCGAAGGCCAAGTCGCTAAAAGAACAGCCGAAGAAATGGGTTATGAAGCTAATGTTTCTGCTCACAAAGGGGATACAAATACTGAGAGCAAGCTGATTGATACAGCTATCACTAACAAAGCAAAAGCTATTATATTAGACCCAGCTAACGCTGACGGATCCATTGGTGCAGTTCGCAAAGCGGTAGCAGCAGGGATTCCAGTGATTATCATTAATGCCGAAATCAACCAAAGCGGTCTTGCAAAAGCACAATTGGTATCCAATAACGCCCAAGGCGCCGCATTAGGTGCCATGCAATGGATTGAAAGTGTTGGAGACTCAGGAAATTATGTTGAACTGTTTGGTGCACCAAGTGATAACAACGCCCAAACACGCTCAAACGGCTTCAAAACAGTGTTATCTCAGTATCCAGATTTGGTTAAAGTTGCGAGCGAAGTCGCTAACTGGGATCGTACTCAAGGCTATACAAAAATGCAGTCAATTCTACAAGCAAACCCAAATATTAAAGGTGTTATAAGCGGCAACGATGATATGGCGTTAGGTGCAATCGCAGCGCTAAAAGAAGCTGGTAAACTTAGCCAAGTAAAAGTAGGCGGATTTGACGGCTCTCCAGATGCTGCAGAAGCAATTCTCAATGGTGAAATGGAGTACACAGTACTCCAACCTGTGGCAACATTTGCAGCAGAAGCTATTCGCCAAGCTGATAACGTCATTAAAACAGGCAGCACAGGTATTGATTCTGAAAAACAATTGTTTGACTGCTACTTAATCACATCTGACAACATTAAATATTACACTTCTGCTTTCACACTATCTAAACATTAATCACGACTCGCTTTTAACGTAAGTTCTAGGGCTACAATCGTAGCCCTTTTTAGTCTTCTAAATCTAAAGATCAAGATTACAGAAGTAAAGTTGGACAATGTTAAATCTAGTAAGGGGACGCATTAAACATCACAAAATATGCAATTTACCATTAAAACTCATCAGCTTTTCTCTGGCCTCTTGGCTGAGTTCACTGTCTGTATATATTTCTGAAAACTGATCAAGTTCTGCCACTTTAAACAAAGAAAAGCTATTATATTTACTGCTATCAGCCACTAGAATACTTTCTTCAGCACACTTCATCATATCGGCTTTAAGCGCTGTTTTTGCTTCTTTTGGCGTAGTTACACCATGCTCAAAGCTCCAAAAGTTACTACTTATAAAAGCAATATCCGTATGAATAGACTGAAGTAGCCTTCTTGCATGCTCTCCAACGCAAGACTGGCTGGCATTATCAATCTCCCCACCAAACATGGTTACTTCAATCTGTTTGAATTCACTTAAAAACAGCGCAATTCTTAAATCAGGGGTGATAACCCTGAGAGGAAGATGTGTGATATTTTTCGCAATTTCCATTGTCGTCGTGCCGGCATCTAAAATAATAGAATTCCCAGACTCAACTCGCTCAGCTGCTGCTTTAGATATCCTTTCCTTTTCAGCCTTAAATAATTGGTTTTTTTCTTGAACAGAAAGCTGTGTCGCAACAAAATTATTTAAAGTGACACCACCATGAGTCCTTCTAACAACACCCTGATTTTCTAGATCGATTAAATCTCTCCTTACTGTTGCAGGAGAAACATTTAGAGTCTGAACAAGCTCATCAACAGTCGTTAAATTAGTATCTTTTAAGTAATCAACTATATCTTTATAGCGGTGCTGTTTTTTCATCAACTTTGGTCACCCTAGTTAAGTAAATAATCACGAATTCACCCAAAATAGTGTAATCGAAGGAAATATTGTAATAAGAACCAAGCAGCAGAGCAAAGTCCCTAAAGGCACCAACGTCGCTAATATGACTTTTTCAACCTGGATTTCAGCCACTTGGCTCGCAGCAAACAAGGTTACCCCAAGTGGAGGGGTAAACATACCTATGGCCAAGTTTACAACCATCACCACACCAAAATGAACAGGATCAATACCATAAATAATAGCAATGGGGGCAAGTATAGGTGCAAGTAGTAAAATCGAAGCAGATGTTTCAACAAACATACCAACAACTAAAAGCAACAAATTAACCGCTAAGAAAAACTGTAACTTAGTCGAAAAGTTATCCGTAGCAAAAGTAGAAAGTAGCTGAGGCAAATCGGACCGACTCACAAGAAAACTTAACAATGAAGCTGCCGCAATAATTAGCATCACAGAAGACGTTGATACCACAGAACCTTTAAGTATCCTTGGTATATCTTTAAACGAGATTTCTTTATAGACAAAAACGCCCAGTATCAGACCATAAATAACAGCGATAGCTGAAGCTTCAGTTGGAGTGAAAACACCACCATAAATTCCACCAAGAATCATGGTAGGCATTAGCAAAGCCAGTAAGGCATCTTTTGATGAAGCAAGTAAACTCTGTTGATCATTTGCATCATTTTTGCCATGTCCAGTCACAATACACCAAACAATAACCATGATAATAAGAGCGACGCCCATAAGCAGCCCTGGGCCTATTGCTGCAAGAAAGAGCTTACCTATGGATGTATTGGTACTAACACCATACATAATTAATGGTACAGATGGAGGAATAACAATTCCCAAATTCGCAGAAGACGCCTGAATCGCCGTCGCCATAGGTTTAGGATAACCATGTGCTATCATCGCTGGAAGCAAGATCGCTCCTACAGCATATGCTGTCGCAACACTCGACCCAGACACGGCAGCAAAAATCATACTGGTGATAACACAAGAAATCGCTAAACCACCCTGAAGGTTACCCACAAGAGATTTTGCAAAAGTTACCAAACGTTTTGAAACGCCCCCTTGCCCCATAATATTTCCGGCGAGGATAAATAAAGGAACTGCCATTAATGGAAAGCTATCTAGACCAATAAACATTCGCTGTGGAATGATTATTAATGGGAGGTTACTGAAAAAATAAAGCCCTACTGCTGACGCAATAACAATAGCGACGGCAATAGGTACAGACAAAGAAATGAATGTAAGTAATAACGAAACAATGGCTGTTGGCATGACTAGACCTCTGCGGTTTTAGTTATTTTAAGATCGGCAGGTTCAGATTTATTTTCGACATTTAATATATGCCATTCAAGTAAGGACGGAATGCTTAGAACAGCGCCAATAGGGATACTGATATAAAGCCAAAACGCTGAAATATTTAACATAGCGACATTCTGATTTTTTACCCTTACCGCAATATCCCAGCCATACCATATCAACACACCAAAAAAAATCAGCACAATGATGGTAACCGCTCGTTTTACCCATAAACCAAAGATATCTGGCAGTACTTCCACAAAAAAAGTAATACTGATCATACTTCCACGGCTAAATACACAGCCCATAGAAATATAAACCATCCATACCATCATCACCCTAGCCGAGATTTCAGACCAAGCTGATGGAGCACCAAATACAAACCGAGTGATGACTTGATAAAACACTAATAAAGCCATGAGCCCCATAAGAACCGCAGAAACATTTAAAGCAGAATTATTAAGGAATCGACTAAATTTAATAATGAATTTTGCCATTTTCGTATCCTCAAATAAGAAGGCTGATACTTTCATACCAGCCTTCTTAACCTATTATTTCATGCTTTTTATTTCAGCTAGTTTCTCAGTAAACTCCATTTCCTTGGCGATCTTATTACGAACACCCTCGGTAGCTTTTACAAAAGGTGCTATATCCACTTTATGAATAGTCATACCTTTTTGAGTCAGCTGATCAGAAGCTTCATTTTCAAGTTTCTCGCGCGACTGACGCATCACTTTAGCTGCAACATCGGCCGCTTGCTGAACCCACTTTTGCTCATTTGAGTTAAGTCCATCCCAATATCCCTGAGACATAGCAATAACAGCTGGACTATATAGGTGCTGAGTCATAGAGGCTTGTTTTTGAACTTCATAAAGCTTTGATGTTACCGCAAGATTGATCGGATTTTCTTGCCCATCAATCGTTCCTTGTTGAAGCGCAGTGAATACTTCCGTCCAAGACATTGGGATTGGCGAAGCACCTAATGCATTAAATGTCGCTAAATGAACCCAGTTTTCCATCGTTCTGATCTTTTTACCTTTAAGATCTTCAGGCTTCAAGATCGGGTCACCATTATAAGTAAGCTGGCGGAATCCATTTTCCCCCCAAGCCAAACCTTTAATCTGATGCTCTGACATTCCGTTAAGAATATCCTTCCCTATATGACTATCTAGTACGCGATGCGCATGATCATAACTTTCGAATACATAAGGAAAATCAAACAGATAAACATCTTTATCAAAGTTTCCTAAAGGCCCCGTTGAAGAAATAGTCATTTCAATAATGCCTAACTGCAGACTCTCAACCACTTCACGTTCACCACCCAAAGCACCCGCAGGTTTCAAATCGACTTCAATTTTATGGTCACTTAGCTTTTCCAGTTCTGATTTAAAAGCATTACCGGCCGCACCATATTGTGAATCCATCGTTTGGGTAAAAGCGAGGTTAATGGTTTTAGCCTCTAGAGCCAACGGAGAAAGGGCGAGAGTAGTTAAAGCAGCACATTGAATTATTTTTGTCTTTATTATATTCATTGGGGTTTCCTTTAATTTACGTTATTGCTTATGATCATTTTATAAAGTGAGATTTACTTAAGTGATTAACTGAATACTGTGAGCGAGTTCATCTTTATTGAAGACTTTCTTCCAATCTGGGTAGAGCAACTTATCCAAACCATTATCGATTGCTTTATTGCAAGCATCAGAAAATTGACCATCAATTTCATCAAAAATAACCGCTGACAGAATATTCATATGACCAAGAAGGAAGTCACGAGCACAATCATACGGAACACCACCATCAACCACTTCATCCATAGCTTGACGCATTGCAGTCAACAAAGTTGCGCAAACAGTTTCAGACAAACCTGGCTCTAACATTGCCATTTGATGCAAAGTAACACGGTACGAATTTTTGATCGGTGCATAGATAGTCTTCGCAATATCTTCCCCAAGCTCCCATGCAGAATCAGGACCTTGCAGTAAAGTTGAGACAACGCTTTGCTTTGCATGTAAACCACCAAAGTGGTCATTTAAAGCATCTTGATTAAGTTCTTTATTAAAAATGACTGGATGGCAAGGATGAGTCACAAAGTACACAAGATCATCACGCTTAGGGAGATGACCAGCAAACGGTGCAGCAGCATCAAGAACCACAACCATAGTCCCCGGTTTCAAATGCTCACAAACCTGACTACTGATTTTTCCAATGAGAGTATCCGGCACAGCCAAAATAACCGCATCAGATGCTTCTAAAGCCGAATTTTGCTGATCAGGGCCAATCGCATCAATATTAAGCTGCTCTTTTAGGTTCTTACGACCTTGCTCGCTTATTTCAACGTGATTAACCTTATAATCTGAATTTTGCAGGTTTTTAGACAAACGCATGCCCATTTTTCCGCCTGCACCGATTAAAGATATAGTTGTCATACTTACTCCACTTTTATTGTTTTGCTTTATGAGAAAAATACGATAATGCCTGCGATAACTCAGGATGAGTCACGGCATAATCATATATATTTTGATCTGAGATACAGGAATCCCAAGCTTGTCTAATGGCTTTTACTCCACCCTGAGCACCCAATGGGTGACCATGTATACCACCGCCGCCGAGATACATTAGTTCTGTAGATTTACCTGTTCGATTGTAGGTTTCTGGCACCTGACCACCCCACTGACCGGAGCAAAAAACAGGTAAAGTTGCAGATAAATGGCCAAGAGGTTGAGTCATTGCATAATAAGCCTCCATCACGGAATCATTACCTTGCCAATACTTCCCATCAATACCATTAATTTGAAGATGATCTATGCCTAATAGACGCCAAACTTTTTGCCAAACATTGAAAGAAATCCCCCAATCGCTGCGCTCATTAAAAGCCAGCCCATTAGTATGAGCATGCAAAATAACATCACTAAACTTATTAATTGAATCTAAACCGCAAATACCTATTTGATTGACGTTTATAACAGCAGCATCACCGCCTTTGCTTTTCAAATACTCATGATTACGTTCAATTTCACCAATATCTGAATGACAAATGTTAAATGCATAAATGACTTTCTTACCGCTTTTTTGCTGCCAATTATCAATAACAGGCATAATAGCGTCGATGCGATCTTTTACATGAGAGTATGGCGGACTTTGTAGTTTCTCATCGTCTTTGATGAAATCAATGTCAGCAGCCACAAGCTGTGCAACCAGATTTGCACTGTCTTCTGGCGTAATACCAATATTCGGTTTTAAGATCCCACCGATCACTGGCCCTTCTGACATTCCCAATTTACGATAAGTACCTTCAATACCAAATTTTGGACCTTGAAATTGAGCAACAAATTGATCGGTGAATTGAATGTCTTCTATTTTTAAACGTTCAATCACCTTAATAGAAGAGACCCCACCACAAGCAATAGTGAAAATAGCAGACAAGTCATATCCGCATAAATCAATAGGGTAAGAGATAACCACACGGCCACGATATTGCTTTAATGATGAAACAAAATTTTCTTCTACAGAAATAATTTCGGCCGAAAAGCATCCCACATTACCGCTTGAGATATCTGGAATTTTCGTAAAAGTTCCAGTTGTTTGATCATTACAAATTTTCTCAGCAACTTGAGCTAAACTGATGAAACTATGAATTAAGTACGTAACCTCAAATCTATCCATCATTTACTCTCCACCTGAGCATAATCGAACAAAGAAATCTTCAGATCCCATTTGCCCACCTTTAAGAGCCACCTCTACCCCATCTATATCACTGTCTTGAGCATGAGCACTGCATAGAGGAACACCTGGGCAAAGTGGTGCAATAAACGTCAAAGCATCTAAGTTTAAACTTTGAATACAGTAACCTGAGGTATCACCACCTGCGACAGCAAGTCGCTCAATAAGACCCGTCTTTGTAACGGCTAAAGCAATAGCACCAAGGAAACTACCAAGCATTTCATCAAAATGTAGATCTCCGTCTTGAGAAGTGGTCGTTGAACCGCTTTTCTGAGGACCCAAAGCGGAATACACCAAAGGCGATTTATTACTACTAAGTAAATCAATACAGGTTTGAACGATCTCATCTAAATATTGAGACCTGCTTTCAAGCATCAATAATCTGGCGATATCAAGTTCAACGGGAATGAAACCATGGCTCAACGCATAATCAATTTGACTACTTGTGATAGAAGAACAACTACCGGATAGCGCCAAAATCCTAGACTTAGGCGTGATATTGATATTCTCGACAAGTTTATTTTGGCTATAAACGGCATCTTCGAAACCAGATGAAGAAACAGAAAAGTGCAGACCCTCTTGGCAATGCTCATTAATCAGCGCCCCAACTTTAGCTTGAGAGGAATAATCAACAGAATCAAAGATAACCACTTTATTCTCAGCAATAAATTGCTGTAATTTAGTCGCCGCAGAGTCGTCTGAGTACATACTCAAATTAACTGAGGCGCAATCAACCTCACCTAACTGATGCATATGCTTTACCAGATTCGCTTCTGTCATTGGCGTTGCTGGATGGCAGCTCATCACAGGGTGTCGATCTATGCGATAAGTCTCCCCTTTTGAATCAGCAAACAACTCACCAAAGCACACGTAGCGTTTAATTTTTGGAGTGCCCACTACTATGGATGTCCAGCTAGGCGATAAAACGTCAATTCCGACCTGAGTTGCTACGGCTAAGTTACCTTTATGAAAGTTAGAATCGAAAGTTGAACAGACTTTATAATGTATATATTTAGGATCGAAAGAATTTAGAAAACGATATACTTTCGGTAATTCAGCTCTCATCCACGCAGGATCTTTGCTTCGACTTATCCCTGCCACTCCGACACAGTCGTAATCAGAAAAGTTAACCGCATCATTTCCCTCTGGCACACGAAGCAATAGAATCGTTTTCTTGCCACGTAAGCTTAGACTTTCAAGTACATCAGTGGAGCCGGTGAAATCGTCTCCGTAAAATGCCAATTCTACTGTTGAGTTCAAAACCAATTCCTTATTCTTATTTTTTGACAATTCCACTAAGAGATGAAGAACAAACCTTAAGCACAATGTCATTGTTATGATTTAAAATACTCAAAAAATCATATCTATTCAATCATTATTTTGATTATTTACCTTCATACAAACAAAAACAAATCAAAAAAAATCTTTTTTACAATCATAAAATTCACATGAGATTTGCATAAAAAATATAGAAAAACCAACTATAGCAATGCAATAGGACTCTAAATACCATTAAAAATGGCAAGAAAGCTTAAATACGAACGTGGTTAAAGAAGAGAAGAGAAGAGAAGAGATAATGCTAGAAAGAATGTAAAAATGATTTCAAATCCTCAAAATATACCCATGTATTTTATGAGAAAAGGAAACACCTCTTACTACATAGAGTTGAAATGCAGCTCATCAAAAGACGATAGAATGACATGGGGATCACTACACAACGCCCCATGTCATAGGTCATTATTTCCCCCAGTTTTCTATCACCTCGACAAAATGACTCAGAAATAAGTTAGTCTGATATGCATCCAAGGCTCGATGATCGATACTAAGAGACACGTAGCATTTTGGTCGGATGACAATTATGTCTTCACCATTCGCTTCTTCCACCACGGCTCTTTTTTCAAGTTTCCCGATCCCCAAAATAGCCACCTGAGGCTGGTTGATAATAATCGGCGTAGCAAATAGGCTTCCGCTCACGCCATGATTTGAGATGGTAAATGTGCCATCTCTCATGTCTGCTGCAGCCAATTTACCTTGTCTGGCTTTGTCTGTTTGTTGCTGTAGGGCTGAGGCGATTTCAAACAAGTTCTTCTCTTGAACCTGTTTAACGACTGGGACAATCAGTCCATCATCACCTAACGCTGTGCCGACACCTATGTTAATGTCTTCAAATATTTCCAAGCAATCATCATGAAAACGCGAATTAACGACAGGAACTTTTTGCATTGCCTTAGCACTGGCGGCCAAGAAATAAGCGGTAAAAGTCAGCTTTACACCCGCTTCTTCAAAGCCCATTTTGCACATTTTTCTATGCTCTATGATTCGCCCCATATCCATTTCAAAGACGCTAGTCACATGCGGCGAAGTGTGCAGTAAGCTATCTACCATATGATTCGCAATTTTCTTGCGCATGGAAGTATGAGGAACCAGCTTACTTTTTAAACCATGCGATTTTTCTGCTGGGATAGAAGTATTTGAGTGACTTTTATCCTCATCAGCTCGGGTATCAATAAAGGCTAAAATATCATCTCGCGTAACACGTCCACCTTTACCTGAGCCATCAATAGAGGACAAGTTCAGGTTATGTTTTCTCAATAACTTTCTGACCGCAGGTCCAATTAAATGGCGTTTTGAGCCATCGTCAGCCACGTCGCATTTAGCAACCTCTACAACTGACGCATTTTGCGAAGCGTCATTAGCAACAGGAGATAATGATTTATCTACAGAAGCTTTATCTACCTCTGATTGTTCACCACAATTTAAGTAGCCAAGGATGGTCTTTTCATCAACATTATCACCCGATGTCGCCAAGATTTTTCCAATGGAGCCATCATTTTCAGCACACACTTCCATCGATACCTTGTCGGTTTCCAGCTCTAATATGGGATCGCCTTTTCGAACTTGATCACCCTCTCCTACCAACCAAGTAGAAAATACCGCCGCGGTTCCTTCCAACGCGCCCACTGGAAGCGTAATAGTCATTGATTCGTTCATCGTTTCCTCCTCACACTTCAATCAGTTTTTTCATGGCGAGAGCGATCTTTTGCTCACTCGGCACGGCTTTTTCTAACAAGAGAAAATTGTGAGGATTAGGGATATCAGGCATGGTCAATCGTTGAATCGGCGCATCAAGACTAAAGAACAATTCATCGGCTAACGTCGCCGCAATTTCAGCGCCAAAACCAGCGGTTTTATTATCTTCATGAACAATCAAACAACGTCCAGTTTTCTCGACAGAGGCAAGTATCGCCTCTTTATCCCATGGCTGAATGGTTCGAAGGTCAATAACTTCAATGCTCATATCAAGACTCGTTGCTGCATTTTGACAGCGTTCTACCATCGCGCCCCAACAAACTACCGTTAATGCGGTGCCTGATAGAATCGTCTTTGCTTTCCCAAATGGGATGACATAGTCATCACCAGGATATGGACGACGCGACCAGCTATTGTCTAATAAAGATCGATGCTCAAAGAAAATAGTTGGATTATTGTCTCTTAGGGCAAAACGCAGCAAACCAACAGCGTCTTCAGCGTTTGAAGGCATAGCCAATTGCCAGCCGACTTTATGCGCCCACTCCACTTCGTCACTCATGGAATGCCATGGATCACCTCGACGGGCAAACCCGCCCGGAATTCTTACAACCATGGGCGCAGCAAATTGGTTATTAGTGCGCCAGCGCATAATGCCGGTATCAGAAAGTTGTTCAGCTGCAGGCTCAGCATATTTGCGGAACTGTATTTCTGGCACTGGCATCAAGCCACTCAACGCCATTCCTACAGAGCGACCAATAATCCCTTCTTCAGATAAACTGGTATCAAACACTCGATTACCGCCAAACTTTTCATTCAGACCAAGCGTTGCTCCGTGAACACCGCCTTTCGGTCCAACATCTTCGCCGAATACAACCACTTTAGGGTTCGTTTCTAGTTCGTAATCAAGTGTCTTGCGGATCGCCGTTAGCATGTTAAGACGAGAACCTTCAGGCTTAGTCTGATCGCTTTGAGCTGGAAATACATGACCACTTGCCGCTAATCCACCCCGAAGCTGAACCTGATCTTTTTCGGCATAAACAAAGCGTGTAAGATTTTCAGGATCAGGTTGCTGACGCTCCTTCGCTTTATCAACCGCATTACGGATATTACGATAACTTTCGTCTTCCAAATCTTGCCATTCATCTGCGGTCATTAAGCCATTATTTAATAGATAGCTTTTTAGCTTAGGAAGCGGATCTCTGGATTGCTCATCGGCAATAAAGTCAGCATCTTTGTAAGTTTGAGTGTCTTGGAATGTGTGACCACATAAACGCGGGACTTTTAGTCGAAGTAAACAAGTGCCTTGCCCAGATCGGACATAGTCGACAGCTTCTTTTATAAGTGCTGGAGTCAATTCTGGGTCGGTTCCGTCGCCATCAATAATCTTCAGATTTTTATAGGCTTTAAGATTCGCCACCTGATCACCGCCAGGCGTTTGTACTTCCTGAGGTACTGAAATGCCATAACCATTATCTTCAATGTAAAATAAATGCGGTAAGTTGTTGGTCGTTGATATGTTTAATGCCGCCCAAAAACCACTTGTCGACATGGAGGAATCGCCACCCATTGAAACAGCAATAGCACCCGTATAGCTTGAGTCCTTCAACTGATTTTTGTGATAAATAATGGATTGCGCCCAACCAGATATAGGCGAATATTGTGCGCCAACACCGCCACACATAGGGAATAACATAGCGCCTTTTCTATCGGTATTAGGATAGTTACACACTACGCCGATGTCTCTACCATCACTGTAGCCGCCCGCTTTCGCCATAGGCGATGCAACCACTTCATCCAAATCGATCCCAAGACTCATGACAAAAGGTCTAGAACGATAATAGCCACTTGCAGCATCGTGAGGATGTGTCAGCAAAGAACCTAAAATAATCTGAGCAAAATCATGTCCACGAGCAGAAAACTGGTTAAACACTAACTTTTCTGGCACTAACTCTTTTTCTTCTATCTGATCCAGAGCACGAGATAAAAGCATTAATTGACTAACTTGAAGCCAATTAAATTCAGGCTTTTGACGTATGAAATTTGTGACGTGATTACTTTTTTCTAGCAATTGATTCATAGAGGTACACCATCTTCAGCTGCTTTTCAGCTTTATTGTTATAAGTATGATGTAGTTAATCTTATCTATGATTCAGCGAAATTATCTTTCTTAATTGCCGAGTCTTTGACAGACTGAGCAACAAAGTTTCTTCAAATAACAAAAAATGGAAACACTTTCATGCTCGACAAATTTGACATCAGTATTCTTGCCGCCTTACAAAAAGACGGTCGTTTAAGTAATAGAGATTTAGCAGATAAGATTGGCCTTTCAACCGCACCTTGCTGGCGACGCTTAAAACGCCTAGAAGAAGAAGGCTATATCAATTGCTATACAGCAGAGTTGAATCCGAAGAAGGTGAACTTAAATGTGATCGCCTTCGCGCAAGTCTCAATGGATAACCATCACCCAGAAACACTGGAACCTTTCCTTTCCATCGTACGCAACTGCCCTGAAATACAGGAATGTCATTCTGTCAGTGGTGATTGTGACTACCTACTAAAGATCATCACCAGAGACCTAGATAGTTATGATGAGCTTTTGAGCAAACAACTTTTGCAAGCAAAAGGCGTTCGCTCGGTAAACACCATGTTTTCAATGAGACAGCCAAAAATAACAAGGGAATTCCCGTTAAGTGAATTCCCTCTAAGTGACTACTCGTAATATAAAAAAACGGCGCAAAGAGAAACATTTATTAACCTCTCTTTGCGCCGCAGTCTAGTCTTAAGCCAACACAAACTCTTCTATCTGTTTGCTCATACGCTTATCTTCTGGCAAGTATTTCTCCATTGCTACCATAAGTTCACGGTGTTGCAAAATAGCGAGACACTCTTTTTCACTGAGATGATCTAACAGGCTTTGAATATTGTTACTGTTAAGGATTTGCCATTCGGCACAAATCCACGCGCGACAAAATTCTTTGTTTGGTTCATCTATTGGCATTTGAGCAAGGTGCCAATAAAAAAGTGTCGCATCAGATGACAAACGTTTTAAAGAAGACAAAGCGCCATCAAAATCTAGCTCGCTTTGCGCTTCATCATAGTGACTTTGCATGTTAATAATTGGGTGCGGACGCTTTTCTTCTGGTGCGCGCATAAGACCCAAGTAATGAATCACATTGCCACGTTTTGCACCGCCACTGATCCAAGATAATGGAATAGACAAAATCAAACCAAAGCTAATTGGCAAAGACCAATAGAACAACTCGATACTTAAAAATAGCGCCCCACTCGCCAATCCTAAGCCCAATAAAGTATGACTACAGTGCGCACGAGCAGCGACTTTCCATGAAGTTGCGCCGTCATCACGAGACTGAGGTTTCCAGCCACTGTCGCGACCTTTAAAAACATCGTAAACCACTTGAAATTGAGACAACATCAAAATAGGTGCATACAACGCTGACAGCACGGTCTCTACCAAGGTACTTAAGGTCAGTAATATCGGTCCACCAAATTGCATGCATCGGCGAAAGTTCAACATCGCTGACAACCAGCCATACACTTTAGGGGCTAGCACCAAGGCCATGGACAAGACGAACAAAGAACGCGCTTTTTCGAAATCAAACACCGGCCATGTTGGAAATAACGATGGATTAGCAAAATACTCAGGACGGACAAAATACGCCTGAACCGCCAAGGCAAAACCCACCACGATCAACATCAACCAGAAAACAGCACTCAGGTATGACATGATGCCAGACATCAAATGTAAGCGAGTCGCAAAGTGAAAACCTCTAGCAAACACAAAGGCTTTGTGCTGCAAGTTGCCCTGACACCAACGGCGATCACGCACAATCACATCCACCAGCGACGGTGGTGCTTCTTCGTAAGACGCTTTCAAATCCGTATCGAAACGCACGCCCCAACCAGCACGACGCAATAACGCGGCCTCCATGAAATCATGGCTCATCACATGACCACCGAAAGGCGCTTTACCTTCTAATACTGGCAAGCCACAAGCATCGGCAAATGCTTTGGTACGAATAATGGCGTTATGTCCCCAAAAGTTAGAAGAATAACCATGCCACGCCGCCAAACCAGAAGCATAAATAGGGCCAAAACAATGGTTGGCAAACTGTTGAATACGGCTATATAAAGTGTTCGCACGAATGATGGTTGGTAAAGTTTGAATCAAGCCCAAACCTGGTTCGGCTGCCATACGACGAGTCAGAGAAATAAGGCAATCCGCCCCCATCAAACTGTCGGCATCCAACACAATCATGCATTCATAATCGCCGCCGTAACCTGTCACCCACTCAGCAATGTTGCCAGCTTTACGCTCGGCATTGTTGTAACGACGACGGTAATAAATTGGGCAAGCCGTAGCATCATCATTTAGCAAAGGACGAAACGCTTGTTCCTCGGCAATCCAGGCATCCGCTCTGTTAGTATCACTAAGAATGAAGAACGCAAATTTGCCCGGAGCCTGTTTCATCAGGTCTTCATGCATGGCTTGGATATTGGCACGAATACGTAGAGGATCTTCGTTATAAACAGGTAATAAAATGGCCGTAACGCCTTCTACGTCTTGTTCTTTACGAGTGTGGGAAAAAGGCCACAGCTGGAAAATCAAGCCAAGCGTTGCTTGTGAGAACGCAAAAGAAATCCACGTAAAGTTAATACAAAATAAAACCAAGAACACCCACTGCAAACCAGCAATAGCATTAGTATTCAGCACACTGTACATTTCAGTGGCACCATACCAAGACAATCCAGCAGTGCTTAATAAAACAAACAAGCGCGAAAGAAATGTCGTAACGGCAAAACCTTGCAATCTTTTCTTACGAGCTTGGGGAGCTTCATCAACGGTATGACGCGGCATATCCAAAGGCGAAGCTTGCGGCAATGCTAATTTTGTTGCGCTATCCTTTAACATGATTATTCCTTCATCCAACGATACAGCCAAGTAGGAGCAACGGCAGTATCTCCCTGTTTAAGTTGAATTCTTAGCTCTGCCAAATCCACATCTTGTGGGTCAAAAGAGACGTAAACACGAACACCATTTTTATGGGGGTTTTTGACGGCTATCGCTTCGAGTATTTTTCCTTTACTAATGCTGGCATCAATAGTCAGATCGTCAATATTAACATCCGGCATTTTATTGAAATCAATCACTACTTCTGGGTTTGTCTTAAAGAGCTTCACGCCTTTGGCACTGCGAACAACACGAGGGTAATCCAATGAAACAGGCGTGTCGTTAGACCAAGTCATCAAATATTGATAAGTATATGATTGGTCTTTTTTAAGGCCATCTTTAGGCTGCCAATACGCAACGATGTTGTCATTGGTCTCAGAATTTGACGGAATCTCTACTAGTTCAACGTGCCCAGCCCCCCAATCATTCATCGGTTTAATCCAAGCAGAAGGACGTGTGTGATAGCTGGCTTCTAAATCCTGATAATCTTCAAACTTACGATGACGTTGGATCAGGCCAAAGCCTTTTGGCGAGGTATCACTAAAGGCGCTAACTTGCAGTGATTTTGGGTTATTCAGAGGTCGCCAAAGCATCTCATCTTTACCGGTTAAAATCTGTAAACCATCAGAATCGTGGACAGCGGGACGGTAATCAGGAACATCAGAAACATCCAGTGAGCTGTTGTACATGAACATCGATGTCAACGGAGCAATACCCACATTCTTCAAATCAACTCGTGGAAACAAGGTCGCTTTTACATCGATACGAGTCGGCTTTCCTGGATAGATGCCGAAACGATAAGCTCCAGTAACACTCTTACTGTCCAATAAAGCATGAACAACAATAGCGTCTTGGCTTGATGATGGACGTTCAATCCAAAATTGCTTGAACATTGGGAACTCTTCACCCTTTGGCTGGGCAACATCTACAGCAAGACCTCGGGCTGACAAGCCATAAGACTGACCTTTGGAAACTGCACGAAAATAACTAGCACCTTGAAAAACAGCAAATTCATCATTCGTGTTCGCATCATTAATTGGGTAATGCAAACGTAATCCGGCATATTTGCCAACCTGAGAAATCAGCTTACTAATCTCTGCATTCGGTGTGGTAAAAGAATCTGACGATACATTCAAGGGAAAAGCACGGCCATTTTCCACGACATCAATAGAGACTAAATCTTTAAATATAAAACCAGGAGCAAACAGCTGAACTGAAAATTTTGTTGGCGTGTTTCCCCAAACCGCTTGGTTTTGCTGGAAATTAATTTGTCGATAGGTAGGATAATCCATATCAGTCAGTGCTTGCGGTGCTTTCTCCGCAGGCTTCATTGGAGATTGAGCCAACTCTTTCGCCAAATCAATAACCGTTTGATTTGAAAAAGCATACCCTTTTGACTCTTGCTCTAATTGAACGCTTTCAGCCACAGGAACAGAATCCACCTTAACATCAGACTCTTCTGCTTGTGCATGACCTATTAAGTTAATTAATAGGGACGTTAATAAAGATCGTTTTATAAGCCAAAACGAATTGGCGCGCATGTGAGATAAAGAAGTAAAAAATAATTTCAAAAGAAGCTCTCTCGTTGCTTAATTGGACTTAACCAATCCTCAACATAAGGATGACGTCATAAATTTGACACTCATGATATAAGTAAACTCGCGCGAGATTAAGGCAGCAAAGTCGGAGGAATTCATAAGAATTAAGGAGAGATTGTGCTTAAGGAAGTTTAATGATGCTTATTATCATTAAACTATATCTCTCAACCGACTACATCGCTGTACAAATGCGCTTACTCGACTGATATTGAACAATATATTAAAGAAGCCTTCGTACTCAATAGAGATAAATCATGTTCAAACAACTCAATAATTGGCTGGAAAAAAGACAAATTAAAGCAATGGAATTTACCATAGAACAATGGGAATCCGCCATTGCTGATTGGCACGTTATGAACCGTTACCAAGGCGCTGAACGTGACACACTTCGTGATATGAGCTTTCATTTCCTTGCTCGTAAAGGTGTTACTCCTGGTGCCGAATTTCAATTCACTGAAGCCATGTGCCTAAAACTTGCCACCATGGCATGCGTGCCTATTTTGCATCTCGGTTTAGATTGGTACGACCACTGCAAAACCATCATTTTGTACGAAGGTGACTTTATCACCAACCATCCTTATCAAAGTGAAGATGGTGTCGTACATGCTGAAGGTCGAGGGTTAAGCGGCGAAGCTTGGCAGAGAGGACCGTTGATTCTATCGTGGGAATCCATCCTAGAAACGGGCGCTCATGCCCGTCATGGCAAAGCCAGTAATGTGGTCATTCATGAGTTCGCACACAAATTAGACATGCTTCGTGATGGCGCTAATGGCGCACCGCCGATGCACCCGGATATGAAGCCCGGGGAATGGCACGACATATTCACCGAAGCCTTTGAACGTCTACAAAATGACTGGCAACATCACAAACACTTACCACTGGATGAATATGCACTAACCAACCCTGCCGAGTTCTTCGCGGTGTGCAGTGAAACCTTTTTTGAAGATCCTAAAATGATGAAAAAAGAGATGCCTGATGTTTACCGACTACTGTGCCAATTTTATCGTCAGCAGCCGGCGCCCTGACTAGGTCACAGGTCCAATTCAAATGTCGATACAGTGTCGTCCAGTATTTGCATAAAACCACGAATCAATTCATGAACTTTCATGCACTCAGGGCGCTCCAAATTATCAACTCTTGACCAAAGCGCGATGTCTCGCCTTGGTCCTTTTGGTCCTGGCACCTTGATCAATTGATCGATTTCAACCGCTCCAGTCATTAAGGATAAACGAGCAGGTAGACGAACCAATACATCGGACGTATTTAAAAGGTGTAAAACCGAGCGAATACTTCCCGTAAAAGCCATGCTGGCAGCTTTGAGCCCGATAATCTCACTAGGCCGATCAAGAAAGCCAGCATTTGCTCCTGCCGCTATCCAATGTTGCTTCTCCAAAATCTCTTGAGAAATAACGGTATCCCTTCCTCTCAGAGCCGATTTTTTCCCAACAAAAACACCGGAGCGATCTCGAAACAACAACTGTCTATCGAGCGCCCCTTGCTTAACTGTAAGGTGCGCAGGCGCCAATAAAAAGTCGAGTTCACCCTTTTGCAATAACTCAATCTGGGCGGCCGCGGAGCCCGTCCTAAAGTGAAAGACATAACGCTTTTCTTGCATAAAATAGGCGGTCATTTGCTCTACCGTGGCAAATTCCCAAAGCGGATCAATACCAATCACAAATTCATTATGATAGCCGCTATGAAACTGTCGAATGACCTCTTCACCTTGTTCTGTTTCAGCCAAAATCCTTTCGCCAATTTGCGCTAATCTTGCACCAATTTCGGTAGGCTGTACGCCATAACGCGTTCGAATAAGCACTGGTGCACCGACTCTCATTTCCAACTGCTGAATACTACGCGTCAATGTTGGCTGAGTTATATACAGCTGCTCACAAGCTCGACTAAGAGAGCCCTGCTTCACAACGATGGCTAATTGCTTCAATAAGTTAGGATTCATCTATGCGTTTTCTATTAGTCTTGAGATAAAAATCTATTTTTACTTATACCTTGAATACATTAAAGTCATTTCTATTCCAGACAGCAAATATTTTAATTTCTAATAGCCAGCCACAGACAATAATAAGAGGACAATCCATGCAATTTTATCAACAAGGCTTTCACCCAGGCGATCCTAAAATTACAGACCCTGCAGATCGAGTCATCGCTCCGCCTTTAAAACATCCACTGCCATCAGAAGTAGATGTAATGATCGTGGGTTGTGGTCCTGCAGGGCTCAATCTCGCCGCGCAGTTGTCGAAATTTGCCTCTATTTCTACCTGTATTGTCGAACAAAAAGACGATCGTTTATTAGTAGGTCAAGCTGATGGTATTGCTTGTCGTACCATGGAAATGTTTGAAGCCTATGACTTCGCAGATCAAATTAAGCAAGAAGCCTACTGGGTAAACGAAACCGCTTTTTGGAAACCTAATACTGAACAACCAGAGCAGATTGCACGCAGTAGCAAAATTCAAGACGTGGAAGATGACTTATCTGAAATGCCTCATGTCATCATCAACCAAGCCAGAGTGCATGACGCCTTTCTTGATGTGATGCGCCACGGGCCAGGGAAAGTCGTTCCTCATTACTCCCGCCAACTACTCAACCTTGAAGTCGATCCAACAGTCACAGACTACCCGGTGACACTGACGTTTGAACGCTTAGACTCTCAACATCTTGGCGTGATCGAGACGGTTAAAGCCAAATACGTGGTTGGGTGTGACGGTGCTCGGAGCACTGTACGTAAATCCATTGGCCGTGAATTGGTCGGCGATTCTATCAATCAAGGATGGGGCGTTATGGATGTATTGGCAGTAACCGACTTTCCTGATATTCGCCTAAAATCAGCGATTCATTCCAGTAATGAAGGCAACATGCTGATCATTCCGCGCGAAGGCGGTTACATGGTGCGCTTGTATATAGAGCTGGACAAACTAAAAAATAATGAACGACTCAGCAAGCAATCAATCACAACCGATTACCTTATTGCTGCAGCAAACCGCATCATGCATCCGTACTCCATCGAGGTGAAAGAAATCGCTTGGTGGAGCGTGTATGAAATCGGCCAACGGCTTACTACCGCGTTTGATGACGCCGAAGATGGTCGATTACCTCATGTATTTTTAGCTGGCGACGCTTGTCACACTCACAGCCCAAAAGCGGGACAAGGACTGAATACTTCGGTCAATGACACATGGAATTTGGGCTGGAAACTTGCCCATGTACTAACAGGAAGAGCAAATTCAGAATTACTGCAGTCTTATTCTTTCGAAAGACAAACTGTGGCTCAGCAATTAATCGATTTCGATCGCGAGTTTTCGAAAATGTTCAGCGCCAAACCTAAATCTGCGACCAATCCGGATGGTGTTGATCCAACCGCCTTTCAGCAATACTTTGTTCAATTTGGTCGCTTCACCGCTGGTACCGCAATTCACTATCCGCAGTCAGACTTGGTATCATCTGGACAACATCAAGGTTTAGCAACAGGGCAAACCATTGGTATGCGTTTTCATTCTGCCAAAGTGACTCGCCATGCTGATGCGAAACCAGTACACCTTGGTCACAGCATGAAAGCCGATGGTCGTTGGCACATTCTCGCCTTTGCAGGAGAGCAAAACTTCATGAGCGATACTTGCAAAGTTAAAGCGCTATGCGAGTTTTTACAAAACAATCCGTCATCCCCTATCCAGCGTTTTACACCAAAAGATGCAGATATCGATGCCATAATCAATGTGCAAGCTGTCTTCCAAGTGCCTCATCGGGAAATAGAAGTAGCCGATATTCATTCGCTTTTACAGCCATCAAAAGGCTGCCACGGGTTAAAGGATTATGAAAAAGTCTACAGCGCTCTTTGTGAAGAGAACTCGTTCTATGACAAACGAGGAATTGACAAGAGAAACGGCTGCATCATCATCGTTCGACCTGACCAATATGTTGCTGATGTTTTGCCATTAGACGATCAAGATGGTTTAACAAGCTTCTTTGAGAAGGTATTACTTAACATAGCTTCCTAGTCTAGGAATTTAAGCAGAAACAAAAAGCCGGACAATAGTTCGGCTTTCTTGATTTACACTCTGTTTAAGGAAAGCAGTAAGCATAAACACTGGTAGGCCTATACAGTAATATTATGTAGACAAAATATTTCTCATGCTGATACCAGTATAAACAACAGCCAATAGGATACGATAAAATACTAATAGTTTCATTTTATGTATCTTATTGTGCTACATTTTTGTAAGTGGAGTTCAAAAATAAATTTCTAAAAATAAAAATATATGAATTCAATGAGGTCTAGATGGAACCACTTATTCAATCTCATCATAACCTGTTACCAGTAGAAATTTTCACCTCAGAAATCCGTAAAGTGTGCGGACAATTTGATGTCGAACCCAAGTCAAGAACAGGTATGATTGATGGAGGAGTAACTACCAAACGCTTCGGGGCTTTTGATACAGCAATTGTAGACATTAATTCTGTTCAAATAAAAAGGGATAAAAAAGCCATACGCCAAGACCCTGGAGAATACTTTTTCCTTTTAGTGCAAGACTTAGGGTGCAGCCAAGTCCAACAAGAAGAAAATATAACAAAATTGCGTCCAGGCGATATGTTTCTTGTCGATTCAGTGAAACCATCATCATTCCGATATGACAATAACAGATCTCGCCAAATATCCTTTCACATTCCTCGAGATGAAGCGATGCATCGCTTTGGCAATATTGGCTATGGTGGCATTAGCATATCGCGAGATGACCCACTCTGGTTGGCAATACATTCTGTCTTGAGAAAAATGATTACATCTGACGATACGCACCAACAGTCTTTAGGTGATGCTTTTCTTAGTTTAATCAGTGCATACCTTCACACCACATATAATGTTAGCCATATAGAGCCAAGCGAACAGCTACTTTCAAGAGCGTTAGCGCTTATCGATAAACACTGTTTAAACTCAAGCTTTTCTCCACGTGATGTTGCATATCATTTAAATATTTCTGAACGAACCCTACAACGGCACTTTCAAATTTTAGGCGAAACACCAAGACATAGGATTATTAACACAAGACTTGAACACGCTCACACTAGACTGTGTTTACGAAAAGAAGGGGTATTTAATGAAAGTGTGACCGATATTGCACTTAGCTCAGGATTCAACGATTTATCTTATTTTTATCGCGAATTCAGAAAAAAATACCATACAACACCGGGGTCAACGCAATAGTGACGTAATTGTCCAATAGTGTTGTCGGATAAGTCCAAGTCCCCACTGTTAAATTTTTTTTATCATCCTTGTTACTCGTTATTTGTTAACGCACCGAGCAATTATGGAGAATAAAAATAATGAACAGTTCCATTTCAAATAGAGCAGATGATGCAAGTTTCGATGTCCTAAACCCTTCTACAGGCCAAATTGTTGGTCATACTGCAAATATGGGGAATGATGAGTTAAATATAGCGGTGGAATCCGCTAAAACCGCTTTCCTATCTTGGTCTTCGCTGGCTGATGACGAACTTAAAGAGAGATGCCTTGCAATAACTAAGAAAATAGAAGATCACTCCGAAGAACTGGCAAAACTAATAACCCTTGAACAAGGAAAACCATTAAATGGTTTAGGTTCTCGCTGGGAGATAGGTGCCGCTGTAGCTTGGGCTGGATATACATCTAATCTATCTATTCCCGTCAAAGTATTACAAGACAACGAAGATGGAAAAGTGGAACTACACCGAAAACCACTTGGCGTTATCGGCTCGATCACACCATGGAACTTTCCTGTATTAATCGCAATTTGGCATGTAATACCGGCACTAAGAACAGGTAATACTGTTGTGATTAAACCCTCACCAAATACCCCTCTATCTACAATTCGTCTAATAGAAATAATGCAGGAAGTATTACCTCCCGGTGTTGTTAATGTCGTAACAGGTGACGATAAAGAATTCAACTTAGGCGCAGCAATGTCTGCACACCCTGATATAAGAAAAATTGTTTTCACTGGCTCATGTGCAACAGGCAAAAAAGTAATGAAGTCCGCTGCCGACAGTATGAAAAGACTCACCTTAGAGCTAGGTGGTAATGATGCTGGCATTGTTTTACCGGATGTCGATCCTAATGCCATTGCAGAAGGCTTATTCTGGGGGGCGTTTATTAACAATGGACAAACCTGTGCTGCAATGAAGCGACTATATGTTCATGAGTCAGTGTATGACGCTGTATGTGAATCGCTTGTTGAATTTGCTAAAAAAATACCCGTTGGTGACGGTATGAATGAATCAAGCATATTAGGCCCAATCCAAAATAAAGCACAGTTTGATAAAGTTTCACGCTTGATTTCAGAAGCCAAAGAGCAAGGAAAGGTGCTATTAGGAGGCGAGCCTGGAAAAGGTCTTTTCTACCCTCCAACAATTATTTCCGATTTGAAAAATGGAGATTCTTTGGTTGATGAGGAACAATTCGGACCAGTATTACCTATTGTAAAGTATTCCAATCTAGATGAAGCGATTCGTCTTGCCAATGACTCACCTAATGGCTTAGGTGGGTCTATTTGGTCATCAAATATCGAAGCGGCGAAAAGCATTGCTAACCGATTAGAATGCGGCTCAGTTTGGATTAATAAGCATGGTGCTATTCAACCGAATGCCCCCTTCGGAGGCGTTAAATCATCTGGTATCGGTGTAGAGTTTTCAGATGAAGGCTTAATTGAATATACCGATATTCAAGTTATTTTTAGCTAATTCTTACTAGTCAATGCTCAAAATTGGAATGGCCTCAGTCATAACACTATATGAGAACCATTCCCCTGAAATAGTCTACTAAATAATAGTGAGTTAATTATGACGGATAAAAAAACAAAAAAAATCGATTTATCTCGACGCAGCTTTATTGGGCATACTATGGTGGCATCTGGAGTATTAGCTCTAGGTGGTGGCCTTTTAGGAGCTAGTATTAATTTGGCTAATGCTGCTGAGAATTCATATGATTACATCATTTGTGGAGCAGGCTCCGCAGGATGCGTACTTGCAAATAGATTAACGGAAAACGGCGCTAGCGTACTCCTTATAGAAGCTGGCGGACCTGACAATAGTGAAAAAATATCTACTCCCATGCGTTTAATAGAGCTATGGGGGACAGTTTACGATTGGGGCTATTCAACGGTGCCACAAGAACATGCCCATGGTCGTTCACTTTATTGGCCAAGGGGGAAAGTACTCGGTGGCTCCTCTTCTCTAAATGGCATGATTTATGTACGAGGTAACGCCTCAGATTATAACCAGTGGGCAAGCGAATTCGGTTGTACCGGTTGGGACTACGACTCGATTTTGCCCTACTTTAAAAAATCAGAAGATTTTTCTGGTGGAGAAAACCACTACCATGGTGTAGGTGGTCTACTTCATGTTACTAGCGAATTCACACCCCACCCTGTTACAAAAGCAATTATAGAAGCTGCTCAACAAGCAGGATTAGCCTATAACCATGATACCAATGGAGCTTCTCAAGAAGGGGTTGCATTTACCGACCTTAATACTAGGAATGGGAAACGTGATTCAACTGCAGTCGCATTTTTACGCCCTGCTCTTGAACGTCAAAACTTGGCACTAATAACCAATGCTCGAGTTCATAAAGTAGAGATAGAGAAAGGCAGAGCGACAGGTGTAACCTATATGCAGGAAGGTAAGAAACAAACCGTCTCTGCTAAAAAAGAAGTCATAGTATGTGGTGGGGCAATTGAGAGTCCACGTATTTTAATGCTCTCTGGAATAGGTCCAAAGCAAGAACTTGAAAAGCTTGGGATTGCAGTAAAAGTTAACCTACCTGGTGTAGGTAAAAATTTACACGATCACACCCTATGCCCTGTAATTTATGAAGGAGCAAAAGAAATACCGCCACCAACAGACATGTCAATCCAGATTCTTCATGGACATTGCTTCGTAAAATCAAAAGAAAGCCTACCTGGACCTGATATGCAGCCACTATTTTTTCATGTTCCCTACTACGCACCAGAACAAGAAAAACCAACAATGAACGCATATTCTTTGTGTGCAGCAGGAGTTCGACCAACATCTCGTGGCAGCATCACTCTGCGCTCATCCGATCCCGAAGATGAAATGAACATCGATCCTCAGGTTCTACAAACGAAGAATGATGTAGATATTCTAGTCCAATCAATTAAACAAATGCGGGAAATCAACTCACAGCCTGCACTAGATGAATGGAGAGGACGAGAAATTTATCCTGGACCATCCGTTCAAACGGACGAGCAGCTGGCTGAATATGCGCGTTCGGCAGTATTATCTTACCACCACCAAAATGGCTCTTGTAAAATGGGTATTGATGCAATGTCGGTTGTAGATCCTCAATTAAGAGTAAAAGGCATCAAAGGACTAAGAGTAGCAGACGCCTCTATATTCCCTTATGTCATGGCTGGCAATACAAATGCACCTGTTATTATGGTCGCAGAGAAAGCTGCCGATATGATTAAAGCGGGTTAAACTCATTTAAGCTATCACCAATATAAGTCGTCGAACCACCCCAAAGCCGTATTTAGAGCATAAATCTAAATACGGCTTTTAAGTCAAAATCAAACTAGAATCTGATCAATTCCATAAAAAACATCTAAAAGTCAAGTTGATAATATCGACAGATAACATCGCTATTATCAACTTAATGATACTGCCTTTTTTCCTTACTATTGAATGATAAAAATTGAATAGCTGTCATTTGGCTACGACACAATAATAAAAAGAGGTATAGATACATGAAACCATCCAGCACCCGACGTATTGTCGACTTATCCGTTACCTTAGATAACAACCCCTATACCGATCCACCACCGCTATTACCTAAAATTGATTACACCGATCACCAACAAGGCTGGCCTGAAATGGCGGGTATGTTCCCAGGTCTTAAAAAAGAAGACATGCCAGGTAACGAGGCTTGGGCCGTCGAAAAAATGGTGATGAGCGCCCATAATGGCACTCATATGGACGCTCCTTGGCATTATGCGTCCACAACCGATGGCGGAAAACCCGCTTATGGCATTGACAGGTTACCTTTAGATTGGTGTTTACAAGCAGGGGTAAAATTGGATTTTCGCAATTTCCCTGATGGCCATATCATTACTGCCGCAGAAGTAGAAGCAGAGCTAAAGCGCATTAAACACGAGCTACAACCACTCGATATCGTATTGGTAAATACTCGTGCTGGCGCTATATACGGTGAAGCGGGCTATTTAGAGGCTGGCGTAGGGATGGGACGTGAAGCCACCATGTATTTATTAGAGCGAGGCGTTCGTGTGGTCGGGACCGACGCATGGAGCTGGGATGCGCCATTCAAATACACTCGTGAAAAGTTCGCTGAATCGGGTGATGCATCCATCATTTGGGAAGGCCATAAAGCTGGTCGAGATATTGGCTATGGCCAAATGGAAAAACTGTCTAACCTAGAAAGCTTACCTGCCAACGGTTTTATGGTGTCTTGCTTCCCTTACAAGATCAAAAATGGTTCCGCCGGTTTCATCCGTGCTGTCGCTATTTTTGATTAACTAGAAATTAGATTTAATCATACTAAAATAGAATGCTCAGTTTAGAGCATTCTATTTTTCTTTAATAACGGTCCATAAAAGAGACTTGTTCTTTTCGTATCTTTCCTAAAGTCGTTCAAACCGATAAGGAGTTGGGTCAATAATAGGCTCCATGTTTGAGATTAGGTCTGCCGCTAATTGCCCTGCCGCTGGCCCTGTTCCAAAACCATGCCCTGAAAAACCTGTTGCGACAGTCAAACCCGGTATGGATTTAACATGATCAATCACCGGATTTGAGTCAGGTGTGACATCAATAATTCCAGCCCATGCTTCAGCAATTTCTGCTTTTTCAAAAATAGGCCAAGCCTGTCTAAGATTGTTTAAAGCCTGCTGATTCAAGTCAGCATTAAATTGAGGGTCATTCGTTCTGATTTTTTCGAAAGGCGTACAACTTTTTCCATTCCAGCGGCGAGATAACCCTAAATCCTTGAAGAAATAACTTCCCATTGAGACATTCAGAAAACTACGCTGAGTACGAAGCTGATCAAGATATTTATGACCGATCAACATATGATCAAGTGTAATCGGAGCATCCAATTTCCCCCGTTGCGTAATGATATAACCGCCATCTTGGTGTTTACGGAAAGAGAAGTCTGGGCCACCAATGGCAATATTGGTAGGGCCTTCCATTGGTTTGGTACGCAGAACTGAACAAATTAAAGGAAGTGTTGGGAATGAAATACCAAGGTTACCTAAGAAGCGTCTTGACCAAGCGCCACCCGCTAGCAAAACTTGTTCGCAGCGAATTTCACCTTTTTCAGTAACGACTCCGCTGATTTTTCCACCTTCGGTCGACAAAGTTCGAACAGCACACTGCTGAACGATAACAGCCCCCTTTTCAATCGCGGCATTAGCAATAGCTGAAGCGGCAATTGAAGGTTCGGCATTACCATCTGAAGGGGTATAAATACCGCCAAGCCAGTTACCTTTTCCGCCCGGAGCCAATTCATCAATCTCTTGAGGAGTCACCATTCTAGAATCCAATGAAAGCGATTCTACAGACTTCAACCAGCTATTATGCATCTCAAGTTGTGCTTCTGTTTTCGCTAGAAACATAATGCCAGCTTGTTTATAACCGACATCACGCCCGACTCGACTTGGCATCTCAGCCCAGAGTTTATCAGCAGCTTGCGCCAAGGGAACATCATGTAAGTGACGGTTAGTTTTACGAATCCAGCCTAAATTGCGTGAAGATTGTTCGCCAGCAATATGACCTTTATCCAAAAGCACAACAGGTATATTTCGTTCAGCTAAAGCAAGAGCGGCAGTCACTCCAACAATGCCACCTCCAATGATAACAACGCGAGTTGAATCAGGAAGTTGATCTGGAGTCTCAACCTTTTCGAGTGTTTTTGTCATAACTTTTTTCCTGAAGGCATAGAAAGGTTAAAGTTCGTTCTAACCTCCCTTAATAAGCTGTTATTGGCCGATGATAATTTCTTCAACATTCGCGGTAGATGCACCACGATACGCAGTAACTTCGATCTCAACTTTGTAGACGGTTGAACCTAATGGAGGGCAAGTCGCTGTCGACGCAGGGTTAATCCCTTTGAATTTGGTGCCAATAAAGCCCATCACATCATGAATGTGTGCTGGGTCTTGAATAAAGACACGAGACATAACCACGTCTGCTAGAGTTGCGCCAACAGAAGCAAGAGCACGTTCGATGTTTTTAAATACTTGTTCTGTTTGATCAATTACATCTTCAGGTATTTCTTGTGTATCAGGATTACGGCCAGCAGTATTTGAAACATAAATCCAATTATCTACTGCAACCAAACGTGAGTAGCTTGCACTTTCTTCGAATTTTGAGCCTGTTTTAACTTTTACGATCTTAGTCATATGCTTTACCTAACATTAAATCTAAATAATATGGTTTGGAAAAATGAGGGTATCTGGTGAATCAGCAACAGAGCCCTATAAAAAACTTAAACGGCTTAACGCAATACAGGGACATCCCATAAGTTCAGCTTCACACCAATGCCTTTTTCAATGGCATTACGGTAGACAACCGTTGCCCATGCCACGTCTTCTACTGGCATGCCGCCCACAGAAAGAATGATAATTTCCTCCTCGTTCTCACGAGCAGGCGAGTCACCTGAAACAATTTTGCCAAGGTCTTCGATATCGTCATGGGTTAACTTGCCTTCTGCAATCATGTCCATGCAGCGAACACCCACAAGCGGAATCACGCAATGAGCAGGTTTAGGCACTTCCTCGTACCAAGCCTCATACAAACCAGTGTTATCAAGGACTTTACGAACGTCTTTTTGCTCCATGCCATCATCTAAACTACAGCTCGCAGGCATAGCTAAGAACGCACCGGGTTTCACCCACTCACGCTTAACAATTGGGTAAGTAGTTGGATCGCCAACCTCTCCAGAATTACAGTAGGAAACTAAATCTGAATCGCGAACAACGGCCTCAACACTATCGACGATTTCAATAGTCGTTACTTGCGGAAAGGTTTCTTTAACCCAATCAATAAAGCTGTCTAGGTTCTTTTGGCCACGACCTTTAACTTTAATCGTATCGACTTTAGGACAGGCCGTAATGAAGGCCGCTACGGTCGTCTTACCCATTACACCGGGACCAAGAAGACCAATGACTTTTGAGTCTTTACGAGCAAGGTAACGCGCCCCCACTCCTGGGATAGCACCGGTTCGGTAAGCGGACAGCAAATTAGCTGACATATAAGCCAAAGGCGCTCCGGTATCGATGTCATTCAAAATCATCATCAAGATAGAACGAGGTAAACCTTTCTCTCGGTTGGCGATGTTTGAGCCATACCATTTCACCCCAGACGTTTGGAAATTCCCGCCAAGATAAGCTGGCATCGCCATCAAACGACGATCTGCGGTTGGTTTTGGCATGGTAGGAAACGCAGACTCATCGGGAAAGGTAATCATGGCACCGTGAGAATCATTATTGGGGCCTGCCATACGGTAATCGCCTGTATACAAAAGCCCAAACATCTCTTCCATGGTATCCACACAACTCGGCATATCCGTTACACCAGCTTTGATCATGTCTGGCTCAGAAAGGTAAATAAAATCGATTTTAGTATTCTCGGTCATGGGTATACCTATTAAAATTTAGTTTATATTTTTATATTAATAATTATTTTTTCTAATAATAAATAAACACAAATTTAAAATATCAATATTAAATTTTTCTGAAATATTTATTATGTATGACGTAAATTATGTTTAACTCTCTTACTAATAAAAGAAATTAAAATGAAAGATTCCTCATCCTATATATAAAAAAACACCATTAACATATCCCTTTAGGGACATTTATAGCGCTTCATAGACAAGCTAAGCACTTTTCTAAGATCAACTTTGATCAAGGGACAGGCATGAGATGGATACTTGTAGTAAGAACAAATAAACGGCCGTATAAAAAAGATTGGAGATTCAATAGACATTTGGAGTTGAGAAACAACATTCCCCCTATCTATAGCCATCAAGGGCAATAAATATAACTCCCCCGCGCTAATCAACTAATGCAACATAGAACTAAATCTACAGTACGTGTAGACACCACAACGCAATGACTTAAACGGTTGAATAAGTCAGCAGTTTGCTTGATAAAACAGCTATATAAAAAATATGGAGTGCCACCATAGTTATTTTAGTTTTTTGTATTAGGATATTTATTTAACATGTTAATAATATCGATAATAAAAGGTAACTATATGACTTTCGCTCCTCGCAACTATGAACATCCTGCTCGCTTCAATAACGCTGAATGGAAAACTCGTGTCGACTTAGCGGCTATGTATCGCATTTTTGCCTACTTAAAATGGGATGAGTCTATCTATAACCATATTTCATTGCGCGTACCCGGTGAAGACAACCACTTTTTGATCAACCCATTTGGCCTTCACTATAGCGAAATCAACGCTTCAAACTTGGTAAAAGTAGATCTACAAGGCAACGTTATTGGCCATTCAGACTGGCCCATTAACCCTGCTGGTTTCACTTTTCACAGTGCGATACATGACAAAGTAGATAATGCTCATTGTGTTATGCATGTTCATACAACAGCAACACTTGCGGTATGTTGCTTAGAAGAAGGGCTTTCTTACAGTAATTTCTACTCAGCGCAACTATGGGATAAAGTCGCCTATCATGATTTTGAAGGCATCACTCTGCATATGGATGAAGGTCAGCGTATTTTGGACAGTGCTGGCGGCAAACCCTTATTAATGCTTCGTAATCATGGTCCTGTTGTAATGGGCTCAACATTGGCTCAAGCCTTTTCATTAATGTGGTTAGTAAACCGTGCCTGTGAAGTTCAAATGGCGTCGATGTCGATGGGGACAGTTCGTGAAATCCCTGAAGATATTTGTAAAAAATGCACCGCTCAATCGCTTAACTTTGATCCTAAATTTGGCGCAGGAGAAGACGTATTCGCAGCAATGAAGCGCATTGTTGAAAAACAGGATCCGTCATTCAAAAACTAAATGTTCGCTTATTGTCTGAATTTAGGCATAACAATTAAAAAATAGCCCCAAGGATATTCCAAGGGCTATTTTTACTTCTATCAGAATCAAAGTCACGACCAGTCTTTCAATAAAAATCTATGAGCAGCAATATAATATTTTTAGTGTTTTGTTATAGCTGAAAATTAATTAGCATGTTAACAATAATATAAAGATCATTATACGAAGTAGCGAGGACAGTAGTCGTATAAAGGTCGTCTTTTAGAGAATGCATAGACCAAAAAGGAATACAAAATGAACATATGTATCGTAGGTGTCGGCGCTATTGGTGGTTTCATTGGTGCTCGCCTTGCAACAAACCACAAATTTATCGTAAACGCATTAGCGCGAGGTAAAAGTTTAGCGGCTCTAAATAAACATGGCTGGCGCTTAGAACAAGAAGGAGAGCTGATTCAACGCCCATGTGTTGCCGTAGAATCTGCTAGCGATCTAGGCGTCCAAGATATAGTAGTCATTGCTTTAAAGACGCCTTCATTATCACAAGTCTTGCCAACTTTAGCGCCACTCATTGATGAGAATACACTGGTTATTTCAGCGATGAATGGTATTCCTTGGTGGTTTTTCCGAGACCTTGAAACACAATCTAATCACCCATTTCAATCAGTCAATCCTAAAGGAGCCAATGGACGGGCTATTCCTTACAAAAATATTATTGGCCTAGTAGTACATGCAGCAGCAGTTCGTTCTGAGCCCGGTATAATTCAACATAAAGCAGGAAACAGACTGCTTATTGGAGAACCTGAGGGCGGAAAATCAGACAGAGTTCAGGCACTAACAGACATTCTTAATAAAGTAGGTTTTGACTGTAATCACTCTTCTAGTATTCGTTCCGAAATCTGGTACAAGCTATGGGGAAACATGACAATGAACCCTATCAGTGCTATCACAGGTGCGACTGTAGATAACATTCTTCAAGACCCACTTGTTAGAAAATATTGCTCTGCCGTTATGAATGAAGCCGCTATATTAGGCGAAAAAATCGGCTGTCAGATAACTGAAGACCCTGAAAGTCGACACAAAGTAACTGAAAAGCTAGGTGCTATCAAAACATCTATGTTACAAGACGTCGAAAACGGAAATGCTATAGAATTGGATTCCATCTTAGGTATTATCTACGAACTCACCCAAAGACTTGAAATAGAGTCACCTAATATTGAATCTTTGTTTGGGCTGACAAGATTATTTGCCACTACGAAAGGTTTATATGAAAAAAAAGAAACATAATTCATATCTAATAATCTTTTAAAAAAAGCGCTCAATGCATATACATCGAGCGCTTTTTAATGGAATATCAACAAATATAAATAAAATATTATATTTTTTACGATTACTTTTTACTATTTATCGTATTTACATATTTTCTAAAATCAGCCAAAGCCGCTTTAGCATCAATACCACGATCAGAAACAGAGTTAACCCAAAGTTGATCAATACCTTCAGACAATTTGTTTAAATCTTTTACTCGCTGATCACTCTCAGAAAGGAAAACCACGTTCACGCCTTTTTCTTTCGCTTCTAGAATTCCGTCGTCATCAGCTTTCCCCCAAGCAGCACCAGCGAGTTGCGACAATCTTTCACCTGAAACGCTCATAATAGCCTCTTGATCTTTCTTACTAAGGCTTTCAAATACATCTTGGTTCATTACTATGCTAAACGCTGTGGTATATAAGCCTTTAGGAAACAAAGTAAGATCAGAACTAACTTCGCTTAAACGGAAGAATCTCTGCTCTTGCGCTGGTAAGAAAGTGCCATCAACAACGCCCTGCTGCATCATTTCATAAGACTTAGGTGATGGTGCAGAAACAGGGGTTACTTCAAGACGTTCAGCAAGGTCGTTAATCAATCCACCGCCAACCCGCATTTTTTTGCCTTTTAAGTCATCCAACGAATTCACTGGAAACTTAGTATGGAGCTGCCCTGGGCCATGCACAAACAAACCTAACAACTGAAAACCGTTATATTCGTCTGCTGGCTCAAAGTAGTCTTTATAGGTTCTCCACAAAGCTACAGACCCTGTCTCTGCATCGGTAATTTCACCCGGAATTTCAGCGACGCCTGATAATTTGAAACGACCAGGTAAATAAGCCTCAACACTAAAGCCGACATCATATATACCATCCTCAACCGCATCATAGATTGTTTTTGGATGTCCTGTGTAGTTTTCAACAACCACTTCAACACGACCTTCTGTGGCTTCCTCTACCCATTTTTTCCAAGTTGGCCACACAGTGGCATTTTGTGGATTTGTAGGTGGTAACCAAGTCGCTATACGTAAGGTTGTTTCAGCCGCAGCAGCTGAAAGAGAAAGTGCAGCGCCAGCTGTAACACAAAGTAGGCTTTTCTTAAAATTCATCATTTTTATTATTCCTATTATTTATGAATCATATTTTCGTCACCACCGTTCGAAGTGAGGTCAGTGACAACTCTTGCTAAAACATACGTTATCTATAAAGCAGCTCGGGTAAAAACATCGATACTTGAAAGACAAAGACAATGATCAGAAGTCGAATAATATCAACACACCAAAATGGCGTTACTCCCTTAAATATTGTTCCCGCTTTAACATCTTTTAACACCGCGCTAAGTACAAAGACATTCATCCCCACTGGTGGCGTAATTAAACTAATCTCAGTTACCACCACAACAACAATACCGAACCAGACAAGGTCAAAACCTAAACTTGCTACCAAAGGATAGAAAACAGGCACAGTAAGTAACAGCATCGAAAGGCTTTCGAAAACCATGCCCAAAACGATGTAAATACATAAAATAATGAGGATTACCACAATCGGCGCGACATCTAATGACGTGACAAAATTTAATAACGCATCAGGTAAGCCTGCGCGATTAATAAAATCTGAGAAAATAAGCGCACCAATTACCACACTAAACAGCATAGCCGAGGTCCTTACTGTATCTATCAGAGTTTCGTATAGACCTGAAAAGCTTAAGCTACGACGTGCAAATCCAATCAATAACGCGCCTCCCGCACCGATACCCGCCGCTTCTGTTGGCGTAAAAATACCTAAATAAATACCGCCCATGACGATGGTAAACAGCATCAAGACACCCCAAATTCCTCTTAGGGCAATCATGCGTTCTTTAAAAGTCATGCGTTCACCTGCAGGACCTTCAGCTGGATTACGCCAAACTACATAACGCACTGCGGCCATATACAGCAAAATGCCTAACATGCCAGGTATAAAGCCTGCCGCAAACAACTCTCGAATACTGGACTCTGTTAGTAAGCCGTAAATAACTAAGATGACGCTCGGTGGAATCAAAATACCTAAAGTTCCGCCCGCCGCTATAGACGCTGTCGCTAAGCTATCGGAATAGCCAAACTTGCGCATCGGTGGCATTGCCACTTTTGCCATGGTTGCGGATGTTGCCAAACTAGAACCACAAATAGCGGAAAAACCACCACAAGCCAGGACAGTAGACATAGCAAGACCACCTTTGCGATGACCTAAAAAAGCATAAGATGCGTTATACAATTCTTGCGAAAGGCCGGATCGAGTGACTATATTGCCCATCAAAATAAACAAAGGTATTACTGATAGGCTATATTCCTGCACGGTTTCAACAACTCTACTGGACGCCAAAGTAAGAGACGCGGTCCAGCGAAACGAAAATAAATTGTCAAAACCAAGCCCTTGCAACATAGCAAAACCGAAGAAACCAACAATTCCCATCGCAAAGGCAATTGGCATACGTAAAATTAAAATCAAAAAGAGCAGTACGGCAAAACCAATAAATACAACTGACACGTTATTCTCCAACCGACTGTGAAACGTTTTTATCTTTCAATACGCAATAAGCACCATAGGTCAGCATGCATGCAGCCGTTACCCAACTCATTAGCGCAATATATTGAGCGATATAACCTGCTGGTAATCCAAGATACTCAGTAAGCTCGCCGCGACTAAGAGAGCGTTCGGCTAACTGATAAATGCGAACAGCTAGAAAATAAAACGAAGTAGAAATAATAAAAACGGAGAAAATAGCGAGAATTTTGATTATACGATTTCCTAAGACTTGATCCAAAAGATCAACAACAACATGACTACCTCGCCAAGTAATAATAGGCATTTGAGCAAATACCATAATAGCTAAACCAATTTGCGTCAGCTCAACAGCGCCATCAATAGAATTATTAAAAAGATAGCGGCCAACCACATCAAAACAAGTCAGCAGTACGAGCAATAACAATACCGTTGCAGCAACTCCCTCTAATGTTAAACCAATCCATCGGTAGACATTGGGTTCTGGATATTGCTTCTTCATCCATCCACTTAATTGCATGGAAACTCCTAATTGATACTCTAATTATTATTTTTATTTAGTTATCATGTTAACTAAATGATCGTAAAAATAAAATCGCTTTTGATTAAAAAATTAATCTACGCAGCGATAATTAAATCACCTATAAAACTTCAAAGATTTGCAGCTCAACCAAGTTCGGTCGACGTATTCCAGTACCGACAAAAACACGTTCGGTTATCCATTGCATCGATGGCGAACTTGTTTCAAAAACAGGATGGCAACGAAAATAAATCAACTCTGGGGCTACCGGTTCACCAATTTTTATCTTTTGCGTTATTTCCGCAGATGCCACACGAATGGCTTTATTATTAATATAAATCAATTCACCGTTATCTAACTCGATGGCATATTGCGCATCGAGATGAGTTAATCTAGGAGTCAATATTAATTGATAGTCTGCCCCACCTCGCAGCACTTTTCCTTGCCAACCATTACCTTGTACCGTTCCTCCAGTAATAGGAATGACTCGGCGTTCACCATGAACTGAAACACCCACTTCCTGAGGCGCATCAATCTCCACTTTTAACGTCGCAAAATATTTTAACTCTGGGGCATGTATCATGAATGTCTCCTAACCTCTCAAATTACAAACGGCTTTTACCATAGGTAAAAGTGCCATTCTCGACCGATGCTTGAGGCTTAGGAACAGCAGCACCAGTTTGTGGCGAAACAGGGAAGATTGCATTGATTTGTCCAGTACCGGATGCACCAAAGTAAGGAGTCAGCACTTCCACTTTCTCATCATATTCAGACCACCCTAGCGCACCAAGCAACATAGCGGTATCGTGCATAAAACCTTCACCGTGACCTTTGGCTGCGTATTCAGGCAACATCTCGCAGAAAGTATTCCACTCGGCGTTTTCCCACATTCTCACCACAGATTCATCTAAAGACTCTAAGAAAGGGCTCCAAATTTTATGGGCAAAATCGGGGGCACTGCCATTTTGAGCAAATCGATGAGACAAAGAACCACTTGCTAAAATAGCGACGTTGCCATCGTAATGTTTTTCAATAGCTTCACGCAGCGCCCAACCAAAACGAGCGGAATCGTTAAGATAATGTACGGTTAATAAGGCAGAAACAGAAATAACTTTGAAATGCAGGTCTTGGTTCATATAGCGCATTGGCACTAGTGTGCCGTATTCTGGTGCAAGCGTGGTGTCATCATGAGCGAGAGTTTCAACACCTTGCTCATTACAAACTTGAGCAATAATTTTACCCAGCTCAGGGTTTCCGTTCACTTCGTAAGGCATATTCTTAATAAAATGCGGTAACTCGTTACTAGTGTAAGTGCCTTTAAAATGCGGCGCACAATTGATGTGGTAATTGGCATTTACCAACCAGTGCGTATCAAAAACAATAATAGTATCGACATTTAATTCTTTGCAACGGCGTGCAATTTCATAATGTCCATCAATAGCAGACTGTCGAGTCCCTTTACGAGGGCCGTCTAGTTCTGAAAGATACATGGAAGGAACATGTGTAATTTTTGCGGCTAATGCTAACTTACCCATTGGTAAAACCTCTTTACTTCTCACGCTCTACTTAAAAAGAGCGTGGATATTATTTTTATTGAATTTAAGAACTGGATCCAACTCTGTCAGTTCAAAAGAAATCTGACAATAGCTGTTATCTGTGATCGGCTTCATCCATTCGCAAAAGATAGAAAATACCTTTTCTGCAACCTCTTGACGCACTTCCATACTGCGTCCGTGACCTATTTTTAGGTTCAAATTTATCAACGCGAAATCATCGCGCCCATCCGCCACACGAAAATGATCACAACAAATCGCTCGGCTACGCACACCACCAAGAGGAAAGTGCCCTGTTGAGACAATGTATTCATGCAGTGCTTTAAACACTGGCTGAAAATCTAATCGATCTTCTAAATTTGCTGAATATTCAAAAACAAAATGAGGCATATAAATGCTCCAACAAGAACGAGGGAATAACTCCCTCGCCAATATTTAAACTACACACCCCATTTAGGGATGTGATGAGAGCCTAGGCTAATACATACATTTTTAGGCTCACAAAACACTTCAAAGCTATAATCACCGCCTTCACGGCCAGTTCCAGACCCTTTCACACCACCAAAAGGTGTACGAAGATCTCGAACGTTTTGGCTATTTACAAACAACATGCCCGCTTCGATATTACGACCAATGCGGTGTACCTTACTGACATCTTGAGTCCATAGGTAAGAAGCAAGACCGTAGTCGTTGTCATTTGCCATGCGAACCACATCAGCTTCATCTTTAAAAGGAATCAATACTGCAACCGGGCCAAAGATTTCTTCACGAGCAATACGCATATTATTGGTAACATCACGGAAAACCGTTGGACGAACAAAATGGCCATTTTTAAGGTGTGCAGGGAGCTCATTAACCGGTTTATCTGGACCACCAGCAATTAATTTAGCGCCTTCTTCCATGCCGATACGGATGTAACCCGTCACTTTTTCCCAATGCTGCTGACTAATCAAAGCCCCTACTTGAGTGTTCATATCAGATGGATCACCCACCTTGATGGCATCAGCACGTTTCGCAAAGTCTTCACAGAATCGATCGTAGATAGACTCTTGAACGAAGATACGAGAGCCCGCAGTACAACGCTCGCCATTGATAGAGAAGATGCCAAATACAGCGGCATCCAAAGCACGATCGTAATCGCAATCATCAAAAATCATCACTGGAGATTTGCCGCCAAGTTCCATGGAGAATTTCTTAAGACCGGCACTAGCGATGATGTGTTTACCAGTAGACGTACCACCAGTGAAGGAAATTGCACTCACATCATCATTGGTAATTAATGCGTTACCCGTTGTTGAACCAAAGCCATGCACAATATTAAATACACCTGCAGGAATGCCCGCTTCTAGTGCAAGTCTGCCAAGAAAATCTGTTGTCAAAGGCGACAATTCAGATTGTTTCATCACGGCAGTATTACCTAACGCTAAACAAGGTGCCGTTTTCCACGTACCAGTCATGAAAGGTACGTTCCAAGGCGAAATAAGCGCGCAAACACCTGTTGGAGAATACAAGGTGTAGTTAAGCATTTGGTCATCCACTGGATAAGTATGACCATTCATTTGCTTCGCTTTTTCTGCAAAGAAATAAAAATTATTAGACGAGCGTGGTACCAAGGCATTTTGCGTTTGATAAATAGGCAAACCTGTGTCGGCAGTTTCTAATTGCGCAATTTCTTCAACGTTTTGAGCAATCAAATCGCCTAGTTTTTCAATAATTTTAGAACGTTTAGCAACCGGCATGTTTGCCCAAGCTGGAAAAGCATCTTTAGCTGCCTGAACCGCAGCAGCAACTTGTTCTGGTGACGCATGAGCGACTTCCGCCAACACTTCGCCGGTGGCCGGATTAAAAGTTTGAAAGGTCTCTTTACTTTCAACCCATTTACCGTTTATCAAGTTCTTAATCATTTTTCTTTACTCTCCTGACAAGGAACCGAACGAGAATGCCTCGACATCGATTTAGTTAACATGTTAAATAAATTAAACTTAACATGTATAGTATGTCAAGCACACTTATCATCAATGGAATGCATTTAGTTAAAAGGTATGGATATAGAAAAAATTGGAATATTTATTGCATAAATTGACATTTGTCATAGATGTGAAATTATCACGGACGTGCCCTATCAAATAACCGACAATAAACGGGAGCGCATTAAAATGGTAAACACTAGCCTGAATAAAATTTTGCCGTCGCTTATTAATAGCATTGGTCAGCGTCATTTCTATGACCAAGTTGTCTACTCAATAAAAGCCTTAGACCCTATATCCAATATAAGAATTGTTAGCTATTCAAAAACAGATCACCCCGTTTTCCTAGGTGACTATCCGATGTCAGAAATTGACAAAGTGTACTGCGAATCCGCGTACTTACTGGATCCTATCTATGACACAATTTACGGCAAAAATCAGAAAGAACTCGTTACCTTAGACAGTCTCGTCAATGATGATTTTCGTAATTCCATTTACTATGACACTTTTTATCAACGCCTTGATTGGTGCAATGAAACTAACATTGTTATTGGCACTAACGACGACACTAAAATCTGTATCGCTTACTCGACTAAGGACAATGATTTATCCCTAAAAGCTGTCCATAAAGAACTCACGCCTTGTATAAACTCTATCAAAGCGGCCATCTTGACCCATGAACGTGTTGGAAGTCTGCTACAGCAAAGCCAACCTATAGAACATGAAAGCCTCACTCATAAAAGTCGTCACTCTCATCTTGATGAACTCAATCTGACTAAACGAGAGAAAGAGATTGTTGGGTTAATTTTGGAAGGCATGTCTTCCGTTTCGATTGCAGAAAAATGTTTTGTTTCAGAAGGAACAGTCAAAAACCACCGCAAAAACATCTATCGAAAGCTGAATATCAAATCACAAGCAGAACTATTTCGTAACTTCATCCAATAAATCAACACCCACATTGCAAAGCTATGTATTGACAAGAAGCGTTTTTTACGAAAGTATAGTTAACATGTTAACTATACTTGGTGAAAATAAACATGTTTCATTACAGACAAAAAGAATCAAATGACGTGGTATCAAAAACAGCAGATGCCAGCTATGAAATCAGGTTAGACGACACCATGCTTCCACCAACATCTGGAAGTGTAATTGGCGTAGCTCTAAATAATAAAGCCTTAGCTAAATCTTTAGAGCAAGTCTTCAACGAAAAGCCACACGTTCAACCACCCAAAACCCCTGTTTTACATATTAAAACAGACAATACTCACATTGGTTATGCTAACAGCATCAAGGTACCAAGCGATAAAGGTGCGATTTATGCGGGCCCATCATTAGGTATCGTTATTGGTAAAAAGGCCACTCGTGTTGATGCCAGCAACGCCTTAGATTTCGTTGCAGGTTTTACTGTTGTAAACGAAGTAAGCCTAGCTGAAACATCTTTCTACCGACCAGCAGTAAAAGCAAAATGCCGCGACACTTTCTGCCCTATTGGCCCATGGACAGTAGACAAAGAAACCGTCAGAAAACCCAATAATTTGAGCATCAAGACATTTGTTAATGACGCTTTAGTGCACGAGACAAATACTGATCAATTGATTTACTCAGTTGAAGAAGTAATAAGCTACATCAGCAGTTTCATGACGCTAGAAGCTGGAGACATCATCATCGCAGGCACGCCTGAACGCACACCAGATTTAGAAATTAAACCAGGTGATAGTGTCATGATCGACATCGAAGGCGTCGGCCGCCTAGTCAACCCAGTAGAACAAGAATAGGAAGCAGTCATGAAAAGCGCTCGTATACTTTTTAATAATGAAACATTAGCCGTCACGGTTAACGAACAAGATCAAGTGGTTACTCAGCAAGGTAAGATTCTAGAAGAAGGGTCTTTCACTTGGTTACCACCTTGCGAAGGCAAAATGTTTGTATTAGCCATCAATTATGCCGATCATGCCGCTGAACTTTCTTTCGCAGCACCAGAAGAACCATTGGTATTTTTGAAAAGCAAAAATTCACTCATTGGTCACGATCAAAAAACCTACCGCCCCGACAATATTGATTACATGCACTATGAATGTGAGCTCGTTGTGGTCATCGGCAAAGAAGCAAAAAATGTCTCTAAAGAAGACGCAATGGACTATGTAGGCGGCTATACCGTTGGTAATGACTACGCCATTCGTGACTACTTAGAAAACTATTACCGCCCTAACCTACGCGTAAAAAGCCGTGATACTTGTACTCCAATTGGCCCATACATTATTGACGCAAAAGATATCAAAGACCCTCATAACCTAATGCTACGCACCTATATCAACGGTGAGCTAAAGCAAGAAGGTAATACTAAAGATTTGGTGTTCAACATCCCTCATTTGATCGCCTATTTAAGTGACATTATGACGTTAACACCTGGCGATATGATCTTTACAGGTACACCAGAAGGGCTAGCCGATGTTAAACCTGGAGATGTGGTAATAACGGAAGTAGAAGGCGTTGGTATCCTCAAAAACACCATTATTTCTGAATCAGAATACCTAAACAATTTAAATAATTAAGGGTGCAATATGCTTTCAAACGACATTATTACTTCTTGTGCGAACAGACTTAATCAGGCAGAAAAAGAACGTGTTCAAATTCGTCAAATTTCACTGGATTACCCAGATATCACGATTGACGATGCCTATGCCATTCAACGCGAATGGGTACAAATGAAGCTGAATGAAGGCCGTAAAGTTATTGGTCATAAAATTGGCCTAACCTCACGAGCGATGCAAATGAGTTCACAAATAGATGAGCCAGATTACGGCACCTTGCTTGATGACATGCTGTACTACGATGGCTGTGAAATCGAAACAGACAAGTTCATTGTTCCGCGTATCGAGGTCGAACTGGCGTTCGTTTTAAAAAAACCGTTGAGAGGGCCAAACTGTACAATTTTCGATGTTTATAACGCAACGGATTACGTTATTCCTGCACTTGAGCTAATTGACGCCCGCAGCCAATCGATAGACCCTGAAAGCAAACGTCCCCGCAAAGTCTTTGATACCATCGCAGACAACGCGGCCAATGCAGCTATCATTTTAGGTGGACGTCCAATAAAAATCAGTGAAATGGATTTACGTTGGGTATCAGCCATTATGCAACGCAACGGCATTATTGAAGAAACTGGTGTTGCTGCAGGCGTATTAAACCATCCTGCCAACGGTGTTTCATGGCTTGCTAATAAACTTGCGCCCTTTGATATTGAGCTTGAGCCGGGACAAATTATTCTTGGTGGTTCTTTTACTCGCCCAATAGCTGCCCGCAAAGGCGATACGTTCAACGTGGACTATGGCCCACTTGGTTCAGTATCTTGTCATTTTGCTTAGGAGATAGACATGTCTGCGCCTAAAAACATCTTCAAATTAGCGCTCAAAAACCGTCAGCCACAAATTGGTCTGTGGCTAGGTTTGGCCAACAACTATACCGCTGAGCTAATTGCGAGTGCAGGATTTGATTGGCTATTAATCGACGGTGAACACGCACCAAACACCCTGCAAACCATGGTAGGACAGCTGCAAGCCATCGCGCCTTTTGCTAGCCACCCAATTGTGCGCCCTGCTTGGGCCGATCATGTTGCGCTTAAGCAAATACTTGATCTTGGCGTGCAAACGGTATTGGCTCCTATGGTCGACAACGCAGAGCAAGCGGCTCAAATAGTCAAAGCAACTCGCTATCCACCAGCGGGAATTCGTGGAGTTGGTAGTGCTTTAGCACGTGCTTCTCAGTTCAATCGAACCCCTGACTACTTGACTACCGCCAATGATGAAATTTGTGTGTTGGTTCAAATCGAATCTCTTCAAGCAGTCAAAGAACTGGATAACATTCTTGCTGTAGATGGTGTTGATGGTGTCTTTATTGGACCAGCTGACCTAAGCGCATCGCTTGGATACATTGGACAGCCTAACCATCCAGAGGTCGTCAAAGTGATTGAGCAAAGTATTGCTAAAATCATTGCGGCTGGAAAAGCGCCTGGCATTCTCATGGCAGACAAAACACAAGCGAAACATTACTTGTCGCTTGGCGCATTATTTGTCGCTGTAGGCAGCGATACAGGCTTACTAATGAACAGCACTAAGGCTTTGGTGAATGAGTTCAAAACCGAACAAAATTCCCATGAAGGAACAACAGCATCCGTCTATTGAGTGCTGATTGTAATCTAAACTATTGCATATCTGCCTGCTGGTTTAGAGATTTGATCTTTGATCACCCTTACTTTGCCCAGCATGATGTTTACTCATGTGCTGGGCTTTTTTATCGTGACTCAGAGCAACTCTCTCTTTCAATGTTTCCATGTCATACTCTTGAAAACTAGCGACAAAAAGCACTTAAAAAAACAACTAATAAAAAGAAACCGATTCAATGAAAAAAGAGTGGATTCCAAATATTACTATTGGTCAGGATTACGATGTCGCTTACAAGGACGCCACTATCCATTTTGATGTACTTGGTAAGATGGCTGACTTTTTTGGTCGTGATATGCCTATGCATCTGCATGCTGAATATTGCCAAATCCACCTTATTTTATCTGGTAAAACACTATTTAATATTGACCAAAATGTTTATGAAACCGAAAACTGTGCAGCCTTCTATACACCTCCAGCCACGCCGCACGCTTTTCTCACCGAACCAACGGCACCGGGTTATGTCATTACCATTCACAACACCCATTTACAAAAAATCATGGCTGAGTTAAATGCGTACAGCAATCACAACTCGTTGCTTATGCCATTTCATATAGATCAGCAAAAAGATACCAAGCCAAACCAGCAACACTGGGAACAACTATTAAACCTATTTAAAATACTCAAGCTAGAATGGAACCAATCCGCACTTTATCAACGAGACAGTATTGAAGCCATTGTTAAACTCATTCTGATCAACATGCTAAGACTCTCCGGTGCTGAGCAACCTAAAAAACAACACAATCAGACGGAAATTCTCTGTTTTAGAGAGTTTAGCACCCTACTAGAACGTCATTTTTTAACCGAAAAACAAATTCAATTTTATTGTGAATCCTTACACATCAATGAAAGCAGATTAAACTATTTGTGTAACAAGATAACCAAGCTAAGCCCAAAGAAAATGATAAATGGACGAATTTTACTCGAAGCTAAACGTTTGCTATCTCATACCAATAAAAATCTCACTGAAATAGCTTACACATTAGGCTATATCGATCCGTCCTATTTCTCTCGATTCTTTTTTAAAAATACCGGAATGAGCCCTTCGGATTTTCGCAAACACCACAGAGCAGATGAATAGCCCACGAAGGCTACTCTATAAATAAAACGTTAAAATTTATTACTTTAAAATGTCTCATAAAAACAGGCGGTGAAACATTTAAAAAAAACTTAACATGTTAATCAAATTACTATAAGTTATCTTTATAAAAAAAACAGTGCCCAGAAGTTATGCCATTCAGTGTAATTAAAGAGAAAATCATTATCGATTACTTCCCAAGCTCCGGTATAAAACTGGCAAATGCAATATTCCCATATAGGCTGATAAATGCTCATTAACACGATTACCAGACAGGATTTAACCACACAGACAGCACTGCATCTTTGTCGTGTTGCTATTGATCAAGCAGAACAGCTTGGTATCAATATTTGTATAACTATTGTCTGCTCTTCAGGTCGCAGCCTAGCCAGCGTGGCAATGAACAACGCACCACTTTTATCTCAAGCCATTTCCCATAAAAAAGCCTTTACTGCCGTGTCATTTGGCATACCGACCAAAGAATGGCAAACAAGACTCGCAGAAAGAAATAACACCTTACTCGCCTTACAGAGTGAACCTGACTTTACCTTTCTAGGTGGTGGGATTCCTATTTCGCATCAAGGCTCTGTTGTTGGGGCAATAGGTGTCTCTGGTGGCAGTGAGCAACAGGACATTGATTGTGCAACAACCGCCATAAACAGCCTTAGCTAATTAACTAAAAAATTACAAAAAATAAACGCCACAATATTTTTAAATCAGGAGCCTCCATGTCCTCTGCTTTGAGCAAATTAACCATCCCCTTGCTTGGGTATTTGGTCGCTTTTGGACCACTTTCTATCGATATGTATTTGCCAAGTTTGCCTACCATAGCCAATAATTTGGGCACCTCGGATCAGCTGATACAAACAACGATTACTGTTTTTTTGCTTGGAATGGCAATAGGAATGCTCATTTTCGGCCCTCTATCCGATATGTTAGGTAGGAAGCGTTTACTGTTAATTGGTATTGGTTTTTATTTTTTTAGCAGCATTGGTTGCGCAATGGCATCGACTGGCGAAAATTTAATTCTGTTTCGTTTCCTACAGTCATTAGGTGGCGCTGCAGCAGCTGTTCTTGGTAGAGCCTTAGTTCGTGATTTGTATGAACTAAAAAGAGCTGCCAATATCCTGTCACACATGCACATCATATCAATGATGGTTATGCTGATATCTCCAATATTAGGCGCTTATATTGTTAGCTATTTTGAATGGCGCTGGATCTTTTACTTCTTAGCACTATTTTCAATGGTGGCTTTTATTGGTAGTGCTCTGTTATTGCCAGACGTAAAACAAAATATGGTCGCAAAGCCTAGTGCTAGCCATTACTGTAAAAACTATATTGAATGTTTACGGGCGCCGTTGCTGATCCAATATGTGTTAACAAATGCTTTTTCATTTGCCGGCATGTTTGCCTTTATAGCGACATCAGCATTTGTCTATATCGAGCACTTTCAGCTTTCAGAAACCTATTATGCGGTTCTATTTTCTGCGAATATTTTCGCCATTATTATCGCAACTTTACTCAACTCGTATTTAAGCAAACGCTATAGCGTAAGTGCCGCATTAAGTACGGCTGTCGTTATTTCCTTTGCTGCGACGTTAATCATTTGGGGAATGATTGGCTTCAATAAAACGCCACTCGCCTTATTTGTCGTAGCCACAATGCTTTACATCAGCGTTACTGGTGCAATTGGTGCCAATAGCTTAGCGACGTTATTTGCACAACTACCAGAAAAAGCAGGCACGGTTTCAGGTTTACTAGTGGCAACTCAATTTGCAATGGGGAGCTTCATCAGTTATATGGCGAGTTTACTGTTTGATGGCACTCCAGCAAGCCTCTTAATCATGATGGCATGCTGCGGCACTCTTTGCTCAATTCTCTATCTGAGCACACGCATAAATAAAGTCATTTAGCTTTCAAAACAATAAATGAAATTTAGAAGGTATTTTTACAGAGCCACAAAATCGGCTTCAATCTCTCTAATTATATTGTTCATATTATCAATGAAAAATTGCACATCAGCGTACTCATGACTAAGCATTTCATTAAGCAACATTCCAGCGAATTCAAATAAAGCAAGATGTGGCGTGTGAATAGAAGGGCCTCTAATGAGGCCCTTCTATTATGTCTAAATCAAGCTACGCGGTGCTTTTCTCTCATTTTGCTAAAAATAAACACAAGGATGGATAAGATAGTTACGGTAAGCAGGGTCAATGCGATAGGACGCTCGATAAAAATACCAAACTCCCCGTTAGAAACACCCAATGCTTGACGCATACGGTTTAGAAATACTGGCCCTAGCACCAAACCTAAAATAATAGGCACAGCAGGAACATTATTTCGTTTCATAACGTAGCCAATCACAGAGAAACCTAGCGCAATGAAGGCATCACTAAATTGGTAATTCTGACTATAAGCACCCAAGAATCCGAGAACAAAAATCAATGCACCAATAAAACGACCACGAATTCGCGTGATATTAACGATAAATCTAGTCGCAAAAGTCAGATACAAGAAAATAAAGATATTCATCACGAACAGAGCAACATACAAACCAGAGATAAACTCAGGATGTTCAGTAAACAGTCGTGGCCCCGGCGTATAGTTATGAACCATAAATACAGACAACAACATCGCCATCAAGGCATCAGCAGGAATACCAAATGCGAGCAAAGGCACTAATACCGAAGCGGTTACCGCGTTGTTTGAAGTTTCTGACGCCACTATGCCGGCCTCTGCACCTTTACCAAACTCTTCTGGATTTTTAGAAAACTTCTGTGCCAAGGTATAAGAAAAGAATTGTGAGCCGAATTCACCAACCCCAGGTAACAACCCCATTACAACGCCTAATAAAGCTGAGCGAATTGCCGTTACCTTATTACGCAATAGCACTGTAATACCGTCAAAACGGCCAGAGCCTTCTAACTTGGTTTTGAAAGAGTCACCGCTTTTCGTAGAAATCAGCACATAGGCTTGAGACATGGCAAAAAGGCCAATAACAGCAGGCACTAATGGCACACCAGCTAACAACCAGGATTGATCAAAGGTATAAACTTGAGAGTTAAAAGACCGATCAATCCCAATCGAACCTAAAAACATCCCTAAGCCAATCATGGCTGCAGCTTCGAGAGCATACTTATTATGGGCAAGCACCACAAAAACCATCCCAAGTAGTGCCAACATAGCGAATTCAGCGCTGCCAAATAAGGTCGCCACCTGAGACAAGGTTGGCGCAAAAAACACTAAAGAGAGCACACTGACCATACCGCCAAAAAACGAAGAGGTATAAGCGATCGACAATGCCTTTTTCCCTTGTCCTTTTTGCGCCATGGGGTAGCCATCATAAGTCGTGAGTACCGCCACTGGGGTTCCGGGAGTATTCATTAAAATGGCTGGAATAGCGCCACCATACCAAGCACCACCATAGACACCTAGTAATAAAGTCACACCAAAAAGTGGCTCCATTGTGAAGGTCAAAGGCAACAAGATGGCCATAACACCAGCAGGTTCCAGCCCCGGAATGGAACCGATCGTGACACCAATAAGAGCACCTATTATAACGGCCCAAATGACACCGTTACCAAATACTTCGTGGATACCTAATGCAATTAAATCCATACAAAATCTCTAAAAATATTTGTTCATGAACCAAAGGGGTTGATCGCTAAATAGCTTTTCATACAAGACCACATCTGGAATCCAGATATTCACCCCGACCCTAAAGATCAGAATAATGAGTGCGACCGCAACGAGGGTATTCAACACCCAGAGTGGCGACAATAAACGACTTAACCAGACAATAGATAAGACAAATAGCGTCGTGGATATGGTAAAACCTACTATCGTAATGATATTGACATACGCAAAAAATAGAGCAGCTGTAATAGCCACCATGCGATAGTCACTTAAGCTATCCACGAAACTATCTAACAAGCCCTTTTCTCCCTCTATTGGCCTAATTACCAACATGAGTTTGATAAAAGAAAAGAACGCCAATAAGCCCAATCCAAACAAAGGCGCAACATAAGGCTGAGTAAACCAACCGTGGTCTCGCTTAATGTCTACGGTATGGCTTTGATAGGAGAACATTAAATAGCAACTAACGAGGGTCATTACTAAGAAAAACAGCTTGGACTTACGGTTTTCATATTCCATTTTTATCCCCCGCTTTGCTGCTCGCAACAGTATTAGAAATGGGCACGATCAAAACAGGAACTGTGATATTGTGAATGACTTTTTGCGCTGTTGAGCCTAAAAACATTCGTGACAGAGCATTAACACGGCGGTCACCCATCACCACCATACTGGCTTCAACATCTTTAACTGTATCAACAATTTTCTTGGCTGGGTCACCAAAACGAACAACCACTTCAATGCTGTCTTCGTTAAACTCAGCATCATTTAATTCTTCAGCAACGAAATTGTGGATTCGTTGTTTCATGTAAGTTCTCAGTTCCTCTTTCAATGACTCTAAGTGCGCATCGTGTGCCTTCTTTAATTTAAAGCCTACGAAAGAGTCATCATTACCACGATGAAACTGATCAGAAACATGTAGGAAAAAGATCTTTCCATTGGACATAGCAGCCTGCTCTAAAGCAGCTCGTAATACGACTCGACTACCCTGCTCTAAATCAGACGCGTATAAAATATTTCGCATTTATGGACTCCAAAAATACAGCCATCTATGAGATGACTGTATTTCAGTATTAGAACTTACTTCGCGCGGTTAATAACCTTACGAACAGTGTTCTCTAACAAGCCTTCCATACCAAACTCAACGCCTAATCCAGAAGACTTATTGCCTCCAAATGGCACGTGAGGTAGCACTTCTGCATGGTTATTAACCCATACTGTTCCTGAATCAAGTTGATCGACAACCCAATCAAGCTCAGCACAAGGCTCGCCCCAAACAGAACCGCCTAAAGCAAATTCTTCATGAATGGCTTTTGACATGACATCGTTAAGATCATCGTAAGGAATAACAGGAAGCACCGGACCAAATTGTTCATGACAAACAACATCAATATTATGCTGTGGGTTTTTGATAATAGTTGGAGCAATAAAGTAACCATCTAAACCAGACGGTAAATCTGCAGCAATCACTTCCGCACCAGATTCGCGAGCATCAGTAATCATCGCTTTTACTTTTTCATACTGATTCACGTTTTGTACTGGACCGAATGTCACGCCCTCTTGCATTCCATTACCAACGACCTGCGCAGCTGCTATTTTCACAAGAGCATCGCATAGCGCTTCATATTTAGAACGGTGGACATAGAGACGTTTCAAACAGGCACAGGTTTGACCCATATTGACAAAAGACGTCATAAAAATCTTTTCGGCAATTTTGTCAATATTGGCATTTTCCAAAACGATCCCAGCGTCATTACCACCCAATTCCAAAGTCACTTTTTTAAGATCACCAGCTACCAGAGAAGCAATATGCTTACCAACAGGTGTTGAGCCAGTAAAGACAACTTTCTTAACATCAGGGTGTGACACCAATGGCTCACCTACTTCTCTTTCACCGATAACCGCTTGCACCAAATTCGGTACCGTATGTTCATTAATAATATCGACCAAACGAAGTGTATTAATTGGTGTTAAAGAAGAAGGTTTGATCACGACACTGTTACCAGCACGAAGCGCTGGCATAATGTGCCAAATGGCAATCATTAAAGGCCAGTTCCAAGGTGTGATTGAAGCAACGACACCCACTGGCATACGATGCACTTCAACACGACGCTCTGCGCTATCTTCAAGAACCTCTGGCTCCAGTTTCAAATCGGCATTGTAGTGGGTCCAACCCACCGCCCCGCCCACTTCAAACTGAGCAAGAAACAGGGGTTTCCCCTGTTCAGCAGTAACGATTTCAGCCAATTCTGGACCAGCCTTTTCTATGGCATTAGCCACATTATGTAAAGCCGCTGAGCGCTCTTCATGAGATTTTTCACTCCACTCTTTAAAAGCCACCTTAGCCCTTTCAACAGCGTTATTTACATCATCTAGAATTGAAACTTGAATCGTTTTATAGGTTTTCTTAGTCGCTGGATTAATAATGTCTAAAGCCATGTTTCCACCATTTATTTTTATTTTGAGCTATACGATTCGCCAAAAAGAATGATTATTTAACTTCTTTCATTAGTTTTTTAGCGTTCTCGAAATCAAGCTCAACCAATTTTTGTGCGTCTTGTGAATTTGTCCAATACACTCCTGCACCTGTTGTCTCTTGCAGTTTCAACACTTCAGGTGCCTGTAGTGCTTGCTCTGCAATAGAAGCAATTTTGTCGATAACAGCTTGAGGTGTCCCTTTTTTAACAAACAAGCCATTCCAAAGCGTTTGGGAAATGCCTGTTTCTTCGTTCAATGTTGGTACATCGGGATTTGTTACCAAACGTTTGTAAGTGAAAGACGTTAACAATTTCGCATCTTTTGAATCTAAACAAGGAAGAATTTGTTGAGTAGTCGTATTGATAACTTCAGCATCGCCATTGGCTAAAACAGAACAATCTAAAGCATCAAAGGCAGAATCGGAGGCGAATTTAAAACCTAATTTTTTCGCAGCTTGAAAAGTAATTGCCGTTGGTGTTGCTTGATAACCAAAGTGACCTAGAGAAACATCGTGAGTTTTAGCGTATTCAGCTAACTCTGGGAGTGTGTTGTATGGCGCATCAGATTTAACGGCCAATACAAATGGATAATCGAGAAAAATCCCGACCGGAACAAAGGCATCCTCTGCATATGGCGCATTACCACCAACCACCTGACTTGTTACCAAATCCACAACAAATGAACCAATCACACTGCCATCAGGGCGAGATTGCGCAACCGTTGTTGCTCCTAATACGCCACCACCGCCAGGTTTATTCACTACAGTGGCAGGTACGCCGGTTTCTTTTGACATTTCTTCAGCAATAACGCGAGTCAAAACATCTTCCAGATCACCAGGAGGCCATGGGACGATGAATTTAACCGGACGATTTGGGTAGTCAGATGCGATTGAAGCGGTACTTGCAAACGTAGTAACTAGTAAGGTAGAAGCCGCTAGGACTTTCAAGGTATGAGATATTTGTTTTTTCATTATTATAGCTCCTTTTGAATAATACAGATCAAAATTACACTCTCAAATAGACTCGTTCTATGTCCCTATAGGGATATTTTTCTATCCCTACGAACCGTCTATGTAACGCATCTCATACCTAAAATTTACGATTTACCCTTTTCGACGATCCTTTTATTAGCCACTAAATTAGTGAACATGTTAACTAATTTCAAGCATTTTTTATTGCTTAATGTGCTTTTTTAAAATCATTCAAATATCAATCCTTTTAATAATTTCTAGAAAAGTCCTAAGGTTTGCCTGAAAAACACATTCATTAAAGATCACCAAATACCAATACTGTGTGGACTAGATACAAAAAAAATAAGAGGACAGAACACATGAAACGTCAAAACCCATTATTAGAAGAGCTAAAAAAAGTACTTCCTGAAATCGCTAAAAATGCAGACAAAGCGGAAGATCTTAGAAAAGTACCTACTGAAAATATTGAACTGCTTAAAAAAGTGGGATTACACAAAGCCTTTCTACCAAAAGCCTATGGCGGTTACGAAAACTCTCTACCTGAATTCGGTGACTGTATCGCGGCACTAGCTGGAGCCTGCGCAAGTACCGCTTGGGCATTTAGTTTACTTTGTACTCACAGCCATCAAATCGCTTTATTCCCTAAACAAGCACAGGACGATGTTTGGCAAGACAATCCGGATATGTTGGCCAGCAGCAGTATTGCCCCTTTCGGTAAATATCAAGAAACCGATGGCGGTGTCATTTTTACGGGGGATATGCGCTGGAGCAGCGGCTGTGATCATGCCCAATGGGCACTTTGTGGTTTTCTAAGAGAAAATAAAGAAGGCAAAAAGGACCATTGTTTTGCACTGATTCCTGCGACGGATTACAGCATCGATGACGACTGGCATGCCGCCGCAATGAAAGGCAGCGGCACGAAGACCCTAGTGATTCGTGACAAATTTGTACCAGAGCACAGAATTCAAAAAGCCAAAGATATGATGGAAGGTAAATCTGGCGGCTTTGGCTTATACCCAGACAGTAAAATTTTTTACGCTCCCTACCGCCCTTACTTTGCTTCAGGTTTCTCTGCTATCAGCTTAGGCATAGCAGAGCGTATGTTGGCAGTATTTAAAGAAGCGACTCAAGGTCGAATTCGTGCCTATACCGGAGCCAAAGTTGGTACTGCCACACCAGCGTTATTACGTATTGCAGAATCAACTCATCAAGTAATGGCGGCTCGAGCTTTTCTAGAGAAAACGTGGGATGAACACGCGGAATACGCCGAAGCTCATCGCTATCCTGATCAAGCAAAGTTGGCCGAATGGCGAACCAATCAAGCTTATGTGGTGAAAATGTGTATTGATGCGGTAGATCGTTTATTCAGTAGCATGGGAGCAAGCCACTGGTATTTGGATAAAGAAGCGCAACGCTTATTCCGTGATAGCCATGTCACAGGCGCTCACGCTTACACAGATTACGACGTTTGCGCACAAATATTTGGACGCGAATTAATGGGCTTAGAACCAGACCCATCTCTACTTTAATAAAAGCGATACCAATATCTAGATACAAGTGTCTAACCATGACGATTCATGGCTAGAACAGAATACACATAAGAATAAGAGAGAATACTATGAACTTCGACCCTAAAGAATTCCGCCGTTGCCTTGGCAACTTTGCGACAGGTGTTACTGTTATTACCGCAAAGTCCTCTGATGGAACACAAGTTGGCGTAACGGCTAATAGCTTTAACTCCGTGTCTCTTGATCCGCCACTTGTACTGTGGAGCATTGTTAAAACATCAAGCAGTTATACCGTATTTGAAAATTCAGACCATTTTGCTGTCAATATTTTAGCGGCGGATCAAATTGATTTATCCAACAATTTCGCGAAGCCAAGCGACGATAAATTTGCCAATATTGAGACACTGTCGGGTGTCGGTGGCGCGCCTCTACTCACCAATACCGCAGCCAATTTCCAATGTGAAAAATATCAAATCGTTGATGGTGGCGACCACTGGATCATGATTGGTAAAGTCGTTGAGTTTGCAAACTATGGCCGCTCACCTTTGCTTTATGTGCAAGGCAGCTATGCAGGTGCGATCCCTTTTACTGGCGCAAAAACACCTGCTCAAAACGTTGCATCGGACAAAACGCTTGCTCGCTTACATGACAGCGCCATTTACCTTATGCATAAAGTTCTGCAAAAAGTTCAAGAGAACTATTTACCAAAACAGTCTTCAACTGGCCTTAGCACCAGTGAAGCTCGCTTATTGCTTGTATTAAGTGACACGACTGGAATAACCATTGAAGATTTAGCCAATCTAGTGACCATCCCATCTGTTGATGTAGTAAGCGGTGTCGAAAGTCTGAAAAGTTTTGGGTTAATTAATAACGATCTAGCCCTAACAGAAAAAGGCCATGACATGGCGGAACGTTTATGGGCAATATCAGACCAGCAGCAGGAAGATATCTTTTCTAATTTAAAAGAAGAAGAGCTGACCAACTTCAAGCAACAGCTACATCAGTTATTGACTCAACTGACTTAGCTCTTAGATAGCAAGAATAACTGCTATTCATTGGCATTTTCGATAAAAGCATAAAAAATCCCCTCGTGGGATTTTTTTATGTATGTATAATAGCCTTTTATTTAACAAGTTAAGTTGTTAATTGTACCTATGAGTCACATTCTTTACTCTATAAAGTGCTGCGATAGGCACTGCGGATGAATTAGCAGATACCGCTGTAGGGCTGCTTGGCTTTCTTCTGTTCAGTTTCGGCGGGATCTTTACTCAAGCCGTTCCTTTAATAATTGAGCTACGCCTCCATATGATTGCCTTTGCCATCTTAGCCTGTACACTTTTAGCAAATATCACTCACAGAACCATCCTAGCAAAAGATAACAACAGGCCTATACGCTAATATTTCTTTAGAAGGCGTATTTGATATTATCAAAATCATACTTTAAGGAATTATCGAGATTACATGAAAAGACTAGAAGACTCCCTGACACTGCAATTATTAAGAGCCCGTGAATCATCAATGACTTTTTTTAGGCCTGTACTACAAAAAGCAGGCTTTACAGAACAGCAATGGCGAGTCTTACGCGTTTTAAATGATCATAAAGAATTAGAGGCTAAACAACTGGCTCATCTATGTTGCATTCTTAGCCCAAGTTTGACGCGCATTATTACGCGTTTTGAAGAAGACGGCTTCTTGATACGCAAAAAATCGCCTACAGATCAGCGTATTTCCCTGCTTTCATTAACACCAAAAGCCAATAAAATTGTTAAAGAATTCCGCCCAGAAGTGGATGCTGCATACCAACGAATCATCGAAAAGCTAGGTGAAGATAAGCTTAAAGAACTGAGCCGACTATTGAGCGATATTATTGCATTAGAAAGCTAAACAAGCTCAATAATAGGCAGCTCTTACACAAGGTTCTGCCTTTTTTGTTTTCTGGTTGCTTGAGGCGACTCATTAAAATACTGTTTATAAGCACGACTAAAATGCGAAGAGTGACTGAATCCCCACTTATAAGCGATATCCGTAATACTCAAATTATCTAAATTTAGAATATCTTCACGACTTTTATTCAATCTTGATTGCCAAACATATCGGCTCATAGTCATACCATGTGCTTCAAATGCTCTGGCTATTTGGCGGCACGACACAAATAAATGACTACTTATCATTTCTGCATTTAAATCTGCTGACGTTAAATGCTGTTCAATGAACGCCTTACATTTAAAAAATAATAAATTCCGATTTTTTTGATTAAATTTTGCGCCATGTAATCCAGACAGTACCTGAATATGGTGTATCACCTCTTCTGCTTTTAGCTGAAAAGTATGATGACTATCGATACTACTCTCTAATAATTTAAAAATCGCACTCGTTGATGAAGTACCACATTGCAAATTACGGTCTATTTTAATGAGGTTATCAACAACCCCTAACTCTCTTTCGGCAATGGATCGAGGAACATCTAAAACATACATTCCCATATTATTAGGAAAGCCATGTCCATAGGGTTTAGCGGTGTCATAAATGACCATGTCTCCTGGCATATGACTCGCGCAATCCATACCTTGATATGAATAACCATTTCCCTTTGTCATTAGACAAATAAAAAAACCATCACGACCGTCTTCATCAATATCAATACGGCTACGCTGCACAGAGTGCCTATTCGCCTCTATATGATTCACGCTAATAATATCGCCGTGAGAATGTCGAAGTTCCGCCTCTAACGGTGAATCCGAGGCGATTGGACAATCAATATGAATCACATACTGATTAACCGCCTCTTCCCAATAATGCCGTCGAGACATAAGGTCTATATCTCGAGTTGATACTCGAACTTGTCCTGAAAATGACATAAATCCCTCAATATAGTTTTTGTTTTTTTAAGGATGAATATCTAAACGATCTAAGTTTGATCATACCCCTCGCCAAATAATTAGTAAACATGTTAACTATATTCGAAGTTATGATCTCTTTTCAAAATGTCCGGCAGAGTAAAACTGCCAGTCCGATCAAGTCAATTTTCCCTCTCAATAAACCTCTATGCTCATCCATATAAACACCCAAACACAATAATAAGATCGAGAGGTTTACTCATGAAGTCCATTGATTTCATCGTGGTGGGCGGTGGCTCATCAGGTTGCACTGTGACACATAGACTTGTAAAAGCAGGTTTTCAAGTAGTTTTACTGGAAGATGGTCCAAAAGACGATTCTATATTCGTTCAAATGCCAGCCACTTTCATTCGTGTTATTGGGTCGAAGCGATCTGTAATTTATGAAAGCGAACCTCAACCAGACGCTGGCGGCCGAAAAACCTACGTGCCGCAAGGTCGGACCCTCGGTGGCGGTAGCTCAATCAATGCAATGCTTTACATCCGTGGCCAGAAAGAAGATTACGATGAATGGGAACGCAATGGCTGCGATGGTTGGGGATGGGACAACGTATTAACTGCTTTTAAACGCTCAGAAAACCATATGCGTCTAAGCGAACCATTCCACGGTACAAATGGCCCTCTGCGTGTCAGCGACACTCGTTTTCGCCACCCCCTCAGCCAAGCTTTTTTAAAAGCCGCGCAACAAACTGGCATCCCTTATAACGATGACTTCAATGGCGACAAACAAGATGGCATTGGCTTCTATCACACAACTACTTTTGATGGTCGTCGTGGTAGTACCGCTGCAACCTATCTCAAAGAAGTAGAGAATGCACCAAATCTAGAAATCCGAACAGGATGTTACGTTAACAAAATTATCTTTGATGGTAATAACAATGCGACAGGTATTGAGTTGCGTAATGAGTCGGGCAAGATAGAAATACTCTCTGTGAAGAAAGAAATCATCTTAACCGCTGGGGCATTATCAACCCCCAAAATTCTAATGCTGTCTGGTATTGGTCCAAAGGAGCAATTATCCAAACACGGCATATCAACGCTTTACGATTCTCCAGAAGTGGGCGAAAACTATCAAGATCATCTAGAAGTCAGTATCTATGGTCGTGCTAAACAGCCAATAAGCTTACTAGGCAGTGATAAAGGCCTCAAAGCACTGTCTTATGGTTTCCAGTGGACTTGTTTTAAAACGGGTTTATTGACTTCTAACGTTGTTGAATCAGGTGGCTTTGTTGATACCAGCAATTGTGGTCGCCCTGACATTCAATTCCATGTACTACCTACTTTAGTTGGTGACGTAGACCGCGAGCCTATTGAAGGTCACGGCATTTCCATCAACCCTTGTTTCTTACGACCTAAATCCCGAGGATTCGCTCGCCTACGCAGCGCCGATCCAACAGACTCGATGATTTTCGAAAGCGGTGCGTTATCACACCGTGATGACGTAGATACGCTTATCCGTGGCGTCAAACTGGCCCGCAAGATTATACGAGCGCCTGCCATGGCTGAACTGATCAGCGAAGAACTTCGCCCATCCGCAAAAGAAGATATTTCAGACGCTGAAATCGAAGCGCATATCCGCAGCCACGCTAAGACCGTTTACCACCCGGTTGGCACTTGCCGAATGGGCTCTGATGAACAAGCCGTTGTCGACACTAAGCTCCGTGTTAATGGAGTAAAAGGTGTGCGCATCTGCGATGCCTCTATTATGCCTACCATTGTGTCAGGTAATACCAATGCTCCGACCATCATGATCGCAGAGCGTTGTGCTGAATTTATTCTCAACGACTAATAACAATAACGAACGAGAGATCTAATAATGAAAATAAACTCTTATGAAAATCGCCTACTCGTCATTCTCTTTATAGGGTTTGGCTTTGTCTTTTTTGACCGCTTAGCGCTGTCTTTTTTGTTTCCTTTTATCGCAAAGGATTTGGGCTTAAACAATAGCCATTTAGGAATGCTATCTTCCGCTCTCTCTTTAATGTGGGCCATATCTGGTATGACATTAGGTGCCTATGCAGACCGCAAGGAATCAAAAAAATACATTTTAGTACTGTCTGTTATTGCTTTTACTCTTTGTTCTGCAATGTCAGGCATGGTAACCAGCTTCATTAGCCTACTAATATTCCGTGGACTAATGGGCGTTGCAGAAGGACCTGTACTCCCCATTTCACAATCATTATTGGCTGCAGCATCATCACCAAAACGCCGTGGCTTAAATATGGGCTTGGTCAATGCGTCTGCTCCAGGATTAATTGGAGCGGTTATTGCGCCTCCGATACTTATCTGGATTGCAACAGATTACGGCTGGCGCAGTGCATTTTACGCAACAATTATTCCTGGCTTGGTCATTGCTGCATTAATGATGTTTTTTGTGCGAAATAAACATGTGCATCAAGACCTGCAAAGTAGTCATGCAATTGGCAACAAAGCAGACATCAAAACCTTATTGAAAAACAAAAATATCCTACTGTGTATTTTAATTTCTTGTTTCTACATTTCTTGGTTCATCACCTTAGTGTCTTTTACACCGACTTATCTAATGCAAGTAAAAGGTTTCAGTCCAGAAGTCATGGGAGGCATCATGGGTAGCCTTGGCTTTGCTTGGATGGTATGGGGATTCATTGTTTCCGCTTTATCTGACCGATTTGGCCGCAAACCTATGTTAATTTTATTCACCATGATTGCCACTCTGTGCCCAATGGTTTTACTGTTTGTTGATGACGCTAGCACTATGCTTCCGCTAATTTTCCTAACCTATACTGGACTTGGCTGTTTTACTTTGTTTATGGCGACCATTCCGGCTGAAACCGTTCCAGCTACACAAGTGGCAACGGCGCTAGGTTTGATTATGGGAATAGGTGAACTATTCGGTGGATTTATTACACCTGTAGTCGCCGGCTTTGCTGCCGATGCTTATGGCCTTCAAATCGTCATGTGGATTGCCGCTGCAGGATCATTAATTGCTCTACTGCTATCTTTCTTCCTAACAGAAACGGCGCCAATTAAAGTAAACAAAGCTCAATTAAGTGCCGCATAACCCTTAATTTATAGAGTAATTATGAGTTCAAACAGGCTGATGAATCAGCCTGTTTTTTATTTTGCCGCATTATGAAATGCCACTTTCTATAAGTTTTTTGCCAACAAACGATAACTATCTAAACGATCCGTTTGGCTATGTGTCACGGTAACAAGAGAAATTTCATCAGTGTTAAATGCCTCAGCCAGAGATTCCATTTCAGCCCAACACTGCTCCGGTGTGCCAATCGTATAACTGGCTTCAATGCGATCAAACAAAGCTTGATGAGATGCCGGCATCGCATGATATCTATCGCGAACTTGGGCTGGCGTTAAAAAGTCTTCCCGTTCCCCTATATGAGTAGCAAACTTACGATACACCGCGGTTCCTGCTCGAAGCTTCGCTTCATTTTCCGTCTCTGCACAAATACAGGCAATCGCCAACATTCGTTGTAATGGACGCTCATGCCCTGCCTGTAGCCAAGCTTTCTGGTGAGCATCAAAGATACGTGGATGGCAATTTTCAGAATCAATAAATCGCGCTAAAGCCAAATGATAACCCAACTGCCCAGCCAGCTCAGCACTACCACCACTTGATCCAAGCATCCATAAATCTGGCACATCACGTACTTCTGGCATGACATGGATCGAGCTAAAAGGATGATTATCTTTAAATGTCCCGTGAATAAAGCTTTCTAGCAAATCTGCTTGCTCAGCATAAAACTGACTGTTCGAGGCTTTATTAGGAAAGGCTAAAGCGGCAGATGTCATTGCGGACCCACCTGGAGCACGCCCAACACCAAGATCAATACGTCCAGGAAAAAGTGACGCCAACATAGAAAAGCACTCTGCCACTTTTAATGGACTATAGTTAGACAGCATCACACCGCCACTACCGACTTTGATACGTTGTGTAATACTGGCCAAATGCGCGACTAAGATCTCAGGGCAAGGATTAGCGAAATGCACGCTGTCATGATGTTCTGCAACCCAATAACGATGGTAATTCCATTCATCACAATGTTTAGCTAATTCAACCGTTAACAAAGGCGCATCTTTTTTGCTGTGGGAACCGTGGACTGGCATTTGGTCAACAACGGACAATTTTATCTTCATAGATCGCTCTCATCATTAAAAATATAATTAACATGTTAACTTATTTATTCTGATTGATGAAGTTTCACTAAGCCCCCATTTTTAGATGACATGTCCCATTAGCTAATCCACGTAATCTTTACCTCATCAGTAAACGAACCAGCCAACTAATAAGAAAAAAGGATTATATGATGCAATATCACCTCAATGGTTTTAAGCCCGGTAACTATCAAGTTCCAGATTCCGTACGACTACCTGCTGCTCCACCAGCTATTGTTGACTTGCCCAAAAAAGTCGATGTGTTAATTGTGGGCTGTGGTCCTGCGGGACTAGCCTTGGCAAGGCAACTATCGGAGTTTTCTGATATTACAACTTGTATCGTTGAACTTAAGTCCGGCCCCTTATTATTTGGTCAGGCAGATGGTATATCTTGTCGCACAATGGAAATCATGGAAGCATTTAATTGTAGCGAAATGCTAGTTAAGGAAACCTACCAGCTTAATAGAAATGCTTTCTGGGAGCCGGACGATAAGCAACCAGAGAACATAAAACGTACTCACAAAGTTCCTGACGCAAGAATTGGGCTCTCCGAATTTTCCCATGGGGTTGTAAATCAAGCTCGTCTGCAAGATTTATTACTTGAAGGCATGGAAAATTCAATCACGAAACTTGTTCCCCATTACAATCGTCGGCTACTTGAGCTGCATGTTGACCCTAATCTTACTCAAGATTTGAATGCCCACCCTATTACGGCAAAATTCGCACGCAACGACATGTCACAATCAAGCAATGTCGAGACTATTCAAGCGCGATATGTCGTAGGTTGTGATGGTGCTAGAAGTGCAGTCCGTAAAAGTCTATCAATAATGCTAGAAGGCGACTCAGCCAACAAAGCATGGGGAGTCATGGATATTTTATTAGTAACAGACTTTCCCGATATCAGAGTGAAGTGCTTTATCCAATCAAAAGAAAATGGCGCCGTAATGCTTGTTCCCCGTGAAGGTGGTTATCTAGTCAGACTATATGTAGAACTCGGTCTGCTGGAGAAAGATCAAAGAGCATCTCATCTTGACCTTACCATTGAAGATATTATTGAAAAAGCACAACTCATTATGACACCTTATCAAATTGATGTTAAAGAGGTTGCTTGGTGGTCTATCTATGAGGTTGGTCAACGAGTAGCAGATCGCTTTGATGATACACCTGCTGATAATTCAGAAGGTTTGATTCCTCGTGCATTTGTTGCAGGTGACGCCTGCCATACGCACAGTCCAAAAGGTGGATGGGGACTAAATACCTCACTACCAGATACTTTCAACTTGGGGTGGAAGCTAGCAGCTGTTTTATTGGGCAAAAGTCAGCCTAAATTGCTACAAACATACTCTTCGGAAAGACGAAAAGTGGCGCAACAACTCATTAATGCAGATAAACAAATGTCCAGTCTGGTGGCAACTCGACCTACTGCTAAGTCCGGTGCTATACAAGCCAAGACCAATACGGCTGATATTGAAGAATTCATTGCCAGACAAAACGGTTTTATTGCCGGAACCTCCATTCAATATGACGCTTCATTTATCTGTACAGGGCACACACATCAAGACTTGGCGACCGGATTTATCATAGGCCAACGCTTCCACTCAGCAACCGCCATTCGAGTTGCAGATGGCAGACGACAACATTTAGGACATCTGAATAAAGCTGATGGTCGCTGGCGTATTTTCATTTTTGGAAATCAACAAAGTCCAAGGGATACCACTGCAGATTCGTACAAGCTTATAGATTTTCTAGATTGCTCTGAATCTTCTCCTGTCCGAAAATACACCTCAAACAGTAGCGACATTGACTCTGTCATTGATGTCTATGCTGTCTTTCAACAACAAGATTTATCCATAGAAAATATGCCTAATTTCCTATGGCCAGCAAAAGGAAAATACGGGCTAAGAGATTACGAAAAGGTGTTCCATACAGAAGAAGGTAACGATATATTTGAGCAACGTGGTATCAATCGCTCAAACGGCTGTATGGTTGTAGTACGTCCAGATCAGCATATTGCTAATATATTACCTCTCAATGCTTTTGATGAATTGAGTGATTTTTTTGATGGTTTCATGATTTCCTAAAATAAGAATAAATACTCTGAAGTGTCTCTTAAATGATGAATTAATAGAGACACTAACTTAAATCACAACATTGGGCAGTTTAAAGAGTATATGCATAACTCAAGAGATATCTGGCCGGATATATCCCAACAGATTGCTGGCTGCATAGACAAGCTTGGTAGCGGTGAATTTTACCCTAGATTTTTTCAGATGATGAAACACCTTGTTCACGTCGATCAATACATGGTGTTTGAGTTTTCCCCCAATGGCGATTATGCAACCTGCCGCCTAGCACACAATATAGAACACCCTGACCTGGGGGTAGAGCTGGCTTCACTGTATTTGGACGGTGCCTATTTAGATGACATTATGCTAAAAGAATTAAAAGAGTCACTTCTTTCCCAAATGGACGTGGCATCGTGCCGTCTACTCGAGAAAAGAAAGCTTCCTCCCGTTTATCGGCAGCGATTTTTTAATGTTCCTAACTTCGATACTAAGTTTTCATTTGTAGTGATGGACCGAAAAAGCCAACATATCTTTTACATCAACTTTTACAGCAAAATAGAACATAGCTTTGCAGAAGAACAACTTGACTCGCTGAAATCGATATCTTCCCTAATAGGTTCATTGTTGTTAAAACATTTTCGAGATGAACGCAAACAACGCGGAACGATTAAATCTCTACTGGCATCCGGCCTTTCTGAACGCGAATCTCAAATCTGCAATATGATACTTCAAGGCCATACAGCAAAATCAATCGGTAATCATCTTGAGTTGTCCGAATCAACAGTCATCACTTATAAAAAAAGAGCATTCAAAAAGCTAAGAATCAATCGCAAGTCTGAGTTAGTTCGGTTTATCTGATTAAGGACGAACAACCCTCCATTCCCGCCAAGTAGACACATCAATTGAATAGATTGCAACTGCATAGCCGCTGGCAGAGTAAAGCGCAAACTGAAAGGCGCCTACCGATTGGCATACAGGCGGTTATACTCTCGAACATAACCTTCCTGCATGCCATTTAAACCTATTTTACAGGTTATAGTTCGTTCTGAACTTTATCTAGAATATGCCAAATTCGATCTAACCAATCCAAATGCTCAGGCTTCATCAAAGAAGAACGTAGGCACGTAGTATATTCACTATCAACCACCACCTCTGGGTACGCTTTTTGTATCAAATGAGAAGGAAAACTGAAAGTAGCCAAATACAAGTGCTGTTTTTCTGCGGCATGAAATGTCTGATCAGATAAGCGCGATATTTCACTCGTACTCATCGCTTTTGGTGCCCACATCACAATATCCATATCTGGTACAAGTGGCGTAATGAAGCGATCATCCCGTGCTAAGCGAGAAAAAAACGCTTCCGCCGCGCGACGGCAACTCACTAAACCATTAGCAAACTCGCCACTCGCCTGCAGTGGAAACATTTGCATGGTTGTCCATAATGCTACAGCCGAAGCACCTGCACGAGAACATTCAAGACTGATTTCACCTAAATGCAGTTCTTCTGAACTAAAGTAAGTATAAGGTGAGTCATGCTTATAAAAGCGCCCTACCTCTGGGTCTTTAAATACGACACAACCACAACCATAAGGCTGTAAGCCATGTTTATGGGGATCAATGACGATGGAGTCAACGCGATGTGTTAACGCAAACGCATCACAAACGTTAGACGGCAAGGTATCGACCAACTTGTAATAACCGCCGTAAGCCGAATCGATATGTATTCTAAAGTCATACTTATCTTGCAATGCCAGTATTTCTGGTAGCGGATCAACCGAACCCACTGCCGTGGTACCTAGCGTCACTACAACCGTACCAATATCCCCCAGCTTTAGTTTTTCTTCTAGGGCCGCAACATCCATACGTGCGTTGTCATCTACCGCGACCGATTCGAAAGGAATTTGTAGCACACCACAAATACGGTTATGGGTGTAGTGCGCCTGTTGTGAAGCAACAATTTTCTTACCCGGATGCACCTGATTAGCAATCCATAAAGCCTCTAAATTCGCAAGTGTTCCACCACCTGTGAGGTGTCCTAAATGCTCTTGCCAACCGAACATTTTAGCAATTCCAGCAACCGCTTCTTTTTCCATGGCTGAACTGGCTTTACCTCCATCCAAAGCATGATTATTTGGATTGATCCACATGGCCATCATGTAAGCCATGCGCGCAACAGGATGAGGAGGCTTCAGCATTTGTCCTGCATAAAGTGGATGTGGATAAGGATAGTTATCCCACATTCTTTCTGCTGCTAATAACAAAACGTCTTCTGCACGTTGTTGATCGTATTCCGTCTGAAACTCAGGCAGATCTGTGTAGCCCTCGGCTAATTTATGCATCGCTTTTTCTAAAATTCCGATACTTTGCATTTCTATAGTCATGTTGTTTCCTATAATCTTGTTGCAATGCTGGTAGGCGTAGTCACTGTCATATCAAAAGGTCAGACACTCATACCTGATGAAGAAGAATAGTAAGAGTAAGACTGTGCAGGCCATCTGAGAAATGATTCATGCTCACAAGTTCTGTGCAGAAAATTCATATGCGCAGCCTTCTTAAAGTTTTTAGACATCAAGCTGTTGGTCAACCTCGCTATTGATAGTTTTTTTCATTCCAATAACTTGATTTCCGAGTTCAGGATTGCCGAGCTCAGATAAAGGCTTAGCGTAATGGAGAGGCAAGACCAATGATCCGCTCTGTATGAATGCAGATAGAATGACTTATTGAGAAATCAATAAGATAGAATTACGTTATGCCTCTAGGTGAGTAAATAGAACGACATATTTGATCAGCGATAATTTCCCGAAGCCATCTATGAGCGCTGTCATGTTGATGGATACTGTGCCAGAGCACGTAATAATTATGTTCAGGGATATTATCCATTGGCAAACTTACATGAGTTAAATCATAGATTTCACTTGCTTTTAACGCTATGTGCTTAGGTGCGACCAACAACATATCCGTACTCGCGATCACCTTAAAAGCGGACGTATAAAAAGGCACTTCAAACGCAATGCGCCTTTGTTTATGCAAGCGACTTAGCTCTATATCAAAGAAACTATCCTTATCGCCACCAATGGTAATACTAACAAACGGATACGCTAGCAGCTGCTCTAGACTGAGATCACTTTTTTGTAATAAAGGATGATCTTTGTGCAGCAACAAAGCAGGTTCATCACGGCCTAAATGAATACCATAAAGATTATCTGGAACTTGATTAATCATGGTAGCGACAAAATCAATTGGTTTTGAACCCAAGCTATCTAACCAATCTGATTGCCAAGTTTTATAAATTAAATCTATTTGATTGGGTTGTTGGTGCAGAGAAGACAAAATATCAGGAAAAATAAAGTTGGCGACATAATCGGTACAGGCAAACGTAAAACGTCGCTGGCACAAAGAAGGGTCAAAAGCCTCCTGTTGACGCAAGTTATCAATCTGATTAAGCAAGTCCTGCAATCTGGGCTTTAGCTGTTGGGCCATCGCCGTCAGTAAATAATCATTACCTTCTCTTACCAGAAGTTGGTCGCCAAAATACTCCCTCAACTGTGCCAACTGTCGGCTAATAGCAGATTGCGTCAAGTGCAAGATTTTTGCGGCACCTGTCACATTACGCTGCTCAAGCAGTACCGCTAAAGCTCGCAACAGGTTGAGGTTTAAGCGCTCCATAAAACTCTCTTTCTGAAAAAGAAATAAGGTTGAACAATATCACTTTGCCTATAGCGAAACCACTGGATACCAAAACACATTAAAAACGCCTTTTACACTGATAGAAAGTACCCTGCGCTTCAATTCGGGTTAAACCCAATTTTAGCTTTTATTGTCTTCTTGTTGCTTCCTACTCTTAACTGAGGATCTAATTCCTAGCCAGTAAATTGAAAAAACTGACATAAGCAACAAGACAGCAGCAATCGGATGATTAATGAAATTCGTGATATCCCCACGAAGAATAGTCGCAGTTTGGCCTAAGGCAAGCTCAAACCGTGGACCAAGGAATCAAGCTGGCGCCCCCCACCGCGGAGTTCGCCGATTTACAATAACATTCCACCCAGTGTCTTCTTCCACTTGAGTCGCAATCGCACGGGCCAAGGTGTCGGTGCTACCGCCAGCACCAAATCCAACCTCTAATGTAATTGGGCCGTTAGGCTACCAATCAACTAAAGCGAGTACTGGAGTCGACATTAAAGCAGCGCATGTCGCTACTTTCAGAATATTAGTGAGCTTCATCTTTCTTACCTCTTTTAGGTTTTTATATGGATAGAAACAAGGCTTAGCTGGTTTTGCTTAACATACACTCGGTCATACTTCAGACAGGACGTCAGAGCATCTTGCTAGTCCGAAGATATCCATGAGCCGATATCCTATATTAAGATCATTACAAACATTCACATTGGCGCTCGTTCGAATTTCGTTATTCACTTAGAACCTCCAAGGGATTATTTTTATAATGAAATATAAGGAAGAACCTAAAGAGTAAAACTCTGCTTACTCGCTGAGAAATGAGTCGTACTCATAAGCTCTGTGCGGGAAATTCATAAGCAACCAACAGCGGCATGAGTTAACTGCGACAAGCTTGAGCCAGACTAGAAGGAACGAATAAAATGGAAGACATAACTTAAAGGCGTATTCAAAGAATGATCTTTTTATTAAATAAAATTAGTTAACATGTTAACCTATTTACTTTGATCGATGAAGATTTGATAATAGCAATGTGATTAGTACAAAAATAACTCACTTTGAGACCTTTACACGACATCACGCGCAATGCCAAAACACATAACAGTCGTGCAAAGGTCTCAATTTATTTAATTACCAACATACAGGTGATATGCATGTTAAAGGATATGTCCCTTCTTAAGTCTCGTTGTTTAGTCAATGGCGAGTGGGTTGAAGCAAAGGCAAAAACCACACACCCTGTTACTAATCCAGCAACAGGTGAAACTATTATAGAGATTCCTCACCTTTCTCCTGAAGAAATCCCTGCCGTGATCGAAGCGTCCAAGGTCGCACAAAAAAAATGGGCTGCTTTACCTGCTAAAGAACGTTCGGCTATTTTGCGCCGTTGGTTTGAGCTAATACTTGAGAACTCTGATGACTTAGCGTTGCTGATGACCACTGAACAAGGCAAACCGTTAGCTGAAGCGAAAGGCGAAATTGCTTATGCTGCTTCTTTTATCGAATGGTTCGCAGAAGAAGCCAAACGCATTTACGGCGACACTATTCCTGCACCACGAGCAGACCAACGACTGACGGTTATTCGTCAACCTATTGGCGTGACCGCCGCCATTACTCCGTGGAACTTTCCGGCGGCCATGATCACACGCAAAGCGGCTCCAGCGTTGGCAGCTGGTTGTTCGATGATTGTTCGCCCTGCCGATTTAACCCCACTTACCGCGTTAGCAATCGCAGAACTTTCTCAACGCGCGGGTATTCCAGCGGGTGTATTCCAAGTAGTCACAGGCTCAGCAAGCAAAATTGGTAAGGTACTCACTGACAGCCATGTGGTTAGCAAACTGTCTTTTACCGGTTCTACCGAAGTTGGCCGTTTGCTGATGGCTCAATGTGCAGACACCATCAAAAAAGTGTCCCTTGAATTGGGTGGTAACGCGCCATTCATCGTCTTTGACGATGCTGACCTTGATAAAGCAGTTGAAGGAGCAATGGCCTCTAAATACCGTAATGCCGGTCAGACTTGTGTATGCGCAAACCGAATTCTGGTTCAACGTGGCGTTTACGATGCGTTTGCCGCCAAGCTAACGGAAAAAGTCAAAGCCCTAAAAGTGGGTAATGGCGCCGAAGCAGGCACAGATATTGGCCCTATGATCGAAGAAAAAGCCATTCTAAAAGTAGAAGAACACATCAAGGATGCTATTAGCAAAGGTGCGACCTTGATTCATGGAGGTGATCGTTTGGGTGGATTATTTATCACGCCAGCGATCCTAACGGGTGTAACTCCTGAAATGAATGTGGCTCAAGAAGAAACCTTTGGCCCTCTCGCTCCTCTTTTCTCATTCGATACGGAAGAAGAAGCGATAGCGATGGCCAATGACACTATTTTTGGTCTAGCAGCGTATTTCTTTACTCGTGATCATGCTCGCATGATTCGTGTATCAGAGGCCTTAGAATATGGCATGGTTGGTCATAATACTGGCTTAATTTCAAATGAAGTCGCGCCTTTTGGCGGTGTTAAACAATCGGGCCTTGGTCGCGAAGGCTCTAAGTACGGAATTGAGGATTATTTAGAAATGAAATACATCTGTAGTTCCATTGCTTAATATATCAATACCAGTAGAGCATAGGCATTTCAAGACGAAGCGCTTATGCTCTACTTAACACTATTTGTAGAGAAAACATCAAAATCAATCAGACACACTTTGTTATTTTCTCCCATGAGACTCTCTAGAACAAAGTCAGCATGGATCAAAATATAAGCTTTGACGTGATTAACTAATATTCCTTACGGATTTCTGTCGCTATTGTGTGAATTTCTTCTAACTTTCAAGCAACCCGCCTACTCTTATAAAAACATGACAATATCTACTAATTGCCATCGCTGATAATAGTACCGCCATCAACAACGATATTTTGCCCAGAAATAAAGCCGCCCGCCCGACTTGCCAGCATCACCGCCACGCCAGCTATTTCTTCTGGCTCACCGACTCGACGAAGTGGGGTGGCGAGCAAACGGCGTTGCATAAATTGTTCATTTTCAAGTAACTCTGTGGCCAAAGGCGTTCTTATCAAACCAGGAGAAATAGCGTTCACTCGAATCCCTTTAGGTCCCCACTCAACGGCTAAGTTCCGCGCTAGCTGAGCCAATCCGGCCTTAGACAAACCATAGAGGCCAATGGCTTTATTGCCTCTTAATCCGGCAATACTAGACATTAAAATCACTGACCCTTGCCCGCGTTCAGCCATATCTGGAATCAACGCAGAGCAAAGTCGTAATGCACTTTTTAGATTGATCGACATGACAAAATCCCAGTCGTCATCGGTGATTAACTCTATTGGCCCAGCCGGCCCTTGTACGCCAGCATTCGACACAAAAACATCAATACGGCCGTAAACCGCCTTGGCTTGTTCAACCAGTTTATCGATGCCCTCGTTACGACTTAGATCACAAGCAATAAAAACCACGCCACTTTTCGCGACATACTGATTTGTCCGATCGGAAGCAATAACCTTAGCACCATAAGCAGCCATGGTATCAACAATGGCCGAACCTAATCCACCGGATGCGCCAGTAACCAATACCACCTTATCTTGTAGCGAAAATAGCGTATTCATGTTCATTTTAATAAAGCCCGTTCGACTAGCGTATTCAAATCCCCATCATGTTTAAAACCCACGTCATCGGCAGAAGGCGTTTCTAGCGGTGGAAAGCGCCCAAACAAGCTTTCAATCATAGGATTTGGCTCATAGCTAACGAGTTCATTTGCGTTTTGCTGGTACACCGAGCCAATAGCATCGACCATTTCTGCCATGCTGAAACAGAGAGTTGGCAAGGTGAAAGTTCTAGTCGCCTTTAGTTTGCTTTCTTCTACCGCTGCACCATGTAAAAGGTTTTCAATAATGTTCGGCAAAGACGATGCCCATGTTTTTGCTTGTGCCGACATAGGGCAAACGAAAGTATGACCTTGGGATAACTCACGAATAATATCGCTAAGAAAAGCCGACAATTGACCGGTTTCTGCTGGCGGACGAGCCAACACACCGGGTAAACGCAATGAGCGGCCATCGACCCAGCCACGGCGACTAAAGTCATTAATCATCACCTCACCAACGATTTTATGGGCGCCATAACTCATCTGAGGTTTCAGCGGAGTATCATCGGTGACCAAATCTGGCATGGTGCCAAAGACCGCAATACTGCTAGCGAACACCAACACTGGCTTCCGCCCTATCGATTGTGTTTGCGCTTTGCAAATTTCCAGCAAGGTCATCGTGGCATCAAGATTCACACTACGACCAAGCTCGTCATTTTTTTCCGCCATACCACCGGGAATACTGGCCAGATGGTAAATAACATCCATGGGGAAACGCCCCAAAGAGTCTTTCAACCATTGATCGTCTGCAAGGTCACCACTATGTTGCTCAACCACTAAACCAAGCATTGAGCTATTAACAACTTCATCAAACTGGCGATCCAACAAGGTCAAACGCGACACCTTGCCTTTACCAACATAACCTTGAGACAGAATATGTTTTGTCAATGCTTGTCCGACAAAGCCATTTGCGCCCGTAATTAATACATGCATCTAACGACCCCTTTTGTTAATTCGATATGACTTTTTGCTCAATCACACCAAATGGACCATCGCGGCCATCATCAAATTTCGCCTGCATACGGACACTGTCACCAAAACGCATATACTGAGTTTTGATCTCACCAAGATCGATTTTCTCAATCACTCGTCGTTCAGCGATACACGCTGATCCTGCATCTCGAGATTTATTGGAAACGGTACCCGATCCTATGATACAGCCTGCATTTAATTTGCGAGTTCGTGCCGCATGAGCGATCAACTCAGGGAAAGAAAAATTCATTTCACTGCCATGAGGTTCACCAAAACGCTCACCATTCCAGGTGACATTAAGGTGCAAATTAAAACGCCCATTTTTCCAAGCATCACCCAGTTCATCGGGCGTAACCGCAACCGGTGCAAAACTTGATGAAGGCTTGGCTTGTATAAAACCAAATCCCGTTGCCATTTCACGAGGCCCAAACGATCGTAGACTCCAATCGTTTATTTGTACCAACAAACAAATCGCCTGAGCCGCTTCGTCAAGAGTAGCAGCCATAGGTACTGGCCCTGTGATCACCCCAAACTCGCCTTCAAAATCAATACCATCCGCTTCGCTTGGCATGGGAATGTCTACGGTTGGGCCTTGAAAGTCATCGCTGGCACCTTGGTACATAACAGGAATGGTGTCGAAGTCAGCAATAGGGTCGGTATTGAAGGCTTCCTCCATCAATTTGCCATGGTTCAAGAAGGCCGAAGCGTCTAGCCATTGGGGGCTTCTTGGTAATGGCGCAAGACAAGCGGATGGGTCAAAGTCAAAAGCAGCTTCCAGTTTGCCTTCATTCAAAAGGTCATACATGGCTTGCAGGTCTATCCATTTACTTTGCCAATTTTGTACAGCAGAAAGTAAGTTAGGGGTAATAGAGGATGCGTCTGCCGCCTGGGTTAAGTCCTTTGAAACAATGATTAAGCGACCGTCTAAGGTGCCATTGGGTAGGGTTGCGAATTTCATAACATCACTCCTTTATTAAGCTAATACTTTGGCCAATTCATCGCCATATTCGCCACCCACTAGGATGAACAAAATACGGCACATTTTTCCTGATCGATTGGCCCACGCATGGTTAGTACCACGCTGCACCACGACACTACCGGGCTTTAAAATGACTTCATCTCGGTCGACGATAAGGGTTAGTTCACCTTCGATGACTATGCCGTAATCAATGGATTCGGTACGGTGCATAAGTGGATGTGGTGAGTCGTCTTTTACTGTCGATGCACTTTCGTCGCCGACTTTAGAAAACATGTCTTTCATCTTGCCATGCCCCTGATTCAAGAACTCTTCGCTGTCTGGCGGTATGTCTACATAGCGAATACGAGTACCTGTTGAAGCAGGAGGTAACACCACAGGGCCCAGGGTTGGATCCGTTTGAGTATGGGAGATAGGCGCTGGTGTATGGCTGGTGCTCCACACTTCATGGAACTTGGTTCCGGGGACGGCCTCTAGGTCCATGACGGTTTTTAGTGGACCATTTTCGACAATAATGGAGTTGCCATTTTCATCATGCCCCGTAACAACTCGATAAATATCGGGAAAGCCCATAAAAAAGCTCCTTTACAGAAAATTATAGACAACACGTGAAATAAAAAGTGGTAGCGATCAGTCGGAAACACCATCACGCTACCCAAGGGAGTTTCAAATCAGAATTAAATAGGCTGAGCTAAAGCACCTAATGACTGCCCCATAATTTTTGAATGCTCAGCTTTGTCGCCACCATTGATTTCGATATGACACAAGCGAGCCGAGTTTTCGACCACCATACGACAACGCTCCCAACGACGCTCATGGAATGTATCTAATGCGGCCTGAAGGTTAGTGTTAGCCGCCAATTCATCGGCTAATACAATGCCGCTTTCAATACCAATTCCTGCACCAGAAGCAAGGTGTGGAGTCGTCGCAGCAACGGTGTCACCGATCATAACCAAACGCCCTTTATTCCATGGTGTTTTCACCAACAAATTTGCCAGCGGGCGATAGTCAATGTTGGCTTCTTCTTTTAGCACATGAGGAATCAGTGCTTTCACCGTTGGGTTAGGGAAATTTTCCATCAGACTGGCAAAAACTTGAGGCCAAGTCGCTTTGTCGATGTGCTCTTTCTTAGGACGATCTTCTGTAATAAACATATACATGTGTGTATCCGATACAGGATTTACGCCAAGCTTAAGATGATCGCCCATCCACATAGTCACACGATTAATTTCAGCAGGGCGTGGCATAATGGCACGCCAAACACCTTGACCTATGTATTCAGGGTCAGCCACTTCAGGGAAGAACTCTTTGCGGATTTTAGAATGAACACCATCCGCCCCAACAACAAGATCATAGTCTTGAGTACTGCCATCAGTGAAAGACACAGTCGCGCCTGATTCTGTCTGCTGAATATCAGTGTAGGTGCAGCCTAAACGGACATTAACACCAGACTCAAGTGTCGCTGACGACATAATACGAGCAAGCGTAGGACGAAAAATGCCACCGCTGCCTCCCACAGTAGAACCCACAGGACTCGGTGTTGGCAGCTCCATAACCAGAGGACCGTGCGCTAGGTGAATCGCCACACCATCCGTTACACAACCTTGTTCAACAACTTGTTGATACAAACCAAGATTTTCTAATGCTCGCATGGATGCACCATTAATAGTGATACCCGCTCCTAGTTCACACCACTCTGGATCAATCTCAACCAGATCGACTTGAATGCCATGACTACGCATTTTGATTGCTGTGGCCATACCGGAGAAACCACCACCAATGACCAATACTTTATTTACTGCAGTCATTTAATGACTCCTTATTTTTGTTGTTAGTACAATTAATTAATGTCTGTGATTAACACTGAAACCATGCCCGCTTGATCCACATGAACTGGGACTTTTGCTAAACTCTGACCAAGGCAAGGGCCTTGAATACACAAACCAGTATCAGGCTCAAACAAAGCGCCGTGGGCATGACAAGCCACATGTTGCTTCTTGGCGTCCATATACGCATCCTTGCGCCACGCCATTGGCGCACCAGACACATGTGGACAAGCATTTCGCCAAGCGAATAAGCGACCATCAAGTTTCACAACGAAAAACAAATCATGTCCTGCGTCGTTCTCCAAAAACCCTTTTGTCGCCCCTTCTTCTATCTCATCGATATGACAAAGAACTTTAGCTTGAACCTCTCCCATCACTCAGATATATCCTGTGATTTTTGATCATTTGCGTATTTTGGCTTAAGTAAAAAGTGCGCCAGAGCAGGAAGAAGAATCAATGCGCCCAACATGTTCCAAATGAACATAAAAGCCAGCAACAAGCCCATGTCAGCTTGGAATTTAATTGGACTCGCCACCCAAGTGATCACCCCTACAGCTAAAGTAACGCCAGTTAACATAACGACTTTACCTGTAAAGTTAAGCGCCCTTAGATAAGATTCAGATAAACTAGTACCTTGACGTAATCCAACCAAAGTTATGGACAAAATATACAAGGCGTAATCGATACCAATACCGACCCCCAAGGCGATAACTGGCAAAGTGGCGACTTTCACGCCCATGCCTAATTGCACCATCAAAGCTTCGACCATAATGGAGGTCAGCATCAAAGGAAGCAGCGCCACAATAACGGCTTTAAAGGAGCGGAAGGTAATTAACGACAATAACGCAACCGCACCGTAAACAAGGAACAGCATTTGATACCAAGCCGCTTTTACCGAGATATTAGTAGCGGCTTGAATCCCTGCACTACCCGCAGCTAATAGAAACTGCACATCGTCGGTATTATTGTCTTTAGCGAAAGCTTCCACATGATTAACAATGTTACTCAAGGTGTCTGCTTTGTGATCTTGTAGATAGACATAAACGGTCAACAGATTGCAGCTGCTGTTGTACAAACCTCGTGGTGCGCCCGCTGTGATGTAATTCAACATACTTTGGTTAGGTAAAAACTCGTACCATTTAGGGTTGCCTTCATTTAAGCCAGACAACACACGACGTGTTAACAAAGACAAAGAGTTGGTCGATTCCACCCCAGGAAGCTGACGCAATTGCCACTCAAGGGCGTCTATTTTATTCAAAGTATCATACTGAGAGCATTGACCATCTGGCGTCTTCACCATAATGGCCATCACGTCACTGGAAGCACCATAATGTTGATTCATAAAAGCGACGTCTTGGTTATAGCGACTGTCTTGACGTAACTCTGGTGCACCCTGATCTAGATCTCCTATCTTTAATTGGGTACTTAATGCAAATGCACCAACGGTTAAAAGAAATCCACCAATTAAAGCGCCTATAGCCCATTTTCGTTGAGTAAACTTATCCAAAAATACCCATAGCGCAGGCATTTTTTTTGCACTGTCTTCATTAATATCATTCACCACACTACGTTGTGCGGCTTTTTTACCAACGCCGACATAAGACAGCATGATGGGCAAAAGAATGAGATTGGTAAAAATCAGTACCGCAACCCCAATAGAAGCCGCAATGGCTAACTCTTGAATAACCTTAATATCAATAACTAACAGCACAGCAAAGCCAACCGCATCAGCAAGTAATGCCGTTAAACCCGCCATAAACAAACGTCTAAAGGTAAAACGTGCCGCGACCAGTTTGTCAAAACCACGGCCAACATCCTGCATAATACCATTCATTTTTTGTGCGCCATGACTCATGCCGATAGCGAACACTAGAAAAGGCACTAATATTGAATACGGGTCTAATACATAACCTAGTGTAGGTAGAATACCTAGCTGCCATACCACCGCTAATATAGATGCAAATACCACTAAAAAGGTTGAGCGTACACAACGGGTATACCAAAACACCATAATCGTTGCGATAACAACCGCTAACGCAAAGAACCATAGCACTGCTTGAACGCCTTCGATCAGATCTCCCATCACCTTGGTAAAGCCAGTGATATGAATTTCCAGACCTTGTTCTTGGTATTTAGTTCGCAAACCTTCAAGGGCTTCAGAGTATTTTGCGTAATCCAACGCCTCTCCTGTCGCATCTTCACTTAACAGTGGCATGTAGATGATGGTGGATTCTTCATCTGCGGCGATTAACTGACCTATTTGACCCGAACGCGCCACATTGGCTTTTAGTTTCTGCAAGCTAGCCGGTGAACCATCGTAATCTTCAGGAATCACTGGACCGCCATCCAAACCTTCTTCAGTGACACCAATCCAGCGAGTGGAAGGTGTCCATAAGGATTTCATTTGCACTCGATCTACACCTGAAAGTAAAAAAACCTCATCACTTAATTGGCGTAACAGGTCTAAATACTCTGCGTCGTAAATCGTGCCCTTAGGACTAACGACCGCAATTCTTAATGCATTACCTAAACCTGTTAGCTCTTTCTCATAGGTTAGGTAGTTTTGAATATAAGCCTGATGAGTTGGCAAGGTTTTTTCAAAACTGGCATTGATCGTCAATTTAGTGGCTTGCCACCCTAATAGAGCCGTGAGCAAAGCGCATACGATAATGACGATTAAACGATTATTAAATAATACCCTTTCAATAATTGATCCCGTATTTGGATCAAACTTGTCTTCTGGAGACGCTGAGGTAGACGAATGGTGTTTCATTTCAAATCTCCTACATCAATGGATACAGGTCCATTAACGCTTAAAGCAAGTACACTACCATTAGTTTTTTCTAATATATTAGTAAGAGGTGGGAGGCGCTTACGAGTGAGTGGAACCAGACGATTTTCTGTTAGACCAAGTAAAATACCAGCCTGATTGGCCATAATAACTTGGCCGTTTGCATTAATAAAAGACGCCAAAATAGAGGCGCTAATTGGGTTTTTAATGTTTTTCCAGTCTGCACCGTTATCATCAGAAATGAATGTATTTCCTCGAAGCCCAGCCAGAACTATTTCACTATCACCTAATAATTGCGCTGTAAAAAAACTCCCTTCATAAGGTGTCTCAAGAGTCGCAAAGGTTTGTCCATTGTCCGTTGAAAACGCAACAAAACCTTGTTCGCCCGCAATCAAGATACGATCAGCTTGTTTGCGAATACTGTATAAATGAAGTCCAAAGTAGTTTTGAATACGATCGATCCAAGACACCCAAGTTTTTCCTCCATCTTTTGTTTCCAGTGCCAAGCCGTATGCACCGACCACAATTAAATGATCTGGGCCAAGTAACAACATGTCTAAAAAAGGTTTATCAGGGCCATCAGAGACTAACAATTTTGCCTGATAAATAGCCTCTTCATCTTTGGAAGCTTCGGCTTTCTGCAACAAATTTTGAGCGAGAGTACGACCATCCAATTGAACCTTCCACTCTGCTCCACCATTCACCGTACGCAATACAATGCCGCCATGACCAATGGCATAGCCATTTTTTTCATCTGAAAAATCGACTCCCGTTAAGGTCACACTGACTGGCGAAGGTTGCTGCTGCCAGCTTTTACCGTCATCATCTGAACGGAGAATTAACCCACGCTCACCAACGGCAATCAGATGACTTCCTGCATAAGACGCCGCCATTAACACTGAATGTTCAACAAGGTGAGATTCTATAGCAGGACGTTCTATTGCATCCGCAACGGCAGAAACAGCACCATCGATACGACAAAGTAGCAATGCCATGATGGTATAGCGGCCGAGTTTGCGCCAAAAGTTAACCACTGTGACGGATGTCTCGGTAGTATTTTTATACGACATAATCCACCTCACACCACTGACTCAGGTTGAGCCACCACTGAACCACTTCGGAAAACTCGCATGAAGCAAATAAGTGAAATGGATCCAAATACTAATGCAGCAATGCCAATACCATGGTAACCCGCTAACTTAATAATGGTTCCTCCTAAGATAGGACCAATCGCTGCGCCAATCATTAGCATTGCTGGTGTTGCAGCCATGGCTCGACCTGATGTGTCTAAACGGGCCAATAACCCAAACACAAAAGTATGAGTAAACAGCATAATAGAAACAAAAAATGCAGCGGAAGCGGCGTAAAGTGCAAAACCTGTTGAGTTCATCATGATATTAGACAAAAGAATTTGCAGAACTGGGCCTGAAAACAAGACAACACGGGTCGAAATACGCTTTTCCAAAATACCCGCTAGTGCCGCCGCAACAATATTGATTAAAGCCAGTGCAATTAAAACAACAGTAATGGAATCTGTTGCAAAGCCTCTTTCATGGCCTACTCGCTCCATAAAACTGAACGTCATGGCTTGAGTAATCGCCATCAAGCTTATCCCCACAATGCCATACCAAACACTGGTTGGAATTTTTGTTGGGGTTTCCGCCTGATCGCCCTGACTTTTTTCAGTTAATTTTAATGATGGGAAAGTCAGTAAGCAGACCAAAGAAGCCAATAACATAATGCCGCCAAAGATGACGAATAATGACTGTCCACCAACGGCTTGAGTAATATTAGGCGTTGCGCCCATGAAAATAAAACCCATAACCCCTAGGGTAAAGCCTGCAATCGCAAACAATTTATGCGGATTTTCGCCACGAGCTAATGTGCCATGAGCCATGCTTAATGCAGAGCTTGCGCTCAAACCAGCAACAAAGTGCAAAGCGGCTAACAGCATAAATTCGGATGTTTGAGATGCGCCGATAAAACACACACCTGATACAAAAAAACCAAGCGTTGCCACCAAACGTGTATTAAGTCGTTTGAATTTAGGTGCTACAAATAAACTGGCACAAACTGCGCCAATTAAAAATAAGGTAACTAAGCTACCAGACTGCTGAGTATCAAATTTATAGTAAGAAACCAGTATGCCTATCCATAATGGAAGAGCGACTAAATCCAGCATCCCTGCACAATGGGAAATCATCAGAGCTAGGTTGCCTTTAAAACCAAAACGATGGCTCATCGCACACCTCCCATCAGAAAGGCGGCTTCTCTTCGATCCGTAAAGCAAAAAATCCCGTATCGCACAGATATCATCAACATACAATTGTCATCCACTTTGTTTATTGTTATTTCGTGGTAATGGCTTATTTGCCACCTTTTAAGCTTTCATAGGGCAGTAATCAAAAATTACAGCTCCCCCTATAAAAGCTTTTTTTATTTTCTAAAATGATTCATTTATATTTTCACGAAGACAGACTTACTCGTAAGCGCCATTTTTCCCTGAGTCTTTACCCGGTGCCCATTTATTTCTATAGCGCATCAAAAAGGTCTGTGATGTGTCTGCATCAGAGGTAGCTACACGAGGCACCCAATTTTGGTCATGCAAATCCATGTCTGCATCCATTTCGATATGGCATGCAAATGGGCTGTTGAAGTACCAAAACCAGTTTGAACCAAAAATATGACGACCCGGTCCCCAAAATGCTTGATAGCCTTTCTCAATAAAACGCGAACCGTTTTGCATCATTTCTGTTGGCCCACCAAAGTGGAAAGTGAAATGCTCGACACCTTGCATAAATGGTGGCGCACCAATCAAAAAGTGAGTGTGATGATCCAAGGTTCCTGCAGGTTGTAAGAATGGTCCTGTACCTTCAAAACGATCAGTACAACGGAACCCTAAACGCTCCACATAAAACGCTTCCGCTTTAACCGGGTCAGGCACAAAATAAACGATATGCGACAGTGTGCGTGGACGTATTTGTTCTGCATCATCATTAACCGCAAGATGGTTTACTGGGCGTTGAAATGGCGAGCCTGGCACATTCGAGATTTCGCCTGGCAAGGTTAGCTGTTTACGCTCAGTGACTTTAAAACCAATCACAAAACCTGAATCATCTTTTGATTCAATCGAGCCATCAGCCAATGTTTTCACGTCTCTGTCTTTGCTTAATTCCGCAGTAATCGCATCAATCGTTTCTTGATCTGCAACGCCCATGATGGTTTTACGCATCATACAGCCATTACCAATGCTTGCAGGTAAACTCTCATCTGCAGAGTGTACTAATACAACAGATGTCCCATCTAACGCTTCAAAACGGCCACCTTTTTCAGTGACATCAACAGGAAACAAACCGTAATCAGTCAAAAAAGTCGCGCAACCAGCTACATCCTCAACCCCAAAAACGATGCTTTCTAAACCTACTATTTTCATTCTTATTATCCTCTTTGGATTTAGGCCGTATGGCCTTTAAGAGTTTCAGCCACCCAGTCAGCTATATACGCTCCGGCGTTGGCTGAATTATCAAAACTAGAGTGCTGTACGCCACCTTCACGATCAGTAAAGACTTTTAGCTCTCGATTAGGACTGTTCACAAGTTGCTCATAAGTACGATGAGCCCATTTCAGCGGGATTTGTGAATCTTTTTCGCCGTGGGTCACAAGGAATGGCACTTTGATACGATCCAGAACACCATCAAGGTGAACTTTTTCCGCAATCTCCATGAACTCATCCATGTCTTTTGCACCCCAAACCCAACGCACGTGCTCCCAATAATGCGGAACAGGAAAACTGCCTTCTTTTTCTAAACGACGTTTTTGTACGTCACGCCAGTCATGGTTCGCTCCCCAGACTACGCCACAAGCAAATCTTGGCTCAAACGCTACTGCACGAGGACAGTAGTAACCACCCAGAGATACGCCTTCCATGCCAATACGTTTCGCATCAATCTCTTCACGTGTTTCCAACCAATCCACTATTCGGCTTGCCCAATGCTCACTGTCGAAGCGCGCAGTAAAACCTTGTTGACGAATGGCATCACCCGTACCTGGCTGATCCACAATTAATGAAGAGACACCACGTTTCGCTAACCAAGCAGGCAAACCTACTCGGTATTTCATTTCTTTTGTTGAATCCAAACCGTTCACCTGCACTAACACAGGCGCTTTGCCTTCCACGCCTTCTGCTCTAACGTACAATGCAGAAAGGTGCTTTCCTTCATACGGAATCTGAACTAACTCACAATTCTCTTTAGACAATTCAAGACCACGAGCAAAAATGTCTTGGAAACGCTTATATAACGCTTCGCGACCTGGCGAACCATGCCCTTGTAAACGTTCAGCCGTGAGGTAATAAGTCGCTGCGCGACCATATTTATCACCTGCGGAGATCATGCGGCCACGCGCTTCGTCTTCCTCCGCTAGCTCACACAACTTATCTGCCATGCGCTCCCAGCTTTCACGAAACGCTTTTGAACCCGCAGCGTCTTTTGCATCTGCCGCTTCTTTCAATGGCGCACACATTTCTTGGATCTCACCAATTCGAGCACCCATTTCTAGAGCAAGGTTGATAGAAAGATCCCATGGGTAATTAGTGGGAAAGTAACGAAACATAAATTCTCCAACGTTTTATATTTGAAAGCTGAGCAACAGCTTATGTTATGAAATACACTCTCTCGATTAACCGAAAACCTGCACCAAAGGACAAGTAAGACCAAAAGGGGGAAAGGAATCACTCCCCCTTTGATGCAAAATAATCAAATCAACTGAGTATTACATGAATCTATCGTGTTCCCTGACGAGCCAAACCTTGACCAGTGAAAGTACTGGTAGGAAAGCGTGCAACAGGCTTATTTTGGAATGGTTTATCATTCATCACGTTAGCGATGTAGGCTTCACCAGATAACAAGTTGTAGAAACCAAAGGTTTGTGGAATAGTGCCCGGAAACTCAGGCATGATGTAATTGAATTGCCATAGCGTTTTCCAAAGTTCACCATTTGAATCCCAACGATCCCCTAAAGACGCCTGCCATGTATCTTCATCTAGGTAGTATCTGCTTCGTGTAGCCTGATGACGTTTACCATCCGCTAAAGTTGCTTCCACTACCCAAACACGATGTTTTTCCCAACGAACCGCATCTGGATTTAAGTGATTACCTGTAATCGCCTGCTCATCACTAAATTGCAAAAAGCGGTTTTCGTTATAAGGAATCAAGATTTCTTTCTTGCCCAATAACTTCCAATCGAACACCTCTGTCGTGCCTGAGAAAACACTCAACTCATCAAAAGACATTAAGCCTGCCGTTGCTGGCGTTGGCGTATCACAGCATGCATTTGGTAATTTTCGAACTCGGCGCTGACCCGTCAAGTAGACATAAGCCGCACTTTTATCCGCGTCCAAATTTGTGCGTCCCACAATCCTTTCTCCGGCACGAATCGGTGGACCGTAGTTTTCAAGATTGACTTCCCAGAAGTAACCATCAAAATCATCGCTTGATCCTTCCTGGAAGTAATAAGGCATTTGGTTTTTCAACAGACCATCTGTTGTCAATACAGTTTTGCCACTGGATGTTATTTGATACTGGTTAATTTCAGACTCCCAGCTCACGCCACGCCAAGACAAACGATGGTTATTGATCGCTTCCAAACCATTTTGTGGAATTGGAAAAGGAATACCGCCATAAGCGCCTTTAAGGTCATCCCCATCAAGCGTAGCTTTTAACGCATTTTGAGTGGTGAAGTTATACACCCAATCTGGCGCGGTCGCCGTTCGGTGTGTTGGATAAACATCAAGACGGTAAGTATCGGGATATTTTTCCAACATAGCTTTCACACCGTCGGTCAAATATTCGGCGTATTCCTTCATATTGGCAGCAGTAACTGAATACAATGGCTTTTCATTTGCAAAAGGATCTAAACGCTTGCCACCCAATACTTCTCCTGAAATAGGTTGATTGAATCCCCCTGTCCAAGCCGGAATAGAGCCATCTGTATTACCTGTTTTTTCAGCGCCAAAAGGCGTTAAATCTACCCCTAGTCTCGCGGCTTGTTCTGGGCTAACAGCGGCATTAGAAGCTATTGAAAAACAACCTAGTACTGCAGAGGTAACGAAAATACTAAGAGAGTGTTTTTTATTGTTATACATCATCATTCTCCAAAAAATTAAAAGGTCGTACTTATGGAAGCGGAGATAAAGTCTCGGTCTTTAAGAGATTGTTTATAGGTTTGGCTGTTGGTGTCATCATTAAACACACCCTCTGGTCCATAATATGTGACGTAACTAAGGGAGGCGTTCCAACGATTCAAATACAGCGCTTTCACACCTATGTTGATATCACCACCTTTATCAATACCAAATGAAGAGCCAAGTGCCGAAGACTTACCAACGGTATAACTTGCACCAATAGATGGACTTAAATCCACGCCATCAAATACTTGACGATAAGTTGGCGTAAAGACCAAACGTATAGAGGCGGCTGACTTATCGGAATTTGGATTTAGCATGCTTTCATTTTGTGTCGTTTTTACACGAGTATTCCATGCAACCTCACCGACAAACGACGCTTCCTGAGCAATAAAGCTAGGGACATTGGCAATCCAGCTCACTTGCGCATGGGCTGTCTCACCAATGGCATAGCCAGGATTACTGTCGTTGTTATATCTTTCTTGAGAGGTATTACGAGCTTGAGGCGTGCTATTTAAAGGTGTGTTTTTACGATAAGATACTTCGCCAGCCCAACTCCAGCGACCAATGGTTTTTGCCATACTTGCACCATAAGCTTCAATACCTTCTGCATAAGCCCAACGGTAGTCTTGCGCGGTTGGTGGACCCATTACCCCAGGTATCGTTGTTGTATAGCTGTTACTAGGCGCATAAGCGTGAAACCGAATGGCATAAAGACCATAATCAACATCGTTATCGTAATCGCTAAACTTCAATTGAACACCGTACTGACCTGAGTCAGATGGTTCGGCATCATCGATATGATCAAAGTTACCAATAGAACCTGCAAGAATCTGATCGCCACTTATGGTGTCACCAGAAGCTAGGTATGCTCCGGCAGGCTGTAATCGTGACTTCTCCCATTCGTAGGAATAATAAGCACCCACGGAAACACTTTCAGACACCGGCAAATCAATAGACACTTTACCCGTTGGTCTCATCGTTTCTTTAAATTGAGAGTTTGGAACAGACATGAGTTTAACAACATCCACTGGGCCTTGAGTGCCCGCAATGCCATTTGCGCCAAAGAACAAACTCTCTCCCCACAAAAGAGAATGTCGACCTACGCGTAACGTACCTTCCATGCCATCGACAACAGGAAAACGACCATACACGAACGCATCCATGAGTTCAGCATCCCCCCCCATGATGTCTTTGGTTTGATCAGAGAATTCACTTGCGGAACCGTAGTTATTATTAGTGCTGGTCGTATTATCGGTGGCTCGATGGTATACATCGTCATACCATGCCGCACCACTAACACGAACCCCAAAACCATCGTAAGATGCATCAAACTCTGAAAATAAATCTAATCGATTAGATACCAGTCCTTTATTAAAGTTGTTGTTACCATCGTCATAGTTGTCGTCTGATGTAAGGGTGTCTGACTGATCCTTAAGACGCATTGCAGTGCTGTACTTCAAGGTATTATCAAAGCTAATTCTTAGGTCACGATTACCTGTATCAATATTAAAGGCGTAACCTGTGCTTGCGCTTGAGGCAATCGCTAACGCAACGACCTTCAGCCTAAATGGCGTCGAGTTGATTGTTTTCACGTGTTCTTCCTCTCAAATTTTATTTTTATGTTTTAAGAACAAGTTAAATGTAAATTAGTCCGACCTTTCAGAAAAACCCTTTAAACTAAATCAACCATTCGATACTATCGAATGATCAAAAAACAATAATTGACGAGAACCTTCATGCGATTTAAAAAGCTCGACCTCAACCTTCTGGTGGCTTTAGATACCCTTCTCACTGTCCAAAGCATCACCAAAGGTGCAGAACAGCTCAATATGAGCCCATCCGCCCTAAGCAATTCACTATCGAGATTACGAGATTATTTTGAAGACGATCTGCTGACACAGATAGGCAGAAGGATGGTCATCACCCCTATGGGAGAGAGTTTAAAAGCGAATGTACGCAACGCCTTGAACAATATAGAAAGCACAATTCTGGTACAGCCTAGCTTCGACCCAAAAACAACCGACCGAATATTCAGTGTGTTTTGCTCAGATTACACGCAAACCGTTCTAGCTCCACATGCCTTAGAGATAGTAGGTAAACAACAAAGCACTGCTCGATTTCAATTCTTAGCACAAGTTGAAAACCCTGATGAGCAGCTAGAGCAAGGGAAAGCAGACCTATTAATCATTCCGTCTGATTTTGTATCCTCGAGACATCCCAGCAAGGTTCTCTATGAAGAAGAGTTCGTTTGCGTTGTTTGGAAAGACAGTAAAATAGCAAAAGGCAAGCTAACCACAGAAAAATACGCGGAAGCAGGACATGTATTAATGCGTCCAGCTGTAGTAAAAAAAGATTTTTTTGAGACATCATTTGCACAAAAGTATGGCATTAAGCGTCGCTTAATTGCGACCACCTTCAGCTTTGCCTCGCTTCCAGCCTTAGTTATAGGATCTGAAAATATCGCCACGATTCACGCAAGACTGGCAAGGAAAATGGCCAAAGTATGGCCACTTAAAATTCTACCACTGCCTTTTGACATTCCACCAATGAAACAATGCGTGCAGTGGCATCAATACAGAAATAACGACGAAGGGCTTATTTGGCTAATAGACACACTGAAATCAGCCGCAATTAACATGGACGCAGAATAACGCAAAGAAAAGGGTCTGTTCCGGCAAGTCAGGAATAGAACCTTTTCTTTATCTCTTGCTTCACCTTCTTTATCGGCGTTTGATGACTCAACAAACCAATTGTTTCTGACATTTTAGGTACAGCATGAGAAAAGTGTGATTTAAAGCCATCACATAGATAATTACGATTTAATAACCCATCACTAGAGGGCTCAAATCGATGCTTTGGACAACCGCCATGACAAACTGAACGCACCTCACATTGATGACAATCAGTGCTGATATTGGTTAACTTATCTTCCCCGAACTTCAGGTTTTGCGGCAAATTCACTAGCTCGATTAACGAGGTTTCATTCACATTGCCCAGCTTATGCTCGGGGTAAACATAATGATCGCAGGAGTAAACATCCCCATTAGACTCCATCGCCAAACCGTTGCCACAGGTTTCACTAAACACGCAAGCCCCAGGCCGACCCGCTAGCTGGCTCATGGTTTGCTCAAAATTCATCACGAAGATTTTACCTAGATCCTGCTGAATCCAATGATCAAAAATCGTATTGAGAAACTTACCATATGCCTTGGCCGGAACCGACCATTCCGCTAGGTTAGATTCCCCTTCAAACGTTGGCTGAATCAATATCAAACCATCCCTATCTGGCACGATGGCTTTGCGTTCAACCAAAGGAATAAACTGCATATATTGACTGCCTATTCGCTTTAAAAAAGCATAAACATTCAACGGTCGCTTTACATTTTCGGCATTCACCACCGTTAACGTATTAAAATCTACATTGTGCTTTTTAAGTAACGCAAGACCATTAAGGGTATCATCAAAGGTACTTTTTCCTTTACGAGAAAGGCGATAGGTATCATTACTGATGCGGTCCCCATCGATAGACACCCCGATCAAAAACTGGTGCTCTTTTAAGAAAAGCGCCCACTCCTCATTCAGCAAAGTAGCATTCGTTTGCAGCGAGTTGGTAATGGTCTTATAACCTCGGTACTGCTGCTGAAACGCAATCGCTTGGCGGAAGAAGTCCACCCCCAACAGTGTGGGCTCGCCCCCCTGCCAAACAAAATCAATGACATCCCCTTTTTGCGATTGAATCTGATCACGTATGTAATTTTCTAGCGTCGTATCATCCATACGCCACTGCTTTTTTCTATCTGGATAAAGATGCTCCTTCTCCAGATAGAAACAGTAAGTACAGTCAATATTACAGACCGAACTACTTGGCTTAGCCATGACACCGAAGTTGTTTATTCGCTCTATTACCTTGTGACTCATCATATCTCTAGCAACCATCTTATCTGCCATTATAAGAAGCAGCATGCTCGACGACGTTATTTTGGCGAATATATTCGCGGAACTCTTCTTTCATATCAGCCAACACATCAGGATATTGAGCTGACAAGTCTTTAGTCTCCCCACGATCTTTAGAGATATCATACAAGGCAAAAGGAACATCCTTTGTGAACACTGGCGTACTACTTAAAGGCGCTTGCTGACTCAACTTCCAGTTATCACGAACCAAATAACTGGCTCCCATCAACTCGTCTGCTAACACACTCCCTTTCGGATGAACGTCAGTAAAACTTCCTGATTTCTGTAAAGCAGATAAAAATGACACGCCTTTAGGTGGGTAAATCTCTTTACCTTTATAGCGTGTACTCGGTATATCGACGCCAGCAGCATCTAAGAAGGTAGGTAAAATATCTACAACCTGCAGGCGTGCATTAGAATTAGGTCGGTGTTCTTTTTGACCATTTAACTTCACAATAAAAGGCGATGCTGTCGCCCCTTCCGCACCAGTAAAACCTTTAAATAAACGAAATGGAGCAGCGCTCACTTCAGCCCAACGAGGCCCATACGCCACTACGGAACCAGGCTTACCCATATTTTCTAACGAGTTATCTACCTTGGTACCAGGAATTGGCAATATGAAAGCTGGCGCGCCTTCTGCTCCATTGTCAGACATAAATACGATCAAGGTATTATCGTATTCATTAATGTCTTTTAAGTGGGCAACTAGCTTACCTATATGGCGGTCTAGATTGCTTACCATAGCGGCATAAATCTCCATGTTTTTAGCTTCTTTAAGCTTCTCTTCTTCTGTTAGTTCATTCCAACGTTTTGGACCAATAGACTCAGCGGCAACCTGGTTAACATCCTTAATTAAACCTAAGGCCTTCATTCTGGAAATACGCTTTTCTCTGATGACATCATAGCCTTCATCATATCGACCTTTTTGAGCATCAATATCCGCTTGCGGCGCTTGTAATGGCCAATGAGGAGCCGTATAGGCTGCGTAGGCAAAGAAAGGTTTGCCATCGCCACGACTCGAATCAATATAATCAATTAGCTTATTGGTATAAAACTCTGTGGAATAAAAGTCTTTTGGCAATAACTTGGCTGGGAATAAGCGATCGTTTTCAGCATACATAGTCAAATCAAGAGGAGTTGGTACTTTAGGTGGTGCAAAATGTGATCCTCCACCATCCACTAAGGTATAGCTTTTCTCAAACCCTCTTGCATAAGGCAGTGCGCTTTTATTAATACGAAACCAACGTTTATGATCTTTATCAGGAGCTTTCACGTCGTAAGCTAAATGCCATTTCCCTACCATATAAGTATGATAACCAGCATCAGAGAGCAACTCTGGCATAGTGGCGGTTTTTTCACTTATATGACCACGATAACCCTCTGGAATGTTATCAAAATCATAAGTATTCGATTTACCCCAAGGAGCACTGATCGGCTTATTTTGCAAGATGTTTATGCCAACCACTTCCCCCATGTTTCCGATGCCTGCCAAATGATGATCTACACCAGTCATTAGGCTTGCTCGAGTCGGTGAACACACCGCAGCGGTATGAAAATTTGTCAGTATTCGCCCTTGTGTTGCTAGCTCATCAATATTAGGCGTATTGATTTCACTGCCATAAGCACTTAAATCGGAGTAACCCAAATCATCAGCCATAATCAATAAAATATTGGGGCGTGTGCTACCACTATTGGCGTTCACCGTATTCTGAGAGGAGTCTGTTTGGGCTAAAGCCGATGCGCTTAATAGTGAAGCAGCGACAAAACCTAAACACAAGTGAGGAACTTTAAATTTCAACAAGGAGCTCGTGCCCTTGTCATGCAAGCGATCAATCATAGATACATCCACTAAACTAGCTGTGTGTTATTTTTATTAATGATGAAGCTATCAGTAAATAGGCTTTAATCAAGCCCTTAAAATTGAACCCATGTGTTGATGAAATCGAATGATGATGTCGCGACAAGCAATAAAGAGGTACCAAACAACATCTACTCTTCATCTTCAGTGGCAGAATAATAAAAAGACCAAACGTTATGTTCGGTCTTTTTGTGCATTCATATCGATTGAATATCGTTCATATATTAGCCTTACTCAATAACACCCGATTGTTTCTCAATTTCATGTAACTCATCGGAAACAACTTTTTCTTGAGTAGGAATATATTTTTTCAGAGTCTCATGATAAGGACAGCCGGAGAACTTTGGATCCCCTTTGTATAGTGACGCGAAATGCTCAGGGAATGCCTTATCAAGCTTGCGAATTTCTTCGCGAACTTCGGCTTTTTCTTCCCCAGTCATTTTATCTCTAGCATCAATATAGGCTTCCGTAGGATCATCCTCGTAGTTAAGAAAAACATACATAGAGTGAAACCTAGTGTAGCAGCGTAGTTAATTTGGCTATCTAATTAGAGATGTTAATATGCACAAATAGGCGAACACTAAAAACTTTTACTCTAAAATGAATTTATTGCAACTAACGCTTTACCCTACAGAGATCGACTATGTTTCATACTACAATAATAAAACCTAGATTTTCTGAAACAGATAAATTAGGACATATAAGCAATACCGTTTTCCCTGTTTGGATGGCCGAATCACGCTCCGATTTCTGCCGATCAGCCCTTGAAATAACACAGCCTTGGGTGGTTGCTAATATTTCTATCGATTTCAAAAAAGAAGTACTTCATGGTGATGATGTCATCGTCAATACTTATGTGGAACGCACTGGCAGCAAGTCGATTACTTTTTATCAAGAAATGTTTCAATACGAGAAACTTTGCGTAGTAGGACGTACAACAGTTGTATGTATAGACGAAGCCACAAGACAATCTTGTTCATTAAATAGCAATGACAAGGAAAAGCTCCAACCATATCTAGTAATACTTGAAAGTGATGGTAACAACACATCTTTACAGTACAAGCAGCCGAACAGTTTCGATGAGCAAAAAAAATCACCGGCTTAATGTAAGCAACCCTGCTTTTAGCTTACCCACGTATTCAAGTTCTCCGCATGCAGACAAAGTAATATCAGTGCAATGGGCCACAACAGACGCCTATATCAATACATTAACAAGAACGTTATAAGGTTAAATTGGCGTTTGTAGATCAAGAGCCATAAAACGCTACTATTTCTTCAATAAACTTAGACTCTATAAGTGACAAGGCTCGGGTTTTATGCCAATAAATATGAACAGGGATATCAGCCACGCCGTCTTCAGGAGGTAAGCGTCTAAGCTTGGATTCTAGATGGGTCGCTTCAATAAATTGATCAGGCAATGCTCCAATACCATATCCAGTATAAATGAGGCGGACAGCTTCATCTAGATTATTAGTATAAGCACTAATACGACCATTTAAACCATGGGCTTCCTTGAATAAAGTAATTGGTGAAAGAACATCGCCAATATCTTCACACAATAAAGCAATAAACTCTTCTTTTAATAAACTATCTAGACTCAAATCAATAGCATCAAATAGAGGATGATGATACCCACAATACAAATAATATCGCTGTTCAAACAATAGTTTATGGTTAATTACTTCAGGGGTATATCTTCCTAAACAAATACCAATTGCAGGATTTTTTTGCTCAATATCACTTAAAATATCCAGACTAGATTTAACGTTCATATTCAACGTTATATTAGGATACTTTCTTTTAAAATAGACTAAAAAATTATTATATTTTGGATTGTGAATTCGACTAGCCACCAAAATCTTAATCTCACCTTCTAATAAATGTGAGTTAATTCCTTTCATCGCCTCAATGGAAGTAATTTCTGTGAAAATTGTTTGAGCAACTTTCAAACAATAGTGACCCATTGGAGTAAGCTTTAAAGGTTTGGTATTGCGGATAACAAGTTGACTGTCAATTTTCTCTTCAAGCTTCTTTAAGCTTTGACTGACAGCCGATTGAGTGATGTTCAAACGATTAGCAGCAGCACTAACACTCCCTTCTTCATATATAACAATAAGCACATGAAGTAGTGTCCAATTCAAATTATCTGCTAATTTCTGTTGTATCATAATAATCAAAGCACTTATATTATCGTGTTTTTATAACTGAAAAATGCAAATCGAAGGCTATGGTTTTTACACCGACAATCACACAGCACGATACATTTTTTCACCCTATTGTAACGGATACTACAATATAGTTAGATACTACACAGATTTTTATTTTATTATTTATACTATTCTTTAAAATTTAAGAAATTTGTCTTCTTTTCAAGTAGAAATGCATGATCATTAGCAGACTGTTTGTCATCAGCCAATGATCATACAGCGTATACGCAACTTCTTATTCAGCAGCAATCACTGTGATTTCTACCAACAAATCAGGATGGGCTAGAACCGACTCGCCACATGCTCTAGCTGGCGGTAAAGTACCATCAAACCACTTGTCCCAAACTGCATTCATTGCTTGAAAATCGGTCATACTTTTCAACCATACCGTTGCTGACAATATTTTCGATTTGTCACTACCCATTTCTTCTAATAGCGCTTGTATTTTTTTCAAACAAGTTAATGTTTGTTCTGACACATCCTCATCAATAGCACCAACTTGACCTGATAAATATATCGTATGATTATGGGTCACTATTTGGCTCATACGCTGATTGCTATGAAACTTTTGCATTATTCTTCCTCTAGGTAGTAAAAAATCATTCTATTTTAGAAAATCGCTGAGCATTAAATGGACTAACGTCAACTATTGTCGGTTTATTATGAATTAACTCTTCAATAATACGACCTGTAATCGGCCCTAATGTGAAGCCTTGGTGGCCATGTCCAAATGCGAGCCATAAATTAGCATGCTTACCAGCAGCACCAATTACAGGTTTCATATCTGGCATACAAGGTCTAGAGCCACACCATGGTTCATTTTCAACGCTATCATTTAAAGGTAAGATTTTTTTTGCGAAAGCCACTACATCAGACAGTTGTCCTACATTTTTTTTCGCGTCTATTAAGGTCATCTCAGCCCCAGTAGTAATACGAATGCCTTGTTGCATAGGCCCCATAACAAATCCTTTGTCGACTTCGACCAAGCTGTGATTAATTGTGTTTTCGTTTTGAACTTTAAAGTGTTGGTGATAACCACGCATTGGAAATAAAGGAAAATCATACCCTAAAGGCTTTATCAGCTGATTCGACCAAGGCCCGGCAGCAACAACTATGTGATTACAGTAAAAAATACCGTCATCCGTTATTATCTGCCACCCATCGCCATCTGGAAGAATTTTTTTAACATCACTATCTCTTATCTCTCCTCCCATGTTTTGGAAGCTTTTAGCATAGGCTTTAACCAATGCTCCAGGGTTTGAAACCTGCCAAGAATTTAACCAATGTATTGCTCCAACTACCCCTTTAAAGTTGCAATGAGGCTCTAATTTTTGCAATTCTTTCAAAGAAAGAATCTGATGATTAACACCTTGATCACAACTTTTTTTAGCAACTTCAACAGCCGCTTTAAATTTAGTCTCGGTTCTATGGATCTCAATCCAACCATCACGCCGAATGAGGTTTTCAACATTGGCGGCTGTAATCATCTTTTGATGTTCACATGTGCAATGCTCAATTAGAGTCTGCCATTCTTTTTCTATTTTTTGGACTAAATGTTGAGATGAAAATTGCCAGTACTGGAGTAGAGCTTGTCGATAATGTAGAAGTGCAGGCCAACGATAACGAATACTGGTATTGTTGTTAGGCACTATTTTCAACAGTTCAAATAGCTGTCTTGGAAAAGGATGTATGTGGATCGCCTCTCGCTGAATCAGACCAGCGTTACCATATGATGTTTCTGATCCTGGTGACTTTCTATCTATTAATAGAACCTTAGTTTTTTTTTCCTGAAGGTGCCAAGCTATAGACGTTCCAACCATACCTGCACCAACAACAATAACCTCATAGCGCATAACATATCCTTTTCCCAATCTGTGTATAAATTCACATATACCTAGACATAAAAATGCAAAGTGTTATTCATCTAAGGTGAAACCAGATATAAATGCTTGAAGGTTTTCATTCAGCTTTTCAATACAGTAACCACCTTCTACCAAAATAATAATGGGCTTATTAAGTGCCTTTAGTTTTTTTGACAATCTAAAAAAACCATTTGTACTAACATTACATTTAGCTTGCGGATCATCTTTATAAACATCAAAACCTAGAACGTGAATAACAACGTCTGGATTAAATAATTTTACTTTATCAATTGCTTTATCAACATAGTTGAAAAATCCGTCTTCATCTGTTCCATGAGGCATTGGAAAGTTATTGTTATACCCATAACCCTCTCCTTCTCCTTTTTCGTGCTCATGCCCAGAAACTATCGGATAAAAATTGATAGGGCTACCATGTACTGAAGCATATAAAACGTCTTTACGGTTATAAAAAATCTCCTGTATTCCCTGTCCATGGTGCATATCTGTATCTATGATGGCAATTTTTTTAAATTTTGGTTTTAAATACTCAGCAATAATTGCAGCATTATTCAAATAACAAAAACCACCTGCTGCACTTTTTCGCGCATGATGTCCAGCAGGCCTTGTTAGACATATCTGTACTTTATTTGACGGCTCTCCCTCTTTTAATAATGCATCAGCTGCATTTAATGCAGTTTGAGCAGACCAATAAATAGATGTCCATGTGTATTTTCCTATAGGAGCACTACCATCCGCTTGATATTTAGCCGCTTTAGCTAAAATACCAAGCCCAAAGTTATTATGTGGCATATAGATTGATGTCTGAACCTCTTCTCCTACCTCATCCTCTAAAGCAATCCATTCATCATAGCCATTTTTTAGAAACTCCACATAACCAAAGTCATGTACTGCTAGAATTGGATCAATGCCAATTTCTTTAGCATCTATTACGTTTAAACCCATGGCTTCAGGAGCTCTTAATAAAGCAGTTAATCTCTCTGGCTTTTCTTGAGGTTGATGTATTTTACCCCGAGAATAAAAGCTTTTAGGCTTATGTAACTTTTGATTTTCATGACTGTATATTTTCATATTACGCACTCTTATTTAACGCTTAAATTCTCGGTTAAAGACATTTTTACATTTGATCGATCAAATGTATTTCCCACAGAATGAAAGGTCAAATTATATAAAATAATATAAGGTATAAGTACAGCTAATATATTTTCAGATAAATGGCAAAATAATCCAAAATCAAACAAATTAACTAATATATTTCATTGAAATAAATTTTTACTTGTACATATAATGAATTCAGTCGAAAAACACCGTCATGCACCTGACAATAGGAAATGTAATGACTAATAACGCTTTATTCTACTTGACCAATAACGATATGCCGGTTGTCAGTCATGCAAATGGTATTTATATCTGGGATACACAAGGACATCGCTACATAGATGGTTGCTCAGGTGCTATTACTTGTAATATTGGACACAACCATCCGACCGTAATACAGGCAATGTCTGAACAACTAAATAAAATTGCTTTTAGCTATCGAACTCAATTCGAAAGTCAAGTTGCTATAGATTTAGCAGATCAACTTGTCAATATAACTGAGGGTGACTTGGATAAAGTTTTCTTTGTTGGTAGTGGTTCAGAAGCTGTCGAAAGCGCAATAAAGCTAGCAGTACAGTATTTTGTCGCCAGCAGCCAACCAAAACGCAGCAAGTTTGTATCCTTAAGTCCTTCGTATCACGGTAGCACTCTTGGAGCCTTAGGGTTGACTGGGTACGAACCATTAGAGGCACCATATCGCTCAATTTCTATTAGTTCTATAAAAGTGCCCTCTCCAGATTTATACCGCTACAAAGAAGCCAACATTGAAGAACACATCACAACAGTACTGAAGCAGACTGAGAACGCTATTTTAACAGCAGGTGCAGACACAATAGCTGGCATTGTCTTAGAGCCAGTTGGCGGAGCCAGTACTGGTGGACGCATGGTCACCAAACGTTATATGGAAGGGTTGCGTGCTTTGTGTGATCGATATGGTTGTCTATTAATTATGGACGAAGTACTCAGTGGTATGGGACGCACAGGAAAATGGTTTGCTTATCAACATTTTGGCATAGCACCTGATATTTTAACATTGGCCAAAGGCTTAGGTTCTGGTTATTACCCTATAGCGGCTATGATGGCGCGAAAAGAGTTAGTCGATGTTGTAGACCTTAGTGGTGGTTTCATGCATGGTCATACATACGCAGGAAACCCTTTAGCCTGCGCCACCGGCCTTGCTGTTATTGATGTGATGAATACTGAACAACTGATCAGTAATTCTTCAAAACAAGGCACCTATCTTCATCAGCAACTTGAGCTACTGGCCCTTAAGCATAATTGTATTGGTGATATACGTGGCATTGGCTTGCTTCAAGGTCTAGAACTCGTACAAAACAAGATAACTAAAGAACCTTATCCACCATCGTTTAATGCCTTTGAAAAAATCACAACTCTAGCCAAGAAACGCGGCTTACTTATTTACCCAAGACGTTGTTTAAATGGTTTAGCAGGAGACCATGTATTAATTACACCGCCACTAACCGTAACCAGTGAAGATATTGATGAAATAATTTCCTTATTGGACGAAAGTTTTACTGCTTTCGAGCAAATAAAATAGAATAAATAATACTCCATATAAGAGCGGGTATTGATATTAGAAATATTAAAAACGAATAAAAAGAGAGTTAAAAGATAAAATAATAATAAATCAGTATAAAAATTACGATGCACAATAATGTGCGCCGTCTATCATAATAAACTGAAAAGAAAGGAACAAAATATGAAAAAATTCACAAAAAAAATATCACAAACTTTTATGCTTGCAGCCGTCATCTCTGGTGCTACCGCTATGGTTTCCACGTCAACATACGCACGTGACCTAGATGAAATCCGTGGTGATGTGCTTCAAGTGGTCAATTCAGGTGCTTATCCTCCATTTAGTTTTGTCAATACTCAAGGTGAGTTAGTCGGCTTTGATGTAGATATTGCCGAGGCTCTAGCTGAAAAGATGGGAGTTAAAGTTAATGTTCAGTCATCTCCTTGGAATGGCATTATTGCAGCTCTAGCCGGTGGTCGTTTTGACGCCTGTATTTGTAGTATGAGTGATACCGAAGAACGTAGAAAAGCCGTCGCTTTCACAGACTCTTACTATAGTGCTGGCTTAGCAGTCTGGGTAAAAAGTAATACTAATGATGTGAGTAGTCTTGCAGATTTTTCTGGTAAGCGTGTTGGCTCTACTTTAGGTGAAACAGGTAACCAGTGGGCAGTAGAAAAAGCCGATGGTAAATGGCGTAACCAAACCTTTCAAGGCTTACCTGACATGATGAATGCTCTTAATACAGGCCGCATTGATATAATGATTGCTGATGACGTACCTGTCATGGTGGCCATTAGAGAAAACAAAAGCGATATTAAAATAGTCGATGTAGGTCCTTTACCTCGCTTTCCAGCCGCAATTTCTATTCAAAAAAATAAGCCTCAGTTACTTGCTGCTTTAAATTCTGCTTTAAAAGAGATCAAGTCCGATGGTACTTACCAGGCAATTGTAGATCAATGGATTGGTAAAGGTGCCAATATCCAGTAAAGACCATGGGAAAGATCATCGCATTTAATGCGCTGATCTTTTTTCACGCTAATACTTCTCATTAAGAAGTTACATTGTACGTAGCAGCTTAATAACGAAAAACAAAGGTAAGCTCATGGATTTCAATTTGATGATCGAGGTTACTCCGTTGCTAGTCAAAGCAGCGTGGATCACGATCGATATTTCTATCCGCTCATTATTTTTTGGCTTCTTTATTGCGTGCGGACTGGTTTTTTTACAGTCTTTTCAATTTGCACCTATACGCTGGTTTGCTCGTGGCTATATTAGTGTCATCCGAGGAACGCCATATTTCGTGCAGCTATTATTAGTGTTTTATGGTGGACCAAGTATTGGCTTAAGGCTTGACCCCATTACGTGCGGAGTTGTCGTCGGTGCATTCAATATTGCGGCCTATATGAGCGAAGCTATTAGGGGCTCTATTGAGTCTGTTGATAGCGGCCAAGTAGAAGCCTCAAGGTCTCTAGGTTTTGGGAAAGTTCAAACTTTAGTATCTATTATACTACCGCAATCAGCTGCACTGATGATCCGCTCTATCGGGATATTAGCCATCGTGTTGATCAAAAACTCTTCATTGGTTTCTATAATATCGGTGGTTGAATTAACTTATCAAGCACAACGTTTGATTGGTTCTACCTATAAACCCTTAGAGATATTTACGCTTAGTGCGTTTATGTATGTCATCATAATTTATGCGGTAATGGGAATTATTGAATTAGCCTATCGTCGTGCAATGCGTTATACAACCCTATAGGAGGTTCCAGAAATGGAATTTGATTTCACTCCGGTAATAACTTATTTTCCTACCTTATTAAAAGGGGTTGGAGTGGGTTCTCTTGTTGCTGTTATCGTTGCTTTTATGTCAATTGTAGGTGGTTTATTAGTAGCGGTGATATCTATTTATATTAATAAAATAGTGAGTTGGCCCCTACGCTTTTTTATCTGGCTATTCATGACAACGCCCTTATTACTCCAGCTCTATTTTTTATATTTTGGTCTTGGCGAATGGATTCTGATTCCCGCCATATTCGTTGGCATACTCGGACTAGGTTTTCATTATATGGCATATAATGCTGACATCTTCGTAGCGACTATAAAGTCAGTATCAAATGGACAATATGAAGCATCACGATCTCTCGGATTCGGACATGCAGCTACTATTTTTTATATTATCGTCCCACAAGCTTTTATTCGCTCTATCCCTCAATTAGGAAACAATATGATCTTGATGGTAAAAGACACGTCGGTTTTATCAGCAATTGGGGTTGCTGAATTAGTGTATGCCTCTCAGTATGCAATAAGTGTGTCTTTCAGACCATTTGAATTCTTTATTGTCATCGCTGCAATGTATTATCTAATCAATATATTTATGGAACTAGGACAAGTTTGGCTTGAACGTGAAACAGCGTATCGTCGTTAAAACTTCACCAATTTTATAATTAAGGTAGAACGGAAATGAATACAGAACGAAATAAAGACGAACCGATGATTGAAATTCGTGATGTTCACAAAAGTTTTGGCGACTTGGAAGTTCTAAAAGGCATCAACTTAACGGTTAATAGAGGAAAAATAGTCTCTATTATTGGCCCTTCTGGATCTGGTAAAAGTACATTATTGCGCTCTGTGAATCACCTTGAAGTAATTGATCAAGGTAATATTCTTCTTGATGGAGTGCAAGTTAATCGGCCCGATATGAAAGGTTTGCAATTTGAGCGGCATATTAACCATATACGCCAGAATATGGGTATGGTTTTCCAACACTTTAACCTTTTCCCCCATTTATCTACAATTGATAACATCACTTTAGCACCTAGAAAACTTAAAAAAATGCCCCCAAAAATAGCTAGAGAACTTGGTATGGAGTTGCTTAATAGAGTAGGTCTTGCCAGTAAAGCTGATGTATTTCCAAATTGGTTATCAGGTGGTCAAAAGCAACGAGTCGCTATTGCTCGTGCTTTAGCAATGGAGCCTAAAGTAATGCTATTTGATGAAGCGACTTCTGCTTTAGACCCAGAGCTTGTTGAAGAAGTTAATCAGGTAATGCAAAGCCTAGCTGAAGAGCAAATGACCATGTTGATCGTGACACACGAAATGGGATTTGCTCGTGATGTTTCAGATTGGGCTATGTTCATGGATGGTGGTGTCGTTGTTGAAGAATGCGCTCCTCAGAAGTTATTTAGTAACCCAGATCAGGAACGGACTCAAAACTTTCTGCGTAAGCATCTTAACTCCTGATTATCCTAAAACATTTTTTAAAATTTTTATTAATAAAGAAACCGTATAAAAATACGGCTTTCTATTTCATTAGATATGCAAAGGATATGAAAATATGAGAACTAAAAAAATATGGCGCAGATCAAATTTAGAGAAACCTTAGAGGCTTATTGTTTTTCGACTGATTTTTTTCTGTCATGATGGCCATGTGAGTACCACATTAGGTGTTACACTTAGTTTAACATAAAGACCTAAAATACGCATAAAGACCTAAAATGGTCGTGCCATTTTGTTATTTTAATCGGCAGGAAAAACAGGTTTTGGTGCTGAATTACTGTTAGAAATAATTGATTAAACACTTGTTCATCATATTAAATAGTAAAGCTTTTAAATAATGTCATCTGCCCTATTATCAATAATAAACTTTATGGAGAAATACTCTGAAAGCCTTCTATCATAAAAACCAAAAAAAACACAGCCCTAAATTTTATATTAAACATGGCAAACCAACACCTGCAAAAGAAATCCCAGAGCGAGAAGACGTTTTTATAAAGGTAATAAATGAGCTTAATATCCCCTTGGAAGAAGCTAATGATTTTGGCATGTCATTTATCTCTGCAGTTCATACACCAAATTATTTATTTTTTTTAAAAACTATCTATCCTAAATGGGCTTTATTATCTGAGCCTAGCTCCGAGATTTTTCCTGAAAGTCACCCAGTAAAACACACTCCTTCATATCCCAAAGATACTATTGGTCAAATCGGATGGCATATTATGGATTTATCTTGTCCAATTGGGGAAGAAAGCTGGTTGGGAGCTTACGCATCAGCACAAACAGCCATTAGTGCTGCAGACTGCATAGCAACAGGAAAATCCAGTACTGCGTATGCTGCTTGCCGCCCACCTGGCCATCATGCCCATTCGGATGGTGCCGCAGGTTTTTGCATATTAAACAATTCTGCTATTGCCGCTGAAAGATTATTAAAAGACTTTGATAGAGTTGCCATTTTAGATGTGGATCTACATCACGGAAATGGAACCCAGGCAATATTTTGGAATCGTCGCGATGTTATGACAATCTCAATACATGCTGACCCTGCTATTTGCTATCCACATTATTGGGGATATGAGCATGAAAAGGGTGAAGGCCAAGGTTATGGTTTCAATATCAACTTTCCGATTCCAGAGGGTACATCAGATAATGATTATATGTATGTACTTGAAAAAGCAATTGACCAACTTAAAACCTACTCTCCAGATGTCATCATCCTAGCCTTAGGCCTCGATGCCTCTGAACAAGATCCAATTGACATGTTAGGTTTAACAACCGCAGGCTTTTCAGAAATTGGACAGCGCGTGAAAGCACTTAATCTACCAACATTAATCGTACAAGAAGGTGGTTATATTTCTCCAATTCTAGGAGATAATTTAGCGGCTTTATTGAAGGCTTTTATTAATGAATAATTTAATCTGAACAATAAGTATAGGCACCTATTTGGTGCCTGACTCTAACGGTAGTAAATGTCTGGAAAAACATGCTGCATTGCCCAATAAAACTACCTTCCTAACGTTTCGAAAAATAAGAGAGTTTTAAGAAGCAGTATAAAAAATTTTATACTTTACAGATCGTTTTAAATCACAAAAAGCCCCGACTCTTTGAATGATTACTAACAGTAAAGGCTTTTTATTGTTACTTTGGATAAGTAAAAAATATCGACTATTTTTAATCATATCCCCCCTAACTAAATAATCCAACTTTATGATTACTTACTAAGAAACGACATGTATTTTTTCATTAGATATGACTTCTATCTGAGAGTTATTCAGCCATGTTTCAATTTCAATTGAATTAAGCGCCTTAGAAAACAAAAAACCTTGTGCAATACCGTAGCCTAGCTCTTTTAAAATTCTGCATTGCTCTTGACTTTCAACACCTTCAGCCACGACATCTAACTTTAAGCTATGCCCTATATTCAGCACTGCCAGGCTTAAGGCTCGACTAATATCATCTGTTTCAAGTTCAGAAACAAAACTCTTGTCTAATTTTAACTCTTTAAAAGGAATTTTCTTTAAGTAGCTGAGACTAGAATATCCTGTTCCAAAATCATCAATTGAAAGACTAATGCCTTTATTATGAATATCATTTAGAACTTGGATTGTTCTTGGATTTGTATCAAGTAAGACACTTTCTGTTATCTCCAGAGTAAGATCTAATACTTTTAGGTTATGATATTCCAATTCACTTATTATTAAATTGCAAAGATCAACGTCATGAAAATTAAGTGGGGATAAATTCACAGAGATAGTAGGAATAAATATACCTTTTTTTCGCCAAACTGACATTTGACGGCATGCCTCTCTCAATACCCAACGACTAAGATCAGTAATCAATCCGCATTCTTCTGCAATTTTTATAAAACGTGTAGGTGGAACAGCACCAAACTTAGGATGATTCCATCTAGCCAGCGCTTCAACTCCATACAAACTGCCTGTATTCATTTTAATTTGAGGCTGATAATTTAGCTCTAACTGGTTATTTGATATTGCTTTTTGAAGTTCAACTTCGAGCTCTTGCCTTTCGAGTGCCAATTGATTTAATTCATGACTAAAAAAAGAAAATCGTCCTTTCCCCTGTTTTTTAGCTTGATACATTGCCATATCTGCACGATGAATTAGAGTACTAATATCATGACCATCTTCAGGAAAAACGCTTATACCGATGCTAGCAGAGGGTATGATTTTAGAACCATTAATCTCTATTGGATGAGAAAACGACAACCTTAAATCTTCAATAAAATAATTTAGATCACTGGAGCTTTTCCCCAAAACAACTAATAAAAATTCATCTCCTGCTAAACGTCCACAAATATCTGAGTTTAAACATTTTTCATTTATTCTTGCAGCGATCTCAATAAGTAATTTATCGCCTACATGATGCCCAAAAGAATCATTAACTAACTTAAAACGATCTAAATCTATAAAGAGCACAGCAAGAACATCATTATTTTTTTCAACATCCTTTAGAGCCTGTTCTGCACGAGCATGCAAAACACTTCTATTTGGCAACTTTGTTAAACTATCATAATAGGCAAGATGTCTTATATTTTCACGCTGTTTCTCCCTATCGAAAGCTAAAGAACATAACGGAGCAAGTACCTTTACTAGTTGCCGTTCAAATAATGATGGAGGATGATTGTCTTTTCTATAAAAAGCAATTACACCTACAGATTCATCTTGACTACCTATAATGGGAGAGGACCAACAACCTTTATAACCGCAAGGTAAGGGTAAGATAGGTCCACTAAAATTATCCCATAATGGAGCGCTTTTAATATCAGTAACAAGTACTGGCAGACTGAGATATGCCTCAGTGCCTGAAGAATCAACATCACTACCCAATGGAATTTTTTGTAAAAACTTCTTGTATTCACTCGGTAATTTTGGAGAGGATAAAAGTTGCAGATAATTACCATTGACTAATAAAATTGCAGGAGTAATGTCGTCGATTAACCGACTAATTTCATGACAAACCGATTCCATAATCATCTCTAGAGGCTCATCTCTAGCTAGAGAGCCAACAATTTTGGAATGTAATACTTCATGAATTTTTGTTTGAGTAATATCGGATAAAATTGCGACAATGTTAGTGAGCTCTCCAGCTTCATTAAAAGCAGGATCAATCATCACAGAACACCAAATTTTTTTTCCACATTTACTCTTAATAAGTTCATCAATCTTGACCTCAACGCCGTTTACCAATGTCTCTCTTAATTCTATAATTCGGTCTTCACTAAAGTGCGGAGCAATAACAGAAGTGGGCGTATGACCCAAAAGATCGTCATTTTCATATCCTAAAAGAGTCGAAAACCCCTCATTAATGTAAACAACTTTCCAAGAAGCGTCAGTAATCAATATTGCGTTACCAGTTTTATCCGTTACTAAAGAAAGCATTTCAACACGTTTACGTTCAATAACAGAAGATGTTACATCTTGAATAAAAGCAGTGTACAAAAAAACACCGTCAACATTAACTTTTGATATGGACATTGATCCCCATTTTTTAGAACCATCTTTGCAAACTATCTCAACATCTCGGTTGGTGCCGACAATTTTATTCGCACCAGCATTTCGATTAGCATTAACATAATTATCATGATTAGGCTTAATGCTATCAGGGACAAGAATTTTTACATTTTTCCCGATGACTTCTTTTCTTTTGTACCCCCACAATTTTTCTGCTGAATAGTTGTAAAAAACGATATCATTTTCAGGATTAATTACAACCACACTATCTATTGCTTGCTCAAGTGTTTCTACAAACAAATCAGATAACAAATTCTTAGCCGGCATCAAAAAAATCCTTAAAAACTATAAATTTAAATAATATATAGACTTACAATCATCTATAAATATCTCAAAATAAATATTGTTTAGCATTAAAACAATAAACTACAAAGAAGAAAACAACATTTCAAAACAATTACATAAATACACCATAAACATACATAAATACACAATTATAAATAGATTTTATATTTAATGAATCATTAAATATAAACATTAAAACTTACATTTAAAATACATACCAATTTGCAAATACAATTTAAATTTTTTAATACGTTCCTTAATCCTTAATATAAAAAAACATATCTAACTCTATTTAAATCATCTCAACCGGAAATTTAAGACTAATTAAAACAACTGACTTACATGGTGATATTACCTATAAAAATCATGATTTTGTTAAAATTTCTGGCTAAAAAAGATGATTCAATGGGTCAGAACAACAATTTTATTTGAAATTTAGATATTAAAAAAACAGGCGTTTGATAATTTATTGTAAAAGAAAAAAATATGGAAAATTTTGAAGATTAATGGTCAAAAAATGTAAGGGGGTTTCATTTTATTGGGTTAATGCCTACATAGCTCTAATTTTGATCACAGTGGAAAAATGATTGAGCACTAATCCGTTTATAGCTTACCTTAGGTCGAATAAAAAACGGAAAAGATCACAATGCGAGCTAAAAAATCATTAGTTTCGCGAGAAAATCGTCTTTTTATTCCAATAGATTTTTACAGCTCGAATCTAGCAAGTGACGGAGTATTTAAAACCTGTCTGACATTTAGTATGGTTAGTATTATTTAAGCAAAGGCATGCTCATCACCTTTAAGAAAGCTAATAATAGAAAATGATTCAAAATCTGGATATTTAATTTTAACTTATCTTTTAACAGGAAGGAATGATGAGTTGGGTAAAATAGATACGATGTTAACTGGTCAACAAGCTGAAGTGCAAGCAATTATAGCGAGGTTAGATAACACTTGCCTTTATATAAGGGGAGCTAAAAATCGCTCTAATTCTTGTGTTAGCGATGCAAATTTAGCGGTGTAACGTCAAAGTAGAAACATCACTAACAGTGAAAAAATGACTGATACCCAGTAAACTCTGGGAGAATCCACGCAGCGTTTACTCCATATATATTTTCAGAGATCTTTACGAATTCAATTCGATCACCAAGCTCAAAATACAAATCATTTCGTACACTGTCATGAATTACAGTTTAATGTTTAAACAACACTTTCCTCCTAGCCTTGCGAAGACAAAAGCATGGTACGATGTCTCATATAAACACTTTGAGTAATGGACAACTAAAACTAACATTTCATCGCAAGCAATAAAGCCGCATTTGGATGATATTATGAAAAAAGCCGAAGGTTTTTCGGCCTGATACCTTTGGCCACTCTCCAATGAATGAAGAGTATAAGCACCAACCGAGAGAACATTGGCAAAGGCTTAGAAGTGTCTAGAAAAGTCCAGTTAAGTCACTACATTCGAACTTACCCAAAATTCGATACTAAATGGAATAGAGGTCTATAGAGTAAATATATGACTAATAAATCAACTAACCCACGCCGACTTACTCCATCTATGCCTTGGCTATTAGCTTTTGAATCTGCAGCAAGAAATCTTAGCTTTACATTAGCAGCCAAAGAGCTTTCTCTCACACAAAGCGTTATAAGCAGACACATACAATCTTTGGAAGACTTACTGGAAGTTGAACTCTTTCACCGAAATGGCAAGCAGTTACAATTGAACGAAGCTGGCGCGATGTACATGAGAGAAGTAAGCAGCGGACTTCAACGAATACGTAATGCATCACAAAATTTAAACACATATAAATCCACAGCAACATCAATTAACCTCGCCTGCTTACCAACTTTCGCAGCAAAATGGTTAATGCCGCGTTTGGCCGATTTCTATGTTAAACATCCCAACATTCTTGTACACATACATGCAAAAATCCGCCAATTTAATATGGAATTAGAGGGAATGGACTGCGCTATAAGTGGTGGTGGACGAGCTTGGCCTGGAATGGCATCCTATCCTCTAGTCAAGGGCTATCTAGTTCCAGTAATTAGCCCAGCATTGCATGAAAGAGTTCCTTTCAACACGCCATCTGATGCCGGATTACATACGCTTTTACAAGTATCTACAAGGCCTGACGATTGGTTCCAATGGTTTTCTGTCCATGATCTTTCAACAACTAATATACGTCTTGGTCCCCAATTCGAAATGACTTCTCATGTACTCCAAGCAGCTATCGCTGGAATTGGAATTGCATTGGTGCCTTCTTGTCTCGTTGAAGATGAGCTTACAAACGGATCATTAATTATGCCATTCAGTCCGTCAAAAGTAGATACACTGAAATATGACTACTCTCTACACATCACTCCTCATCAAGACCAATCTCCTACTGTGTCGGCTTTACGGGAGTGGCTTCTAGAACTGTCAACCCAATAATTAATCCCATCAGTTGTACTGGCCAACAAAATAAAAAGCGCCTCCGAGAGCCAGTCCGAATTTATGCATCGATACTCCAAAATTGCGAGAGCGAAACAGTTCATCATAAGCCCAACTAGGCTTAAATTTGCCACTGAAGCTATTCAGTTCAGAGCCGCCTTCATTCCCCTCAGCAATTGCTTCAAACACAGCTTCACCAGCCAACATGCCCGATTTCATGGCTGTATGGGTCCCTTTAATCTTACTGAAATTGAGAGTGCCGGCGTTGCAACCGATCAATAACCCACCAGGATATGTCATCTTTGGCAGAGAATTAAACCCATCCCTAGTAATAGCTCGAGCACCGTATGCCACATTTGATCCTAGAGCGTGTGATTAGAAATTCTGACGGCTGTTTTAGAGTTTTGCTTCCAGTTCAGGTAGAATCTCAAACAAATCACCTACTAAGCCATAATCAGCCACTTGGAAAATTGGCGCTTCTCCATCCTTATTGATAGCTACAATCACTTTAGATTCTTTCATTCCAGCTAAATGCTGGATCGCACCAGAAATCCCCACTGCAATATATAACTCTGGCGCCACAATTTTTCCGGTCTGACCAACTTGCAGATCATTGCTTACAAAACCTGCATCCACCGCTGCACGGGACGCACCAACCGCGGCTACTAGTTTGTCGGCAACCTTTTCAAGCAAGCTAAAGTTCTCAGCAGAGCCCAGCCCCCGTCCGCCGGAAATCACTGTACTTGCTGCGGTCAATTCTGGACGGCCTGATTTAACCAACTCTTCACTAACGAAACGCGAGACCCCCATATCGAAGACAACATCTACAACCTCAGTATTAGCATTTCCACCTTCCGCTTTAGCCTTCTCAAAAGCCGAAGTCCGAACTGTTATAACCTTGACCGCATCTCGGGATTGCACCGTTGCGATAGCATTACCCGCGTAAATCGGGCGCTTAAATGTATCAACTGATTCCACAGCAACGATTTCTGTGAGCTGCCCGACATCAAGTAGGGCAGCAACGCGTGGCATCGTATCCTTAATGGTACTGCTCGCTGCTGCAATAATATGGCTATAGTCAGCAGCCAGCTCAACAATCAAGGCACTTAGATTTTCCGCCAACCCTTTTTCATAAACATCGCTATCAGCCAACAATACCTTGCTGATACCCATAACTTTGACAGCTTCATCAGCAACACTCTGGCAAGCGTTACCTACGACCAGCATTGTAATTTCGCCACCAAGTTGACTTGCGGCCGTCACAGCACTAAGAGTTGCTGGATTGAGTGTGCTATTATCGTGTTCAGCAATAAGTAAAATACTCATCCCATTCTCCTTAAATGACTTTGGCTTCGTTTTTCAACTTGTCGATCAACGCGTCTACACTGTCCAGCTTAATACCTGCTTGTCGCTGAGCTGGCGCTTCCACTTTTAATTGCAAAATATGCTGCTTGAGCTCCACACCAAAATCGGCTGGAGTCTTCAATTCTAGAGGCTTTCGCTTAGCTTTCATGATGTCTGGTAATTTGGCATAACGTGGTTCATTCAGACGAAGGTCAGTCGTAACAATTGCAGGCAGTGTCAGTGATAAGGTACGTAGACCACCATCTACTTCGCGGGTAACCAGGGCTTTGTCTCCTTCAACAGTTACTTTCGAGGCAAAAGTGCCCTGAGGACGACGAGTTAAAGCAGCAAGCATCTGGCCAACTTGATTATTATCGGAGTCTATCGATTGCTTGCCTAGGATCACCAGCCCAGGCTCCTCAGCTTCCATCACTTTGGCAAGCAGCTTAGCGACATTTAATGGCTCAGGTTGGCTTTCAGTTTCGATATGAATAGCGCGATCCGCACCAAGCGCCATGGCAGTACGCAGCTGTTCCTGAACGGCATTAGGACCAATTGAAACCACCACTATTTCAGAAGCTATACCAGCTTCTTTTAGACGTATTGCCTCTTCAACTGCAATTTCACAAAAAGGATTAAGAGCCATTTTCACATTGCTCAAATCTACGTCTGAATTATCAGACTTCACGCGTACTTTTACGTTGTAATCAATAACGCGCTTGACGCTAACAATTATTTTCATAAATAGGTCTCGATATTATTTATTAAGTAATTTAGTTTTTATTCGGCAAAACTTTTCCACGATTCAATAAACCTTTTGGGTCCATCGCTTCTTTTAGCCTCATCATTAGTGCTATTTCACCAGGGTTTCTAGATATGCTTAGGTGATCTTTTTTCTTTAATCCTATTCCATGTTCTGCTGAAATGGATCCACCTATTTCCTGCAGTGGCTTATAAACTAAACTCTCAATTTTAATACGCGTTTCTTCATTGGAATCCCCTGTCGAAATTGAGACATGCAAATTGCCATCACCTAAATGCCCAAATACAACAACTTTGGCATCTGGCCAGATTTTTCTCACCGACACCTCTAGTTCATTAACATAGGTATCCATGTCTACTATTGGTAGGCTAATATCAAAAACAAAGCGTGGAGCAATTAATTCAGAAAGCCCTTCGATATCCTCCCGAATAGCCCAAAGACGGTCACGTTGTGTATCGGAGTTTGCTACTACGGCGTCGCTTAAAAGCTCTTTTTCAAAAGCCGATGTAATCGCCTGCTCAAATCGTTGAGCTGTCTCAGCTTGGTCATTCCCCAAACTCTCTATCAACACATAAAAAGGCGCATCCGTATCTAGAGGGGCATTATGACGACCGCTTTCTTTCGTCAATAATGCATAATAACTGCGCCACATCACTTCAAATGCACCGAGCTCTCCTCCTAATGTTTGTCTCATGTGCTGCAGTAACCCAACAAGACTTTCAAAGCTGTCACAAGCGACTAGGGCCGTTTGTGACGCAGACTGCTGTGGTTGCAATTTGAGAACCGCACGGGTAACAATTCCAAGTGTTCCCTCACTTCCGATGAACATATGTTTTAAATCATAACCAGCGTTATTCTTCAGCATGTTGTTCATTGAGCTGACCACTGAACCGTCAGCCAGTACCACTTCAAGACCTAGCACTTGATCACGCATCATGCCGTAACGGATAACTCTTATACCGCCTGCATTCGTCGCAATATTGCCACCGATAGTACAAGACCCTCGAGCCCCTAAATCCAACGCAAACTGCATCCCGATTTGCTCCGCAGCCTCTTGAACGATTTGAAGTGGCACCCCAGCCTGAACGGTCAAAGTGCCGCCCACAGGATCGACCGATTCAATTTCAGTCATACGCTCAAGCGAGATAACTAACTCATTCGATGCTGCTACAGCACCGCGCACCAACCCAGTCAAACCACCATGTGTCACGACTGGCTGATCCGCTTCGTAACACAAAGCCATTACTTGCGATAACTGATCAGCACTAGCTGGTCTGACAAGCGCTAACGCCAAACACGGCTCTTTTGTAATCCAATCTGCAGGTCGAGCACGAACATCCTCACCACGAAGGATATTTTTTGCACCCACCACTTTTTCTATGAAATCCAACAAAGTATCCATACGAACCCTCAACCTTATAATAAGTTTGAATATAAAAATCTTTATAAACAGGCAGGGTTAACCCTTACCTAAAAAAGGAAATAAATATTTTTTTAATTTAGAATTAAGTCTTTAAATCAGAATAATGGCTTTCTATTTATTCCTATAAGCAAGCCATCGTTTAAAAGAAAAGAAAATTGACCCAAGTGTCAGTACGATAAAGAACCATGTAATCGGTCCTCTGAAGAAAATAGACATGTCATAGTTACCAATTAACAATGATCTCCTAAGGTTATCTTCAAACATAGGGCCTAATATGAATCCTATTAAAAAAGGTGCAGAAGCAATCCCAGTTTTATTGAATATATAACCTAGAACACCAAAGCCCATCATTAACCAAATATCAAACGTATTGTTATTGACGGCATAGGCACCATAGACACAAAACATCACAATGATTGGGAATAATATTTCCTTTGGAACATCTGCGATTTTTGAGAAATATTTTATAGCGCCAAGCCCAACTACTAATAAAAATAAGGAGCTGACCATGATTCCTATGAAGAGCGCGTAGATGAGCGAGAGATTATCTTGGAACATTAAAGGACCAGGTGTCAGTCCATGAATCATGAATGCCCCCAGAATAATCGCCGTCACCACATCTCCAGGAATCCCAAGAGAAAGCAAAGGAATCATAGTTGCCCCTGCTACACCGTTGTTTCCAGCTTCGGCTGCTGCAACGCCCTCTATTTCACCTTTACCAAAATTTTCTCTATTAGGAGATTTTCTTCTCGCCTCACTGTAAGAAATAAAGGCTGCTGCGGTCGCACCACTACCTGGAATAGCACCAATGATGACGCCAATGAAACTGCCTCGAACAATCGTTTTAAGACATCTTTTAAACTCACTCCAAGAAACCTCTTTACCATTTGCATTGATAACAATTTTTGATGCGACTTTTCGTTGGTAAAAATCAATCACTTCAGGGATAGCAAAAAGACCAATTAGCAGGGGTATGAACGAGATTCCATCCATCAAATTGTAGTCATCAAAAGTGAGTCTTTGAGATCCATAAACAGGGTCTAAACCTACTAAGGAAATCATGAGCCCTAATGCAGCCGCTAAAAAGCCTTTGAGAACTGAAGCCCCTGATAAAGACACGATGATGGTCAGGGAGAAACAGATAAGCCAAAAGAATTCCGGAGCACCAAAATTTAAAGCTATTTTCGCAAGGTACGCAGCAAAAAATATCAGTGAAATATTAGATATGATATCGGCTATCACTGAAGAATATAGGGACATTTTTAGTGCTTTCTTCGCCTCGCCATTTTGCGCCATAGGATAGCCATCCAATAGCGTACAAGCTGAAGCAGGTGTGCCTGGTGTACGGATCAATATTGCTGTTATCGACCCACCATACATACCACCTTTATATATCCCCACTAGTAGAAGTATCGCTGAGACAGGCTCCATAGAGAATGTAAAAGGCAATGCTAACGCCACAGCCATGGTTGTTGTAAGCCCAGGAATAGCACCAATTACAACACCTAAAAAGACACCGATAGCAATTGCAATGAAGTTATCCCACACAAAAAAGAGCGATAAAACTTCTGAAAAATTTTCCATAAAACAATCCTAAATATACTCAAGAATCTTATTTAATAAGGCATTACAGGTAATGGCACACCTAGAACCTTGGTAAACAATAAAGTGATAACAACAGGAATAATAAATGCGAGGCTATATACCCATTTTTTTCGAATTGGGTGAGCAGCAAAGAGTATAAGAGTGGCTAGGACGCCACTAAATATGGCGCCAATTAACTCAAAAAAAGACAAATAGACTACCAACGCCAGAGCCATTAACAAAAACCGTAAAACGGGGCCTCGTTCAGAACCAGCGGATTCCTTATTGTCTTTATCATTACGGAATAAACCTTGGATAATGAGCAAAATCGCTATTAGAAAAATCAACCACCCCATATAACGAGGTAGCCAGCTTGGAGACATCATAGGATTCTGAACCATTGCCGGCTCAGTTACATATTGAGGGACAAGATAAAACAGTAACAGACAAGCCAAGGCCAGCATCACACTGCCAACCAAGACTGTCGAAATATCAGCAGATGATTGCTTAGAACCTTTGAACATTTTAGGTACCTTATTAAGCTTACTAGTATTTAGAGAGGTAAGAAAAAACCTACCTCTCTCGCTCGGTAGCCGCATTAGTTCTGACGAACACCAGCTTCTTCAGCAACCATTTTCCAACGTTCAACTTCTGAGGCGATGAAAGACTTAAACTCCTCACCAGAAACAGAGCTCTTCTCAGCGCCCATTTTATCGATGAATTCAGTAAACTCTTTTCTTTCTTTCACGCGCTGCAATGCCGCTTGCAATACCTCAACACCTTCATCCGGGAAGTCATTTCCTGCAATTACGCCATTCCACACCGTTGTCACAAACCCTCCCAAATCATAACCTTCAGTTTCTATAACCGTTGGCACATTAGGTAATGCCTTGAAACGAGTTTTTGAAGTAACTGCAAGGGCTTTTAAACCACCAGACTGAATATGAGGAAGAACGGTAGAAGCGTTCTCAAATGAGACATCAACATCCCCACTTAAAAGAGCAGGAAGTGCTGCACCACTGCCAGGGAATGGAACAGCAGTAAGTTTTGTTTTAGTCAGTGTTTTAAATAACTCCCCAGACATATGTATGGAGCTGCCTACTCCTGGATGACTGAAGGTCATAGGCTTAGATTTAGCCGCTGTAATAAATTCAGCAACGGTGTTATACGGACTACTAGAAGGCACAACCATAATATTTGGAGCATCAAGCAGCTTTTCTATAAATTTGAAATCGCTTACAGCGTCATAAGGAAGGTTAGGATAGATGGAAGCTCCAATTACATGTCCAGGTGATGCCATCAAAATTGTGTGATCAGCATCACGACCACCACGAGCAAGTCGACCCGTCGCTACCGTTGAACCAGCACCAGGTCGGTTCTCTACTATGATGTTTACGTCCAGTTCTTTTTGCAGTAAATCCGCCACTTGACGCGACAGTACATCCGTATTGCCACCCGCAGAATACGGCACTACTAAGTGAATATCCTTCGTTGGCCAATCAGCATAAACAGTACTTGCCCCCAATCCCATCACAACACTTGAAGTAGCAAGGGAAATCGCGATAACAGCATTTTTAATCTTCATTTTTTGCCTCTTTTATTTTTATTTCGGCTTTGGATTTTATTTGTATGTTCGATACACATACTCTTAAAAAGACAAGCACAAGACAACATCAAAATATGAACACCTTTCATTCATTTTATGAATGCATGATTTTTTCATGTTTTACCCTCCTCAAAAAAAACACATATAGAAAAATTAAAAAAAACCAACAAAAACAAAAATTAACATTTTCAAAAACTAAAATCGCATAAGGAAAGTAATCACTCCAAATCTAAATAACTTCAAGATCAATGTCCTTATCCTACTAGAAAATATTGAATTAAAGGCCTTCCATTCAAATTTGGAATGATGTTATGCATATAAATCGCTTTATGTTTTGAGCTAATCTACATCAAACTGATTCGTGTTAAAGGTTTAAATGAACCTACTCGTCCGCAGATTAAAAAAATCCAATTAAATAATTCTGAAAGGTTTTTAACCATGCAGCCAAAGAATGAGAGTTTTGTTAATCCATCTGAAATCCGTGCGCGGTTTTCTAAGCACATGTCTGATATGTACCGAGAAGAAGTGCCTCTTTATGGTGACCTACTCACTTTAGTAGAGGACATAAATCAAGAAGTACTAGAAAAATCACCAAATACTAAAGCTCATTTAGAACGAACAGGCGAGTTGAAACGCCTATCAATGGAACGTCATGGTGCTATTCGTGTAGGCACACCATCTGAGCTTTCAACGATTCGTCGTCTTTTTGCCGTCATGGGAATGGAGCCAGTTGGATACTACGATTTAACACCTGCTGGTGTACCAGTGCACTCCACAGCGTTTCGCGCAGTACATGAGGAAGACTTACAAATCAGTCCTTTTCGAGTTTTCACATCGTTACTTAGACTCGAATTGATAGATAACTCAGAGACACAGCAACTCGCAGCAGACACACTGGCTAAACGACAGATATTCACTCCGAGAGTATTAGAACTAATCGAACAGTTTGAACTCAACGGTGGACTGAGCCAAGCTAATGCTGAGACTTTTATTGATGAAGCGTTAGAAACGTTTCGCTGGCACACGACTGCAACCGTCACAAGTGACGAATATAAAAAGCTACATGATCAGCACAGATTAATTGCGGATGTGGTTGCTTTCAAGGGTCCTCACATCAACCACTTGACCCCTCGCACGCTAGATATCGACCAAGTTCAAACTCAAATGCCAGCTCGAAATATTACGCCGAAAGCCGTTGTTGAAGGCCCACCACGTCGTAATTGCCCTATTTTACTGCGCCAAACTAGCTTCAAAGCCTTGCAAGAAAAAGTGGCGTTCAGCGACCAAGGCAGTGAAGCAGGCAGCCACACTGCTCGTTTCGGCGAGATTGAACAACGTGGTGCGGCTTTGACTCCAAAGGGTAGAACGCTATATGACGAATTACTGAATGCTAGTCGGTCTGAATTGAAAGAATTTCCTAATGAGGAAAATGCACAGCTCTACACAGAAATACTAGAAAAACACTTTTCTCAGTTCCCAGACAGTCATAAAGAAATGCACGATCAGAACCTCGCCTACTTCCGCTATTTTGTAACGAACAAAGGCTATGAGGCATTGAACAATAAAACATTTCCAACTAATTTAAAGGACTTGATTAACGCCGGCTACATCGAGTACGAGCCGCTAGTATATGAAGACTTCCTACCTGTTAGTGCTGCTGGAATTTTCCAATCAAACCTCGGAGATAACGCTCAAACAGACTACAAAATTTCATCCAATCAGACAGAATTTCAAAATTTTCTTGGGGCAGAAGTACTTAACGAGCTAGCTCTTTATGCTAATACGCAAAAGCGATCAATAATCAAATGTGGCGAAGCACTCAATCTTGCACAGCTTAAAGCTTAATATCAAATAGTGGAGCCGAATCCAAACTACCTGTTTGCAATGCATTCATGAACATTGCAAACAGTCCAAACGCATGTAAGTACACCACTAACTAAGTGATATATTTCGCTCATTGGCGATAAAAATCGGCTAGAAAATCTGACTAAAAAAGTATCTGTAGGATTAATCGCAACTCAGCACTAATCGACGAAGAAGAGAGCTAACCACTCTTTTTTTATGCCTGCACGAAAATGACAGTAATATCACTCACATCATAAGCGCAAAAAACAAGCTCAAAAACTGCTAAACACTACCAAAAAACGGATAACAAAGGATAAGAAATGGATAAAGTAAGGATAAAGTAAGGATAAACAGACACAAAAAAAGGGCTTACGAATTAACGTAAGCCCTTGATTCTATTACTTAATTATGTGGTAGGACTAAGCAGATTCGAACTGCTGACCTCTACCATGTCAAGGTTACTTTGAATATTCCCTTACATGGCAATGAACTACTTTATATAACGTATTCAATGCCTTAGTAAACATACATCCTTTGAATCAAAGCAATATAAGGCAATAAAACTCTATATCAGGGGATTTTGGCCCATTTTGATCCCATCTTGGTCCATGACCTCTACCCTTCGAATCAAAGCATCTCAAATTAGCCCATACCTTAAAAGCAAAAATCCCCATAAATACATGATTTCAATTGCTTTGAATCAAAGAATACTTTTGGACATTTTTGTTACTTTGATTCGTAGTAAACTTGAATTTTCGTGGGATTACAATCTTCCCATCACCACAAAAGGTCTACAAAAATAACCTATAAAGTATTATTTTGTAGACCAAGCCACAAAAAAATTTGCTGGAAACTAACCTATTCACGCTCAATTTTTCCTTATAGCGACTTCCATTTACTCACTCTTCACAACGACTAGAATGTAATTACCCACACTATTCAAATTAACCTTTGATCTGATAAACCACCATATTCAGATTGAAATATGATTTTATTAATAGTGTTATGTGGATATGGCAGCAAGAAAACTGGCCTAACTTTACATGGGATAAAAATGTTATAAAGCCCATGTTAAGAGAAGCGCGCCTTAACCAAGGGGTTCTATTGGGTAAAATGGTCAGTCAATCCCATGATAAAAAGCAAAGTATGCTGGATACACTTTTGGCCAACATCGTGAACTCAAGCGCCATTGAAGGTGAAAAACTGAATGCCTTTTCAGTACGCTCCTCACTAGCCAACAAATTCGGTTTGACAGAAGAAAACTCGTTTCCTACTACTGAGCAAACTGATGGGATCGCTGAGATAATGATCGATGCCATTGAGAACCTTGATTCAACACTGAGTTTAAAGAGAATTCTAAATTGGCATGAAAAACTATTTCCTAAAGGCTATGCCATGCTCAGCCCTATCATGTGTGGCCAGTTACGAGGAAGTGAACCAATGCAGGTTGTTTCTGGTCGTATTGATCGTCCTACCATTCACTTTGAAGCCCCGCCACGAGAAGTGCTTGATACAGAATTAGATCATTTTATCCGATGGTTTAATGACTCAAAAAAAGAAGCTTCACTAGATCCATTATTAAGAGCCGCTATCACTCAAATTTGGTTTGTCACTTTACATACATTAAACGATGGAAACGGTCGTATCACTCGATAACTTACAGACCTAGCATTAGCTCAAGCTGAGAGCCAATCTGTTCGATTTTATGCAATGTCAGTGAGCATATTGGCAAATAGTAAAAGCTACTATGAAATCCTTGAACAAACACAAAAAGGGAGCGTAAACATCACAACATGGTTAGAGAAAGGGACTTATTCGCATGTTCCATAACAAGTCAAAATACATTGGCAGAAACTACATGAGGATTTTCGAGTTTAATAATGTCTAGTAAAATCGGAGACACTCAGATGAGTCCATTCCATTGCTTACCTTGGAACATCAACCCCACTCCACTTCCGTGACAAGCATATAACCTGCGCCATAGACGGTTTTGATTAGAGCATTTTTATCATTTTCTGGTTGGATTTTTTTACGCAAGCGAGAAACGCGTACGTCAATACTGCGATCATAAGGCACTGTATTTTCTCCCAATAATTGGTCACGTGACAGTATTTGATAGGGATGTTTAAGTAGAGCCATTAGCATATCTGCTTCTGCGCGACTCAAGGTTTCTTGACGTGGTGTATCAGTATTGAGTGTAAGTGACCCAGGATGATAAGTAAGCCCAGAAAATCGAGCGTATTGAGTTTTATTAACAGGCTTTTCTTCGTGTAATTGCATACGCCGCTGCAAGCTTTGCACCCGTGCGACTAATTCACGCGGTTCAAAGGGTTTGGTTATGTAATCGTCTGCTCCGAGTTCAAGTCCAAGCACACGATCAGTGAGGGCGTCTCTTCCTGACACTATAATAATGCCGATATTTTTGTGCTGTAAGCGTCGAATCAGGTCGATGCCGTCCATGTCGGGTAATGTCAGATCAATAATACAAATATCTGGTTGTTTAGCCGCAATTTTTTGCTCTGCTTCTAGACCATTACCAAAGTATTTTGTGTCAAAATAGAATTGATTCAGTGTATTACAAATCAAGGTTCCCAGATCTTTTTCATCTTCAACGATATAAATCAGACATTTCTTAGTCATTATTGTGTCCTGAATTATTTATAAAGTTTGCCTCTATTGCATTAAATAGTGCATTGCTATCAAAAGGCTTTTGTAAAAAAATACCGTTGTATTCAATGTTCACCAGTTTATCGCTATAACCTGTCATCAGAATAAAAAAGGCTTTGGGGTATTTTTTTTGAATCAACACATTCACATCATAACAAGTTGCTGATCCTGGCATCACTGCGTCTGATACCACGCCTACTAAAGAAGGTAAGCCCATGTTAAGTAGATTCATAGCTTCATCGGCGGTGCTGGCTTCGATCACAGCGTAGCCTAACCCCACCAGCTGCTGACGGACAACAGCGCGAACATCTTGGTTGTCTTCTATTAACAGAACCAGTGCGTCTTTACTTTCTTTTGACAAGCGTTTTGTAGTGGGCAAAATGCATAGAGAGCTGTTATTTATACCATCAGTCGCAGGTAATAAAATCTCAACACAGGCGCCAATATCGTCGTTATTCGCTACTCGCATATAACCTTTTGACTGTTTAACGAAACCAAACACCATGCTCAATCCAAGCCCAGAACCCGCACCAGATAATTTAGTGGTATAAAACGGTTCACACGCTTTAACTAAGGCTTCCGGCGTAAAGCCCGTTCCACTGTCTTGTATCGTAAATAAAACATATTGCCCCGGTGAAATAGACTCATCAAAAGAATAATGAGTCGACAAGGTAGCGCCATTGACCTTATTAACGGCTAAGGTTAATCGTCCACCTTTTAACATGGCGTCGGCGGAGTTCAACATCAGATTTACCAATGCGTCTTCCATAAGGGCCGAATCAACATAAATAGCTGGGCAGTGGTCTATAACTTGGGTTATCAAGACAATATTGTCTGGTAAAGGCGCGGAAATAAGTTCTACCACATCGCGAATAAGAGACTTAGGCTCAATATAACTAGGAGACAATGGCTGACGACGAGAAAAAGCCAATAAGCGCCGAGTTAAATCAGCACCACGACGAGTGGCTCTTATTGCTGGTACTAAGTGATAATTCCATTTTTGTGGAAACGTATCTTCAAGCTGCAATTCTAAAAGATTACCCAAAATGATGGTGAGTAAATTATTAAAATCATGGGCAAGACCACCCGATAGCTGCCCTACCGTTTTCATTTTACTGGCTTCAGCCAAGCGATTTTCAGTTTCGCGTTCTTTGGTAATATCAATCGATAATGTTAGCAAGCCCACTACCTTTTTATTATCATCATAAAAAGGCAATACCGTTCGTCGCGTTAAAATAGGTTTACCCTTGTCAATTAAAGGGTATTCATAAATAACGCGTTCACCTTGCAGCGCACGTTCAATATGTGGGCTTATTGCGTCATACATTTCAGCGTTCACAACACTTGAAATAGGCTTACCAACAATACTGTCTTTGGTTTCGTTAAAAATTTCGAGGTATTCACGATTGGCAAACACAAAATGCAAATCGCTGTCTAAATAAGCGACTTGTGCTGGCAGGGCATTAAGAATGAGTCGCTGTCTTGCCTCAGCAGCCCGTAATTCAGATTGGGTTAATTCCAGTCTTTGCACAGCCCCTAACAGCTGTTGATTACTGTCTGATAAGCCTTGGGTCCGCTCTGCAACTCTAAGATTTAAGGTGGTAATATTATCCCGTAAACATGACACCATATAATCAAACGACTCAGCGAGCACGCCCAGTTCATCATTACGTTTAATGCCCGTTTTTGCCATCAAATCGCCTTTATTGATCTTTTGCGCTGTCAATGACAGCTTACGAATTGGCGAAGTAATCCATTTAGCAAATAAAAACGCCAGCAGCGCACCAACGAATAAACCCACAACGCCAATAGCCACAATACGCTGGCTCAATTGGATCGAGCTGAACATCAAATCATCAAAGTATACCGATGAACTGATGTACCAATCAAAACCAGACAAGTGTCGTGTAAGCGACAACTTTTCGTAATTGTAACGTCCTGGGTCATCAGGACGATCCCATTTGTAATACAGCTCTTCACCAGTATCCGCCATCGCCATCAAATCTTTGTAAATCGGATGGCCTGTCACAGGGTTGAGCTGTGTTTTGAAGTTAATGCCATTGATATTAGCATTAGGGTGGAACAGCATGTTGCCGTTTGAGTCAAACACATACAAATAGCCGTTATTCGCAATATTAATGTCTTTTAGAACGTCAGCAATGTCTTTAACCGCTTTTTCTTTTTGTGCGGCGATCTCTTTTTCAAGGTCGTCAATGTAAACACCAGCCCCAATAACAAAGCCCCATTGAGCCATGTTTTTAACAAAAGAGTATTTATCAATGATCTGCGTTTCGTTAAGCCGATTCCACTTATATTTGTAAAAGCCTTCGTTTTCTTTAAGCGCTAAATCCACCAACTTTGGAATGACAAGCTCGCCATCAACGTCAGTGTAAAGCGACAAATCAGAGTCATTAAAAAGTGGCGATGGATGGGCTAAAATTTTCGCATTGTAGTCTGTTATCCATACATACCCTTCAAAGCCAAACTTAAAATGACGCAGACTAAAAAAAATGTCCTGCCAAATTTCTTCTTCAGAACGTCCTTTCGCTCTGCCATTCACAACAGCACTTTCAATGTAGTTTTCAGTGAGTTCCACAATGGATTTTAAACGCTGCTCATGATGACTTAAGGTACGATTAATGTAGGTATCGGAATTAAAGGAAATACTACTGGCTAAATCATAAACAACGTTTAACACCTGACGATTAGAATTGAGCTCTAATTTAAACACATTGTTTTTAATCAAAGGGACAGAAAAAAGGTAAATAGCACCGAAAATACTACTTATCAGCAGTATTAATAAGACAAACAGTCGAAGAGTAATAGCCGACATACGAAACATGATTTTCTTCTTTTTTTTATTAGAACCTAATCCTATCACAAACTTTCTTGGCGCCATCGGCTTGTTACATTTGGTTAGAATTGGAAAATAGTTTGGCAATATTTCTCATCTAGTATCAGTGCAAATATAAAAATAACAACACAAGCAGACCTGTCTGCTTATTTGCATAGAGTAAATACGATGTCTAAAACAGAAGCGGATTTTATCCTATCAACACAACACCTTAGCAAAGGCTTTAAAGGCTTTACCGCGGTAGATGATGTGAACCTCAATGTTTCTCGTGGTGATATCCATGCCTTGATTGGACCAAACGGAGCCGGTAAAACCACCGTTTTTAACTTACTGACGAAATTTCTTCCGCCCTCGTCTGGAAAAATTCTGTTCAATAATCAAGACATCACATCTCTGGATCCAGCAGCTATTGCACGCTTAGGCGTGATTCGTTCTTTTCAAATTTCCGCTGTTTTCCCTAATCTGTCTGTGCTGGAAAATGTGCGTGTTGCCTTGCAGCGTAAAGAAAAAAATAGCCTGCACTTTTGGACTTCTGAGCGTGTACTAAACAAGCTAAACGATAAAGCGATTGAGCTGCTTGCCTCTGTTGGCTTAGAAAGCTTTGCCTACAGCAAAACCACCGATTTATCGTATGGCCGAAAACGCGCACTGGAAATCGCCACAACATTGGCACTTGAACCAGAGCTCATGCTGCTCGATGAACCAACTCAAGGCATGGGGCACGAAGACATTGACCTAGTCGCCGACTTAATTAAAAAAGTCTCTCAAAATCGCACTATTTTGATGGTAGAGCACAATTTACACGTAGTTTCTAAATTAGCTGACAAGATTACAGTACTGCAGCGCGGCGCGATTTTAACTGAAGGCGACTACGCTACCGTCTCCGCCAACCCTCAAGTTCGTGAAGCCTATATGGGCACAGAAACGGTTGATCAGGAGGTGTCCGCATGAGCCATAATTCTCGCGAAAAACTGCGCATTACCAATTTGCACGCCTATTACGACGAATCGCATATTCTGCACGGCATCGATTTGTCCGTAATGCAAGGCGAACTCGTCACCTTGTTAGGCCGTAACGGTTCAGGTCGATCTACTACCTTAAAAGCGATTATGAACATGGTAGGCAAACGCAGCGGTGAAATTGTTGTGAATGGCCAAAATACCATGACCATGCCTGCTCACAAAATTGCTCATCTTGGGCTGGGATTTTGTCCGGAAGAACGTGGCATTTTTGCCAGTTTAAGCGTCGAAGAAAATCTTTTGTTACCACCACAAGTGCGATCTGATGCCATGAGTCTCGAAGAAATATATGCAATTTTTCCTAATCTTCATGAACGTCGCACCAGTCAAGGCACTCGCCTTTCGGGCGGCGAACAGCAAATGCTCGCATTAGCACGCATTTTACGCAGCGGCGCCAATATTCTTTTATTAGATGAAATCACCGAAGGCTTAGCACCAGTGATTGTGCAAAAACTCGCCGAGGTGCTAATGCTGCTTAAAAGCCGCGGCCTTACTATTTTATTGGTTGAGCAAAATTTTCGCTTTGCCGCCCCCATTGCTGACCGCCATTACATTATGGAACACGGTCATATCGTAGAAGAAATCTTAGCCGCCGAGCTAAGTTCAAAAAGCGACCTACTCAATACCTATCTAGGGGTGTAATCCCAGATAACACCAGAAGCACAATAAAAATAATCACACGCTTGGAGTATTAACATGCAATTACAGAAAAAAGTCTTATCCAACCTTATCACTGGCATCGTTGTTGCGACCATCACAAGTACCGCGGCAGCAGCCACCGATGGCAAAATCAAAATTGGGGTACTGGCTGACATGGGAGGCACTTACGCCGACTTATGTGGCCCAGGCTGCGTTATTGCCACCCGTATGGCAATTGAAGACTTTGGTGGCAAAGCGTTAGGAAAAGACATTGAACTAGTTTCTGCCGACTCTCAACTTAAACCAGATATCGCCTCTTCCGTGGCGCGTAAATGGGTCGAAAACGAAGATGTTGATGTGATCGGCGGCTTAGTCTCTTCTGCTGTGACTGGCGCCGTAACACAAGTAACTAACAACAGTAAAAACATCACCTTGATCACAGGCTCTGCATCAAACGCCTTCACCACTAGCGCCTGCTCGCCCTACATCGCTCATTGGACTTACAACGTTGTAGCTTTAGCCAATGGCACCGTGAAGCAAATGGTCAACGAAGGCAAAAATAAATGGTTTTTTATTACGGCGGATTACGCCTTTGGGCATGCGCTGGAAGGCGTTTCTATGAAAGTCATTGAAGCAAACGGCGGCGAAACCGTCGGCACGGTTAGAGCGCCATTGGGCACCACCGACTTCTCTTCTTACGTACTGCAGGCTCAAGCGTCCGGCGCCAATGTTGTGGCACTGGCTAACGCTGGCAACGATACCGTTAACGCCCTAAACGCGGCGGCGGAATTTGGTTTAACCGATTACATGGACATTGCAGGCTTATTGGTCTTCACACCAAACGCCCAAGCCATGGACCCAGATACAGCCCAAGGTATGCGTTTAACCACCGGCTTTTACTGGGACATGGACGACCAAACTCGTGCTTGGAGTAAGCGTTTTGAGGCTTTACACGGTGCGATTCCTTCTATGGCACACGCCGGAGCTTACTCGGCCACTATGCATTACTTAAAAGCCGTAGACGCTGTTGGTACAGATGATTCTGATGCGGTCATGAAGCAAATGAAACTCACCAAGCCAGATGATTTTTTCGCTCGTAATGCAACATTACGAGCCGACGGTCGCATGGAGCATGACATGTTACTGGTCGAAATCAAAAAAGCGGCTGACCGTAAGAACAAAAACGACATTTATAACATTGTCGAAGTGATTCCTGGCAATAAAGCCTACAACCCGATGTTGCCAAGCTGCGCGTTCTAATCTTGGTAGTACTGAGGAAAGCCGGATCCGGCTTTCCTGATTTTCCACACAGTTTACATTCAAGGTAGTTGACACGTTATGGCAACTTTTCTCGGAATTAATTTTTTTGCGCTGTTTGGTCAACTCTTGATCGGACTGATTAACGGCTCTTTTTACGCTCTGCTCAGCCTCGGCTTAGCCATCATTTTTGGTCTTTTACGCATCATCAACTTCGCCCAAGGCGCCATGTACATGCTCGGCGCTTTTGTCGCCTTGTTGGGTTTTAAATACATTGGCATGAACTACTGGGTTGCTCTTTTAATCGTGCCAATTGTAGTAGGCGTGATTGGCGTATTAATCCAACGTTTTTTGATACGCCCTATCGCTAATGAAGACCATTTGTACAGTCTGCTGCTGACGTTTGGTCTAGCCCTGATGATACAAGGTTTATTTACCCACTGGTTTGGCTCTTCGGGTCAATCTTATCCCGTACCCGATGCATTAAAAGGCGGGGTTCGCTTGCCATTTATGTATCTGCCTAATTATCGCGCTTGGATCATCGTTGTCTCAGTTCTGGTGTGCTTTTCAACTTGGTGGATGATCGAAAAAACCAAGCTCGGTGTGTATCTGCGAGCTGGCACCGAGAACCCACAATTACTGCAAGCCTTCGGTATTAACGTGCCTCTGATCGTGACGTTAACGTTTGGCTTTGGCGTGGGTCTAGCCGGCTTCGCTGGCGTCATGGCAGCCCCTGTGTATTCCGTTTCACCCGATATGGGGTCAAATATTTTGATCATTGTGTTTGCCATCGTGGTGATTGGTGGAATGGGGTCTATCGGTGGCGCTATTTTGACCGGACTAGGAATGGGCGTCGTAGAAGGCTTGACCAAGTACTTTTACCCAGAAGCGTCAGCTACCGTGATCTTTTTAGTCATGGTGATTGTGCTGTTGATCAAACCCTCTGGTCTATTTGGTAAAAACGCTTAGGAGTACTGTTTATGCGATCTCGTTTAGCTATTTTAGTTTTGTTGGGATTGGCACTTGCCGCTCCCTTGGTTATTTATCCGGTTTTTTTGGCCAAAGTTTTATGTTTTGCCCTTTTTGCCTGTGCGTTTAACTTGCTGTTAGGGTTTGCTGGTTTACTGTCTTTTGGGCATGCGGTTTTCCTTGGCACCGGCGGTTATATTACTGGTTGGTTAATGATCAATAGCGGTTTAACACCAGAAATCGCCATCATCGCGGGCACAGTGGCTGGCGGTTTGCTTGGCGCTGTTTTTGGCAAATTAGCAGTGAAACGTGAAGGCATTTATTTTGCCATGGTGACATTAGCCTTGGCGCAATTGGTGTTTTTCTTATACCTGCAAGCGCCCTTTACCGGCGGTGAAGATGGCCTACAAGGCGTACCACGCGGCAAGGCGTTTGGCCTAATTGACCTAGCAGATAACCAAACCATGTACTACTTCGTATTGGCTATTTTCTTAGCAGGATTCTGGCTAATCCATCGCACTGTGCATTCGCCTTTTGGGCAAATTATGAAAGCCATTCGTGAAAATGAAAGTCGAGCTACGTCACTGGGTTACGACGTAAATCAATACAAGTGGATTGCTTTTATTATTTCGGCGGCGCTGTCCGCGTTAGCCGGTTCAACGAAAACACTTGTATTCGAGTTGGCCTCTTTGACCGATGTGCATTGGCACATGTCAGGGGAAGTCATCTTGATGACGCTGGTTGGCGGCGTCGGAACCATCATCGGGCCATTAGTTGGTGCTGGCGTGGTAGTGAGTATGCAAAATTACCTCAGTGGTGGCGAGTTAGGTAACTACCTACACATCATTATGGGGGCCGTTTTCGTTGTCTGCGTACTCAGCTTTCGCAGCGGCATTGTCGGTCAATTTAATAAATTTCGTCGTAACAACTTTTAAGTTTTGGCTAAGGATTACACACCATGAGCATTCAAATCATTGGCGTTATTGGCGCTGGACAAATGGGACAGGGCATCGCACAAGTCATGGCCTGCGCGGGTTATCAAGTTCAGTTGGTCGATTCTTCTGCCTCTGCGTTAGACAAGGCGGTTGTTAGCATTCGTCACAGCATTGATAAGTTAACAAGCAAAGGCGTTCTCGACGCAGGCAACGACTATCTTGCTTCTATTCAGTGTTCAACAGAGCTTACGTCGCTTGCCTCGGCGGATTTGGTTATTGAAGCCGCGACGGAATCGGAAAAAATAAAAATCGCTATTTTTCAAGAGTTGGCCACGGTTTGCCAGGACTCCACCCTTTTCGCCAGCAACACCTCGTCATTATCGATTACCCGTTTGGCCGCCAGTATACCGAACCCAGAGCGTATGATTGGCATGCACTTTATGAACCCTGTGCCATTGATGGAACTGGTCGAAATCATTGACGGTTTGCAAACAGCCGTCACCACTCGTGATGCCATAATGGAGGTGGCAAAAAACGCTGGAAAAATAGCCATTGCAGTGAAAGACCGCGCAGGCTTTGTGCTGAATCGCATTCTATTACCGATGATCAATGAAGGCATTTTTGTGTTCGAAGAAGGCTGTGCATCAGCGGAGCAAATTGATCAGATTATGGTGCTAGGCGCTGGCCATCCGATTGGCCCATTGGCGCTCGCAGACCTAATAGGCTTGGATACCTGCTTGAGCATCATGGACGTATTACATACCCAATTTGGCGACAGCAAATACCGAGCAGCGCCTCTTTTGCGCCAAATGGTAGATGCTGGGCAATTAGGAAAAAAAGTCGGCCAAGGGTTTTATCAATATGGAAACTAGCATGGCACCAACCTTTGACTGTCTTCTGCTGACGCAACCACAAGATGATGTTTGGCTAATCACCATTGATCGCCCAAAAGCATTAAACGCCTTAAACAAAGCACTGTTAACGTCATTAAGCCAAGCATTTCAATGGCTGGATGCACTGCCGACCACAAAAGTGATCCTGCTCACGGGTAACGGCGATAAAGCCTTTGTGGCGGGAGCTGATGTTGTGGCAATGCAAGCCATGACCGCTTTAGAAGCACGCGATTTTTCGCATTTAGGTATGGCTTTGATGCATCAAATAGAAGCCTGTTCTGCGCCTGTCATCGCCTTAGTAAATGGCTATTGTCTTGGCGGTGGTTGCGAGCTGGCATTGAGCTGCGACTATATTTTGGCCAGTGAAAACGCTGTATTTAGCCAGCCTGAAGTCTCGCTGGGCATTACGCCAGGCTTTGGCGGAACTCAGCGTTTAGCTCGATACATCGGCAAAGGCAACGCCATGCAGTGGATCCTAACGGGTGATCGCATTTCGGCTCAAGACGCGCTCAAACTGACTTTATGTCATCAAGTACTCAGCCCCTCTGAACTGTTAAAAGGCGGTCTAGCGCAAGCTGAGAAAATTGCCAAAAACGCACCTCAAGCAGTGCGTTTTGCAAAACAGCTGATCCATCAAGGCTTAAACCTGTCTCTGCACGACGGCTGTCAGCTTGAAACCGAACGCTTTGCGCTGAGTTTCACTACACAAGATCAAACCGAGGGAATGGCGGCTTTTGCTGAGCGTCGCCCTGCTCGCTTTTCACATCAATAACAACGACATTATGAGGTCAACAATATGAATAATACCGCCCTCGACACACATTTAAATAAAAACGTAGCGAATCACACGGCGCTAACGCCGATCTCTTTTTTAGAGCGCACCGCCACTATTTACCCTGATCGTATTGCCTCAATCAATGGTTCAATTAAACGCACTTGGCATGAAACTTATCAACGCTGTCGTCAGCTTGCCAGCGCACTACAGCGCAAAGGTATTCAAAAAGGCGACACCGTTTCTGTCATTGCGCCAAATATTTCGGAACATTTTGAAATGCATTTTGGCGTCCCCATGGCGGGCGCTATTTTAAATTCCATTAACACTCGGCTCGATGCGCCCACCATTGCGTTTATCTTACAACACGCCAACAGCAAAATCGTTTTTGTGGATCGTGAATTTAGCGCCCTACTAAAAGACGCGTTAGCACTGATGCCACACCAACCCTTGGTAATTGACATTGACGACAGCCAGTGGCTAGGCGGTGAACTAATTGGCACTTCAGACTATGAAGCTTTTTTAACGCAAGGCGACGAATTTTATGAATGCCCTATCCTCGAAGACGAATGGGATTCTATTACGCTCAATTACACGTCTGGCACCACAGGCGATCCAAAAGGCGTGGTGTATCACCACCGCGGCGCGTATTTAAACGCCATCAGTAACGCCATGTCGTGGGGTATGACTCAGCACCCGGTGTACTTGTGGATATTACCGATGTTTCACTGCAATGGTTGGTGTTTCCCTTGGGCGATAGCCGCCATGGCAGGCGTCAGTGTGAGCTTACGCCACGCCAAAGCAGAAGACGTATTTGACATCATCAAAAAAGAGAAAGTCGGCTATCTGTGTGCAGCACCCATTATTCTCAACATGCTCAACGCCGCCGACGACAGCGTCAAATCTGGCATCGAACACTCTGTCAATGTGATGACCGCAGGCGCAGCGCCACCCGCCGCTGTTATTCAGGCGATGGAAAGCATCGGTTTTAACATTACTCATGTGTACGGTTTAACCGAAACTTACGGGCCTTGCGTTTATTGTGCTTGGAAAGGCGAATGGGACGACCACAGCGCGGAGGAAAAAGCACGTCTAAAAGCTCGACAAGGCATCAAAGCGCCGATGCTAGAAGGCTTAATGGTCGCCGACCCAGACAGCTTAGAACCGGTGCCTCAAGACGGTAAGACCCTTGGTGAAATTTTCATGCGCGGCAATCTAGTAATGAAAGGTTACCTAAACAATCCCGCAACTACAGAAAAAGCCTTCGCAGGCGGTTGGTTCCATTCAGGGGATTTGGCCGTTTGGCACAGTGATGGCTACATCGAAATCAAGGATCGCTCAAAAGACATTATTATTTCGGGAGGCGAAAACATCTCCAGCATCGAAATTGAAGACACATTGTACCGCCACCCTATGGTTCAAGAAGCCGCCGTCGTCGCGAAATTAGACGACAAATGGGGCGAAACACCTTGTGCGTTTATCACCTTAAAAGACAGTACGCTTAAAAGTGCAAATAAAGTAAGCGAACAGGAGATTATTCAGTTCTGTCGTGAACATATGGCGCATTTCAAAGCACCAAAATACGTTGTTTTTGGCCCTTTACCCAAAACGTCCACAGGAAAAGTACAGAAGTTCTTACTCAGAGATCAAGCCAATGCGTTGTCCTTGGCAAACGTTAAGTTGGAGAACAACAAATGAACACTAATCACCTAAAGGCCATTGTCGCGATAAAGCGTGTTATCGATTACAACGTCAAAGTACGGGTTAAAGCAGACCTCAGCGATGTGGATTTAAGCAACACCAAAATGTCAATGAACCCCTTTTGCGAAATTGCTGTTGAAGAAGCTGTGCGCCTTAAAGAAGCTGGCATAGTGGACGACATTTTAGTGGTTTCAATAGGTCCTAAAAACTGCCAAGAACAAATCCGCAGCGCACTTGCTTTGGGCGCCGACCGTGGTTTACAGGTGGAGTGTGATGTCTCCGCCAGCCCTCTGGATGTCGCTAGAATTTTGCAAAAAATCCAGCAAGAAGAAGGCGCCGATATTTTTCTACTAGGCAAGCAGTCCATTGACACAGACAACAATCAAACCGGACAAATGCTTGCGGCCTTGCTCGACTGCCCGCAAGCCACCTGCGCGTCTCGTATTCAAATTGAACAAAATAAAGCCATAGTGACTCGCGAAGTTGACGGCGGCTTACTCACCGTTGAGATGCCCTTGCCCGTCGTAATCACCACAGACTTGCGTTTGAATGAGCCGCGTTTTGCGGCTTTACCTAAAATCATGCAAGCCAAGCGTAAACCCCTAGCGGTGAAAACCTTAGCCGATCTCGATATCAAGCTAACCACCGACATCGAGCTGATCTCAGTGAGTAGCCCAGCTCATCGCCAAGCCGGCATTATGCTGAACTCCGTTGACGAGCTGATTTCGACCTTGCGTAGCGATGCCCAAGTACAGATTCCCAAGCACGGTGAGGAAGCCTAAATGAAAACATTAATTATTGCAGAACATAACCAACACGCCTTAAAAGCCGCTACCTTGGTGACCCTAGGAGCAGCGCAACAACTCGGCCAACCGATCGATTTGCTTATTGCAGGCCATGAAATATCCGAACTCAGTCAAGACGCGGCGACCATTGCTGGTATCGACCGTGTTTTGACATGGGATCATGCTATGCTTGCCATCCCGTTTAGTGAAACATTGGCGCCAGTCATTGCAAATTTACGTTCGCAGTACAGCCATATTTTGTTAGCTTCTTCGTCGTTTGGCAAAGACCTCGCACCTAGAATTGCCGCGCTATGTGGTGTTAATGCGCTGTCTGATGTGATCGAAATCATCAGCCCCAACCAATACAAACGTCCGATTTACGCCGGTAACGCCATTGCCACAGTGAAAAATAGCGCTTCTTGCCAGATATTAACAATTCGTACCAGCGCGTTTTCAGCGCCAACCCATGAACCTACCGCGTCGCTTGCTCAAGTTCATGCTTTGTCCGTCGAACTCCCACATTCCCCAGTGCGCTTCGTCAAGCAAACGCTCAGTGAATCCAGTCGTCCTGAATTAAACAGCGCAGAGATCATAGTATCCGGTGGGCGTGCAGTTGGCTCAGAAGCAAACTTCTCCGTGATTTATGATTTAGCGGATAAGCTCGGCGCAGCCGTTGGCGCATCTAGGGCCGCGGTCGACGCAGGCTATATTGCTAACGACTTACAAGTCGGTCAGACCGGTCAAGTAGTGGCACCCTCTTTATACCTAGCGGTTGGCATTTCTGGCGCAATTCAGCATCTGGCCGGCATGAAGGACTCCAAGGTAATTGTGGCCATTAACAATGATCCTGAGGCACCGATTTTTTCTGTGGCCGATTACGGTCTCGTCGCCGACTTATTCGATGCGATTCCCGCAATGACTGCACGTTTGTAGGCTCCAAATATTTTTCACGGAATAACAACCGTTTACTTTTTATCAAGGTGATTTATGAGCGTTTACATCGCACCACAGCAAGATACTATTTTTGTCCTCGATCAATTAGTGGAACTAGACAAACTCGCCGCACAATATGCATTAGACGACGTGTCTCTTGAACTCGCAGAGGTAATCGTACAAGAAGCGGGTAAACTGGCCACCGATGTGCTTTCACCACTTAATACCGCAGGCGATAAACACGGCACGGCTTTGGTCGATAAACAAGTACAGCAAAGCCCTGGCTACAAAGAAGCGTACCAGCAATACGTCGACAATGGCTGGGCAACTCTAACGGGGCCCACCGAATTTGGCGGCCAAGGTTTACCAAATGTGTTGGGGACGGCCATTAACGAGCTTTGGCACTCGGCAAACATGGCGTTTGCACTTTGCCCTATGTTGAGTCAAGGCGCGGTGGAAGCCTTAACTGCACATGGCAGCCCAGAACTGCAAGAACTCTACCTGCATAAACTCATTTCTGGTGAATGGACCGGCACCATGAATTTAACGGAGCCTAATGCCGGCTCTGATCTTGCTGCAATCGCCTGTAAAGCCAAACCAGAAGGCGATCACTATCGTATTCGCGGACAAAAGATCTACATCACCTGGGGTGATCACCAAATGACCAGCAATATCGTGCATTTAGTATTGGCACGCCTACCAGATGCTCCGGCAGGGGTAAAAGGTATTTCTTTGTTTGTGGTGCCGAAATATTTGTTGTCTGACGAAGGAGAACCAACTGAACTCAATGACGCACGCTGTATTTCTCTTGAGCACAAACTAGGCATTCACGCTAGCCCAACGTGCACAATGAGTTTTGGCGATAACGACGGCGCCATTGGCTATTTGATCGGTGAGCCAAACAAGGGGTTGAGCTACATGTTTACTATGATGAACCACGCTCGCCAGTCCGTTGGTTTACAAGGTTTGTCTATCTCTGAACGCGCCTACCAACAAGCACGTCAATTTGCCAAAGATCGAACCCAAGGCACCACCAAGGATGGCCAAAAAATCGCCATTATTGATTATCCCGATGTACGCCGCATGTTGATGGCGATGAAATCAGGTTGCGAAGCCATGCGTGCACTATCACTTTGTGCAGCGGCCGATATAGACAAACACCATCACGGCGACCTTGATGCCAAAGCGCGCGTAGAATTTTACACACCTATCGTAAAAGGCTGGATGACCGAACTGTCCCAAGAACTCACCTCGCTGAACATTCAAATTCACGGTGGCATGGGTTTTGTTGAAGAAACAGGGGCGGCTCAGCACTTTCGTGATGCTCGCATTCTAACTATTTATGAAGGCACTACAGGGATTCAGGCGCTGGATTTAGTCGGTCGAAAAACCCTCAATGACGATGCGAACGCGCTAAAACAGCTGCTGAACGAAGTAAGCAACACTGTATCACAGCTATCAACCAGTACGGATACAACCCTCAATCAAATAACACCACGACTGAACCGAGCTCTACAAAAAGCCACAGCAGTAAAAGACTGGTTGCTAGCACAAGGTAAAGCAGATCGACAGATGGCTGCCAATGTCAGCGTTGATTATTTAATGATGATGGGCTATTTGTGTGGCGGCTGGTTAATGGCAAAAAGTGCCTTACGCGCTGTTGAACTAAGTGGACAAAATAACCTCAACAATGAAGCAAACACTTACAGCGAAGATTTTTTAACGGCCAAACAAGGCACTTCGCACTTTTATGCAGAATACTATTTACCACGTGTGCACCAGCATGCTGACACTGTGTTAAGTGGTTTAAGTAGTACTTTTTCTCTTGATACTGACCAACTTTAAGGAGATAACATGGAACGCGACGTCATGTCATTTGATGTGGTCATTGTGGGCGCGGGAGCAGCGGGATTATCGGCTGCTTGCCGTCTAAAACAATTGGCACAAACACAGCAAACAGAGATCAGCGTTTGCGTGGTAGAAAAAGGCTCCGAAGTAGGCGCTCATATTGTGTCGGGCGCAGTGATTGATCCGAAAGCCCTCAACGAATTGTTTCCAGATTGGCACGAAAGACAAGCACCTTTGACCGTACCTGCGACAGAGGATCAAATACTGTGGCTGCGCAACTCAACTCAACATTGGACCATTCCAACCTGGTTAGCACCCAAAACCATGCATAATACTGGCAACTATATCGCCAGCTTAGGCAACCTATGCCGCTGGTTAGCTGATCAGGCTGAAGATTTGGGTGTGGAGATCTTTCCAGGTTTTCCCGCTGCCGAAGTTATCTATCACGAAAATGGCAGCGTCAGAGGCATTCTAACCGCAGATATGGGGTTAGACGCACAAAATACCCCCAAATCTGGCCACATGCCAGGCATGATATTAGAGGCCAAATTCACCCTTTTTTCCGAGGGTTGCCGTGGCCATCTTGGCAAAGCCTTAATCGAAAAATACGCACTGGATCAGAATAAAGACCCACAACATTACGCCATTGGCATTAAAGAATTATGGGATATTGACCCCGTCAAACATCAGCCTGGTTTGGTGATTCATGGCACGGGGTGGCCACTTCAAGGCGACACTAACGGCGGTTTCTTTCTTTATCACACAGACAATCATCAAATTGCGATGGGGCTCATTGTTGATCTTAACTACAGCAACCCTTGGGTAAGTCCATTTGATGAGTGCCAACAACTAAAGCATCATCCAGTGTTCGCCCAATATTTAGAAGGCGGCAAACGCGTCTCTTATGGCGCTCGCGCTATCGCCAAAGGCGGTTTTAACTCTTTGCCCAAAATGACTTTTCCCGGCGGACTGTTAATTGGTTGTGATGCAGGCACACTGAATGTATCTCGAATCAAGGGCACACATACCGCGATGAAATCGGGTATGCTCGCGGCCGAAGCCATTCTTGACGCTATGCAGAACCAACAAACCGAGGCGATAAGTTTTGAGTCTCACTTTCGCAATAGCTGGCTCTATGATGAACTGTTCCAATCCAAGAATTTCGGCCCCGCGTTACACAAGTTAGGGCCATTTTGGGGCGGTGCCTTTAATACTTTGGAGCAAAACCTTTTTCAGGGCCGTTTTCCTCTTAAGTTACACGACAAAAAAGCCGATCACTTACAGATTAAGCTTGCGGCGCATTGCCTTAAAATAAATTACCCAAAGCCAGATGGTTTACTGAGTTTTGATAAATTATCTTCTGTGTATTTGTCTAATACCAATCACGAAGAAGACCAGCCGTGCCATCTACATTTACATGATAATAAGCAGCCATATCGGGTTAATATTCCACTGCATAACGAGCCCGCCCAGCGTTTCTGCCCTGCCGGTGTTTATGAAGTTATCGAAGAAAGCAGCCAACCTCGGCTGCAAATCAACGCACAAAATTGCTTGCACTGTAAAACCTGTGACATAAAAGACAGCGGCCAAAATATCCAGTGGTTACCACCAGAAGGCGGCGGCGGGCCAAACTACCCCAATATGTAGTATTACACTTTTTGAACACATCAGACGGGGACGATATTATGTCTAAACAGGCTTTTCAAGATTCCTATCCGGCAGAATTCAGCCATTGCTATGGCTGTGGTCGTGATAACCCTCACGGTTTGCAGTTAAAAAGTTATTGGCACTTGTCCGCGGATAAAGAGCACACAATCGCGCATTTTACGCCTAAGCCTTACCATACTGGTGGTGTTCCTGATAACGCCTATGGCGGATTGATTGCTTCGTTACTGGATTGTCACGGTACAGCATCTGCGGCCGCCGCCGCTTATAAAGCACAGGGCCGAGACATGGGCACCGCGCCTATTCTTCGCTTTGTCACAGCGTCGTTGTCAGTTGATTTTTTACGACCCACACCAATGGAAAACAAACTGACGATTCTAGGAGAAGTTATTCAATTGGAAGGTAGAAAAGCCACAGTAAAACTAAGCTTAAGCACCAACGACCAGCTTTGTGCTACGGGCACCATGATAGCGGTAGCGTTGAAATAAAGAGCGAATTCAACGTTCAAGCGCGACACTCTTCTATGCAGCCTGAGTTAGCCTATTAAATACGACTTCAGGCTATTTATACTCCAGATATTTTCTTGGCCTCCACCCAAGCAAATTGAACATTGAGCCAAGATTGGTGAAATTATGAAAGTGTAGTGGCATAGACGAATAGTTTCGTAACTTACAATAGTACTTCGATATTCCGAAAGCTCAGTATGAAGCGGTGGTAAAGCCAGACTGCATGGCTGATGATTTGTGCAGGATAACGATAACCTGCATAGATGTTTGAGTTTTTCATCTGTAGATTATCTCATAATTAGTTGAGCTTCTGACAAGTTGACAGTACTGTATTTGCTATTAGGCTTTCCAAAATATTAAGATGCTCAGCTCGACTAGATTTTACTTTTTCCTTAATAAATAATCTAACTTAATGATTATGTATTAAGGAATAGCATGTATTTTTTCATTATATCTGACTTCTATTTGAGAGTTATTCAGCCATGTTTCGAATTCAATTGGATTAAGTGCCTTGGAAAACAAAAAGCCTTGTACAACGCCGTAGCCTTGCTCTTTTAAAATACTACATTGCTCTTGACTTTCAACGCCCTCAGCCACTACATCTAATTTCAAACTGTGTCCTATATGCAGCACTGCCAAGCTTAAAGCTCGACTGATATCATCTGTTTCAAGTTCAGAAACAAAACTCTTATCCAATTTCAGCTCTTTGAAAGGAATTTTTCTTAAATAACTAAGACTTGAGTATCCTGTTCCAAAATCATCAATTGAAAAGCTAATACCTTTACTATGAATATCTTTTAGAACTTGCATCGTTCTTGGATTTGTATCAAGTAAGACACTTTCTGTTAATTCAAGAGTAAGATCTAGTGCTACTAAGTTATGATATTCCAATTCACTTGTTATTAAATTGCAAAGATCTATGTCATGAAAATTAAGCGGGGATAAATTCACAGATACGGTTGGTATAGCTATACCTTTTTTTCTCCAGACTGCAAGTTGTTGGCATGCCTCTCTCAATAGCCAACGACTAAGATCAGTAATCAATCCACATTCTTCTGCAATTTTTATAAAACGTGTAGGGGGAACTGCACCAAACTTAGGGTGATTCCATCTAGCAAGAGCTTCAACTCCATACAAACTACCAGTACTAATTTTAATTTGAGGCTGATAATTAAGCTCTAATTGGTTATTTGAAATTGCTTTTTGAAGTTCAACTTCGAGCTCTTGCCTTTCTAGTGCTAATTGATTTAATTTATGGCTAAAAAAAGAAAATCGTCCTTTACCCTGTTTTTTTGCTTGATACATCGCCATGTCTGCTCGATGAATTAGAGTGCTGATATCATGACCATCTTCAGGATAAATGCTGATACCGATGCTAGCAGAGGGTATAATTTTATTGCCATCAATCTCTATTGGATGTGAAAATGATAACCTCAAGTCTTCAATAAAATTATTTAGCTCTATCGCGCTTCTATCTAAAACAATTAATAAGAATTCATCTCCTGCTAATCGTCCACAAAGATCTGAATTTATACATTTTTGATTTATTCTAGTAGCAATCTCAATAAGTAATCTGTCACCTACATGGTGACCAAAAGAATCATTAACTAGTTTAAAGCGATCTAAATCTATAAAGAGTACAGCAAGCACACTGTTATTCTGCTCTACATTTCTTATAGCCTGTTGTCCACGAGCATGCAAAACACTTCGATTTGGCAAATTTGTTAAACTGTCATAGTAAGCAAGATGTCTTATGCTTTCACGCTGCTTCTCCCTATCGAAAGCTAAAGAGCATAATGGAGCAAGCACCTTGACTAGTTGACGCTCAAATAATGATGGTGGATTATTATTTTTTGTATAAAAAGCAATAACACCTACAGGTTCGCTTTGATTATCTTTAATAGGAGAGGACCAACAACCTTTATAACCGAAGGGTAAGATAGGTCTCCTAGTATTATTCCATAATGAATCACTATTAACATCAACATCAACATCAGTAACAAGTACTGGCAAACTGCGATATGCCGCAATACCTGAAGATGCAATTTTACTATCCAATGGAATTTTCTGTAAGAACTCCCTGTAATCCCTCGGTAATTTTGGCGAGGATAAAAGTTGAAGGTAATTACCATTAACTAATAAAATTGCAGGAGTAATATCGTCGACTATCCGACTAATTTCGTGGCAGACAGACTCCATAATCATCTCTAGAGGCTCATCCCTAGCAAGAGAGCCAACAATTTTGGAGTGCAATACTTCATGAATTTTTGTTTGAGTAATATCGGATAAGATTGCAACAATGTTAGTGAGCTCTCCAGCTTCATTAAAAACAGGATCAACCATCACAGAACACCAAATTTTTCTCCCACATTTACTCTTAATAAGTTCATCGATCTTGACCTCAACACCGTTTAGCAATGTATGTCTTAAGTCTATAATTCGGTCTTCACTAAAGTGAGGTGCAATAACAGAAATGGGGGTATGCCCCAAAAGATCGTCATTTTCATATCCTAAAAGAGTCGAGAAACCCTCATTAATGTAAACAACTTTCCAAGAAGCGTCGGTAATCAATATTGCGTTACCTGTTTTATCCGTTACTAAGGAGAGCATCTCAACCCGCTTACGTTCAATAACAGAAGATGTTACATCTTGAATAAAAGCGGTATACAAAAAAACACCGTCAACATTCACTTTTGAGATGGACATTGATCCCCATTTTTTAGAACCATCTTTGCAGACGATCTCAACATCTCGGTTTGTACCGACAATTTTATTCTCACCGGAATTTCGATTAGCATCAACATAACTATCATGATTAGGCTTAATGCTATCAGGGACAAGAATTTTTACATTTTTTCCGATAACTTCTTTTCTTTTGTACCCCCACATTTTTTCTGCTGAATAGTTATAAAAGACGATATTATTTTCGGGGTTAATTACAACCACACTATCAATTGCTTGTTCAAGGGTCTCTACAAACAAATCAGATAGCAAATTCTTAGCTGGCATCGAAAAACCCTTCTGAACTATAAATTTAAATAATATAAGTATTCATTAATATATAAAAAAATATTGTTTAATATAAAAACAATACACTAGATCTAAGTAAAAAAAAATGCAATACATGTACATAAACACACATAAATTTACACAAAAACACAATTATAAATATAGATTATATAAGATTGAGATAATTTATCCATATCTCAAAAAAGTTATTATAAATAATTTTTATATGTGTTTTATATATATTTTATAAAATAAATATTTATTAAAAAAATAATATAATGTAGATTATTTAATATATTTTAAATTTCGCGGTCCTAATATGAAAAAATACACAGATAACTCCCGAGAAATTAGTTTTCCAGAAAATGTAAGACTCATTACAACAACTGATTTGAATGGCGATATCACCTATGCAAATGATGCTTTTGTTAATGTTTCTGGCTACACAAGAGATGAGCTAATAGGTCAGCACCACAACATTATTCGACATCCAGATATGCCAAAACAGGCGTTTGTTAATCTTTGGGAAACAATCAAATCTGGAAAATCATGGAGAGGAATGGTCAAAAATAAATGTAAGGACGGTTCATTCTATTGGGTTGATGCCTATGTAACTCCAATTTTTGATCACAGTGGAAAAATGATTGAGTACCAATCCGTCCGTAGCCTGCCATCGGTCGAATCAAAATACAGAGCTGAAGTTGAATACAGAAAATGGAAAACTGGTAAACCACCAATTCGAGCTAAAAAACCGTTACTATCTTGGGAAAAGCGCCTTCTTATTTCAATAGCTTTTCCATTTTTAGTTTTGGCAACTATAGATCTAGCAAATGATGGAGTATTTCAGGCTTGCATAACAATGACTTTTGGTTTGGTTTGTATTATTTTAGCAAAGATATGGCTATCACCGTTCAGAAAGCTAATTAAAGGAAATAATTCGAAATCTGGACATTTACTTTTAACTTATCTATTTACAGGAAGGAATGATGAGTTAGGTAAAATAGATATGATGTTAACTAGTCAACAAGCTGAAATGCGAGCGATTATAGCAAGATTAGATAATAGTTGCTTTTATATAAGGGGAGCTAAAGATCGCTCTGACTCTTGTATTAGCGATGCAAGTTTAGCGGTCTCAGGTCAAAGTGATCATGTCAAAGAAATATCACTAGCAATGAAAAAAATGACTGATAGCCAGCAACAAGTAGCAACTGCTTCGACAGACACTTTAGAGGCTTCAATTGAGTCACAAAACGCGACACTAAAAGGCAAAGATCAATTAAACCAAATGATTACATCAATTAATCAATTGGCTAAGTCTCTTGAACAAACTCATAGAACAATATCCGCATTAGCTGTAAGTAGTGACAACATAGTAAAGGTAATTGATGTAATAACGGCAATAGCCGATCAAACAAATCTTTTAGCATTAAATGCAGCTATTGAGGCAGCTCGAGCAGGAGAAGCTGGTCGTGGTTTTGCCGTCGTTGCTGACGAGGTTAGAAATTTAGCCTTTCGTACCCAAGAGTCAACACGTGATATTCGAGGCATAATATTAAGTTTAGAAAGCGATACCGAAGCTTGCGTTAAATCTATAGGGGATGGTGTGTTAGCATCAGAGCAAACAGTAAAACTAGCAAGAGAAACAGACAAAGCATTTGAATTGGTGTTGAATTCAGTTCAAAACATAAACCTGCTTGCTACTAATGTTGACATGGTAATGTATGAGCAATCGAAAATTAGTGAGCAAACTAGCCAGAAAATGGCTGTAGTTCAGGAAAGCGCAAAATTTGCAGTCGAATCCAACAACACTTTTAATAAACACGGAGCTCAGTTAAGTAGACACTTAGATAGCTTAGACTTATTAACAAGTCACTTCTCGACTAGTTTGAATCGATAATTTTTTGGTAAAACCTTGATTTACATTGAGATAAGTACAGCTAAGGAACACATGATCAAGTCGAGACTAATGCATATAAAATGTGGGCAGTAGTATTGAGTCGTTGGGTGACTTCAGCGACAGAATAACCGCCCTCATTAACCGCTTATCTATTTAAACGTTAGTAGCCTTCTAGTAAACCCTTATAATTCCAGTTTACTCCTGCAAAAATGACGATAGTTGATTAACATGAGATTGTGTCTCATTGATTAATAACCCTATCTGAACAGCGGCTTCATTTGAAGTTTTGGCCAAATTACGCACTTCGTCAGCCACCACTGCAAAACCTCTTCCCGCTTCACCAGCCCTCGCTGCTTCGATCGCAGCATTTAAAGCCAACAAATTCGTTTGATCAGCTACGGCATTTATCGTTGTAACGGTTGTCTGAATCTTGCCAAGAACCGACGACATTGAATGATGAGTTTCACTAACAAGTTTATTTCGAGATGACACATTGCTACCAAAAACAATGTACTTAGAAATATCACCATTCAAATCCGTTATTGACGAAATGACACAATCTAATACCACCTCAGCGCCATTATGATTTAATTTCATCATTACTGCTGTGGCTTCACCTTTTTCAATTTTCTGAATACGTGGTTTATCTAGGTAGTCTTTTAAATTGCCAATCACCAATTGTATTTGAGTGTCATTCTCAATATTCAGCTGCTTTTTCGTGTAATCATTCGCAGAAATAAACTGGCCATTTTGGTTAAATTCCAACACCGCTGAATGACTACTGATGGCATCTCTTTGATTAATTTGCTCCAATACCTGTCGTTTAATTTCACGCACATCAGAGCTAACTCCAACAAAGCCAGTGTGTTCACCAGATTTGTTAAAAATAGGATTCACCGACAAAACGATCCAGTAAGGCACGCCACTCTTATCAAAATTCAATATTTCTTCGTAAAAAGGCTGTCGTGCTTTTAAGTTTTTCGAAATCCGCTTAATGGTTTCTTTGTCCGTCTGCTCCCTTTGCAATAGAAAACTTGGCTTCTTCCCCTTCACTTCTTCCAAGGTATATCCTGATAAAGTTTCAAAGCCTGGATTGACGTATTCGACAAAACCATTTTTATCTGTGATCAATACACTTGTACTAGTATTACTGACCACCTGAGAAAGCAATTTGAGCTGTTTGTTATTGGTATTATCAGATCGTTTAGATAGAACAAAGGCGCTTAATTTTCCTTTTTCTGAAGCAAGAAGGTGATGATGAACATGAACATAAACGTCTTGCTTTTCAGATAAACAAAGTAAGCCGTCCTCGCTGTTAGAAGCCGTATTAAGAACTTCCAATAGTTGAGTGTCTTTATGGTCTAAATACAGAGAATCACTATTTATTGAATCAAAGTTAGCTGTAACAAGCTTGTTATTCAGATCAAAAACCGCATACGAATCCTGACCTAAACCTATTAATTTTTGCCAGTTTAGCTCAGCCAAAATCGGCTCAGAGACCGGTTCGAAAACATAAAGCACACAAGACTCAAGGTGCTTAATCGTAAAAGGGGTTGTTTGCAACTTAAAATGCAACCCTTTATCGCCTTTGATGTAATCACTACTTTTGTCGTGATGCTTCAACAAAAAAGTAAGGGCTTGATTATCATCGGATTTGTTAAACCTTTGGCTTAACGAACCATAAGCCTGATTGCTGGCAATAACTCTCTGTTCTCTATCAACAATGACTGCAGCGTCTTTATGAGTGATAACTACTTGCTCTGCCATTATTTTTGTATTTTTTGAACTAAACCACATAAAATTCCACTATTTCACTGTTTTAATTAAGAATTTTTCAAATATTGATACGCTTGAAAACATGTTTTGGATCACAAAAAGGCATTGTCAACTTATCGGATTGAGCTAATTAAATTCGACCAAATACTCCTTAACTTAAATTTTGGACGCAACTAACCCTACCCCACTCTACAAAGGATCGTTCATGAAAAGCTCTATAATGGATAGCTTTGAGTAGACGAAGAGTTTCGTAACCTACAATAATACTTCGAAATGCAAGTCATTCTTCGATATCCCGAAAGCTCAGTGTGGAACGGTGGTAAAGCTAGACTGTATGGCTGATGATTTGGCAGGATAACGACAACCTGCATAGATGTTTGAGTTTTCCATCTCAAGATTACCGCATAATTGTTAGAGATTCTGTTAAGTTGACAGTATCGCTCGATGGGGATTTTGAGCATGGTATTAACACGACTCAATACCATAGCGTTGCCAAAGTAAGTAAGCCTACAGCTACTCGCCACTTGGCTACTTTAGTTCAACAAGGGTGCTTGATTAGATCTAAATCTGATGGACGTAGTACCCAGTATTTGCTCGTTCAGTAAAAACTGAGCTTATCAAAATGAGGGTGCTGTCTGGTCAGTTAAAACTAATACAAGTTATGAGCCACTCAGACCCTAGCAGTAAAAATTCCTCCCTAAGTTCTTACTGGGTCAGGCTCGAAAGAATAAAGCAAAAACGCCGAGCTACTAGCTCGGCGTTTTCCTTTTAGCTTGATAACTTATCGCTTAAATCCAACAACCAAATCTTTAAGTTGATTTGCTACATTATCTAATTCTTGCACAGCCTCTCCTGCTTCAATGGATTTCCCAGTACAATCTGTAGACAATGAAGATATGTTAATGATCTGCCTATTAACTTCATCAGAAACTAAAGCCTGTTCTTCAACTGCAGCTGCCATTTGTACCGACATATCAACAATTAAGTTCATATCATCAGCAAAGCTATTCAGCATTGTTTCTGTCTCACTTACATTAATTAAACCATTCTCTGCGGAAGAGCTACATTGCGCAGCAATAGCAACAGAATTAGAAACAGAGTCTCTAAAATGAGTAATTATCGAGTAGATTTTCTTGGTCGACTCTTGTGTGCGTTGTGCCAATTGCCTCACTTCATCGGCAACAACCGCAAAACCACGACCATGCTCTCCTGCGCGGGCCGCTTCAATCGCCGCATTAAGCGCCAGCAGGTTTGTTTGCTCTGCAATTTGCTCAATAATACCGGCAGCATCAGCAATATTCGTTGTCTGAGATTCAAGTTCTTTTATTGAATTCGTAATATCTTCAACACTGCCGTTTAAAGAAGCTATTGAGTGCTTAGATCGACTGGATAACTCGACACCTTTAGTAACCTTCTCCCGTGCAACAGTGGCATTTGTTGCGGTCTCTTGCACATGTTTAGATACTTCAAAAATGGCCGTGCTCATTTCATTCATTGCTGCTGCAACTTGCTCTGTTTCACTGGACTGTTTATCCATATAAAACTTCGTATTATTCGTCGCATCTAATCCTACTTTTGACTCTCTACTCAATTCATTTGCTGAGTTTTCAATACGACTTAGCACTGTATTTAAATGAGATAACTCACTCAGAATACTGACTTTAATACGTCCTATTGAAGAGACATCATCAGTGTATGTAGCAACGGCCACAGGATGGCTAAATGATTCTTTAAGTAAATCGTCTATAGATGATAATGATTTCTTGAATGAGTAATTTTGATAACTAAAAAAAACTAAAACATTTAGTAAGATTGCAGAGAGTAGTAATGCGCTATTATCTTCAAAAACAAAAAAACTAGAAATCAAGCAAGTTAAAAAAACCATCAAACTATAAACCCCTTGAGGGATTTTCAATTTCGATTTTTTATTAGCATTAAGTCTTGAGTAATACTCATCTGCTCTAATCACATCCTCAGGTTTAGGCGTAACACGCACACTTTCAAATCCAACTACTTTACCAGACACCGTTATCGGTGTTACATAAGCATTCACCCAATAATGATCACCATTTTTACATCTATTCTTTACTAATCCCATCCATGGCTTACCAGACTTCAGATACTCCCACATTATAGAAAATGCTTGAGGAGGCATATCTGGATGACGAACAATATTATGCGACGAGCCAACAAGCTCACTCCGATCAAACCCACTTATTGCAACGAACTCATCGTTACAATAAGTTATTATGCCTTTTAAGTCTGTAGAGGTAACAAGCGTTGTTCCTGCAGGAAGGATAACCTCTCGATTGGTAACTGGAAGATTTTTTTTCATTTTTTAGTCGCTCAAATTTGATATATCGGTGGGCTTACCAAAATAATAACCTTGAAAAAAATCACATTTCATTTCTTTCAATATCACCACCTGTTGATTACTTTCCACTCCCTCCGCTACCACTTTCATTCCATTAAGATGCGCAATTTTTATAATAGATTCGACCATACCATCACCTCGATATGCGCCTAAAGCATCTATAAAAAGCTTATCGATTTTCAAATAGTTAATGTTAAATGATGTAAGATAACTCAGTGATGAATAGCCCTTACCAAAATCATCTAAGGAAAAGCTAACACCTTTATTTCGCAACAAATCAATATTGGACCGTGCATTACCACTGTCATCAATTAGAGAATCTTCTGTAATTTCAATATCAATGAAATTCAAATCAATATCGAATGCTTTAGCACTCTCTTCTATTAATCCAACGATAAAACATGAATTAATAGAAATAGATGACATATTTATAGAAATTGACATTTTTTGTAACAGTGGATTTTCTGAAATAGCTTTAAAAGCTTTGATGATAATTTTCTTATCAACCAACTCCATTAAAACTAAATTATTAACGGCACTAATTATCTCAACTGGTGAGACCCATCCTATTACCTTACTATTCCATCTCATTAACGCTTCATAACCATAGACAGAAAAATCTTCAGATTTTATCTTAGGTTGAAAATACAAAACAACTTCATCATCCATAAATTTTATAACATTACTTTCAATGTATTTTATTCTATTAATACTATCCTCGACTGAAGCATCGTAATACGAAAAAACAACATTATTATTAATGGCATATCTAAGTGAGAAATCAGTTCTCCTCAAAATTTCATCAATATTTTTACCTACACCATTATCATGATAATCACAAAATCCAACTATGAATTTTTTATTCACAATAAAATCAATTGAAAGAGCTAAGTCCGATATATTTTTTACAATTTCATTAAAGAGACTAGGGATTGGAAGATATGTCTTTTTCACGCAACTTAAAAATGAATAGTCACTAATTTGAATGGTGTAATCCACACATTCCACACTCTCGATCAAATTGAAAATGGTATAAATTGACTTCGTCAGAAAGTCTCGATCAAATATTTTTTTATTCACTTCAACCATTTCAAATCGAGCACGAAAAAAATAATAATCGTCTAAATTAACCCCCTTACTTTCTAATAAAAACCTTAGATAATTAACATTAGGAAGCTCGGTAATAGGATCATACATCTTAGCTTTTAAAAGTGATTCACTGATTTTTTCAGATTCTGTACGATCAATACCTACAATCTGAATCCTATCATTAGATGCAAGTTTAAAATTCCAATCTATCACATGACTTTTTCCATCAATTTCAATAGACGACTTGGAAATAGAATAAAAACCATCTTGCAAAGTTTTTTGGATGATATGCTCAAATTTGTAGTTTTCAAAACAATCTATAATAAATTTATTTGAATCGAAGAATCCGCTTTCAGAAAATAAGACATTTGACTTTATCACTAATCCATTTTTATCGATGGACGCTATATATAAGCCTTCATAATTAGATAAGTTATCATAGTTTTCCATTGTCTCATTCAGATCATTTTTGACTGAATAATAAGGCGTCATATCATGGCAAATACCTATATATTTCAAATTACCACTTTCATCTTCAGCCTTACCAACCGACAAATGCATCTTAAACTCTTGGCCATCACTCTTCTTTCCAACAACTTCACGACCGATTCCTATAATTTTGGCATTACTCGTCTTTCTATAGTTCTCAAGATAACCATCATGCTCCATTGCTATCTTTTTCGGCATGAGAATAGATATATTTTTCCCTACAACGATATTTTCTGCATAGCCAAACAGTTTTTCAGCTGAAGGTGAAAATGCCTCAATTATACCCATATTATTAATGACAATAATGGCATCAACTGCTGATTTGAAAATTGAGTCGTAAAAATTACTCAAAACCTTATCCTTTTAAACAGTATTAAAAAATAAAACCACATTTAAAATAAAAATATGACATATGAAAAAAGACATTAATCAATATAATTTACAATGCTATTAATAATCAGCACAGAAAAAGATTGAGAAAAACTTATTTTTTTAAAAAATAATATAAAGTTCATTTTCTCGAATTATATGATTTCAATAAAGTATAGGTGGGGTATATGGAGAATCTATAAAAAATGCAACATATAAAACGGACACTAAAGTAGTTTTATCGAGAGATCTAAAATCCATACTAGATAGATAATTACTTGCAAAGCTAAATACACTACAACAATTACCATCAAGACATTTATCATCACAATCACAAAAGTCAGACCCTAGATGACCATCCACTTTGGACCCTAGATGACCATCCACTTTGGACCCTAGATGACCATCCACTTTAGAAATGCTGGATATATTTTCAACAGACGAGAAACTATAAAAAATATTTATAGGTTTTTTTACGGATGCACTAATTAATAAAGAAATTAAAAAAAGTATAGTAATGATCAGACGCCTCTCGGCAGTAACACTAAAACCATTAGACATACATAAATTCATAAGAAGAACATTTATTTATTGATCAGTATAAATATATTCTATAGTAAATAATTGCAGAAAAACAGTATTACCTGGATTTTGTATAATTCACTATAAACCTACCATTAAAGCTAATTGTAAAATAGAAGATAATAGTATATGGACATAGGTTATTTATGGGATTAATTTTTTTACTATGTAGCGGATGGTTGACTTTAAATAACAAAAAACTACTTGCCAATATCAATATTCCATACAATCAAAGAGAGATTAATAAGGTTTTTAAGAAACTGCTTAGGAAACATACGATCAAGTTGAGCCAACGACCCTCGTTTTCTTCAAACCACCAAACACAACAGACAACCCAGTTGTTTTACCCCTTACTGGTCACTCAATTCGGTAATTTAGTCTCATTGATTAATCTTTGAACGGATTAACCCCTTGCAGCTCGTATCCTCTGATCAACCCGAGACACGTTGGCAAGAGCAAACAAACGCATAGAAGTAACCTCATGCAAGGCATCTTCCATCGTTGGGTCACTCATGCTGTACCAATGTTGCATGCAGTCAATACGAAACATAGTAGACAGTGGATATCCCATTGCCAGCTTGGGGATAAAACGGCTCAACAACCACTTCTAGTTGAAACTAAGACATCAACTCATTCATGCGAGAAAGAAAAAATTTCCTTACGTATTGTTTTACGGTTATTGTTGTTGAATCCGCTGTCAGCAAAAGTGAGTTAGTCTGACATGGTTGAGACTCGAAGACTGAAAACGCGATTTTCCCATGAGAGGAACTTATTCAAATGTTCCGCAACAAGTCACATTACATTGGCAGAAACGCCATAAGGATTTTCGAGTTTAAAAACATCTAGTAAAATCTGAGACATCCAGAGCCTGAATGGTCTTGTATACTCGCCTATAAAGCAGGTTAGTAAGCCCCTATTAAATTAGCTAACTAACCTGTTGGATTTTCGTTTATCAATACTGTTGATAAACTGTCATCGTTCCTTGTTGGCTAAACTGAATCACATTAAAATCTTTGTATTGCTGACCTTTTTCAGCCATGCCAGGAGAATACCTTGGCATTCTAGGCACAGCCAACCCTGATACATTTTCAGGTTTCTCAAGTATTAAACGTGCCACATCTTGTTCTGGCACATGCCCTTCAATTAAGTAACCGTCGATTACAGCGGTGTGACACGATTGTAGTTGCATGGGCATACCCACATCTTTTTTTAAAGAGGACCAGTCTTCTGTGTGATGATAATTAACGGTATATCCCTCTGCCTTCATTAGCTCCCCCCATTTAACACAACAACCACATGTCGGAGACTTGTAGAGATCTATTATAGGTTGTGCAAACACGCTTGCACTGACTAACGTTAAGATTGAAGTTGCAATGCTTTTATTTATTACCTTCATATATTCACCTCTTTCAAAATTAGCTATTTACTATTAATTTGGCTATCTGATAATTTTACCGCCCGCAGCCTTAAAGCATTTAGTATGACACTCACCGAGGACAACGACATAGCTACAGCGGCAAAAATAGGCGATAAGAGAATACCTGTAAACGGATAAAGTACTCCTGCAGCAATCGGTACTCCTGCCATGTTATAAATGAATGCAAAGAACAGGTTCTGCCGAATATTACGCATGGTTGCCAGGGATAATCGCCGTGCCTCCACGATGCCCATCAGATCGCCACGTAATAGAGTAATACCCGCACTTTCGATAGCCACGTCGGTTCCTGTCCCCATGGCAATACCTACATCTGCGGTTGCCAAGGCTGGCGCATCATTAACACCATCACCAGCCATAACAACAACACGACCCTCATTTTTAAGCTGTTGAATAACATTGCCTTTATCTTCCGGCAATACTTCTGCCTTCACTTCATCAATGTGGAGTTTTCGAGCTACAGCTTCGGCAGAGGTACGATTATCTCCGGTCAGCATCACCACACGAATCCCTTCATTCTGCAGAGCGGCTATTGCCGCTTTAGTGGTGTCCTTGATCGGGTCTGCAATCGCCAGCAAACCACAAACCTTTCCATCAACTGCGGCAAAAATTACTGTTGCACCGTCCTCTCGAAGTTGATTGGCTTCTTCCTCAAAGGCGGATGTATCAACATTTTCTGACTGCATTAACAATCGATTACCAAGCAGAACCCTTTTTCCATCGACTTCACCAGTAACGCCTTTGCCGTTTGGAGAGTCGAAATCTATGGCGTCTGGTAATGTTAGGTTCATTGTTTTAGCTTTATCCAAAATAGCATGTGCCAAAGGGTGCTCGCTGCCCTTTTCAAGGCTACCGGAATAACGCATCAAGTCCTCATCGCTGAAACCGTTTGCCAAGACCAGTTTTGTCACCTGAGGCTTACCTTCGGTCAAGGTCCCGGTTTTATCCACTACCACTGTGTCTACTTTTTCCATCCGCTCCAACGCTTCAGCATCTCGGATCAAGACACCGATCTGAGCGCCACGACCAACACCGACCATGATCGACATAGGAGTCGCCAGACCCAAGGCACAGGGACAAGCAATAATCAGCACACTCACAGCTGCGATCAGACCAAAGGCCATGGGTGGCGTTGGACCGACGATAGACCAGACTCCGAATGCAATGATAGA
>NZ_FQVF01000004.1 GCF_900129155.1 Marinomonas polaris DSM 16579
TTCCAATCGTTTGTAATGCAACCAAAAACCATTATTAGACCATTGCAATATTTTAATCTTGTCACGTGCTCGCCCACAAAAGACAAAAATGTGCTCACTACAAGGTTCTTTTTCAAGATCGTAGGCGACAATATTGCAAAGCCCATCAATGGCCTTACGCATATCGGTTGGTCCACAAATGAGAGTAACGTTAAGCTGGGAAGACGCGGTAAACATGAGTCTGTTGCTCTGATTTAAAAGACAACAGACTTTAAGGTGTTTGAAGATAATTAAAATGTGTGGTTTGCCGGACGCTTACTTTATTTCAGGACAAGTTGATTGGGACACCGATTTTCAAACCAATAATCATGATATGAAAACGCAAACTGCCAATGCGGCAAAACACTTAATCACGGTTTTAGAAGCAGCAAACTCTTCAGTCGAGAATATCTTGCAGTTACGTGTCTATGTTCGCGGTGAAGTTGCTGACCATATGGAAGACATCGTCCCTATTATCGCCAGCACCTTAGGCACTTCACGCCCAGCACTAACGGGAATTGGGGTCGCCTCTTTAGCCTCTTCAGAAACGTTAATTGAAATTGAAGCGGTCGCTAAGGTGGCAAAATAAACCAATAAAAAGCGACTCATCGCAGTGATAAATAAACCGGAAAAAGCTAATAATAAGCAATAATATCTTCTGCCTTCATCGGTCGGCTATGAAACCAACCTTGATGAAGGCTGATGCCTAACTGGGTGATTTTTTGGCAATCTTTTTCTGTTTCAATACCTTCAGCGATACAGGCAATGCCAAGCTCATTGGTTAGCGTGATTATGGATTTCAAAATGGCGATATTTTTATCTGTCTCGTTGATGAAAATCTTATCCGTTTTAACAATGTCAAAATCAAATTCAGATATGTAGGACAAACTGGAATACTCAATTCCAAAGTCATCAATGGCAAAGCGATAACCTTTTTGTTTCAGCCTCTCCATATGCGTCTTAATGACTGTCTTTTGTATCATCAAATTTTCATTTTCGGTGACTTCAAGTATTAAGCTAGAGCAAATATCATCGCCTAACGTAAGCATGTTTTTCACAAAAAACTCACTTTCTAAATGTAAACATGAGATGTTCACTTGAAAGCTATTGTTCGAAATAAATTCTTTGCTGAAGCTCGACTTAATAAGTTTTACCTGAAATAAAGTGTACTCAATACACAAATCTAGGCTTTTAATTTTATCAATACTGTCTTTGACATTCACACCATCATTACTTCTCAAAAACACTTCAATAGAGAATAGACTTTGATCATTAGTATCAATAATGGGTTGGTATTCGTTGTAATAGACATGCCCTCTAATTTTCCACCGAAGAAAGCGTTTTTCAATTGCTCTTACTAAGGTTGGTGTCACAAGGAAAAAACATACTAAAAATAACAACAATGTTGTGGGAATAAAATATAGGTTATAGCGTTTGGCGGAATTAGATAAAGGTACAACATAGGAGAGATTATCGACCACATTAGAGTCACGATAGGTACTTCCTTGTTGTTTATTATTCAGTGACATGACAACGTCTAAACTATTATTTAAAAAATCATCTACGCTGCTTTTTTTAATAAGGATATTGTACTCAAAGCTCTCTATTGTTTTTTTAATAACAAAAATCGGCATTTCTAACGAATTGATCGTATGAGGCCCAGTCATTAAAAAACCATCATGTGGGGATGGCTTTCTTACTAAAACTCTTTCGTTTTCGCCCCAAGAATTACAGACAACAACACCATGATCATCCTCTTTCTGTATAACACCAAACTCAATTGCGCCTGGGATGTTGAAAAGTTCTTTACGCATCTGCAAAACAAAACTACGCGGACAATCATTCGTATAACCAACTGAAATAAAAGAAATAAAAGCCGTTACTTCTTTAAGATAATTCTCCATTTTAGAAAAATACAACTGCTTGACTTCATCCTTTGCTTCTCGTTCTCGTTGATGCTGCCATTCGCCTTCGATGAAGTATAGAGAACCAGCCAAAATCACGACCAAAGAGAAATTAATAAGAACTGTTAATAGCATCCTTGATTTTGCAGACATGAAACTTCCAGTATCCCTTGTTTATATGCTTTCCGTTATAACAAGTTACTAGAAAAAAAACACATGAGATTTGTAATCTTTAGAAATGAGCTATATCTGGAAAAATAAATTTTAATTTAAAGCTCTGAAAAATAAGGCATTAAAAATATCTTAAAAAAAATAACCCTCGAAAAAATAATTACAGTTTGCTACATGGAATCATTTTCGTTTTTTAACTTTGCATATTTATAAACCGTATTTCGGCTAACGCCAGCCGTTTTCGCAGTTTGCGATACATTGCCTTTGAACTCGTTTAATAATCGAGGAATCAGCTTTTCCAGTGGTTCATCTTGCTCGCCAGTTGAGCTTAGTTGCACGGAATCGTCCGTTGGCATCATCGCATCGAGATCATCAAAGAAATCATCAGGTAAATGCCATTCTTCCAATACTTCTTCATCCGCCATGGCCATACCAACTTTAAGTACATGAACCAGTTGGCGCATATTTCCCGGCCAAGGATGAGTCACTAGTAAATCCAGCATAGGTTGCGACAAGGCAGGACCAGGCTCTTCTTTTCGTAAACGTTCATGGAGATATTTAATCAATTCCGCTTTGTCGGTTCGCTCTCGCAGAGCTGGCAATTCTATGTTCAGACCAGAAATACGATAGTACAAATCTTGACGAAAACGCCCTTCTTTCACTTCCTCTTTTAAGATTCGATTGGTGGCAGAAATCAGTTTAATATCGACCGGAAAAGCTTCTGTTGAACCCAGAGGCGTAACGACCCTTTCCTGTAATACACGCAGCAAACGCGACTGAACTGCCATCGGCATTTCACCTATTTCATCCAGAAACAAAGTGCCGTGATGAGCACGACGAATCAAGCCAATGGAGCCTCGATTTTGTGCGCCGGTAAATGCGCCTTTTTCATAACCAAAAAGTTCAGACTCAACCAATTCAGCGGGAATAGCTGCGCAATTTACCGCGACTAGCATCTCTTTGGCGCGGGAACTGTGATAATGCAAACTGCGCACAAAGATCTCTTTACCTGCGCCCGTTTCGCCATGAATCAAGATAGGAATGTCTTTTTCCATGATCTTATGAGCTTGGCGCACTAAACGCTCTACTCGGTCGTCGCCATGTTGCAATTCAGACATTGGAATGACGTTGTCTGGAATCGCTGTCGATAACGGTATTTCTTGCTTTTTCACCTTTCCAACTGGCGGATTTTTCTCATTCATAACAATGGCTTCTGGCTGTGGAGGAGCAACGTAATCAGCACGCTGACGAAAGTCCGGTATGCGCATAATCTGCTGTACGGGAGGAATCACTTTGACATAAAACTGATAACGTCCCATGGCGATCAATTTCATCGGCAAACTATAGGGATGATGTTTAATTTCACGCATTTCAATATCAAATATTTGGTTGATGTTGAGCAAGGCCAAGTCCTGCGCCAATACCACTTCCGCACGACGATTCGCCGACACAATTGTGCCGTTTTCATCTAGCACCAAGATACCTGACCAATGACTGTCTAAACTGACCACGTTGGTATTAAAACTGAGAATGAAATGCTCTTGCTGAAAGGCGGCAAATATCAGGCGATTTTCCACACTCAAGGACATGAGTTTGACCATGCCAAAGGTATGATCCTGCGGAAGATACGCGTCTGAAGAAATGTCTAAGACACCAACCAAATCGTTTTTGGTGTTGTAGATAGGCGAAGCGGAACCCACCATGAAGCGATTGGCGCGTAAGAAATGCTCATCCCGCCCGACTTGAATGGCTTCACCAGTAATCAGCGCAGTACCAATGGCATTGGTGCCAACACCCATTTCTGTCCATTGGTTCCCCCCCACCAAACCGTGCTGTGAAGCACTACCAAAACGCGGCTGTCCCCATGTATTTAGTACATGACCTTGTCGATCCGCCAGCACGATCATACATGCCGAATTGCTGAGGATGTTTTCGTAATAGGGCAACACTTCGTTTTCTGTAGTTTCCAGCAAGCTACGATGCTGATCTATCAAGTCACTCAAGGTGCCTTTTGGCAAGGTTGCAAAATCTGGTCGACTACTGTGATCCAAGCCAAATTGCTCGCAACGATACCAAGAAGCTTGAATTCGCTCTTTGTGAGTCTGTGCCTGATTCGCTTCCGAAGCTGGACCTATTTCTGCTGAGGTGCCAGCGGTGTTTTGTTGTTTTTGTTCTTCTTCGTCTTGCATTTCCAACTCCAACACCTCAGGTGAAACACCCAAAAGTGTGCATGAAATGTTCACTGTAATTAGAAGACTGTAAACACTTTGAACACTCGTGAACAGTCCTTTTTCGAAAGTGAAAATAGCCTAAGTCAACAATAAAACCCAATAAATTTTATATTTTTCATAAGCTTAAACATTATCAAAAGCATAAAAATATTTTTGGCACGGCTTTTGTAATGTATTTCAATATACAATCAATATCATCGTGTGTTCACTTTTGAGCCTTGCAGAAGACAACAAAGCGTTCACACAAGAAAATAATAACAACAAAAAAGGTACTTACAATGTCTCTGACGCTGCAGAATGTATCGCGCGTTGTTGAAGGTGAGATGTGGATCGACGATGTAAACTTGTCTCTCGAACCCGGCTCTTTCAACGTTTTACTTGGACGCACGCTGTCTGGTAAAACCACGCTAATGCGCCTCATGGCCGGTCTTGATCGACCAACCAAAGGGAAAATCCTCATGAATGGGGTGGACGTAACGGGTGTGCCCGTTCGCGAACGCAACATTTCCATGGTGTACCAACAGTTCATCAATTACCCCAACCTCACGGTTTACGAAAACATCGCATCGCCGCTTCGCTTAGCAAAGATGGATGAAAAAGAAGTCGACCGTCGTGTACGAGAAACCGCTGAAATGTTGCGTATCGATCCTTATCTTGATCGTCTTCCGCTACAACTTTCTGGTGGTCAGCAACAACGTACTGCGATGGCAAGAGCCTTGGTTAAAGATTCACAAATCATCCTGTTCGATGAACCATTGGTTAACCTAGATTACAAATTACGTGAAGAACTCCGCCAAGAATTGCGTGCCTTGTTCAAAGCACGTAACTGCATCGCTATATACGCCACCACAGAACCCAACGAAGCCTTGGCTTTGGGCGGTAACACGGCGGTATTGAACGAAGGTCGTTTGCTGCAAATGGGACCAACCGCTGAGGTTTACCACCAGCCAAAAGACATTATTACCGCAGAGATGTTCTCAGAACCGCCAATCAACGTGGTTCCCGGTCGCGTCAGCGAAGAAGAAGTCACTTTTGATGACACCGTACATTTTCGTTTAAACAGCGATTTGCGTCGCCTTACTCCCGGTGAATATCAGTTCGGTGTGCGTGCCTCTCACATCGGCTTAGTGCCGCATTCTGACGATGATTTAGAACTGCCAGTAAGAGTGGATTTAGCGGAAATCAGCGGATCAGAAACCTTCTTGCATGTTCACAATCCGCATTTTGATTTGGTACTGCATTTATCTGGAGTTCATGCCTACCAAGTGGACCAAGAAATTAAGGTCTACTTCCCAACGCACAAACTTTACGCCTTTGACGCTCAAGGCAAAATGGTGCATTCCCCAGCACGAATGAGGGATCAATAATCATGGCTTCTATTACCTTAAATGCCTTAGCCCATACCTATACAGACAACCCAACCAAGCCAGAAGACTACGCTATTCGCGAGATGTCTCATGTTTGGGAACAAGGCGGCGCCTTTGCCCTGCTTGGTCCATCTGGCTGCGGTAAATCCACACTGCTTAATATTATTTCTGGTTTGCTGGAGCCTTCCCATGGGGAAGTCTTGTTCGACGGCAAACGCGTGAACGAATTAAAGCCAGAAGAACGCAATATCGCTCAGGTTTTTCAGTTCCCTGTGGTGTACGACACTATGACGGTGTTTGATAACTTGGCCTTTCCGTTACGAAACATCGGCGTGCCTGAATACAAGGTGAAATCGAAAGTATACGAAGTCGCCGAGATTCTTGAACTGTCTGACCAGCTAAAACGCAAAGCCAAGGGTTTGTCGGCGGATCAAAAACAAAAAGTCTCCATGGGCCGCGGATTGGTTCGCGACGATGTGTCGGCAATTTTGTTTGATGAACCGCTCACTGTTATCGATCCTCAGTTGAAGTGGAAGCTGCGCCGTAAGCTCAAGCAAATCCATGAACAGTTCAATATCACCATGGTATATGTCACCCACGACCAATTAGAAGCGTCTACTTTCGCCGATAAAATCGCTGTGATGTACAACGGAAAAATCGTCCAGTTCGGTACACCTCGAGAATTATTCGAAAAACCAGCTCACACTTTTGTTGGCTACTTTATCGGTAGTCCGGGCATGAATTTCTTTGAAGCGGAACTGAAGGCCAAAGACGATCAAAAAGAAGCGCTGATGTTTGGTGAACATGAAATCGCCACCAGCGATGCCATGTTAGCGCGCTTAAAAGCCATGGGAGCGAGCAAGGTTACTTTAGGCATTCGCCCAGAGTTTGTTCATGTTTGGGATGGCAAAAACAACGACGCTTTTTCTGTCGAAGTGGATTACGTAGAAGACCTTGGTACTTACAAGATTCTGTCTTTCTTATTCCATGGACAAATAATGAAAGCCCGTCTAAGTGAAGATCAAAAAGTCCCATCTGGGCAAATCTATGTGAGCTTTCCGGAACAATGGACCAAGGTCTATGTGGACGACTATCTCGTTGACGTAGACGATCAAGCTAACACAGTGGATAAGAATAAGGAGACCGACCATGCAAACTAAAGTCGAAAACAACAAGGCATGGTTCCTTGTTATGCCTGTTTTCCTCATCGTTGCCTTCTCTGCCATCATTCCTTTGATGACGGTAGTGAACTATTCGGTACAGGATATTTTTGATCCTTATACTCGCTACTTTGTCGGTACAGAATGGTTCAAGCAAGTGATGCTAGACAGCCGCTTGCAAGAAGCCTTGCTGCGTCAGTTTATCTACTCTTTCACGATTATCATCATTGAAGTGCCACTGGGGATTTGTGTTGCCTTGATGATGCCGACTAAAGGCCGAGGCGCGTCTTTGGCCTTGATTCTGGTTGCTATTCCTTTGCTGATTCCATGGAACGTGGTGGGCACCATTTGGCAAATCTTTGGCCGCGCCGACATCGGTTTATTCGGTGCTTTTATGAGTAGTATCGGTGTTGATTATAACTATGCCTCTGATCCTACCGACGCTTGGTTAACGGTTGTCTTGATGGATGTTTGGCATTGGACTCCCTTGGTTGCCTTGTTGTGCTACTCCGGTCTACGGGCGATTCCTGAAGTCTATTATCAAGCAGCACGTATCGACCAAGCGTCACGTTGGGCGGTATTCCGTTATATCCAGCTGCCTAAGCTCACTAACGTACTGATTATTGGTGTGTTATTGCGCTTTATGGATTCTTTCATGATTTACACCGAACCTTTTGTACTCACCGGTGGCGGCCCAGGTAGTTCCACAACTTTCTTGAGCCAAGCCTTAGTACAGCAAGCCATCGGTCAGTTTGACCTTGGTCCTGCTGCGGCGTTCTCGCTGGTGTACTTCTTAATCATCTTGCTCGTGTGTTGGGTGTTCTACACCACCATCATGAACATGCAAAAAGACAAGTAGGAGCGGATCATGACGCAATCAAATACATCTATGACACGCACACGCAATACAGGTAAAAAAGAACAAGCCCCAGTTTACAGCAAAGCTGAGCGTAAGACGCGTAATGCCCACCTACGTGGACGCTTCGGTTTGGTGCTGTATCTGGTGCTGTTACTACTGCCAATCTATTGGCTAATCAACATGTCATTTAAAACCAATACCGAAATTCTGAGCGGATTGTCTTTCTTCCCTGAAGATTTCACTTTAGCAAACTACGCCAAGATATTTGGCGACCCAACGTGGTACATGGGTTACGTAAACTCGATATTTTACGTGTCCATGAACATGGTCATCAGCTTAGTGGTTGCTTTGCCTGCTGCTTATGCGTTTAGCCGCTATAAGTTCATTGGTGATAAGCACATGTTCTTCTGGTTGCTCTCTAACCGTATGGCGCCACCGGCCGTATTCTTACTGCCGTTCTTTCAGCTGTATTCTTCTGTTGGCTTGTTCGACACCCATATTGCCGTAGCGCTAGCCCATTGTATTTTCACAGTGCCTTTAGCCGTGTGGATACTGGAAGGTTTTATGAGTGGTGTACCTCGTGAAATTGACGAAACGGCTTATATAGATGGCTATTCGTTCCCGAAATTCTTCGTGCGTATCTTCATTCCCTTGATCCGCTCTGGTATCGGTGTGACAGCCTTCTTTTGCTTCATGTTCTCTTGGGTAGAGTTGCTATTAGCACGGACGTTAACGTCTGTTGATGCAAAACCTATCGCGGCCATTATGACTCGAACCGTCTCGGCGTCGGGGATGGACTGGGGACTACTCGCAGCCGCAGGAGTGCTCACTATCCTGCCGGGTATGTTGGTCATTTACTTCGTTCGTAACCATGTGGCGAAGGGCTTTGCCCTTGGTCGAGTGTAAGGAGAATTATTATGGTTTGGATGTCTTGGACATTACCTACCGCCCTGTTTTTTATCGGCATTGCTGTGATCTTGGTCGGCATGACCACATGGCAACTGGTCTCGCCTTGCGTAGAACGCCGTGGCTTTTTGCCACTGGCAACCACGCGTGGTGATCGCTTATTCATTGGCCTGCTTAGCAGTGCTTTTATCCACCTTGCATTCGTTGCGTTAACGGATGTGAACATCGCGGTGGCAACCGTCCTATGCGCATTTTGGATGATCATCCTGATGCGTTGGGGCTAGTCAGCGTTTCTCTCAGTACGAACTGATGGACTATCTAGTACGACAGGCATGGAAGCCAAACCTAAAAATCCAAAAAGAAAAACCAAACTTAGTTGAGGTAAAACATGCACTACAATAAGAAAAAAATTGCACTCGCCGCCTTACCCTTTGCTGTCATGATGCATTCAGCCACGTTATGGGCTGACGCATACTCAGACGCTGCAGAAAAATGGGTAGATACCGAATTCACCGTTTCTACACTAACCAAGCAACAACAGCTTGACGAAATGCACTGGTTCACCGAAGCCGCTAAAAAATTCCGCGGTATGGAGATCAATGTAGCGTCTGAAACCTTAACAACTCACAAATACGAGTCTCAAGTGTTGGCTAAAGCTTTCACTGAAATCACTGGCATCAAGGTCAACCATGACTTGATCCAAGAAGGCGATGTGGTCGAAAAACTGCAAACGCAAATGCAGTCTGGCCGTAACATCTACGATGCTTACGTCAACGATTCCGACTTGATCGGTACCCATTTTCGCTACGGTAAAGTGGTACCAATCTCTGACATGATGCAAGGCGACGGTAAAGATTACACTTCACCAACTCTAGACCTTGCAGATTTCATCGGTTTGGATTTCACCACAGGCCCAGATGGCAAACTTTACCAGCTGCCAACGCAGCAGTTTGCTAACCTTTATTGGTTCCGTGCTGACTGGTTTGCTCGTCCTGATCTAAAAGCCAAATTCAAATCTATCTATGGTTATGAGCTAGGCGTGCCAGTTAACTGGTCTGCTTACGAAGATATCGCTGAGTTCTTCACCGATAAAGTGAAAACCATCGATGGTGAACGTATATACGGTCACATGGATTACGGTAAAAAAGACCCATCTCTAGGCTGGCGTTTCACCGATGCTTGGTTCTCTATGGCAGGTGCTGGCGATAAAGGCCTTCCAAACGGCTTGCCTGTAGATGAATGGGGTATTCGTATCAAAGATGCGTGTTCACCTGTTGGTTCAAGCGTCTCTCGTGGTGGTGCAACAAACGGCCCTGCTGCGGTTTATGCAACAACTAAATACGTAGAATGGTTGCGTAAGTACGCGCCACCAGAAGCGCAAGGCATGACCTTCTCTGAATCTGGCCCAGTGCCAGCACAAGGTGGCGTGGCCCAGCAAATTTTCTGGTACACCGCGTTTACTGCTGACATGACGAGCAAAGGTCTTCCTGTTGTGAATGAAGACGGCACGCCAAAATGGCGCATGGCGCCTTCTCCAGTTGGGCCATACTGGGAAGAAGGTATGAAGAAAGGTTACCAAGACGTTGGTGCTTGGACTTTCATGAATTCAACACCAGAAGACCGTCGTCTAGCGGCTTGGTTGTACGCTCAGTTCACCACAGCCAAAACCGTTTCTTTGAAGAAAACACTAGTAGGTCTAACACCTATTCGTGAATCAGACATCAACTCTCCAGAAATGGCAGCTGCGGCGCCTAAACTGGGTGGTTTGGTGGAATTCTACAAAGGACCAGCGCGTAAACAATGGTCTCCAACTGGGATTAACGTACCTGATTATCCTAAGCTAGCTCAGCTTTGGTGGCAGTACATTTCTCAAGCGGCAAGCGGTGAAGCAACTCCACAAGAAGCGCTTAACGGCCTAGCAGAAGCACAGGACAAAGTAATGGAACGTTTAGAGCGTGCTAACGTACAACCTCTATGTGGACCAAAAATGAATACGCCGCGTGACGAAGCTTACTGGTTGGCTCAACCAGGTTCTCCAAAACCAAAATTGGCGAACGAAAAACCACAGGGTGTTACGGTTTCCTATGACGATCTACTTCGTTCTTGGGAATAATATCACTCTACACTCTCTGAACGTTTGACCGGCTTAGGCCGGTCTTTTTTTGTTTGGCTGCCAAGAGCTAACCAGCTCTTTTTGATTTATCATTTTATAGACCCACTCGCGCCCATCTTTCACTTTTTCAAATAACTTAAGTTCAACTAAACCATTCAACACAGTCGCCGCGGTATTGTACGAACAGCCAAGGTTGTCTTTCACATTATTGATAGTGAATATCTTTGCTAAGCCATTTTTCGCCACTTGCAAAACGGTTTGCTGTTTATCTGTAAGTTTGCGATAAAGACCTGAGTCCAACAACCATCTATTAAACGCTTCTAATTCCTGCACTGACTCTGTATAAGATTCTTTAAACTTATTTATCGCCCTAATGATGATGCGACATTGGTAATCGACAAAATAGGTCAAATCCATCTCATCTGTTTCGGTGTAGAGATAACTCTTTCCGTATTGTACTGGCGCCTCTTTCAACAAAAGACTAATCGCAATATAACGAAAAGCCGCGAACTCATTTTTAAACATGTACCAATAAAATAGTGCTCTAGCGACACGTCCGTTGCCATCATGAAAAGGATGTTCGTAGCCAATCCGAAAATGCAACGTAATAGCCTTCACCAAAGGATGTATATAATCAGAACCTTCAGCATCATGATGGGATTCATTAACCCACTCTACTAACATATTTAGCCGTGTTTCAAGATCATCAGCTTTCGGCGGTGTATGCACAACCTCACCATCGTTATTTTCAACCACAACATCGTCTGTGGTTCTAATAACACCTGGCTTATATTTGCCATCATCAATGCCTTCAACACCGATTTGATGCAGCTCTTCGATGAGCTCGATGGACAAATTTTTATGTCTATTTCCCCACGCAAACTTCATCATATTGAAGTTACCAAGGATCATTTTTTCATCAATGCTTCTAGGGGTTCTGGCCCTTTTCAGCATATCTTTTGCGACTTTCGTTGTGGTAGCCGCTCCTTCCAGCTGACTGCTGCTGATGGCTTCGTCTTCCACTAAATCGTTTAACAAATAGTCTAAATGTTTCTGCTCACCGATCTTATTACACATCCACTCCAGCGCAGCTGTGGTGGTATTTCTATCGGTCTCGCTGATGGCTTTGTGGATGGTTGGAGTGAGATATAGACTAGGATAAACAACACTTCCATTAAAAAAGACCGTTTGTCTTTGGTTATTTCTGGCTTCTTTTATAAATGACCAAACTAACAATGCATCCAATTTCTTGGGCAATCGATGCTTTAGCTCATCAAAATGAAAATATCGTCCTTTTGTATCAACGGGACGATAAAACTCAAAGTATTTAGCCGCTAACTCACCTCCACACTCAAAGGCTTTAAGAGTAGGGTTTCCTATGAGCTTTTTAGGTGGAAAAACAATCATAACTATCTCAAAAATAGAAAATATTGAGATGAGAATAGCAAAACAAACCAAAATTGTCTCAAAAAAATAGAAATTTGAGATGAAAAAATCTAATAGCGTTTGCTCGGCTTAGGCCGGTCTTTTTTTGCTTAGGCAATAGAGAGAGTCAAATTGCATTGTTAATATTTGAGATGACGTAAATAAACAATAGAATCAATGCGTCATTGGTTCATCGTCCACCATTAATGCCTTTAGTTCATCCTGCAAGCTTTCGATTTTTTCGGCCAATATATGCTGCTGTGAAGGGGGAATTTGGGCAATATCCTGAAGCGATACTTTTTCTAAGTTTTCGAGCAAACTAACCAAATGTTGTATACGGTCATCTTTTCTGTTCATGCGGGTTCTCTCCGTAGATGGCATGGTGACTTTTAACCATAGACAACTTTTCCCGTTTACTCTGTCATAAATGAGAAAAGTTATGTAAAAAATTGAAGTTTTTATCAGAAAGTACAGAAAACATTGATTTTTAAACTGTTATTTATAACCACGAAAGTGGGAACATCTAACAATATTTATGAGGAAATATAGTTAAGAGCAATTTTAACTGATTAGCAGTTGCCTTTTTTAGCCTGTCCAGGTGGACAAAAACTACCAGATTCCTTGTTACTTTTGCTACTGTGAGTGACTATCACTATTTTTCGCTTCAATATCCATTCCAGCAAACTTTCCACCTACTCGGTTTATTTCGCAGCCGGTTAAAGACACCAGACTAATGACCATAATAAAAAAAGCGGCTCTCATTTTTATCTCCTCAATATCCAGAATCAAGCGAGCATAACAAAGTGCCTTTAGCTCAGCGTATTGCTTTACAAATATATGACTGAGATTTTCGTTAAACAAAGGTCACTGACCTTTCCTTTTCGAAACAATCATTAATCTATCTGGCAGTTAATGATTTTTTTGAAAAAAGTGCTGACTAATACCGGCTGCCAAATGAGAAGCAAACAAAGGATGAGGAATAGGCGCTACCGCAAGTACGATATCAACTGATGGCAAGGAGGGAAGGTTAGAGCCCTCAATAATAGTAAGACCATAAGAAACACTGGATCGTGCCATCGCACTGATGCCTAGCCCTTTGCGCAGCAAGCTTTTAATTGCCGTTGCACTAGAACTGCTGCACATCAATCGATATTCGCGCCCCTGCTTTTCTAGACCATCAATGGCCGTACTATGAAACTTACAATCAGGCTCGTATAACACCAAAGACAAGGGAGTTTGCTTCTCTATATCTATTGGAAAGCCTATGGAAGAGTCTATTTGAGTACCCGTTTGGTCATCTGCTTGGCTATTATCGCCTTTCACCCAAACGCCTGAATCGTGCTTAAGCAGGTAGCCTTCTTCCGCATCTGGCGCTCGGGTCAAAATGGCCACATCTATTTTGCCTTGGTCTAACATCAAACGCAGTTGCGTACTGCAATCACAAACGACTCGAATGCTCTGATGAGGCAAGGTCTCCCGAACCAATGCCACGATAGAAGGCAATATAGACTCAGCATAATCATCAGGACAGCCAATAGTTAAAGGCGGATGTTGGAGGTGTGATGAAAAATGCCCTAAAGCTTCATCATGCAAAGACACTAGCCGTCTTGCATAACTCACCAAATGTTGGCCTTGTTCTGTTAATCCGAGGTTGCGCCCTTCTTTTATGAATAAAGCGTGGCCAGTTTCTACTTCTAGCTTTTTCATCTGCATGCTAATGGCACTTTGTGTGCGAAAAGTCTGCTTTGCCGCACGAGTAAAACTGCCCGTATCTACGAAAGCGATAAAGCTACGAAGTGCATCTATGTCCATAAATAAACCATCTATCAACGTTTGGAATAGGAACAATCAAAACTATTCGTTAGTCATCAGAAAAACAAGCTGCAACAATGCTTTTCTTAAATGGTAGATACATTGAAACAAACACCAATAAGGAGCCTTTCATAATGAAACTGATTATCGGCAATAAAAACTACTCATCTTGGTCTTTACGGGGTTGGTTGGCGTTAAAAGCCTTCAACATTCCTTTTGAAGAAATAAAACTCAGCCTGTTTAGTGATGAATTCCATTCCGAACTTGCCAAACACTCTCCTGTCGGTAAAGTGCCCGTATTAGTGGATAACGATTTGAGCGTGTGGGATTCTCTTGCCATTTGCGAATACATCAATGAAACCTATTTAGATGGAAAAGGCTGGCCTGAAGATAAAAAAAACCGCGCCGTGGCACGCTCTGTTGTGGCTGACATGCACTCTGGGCTATTTGGTATTCGTAACGAAATGCCGATGAATTGCCGCGCTAAACGTCGTGTAGAGCTAAGCGACAACGCAAAAAAAGAAGTCGCAAACCTAGATAATATTTGGTCTGATTTACGCGCTAAAAACACCCAAAATGGCGACTACTTATTCGGTACTTTTAGCTTAGCAGACGTATTCTTCGCCCCCGTTATCTTTCGTTTTTCGACCTACGGAATCAAACTGTCAGACGCAGCCAGCGCCTACTACACAACTATGCTGGCTCATCCAGATATGCAAGTTTGGTTAAAGGATTCTGTGGCAGAAGTGGAAATAGTCTCTCAAGCTGAAACAGGCGAAGCCGTCTAATGCCTTTGTAAAAAGTGCTTTTCTGATTACAGGACTTCTTTCAAGAGAGCCCGATGGTATTATGGGTCTAAGACAAAAATCACTGAGACGCTGAACGGTAAACTAATTCGATGACATTATCTAAACGTGAAGACTTCCGAAACAAAGGTGTCCTTAAACTTTCCAGTGTCATCGATATTGACCAAATTAAAAATGTGCAGACCTATCTTTGGCAGGAAATTAACAGCAAGTTTAGTATTCATATTGACGAACCTAGCACATGGTTTTCCAATGCCAGTAACCCTGTCGGAGACACTCGTGCAAGACGGCTAAACGGCATGGGGTCGATAATGCGAGAGCTCAAAGCCTCGGGGAAATTAGACGAGATAGAAAGTGCGATCCAATCGTCTTTAGATCAGGTATTCGGCACTCACACTTGGTGCCCGTTGGATCTTTGGTATTCTTTATTAAGCTTTCCAGGTTCAGAGTCGGTTTGGAATGTGCCTCATAAATCTTGGCACAGCGATGAACCCTGTGTGGTAGGAGACGCCGAGCCTTGGAGTTTATTTGTCTTTGTATTTCTCGATGATGTCACTGCAGACATGGGAGCAACAACCGTCATTTCTGGGTCGCATCGACGAGCAGAGCGTCTTGCCAAAATATTTGGGACATCCGGTAACGAGGCATTAATAAACGCCTTTGAATCGGTGAATAGCGGACTGTTTGATAACCCTAAAGACGTAACGCTACTGCCTATGGATCAGGTCTTAGACCCCCTTATTCAAGAAGACCCTTGGTTCCAAGAGCTGGTTCAAGAAGGCTCCGCTGATCAACGAATCCAACGATTCATTGAAGAAGGCAGTTCGCTGCATGGCATCGAACAGAAGGCTGTCACCTTAACCGGAGTCGGAGGCGACATCATTGTGTTTGATCCGCGCTGCCTTCACACTTTTTCAGCCAATGTTTCAGGCCTGCCTCGACAAGTATTACGACTCGATTTCAGGCGCCAAATATAACCAATCGGCCAATACCCTTATTCGTCTTTTTATTCAGACAATGAATAAGCAGGCAAACTCGATGATTTCCCAGTAAAATGCGGCATTCACTCCATTCCTCCCAAGGCTTTCATGACAACAATGACACGCAACGACGAACAGACAGATCAACCAGATGAAGCGTTAGAACAATGTCGAAAGGCACTTGAAATCAGCTTGTCTAATTTCACAACGGATCACACGGAAGTCATCAGCCGCATGCAAGAAATTGTTGAGATCTTGCTTGTACAAAAGCAGTTCGCCGAGGCGTTAAAAGAAATAGAACAGCTAAAGAAACTATCGGCTTCGAATAAAAAGATAAAAATCGCCATGCTGGAAATGAAAGGTCGTATCAAACAGGTTGGCGCTAGATCAGGCTTTCGATCCAGAGCCACCAAAAAATATACTACAAAGAAACCTAAGAACGCTTAATCAAAGCGAAAGCTTGAAGCAGTCCAGCCACCAAAGATCCCTTCATCGTGATACACACAGGTTGCTTTGCTATTTTCAGCAGCTCCAAGAGCAACCATCAAGGGAATAAGGTGGTCTTCTCTTGGATGACAAAGGCGAGCGTATGGCGCCTTATCCCATTCAATCAAACGGGCACTGCGTTCTTCAGGTTTATTATTCAATAACGTCTCTTGCAGCCATGCATCAAAACTATTAGAAGGTTTGATGGCTTGCGGGCCTCTTAATCCTAGGTTATGAAAGCTCAAACCACTGCCAACAATTAGCACGCCTTCTTCACGTAATGGTGCCAATGCACGCCCCAATGCCATGTGCTCTTCAGGGTTTAGGTTCGATTTAAGTGACAATTGAACCAGTGGCATATCAGCCTCTGGATACATCACTGCCATGGGAGCAAATGCGCCGTGGTCGAAACCTTTTTTATCATCCAAATCCACTGGAAACCCTGCACCTTTTATGAGTTCAGCGACACGAGCTGCGACGTCTGGCGCGCCCGGAGCCTGGTATTTCACTTCATAGGTATGAGCTGGGAAACCGTAATAATCGTATTCCATTCCCGGAGCTGGACTAGACTGAACACCAAAAGTTTTGCGCTCCCAATGACCAGAGATCATCAAAATCGCTTTTGGCTTTTCAGGCAATTCTTGTGTCATTCGAACCAAAGACGCTTCAAGGTTGGAAAACATGGCGCGCATGTCAGCGATATAAGGCCAAGGGCCACCGCCGTGAGAAATAAAATAAGTAGGTAACATAAGCATTCACCTCTAAAACTGGAGTCGTTAGCCAACTTGCAAAACGCTGAATTGGCTTTATTTAATGCGATCAGTCTAGGCTTGCGACCCAGCTTGATCAATATGCTTCCAGTTAACCCATCATTTCATTTTAATTAATAATGTAGATAAAAATACTATTTTAGTTTCTTTTCGATTAAAAAAGAAAACCTTCATCGTTTGATCGATGAAGGCGCCTTCTCAGCGATTACTGGCTTTTTTCATAGGTATAGACACGTAGACGATGACCATCTGGATCGAGCGCGGTGAACGTCGTGCCAAAATCCATTTCGGTTGGTTCTTGAATGATGTCGACGCCCAGCTCTCGCCATTTGGTGTAATGGATTTGTAGAGTAATCAGATTATCAAGAGCTAATGCCACTTCCATACTGCCTGCTGGTGCATCGTTGGCTTTTGGCAATACGCTTTCTCGCGCCCATAAGCTAAATTTTGCCCCCGTTTCCGAAACAAACAAAGCAAAACCTTCGCTTGCTTCCACAGGCTCGCGGTCAAACAGAGGACGGTAAAAATCCACACTACGCTGAACATTATCCACATATAAGATGGTGAAATTTGAAAGATCCATACTGACATTCCTATTCGCTATTTATATTTCACGTTAAAAGTTTAGTACTTCTCATCAGGCTTGAGCCCGATGAAATGAGAATAAACAAGCAGAGTGTCAGATCTTGTCAGTAGTGATGGAAAGCAACGGAGGTTTTATTGGGAAGACTTAGATTCATGCAGAGTGGCTCGCCATTGTTTTAGCAATACATGACGAGGAGTGGCATAGCGCGTTTCTATTAGCTCACTCGATAGAATTCGGTCAGTACGAAAGTTACGAATGTCTTGGCGCAGTTCGCACCAAGCGACCAACACACGAACTTCATCAAAATAGCCCAAAGCAAATGGCCAGATACGGCGCTGAGTGTATTTGCCTTTCAAATCTCGATAATCAATAGAGAGGATTTTCTCGTCACGAATGGCTTGGCGAACTTCGGCCATATCAACCGTATCTGTGGTCGACTCTTTGCTCGGGCCAATCAGCAAAGTCGTATCATCAAGAATGTCTTTTAATTCTACAGGTAGTACAGCAGCAATTTTATTCAAGGCGTTTTGCGCACCATTGCTTAATTGGCTATCGGTACGTTGCGCGACCCAACGGGCTCCTAACACCAAGGCTTCTATTTCTTCCTCAGTAAACATTAACGGCGGCAGAAGAAAACCTGGTTTGAGTACGTATCCCACACCCGTTTCGCCTTCGATATTCGCGCCCTGCTCTTGCAGCGTCGCAATGTCTCGATACAAGGTACGTAAGCTCACATTGAGTTTTTCAGCCAACGTTTTCCCAGACACCGGATATCGATGGCTACGCAGTAAACCAATTAAAGTAAGCAAACGCTGGGAACGAACCACGTTGTTACTCTCCGCTAGAAGCTTGTTGATTAAGCGGATAATCCGCAAAGCCAGCTGCTAACACATCTAATGTTACTTCTCGAAAGCGTTCTAGCAGTAATGCTTCGGCTTCAATCAATACATCACTAATAGCTTGGTTAACGGCGATTTCAATCGGGCATGACGTATGTTCATCAGAGAGTCCAATGGTAAACACTGAGCTTTCACCCAGAGCATTATGGATATCTAACAAAGTGATATCAGACAAAGCCATGGCCAATGACCAACCTCCGCCATGACCTTTAACCGAGGTGACGTAACCTTTGTCTCGCAAGCCAGCCATGGTGCGACGCACTACAACAGGGTTGGTATTGAGCATACTGGCAATTTTTTCGGAAGTGGCAGGCGCATCCAGCTGATTCATGTGAATCAGTACGTGCAACATGCGGGACAAACGGCTGTCTTTTCTCATCAGTGGTCTCATGGCGAATAACAATATGTATATTCTAACTCAGATTTTCATGAAACATTAAAAGTATCGTGAGTTGACTTTAATATTTCATGTAACTTATGATGTTATTTAATATCTCTATGTTTAACAGGAATAAGGAACAACTCAATGCAACTTGACGTTATCGTGATTGGTGGAAGTTTTGCCGGACTGTCTGCCGCCATGCAGCTAGCAAGAGGACAAAGAAAAGTCACAGTAATAGACGCTGGAGAGCCAAGAAATCGCTTCTCTGATGAATCTCATGGATTTTTCGGATTGGATGGTGTGTCACCCTTTGCTATTCAGCAAGAAGCCTATCGTCAGCTACTTAAATACCCAACAGTGGACATTGTCAAAGACAGAGCAGTAGCAGTCGAAAAAAATGCTTCTGGGTTCAGCGTCACACTTGAAGACGACACTAGCCTTCATAGTAAAAAACTCATATTAGCAACAGGTTTAAGAGATGAGTTGCCCAATATTCCTGGTCTAAAAGAACGCTGGGGGGCGACGGTGATTCACTGCCCTTATTGTCATGGCTATGAAGTACGTAACCAGCCACTTGGAGTTATAGCAACCAGTCCGCTATCTACCCATCAGGCTGGAATGATTCCGGATTGGGGGCCGACAACCTACTTTACTCAAGGTCTATACGAACCGGATGAAGAGCAGCGCGCTTTTTTACTAAAACGTGGTGTTACCATTGAAAGCACTCCAGTATTAGAAGTACTAGGACGAGCGCCGGAAATGTCATCGGTCTATCTTGCAGATGGTCGTACGATTCGTTTAGCGGCTCTATTTGTAGGGCCAAAAACTCACATGGCAAGCCCGTTTGCAGAACAACTTGGATGCGAATTTGAAGAAGGTCCGCTAGGTCTAGTGATTAAAACTGATCTATTTAAGCAGACTTCTGTGGAGGGCGTTTTTGCTGCTGGTGATGTATCCAACCCAATGCAAAATGCTACCTTAGCATCGGCTTCTGGCGTAATGGCTGGAGTCGGAGCTCATCAATCATTAATGCACGATTAAACCTTTGGTTTATCTTAGAGGTGGATTATAAATATCCACCTTGGCTTAATTCTTCTATTCCTATCTTCTTTTATTAGATACTAGAGTGAAAATCTCGTGTAATGAATATCTCCTTTTCTGCGCTTTTAAGCGCCTACTTTCTGCTCTATCCGTGTTGATAGCGCTTATTAAGTAAACACCACGTCATGATTGAGCAATATCAGATGACATAAGAACCATAGGTATTTTTCATGTCATTTTTTAAGCATGAAAAAACGCGTTATGCTAATGAAAAGAACAACCAACATAGATATTTATCAGGAGATAAAACATGTCTTTTAACATAGCAAAACGCACGCTTCTCAGCAGTATTATTGCAGCGTCTTCAGTATCAACATTAGCGCTTGCACAACAACAGGAAGGGTTCACCGTCACCCCGAGCATCGGCTACTACAACATGGACAGCGATAGAGATACCAAGGATGATACAGCTTACTCTTTGGGTCTAGGTTACCAATTCAACAATCCATGGGCTGTAGAGTTTGTTTACCTAAATGCAGACTCTAAACAATCTGGTGGAGGTGGTGACGTCGATGTAGATCAATACCGCTTGGATGGCTTATATCATTTGCCTAGTATCAACTCGCTTAATCTAACACCTTATTTAGCTGCAGGTGTTGGTACGGCTGATTTCAGTAACGGCAGTAATAACAACACACAAGTAAATGCCGGTGGCGGTTTGAAATACGCTATCAATGATACTGTTTCATTACGTGCGGACTTCCGTCTGGTCGATGACATCGAAGATCATCATCTCGATAATGTTACCTCTCTGGGCGTACAAATGACCTTTGGTGGCTCTTCTAACAATTCAACACCATCCACAAATGATTCTGTCGAAGCTTACGAACAGTCTTATACTCAAGCAGAGCCGGAACCAGCTGCACAGCCACAACAAACCGAGCAACCGGAAGTCATTAACTCAGAACCAGCTGAACAAGTTCAAGAAGAACCTATTGCAGCATCACCTATGACGGAAGAAACGCCCCAACAGCCTGAGATAGTTGCTGAACCACCAGGAAAAATTAATATTCAATTTGGCCTTAACAAAACCAACGTTGAGCAGAAGTTTTATCCAGAAATAGAAAAAATCGCCATCTTCCTTAAAGAAAACCCAGGAAGCACTGTGATGATTGAAGGCCATACAGATAACTCGGGCGCCGCAAGCTACAACCAAAAGCTATCTGAAAAGCGTGCTAAAGCCATCGCTGAAGTGTTAACAAATACCTTTGAGATCTCAGCAACACGTGTTGAGGCGATTGGTTACGGTGAAGAAAGACCTTTTGTTGAAAATGATACCGAAGCACATCGTGAAGCTAATCGCCGAGTTGTCGCTATTATCTCAACCAGCGAAGTATAAATAAGACTCTCGTCTAGGCTCCTATTTGTGATGATTTTTTATTCGCTTGAATAGCCTAATGCTTAAAAAAACGCTCGATATTTTATATTGAGCGTTTTTTTATTTTCACTATCTGAATAACAACACTTAAGTGCAACTCAACAATCTTACTCTGACGTTTGTTTAAGTATTTGGCACTTTGTGACCTTATTGTACTTAGTCTCGTCACAATTACTTTTTGCCATTTTTAAGTGAAAACTTACTGTAATAAGCAGCGCATTTCCTACACCATTTAGAGCATTTTTTGATCAGCAAATTGCTTGAATCTCACCACTTCAGTAAAGCTTGCGTCATGATTGGGCAGCAGAGGTTCACGTCCCATTTTTTACGCATTTTGAGAGGGCTTTTCACTGCAAAAAAAACGCGTAACCTAGATAGCGAACAACAAAACATTATGTTCATTAGGAGAAATTAATATGTCTACATCATTTAAAAAACGCACTCTTTTTAGCGGTGTCCTAATTGCTTCATCTCTCGCTACAATGGCATATGCTGAAACACCAAAACAAGGCCTTACTGTCACGCCAAGCATTGGTTACTACAACACAGATAGCGATAGACAAGCTGGCAATGATACGTCTTACTCTATCGGTGTAGGTTACCAAACAAACAGTCCATTGGCTCTAGAGGCAGTTTATCTACATTCCAATGCCAGTAAGCATGGTCGCAATAACGACCTAGACCAATATCGAGTAGATGGCCTATACAGCCTTCCTGAGTTCACCACAGTGAACCTAACACCATACGTAGCAGCGGGTGTTGGTGTAACAGATGTTGATGGTGACTCAAACAACCTACTAGTTAACGCTGGTGGCGGTGTGAAATATGCAATTAACAGCGATGTGGATCTTCGAGCAGATTTCCGCTTGGTGAAAGATATTGAAGACAGCCATTTAGATAACGTAACCTCTGTTGGTGTGCAGTACAATTTCGGTATGCCAAACCAACAAGCGTCTAATTAATTAGTCGCAAGATAATCGAATCATTCTCGGACATGGATGTACGACAAAAAATGCCTCATGTATCCATGAGGCATTTTTTGTTTGAGAGCTAGGTAAAATCAGCGTTTAGCCGCAAGATGCTCATTGACCCCTTTGGCAGCTAAACACCCTGTCGCAAAGCAAGCCGTTAATAAATATCCGCCAGTTGGCGCTTCCCAATCCAGCATTTCACCAGCACAAAAAACACCGGGCATAGCTTTTAGCATTAGCTTGTCATCAACACTGCTTTCACACACTCCACCAGCGCTCGAAATAACTTCCTCTATCGGCTTAGTTTTGTAAAAGCTAACAGGCACCGCTTTTAAACATCGAGCTAAGGTTTCTGGCGTCTGAAAGGCTTCTTTAGGAAAGGATTCATGCAACAACACAGCTTTCACGCCAGTGATACTCAGCGTACGTTTTAAGTATTTACTAAAAGATTCTTTTGGCTTGGTATTGCGCAGTTTTTTGATGACTTGCTCTTCACTTTGCAGCGGCAGAAAATCCATCAACAAAGACGACCGACCTGAGTCGTTAATGCCATCGCGCAAGTATTTAGAAAAAGCATAAATCAAACTGCCCTCCATCCCGTCTTGCGTGACAATGCATTCACCCTTTTTCGTTACCAGTTGCCCGTCTTCTAAGGTAAAAGAAAACGCCACGTCTTTAAGAGGACTACCCGCGAATTTCGTTTTTAAGTGTTCACTCCACTCACTGTAAAAACCACAGTTGGCACTTTGCAAAGGCGCCACATCAATGCCCTTTTCAGTCAATACCTGAAGCCACGCACCATCTGAACCTAGCTTCGGCCAGCTTGCACCACCCATTGCTAATACAATCGCATCAGCCTGTGCAATCACGCTTTCTCCAGCATGATCAAACACCGCCTCATTTGCCGACAAGCCGACCATTTTGTGACGCATATGAAACTGCACACCGGCGTCACGTAAGCGCTTTAACCAGTTACGTAACAAAGGGGCTGCTTTCATGTCTTTGGGGAAAACTCGGCCAGATGTGCCGACGAATGTCTCGATGCCTAAATTATGAATCCAATCACACAAGGCATCAGCATTAAACTGGCTAATCGCTGTATCCAGCCACTTGGCTTTGTCGTAATAACGCTGAATAAACTCAGGATAGGCTTCTGAATGAGTAATATTCATGCCACCAACACCTGCCAATAAAAATTTACGGCATGCACTGGGTTTGGCATCGTACACATGAACCTGATGACCTGCGGCACAAATACCTTCTGCTGCCATCAAGCCCGCAGGGCCAGCACCGACAACAATGACTGTTTTTTGCGTTTGCACCGCTTCTTGCATACTTACCAACATCACTTCAAAGAGTTACTAAAAAGAAGCGCATGATAAAGAATTTTGACTCACGCCCCAATGATTTCTAGCAAAAAACATACATTAAACCATTAAGACTTAGCTCGACTCTGCACCCCTGCCGTCAAGGCAAGGCGCATAGCTTCTTCTACACCAATGTCCAATTCGGTCAAACGATCACGGGAAATATAAAGTGTCATGCCGCCAATTTGATAACTTAACGGCACATAAACACCCACTAAATTTTGTTCGCCAAAGAGCTGTTGTCCAGTTTGTTCACCGGTAATGAAACCAATTACCTGAGCGCCATTCCATTCAATTGCCACAACGCTCTTCATTTCCTTCTTTTCCGCCAAGTTAAATACCATCATCATGTCTTTAATGGCACCATAAATGGACTTCACTAACGGAATACGCTCAAAAATGTTATGGCTCAACTTCACCAAATAACGAAAGCCATATAAATTCACTAAAAAACCAATCAAGACCAACATCGCCAAACTAGCAATTAGACCTAACCCTGGAAAATAGAGAGCATCTGGAATCAACAATAATAATAACGGCTGGGCAATGGCTTCGCCTGTCGCCAATAACCAGTAGATCAGATACACAGTCAAACCAATTGGTAAAACTGCCACTAACCCTTTAAGCAATAACGTAATCAATTTATTCATGTTTAAAATGATCCTATAAAATTGTTCACAGCATACCGCAAGCTTTGTGCCACTCCTATGACTCTGACAAGACTTAACGAAAAGATTGCCGAAACACCGCCATCCTTATACCCTTTTGTGCAATAACTACTTAGTTAAGGCCCTTACGGAGTAACAATATGAACTACAAACGCCTAGAAACCTTCGTCTGGGTTGCCTCGTTAGGTAACTTCCGTAAAGCCGCAGAGCGACTTCATACTACGCAACCCGCCATTTCGGCTCGAATTTCTGGATTAGAGGCCGAGCTAGGCGTCAAACTTTTCGAACGAGAAGGCGGTTCCAGCCCGATTATGCTGACATCGAAAGGCAAAGAATTACTCCCTTACGTAGAAAAAATTCTTTATCAAACCGAACAATTACGAAAACGCGCTGGCCTTTCCACCGCCTATTCTGGCGTATTACGTTTGGGTGTGTCAGAAACTATAGTGAACACTTGGCTGCCTGATTTTTTGTCACGCCTCAACAAAGACATGCCAAACCTTGATGTGGAAATGACAGTCGATATTACGGCCAATTTGAGCAATGGAATAAAAGACAGATCTTTGGATTTAGGGCTGTTAATGGGGCCAATTTCCGAGCCAAACATCGTTAATCGCGAGCTTTGTACTTTTTCTCTATCTTGGGTCGCCAGCCCGAATTTGAACTTGCCGGATCGACTTTTGTATTTAGAAGAGTTAGCTAAGTGGCCCATCATTACTTACGCTCGAGCCACCAAACCTTATGTAGAAATCAATCAAAAATTCCGCGAGCTCGATGGACCTCCGGCACACTTTTTTGCTTCGACATCATTGGCCGCTTGCCGCAGTTTAGCCATTGATGCAGTAGGGATTTCAACCCTACCTAACATCATGATTACAAAAGAATTAGAGGCTGGAAGCCTACGCAAAATAAGAGCGGTTTGGACTCCCAGCGACCTTACTTTCACCGCATCCTATTCTGATGAGCCATTTAACCCTCTCGCAGAAGTAGCAACGGATCTTGCCGTGATTGCCGCTCAGGAATACAGCAAGAAACAAGCTCAATAACTAGCCTCTTACAATAGGTTCCAATTGTTTCGCCAGATCAAATAATGCCTGATCCATACCATTGCCTGCCGTCAACATCAGCCCCATTGGCTCTTGCTGGAAGTTGAATGGTAATGAAATACTACAACCGTCTAACACATTGGCTAACGACGTATTACGTAGACACAATAAGTTTAAACGATCGTATTCAGAGTCTTTTTCCAAGTCAGACAATTTAGGTGCGGCAACAGCAACGGTCGGCAGCAAGAAAACCGTATTTGGCTCAGCCTCTGACACCTGTTTAATAAACGCCTTGCGAGCTGCTTGAGTCTGCTGAAAATCCTCAGCATTAATGGTTTTAGCTCGGGCGAGACGAGAAGCCACTCGTGGGTCAATGTCAGCTTTTTCCAAGTCATAATCTTGGCTATAGAAAGCCTGACTTTCAAACGCTGAAAACTGCCAAACCGGCAAGGTTTTGTAAACTTCTAGCGCATCAATAAAACGTCGTTCGACCACCACGCCAGCCGCTTCAAGCTGAGCTAGTTTCTCGGCAAAACCTTCTTCAACCAGCGCATCTAAATCATTCATACCAAAGTTACTCGGTACCACTATTTTCAATTGAGAAAGCGGAGAAGAATCCGTGCTTTTTGTTGTATCCGCTGAGGACGCAACTCCAGACAATACTCGCCACAGTAGCTCACACTCTTCTACTGTTTTAGCAATTGGACCAACCGAATCAAGCGAATCAGACAAGGGTAAACAACCTTTTCTTGAGACGGTTTGCTGTGACGGTTTAAAGCCAGTTAAACCACAAAACGCAGCAGGAATACGTAATGAACCGCCCGTATCTGTGCCAAGTGCGGCATCGGCTATTCCCAAGGCAATCGACGCCGCGCCACCACTGGTTGATCCTCCAGTAATGCGGCCAGCCTTAATCGGATTATCTGGCGTACCGTAATGGGGATTTAACCCTAATCCCGAATACGCCAGCTCTGTCATATTGGTATGACCTAAGAAGCTTGCACCAGCAGCTCTTAACAAAGCAACGGCAGCGGCATCTTGCTTTGCAAGCTGTTGGTTAATAAATACAGAACCTGCTTGTGTCTTATATCCTTGTACTTGAAACAGGTCTTTGATCGACACAATCGCCCCATTCAACGGCCCTTGCTGAGGATCAACATAATCAAACAGTTCAGTGAAAACTGACTGACCTTTTGAATCGATAATATCTAAAGCACTCTTCCACTTGGCAATAAGATCTCTATCCTGCCAAGCAAAATTCGATGATTTTGGTTGCGTCATACATTAGCTCGCTACTAGACGTTTTTGGATATTTTTTGAACGATAATTTCATAAAACCACATCCTAATTTGGTCTAAGAAATTACCTCGCTTGATACGTTCCGTCAAAGGGAGAATAATCATCACTGCAGATTTGATAAAAAAAATTGATCAAATCACCCAAAAAAACACGATTAGACTTTTAAGGTAAGCTAGATCTACTCTTAGTGAACTAGATTGTGGCAAAAAAAAGGAAAGCATAAATGAAGCAAGCTACATTACCATTACTGCAACAAACGTCTGATTTACGCCAAGCGATACGCAGCAAGGCACATACAGGCGTTACTAGCGGCTTAGCTCAAGGCGCGATGCAAGGTAATGTGGTGATTTTACCAGCCGATTGGGCAAATGACTTTTTACTTTATTGCCAAAAAAACCCGGTGTCTTGTCCTTTGATTGGCGTATCTGAAGTCGGCGATTTTAGGATGCCAGAACTCGGCAACGACATTGATATGCGCCACGACATCCCAGAATACTACGTGTACCGCAATGGTGAAAAAGTCGAAAGCCGCTCAGACATTGAAGATTTATGGCAAAACGATATGGTGGCTTTTGTATTAGGTTGCTCTTTTTCTTTTGAACATGCGTTATCACAAGCTGGACTCACACCAAGAAACATAGAAGAAGACGTGAACGTCTCTATGTTCGAAACCAATATTGCTACCGTACCAGCAGGTCGTTTTTTTGGTAACACAGTCGTGACAATGCGCCCTTATGTTCCAAAAGATGCCATTCGAGCGATTCAAATCACTACACGCTTTCCAAAAGCTCATGGTGCTCCACTACACTTTGGTTCACCACAAGACATTGGTATCGCAGATCTAAGCAAGCCAGATTACGGCGATGCAGTAAGCATTAAAGATGGAGAAGTCCCTGTATTTTGGGCGTGTGGCGTCACACCACAAGTTGCCATTCGCAATGCCAAGCCACCGATTTGCATTACACACGCACCAGGAAAAATGCTGGTGACAGATATTTTAGATACGGATCTCGCTGTGCTATAGCGTTTTTCAGGACCTTGAATGATACCTCGCAGGTAGTAACTACCGCGTCTTTGATAATAAAAAACGAACAACAACATCAAAAAATAGGAACGAATACTATGTCAAAATTAACCAACGCATTACTCATTAGCAGCGTCGCTATTGGCGGCCTTACTTCTACCGCCAGCTTTGCCGAAAAATGGCACATGCCAACGCCTTATGGTGATGGCAACCTACAAACACAAATCGCTTATACCTTCACCAAAGAAATCAGAGACAATACCAATGGTGATCTTGATATCACGGTTCACTCTGGTGGTTCTTTGGTAAAGCACACTGAAATTCCACGTTCTGTGAAATCAGGACAAGTACAAATGGGTGAAGTATTCTTGGGTATTTTGGGCAATGAAAACCCGATTTACAAACACGATAATATTCCATTTTTAGCGACGTCTTTTGAAGACGCAAAAAGATTGTGGGAAGCGGCTAAACCCTCTATCGCCAAGGAACTTGATAAAGACGGCATGATGCTGCTTTATACGGTAGCGTGGCCAGCACAAAGCCTTTACAGCAAAGAGCCAGTGAACAGCTTGGCCGATCTAAAAGGTCAAAAAATGCGTGCTTACAGCCCAACGCAATCTCGCCTTGCTGATTTAATGAATACCACGCCAATGACCATTCAAACGCCTGATATTCCTCAAGCTTTTAGTACTGGTATTATCCAAGCCATGATCACTTCGCCATCAACAGGCGTTGATAGCCAAGCTTGGGATTACGTGAACTATTACACAGATGTAAAAGCGTGGATTCCAAAAAACATCGTTGTAGTGAATAAGCGAGCTTTCCGTCGTTTGGATAAAGCGACTCAGCAAGTAGTACTAGATGCTGCGAAAAATGCCGAAGCGGCAGGCTGGACTCAAATCGCGGCACGCGCGGCGAAAGACAAAGCAACCTTGCTTGAAAATGGCATGGTGGTATCGGATCCATCGCCTCAATTAGTTGAAGAACTAAAAGCCATTGGCAAAACGATGACAGAAGAATGGAAAGCAGAAGCACCAAAAGAAATTGGTGAAATCCTGACTCGTTACCAGAACTGATTATCAAGAGTCTTTAACTGGTAACAAAAGACTCTTAGATAAAACGCGTCCTCCCAACACCCCTAGTTTTTTGTTGGTTACAACATGAAGCTAGGTGGTGTCTTCCAAGCAAAAAGTGAACACTATGAGCCAATTAAAAGAAAAACTTTACCTCTGTTCTGGCCTGTTGTCCGGTTTGTGTATCGTTATTATTACCTTGCTTTTATTAGCACAAATCATCGGTCGTTTATTCGGTTTTATTGTCCCCTCTGCGGAAGATTTCGCTGGCTATGCGCTTGCGGCATCAACCTTTCTTGGGTTGGCTTATACCTTTCGTGAAGGCGGCCATATTCGTGTCACCTTGCTGATTCAACGATTTTCTCCGGTACCTCGCATGATACAAGAAGTCGTGATTCTAATCTTATCCTTCGGGTTACTGTGCTATTTATCCTACGCCTGCTCTTACATGGTGTACGAATCTTATATTTATGACGAAGTGTCTTATGGCTATGTGCCTATTCCGCTTTGGATTCCGCAACTGCCTGTGGCTATTGGTATGATCGCGCTTAACCTCGCCATTTTAGATGCATTAATCACAGTATTGCGGGGCAAAAAACCCACTTATAGTGAACAAGAAGACGCTCTGTCTTTGGAGGAAATCTAATGGATATGATGTGGATTTCTATCCTGTTGGCGTTTGCCATGCTCGCCCTTTTATCGCTTGGTGTTTGGGTGTCTTTTACCCTAATCGCCATTGGTGGCTTGGGCTTAATTCTTTCCGAAAATTATCAGGTAGATTTGCTTTTCGCGACTTCTAGCTGGGGTGCAAGTACTGCGTGGTCACTTACCGCTTTGCCATTGTTTATTTGGATGGGCGAAGTCTTGTTTCGTACGCGCTTATCAGAAGATTTATTCAAAGGTCTGTCGCCTTGGCTGGGCGGTGTGCCGGGGAAATTGCTACACGTGAATATCCTTAGCTGTGGCATTTTTGCTGCGGTGTCTGGTTCTTCTGCGGCAACGGCTGCGACCATTGGACGCATGACTTTGCCAGAGCTTCGCAAGCAAGGTTACAGCGATCGCATGGCCATCGGTACCTTGGCAGGATCTGGGACCTTGGGCCTGCTAATTCCACCATCGATTATTTTGATTGTGTATGGCGTGGCGGCAGAAGTGTCTATTGCACGTTTGTTTATCGCTGGCGCTTTGCCAGGCTTGTTATTAGTCACCCTATTTATGGGCTTTACCATGATATGGGGACATCTACATAAGGACGAATTGCCTAAAACAACGGGCTATGAAACCAGCTGGTCAGCACGCATCAAAGGTTTGCGTAAACTCTTGCCTGTCGTGGGGTTGATCGGCTTTGTTTTAGGATCTATTTACGGTGGTATTACGACGCCAACCGAAGCTGCTGCCATTGGTGTGGCGGGTGCTTTAGTACTTGCGGCATTCACTGGATCATTAAGTCGTCATAGCTTTATGGACAGCTTATTAGGTGCGGTAAAAAGCTCTTGTATGATTGGTTTTATCTTGGTTGGCGCGCACTTTTTGACGCTGGCGATGGGCTTTTTGGGCATACCTAAAGCCTTGGCTTTGTGGATTTCTGGCATGTCTTTGTCGCCTATGGAATTGATCTTATACCTCACAGTATTGTTTGTGATATTAGGCTGTTTCTTAGATGGTATTTCTGTGGTGGTGCTGACTGTTGCAGTCATCTTACCTATGGTACAAGCGGCGAATATTGATCTGTTATGGTTTGGTATCTTCATAGTGTTGGTGGTGGAAATGTCGCAAATTACCCCGCCCGTTGGTTTCAATCTCTTTGTGATTCAGGCTCTGACAGGGAAAAATATTTTGTATGTGGCAAAAGCTGCCCTGCCGTTCTTTTTACTGATTGGCGTAGCCATCTTGTTAATCAGTATTTTTCCTGAAATTGTCACGTACTTACCAACGACCATGTCTCAAAACTAACCTCTTTTAACAGTAAAAAGGCACGAGGAACCAAACATGAAATTAAATTGCGATATGGGCGAAGCTTTCGGCGCTTGGAAAATGGGTTTAGACGATAAAATCATGCCGTTTGTGGACCAAGCAAACATCGCTTGCGGCTTCCATGCTTCCGATCCACTGACCATGGCAAAAACCGTTGCCTTGGCAAAACAGCATAATGTCACCATTGGCGCGCATCCAGCTTATCCAGACTTAGTCGGCTTTGGTCGTCGTAATATGGATATCGCACCTGCGGAATTAAAAGCATTGATTCAATACCAAATCGGCGCGTTAAAAGGCATCTGCGAAAGCCAAAACACTCAAGTGGATTACGTCAAACCCCATGGTGCTTTATACAACACCATGATGGCGGATTTCACTGTGTTAGACACGGTGATGCAAGCGGTAAGCGAGCTAGACGCTACCATGCCATTGATGGTGATGGCCGTGCCAGAAGCGCCAGAAATCCAGAAGATGGCAAAAAAATACGGTATCCGCGTTTGGTTTGAAGCTTTTTCTGATCGTTTATACACAGACGAAGGCCGCCTGACGCCACGCAAAGAACCAAACGCGGTTCACGCCAGTTTTGACTTGATCGAAAAGCAAGTCGAGCAATTATGCGAAACAGGCACATTAACGACCACCTCGGGCAAACAACTGGCGATCCACGCCGACACTATTTGTGTGCATGGTGATGGTGCTCATGCAGTGGATGCTGTTACACGCATTCGGACTCTGGTTGATCGACTAAACCTTAATCAGCCAAGTAAGAAAAACGCGAAATAAATTATGAGCCATGAAGATTTCCCGAACATAGAAATGGTCAGTAATCAGGCCTGCTTATTGACCTTTAGTCAGGTGATTAGCGAAGCGACCTCCAATTACATCGCTCAAGTCACACAACACTTGGTGAAGCTGGCGGGGATCGTGGATTTAGTGCCATCCTACACCACGCTTTTGGTGGTATTTGATGACGATCATTATGACCGCTTTGCGATTTTTAAAACCATTCGCCAGACCATAGAAGCCATTGATCCTAATGACTTTTCAGTCAAAGATCAGCGCGAAGTGGTGATTCCGGTGTATTACGGCAAGGAAGTAGGGCCAGATATCGAAGATGTTGCTAGTCATTGCAAGTTGAGCATAGACGAAGTGATTAAACGTCACCAAGAGACAACCTATCGAGCCTACGCCATTGGTTTTACGCCGGGGTTTGCTTTCTTGGGTAATACACCCGATGAACTTCATGTGCCAAGAAAAACCACGCCGCGCTTAAAAGTTCCCGTTGGCAGCGTGGCGTTAGCAGAAAATCAAACGGCGGTTTATCCCAGCGTGACACCAGGTGGATGGCAAATTATCGGTCGCACTCCGGTCAATTTGATTGATTGGGGCAGCAAGAATCTCGCGCTAATCGCCATGGGAGATTCGGTGCGATTCGAGCCTATTTCTCGGGATGAATTCTTAGTACTAGGAGGTCAGCTCGATGGCTTTTAAAGTAATCAAACCTGGTTTATTGGCACTGGTTCAAGACTTGGGTCGCCATGGTCATCAATCTATTGGCCTAACCACGGGTGGCCCGATGGATGAAGTCGCCTTTCGTTGGAGCAATGCCCTACTTGATAACGACAGTAATAGCCCAGAGATCGAGATTACGTTTGGCATGTTCATATTAGAAGCACAAGCCGATACCAGCATCGCCATCACTGGGGCGGATCTTGCGGCGACGCTGAACGATAAAAGCATTACACCTTGGCAAACCTATGCCATTAAAAAAGGCGATGTATTAGCCTTCCACCAGCCAGTTTGGGGCTTACGTGCTTATCTCGCGGTTAAAGGCGGTTTCATTTGCGAACCAACGTTAGGCAGTGTTGCCACGGTGGTGCGTGAAAAAATTGGCGGACTCACCGGCAAAGGTGACAAACTGCAAAAAGGCGATTTATTAGCTTATCAAGCTTGCTCTGATCATGAGCAACGATCTGTGCCACGCTTGGCGATTCCAAATTATGGCAATAAAGAAATCCCGGTAATCTTAGGTTATCAATATCAGTCTTTTTCAACTTTTGAACGAGCCAACTTTTTCTCTTGTGATTACAAAGTGTCGTCTAACTCAGACCGCATGGGTTATCGATTGGAAGGCAAAGAAGTACACAGCGACCTGAAAGGCATTATTTCGGAAGGCATTGCTTATGGTGCGATTCAAGTGCCAAAAGATGGCCAACCGATTGTCTTATTGCAAGATAGGCAAACCATCGGTGGCTACCCGAAAATGGGCTGCGTAACCCGTATTGGCGGTGGCATTCTTGCCCAACAAAAGCCGGGCGATATTATCCAGTTCACTCCCATCACTGTCGATCAGGCCGAGCAAGAACGTCATTTGCAAATGGCTCGACTCGCGCAGTGGCGTTGATATTTACTTATCGATACAAAGCTGGGTAACCAGCTTTGACATTTACTTACCAAACTCTCATTTTATTCCTGCATTTTTGTCTTAGACTGACTAATCATTACTTTGCCTATCATATCGGCGGGATTAAATCTGTTTATGATATTAAGAGTCCTTGTTTGCATAACTCTGTCGCTTTTTTTATTAGGAGAAAAAGCCTATTCATCCGAGTTACGTTTTGGTTTTACTGGTCCGTTAACAGGTCCAAATGCCTTTACGGGAGCTCAGGTAATTCGAGGTATAGAGTTAGGCTTTAAACGTATCAATGACAGCAAGAAACTGAACTATCAACTGTTATTAGTTCCCTTAGACGATGGCTATGAGCCAAGTCGAACGCCTTCCCAAGTCACTACTCTAATCAAGGATTATGGGGTAAAAGCAATGTTAGGCAGCGTTGGAACACCAACCAATCTTGCATCTCTTGATGTTTTATCAAAAAACGATATACCACTTATTCAGCCTTTCACTGGTGCACAATCTATTCGAGCCGAGAGGTCATCACCCTTCATTTTTAACACTCGGGCAAGCTACACAGAAGAAGCCCGTTATTTAATCAACATACTGGTAAATGATTTAGGTATAAAGCCGAATGAAATTGCGGTTTTTGCACAGAAGGACAGTTACGGCGATGCAGGATTAGCCAGCACAATAGAAGCTTTAACTGGCGCTGGACTCAAAGATCCAGCGTCAATATTGCAGATTCGACATCAACGAAATAGTAGCGAAGTAAGTAATTCGGTTGCAGATGTCTTAGGTGTTTTTCCGATACCAAAAGCCATTATTATGATCAGCACTTATGACACAAGCGCCAACTTTATTAAGCAGCTTGAGGCCTTTGACATCTCACCACTGTTTGCTGCTTTTTCATTTACGGGATTGGAGGCATTACAAGCACAAATTAGCGACACTAAGGCAAAGATATTAATGACTCAAACAACCCCTTCGCTAAATAATTCGAAATCGCCAATCATCAAACAACTGAGAAAAGACATGGCTCGCTTTGGAGACATGGCTCCTCCAACAACAATGCAATTGGAAGGTTACATTAATGCTCTCATTGTTGGACAAGCTCTTTTACCATTAAAAGACATTCCTACCAGCAAAGAAATTGAAGACAGCTTAAAAAAACTTGCGAGGGATAATTATGACTCTCAGGAACAAAACGAACTTTATGTTTTAAACATCAAAAAACGACATATTTGGGTGCAACTTATTACCAATGGTGTATTACAAGAATTATCTTACGCTGACATACAGTGACCAGTTATTAAACGAGAAACTTAGTAGATTCACATTATGATGACATTAGATCGACATCACTTATCCATCTCTCCTTTGGTGTGGCTCTTAGCCTTCGTTGCCTTAATATCATCAATCATCGGCGCAACGATATTAACCATTACCCTACAAGAACTCACAAAACAAAGATTGGACCTAAGAACACAGCAAACAAAATTATTAAATGCGTCCGCAGAATTGAGAGAGATAGTCCCAGCCTACCGCAGCCAACTTCGCCAGGCATTGTTTGAAGGCTCAGATCCCACAGCAAATAACAAATATAATATCGATCTTTATTACCAAGCTATTGCTACGCTTGAATCAGAATCTAATGACGCACAAACACAAATATTCAGTTCGCAATTAGTCGACCGAGGACAAACAATATTAGACACAACAACGCTAATTACTGACTGGTACAACCGCCGATTTCGCCATTATTTAGATGAGGAACAACTCAACTATAAAAACGAAGCCCTAAGTCACTTAAATCAATTAAAAAGTTTAACTTACGCCATAACAGGTCAAAATCGTTTACAAGAAAACTTTCTAATCTACCAATACAACACCTCTCCTTATGAAAAAAGAGATGAACTTGCGAGAGAGTATTTAAAGTTACGCTTATCACGTCTTGAGTCCGCCCTAAATACCGCTATGGAAGACATTAGCACGCTTGAAGTTGCGCTCAATGTCATGATTTTCTCCAATTCATTGAGCGTCATTACAGACCTCAAAGATAATCAAATCAAGTCTTCCCTAGATCGCCTCGATTACGTTATTGCAGAGTCAGCAAAGATCCATCCAGAAACGGCCAAAAAATTACAACAAGAAAGAAACGCTTTAGGTAATACACTTTTTGGTGAAGGATACTTTTTTGATAATACGGAACAGGTCATAAAATTGGGGCAAAGCGGTCTTTTTGAAGAGCGAATAGAACACATTTCTCTTGAGGAAGAAAAAATTGAGCTCATCAACTTATTAGAAATCACATTTTTACCCTTACCAAGATTAATGGATCAAATTGGCGAGTTCGTTCAGCTTAATTCAAAAAACTTAGAGCAAAAAATCGAAGATCAATTAACGGAAGTTAAAACTCGTATTCTTTGGATTAGTGGCATATCTATCACCATATTATTGCTATTAGCCTGGGCTATTTCTCGTAAAGTCACTCGACAACTTTCTGGTTTTATAGAGAGTGAAGAACGCTTTCGTTCGATGTTTGAGGTATCACCAGATCCAGCATGGATTTTAATCGACTTCAAAATGGTGAAGTGCAACGATGCCGCCGTTCTTGCGCTGCAATACCCTACAAAAGACACATTATTACAAGTCGACCTGTATGATCTTTCTCCTTCCAAACAGGCGGATGGTTCCTCTTCTTTATCTAAAAGTGAAGCACTTTTTGAACAAATTGCCTTACAGGGACACACTAGAACAGAATGGGTTTTACAACGGTACGATGGTGAACTCATTTATACCGACATGACTATTATGTCCATTTCTTTTAACGACAACCCAGCCACCATTGTCACATGGCGCGACATTACTGAAAAACACATGTCTCAACAATCCTTAGGACATTATAAAGTTAAGCTCGAAACCGAAATCGCCTTACAAACAGCGGAACTGCAAACAGCAAAAGAAGCTGCAGAAAACGCCAACCAAGCAAAAAGCGAATTCCTTGCCAATATGAGTCATGAAATCCGCACACCAATGAATTCCATTATTGGTATGTCGTCTTTAGCACTGCAAACACCTTTAAATGATAAACAACGTAGTTATATCGAAAAAGTCAGTCATTCTGCCGAATCACTTCTCAACATTATTAATGACATTTTAGACTTTTCAAAAATTGAAGCTCGTAAAATGGACATTGAGAACGTGCCTTTCATGCTACCTAGCTTGATCCACAAGGTAGCGCACGTACTGGAGCTAAAAATAGAAGAAAAAGGCCTAGAACTCATTATAGATATTGATGCTGAAGTGCCTCAGCAAGTCGTTGGAGATCCCACCAGACTACGACAGATTTTGCTTAATCTCGGCAATAATGCGGTTAAGTTCACTCAACAAGGTGAAATCATCATCCGCGCCGCGTATTCAAAAAACAATCAGGATGAAAACATTATCCACTTCTCGGTTCAAGACACTGGAATAGGCATCAGTAAAGACAAGCAAAACAATCTCTTCCAATCTTTTTCTCAAGCCGATACATCAACCACACGGCGCTTCGGCGGCACAGGTCTTGGGCTTGCCATATCAAAACGACTTATTCAGCTAATGGGTGGGGATATTTGGGTAGAAAGTGAAGAGAACAAAGGAAGTACCTTTCACTTTACGATAAACCTTCAATCCGCCAAGAATATTCCTTCTCAATACGCCTTAAACAGTCATACAAATTTGAGCCAAGTCATGGTCGTTGATGACAATGACAGTGCAAGAGAGGTGTTAAAAGCCAGCGTAGAAGCTCTCGGGCTCAGTTGCCATACCTGCAGCAGTGGACACGAAGCAATTCAATATATTGCTTCATTAAAAGCAAGCTCGCAGCCTTATCCACTGATGCTAATTGATTGGAAAATGCCTGAACTTGATGGCATAGACACATGTAAAGCCATCCTTGCTGAAACCCGCGACGATACGACTCTAACCATTATCATGGTAACCGCTCATCGACAAGATGACGCTCGAAAAGCCGGATCTGGTTTACCCATTTCAGCCTATTTGACCAAGCCCGTCACCACCTCAAGTCTATTCGATCAAATCATACAGTTATGTGGTCCTGAATCAGTTTCTCTAATAGACCATAGGAACAATAGCAACGACATTTCATTCTCCTATGAGCTCGCAGGAGCAAAAGTTTTATTGGTTGAAGACAACGAAATCAATCGAGAATTGGCCGAGGAATTACTATCGCGCAGTGGCATTCTTTTTACCTCTGCGAAAAATGGTCAAGAGGCAATAGACTTACTAGGATCTGATGACTTTGATTGTATTTTAATGGACTGCCAAATGCCGATAATGGACGGTTATACCGCGACTCAGAAAATACGAGCCATGACGCAATATAAAGACATTCCTATTATCGCCATGACCGCCAATGTCATGCCGGAAGACATCAAATATGCAAAAGCATCTGGCATGAATGATCACATCGCCAAACCCATTCATTTTGAAACCATGTTTAATACTTTGCGCACTTGGGTCAAAACCAGCGCAAACAGCAGCACCGCTTTAACCACTGCCTTGCAAAACAATACAAGCAAGATAGAACTACCAGACAGCATTCATATTGATACTGAATTAGGCTTGCTGAGAACACTTACAAAACCACTTTACAGCCGATTATTAAAGCGTTTTCTGGAAACACAAACTTCCTTCATCGATGAATGTAACACAGCTATAAAAACAAATGATCTCGTATTAGCCACTAGACTGGCACACACACTAAAGGGAACCGCAGCGACACTAGGCATGATTGAACTAGCAGCATCTGCAGCCAAACTGGAAAAAGCTTTCGAAGAAGAAAATATCAATATAACGCCTATACTGATATCCGTAGAACATGATTTGAATATCATATTTAACGACCTTAGAGCGTGGCATGCGGTCAATAATGTAAATTCAGAGAAAGAGATCCTAACAACATCGTCTATGGAGCTAAGTGAATTTAGAAATAACATAAAAATATTAGCTACTTATATCGATAAAAATGTTGTTGAAGCACTTTTTCTCGCGCAGAAATTGCTTCCAAATATCACCGACAAAAATGCTAATAAAAGTATGGTGAAAGTCATCTCGGCCCTAAAACTTTATGACTTTGAGCAGGCAGCGAAGCACTTCAAAAGTCTTAGTATTAATCTTGAAAACTTTGAGCAGTAGACACAATGACAGAAACGACGTTTAAACAATCGAAAACTGAACAGCCGTTAGACAAATTAACGGTTTTGATCGTTGATGATACGCCAGAAAACATTGACGTATTAGTTGCATCCTTGTCTGATGAATACACAATCAAAGTTGCATTAAATGGTATGAAAGCATTGTCTATTGCTTCTTTATCGCCACGCCCAGACCTTATATTGCTAGACGTTATGATGCCTGAAATGGATGGATACGATGTCTGTGAGCGATTAAAAAGTAATCCCGTAACGGCCAATATTCCGGTCATTTTCGTAACAGCCAAACACGACATAAAAGATGAAGAGAAAGGGCTTTCCTTAGGCGCTGTAGACTACATTATCAAACCTATTAGTCCGCCTATTGTGCGAGCAAGAGTCCGTACCCATCTTGCGCTATACGATCAAAACAGACAATTACAGAAAAAAGTAGACGAGCGCACCAAAGCACTGCAAGCCAGCCAACTCCGCATCATTCATCATCTTGGTCGTGCCGTAGAGTTCAAAGACAATGAAACTGGCGCTCATGTTATTCGCATGAGTCACTATGCTCGTATGATTGCACAAGAATATAGTGGGAATGAAGAGTGGGTTAATCAAATTTTCCAAGCTGCCCCAATGCACGATGTTGGCAAAATCGGCATATCTGACGCCATTCTTTTAAAACCCGGAAAGCTGACACCAGAAGAATGGGAAAAGATGAAACTTCACACAGTCTATGGTGGTGAAATTTTTTCAGAAGATGACGACCCAATGCTACAGATAGCAAAAACCATCGCTCTCACCCATCATGAAAAATGGGATGGTAGTGGTTATCCTAATGGCTTAAAAGGAGAAGAAATACCATTAGAAGGACGTATTGTTGCTATTGCTGATGTACTAGATGCATTGATGTCAAAACGTCCTTATAAAGAACCATGGACACTAGACGACTCCCTTACCTACATTGAAGAAAACTCAGGTAGCCATTTTGACCCAAATTTAGTCCCCATTCTTAAAAACCTTCGCTCTCAAATTGTGTCCATTCGACAACAATATCCCGATAGAGAGAAAGATCTAATCTCTAAATAGTTTTTAACAATTACAACTTTAGTTATTAACAATTTTACCTATCAAATCACTTTCCCTAATATGAGTTCTGTTGGTAACGCACTCAAACACACATTAGGAGAAACACAATGATCAACACTCAAATCAAACCATTCAATGCAACAGCTTTCAAAAACGGCGAATTCCTAGAGATTTCTGAAAAAGATGTATTAGGCAAATGGGCTGTATTCTTCTTCTACCCAGCTGACTTCACTTTCGTTTGCCCAACTGAGCTTGGTGATGTTGCTGACAACTATGCTGAACTCCAATCTCGCGGCGTAGAAGTGTTCTCTGTCTCTACAGACACTCACTTCACTCACAAAGCATGGCACGCAAGCTCTGAAACAATCGGCAAAATCCAGTACTTCATGGTTGGCGATCAAGCAGGCAACATCACTAACAACTTCGGTGTGATGCGTGAAGGCCAAGGTCTTGCAGACCGCGCGACTTTCTTGATCGACCCACAAGGTACTATCCAAGCGATGGAAATCACTGCAGAAGGTATTGGTCGTGACGCTCAAGACCTACTTCGCAAAGTAAAAGCAGCGCAATACGTTGCCGCTCACCCAGGTGAAGTTTGCCCAGCAAAATGGAAAGAAGGCGAAGCAACATTGACACCTTCTCTAGACCTAGTTGGCAAAATCTAAGCTGACTGAATAAAGAACCCAAAAGGGGTCACACCAGACCCCTTTTACTCTCAGCACAGTAAATCACTCAATCAAACACAGGTTTCATCATCATGTTAGAAGCAAACTTAAAACAGCAGTTGGGCACATACCTGCAAAATATCGTTAATCCGATTGAAATTTCTGTGTCCACAAACGGTTCAGCAAAATCAAACGAATTACTTGAATTGGCTCATGAAATCACTGAGCTAAAAAACGACAAAATCACCCTAACGGTTGATACAAACTCACAAGGTCGCGCACCACAAATGGCCATCGCGCCAAAAGGTGAAGCAGCACGTGTGCGTTTTGCTGGCATTCCTATGGGCCACGAATTTACCTCTCTTGTGCTAGCGCTATTACAAGCCGGTGGTCATCCATCCAAAGCAGCACAAGATACGATAGAGCAAATTAAGTCGTTAGACGCTGAATTGAATTTTGAGGTGTACATTTCCCTCTCATGCCACAACTGTCCAGACGTTGTGCAAGCGGTCAACCTAATGGCCGTGTTAAACCCTAAGATTACAGCTACCATGATCGACGGTGCATTATTCCAAGACGAAGTGAATAACCGCAACATCATGGCCGTGCCTTCCGTGTACCTAAATGGCGAATTATTTGGCCAAGGCCGCATGACATTGGCAGAAATAGTAAACAAAGTGGACACTGGCGCCGCGAAAAAACAAGCTGCTGCCTTAGCCGAAAAAGCACCTTACGACATGCTAGTCGTAGGCGGTGGCCCAGCAGGCGCAGCCGCGGCTATTTACGCTGCACGTAAAGGCATCCGAACTGGCGTCGTTGCAGAACGCTTTGGTGGGCAGGTCAGTGACACCATGGCAATTGAAAACTTCATTTCTGTCAAAGCCACAGACGGACCAAAATTGGTCGCAGGCCTTGAACAACATGTCTTAGATTACGATGTTGATCTGATGAAGCTGCAAAAAGCCGTTCGTCTAGAGAAGAAAGAATTCATCGAAGTAGAATTGGAAAACGGCGCGATACTCAAAAGTAAATCCGTCGTATTAGCCACTGGCGCTCGCTGGAGAGAAATGAACGTACCGGGCGAACAAGAATACCGCAACAAAGGCGTAGCTTACTGCCCACATTGTGACGGCCCATTGTTCAAAGGCAAGAAAACCGCTGTGATTGGTGGTGGTAACTCAGGTATTGAAGCAGCTATCGACTTGGCGGGTATTACAGAACACGTTACCGTTCTTGAATTTGGCGATACTTTACGTGCCGACGATGTTTTGGTTAAAAAAGCGCAATCCTTGCCAAATGTCACCATCATCAAAAACGCCATGACAACCGAAGTATTAGGCGATGGACAGCGTGTTGTTGGCCTAAAATATACAGATCGACTAACTGACGAATCTCACCTTGTAGACGTAGCAGGGATCTTCGTACAAATAGGCTTGGTGCCAAACAGTGAGTTCTTAAAAGACACATTGGAATTGACTAATAGAGGCGAAATCGTGATCAACGCTCACGGAGAGACTTCTATTCCTGGCGTCTTTGCTGCCGGTGACGTTACTACAACGCCATACAAACAGATCATCATCTCCATGGGATCTGGCGCAACGGCTGCTCTTGGTGCATTTGATTACTTGATTCGTAACTAGGCAACGGGGATAGCCTGTCTTCAGCAACACCCGAACCGACCACACAAACCGCCATCTGGCTTAGCGAGATGGCGGTTTTTTGTTGGTTAGTCAGAAAAAATTTCCCGCCTCGCTCCACGTGCAAGCGCGTAAAACCGCTCGGCGTGAGTTTGTTTCCATCTTAATTAAATTGCAGTAAAGCATAGAAATGAATAGGCTAAATAAAAACATTAGATAGCGTCAATTTGATGCTATCTAATGTAATGTCAACCTATTGATTTATGTAAGGATACTCGTCGATGCCAGAAAAAATCTCTCTCGATTGGTCTAATAAAGATGACATCGAAGGTGTGTCCTTTCCTAGAGATACATTAAACCGCGCCAAATACGCTACGTTTTTAACACAGTTTCTGGTCGGACAAGGCTTTGATGAGACGAGAGAGAAAGACGATCAAAAGCGTAATTATGTTCTCAACCTGAACTCTGAATGGGGTTCTGGTAAAACCTACTTTCTTAAACGCTGGTCGCACGATCTAAAAGCGCATTTCCCTGTTGTCTATATCGATGCATGGCAACAAGACTACTCTGACGATCCTTTGATGACGGCGATTTCGTCCATTATCAAGCAGCTTAGAGAACAGGCAAAGATGCCTGAAAGCAGTCCAAAGTTTCAACTTCCAAAAAAAGCATTAGGGCTTCTAAAAGCGGCCGCTCCAGGCTTTGCACGAAGCATGGCAAAACGCTACTTGGATATGGATCTCGCAGCATTTTTGCAAGCTGACGATGACTCAGAACTGAAAGACGCTAAGGATAGCGAAGGGAATCCCATCGACCTAAGCGAGTTAGCTTCAACAATGGTGAAACAGCTAATTGATGAGCATGATGGTAAAAAGAAAGCCATCGATGACTTAAAAGTTCATGTGGCAAATTGGGTTCAAACGGTTACTGAAACACAACAACTGACATATCCTGCTTTTATTTTTATTGATGAATTAGATCGTTGCCGTCCTAGTTACGCAGTGGAAATGCTCGAAACCATCAAGCATATCTTTGATATCAAAGGCATTGTCTTTGTTGTCGCCACGGATACTGAGCAACTTCAACATGCAGTAAAAGCCATTTATGGCGAAGGCTTCGATGCTCGTCTTTACCTTGGTCGTTTCTTTAACAGCCGCTTTAGCCTTAAAGCGCCAGACCTAAAAAGCTTTCTGGAAGTTCATACCGACATCAGTAAATTATCGGGTGAATACTTAGAAAGCGCAGGCATTCAAATCCTTCCTCCAAACGAAGATGCAAAGGTCACACTAAGTAACATTTCCGTAATTTTAGATGCGTTTAAAATACCACCTAGAACTGCCATTCAGATTGCTGATCGAGTTGTCGCAACCATATCCAATATGCCTAACGGCTCAAAGATTGATATTTTGATACTGACGACGTTGCTGTGCTTTTATGAAGAAAATCATGAACGGTTTCAAGAAATCATTGCAGGGGATCTAAAATTCCAAAACAAAAGTGGTAATGAAGCTGGGCTGAATGAATACATACTAGACCATTTTGAGAACTGTGAGTCACTTATTAAAATGCAAATAAATCCAATGGAAATTATATGTACCCTAACGCCCTCAGATTACGGCCCTCGTCTAAACACTTTTGGACTAGCGACGTATGTATTTTCACTCAGGCTTTATCTAGTAGAAGTCTTTATAAAGTTTTTCAGCGCACCAAGCTTTATATTCATAAGCTCTATTAACTCACAATATGATGAAATAGCTCCTATAAATGATCTATTTAAAGAGCTAATTACAAACTCTAAAAAGGAACCACAAAGAATAGGTTTATTATGGTTCAAGATACTAAACATCCACTATCAAGTCGATTCCATTAAAGCTTCAGAATATCGAGATTATGTCGAACTTGCTTCTGCGTTAGACCTGATTGAAGAGGACGCAGAACATGACTAACAAACACATAGGTTCTTCCTTTGATGATTTCCTTGAAGAGGAAGGCACACAGGCTGAAACCAATGCCATTGCGATAAAGCGCGTGGTTGCATGGCAAATTCAGCAGAAGAATGTCACTGACTCTTCACAGCCAGTAAGACATGCAAAAAAATCTTTGCGTACGGAAAAATTAAACACTGACGTGCAGGAGTAAGATATGGATACGCTAAGTTACTCAGCTTTTAGAGCCAAGCCAATATTGCTAGCACCTTTGATAAGGTAAATAACGATCATAAGCCTGTGCTCATTACTCGTCAGGGAGGCAAATCAGCCGTATTGATTAGCTTAGAAGACTTTCAAGCGTATGAGAAAACGCCCTATCGATCAAAAGGGGCGTTTTTTGTTTCGCCTTAACTAAATTAGGCCGTAGGTACGGTGCCACCATCAATAATATATTCAGTACCTGTGATAGACGACGCTCTCGCCGACACTAGGAAAGTAATTAAGTCAGCCACTTCAGAGGGCTGGGCTGGACGCCCTAAAGGAATGCCGCCAAGCGCTTCCATAATAATCTTTTTACCTCCTTCATAATCCGTACCGGCATGATCTGCAAGCCGCTCAGCAAGTCGAACCGATGCTTCTGTTTCTATCCAACCGGGTGATACACGCACAACGCGAATGCCTTTTGGTGCCACTTCTTTCGATAAGCTTTTACTGTAAGTGGATAACGCCGCTTTCGCTGCGGCATAAGCGGTGGTCGATTCAGGCAAAGGAAGTTTGTTCTGTATCGATGTGACATGAACAATAACACCTGAGCCTTTTGTTATCATTGAGGGCAATAATCCCCTATCAATGCGTACCGCAGACAGTAAATTTTGACTTAATGCATTTTCCCACTCTTGCTCATCAAGCGCCGCAAAACCGCCACTGGGAGCGCTTGAGCCGCCCACCACATTGACAACAATATCAACACCACCAAACTTATCTAATACGGTGTTTACTAGCCCGCTACAACCCACTGCCGTCAGCAAATCCCCTTCTATGTATGAAATGCCTTCTAGAGCGTCTTTAGGAACAGAACGAGCCACGGCAATCACATGCACTCCCGCGCCATGTAACGACTCAACGACTGCCGCTCCCAAGCCCTTAGTTCCGCCAGTAACCAAAGCTATACGCCCATTTAATTCAAGATCAAAACTCATAAGGAGATCTCCAGTGCCGTGATTTTGTCGCCATCCAGCGTGAAAGCGTATTGAAGATTCACAGGGCTCCCAGGAAAGTTCCCTGTCACTAAACCCGTGACTATCGTTTGCTCTGCGCTTTCGCTTAATAACTGCGGTTCAACCGTATAGGTATATTTCGTCGATGCATTCGCTTTCCACTGTTTAATTGCGTCCAGCCCCGTATGAGTCTGCCCTTCATCTTTTACCACTGCCTCATCGGAAAAACAGGCAACAATTGCCTCACTATCCCCTTTATCTGCTTTAAAATAATTTGCGATTGGTCTTGGAAGATCAATAGTCATCATAAAACACCTCTACTTAAAATCATTTTCTTAGAACTCGCCAAATTGCTGTCTGAAAAGAATGGCGTTAAGCTATCTGGAAAACAAGAACCGACAAAAAAGTAGGGTACTTACTCTGAAGTAAGTTTTTGATCTCATAAGGGCTAAGGCCATAAAAAAAATGACAAAAAAATGGACGCCAGCCTCTGCAGCCGATGGCGTAGAGCAAGTACTAAAGATTCTAGAAGGAAAATGGAAGTTAGTAATCCTCTTCCATCTCTTTGGCGGACAAGTAAAGCGCTTCTCTGAATTAGAGAAAGCCATTCCAGCAATCACACAAAAAATGCTAATCCAACAGCTTCGTCAGTTAGAAGCGGACGGAATAGTCACACGGACTATTTATCACCAAGTCCCACCGAAAGTAGAATACAGTTTAACGGATTGGGGACAGGAGCTTTGCCCTGCTTTAGACGCCTTACTTAAATGGGCTGAAAATAAAAAATGACCGTTTTTTATCAATAATGGAATTTGTTGCTAAATCAGCACACAGATCAAAAAACAATCAAACAAGTTTTAAAGCCTTAGCTTAAACCATCAACAGGGCGTATGGTCGATGCAACACTAAGAAAGGTGATATTGGCAAACACGCTCCGCAAACCTCGTTTAAAAAACGCCAATCTTCCCGATTGCACTCTAGTGCATAAGCAATACCGCTTTTCGTCGCACGACTTAAGGCAACAAAAACAGGAGAAGACGATGATTTATAACGTAGGTACAACAGATAGAGTGGTCAGAATCACAATGGGCGCCGTCGTCATAGCAATCGGTGTATATTTCAATTCATGGTGGGGGGTAATCGGCATTGTGCTGCTTGCCACAGGCGTATTTAGCATCTGCCCAGCTTATCTACCGTTTGGTTTTTCAACTTGTAAAACCAAAAAATAACATCTAATTTAAAACGAACACTATAAAGACTAAAACCGACATCAGGTAACACTGAGAGTCGGTTTTTTGTTTTTGATTTACGGCAATACATAAATGATTGGGCTAAATAAAGATGAATAGGTACAGAACATTATTTAATCTATACGATTGATGGTAATACTCTTTATATCATTCAATACCATTATTCTTTTAAGGACAATGATGAAAGTCTCATTTTTAGCCGATCAAAAACACTTCATTCCCACCATTGCTCAGTGGTATTTCAATGAGTGGGGACGTTTAACGCCCAACAGATCGCTAGAGGATATTGCGATAAAAGTCACGGCGATGGCGGAAAGTAGAGCCGCTACACCCCTTTCTTTTGTACTGCATGATGATAATGAGCTGCTTGCGGTGGCAGAACTGAAGTTCCATGAACATCCTGATTTTCCCGGTTACACGCATTGGCTTGGTGGTGTTTTCGTTCCAGCTGACAAACGTGGGCAAGGTTATTCCTGCCTAATTCTTCAACACACGCTCAATCATGCTAAAAACCTAGGTATTCCAGACCTTTATCTGCAATGCGAACAACACAATATCGATCTGTATTTAAAGCATGATTTTGAAGTGATACACAGAATGAATGACAAAGGTATCGAAAAAGCAGTGATGGCTCTGAGGTTTGGATAGGAAAAAAACATACTGTATAGGTTCTCACACTTAATAACTCTGCCTGAATTATTCCACACCTTAAATAACCGCCCTTGGGATGAAATTAAAGTGTTATTCTGGGGTCTTATTAACGCTTAGTACATTTTTCAAAACACTTCAACACAAGAGACATAGTATGAAAATGTTACGTTTTATCTCCATTTTAGAAGGCACGTCGCTTCTATTGTTGCTCTTCATTGCCGTGCCATTAAAACGCCTGATGGACATGCCAGAGTATGTGAGCATTATTGGCCCAATTCATGGTGGGTTGTTTATTTTGTTTAACATTCTTTTGATGTTAAGTGTGTCTCGATATGGGGTTTCGTCAAAACACGCCTTGATAGGGTTTGTTGCGTCATTGGTACCATTTGGTAGTTATGTCTTTAAAGCGAAGATCTTAAATAAATACTAACGAGTACCTTTTCAATTACATATAGCCAAGAAAAAAGCAGAGAAAAAGACAATTTTCTTCTCTGCTTTTAGTGTCATTGTTCTGATCTTTTATAACAGATCAATCAGGCTTAAACAGAAGACTTCTTCACAAACTGAGATTTCAACATCATTTCGCCGCCGCCATCCAATTTACAATCGATGTCGTGGTCGCCATCTACAAGGCGCTTAATAGTCGCTTTGGTGCCAATTTTTAGCACTTGAGAAGAGCCTTTTACTTTAAGGTCTTTCGCCAAAGTAACTTTATCGCCTTCTTGCAATAAGTTGCCGCCCATGTCTTTGATAATGAGCGCATCTTCGTCTACAACCACTTCATTGGGGTTCCATTCGTGCGCGCACTCTGGGCAAATCAACATAGCTTGATCTTCATACACGTAAGCGGAATCGCATTTTGGACAATTAGGAAGACTCATATTTATCACTACCTTCTAACGTAAACGGGAAATTTGACCTATTATAACCCTATTTTCACTATGGTTTTTTGTTCTCGAATAAAAAAATCCTATTTAATCACTAGGCTTAATCGGAAAGATGTTTTTCCTTAAAAAGTCATAGACAAAATTAAGGATTTTCTCAACACTGAGTGCACAACAATAACAGACCTTCAGTTAAGGTAAGGATTCTCAATGATCACTCCCATTTACGCGGCGTTACTGGTTTTTCTCTACATTTTCTTGAGTTTTCGTGTGATCAAATTGCGCATGAAGTACAAGGTTGGCATTGGTGATGGCGATCAGTCCATGTTGACCAGAGCGATTCGCGTACATGGCAACTTCGCGGAAAACGTTCCCTATGCTTTATTGCTGGTTTGGATGTACGAAAGTACGGGGGGCTCTACATTGTTAGTAAACATAATGGGCATTTTGCTGTGTCTTGGTCGCTTGTCCCACGCCTACGGTGTAAGTCAGCCCAAAGAGCCGCTCATTTATCGACAAAGCGGCATGGTGATGACCTTCTTAGTAATGTTAATCGCCGCTTTGTTGATCCTGACTCATCTTGCTCTTGGTTACCGGTTCTAAATTAAACCAAGCCAGTCATCCAGAATGCAGCCATCGCATCAAGTGACGCTTCTGTTACACTGCCTTGAGCAGGACGTTGGTTGGCGGGGGTATGAAAAATGGCTTGGGCAATATGTCTTCCCGTCATTTGAATGGCAACTGTTTTCTCCAAACGTTGCTGTTGAAAGCGAGCAAACAGACGGTCTGTGGTGGCTTCCTCTTGCATAAGTTTGGCTAGCCACCAAGCATCTTCTAAAGCTTGGCAGGCACCTTGCCCAGATGTAGGCAATGCCGCATGAGCCGCATCGCCGATCACCATGCATTTACCTCGATACCACGATGTCATTGGATCAAGGTCATGAACATAAACGGTATGCAAGCTGCTTTGCTCTGCCTGCTGTAACACAGTGAGCACCTCGCTTGGCCATTCTCTGAAACGCTCGCCTAGCTCTGAAAGCGTGAACATCCTATTTGGCTGTTTCTCAACTTCCGCCCAACCAGCTGCCCAAAAGCATGCCGATGCATCAATCGGCACTATGCCAAAACGTTCCCCATCCCCCCAATAATCTTGAATTGACTGGCTATTAAGTGGTCTTATCGGGCTTGAATGCGATATACCAATTACATTCACAAATCCTTGATAAACAGGCTGACTGACAGGACTGATTTTCTTGCGTAGTGTAGAACTCATCCTTCCATCAGCACCAATCACCCAGTCGTATTGATTCTCCAATTCAGACAACTTGTCTAGATTAATCGCTTCACCAAAATGAATTTGCACACCAGCTTGATCAGCACCGGCAAACAATATTGCCATTAGATCACGTCGCAATATGGTGAGTGTGTTAAAACCCGCTGATTGGTTCAGGCCACGAAGCGACAGCTCACCTTGCACACCGGTAGTTAGATCATAGCGGGTCATAGTCATAGGTTCTCCAGATGCCTTTTGAATCGCCTTCAGTAGTCCCATTTGAGTTAAAACAAAAATGGCATTTGGCCAAAGTGTCACACCTGCCCCTAGGTCGCTGCCCGCTTGGGAGCGACGTTCAAAGATATCGACTTGGTTACCTTGCTTTGCCGCCAACGTAGCAAAGGCTAAACCAGCCACTCCCGCACCTACGATGGCAATCCGTTTCGACATACTGAGCACTCCATAATAAAAATTGAATCTGCAGTATCTACCTGCATCTTAAAATGATAAATATGGGACTATTGGATTAACTATCCCATTTAGAGCAATAATTATGATTGAAAAAATAGAACTCTCTTGGCTACTTAGCTTTCATACTGTATTTGAGGAGCGCAGTTTTAAACTGGCATCAGAGAAGCTAGGACAGCCTTCTTCTACCGTCAGCCGCCATATCATCCAGCTTGAAGAAACACTAAACGTGCGTTTATTAGAACGCACCACTCGACGAATGTCGCCCACTGAGGCAGGGCAAACACTGTATGAGCAAAGCTTGCCGCTGCTTCGCTCTCTTGATGATCAGCTCGAAGCCATTAGCGATCAGAGTGACAAGGTCTCTGGCCATTTACGTATATTAATGCCGGATTTACCCTTTATCGCCCAGCAAATTGCTAGTTTCTGTGCGCTTTACCCTAAGCTCAAGTTAAGCTGTGAAACAGGTCTAGTTCCACATCAAGGCTTACTCGATGGTTTCGATTTGGTGATGCAGTTTGGCCGCGGAGAGTTAATGGATTCCGACTGGGTGGCAAAAGAACTGATTCGTTGGCCCAGTGTCATTGTCGCCTCGCCTGAGTTTGTTGAGCGGCATCATAGTCATTTGTCATTTCAGAATTTACCTTCCTTACCTTGCATCACGACCCTCAGTGCATTACAAGGTTCGCCATGGATATTCAAAGACAGCCGACATTCGACTAAAGTACATGTCACATCACAGTATCGGGCCAACAGCGCCAATATGGCAAAAGAAGCCGCTATAGCGGGATTGGGCATGGCGATCTTAGCCGAACCATCGTGCCAAAAAGAAATACACCAAGGCACACTGGTTGCTATCGAGCTTGAAAAGACACCGGAAGATCTCGTCCTTTATGCGTATTCAGGCAAGTTAAAATACTCTCCCCAAAAGGTAACAGCCTTGCTAGATCACTTTAACTTTTCGGACCTGTTTAACGAACTTGACTGAAACCAATCTAAATTCCTTGATAAAACGTACTAGACTTCAAATGATGAAGATGAAATGGGAGCACTTATATGAAACTAGGATTGGTTTGGTTCGGGGATGATTTGCGTTGTGCAGATCAGAACATGCTATGGAGAGCAGTACAGGAGGTGGATTATCTTATCTGCCTTTATTGCGATGAACCTCATAACAATCACCCTAGCCGTTATGCAACACAAGGCATGTCCGTAAATCGTCGACGATTTTTAAACCAAGGCATTCAAGACTTGGCTCTACAATTACAAGCGTTAGGTCAAACTTTATTCGTCAGTTCAATGGATGCGGCCACCAGCTTGAATTTGCTTCTCAACGAAATACCAATCTCCCACCTATATCGCAATCATCATGGAGGTTGGGATGAGCAGCAGACTCTTAATCGCATCGAAAGCAGATACACTGACGTGCGTATTCACCTAGACCATGGTTTGAGTTTATTTACACCATCCCAGCTACCATTTGATGTAGCGCAGTTACCGGATTCTTTCTCAAAATTCCGTCGCTTAATCGAGAACTTAGACGTTTTAACCCCCTTGCCTGCATTACAAAAACTACCACCAGTACCAGCGTTCAACATTCAACACATTCGCCCTTGGCAGCTTAAGCAAATAGAAGACAATAGCGTGTTTACTGGTGGAGAACGCGCTGCTGTTGATCAACTAAGTGATTACTTTTCGACCAATCTACCAAGTCATTATAAAGAAACTCGTAATGAATTAGACGGTTGGGAAAACTCAACCAAGTTCTCTCCTTGGTTGGCACAAGGTAGTTTGTCAGTCAGGCAAATCAAAGCCAGTATCGATGTTTACGAGCGCGATCATGGTGCAAATGAATCGACGTATTGGATTTATTTCGAACTGTTGTGGCGCGAGTATTTTCATTGGTACGCGACTCGTTATGGCAAACAACTTTTCTTGCCCGGCGGCGTAACTGGCAAACAAACTCAGGGCAGTTATTACGCAGAGCGCTTTCGTAAATGGAGCAAGGGCAATACGCCTTATCCTTTAGTGAATGCCTGCATGAAACAGCTTAATGAAACTGGTTTTATGAGCAATCGTGGCCGCCAAATTGTCGCTAGCTGTTTGATATATGAATTAGGCATCGATTGGCGCTATGGCGCGGCGTACTTTGAAGAACAACTGATTGATTACAGCGTCGGTTCCAATTGGGCTAATTGGCAATACATAGCTGGCGTAGGAGCTGATCCAAGAGGCGGCCGTCATTTCAACTTGCAAAAACAAACCGAACAATACGACCCAAAACTGCATTTTATTCATAAATGGCAGGGCCAAGTATTTGATACCCAATTGGATTCGGTCGATGCGGCCGACTGGCCGATTTATCCAGCCCAATGAACGACTATCAGATGACTGTCGACACGCCAGTAAAACCGGTCCTCGTTTGGCTGAAAAGAGACTTGCGCTTGAGCGATCATCTGCCACTTGCCACGGCGATAGAGCAAAAAAGACCAATTATTCTGTTATATATATTTGAGCCTAGCCTGATTGTCGATCCACATTATAGTGAGCGTCACTGGCGCTTTGTCTGGCAGTCTTTAGAAGATATGAACCGCCAGCTGGCCGAATATGGCGGTCACATACATATCGTTTGGCAAGAAGCCTTGCCGGCTCTTGAAGCGCTCTATGTAACTACGCAGTTTGATGCATTATTCAGTAGTGAAGAAATTGGCATTGGGCTCACCTTTCAGCGTGATATAGAGGTTAAATCCTGGAGTCAGCAACGAAATATATCTTGGCAAGAATCTCCAACTGGCGCGGTGATACGGCCACTCGATAACAGAAAAAACTGGGATGAAGATTGGCAAAAAGTCATGCGCGCGCCCTTGGCAAACATCGAACTTGAAGCGATAACTTGGTATGAGATAAACACGCCAACGCTTACGATTCCAGCCCCATGGCAAACACCGCAAAAAGGCATTCAAACAGGCGGTCCAACATTGGCGTGGAAAACCTTAGACAGCTTCTATGAAGGGCGCGGCAAAGACTATTATCGGTCTATTTCCAGTCCTCTTAGTAGTCGATCAGCCTGCACTCGGCTGTCGCCCTATTTAGCGTGGGGAAATATCAGCATAAGAGAAGTTTACCAAGAGCTACTGTCACGCTGGAAAACCGTTGGCTGGAAACGCACCCTCATCGCACTCAGCTCTCGATTACATTGGCATTGCCATTTTATGCAAAAATTCGAAAGCGAATGCCGCATGGAATTTCAGCCTGTTAACCGCGCTTACGAGTATTTTCCCTATCGGCAAGATGATCAAGTCAAAGCAGATTTACTCGCTTGGCAGCAAGGCCACACTGGCTACCCTATCGTTGATGCTTGTATGCGAGCCTTACATAAAACGGGTTACATAAATTTTCGTATGCGAGCCATGCTCGTCAGCTTTCTATGTCATCACTTAAATATCGATTGGCGTTTAGGCGTGCACCATCTAGCAAGGCTATTTCTCGACTTTGAACCCGGAATTCACTACCCACAATTTCAAATGCAAGCTGGCGTCACTGGTTCAAATGCCATTCGAATTTATAACCCCGTAAAGCAAGCGCAAGACCAAGATCCAGATGGCGAGTTTATTCGCCGTTGGGTACCTGAATTGGCCGAAGTGCCTGCTCCACTGATACACTCTCCTTGGGAAATGTCACCAATGGAAGAGGCTTTATATCAATTCAAAATTGGTGAAAACTATCCTGCGCCCATTGTCTGCCTGAAAGAGGCGGCAAAAGCTGCCCGTGATCGTCTTTGGGGATATCGCGAACAGCCAAATGTACAACAAGAAAAACACCGTATTTTAGCAACCCATGTTCGTTCGAAAAGTCGGGGAAAATCCAGACAATCGAAACCGAGGAAATCCTCATGAAGCACTGACCCAAATGAATTACGTTTATTGATAAGACGCTATCCATTGTGGAATGTCCTGAACCGGAATGGCTTTTGAGTAATAAAAGCCCTGAGCGTATTCACAACCAATCTTTGCTAGAAATGCTTGCTGTTCTGACGTTTCAATACCTTCGGCAGTGACCGTTAAATGGAATGACTTTGCAATGGATACAATCGCTTCCAACATTAATCGTCCACTTTTTTCTTTCGATTCGATCACAAAACTGCGGTCGATTTTTAAGTTATCTAATGGCAACTTCCCTAAATAACTCAAAGCAGAATAGCCCGTACCAAAGTCATCCAAGCAAATTTTCACACCCGCCGCTCTGAGTGCATTGGCGTTTGATTTCACCTGATCACCAATAGTCAACAAGGCATCTTCTGTCACCTCGACCTCAATAGATCTAGGGTCAATGTTCTGAGAGTTTATGTTATCAATCAAAGCATCGATGACTCGCTTCACACCAAAGCTTTTCGCAGAGATATTAATCGCCACTGGTGTATCGGTATTAAATATCGATGGATTGGCTTTAACAATCGACATGGTTTTATCCATCAGACATTTATCTAATTCGAGCGGTAGATTCAACTCTTGCGCAGTTTCGATCACTTCCCATGGTGAAACGAAACCGTAGTCATTACTAAACCAACGCATTAACGCTTCATATCCAACAACGCGATTTCGTTTAAGCTCAATTTTCGGCTGGAAATACACATCTATTTCGGCATTTCTAATCGCTTCAATGAGCGCTTTTTGTAGCCCTTTCTTACGATCTGCAGCTTGATGAATTGAATCGTTATAACAGGATAAAAAGAGCATATTTTGACGAGAGTACTCTATCGCCATCAATGCATATTCAACAGTTTCGTTAAAGGTGCTTTTTGCCCTGTTGTGATAAGCACTGCCTATACGAATTTCAGAACTAATTTCACCAATAGTACGTTGCAGTTCTGCTTGTAACGCAATGGCTTTGTCTTTTGTCTGTTGTTCAATATTACCAGCGACATCAATATCAAAAACCATCATAAAGCGACTAGCTTGAAGACGAGCGCAATGTAGATAGCCAATGTTGGTTTCTAGTGATCGGGCAAGCTCTTCCAGCATTTTATTGGCTAGCACTTCACCATTAAGCTTACGAATTCGATCAAAGTCCGTCAGTTCAAATGTCATAAAACAGAACAGAGTATTTTCAGCCTGATTGCCGTCAAACAACTGTTTCACATAGTCTAGTTGCGGGAGCTTAGTAATAGGGTCGAAGTTTCTTAGGAAAAAAGCTTCATTGGCGGCTACGACTTTTTCAGACACATCAATTCCCACCCCTTGGATATGGCAACCGATATTGTCTTTTACTAATTTAAAGCGCCATTCTACTTCTATATGGGACGATATACCTTTCATCATCAGGGACATTTTTATTTCATTTTTAAAGCCACTTTCAGACAACGAGAACAATAGTTTAGCGTCTTTAGCCGAAGACCCAGCCACACTATCTATAAAGTCATCAGCGGTAATAGTAGCGTCGCGAAATTGTTGCGTGAAGGATTTATTAGATAAAATAATGGCACCATCTAAGGTAACACGAACAATAAAAAGGCCTTCTGAATCAAAGACATTTCGATATCGAATATCAACTCGTTCCAATTGCTCCACCACGTTTTGATACATAGATAAGTCATGGCAAATACCCACAAAAAAAGGCTCACCTTCTGCTGTCTCAGCACGTCCTATAGACAAATGCATTTGAAAAAGTTGGCCACTCTTTCTCATTGCAGTCACTTCTCGACCTTTACCAATAATAGAGGCGCTACCAGTATCTAAGTAATGGCGTAAATAGCCATCGTGTTTATCTCCTTCACTTTTCGGCATCAAAATCGAAACATTCTTGCCAAACACCTCAATTTCTGAATAGCCAAATAACCTCTCTGCTGACGGTGAAAAAGATTGAATAATTCCTCGAGCATTAATAATAATGATCCCGTCGGCCGCAGCTTCAAACAGAGCTTTATACAAAGAGCTTTCCTTGTTGATAGCCATAATGTGTTATTTGAACCTTTTAACCAATTCGTATAATGCTTTAGTAGATTCGGTAGAACGTGAAATAGACGCTTCCGTCACTTGCATTTCTTGTGTATTTTCATGTCCGATTTTTGCGATGTTATATACTTGATGAGTTGTTTCTTCAATCACGATACTCTGTTGCTGAGTTACTGCAGCCATTTGCAATGAGCGATCTGCAATTTCACCGACAACAAGGTTTACTTCTTTCACCAACTTATCTTCAAGTTCAACTCTGTTTAAGCTTTCGCGAGAGAGAAGAACGCCCTCTTCGGCTACCTTTGAGGTGGCTTTTACGCCATTCAATAAGCCTTCAATGGCTTTGTCTATTTCTTGAGTTAATGTCTGTGTTTTTGATGCTAAGTGACGAACTTCATCGGCAACCACGGCAAAACCACGACCGTGTTCACCCGCCCTTGCGGCTTCAATGGCTGCATTTAGTGCTAACAAATTCGTCTGTTCGGCAATTTGATCGATCATATTGGTCGAGACCGAGATTTTTTCCGCCAGAGAGGATACATGGTTTACCGATTCTCCAATGCTCACTACTGTTGCATTTAACTTCTCGATTGATAACTTAACTTCATTACCTGCGAGAGCTGCATTTTTGGTGATCTCAGATACTTTGCCCACAAAATCTGCGGTTTCAGTAATGTTCTGCGAAACTTCCTGGATGGTTGCAGACATTTCTGTCATTGATGTTGCAATTAAGTCCGTTTCTGACTGCTGATTAAGTATTTTTACTTTGGTGCTTGAAATAGATTTATGGGATGCATTCATTTCTTTTTCTACATCTGCAGCACCGTTTTCGATGAGAGTTAAAATCGTTCCTAAGCGAGAATGTAAGCTTTTAATTCCTACGGAAATATCGCCTATATAAGAGGTTTGACTTGTATAAGTCGCCGTTGCAAGGGGGTGTTTAAATGCAGCGTTACCAAGCTTATGCTGTAAATAATTTAAGAATGTTCCTTGCTGCCATTTTAATATCACAACATAAATGGACATAAGAACGGCAAATAAAAATACTGCGTATTCGAATGAGCAAAATAACAACGTCAGACCAATAAGTATTCCCGCCAAAAGCAGCGTGACATTTTCTAGATTGAACACTTTTCCAGCAGTGAGGCTCGACTTATTTTCATTTATACGTCGATATAGCGATTCTGCTCGTTTTACATCTATTCGATTGGGGCACGTACGTACGGATTCATAACCTATCGTTTTACCATTTTCAGTAATGGGCATGACGTAAGCGTCTACCCAATAAAAGTCTCCATTTTTACAACGATTCTTTACCAAGCCCATCCATGGCAAACCTACACTCAGCTGGGCCCACATTACGGCAAACGCTGCTGGAGGCATATCTGGATGTCGAACAAGGTTATGAGGTTGACCAACCAATTCGTCTTTACGGAAACCACTGACTTCAACAAAAGCACTATTACAATCTACTATTTTTCCTTTCAAATCCGTCACGGAAATGAGTTTCACACCTTCCGAAAAAGTTCTTTCTGTGTTTGTAACAGGCAAGTTTTTTCTCATTTTCTCTCAACTATTTTGCTTATTTTTAAGTTATAACCTAGCCGAAATAGTGTCATTATTCTGGCTTATATTAGTAAGCTGCACTATATAGTCATTAACAAAAAAACAAAGAAAATCAGAAGAAAAAATCCGTTTTATTGACATAGATCATTTTTTATCACACACAAATACAAACAACTATCATTGTTTTTATTGTTATTTTATGAGCAACAATTTTAAGAGCATCGTTTGATTACAAATAGATACATTTCACGCTTAATGTTGCGCCCACCATAATATCGACTAAGGTTTCTATGGCGAAGGACCTGCAAAGCGCTAAACCAAACGGCGATCACATACGTAATAACCGTAAATAAAACAACGGAGAAGAAGTGACTAATGACGATCACCAAAACTTATCACACACTGCGCGTTATTCTTGGAGATCAATTAAACGCCGCTCACTCTTGGTTTAAAGCACAAGATCAAGGTGTTCTGTATCTGATCGCCGAACTGCACCCAGAAGCCACCTATGTCACACATCACATTCAAAAGCTCTGTGCGTTTTTCCTCGCAATGGAACGCTTTGCTAGCGCCTTAAAAGAAAACAGCCATGAAGTGTGTTACCTCACTTTGGATGACACTCAAAACCAAAGCTTAGAAGAAGTAATCTTAAGCCTCGCTAAACAACATAATATTGACCATGTAGAACTACAGCGTCCCGATGAATATCGCGTTTTACAGCAATATCATCAGTTAATTTCTAGTGACTCAGATCCGAAATTTAGCATGGTCGATAGCGAGCATTTCTTATTACCCTTCAACGATATTCCTAACTTTTTTCAGGCGAAAAGCACCGTTCGCATGGAGCATTTTTATCGAAAAATGCGTCAGCGGTTTAACATATTGATGGCAGATGAAAGAGAGCCTGAAGGTGGTCAATGGAACTATGACAGCGCCAATCGCAATAAACTCAAAGCAAAAGATCTAGCAGATATACCAACACCTTTGTGTTTTCAGCATGATGTGACACATTTGCTTGAACGCATTCAACGTCACAATATTCCTTCCCTTGGCAAAGCAGAATCCAGTTTACTTTGGCCTGTCACCAGCCAAGACGCGCTGAATTTACTCACCTTTTTCTGCGAGCATTTGCTGCCAAATTTTGGCCGTTTCCAAGATGCGATGACAAACAAAACACCACACAGTTGGAGTTTGTACCATTCACGTTTGTCTTTTGCACTCAACGCTAAATTGATCAGCCCAAAACATGTGATCAAAGCCACCATTACGGCTTATCAAGAAAATGACAATATCGACATCGCCCAAATCGAAGGTTTCGTTCGGCAGATACTTGGCTGGCGCGAATATGTACGCGGCATGTATTGGATCAATATGCCGGACTATGAACAACAAAATGCCCTAAACGCCGAGCGAGATTTACCAAGCTATTTCTGGAACGGACAAACCAAAATGAAGTGCATCGCTAGCGCTATTGGGCAATCTCTTGATTATGCTTATGCGCATCATATTCAACGCTTGATGGTGACAGGCAACTTTTGTTTATTAACCGAAATTCAGCCGCAGCAAGTCGACGAATGGTATTTAGGCATTTACGTGGATGCGTTGGAATGGGTGGAATTACCTAATACGCGCGGCATGAGTCAATTTGCTGATGGTGGTTGGATTGCCTCCAAACCCTATGCGGCGAGCGGCAGCTATATGCAGAAAATGAGCGATTACTGCGGTGATTGCCATTACAAGGTAAAAGAGAAAACCAGCGCGGAGTCTTGCCCGCTAAACAGTCTATATTGGCACTTTATGGTGAAACATCGAGAACGTCTTGCGAAGAATCATCGCATCGGCATGATTTATGGTAACTGGGATAAACAAGACGACGCGCAAAAGCATGCCGTCTTAGAAAGAGCCGAATGGTGTTTGGAAAACATTGAATCGCTCTAATTTCTACTTTTTACTTTTTACTTTCTGATTAGACGTTTAATTAGTCGACGCGGCTTCTTGACGATTAAAACGTTGTTGCTGCCATTTAACGACTCTTGGCAGTAACAAACCGGCAATCACAATCGCTACTCCTAATAGCTGCAAGCTTGTTACGGTTTGACCGTAAGCGAATGCCGTCAAGGCCGCAAAGACAGGCACAAAATTGAAGAACAAGGAAGCGTTCGCCGCACCGAGTTGCTTCACACCTGAGATCCACAACAAGTAACCACCAACAGTACCAAACACACCGATGAATAATAAGTCACCCAACACATAACCACTGATCGCCAAACTTTCTTGCAAGGGATGAACCTCAGCACTAAATGCCGTGACCAAAGAGATCACCCCTAACCCTGATAGCATGCCAACTAGAGTATAAGGAATCATTGGCATCCAGCGACTCACACCTTGCGTTAAATAGGTATAAAGGCTCCAGCACAACATGCCCAGAAAGATCATTTGATCGCCGTGGTTAAACTCAAAACCCAGCAAGCGTTTTAGCTCACCATTGGTTAACACCAGCAACACACCGGATAAACAAACCACCAAACTAAAAACCGCACCGCGAACTGGCAGTTTACGTTGCAACAAAGAGCCAATCAAAGAGGTGGCCAATGGACTAAGCGCCATGATCAAGGCGCCATTGCTGGCATCTGTTTGCGCCAAACCAGTAAACAAACCCAGGTTTAATCCACCAACACCAATGATAGAAACGCCAATAGCCCACGCCCATTGTTTTGCCGTTAAGCTAGGCATTGGCATGTTTTTCCACTTGGCATAAATAAACAAACAAACAGCAGCAATGGCAAAACGCCAAATAACCAAAGTCAGCGCATGCACTTCTCCCAACGCATGCTTACCCACAGGAAAACAAGCTCCCCAGAAAAACGTGCATAGCAACAATAGTAATACGGCATTAGTACTCGCCGAACGATTCATATCTTTCTCCATTAAAAGAAAACTTGAAAATATAAGGCGCAGTGTATAGATTTTAAATACGGAATAAATAGACAAAATTGAGACAATAGATCCCAAATATGAAATTTAACTATTCACTCGATGATATGCGTTGTTTTTGCGCGGTTGCCCAACACGGCAGTTTTAAACAAGCTTCGGCGGCATTGGAGATTCCTCTTTCCACATTGAGTCGACGAGTCGCTAAATTAGAAGAAGACTTGGCGATAAGATTGCTAAACCGTGACGCCCATAGAGTCCAGCTCACCCATTCTGGGCAAAGATATTTCGAAAGGAGCGCGTCTCTTTTTGAGGAATTAGACGATGTTGCTGTGTGTCTTCTGCAGGACAAAACCCAAGCCAAAGGTACTATTCGGATTTCTGCGCCGGTGAACTTTGGCGTGCATGTTTTAGCTCAGCATTTTAATGCCTTTTTGATCGAATACCCTGACATCCATTTGGATTTGCGACTTTCAAATCAAAACATCGATATTGAGGAAGAAGCCATCGACATCGCGTTCCGCGTCGGTGACCATAATGCAGACCATTGGATTGGCAGGCACTTAACGAACATTCGCTTTGTTATTTGTGGCTCCGTCAATTTAGACATGTCTAGCTTAAAGACACCTTGTGATTTAGAAGGCTTTCCCACTGTATTGTGCGCGCCTATGTCCACTTGGAAGCTGCAACACACTACCTCTGGAGAAATGCAAACTCATAAACCAAACCATAATATTCGCCTAAAAGTAGACGACATCAGCTTACTTACGCGCGCCATACAAGATGGCTTAGGTATCGGTTTTATGCCTGATTATCATGCGCAGCCATTGATCGATTCGGGAGAGCTTCGACAAGTTTTACCTGAGTGGAGCAACCAACCTCGCGGTTGCCAAATGCTCTATCGTGACCGAGATAACATGCCCTTTCGGTTACGCTTGTTAATCGATTTTATGATTAAGCGGTTTAACGAAAAACCGCTATAAACCAACAAACATGTCATAAAAATTAAGTAACTAGGCAAACTGATTAACGGATAGCTCCACTATTAAATCGCTACTAATTTTTTCTAGTGCAGCTTCCAACTCTGACAAAGGTAGATCTTTCGGCACAGCCAACACCATGTCGGTTTTAAACAGCATATCGGAACTCATCGGCGCAGGTTCACAAGTGGTAGTGAGTTCTTTGACGTTAACCATCAAAGAATGCAGCACCTGAGATACTTCTTTGACAATGCCGGGACGATCATTGCCAACAACAGACAGCGACAAAGTCGATCCTTCCGTCACACTCTGTTTTGCCATTTCTACCGTGACATGCAGACCAAGTTGTTCGAAATTACGTAATGCGTTAACCAGTGCTTCTTGATGCTCCAACGGAACAGTCACGGTTAAAATACCCGCAAATTTATCGGCTAGATGTGCCATACGGCTTTCCAGCCAATTACCATTATGGCGAGCGATAGTATCGGATAAACGCTCAACAAGACCGGGGCGATCTTCTCCAATGAAACTCAGTACAAGATGCTGTGACATGGCTTTCTCCATCAATATTTTTAGAATTATGCAAAAGAGTGAATCACTTCATGCGATGCTATTTATAAAAAGTACACTAAATAATCACTATAGACGACTGCAATTTATTTAAGTTATTCACGCCGTACTAAAGCATTTTGTTTTTCAACTCTGTTTGAGCCTGTCGACGCAAAAACCAAAAGCCTAACGAAGCCGCGACAATACCCGAAATACTGCCCATGCCAATCGCCCATCGGGCACCAAATACATCAGCAATCCAACCAACCAAAGGCGCGCCTAGTGCGGTACTCCCTAACGCAGTTGCCAGAACCACAGCCATTACTCGGCCTCGATAACGTTTTTCCGTTGTAACCTGCATGTAAGACGCAGTAGAAGTGGTAAACAACTGCAAACTGAGCCCAAGGAAAATAAGCAGCACAGCAAACGCCCAAAACGACGTACTGATAGCAACCAAAAAGCAGCTAACAGCGAACATGGCTGCCACATAAATCATAAAGCGAAATGACGGCGAAGAGCGACGGCTCGCTGTCACCATAGCACCAGAAATAGAACCAATCGCCATCATTGAAATTAAGAAACCATATTGATCCGCGTGACCTTGAAATACATGCACCGTCATCGCAGATAGGTACACAGAGAAATTCATCCCTAAGCTACAAATCAAGAAAGACATTACCAATATGACGGCCATTTCTCGATGCTGCCAAATATAACGAAAACCATCAAAAAATTTCGCCAGATCAGGTGTTGCTTTGCCGTTATCTGAAACAACAGCTGGCAGACGCGTTTTGAATTTATGGAGGGCAATTAATAACGGAATAAAAGACAACACATTGATCATAAATACCCAACCGCTGCCGATCAACGCAATCAATATCCCAGCAATAGCAGGCCCAACCAAACGAGCCGAGTTAAACGCCACCGAGTTTAACCCCACCGCGTTTGATAATTCTTTTTCACTGACAATATCAGACACAAAGGCGTGGCGCGCAGGCGCATCAAACGCAGCAACACAACCCAAAGCAAACGCACAAACGCAAACTTGCCACAACACCACTTGTCCACTCAGAACCAACACGCCCAGCACTAAAGCCAGTAGCGCCATTAAGGATTGAGTAATAAAGAGTAATTTACGTCGATCCATACGGTCTGCCGTCCAACCTGTAAGCGGCAATAAAAGAATTTGCGGGGCGAATTGCAAAAAGACCACCAAACCAACAGCCGAAGCATTTTTATCCGACAACTCAGCAATGACGATCCAGTCCTGAGCAGTACGTTGCAACCAAGCGCCAATATTCGAAATCGCCGCGCCACCAAACCAAAGCCGATAATTCGGATTGGATAGAGACCGAAATGTACTGCTCAATTCAAACTCCTTTGACTATTCAACGAAATATCCTTTTATCACTTAAAAAGTGTCATTTATTGGATATAACATAAGACAAACTAATAACAGAGAGTAAAAAAACATTTATTAAAGATACTTTCTTGTACAATTAACGAAGCACATCCTATCCTGTAAAACGACAGTAGATTTAAAGTTTCACAGTAATTCCACATTCAAAAAAATAATCAGCAGGTAACACATCGTGATCTTCAACAAAATGTCTCTAAAAACACAATTTATATCTGTGATCGCACTCCCCTGCCTTGTACTCTTGCTTGTCAGTTGGGCTGGTTTACGCGGCCTTTCTAGCGTGCAAGAACAAACAAAACAGCTTGCCCAAAACACCAGTGCACCAATGAGATCTCTTGCGGAAGTTGCTTCGCGCATTCCACGCATGCGTGTTGGTATCGATATTATTTTGCTGCAAGAAATTCCAGCTATGCAGGATAAACGAGGCGCACTCACTCGCGTAAAAGAAACCCGCGCAGAAGATATTCCTGAGATGGATATAGCTCTTAAACAAGCGTTGGATTCTCAAGTGAACCCTAAAATGCGCGCAGAAGTACAAAAGGTCATAGATATATTTGCTAAAGTCAAAAGCGATGAACTAGCTCCAATGCTAACGGCAATAGAAAACAATGACCTGACCACAGCTCAAGAAATATACAAAACAAAATACGCAGACAGCTATGGTGTAATGCGTAAAGCCGTCAACAAAATACTTGATGACTTACTTGAACAAGGTCAGCAAGGCTATGCTCAAAGCCAAGTAAATTACGAAAACAGTCGCAACAACATGATTGTCTTAATTATCTTAGCATTGTCGGCTTCGATTATCTTAGCTTGGCTAATGTTACGTCGTCTTAATAGCCGTGTCTCTTATCTTCAGCAACACATTTCAAGTGCCAGTGACAAACTTGACCTTGGCACCGTGATGAAACTAGATGGCAAAGATGAACTGAGCGACATTGCTCAGCACTTTAACCAATTTATTACCAAAGTACGTACCGCCATCGAAAACGTAGCCGAGAACTCGCGTCAGCTAGCTCACACCGCAAATGATGTCGCAGCGAAAGCAAAGGCGACGCACACTAACTGTCTAAATGAACGCGATCGTACTACTCAGATTGCCACGGCAATTCATGAAATGGGGGCTACGGTAGAAAACATCGCAGAAAATGCCTCTCAAGCTGCAAGAGCTGCACAAGAAGCCGATAAACAAGCCCATCAAGGTGCAGGATTGGTCGCACGCGCCCGCCAAGGCGTAACGGCGTTGTCTACAGAAATACAGCACATCAGTTCAGACATTGGTTCATTAGCAACGCAGACAGATTCGATTGGTAGCATCCTAGACACTATTCGTAGCATCTCTGAACAAACTAACCTGTTAGCCTTAAACGCTGCGATTGAAGCCGCTCGTGCTGGCGAACAAGGTCGAGGATTTGCAGTAGTTGCCGATGAAGTTCGAAACCTTGCAAGTCGCTCTGCCGCTTCCACTGATGAAATTCAAAAAATGATCGACAAGCTACAAGAGCAATCAGCGAAAACAGTCGCGACCATTCAATCTGGACAAGACCAAAGCACTACTGTAGTTGGTCAAGCAAACGAAGCAAACAGCTCGCTTGAACAAATCACCAAACATATTGGCCAGATTAGCGATATGAACATACAGGTTGCTACCGCCACAGAAGAGCAAGCGCTTGTGGTAAATGACATGAGCAAAAACGTCGAAGAGATTAACCAACTAACAACAGAAACTTCTGAGATAGCTGATGAACTGACAGCATCAAGTACTAACTTGCAAAAACTGTCTGTTCAACTTGATAAATTGGTTACCCAGTTCAAGCTTTAAAACAAACAGCCAATTGACAAGAAAACCATACAAACAAAAAAGGGAAGCCAAATGCTTCCCTTTCTTTTTGTGATCCTATTTACCAAGCAAGCCTCAATTTCAACTCGCTTTTTCGTTAGCAAGACAAGCCGCTGCGGTAAACAGTACATCCGTCGAGCTATTCAGCGCAGTCTCAGCGGAGTCCTGCAATACGCCGATAATGAAACCGACAGCAACAACCTGCATCGCAATCTCATTGGGAATATTAAATAAGCTACACGCCAATGGGATCAATAATAATGAACCACCAGCCACGCCCGATGCGCCACATGCAGACACAGCCGCTATCACACTAAGCAATAACGCCGTACCAAAATCCAATGTAATACCTAAAGTATTTACCGTCGCTAAAGTTAAAACCGTAATGGTAATCGCAGCGCCAGCCATATTAATGGTCGCGCCTAATGGAATAGACACAGAATAGGTATCTTCATCCAAGTCTAAACGCTTACACAGATCTAAGTTGACCGGAATGTTAGCTGCAGAGCTACGCGTAAAAAATGCCGTTACGCCACTTTCCTTTAAGCACTTAAAAACCAATGGGTAAGGGTTACGACGAATCTTCCAGAACACCAATAATGGATTGGTAACGAATGCAATAAACAACATAGCGCCAATTAATACAGCTAACAGATGAGAATACCCAAATAAGGCATCAAAACCAGTTTCTGCGATTGTACTAGCAACCAAGCCAAAGATCCCAAATGGTGCCAAGCGAATAATCACCGACACAATACTTGTCACACTGGTCGCTAAATGCTGCAACAATGCTTTTGTAGCTTCGGAGGCATGACGCAAACCCAATCCAAAGCCAATAGCCCAAGTCAATATGCCTACATAATTCCCCTGAACAAGTGCATTTACTGGGTTATCAACCATTTTAAATACTAGTGTACGCAGGACTTCCCCTACTCCCTGAGGCGCACTTTGGCTTAAGTCTGGAGCAACCAAATGCAGCTGTGTTGGAAACACAAAACTAAACACCACTGCCGTTAAAGCGGCAACAAACGTACCAAACAAATAAAGGACAAGTACCGGACGAATATGACTTTGTTGAGCTTGTTTATGATTAGCAATAGATGCCATTACCAATAAAAACACCAAAATCGGAGCAATAGCTTTTAGTGCTTTAACAAAAAAATCACCAAGTAAACTTGCCGATAAAGCGGTGTTAGGTGAAACGTATGCCAACACGACACCACAGATAATACCGATAGCAATTTGTAGTACTAAGCTACCGCGCAAATAACGCTGTAATATTGATGATTTATGATTTAACGTCATTTAAAAGGGGTCCATTGAAGTTTACGAAATCGCACCTTACTGCATCTCGCAAAAAAAATGAACCATTTTAGGGCGTTATTAAAGAAACTATTGCAAGATACCAACAAAGTTCGACATTTAACCGATCATTCAACTTCCTCATTTTCTACTTAAAACAACACTTGTACTTAACTAACATTAGACCCATATTGCTTCCATATACAAACCTTACCAAGGAATTGAAATGTCGAATTTGTTAGATAAATTGAACTGGCGCTATGCCACTAAAAAAATGGACTCAAGCAAAGCCGTTGAGCAAGAAAAAGTAGACCGCATTCTAGAAGCGATTCGTCTTACAGCAACGTCAAGCGGACTTCAGCCATACGAAGTCATCGTAGTAAAAAACAAAGCATTGCGTGAAGCCATCGTGCCTCACGCTTGGAACCAAGCGCAAATTACTGATGGTTCTCATCTATTAGTTTTTGCGGCATGGGACAACTACACAGAAGAACGCATCAACAAGATGTTCGACTTAGTAAACGACGAACGTGGCTTTAAAAACGAAGGCTGGGAAAACTACCGTCAAATGATTTTAGGCGCTTACCCTCCTCGCGAGGCCGAAGTGAATTACCAACACGCAGCTCGTCAAGCATACATCGGTCTTGGAACGGCATTGATCGCGGCCGCCGAAGAAGGCGTAGACAGCACACCAATGGAAGGTTTTGACCCTGCAAAAGTAGACGAAATTCTAGGTCTAACTGAACGTGGACTTCGCTCTGTGATTCTACTTCCTTTAGGTTACCGCGCAGATGAAGGTGACTGGTTAAAAGGCCTGAAAAAAGTACGTCGTTCAGCAGAAGACTTTATTACTGAAATGAACTAATTTGCTGTTTCGTTGAAACAACAAACCTAAAACGTCAGTCTTCTGGCGTTTTTTATGTCCAATTTTTGAACTGGGCAAAAACCATGAAATAAAACATATTTGATAAAAAATAATGGCCCAAATAGAGCAAAACTTGCGTATGTTAATAGCATTAAAACGATCTAACAGCCCAAGGACAAAGCATGACAAAGTATTTAGGACTATTATTTATCACCCTATTTTTAAGCGCTTGCTCTTCTAACGATAGCTGGCGCACCGCAAGCCGAGAACCCGCAGGCATAGCCCCATCACCCGAAGAAGAAAAAGACGCTGTTATCGAATTTTATGCCGCCGACGCTTTCAGCTGGCGCGGTTGGTTTGCAGTCCATACTTGGGTGGCAACCAAAGAGAAAAACGCGGCCGAATATACTGTTCATGAAGTCGTTGGTTGGAGAGTAGATAGAGGACTTCCAGCCTTATCTGAATATAAAACCACAACACCAGATCGCTATTGGTTTGGCGCAAAACCAGAGAAAGTTCTTTCAATTATTGGCCCAAAAGCGGAAGCATTGATTCCAAAAATCAACGAAGCAGTGAAACGTTATCCTTGGGCAAACGAATACACGGTATTCCCTGGTCCAAACAGCAACACCTTCCCAACCTGGATTGGCTTACAAGTCCCAGAACTCAATCTTGATATGCCTTTTAATGCTATCGGCAGCGGTTACGCAGACAACTAACCTAACGATTAATTTCCGAGAGGTGAGCTTCTCGGAAATTAAGTCAGTATTTAGAAAGCTGCCATATTGACCCGCCATACCCCTTAGGCTACGTTTTCTCCATGGAAAACGAAGCGCGCTGATCTTGTTGTTAAAGCGAACTCTCCAACCAAACTTTTAGCCTAAGGTTCCAGCCTAGGTAACAATAATCCGAACTCGTCGTTTTTCACGAGCACGTCTTACAAGGCAAAAATATGGTCATGAATTTCGCTTTTGAAGCACAAAAAACACAACAGCGTTTGTTAGCCGAATTAGATTTTAGCCAACTGACTTCTCAACAAAAAGCGATCTTCGTTAAGCGATTAGAGAACGGTTTTGCACCACTCTTCGAACAGCTTTTCCCGCTTTATGGACAGTGCTTCGACCTGCACTATCATCTCAAGGTGTTGCTACAATCCTTTATCGATTTTCATAAGAAAAAACGCCCTGCCCAAATCAAAGACAAATCAGAGTTCTGGTTCGAATCCAATCAAAATGTCGGCATTGCCGTATATGTGGATTTATTAGCTGACGACCTCAGCTCTCTAATCGACAAAATCCCTTATTTTGAATCCTTAGGAATTAACTATGTGCATCTAATGCCGCTTTATTTAGCTCCAGAAGGCAACAGTGACGGCGGTTATGCGATTTCAGATTACCGTACCGTGTCACCTAATTTGGGCACTAACAAAGACCTAAAAGACCTTGCTTCCGCGCTACACAAAAAAGGCATACGCATGGTGTTGGATTTTGTGTTTAATCACACATCAGACGAACATCGTTGGGCCGAAGCTGCAAAATCAGGTGACCAAGGGTTCCAAGGCTATTACTACTTCATGGGCGAGCAAGACGCCATGGAATACAACCAAACCGTACGCGAAATATTTCCTCAAATTCGTCGCGGTAGTTTTACCTATTTACCTGAATTAGACAGCCATGTCTGGACGACCTTTAACTCATTTCAATGGGATTTGAACTATTCCAATCCGGCGGTTTTTGTCGCTGTCGTCGAAGAAATGTTACATCTAATTTTAAACGGTTGTGATGTCTTACGACTCGACGCCTTAGCCTTTGTCTGGAAAGAGAAAGGAACAGTGTGTGAGAACTTACCTAAGGCTCACAACCTGATCAAAGCTTTCAAAGCCTGCTTGGACATCGCAGCACCACAAGTCGTCTTTAAATCCGAAGCAATTGTTCACCCAGATGAAGTCAATAAATACATTGGCGCCGATGAGTGCACGCTGTCTTACAACCCACTAATGATGGCCTTGTTATGGGAAAGTTTAGCGACACGTCAAACCAACTTGTTGTACCAATCTCTTGAGCGCAGCTTCGCGATTCCAGAGCATACGACTTGGATCAACTATATCCGCTGTCATGACGATATTGGCTGGTTATGGGATGACGCCATTTCTGATCGTCTTGGCATTGATGGGATCGGTCATCGTCGCTTCTTGAATCAATTCTATACTGGCCAATTCGAAGGCTCTTTTGCTGCAGGTGTGCCGTTCCAAGAAAACCCAGTGAATGGCGATTGCCGTGTTTGCGGTACCTTGGCGTCTCTTGCGGGCGTGGAAAATGCCATCGCTGCAGACGATCCGCTGTTGCTTGATCATGCCATCAGCCGCATACGTGTCCTCAATGGTATCAACTTCGCCATGCCCGGCATCCCATTGTTGTATCAAGGCGACGACCTTGGCGTGCTAAACAACGATGACTACCTAAACGACTCGACAAAAGCAGAAGATAGTCGCTGGGTACATCGTAAGAAGCTCACCAACGCAGATTTCGCGCTTGCTGAGGATAACGGCGCACCGCAGGGAAAAATCGCTCAGCTAATCCGAGAGATGATTAAAATCCGCAAAGCTAATCCACTTTTCGCTGCGCAGGAATTCGAACTTGTCTCACTAGGCAGCGAACACCTATTCGCCTTTAGGCGACAAATGGACGACAAAACACTATTAGTCATCGCCAACATGAGCGAACACCTAGTACCGCTCGAACATCTACCACTTGGGAAATCACTAAGTGAACTAATCGGACAAGAAACAGCAATTAACTTGTTAAACAAGGAATTGGTAGACTTGCCATCGTTAAGCCTCATTCAACCGTTAGATATCCTTTGGTTGGTTAATAACTAAGCGCTTTCCAGCGGGTACAAAAAAGCGGATTGATAGAAATATCATCCGCTTTTTTAATTGCTCTGTGCTCGATTGAGGCTAGTGTTTGGTCGAACCCGGATTCGGTATAAAATTAATCACCATTTCTTCCGCTTGAGGAGCGCTACTGTGAGGCGTATTCACTCGCGTTGGAATCTCAGTTGGCTGCGCCTGTATTACCGTAGATTGCTCATCCGTGTAACCACAGGAAATGCACTCTCGATATTGCTTTTCAACATCATCGTCGCGCCATGCACGAATCTTATCCATCTCACTACAACGAGGGCACACAGCCCCTGCGATAAAGCGTTTTACAGTCATAACCCAACTACCTTTAAAAAAAGTAACGCCTTCGAGCGACGTCATAAAAAAGCAGCGTCTTGTCTGATCGTCATCAGGCGAGACGCTGCTTCCTTGCAGAACAAATATTTATGCCGCGATGCCGCTGTGTCTCAATAAGGCATCGGTGCTTGGCTCACGACCACGGAATTCAGCGAATAATTCCGCTGCTGGACGAGAACCACCATTGGCTAATATGGTATCACGGAAGCGTGCGCCGGTATCTTTATTGAAGATGCCGTCTTCTTCGAATTTCGAGAACGCATCGGCTGACAAGACTTCCGCCCATTTATAGCTGTAGTAACCCGCCGCGTAACCACCAGCAAAAATATGCGAGAAGCTAGTTTGGAAACGGTTAAATTCAGGTGGCGTCGTTACTGCTACTTTGCTGCGTACGTCGTTGATAACGGATTGAACAGAAATGCCTTTTTGGTATTCCATGTGCAAACGGAAATCGAACAAAGAAAACTCCAGCTGGCGCATCATCTGCATACCAGATTGGAAGTTCTTCGCTGCCAGCATCTTATCTAACAAGTCTTGAGGCAATGGTTCGCCCGTTTCGTAATGTCCTGCGATGTGGGCAAGCGCTTCTGGCTCGTAACACCAGTTTTCCATAAATTGACTTGGCAACTCGACGGCATCCCATGCCACACCATTAATACCGGATACGGATGAAACGTCCACTTGGGTCAACATGTGATGCAAACCATGACCAAATTCATGGAACAAGGTGGTGACTTCATCGTGAGTCAATAACGCTGGCTTAGCGCCAATTGGTGGTGTGAAGTTACACACAAGATACGCAATCGGTAGCTGCAGACGATTGTCTCTCAAACGACGACGAGTACGACAAGAATCCATCCATGCGCCACCGCGTTTTGCTTCGCGAGCATAAGGATCTAGATAGAAACGAGAAACGTCTTCACCGTCTTTGCTGATAGTAAAAAGTTGCAAGTCTTTGTTATAGCTATCAAATTCTTTTTCTTCTCGAATATCCACGCCAAATAAGGTTTGTGCCACGTGAAACAATCCGGACAAAACCTTATTCATTGGGAAGTAAGGACGCAGCTCTTCTTGAGAGATACTGTACTTATGCTGACGCAATTTTTCCGCGTAGTAAGTCATGTCCCACGCGTTCAATTTTTCTACGCCATTTTCGTCTTTTGCGAACGCAGTTAACTGTGCAAGATCTTGTTCTGCCGAGCTTTTTGACTTTTTAGCAAGGTCTTCCAAGAAGTCGATAACCTGCTGTCCGTTGTCAGCCATCTTAGTGGCAACCGACAATTCAGCGTAATTATCAAAACCAAGAATATGCGCCATTTCATGACGCAATGCCAAAATCTCGTCAATCAAAGGCGCGTTATTGAATTTGATGTCGCCACCTTGATCTGACGCGCGAGTCGCAAAAGCGCGATACATTTCTTCGCGCAAAGCGGCGTTGTCAGCATAGCTCATTACAGGCATGTAAGATGGGAAGTCTAAGGTGAACAACCAACCGTCTTTTTCTTTGACTTCGGCCATTTGCTTCGCTTGTGCTAGTGCTGACTCCGGTAATCCAGACAATTCACTTTCGTCGGTGATTAACTTGCTCCACGCTTGTGTCGCGTCCAACACGTTTTCACCAAACTGGCTACCCAACTCGGACAAACGCTGGTTTATCTCGCCGTAACGTTTTTTGGCGTCGCCTTCTAGACCAACACCTGACAATTCGAAGTCACGGATGGTTTGGGTCAAAGCTTCACTTTGTGGTTGTGTTAGCGTTTTTGCTGCATCGCTTTGCGCAAGCGTTTTGTAGGCTTGGTACAAGGCTTTGTTTTGCCCAAGATCCGTATAAAACTGGGTCAATTTTGGCAAGCAAGCGTTATAAGCCGCACGCAACTCTGGAGTGTTCTTAACTGAGTTCAAATGGCCAATTGGTGACCAGAAGTTGTTTAGGTCATCGTGCAGTTGATCCAAGGGCAAAACAAGGCTTTGCCATGTTGGATTGGTATTTTCACTCACACAAGCGTCGATGGCTTCTTGATTGTGCTTTAGTAGTTTCTCTAGATCCGCTTCGATGTTCGCAACATCGACATCGGTAAAATTCGGTAAGCTGGTCGCGTCCCATACAGACTGTGACATATCATGATATCCTTTTATATTAATTGAACGCTGTATTGCATTGATCAATACTATGCTTACTAAGATAGGTTGTCTTAACACTTTTTCAATGCATAAAAGCCTATTGTGTTAATAGTTCCTTCATTTATTAGTACATTCTATTAAGAAGCCCCCCTTTAAGAGAGGATTTATGGTGATGAAATCTTTCCGTGGTAAAACACCACAACTTGGCGACCGTGTTTGGGTCGATGACAGTGCCGTAATTATTGGCGATGTAACCATTGGCGAAGACAGTTCTGTATGGCCTTTAGTTGCGATTCGTGGCGACATGCACCGCATTCGTATTGGTGCTCGTACCAGTGTTCAAGACAACTCCTGCTTGCACATCACTCACGCCAGCGACTATAAGCCTGAAGGTCATCCTCTAACCATTGGCGACGACGTCACCGTGGGTCACATGGCGATGTTACACGGCTGTACGATTGGCAGCAGAGTATTGGTTGGCATGGGAACCACCATTCTTGATGGTGCTGTAATTGAAGACGAAGTCATCATAGGCGCAGGCTCTTTGGTGCCACCTGGCAAGCGTTTAGAAACGGGCTTTATGTACATGGGATCTCCCGTGAAACAAATCCGTCCACTCAACGACAAAGAAATCGAATATTTTCAGTATGCCGGACTTAACTACGTCAAACTGAAAGATGAGTACTTGGCAGAAGCAGCAGCGAGCAAATAGACAAATTAAAATCATGGTTGAATGGTAATAAATACCAGACGAATATCGTCTAACAATCAGACAAACAACCCGAGGCTTAAATGACCAATGCGAACCTCTCTGTTGAGATGGATTCTTCAGCAGCAGTTAACATCTTTCAGGATGCTGTTTTTATTGAAGAGCTACGCACGCAGATGCTGAAGTTCGCCAGGCTTCAAGTACGAGACAATCAATTAGCCGAAGACGCAGTACAAGAAGCCATGTTCTCTGCGTATCAAAATATTGATCGTTTTGCGCGACAAGCGGCATTTAAGACTTGGGTATTTTCCATATTGAAGAACAAGATCATCGATTTATTGCGTAAGGAAAAACGCCATACGGCAGCCAGTCAGCTCGAAGAGGGGCCCAATCTAAGCGGTGAAGCGTTAATCGAGCACTTGTTCGAGGAAAATGGCCATTGGCAAAAAGACGAGCGTCCTAAAAAATGGGATCAGCCAGAGCATGGTGTTGAAAACGAGCACTTCTGGCGTATTTTCGATGCTTGTTTGGATGCTTTACCAGCCAAATATGGTCGATTATTTATGATGCGCGAATTTCTCGAAATGGATACACCTGAGATTTGTCATAACGAAGATGTGTCGGTAAGCAGCCTAAATGTCACTTTATATCGTGCTCGTCTACGTTTACGGGAATGTTTAGAAGATCACTGGTTTCAAAAGGAGAAGTCGTAAATGATAAAATGCAAACAAGCGACCCAAATGCTCTCGGAGAAACTCGATCGCACGTTATCCGCCAAAGAAAAAATAAACTTGACCATGCACACTGCAATTTGCACTCCTTGTCGTCAGTTTGGAAAACAAATGGAGACCATTCGCGAATTATCAAAATCCTATACCAAAGCAAAAAAGCCAGATGAAAAGTAATACTCATCTGGCCTCGGAACGACGCTTAGGAATTCAAGCTCGCCAGTGTTTTTTTATAAAAAGCGAAAGCGTCCATCGCTCCTTTTATAGCCAGAGCTTCTTGCTCTTCCGTTAGCGACAAAGCGTCTAACTGAGCAACAAACTTACGCCAATGCGGCGCTCGTCCTTCAGGATGTGCTGCTAAATGCCTAGCGCCATGGTCTGCATCAAAGCTCAATTTCTGTGTTTCTTTATACAAAAATGCTGCACCAATATTCGACCCTTCACTGCAATAAAGCCAACCAATGGCTTGGTACAGATCTGTCGGCGTAGCTAACAAAGATACATCAACATCCGCCTTTAAGCCCAAGTCATTCAAATCCGATTCAACCGCAGACAACCTAGGTAATTCAGCCAACCCGGGAAACAACACTTGCAGAGCTTTATTCTGGTACAAAGGCGCAACAGATAAATGAAAAATATGCTGTAAACGCAAAAATTTTCTGTAATTTTCTTCGTTTGCAAATGGCTCTGACTGCATCACCAGTGAATCGACACTATCGTGATTAGTACGCGTAGAATATTTTAAACGCTTTGCAAATGTCAGTGTATCTTGGTCTTTTTCTATTGTTTGCATATCTGGCCTCATTTAAAAATCCATCTTATTTAATGATAAAAACTTACCTTCCAAATGACCACTTCATTTATATTAAGAAAAACTAACATTCTTTTGTTAAATTTTTAACTTCTTCTGGCCTAGACCACATCCATAAAAAGCCAACAAACATCCCTGATAAAGCAAAAAACAAAACGTATGAATTAACTCCGCTACATACTAATAAACAGGCACATAAAAACATGCTTATTGATGATATCACTTTATTGCTTCTAGAAATCACCTTGCCATTATCCCAATTATAAAGAACAGGACCTGTAAATCGATTATTATGCAAAAACCGATAAATCCTAGGGGAACCTTTTGATGATGACCAAGCACAAAGTAATATAAACTCGGTAGCAGGAATACCAGGAACCATCACACCTACAAACGCCATTATCAAGCTAAGGAAAGCAATAACTTGATACATGAAGGTTTTACTTTTTACAAACATGAATTCAATTCCAGAAAACATTATTTATTAGCATTTAATCTATTAAGTATTAATAAATAAAATATCAAGCCGAATTATTAACAGTCATTTCCTCTAATAACTCAACCATTAATGTATTAAGAATGCTTAATAAACAAAAGCTAGCTCTTTGCCTGTCAGTTGCTAGGATGGTCAATCCTTACAGAAAAAAACAACTAAGATTGTAAGGAAGAAGGAAGGCTAAAAAAACAAAAAACACGATATTGATAACCATTATCAATTGATGCTAGTATGCTGATGCTGTTTCTAACACTCATTACCATTTTTACTCTATAGAGATAAGAAGATATGCGAATTCTCGTTGTTGAAGATGATGCTTCCGTTAGCCATTGGATTAGCAGCAAACTGCATGTATCAGGTCATATATGCAAGCTAGTAGATAATGGTGAAGACGCATTGAAGCTGATTAAGAAAGAAGTTTTTGATGTCATTTTATTGGATCGTGTCCTCCCTAAACTAGACGGTATCCAGTTGCTTGGTTTACTTGGTAATACTCCTCACCCACCTATACTTATTCTGTCGGCGAACGATCAAATATCGGATCGAATAGAAGGTCTCAGAGCAGGGGCGGATGACTACCTCGGCAAACCATTTGATTTTACCGAGCTACTTTTACGCCTAGAACGATTGTACTTCCGTACCAAAAAAGTAGCATCAAGCAATCTTATAAAAATCAAAGATATGATGATAAATCTTGAATTACACGAAGTAACTCGTTCAGGACAAAAGATTGACTTAACCAACAAAGAATTCAAATTACTCTATGTACTTGCCGAACATCCAGGACAAACCGTTACTCGCAGCATGTTGTTAGAAAAAGCATGGGGATATCACTTCGACCCACAAACTAACATCCTAGATGTTCACCTTTCCAAATTAAGACATAAGCTAGATGGTGGATCTAAAAATCCAATCATTCGAACTATTCGTTCAGTTGGTTATGCTTTAGGATGATTCTGTGTTTATTAAATCGTTGTCCCATAGTAGCAGCTTTAGGCAAGCTACTATCATTGCCTTTATTTGCTTATTGATATCTTCTGCTTCTATTTTTATTTGTGACTACATTTTAGACAACATCATGAAAAGTCATGTTAAAAATATGATTTTTGAAAATATAGAAAATCAAAAATTAAATAATAAATTTAACAGCAGCAATGATTTATCAATACAATTAAAAAATGAAAACTATAAAGAAAGCAGAAAAGATCACTTCACCTTTATTTTTGACGCTTATGGAAAAGTTTTATTAGGAAATAAGCAGAACGTATCAGATAGTCAAATCCAATACTTACAAAAACACAATATAAATTCGCCAGATATTGTCTCGTTAAAAGATAATAATGTCGAGTTATTAGGACTATTAGTGCCTTTAACAGATGGCGGTATGTATTTTAACGCATACAACGTAAAACCAATGAACCAACAAACTCAAATAATATCTCTTATGACAGGTGTTGGGCTGCTGGCAATACAACTCATGATTTTAGTAATTAGCCTACGCTTTAGTCGACACAATCTCTACCGCGTTAATCATATCATTTACACCCTAGAGCAATATGCTAGTGGTAAACACAACGTTAGAGTTAACTCAAACGACAATAAAGATGAATTCGACCAACTGAGTCAAGAAATTAATATTGTACTTGAACGCACTCAGAGGCTAATGGGAGAAGTTCGAGACATCACTAGTCATGTTGCACATGAACTAAGAACACCACTCACTCGCCTGCAGCATAAGTTGATCAACTTATCAGAACGTGTAGGAGGAAAAGAGCTCAACGAGCTCGAGCAAGCAATTAAAGAAACCGAGCAAATACAAATACTTTTTCGCTCTATCATGCGACTTTCTGAAGTCGAAACAGGACAAGTTAGCCATCAAAAAGACAACATTAATGCTTATGACATATTGCATGAAGTTTATGAGTATTATCAGCCATTAGCAGAAAATTATGGAATTAACATAAAGCTCGAAGCACAAAAAAAACATGTTTTTTGTGCTGATAAAATCCTTATTTTTCAAGCTATTGCAAACCTATTAGATAACGCTATTAAGTACGCGCCAGAAAGTGAAACTATAACTCTTAAAATAGATTCATCATTGGGGAATACCTTTATAAAAGTCTCAGATCAAGGTAAAGGTATCCCAGAAGAGAGTCTGCATTTTGTCACTCAGAGATTCAAAAGGCTTTCTTCAAAAAAGGACGTATTCGGGCACGGATTAGGACTGACTCTGATCCGAGCTATAGTCTCTTTGCATAATGGCGAGTTGGTTTTAACCAATACGCACCCAGGACTCTGTGCTTGTATTAAAATTCGTTCAAATAAAACGACTTCATAGCATTTAAGAAAAATACAAAAGGCCACTTTGGTTTCCCAAGGTGGCCTTCATCTAAGCTTTAAAAACCTAACGCAAGCGCTTAAACGGCAAGGTATAAGCAATCAAGAATAACAAGGCAGCACACACTACAACGCTTGGGCCAGTTGGTGTATCCCAACGATAAGACGCCCACAAACCACCGCAAACAGCCAAACAACCAATCAAGCTAGCAAACGATGCCATTTGTACTGGGGTACTCGATAACTTACGCGCCGTCGCAGCGGGAATAATCATCAAAGACGTAATCAACAAGACACCGACGATTTTCATCGCTACCGCAATTACCAAAGCCACCAGCAACATCAGCAATAGACGAATCGCTTCGACCGGATAACCTTCTACCTTGGCCAACTCTTCATTAACGGTTACAGCTAGTAGAGGTTTCCAAAATGTGACTAATAACGCAATGACCGCAAAACCACCGCCGTAAATCCAGTACACATCGGCTTGGTTAATCGCCAGCAAATCACCAAACAAATACGCCATTAAATCTATACGAATATTGTCGAGAAAACTTACTGCAACCAAACCAAGTGACAATGCCGAATGCGCTAGAATCCCCAACAAGGTGTCCGTCGCAATAATGTGTTTCTTTTGCAAAGTCACCAACACCAAGGCCAAACCAACGCACAGAACGATAATCGCAAGGTTCAAATTGATGTCTAATAAAAAGCCTAACGCCACACCTAATAGAGCAGAATGCGCCAAGGTGTCACCGAAATACGCCATGCGTCGCCAAACAACAAACGCGCCTAACGGCCCTGCGACCGCGGCCACACCCAATCCGCCTAACAAGGCTCTGAGCAAAAGATCTAACATGCTATTACGAACTCCAAAATCTGCTAACTGGTGTGTAATTAATGATGATTACAGTGAGAATGATCGTGGCCGTGAGCATCGCCACCCTCGGATACAATGCTGCCGTGCTCGTCATGCACATGATCGTGCTGATGAGCATAAATCGCGATGGATTCATCGGCTCCTGGCACACCAAACAAAGCTTGATAAGCCGGATGGCCGGTTACGTGCTGCGGGCTTCCAGAACAGCAAACGTGCTGATTGATACACACCACGGTATCGGTTTTCGCCATCACCAAATGCAAATCATGAGATACCATCAGCACGCCGCAATTTAGCTCATTACGGATGTTTTCAATCAGGTTATAAAGCTCCACCTGACCATTCACATCCACGCCCTGTACTGGCTCATCAAGCACCAATAGATTTGGTCGGTTCAACAAGGCACGCGCCAACAAAACACGCTGTGTTTCACCACCAGACAACACATGCACTTGTGATTTCAACAAATGCCCAATGCCGAGTTTTTCTAGTGTAGGAAGAATTTGTTGTTTATCAACACCACGCACCAAAGCCAAGAAATGCTTTACCGTTAATGGCAAAGTCGGATCGATATGCAGCTTCTGCGGCATATAACCTATGCGCAAGGTTTTATGCCTGACTATTTCGCCAGAAGTTGCTTCTTGCAGCCCTAACAAGGTGCGAATCAAGGTACTTTTTCCGCTGCCATTTGGGCCAATCAAGGTGACAATCTCACCTTCGCTGATCGTCATATCAATGTTTTCAAGCAAAACTCTGCCATCAAACGAGATACCAATTTTATCAAAAGCAACCAATCGCTTACTCACGCGCTTGCTCCTACTTTTTTTGCCTTACATTTCGCACATAAGCCTGTTAATTCAATGGTTTCAGCACGTAACTCAAAACCTTGATGCGCGGCTTTTTCGATCAAGGCCGCATGAATATCTTGGTAATCGAATTCCATAACATTGTGGCATTCATCGCAAATCAAGAAATAACCTTTGTGCGCTTTATCTGCATGGGCACAGCCAAGGTAAGCGTTCATCGATTCCACTTTGTGAATCAGACCCGCACCTAACAAAAAGTCTAAAGCACGATAAACCGTTGGCGGCGCAGAGTTAAAACCCTCTTCGGCCAACTTCGCCAATAACTGATAAGCACCAAGTGGGCGATGACTTTCCCAGATCAATTCCAATGCGCGGCGACGTACTTTCGTTAATCGCTGGCCTTGCTCTGCACACAGGGTTTCCGCTGTTTCTAACGCGGTATCAATACAATCATTATGGTTATGATGACTGTGTTGATGAGAATCTTGTTGTGAGTGCTGATGTGAGTCTTCATGTTTCATTAGAAAGCCCTTCCTGCATTGCTTACGTAACTCCAAATCATTGAAGTACTGATTATTATCAAAGCGAAAGCGGCAAGAAAACCAAAGATGCGCGACACTCGTTGTCGCCAAACACGATGCTCACTACTTAACGCAAAACCTGTATCACGAACAAAAACACTAACGCCAGCCAAAGCAGCGACAGTAATAGCAGTACCTAATGCCATGGCAAAGGTTGCCACCAAACCCCAAACAAAAATGCCCGTGCTCAAAGAGAATAACAAAACTAAAATCGCCCCAGTACAGGGACGAATACCCACCGCGGCCACCATTGCCCAAATACTACGACGAGCGGTTTTCGCTTCATCTTTGTGGTGAGAACAACATGCATGACCATGAGAATGTTCATGGGAGTGATCGTGATGCTCCGCAGAATGATCGTGATGATGTTCTTCAAGATGGTCTTGTGAGTGATCGTGACCACAACCAGATTGGCCGCGTAATAAACGCAAAAGAATCCACACACCAATCAAGCCAACTGCAGCAAAACTCGCCACTTCAAAAAAACGACTTATTTGCATGGCTTTTCCTGCCAAGGAAAACACTTGGCTAAGCACAACAATGACTAAGACTGCCATCACTGCCTGAACACCAGCGCACAAAAATGCCAAGCTAATACCACGGCGTAATGGCGCTTTGCTCGCCAACATATAAGCAGAAATAACCGCCTTACCATGACCTGGTCCAGCCGCGTGAAAAACGCCATAAAAAAAGCTTGTAGAGATTAACCCCCACAGTAAAACCGGACTGCCGCCTTTGCTGATAGAGCGAACTAAAGACACTAATTCACGATGAAAAGTGGCTTGCTGAGAAATAATCCACTGGATAAAATCTTGATACAGCGCAAAATCAATCGCTGCATAAAGAGGCGAGCTGAGACATAAAAAAGATAACAATAAAAAAGCGACGTTCTTTGCCATAATTGGCTCTCACCGAAATTGGATACAATTTTGTTATGATATAACAAGTAAAACCCAAGGAGAAGCCAAAGCCTAGAAACGCCGCATTTTGTACAAAATTTAATTCATAACCACTTAGCTAACGGCTGAAGTGGCTGGATGTAAAAAACCCATTACACCACTCATAAAGATCTGCGCAGCCATGGCCGCCAAAACCAAACCGGTAATCTTAGACAAGACATTTAAGCCTGTTCGACCGAGCATTTTTTCAATCAAAGAACCGGAATACAAAATGATCGCCAAAGTACCCAATGCCAACAACAAACCACACAAGCCAATAAATAAATCCCAACCTTGTAGTTCAGCACCGTAAACTAGAATTGTACCAATCGTCGCTGGTCCAATAATCGTAGGTACCGCCAATGGCACAACAGACACATCATCACGTTCTTCGCTTGGCATGCCAACCGCATGGTTACGCGTACCGTCACGGACCAAACTCAAGGCTGATAAAAACAACAATACGCCGGAGCCAATACGGAAAGAATCCAGCGTGATGCCTAACACAGCAAACAAACTGCCACCAAAAAACAACAGCACAATAGAAATCGCCACAGAGGCAATAATGGCTTTGTTCGCCACTTGTCGACGAGATGCCGAAGATTCTCCGCGGGTTAACGCAAGAAACATCGACAACACAAAAAACGGCGCGAAGAGAAAGAAGAACTTAATCCAAGTTGAAATTAATAAACTCATTTAGAATAATCACCAAAAAAGCAGACAGCAAAACCGAATGCTTATTGAAACCTTTGCTCGATGTCATAAGCCAATACGAGACAAAGATCTCTTATTATCTAAAGCCCTATCTTATATTGCTAGGACTCACCCAATTTACCGCGCTTGTGGCACAGCAAATATTTATCTGAAAGCAGTCTCTATTTAAGGACCGTCCCGAAGAGAACGCAGATGGGGGAATTCTAGCAAAGAATCAGAAAAAATGAGGAAAAAGTGGCATTGAATTACAAAAAGAAAAGCCGACACAAAATCGGCTTTTCGAACAAAAAATAAGTGTCTTTTATTAGACTGTTTTATTTGACGTTTTGAAGCGCCCAAGCACCCATGTGAAGAACACAGGAACAAACAATACACCTAAGACTGTTGCGGAGATCATGCCACCGATAACACTTACACCTAATGAGTGCTGACTTGCCGCACCTGCTCCCGTAGCTATCGTTAAAGGTACCACCCCTAAAATAAAGGCCATTGACGTCATAATGATAGGTCTAAAGCGCAATTTTGCGGCTTGGATCGCTGAGTCTTTTAGCGAATGCCCTTGTTGATAAAGATCTTTGGCAAACTCAACAATCAAGATAGCATTTTTCGCCGATAAACCAATAATCGTAATCAGACCTACCTTGAAGTAAACGTCATTCGACATCCCCATCAGATAAACTGCTGCAACCGCACCGAGTGCTCCAATCGGAATAATCAAAATAACCGACAATGGAATAGACCAGCTTTCGTATAATGCCACCAATAGTAAGAAAACCACCAAAATAGAAATGGTCAGCAGCATTGGAGCTTGTGACCCCGCTGCTTTCTCTTGGTAAGACAACCCGGTCCACTCATAGCCAATACCTTTTGGCAGAGTACTAATAATACGTTCAATTTCCGCCATTGCCTCACCAGAACTGTGTCCAGGCATTGGACTTCCGGAAATTTTATACGTTGGGTAACCATTGTAACGAGATACCTGAACCGGCCCGATCTCCCACGAGCTGCTTGCAAAAGAGCGCATTGGAACAAGGTTACCCTCGTCATTTAACACTTGCAGCTCTAAGACACGCTCTGGTGTCATACGATCTGCAACATCGGCTTGAACAACAACGCGTTGCAAGCGACCTGCATTAGTAAAGTCGTTAACTGAGGCCGAACCGTACGCCGTTGATACCGCATTGTTGATTGATTCGAACCCTACGCCCAATGCTGTCGCTTTTTGACGATCTATATTAATTCTAAGCTGCGGCGCATCTTCTAAGCCTTCCATCATGGCATAAGCAATGATTGGAGATGCATTCGCTTGGCCTAGAACAGTATTACGTGCATTAGTTAACGCTTCTCTACCTAGATTACTACGGTCTTGCAATCGCAATGAGAAACCACCAGAGTTCCCCATTCCTTCAATCGATGGCGGTGGAACCGCCATCGAACGGCCATCTGTGATGCTACCGGCAAATTGATTGTAAGCCATCGTTTCATCAAATAAAGACTGCTCACGATCAGACCAATCGGTGAAAGTCGGAAATAGCAAACCAGCATTCGCCCCCATTCCAGAGAAACTAAAGCCCATAACAGTAACTACGTTTTCAACCGCATCCCGCTGCCCTAAGAACTCCTCAACATCTTTCATTGTCTCATTGGTTCGAGAAAAAGTAGCACCTGCAGGGAGCTGCAAATCGACGATCATGTAACCTTGGTCTTCCGTTGGCACAAAAGATTCAGGTAAACGCATATAGGCATAACCAAGCCCAATAATAAGTACAAGATACATCAACATGAATCGTCCTGGGCGGCTTACTAACTTGCCGTTCAACGCAGAATAACGATTAGTTAACCCCGCAAATTGGCGATTAAACCAGCCAAAAAAACCACCTTTTTCATGATGTGCTTCTTTATCAATGGGTTTCAATAGAGTCGCACACAATGCAGGCGTAAAAGTTAGCGCCAATATCCCAGACAACATAATAGAAACAGCAAGAGACATAGAAAACTGCTGATAAATAATACCAACGGACCCGCTCATAAAAGCAAGAGGGACAAATACCGCCGATAGCACCAATGTGATACCCACGATGGCACCGGATACTTGCCCCATGGCCTTGATCGTTGCATCTTTTGGAGAAAGACTCTCTTCCACCATAATACGCTCAACGTTTTCGACCACCACAATGGCGTCATCCACTAAAATACCAATGGCGAGCACCATACCAAACATGGTCATCATGTTTACCGAGAAGCCCATCAAGGACATCACTGCAAACGTCCCTAAGATACAAACAGGTACAACGATAGTAGGGATCAAGGTGTAGCGTAAATTCTGCAAGAACAACAGCATCACAAGAAACACTAAGACAATCGCCTCAATCAAGGTATGAATTACTTTTTCAATCGCTGCACTAACAAATTTAGAGGTGTCATAAGGAAAGCTGATTTGAATATCATCTGGAAAGTTCGCTTCCAGTTCCGCAGCACGAGCTTTTACCGCTTTCACCGTCTCGATGGCATTCGCACCCGGCGATAGCTGAACCGCCCCCATGATGGCTTTATGACCATTTAAACGAGTTTCAAAATTATAATCTTGCTTACCCAGCTCAACACGAGCCACATCTTTAAGATAAACAGCTGAACCATCCACGTTACTGTGTAGAACAATATCGCCGAACTCTTCAGGATCTTCCAAAAAGCCTTTCACAACCAGACTAGCGGTTAACTCTTGCGTATCATCGGCGGGTCGACCACCAAAACTACCAGCAGGTACCTGAACGTTTTGGTTTCTAATTGCGTTATTAATATCACCAATGGATAAACCGTAACTCAGCAACTTTTCCGGTGAAACCCAAACCCGCATAGCGGCTTCGGTGCCAAAATACTGCAGCTTACCCACACCCTCCACACGGCGAATATTATTGTTAATATTTCGTGCTGCGTAATCTGCCAAAGTAATAATGCTCTTAGACGCATCATCACCTTTGAAAGTCAAAGCATAGATCATCAAGAAACCAGAGCTTGCTTGGTCAACTTGCACGCCTTGAGCAATAACACTACTTGGTAAGCGCGCTTCCGCTTTTTTAAGACGGTTTTGTATGTCAACCTGAGCTAGATCAGGGTCAGTGCCGGGCTCGAAAGATGCCGTAATCTGGGCGATACCATTTGCGTTACTAGAAGAATCAAAATAGAGCAAACCTTTCGCTCCATTTAATTCCTCCTCGATAACACTGGTTACCGAATCAACTAAGACTTGAGCGGATGCACCGGGATATGTGGCGGTGATTTCAATCTGCGGTGGTGCTACTACCGGAAATTGCGACACAGGCAAAGTTGGTAGAGCAAGCAGCCCCGCCAACAAAATAAAGATTGCCATGACCCAAGCAAAGTTGGGGCGTGCAATAAAAAAATTAGACATGTATTGAGCCTCTAAAACGTCTTAATAGTTAAGATAAAGTGAACAATGAACTAAGTGTTAGAGGCTACTTTAACGGAAGCTGTTACCTTCTCTCCCGCTTGATACATAGCTGCATTATCAATAATTACTTTATCGCCAGCATTTAATCCCTCTGTAATACGCCATAAATTTTGTGACATTGAACCCGTTACAACTGAACGAGATTCCACTGCATTTTGATCATTCACAACGTAAACAAATGCTTGTCCTCCGTTACCACGCATAACAGCACGTTGAGGAATCAATATCGCCTTAGCAGAATGAGACTGAACAGCCTCAACACGAACATACATGCCAGGCAGTAGCACTTTATTAGGGTTTGGGAACAAGCCTCGCAACACAACATTGCCAGTTTTTTCATCTACTTGACTGTCAGAAAACAACAATTTCCCTTCGAAGCTTTTGTTGTAACCATCTAACTTGGCCATCAATTTCGTACTGTTAGCAGAAGTGCCATCTTCTACAGATTGTCTATATTTCAGGGTATCGGTAACAGATTGAGTAAAGTCTATATAAACAGAGTCAAGTTGCTGAATAGTTGCTAATAGAGTTGTATCACTTTGCCCCACTAACATGCCTTCACTAACATTTGCTCGACCAATTCGACCTGAAATAGGCGCTCGTACTGTTGCGTATTCAAGGTTAAGTTCGGCATTCGCAACATCTGCTTTGGCTGAAGCAACAGAGGCACTTGCACTTAAATAGGCAGCTTGAGCAGCATCAAAAGTTTGCTTGCTGACCGCTTGAGACTGCAACAAAGGCGCATAACGATCGACCAGCACTTTTGCATCAAACAAGGTCGCTTCCGCCATTGCTAATTTGCCCTTAGAACTAGCAAGTGCAATTTTTAAAGATGCGGGATCGATTTCAAATAATATATCTCCCGCTTTGACATCGGAGCCTTCAATAAAGGTTCTATGCAACACGATACCGGGTACACGAGCACGCACCTCGGCTTCACGAATAGGCTCAATTCGCCCTGGCAAAATAGCATTTTCTTCATATTCAATTGGTTGAACAGTCGTTACTGTGGCAGCTCTTGCGCTTGGAGGAGGACTGGCTTGAGCCTCTGGCTCACTTGAGGTACAGCCAGACACTACAAATAACACCGCCAAAACTGGTAGCAACGCTCGTCCATTTTTCAGAATTCGTATCATTGGTTAATACCTTAAATTTTTGCCAGAGATAAAACAGCTTTAAATAGTATTAAAATAATCCAAATGAATCCATAGTGATTCATTTGATATATACTTAATTCACTTTGTTTGTGCTTTTTACTCGCATCTAAGATTTCATATACTAGATATTCTGCGTAAAATCCCCTTGCATAAAATACGTAAAACGTAGACAACCATGAGACATGGTTATTTAAAGACAAACTGGATAAAGATATGACAGAACACGAAACAAACAATGCACTGCAGAATGCACTAGCGCTTGCATTAGTTGAGCACCCACGAGCTTCACTGCAAGAACTCGCCTGTGCTGTAGGTGTCAGTAAAGCTACCTTGTATCGTTTCTGCCCCACTAGAGAAAGCCTGCTTGAAAGACTACAAAGCAGCAGCCTTAACGCTTATAAATCGGCAATCAAGGACGCTAATCTAGACACGGCGGAGCCAAGAGAAGGGGTTCGAAAATTACTAGAAAATTGCTATAAGAATAAAGAATTAACCCTCTTTACTATTCAGCATTGGCAGCCGGAACTGTTAGAAAATGGTGAGTGTATAATTGCACAAGAAAAAATCGATGCATTTTTCTTAAGAGGCCAACAAAGTGGCCACTTTCGAGTAGATATCAGTGCAGCGGCTATTACAGAGTGCTTCCATGGCTTATTCTTTGCCATGATTGAAGCGGAGCGACTAGGACGAGTACCTAGAGCAAGAGTACTAACTATAATAGAATTGATACTGATGGAAGGTGCCAGTACAGCTTCAAGTACACCTTCCTAAAATGTGTGTTTAATAAGCAAATGCTAGCGCTGGCTCAGTGCGAGTTTTACACCAAAGCCCAATAGCAACACGCCAGTCAAGCCATCTAAGACGAGCGCCACTTTTGGGCGCGCCAGCCAAACTCGCGCCTTATGAACCATAAGCGCAAGAAACGTTTGCCACACCATCGCTATGATAAAGTGAAGTGAGGCCATAAAAAGGGATTGAGCCAACGCAGAATGGCTCGGATCAATAAATTGTGGCAAAAATGCCATGTAAAAAATAATCGGTTTTGGATTCAAGACGTTAGACAAAACACCCTGGCGAAAGCTGCCCCAAGACGTCAGTGATTTAGGATTTTTTGCGTCTTTAAATGTCATACCGACCGGCTTCATCGCACTGCGAATAGCTTGCACACCTAAGTACACAAGATACGCCGCACCCACCAGCTTAAACGCAGTGAACAAACCAGCGGAACCAAGCAAAATCACCGACAAACCTAACGCTGATACAGTCGCATGGGCGAACAAACCCATGCAAATACCCAAACTTGTCAAAAAACCCAAACGCCAGCCACCAGATGCTGCGTTACGCATGACCAGAATCGTATCAACACCTGGGCTCATTGTCAGCACAGTGATAGCAGCTAAAAAAGGCAACCATTGGAAATGTTCTAACATGTGCTTTTACCTTTATATTAGGCGTTGAAAAGAGAATTCTTTACGAGATCACTTTATAAGTTAGGGCTTACAAGTCAAATCAACCCACACTGCAACCGATGTTTCCGTTGCTTCATGCTCAACTGGTGTACAAATTTCAGATAACGTACCAGACAAACGCACTAAACCTTCTTCCAACGGCTCCATCGCAAAATACAATTCGTCGTCACCAAAGGCCAAGCTCAAAGTCGAGGTTTCAAGATTGACCGGAGTTGGCAAATCGATGCCCAAGCGAATCCACAGCATTTGATCGCGAATGCGAACATCTAAAATGTGTACTTTTTTTGGTATAAGCTCAGAGCCATCTTGCTTCATTTTGATGAAAAAGCCATAGTTTTCAAAGCTCTTCAATACCTCGATCATGTCGAGTTTTTCTTGGCCTTTAAACTCGCCATCGCCGTCAATATCGTATTCGGCAATCAAGCTTGTGGAAGTAAAAAGATCCAAACTCCACGTTGCCTCAAGGCTTTCTACATTGGCTTGATCCACCTTGACTCGATACTGTGAATCCACCCAAACATGAGGATGCGCCATGACCGATCCAGCAAACAAGACCGTAATGCACAAACACAACAAAAAACGCATCAGATTATTACCTTTTTTAAAAGTACCTTTTATTGGAACTCAACTAAATTCGGTGTGTGACGTACTCGCGCTTCTAAGATACGCTGAAATTCAAGCGGATCATGCTGTTGCGCCAAGCGTTCAGGGTCGTGTTTTGCGCCGTGCCATGCTTCCAAACGAGACAACCAAAAACGTAGCGCCGCAATTTTCAACATATAAGGCCAAGCAAGAACTTCCTCTGAACTAGCTTCACGTTCATGCAAATAGGCTTTTATTAACGCCTTATATTTGGCTTTATCCAGCTCGCCAGTCTTCATATCCGAACACCAATCGTTCACCACAATGGCCAAATCGTACATCACCCAAGAATGGCAAGCGTTATAGAAATCGATAATGGCAGACAATTTATTGTTTTCAAACAAGGTGTTGTTGTAGAACAAATCCCCGTGAATGGTGGTTTTAGGTAAGTCTGGGTATTCGGCAATAAACGCATCGAATTCGGCGATTTGAGACAACAATAATTGCGCTTGTGCTGGCTCTAACTCCTCAGCAATCGCTTTACTGGTTTTATGCCACCAAGCCACACCACGGTGACTATCACGATGCACAGGGAAATCTTCACCCGCAATATGCAACTTAGCCAAGGCTTCACCCATTAACCGGCAAGATATTTCATCCGTACCTTTTAGCTCACCACCGGGAAAGCAATCGACAATAATGGTGGGGCGGCCATTTACTTCACGTAGTCGCTCACCATGAATATCGATCAGAGCAGCTGGAACATTAAAACCTTTGTGTTTCAAATGCGCGACAACGTCTAAAAAGTATGGCACTTCGTCAAGTTGAAACTCTTCAAACAAGGTCACCACGTACTTTCCTGTGGTCGTCGTCAGAAAGTAGTTTGTGTTTTCTACCCCTCCAGAAATGCCTTGGAACGAAATCAGTTCACCTAAATAATAATCGGCCACTAAGGCGCGCATGTCAGAGTCCGAAAGGGAAGTGTAAACAGCCAAGTTTCTACCTATTGTTGTCTAAAAGAGATGGAATGAAAAAATAATTGCCTATGCTCTACAATTAGTTTCAAAAGGTCAATTCTAACTGGTGTAATTCGTGGTTTTTTCTCTTGTCATCTATCAATGTCGCTAAACGGCTATTTACACGACACACCAGCTTAAAGACATATTTTCACGAAGAAACAACAGTAATCTATGTCAGACTTCATTATGATCACAACGTTCGAATAATGTTTAAAGTAAACCAACACGATGAAGAAACGATCTATTAAAGAAGAAATTAAAATAGCGACCACTTATAAGGTACTCATTTCGCTGTGTATTACTTGCCTGTCATTTGCGACCTTTGTCTTCTTTTTTCCAACCAAACACATCATTGACTTTGTTATCCCATTCTCTAATGTCTTCTTGATGCTTGGTTTACTTTGGTTCTTCTCTCGCTCTCCGGATTCGCGCGCCCGCATTACCATAAAAATTTGCGCTGCCATTGGGATATTAACGTTTATTCCTCCCGTATTATTTTTCACCATAGGAGCATGGCAAGACCAATGGCGATTAGTTGATGAATTGCCCCCTATCATTGGTATTGTCATCGCATCATTGGTAATCGGTATGATCATGCTGCCGATGAAATACAAAAAATACATTTTGGTGCTTTGGGGAATACTGGCGCTGCCTATATTGCATTATTTATTCAATCACCTAGATGAACTTCACACACCAAGAGGTCGTGAAATACTGTCAATGCTGATTCCTGCCAGCTTACTGTTTTACATCATTTACCCGTACCAAAATAAAATCACCCGTCATATGAATCAGGTCACCTTCGACCTTCAACGCTCAGAAGAAAGCGCATTTCGAGATTACCTAACCGATGTCTTTAATCGCCGAGGACTCTCCCATTGGCTTGGCCAACGTCATTTTGATGACAAAATAGGCGTTTTACTTATCGATATTGATCACTTTAAAAATGTAAATGATCACTATGGTCATTCTATTGGCGACCGAGTTTTAATAGAGCTCGCTTCACGCTTACGTACCGTTTATACCGAAGAGCACGCCATAGCGCGTTGGGGAGGCGAAGAATTTGTGATTGTGTTAGCGAATCCTCATCAAGATACGCTGAATGATATTGCTGTGTTATTTCAAACGTCTCTCAGCTCATTGCCCTACAAAGTCGTCGGCAAAGTGACCGTCAGTCTTGGCGTTTCTACCATTAATCACCATGAAAGTTTCTCGACACTGATAGAACAAGCCGATAAGGCATTATATATAGCAAAAAACAACGGCCGAAATCAGACCGTATTTTTTCCGAATACATAAAACACCAGCAACTCCCTCGTGTTTACCAATTTCCCTACTTAATTTCTCGCTTAACACTGAAAAATCCCACATAAACACATAGAATAGACCTCATATTTGCCGATTCACAAAGAGGTTCTATTTTGGCTACGGATTCAACAACACAAACATCCCCAATGGTTCTGGTAGATGGTTCGTCTTACCTTTACCGAGCTTTCCACGCGATTCCACCGATGCACACCAGCGACGGTCACCCAACCAACGCCACGCGCGGTGTGATCAGCATGATCCGCAGCCTAATCAAAACCTACCCAGACTCCCCTATGGTGATCATTTTTGACGCCAAGGGTAAAACCTTCCGCGACGAGATCTACAGCGAATACAAAGCACACCGTCCACCGATGCCTGACGACCTACGCCCACAAATCGAACCGATTCATCGCATGGTGGAAGCCATGGGCTTGCCGCTTGTTATCATCGATGGTGTAGAAGCCGACGACGTCATCGGCACCATTGCCAAACAAGTGGGCGAAGCGGGTCGCGACGTAGTGGTTTCCACTGGCGATAAAGATATGGCACAGCTGGTTACCGAAAAAGTCACCCTTGTGAACACCATGAACAACACCGTCATGGACATCCAAGGCGTGAAAGACAAATTCGGCATTCCACCAGAACTCATCATCGATTACCTCGCACTCATGGGCGACAAGGTCGATAACATCCCAGGCGTACCGGGCGTTGGCGAAAAAACCGCCCTTGCCTTGTTGCAAGGTTTGGGCAGCATCAAAGACATCTACACACGCTTAGACGAAATCGCTGATTTGGGCTTCCGTGGTTCCAAAACCATGAAGCAAAAAATGGAAGTCAACAAAGAGATGGCCGAGCTGTCTTATACCTTGGCGACCATCAAATGCGACGTAGAACTGCCTTTCGAACCACAAGAATTGAAGAACGGCGAAGCCGACAAAGACACCTTACGCGAATGGTTCGCCAAGCTGGAATTCAAAACATGGCTATCTGACCTAGACAAAGCGCCAAGCGTAGAAACCGCCAGCGACACAGTAGGCAATGCTTCCTCAGAGCAAAATGGCCAAGTGGAAACACCGGTTAAATCCAACATCGAAGCCAACTACGAAACCGTCTTAGACAAAGCAAGCTTCAACAAATGGCTAGAAAAAATCCAAGCCGCTGAGCTGGTTGCTTTTGACACAGAAACCACGTCCCTCAACTACATGGCTGCGGAACTGGTTGGCTTGTCCTTCTCGGTAGAAGTGGGCGAAGCGGCTTACATTCCAGTGGCTCACGATTACGAAGGCGCGCCAGAACAGCTAGATCGCGCTTGGGTGCTAGAACAACTTAAACCTTGGCTTGAAGACGACAGCCAAGCGAAAGTCGGTCAACACCTAAAATACGACGCCAACGTACTAAACAACTACGACATCACCTTGCGCGGCATCGCTTACGACACCATGTTGGAGTCTTACGTGTACAACTCCGTAAGTTCACGTCACGACATGGACACCCTTGCCAGCAAGTTCCTCGGCCACACCAACGTTAGCTTTGAAGACATCGCCGGCAAAGGCGCTAAGCAGAAAACCTTTAACCAAATCGACTTAGAGGTCGCGGCGTTTTACGCTGCGGAAGACGCCGACATCACCTTGCGCTTGCATCGAGCAATTTGGCCAAAAATCGAAACCACGCCAGAATTGGTCAGCATTTTTAAAGACATCGAATGCCCATTGATTCCCGTCTTGGCAAAAATGGAACAAACTGGCGCCTTGATCGACCCAGAACTCTTGCACCTGCAAAGCACCGAAATCGCGGGCAAACTGCAAGAACTGGAAATCAAAGCCCACGAACAAGCGGGCGAAAGCTTTAACCTAAGCTCGCCGAAACAGCTACAAGTTATCTTGTTCGAAAAACAAGGCTTGCCAGTTATCAAAAAAACGCCAAAAGGCCAACCATCCACCGCTGAACCTATCTTGCAAGAACTGGCGCAAGACTACGAACTGCCACGCTTGATCATGGAACACCGCAGCCTGTCTAAGTTGAAATCCACTTACACAGACAAACTGCCAGAAATGATCCAAAAAACCGGCCGCATTCATACCTCTTACCACCAAGCCATTACCGCGACAGGCCGTTTGTCGTCGACTGATCCGAACTTGCAGAACATCCCGATTCGTTCTGCCGAAGGTCGTCGTATTCGCCAAGCTTTTATCGCGCCTAAAGGCTACAAGTTAGTGGCTGCCGACTACTCTCAAGTCGAATTACGCATCATGGCTCACCTGTCCCAAGATACGGGCTTATTAGACGCGTTCACCAAAGACGCCGACGTGCACAAAGCCACCGCAGCGGAAGTCTTCGAAGTCAGCTTAGAAGAAGTCACCACAGAACAGCGCCGCCGTGCCAAAGCCATCAACTTCGGCTTGATCTACGGCATGTCTGCCTTTGGTCTAGCGAAACAGCTTGGCATTGGTCGCCCAGAAGCAGGCAAATACATCAAACGCTACTTCGAACGTTACCCAGGCGTACAGCAATACATGGAAAACACCCGCGAAGGCGCGAAAGAGAAAGGCTATGTCGAAACCATCTACGGCCGCCGACTGTACTTGCCAGACATCAAAGCGAAAAACGCCATGATGCGCCAAGCCGCCGAACGCACCGCGATCAACGCCCCGATGCAAGGCTCCGCCGCCGACATCATCAAACGCGCCATGATCAAAATGCACGACTGGCTAGCGGAAACCGACTTAGACGTGAAAATGATCATGCAAGTACACGATGAACTCATCTTCGAAGTGGCTGAAAAAGACATCGACGCAGCGAAAGCAAAAATCGTCGATATTATGCAGAATAGCAGCCAGATTGATGTACCGCTGTTGGTTGAAGCTGGGGTGGGGGATAATTGGGACGAGGCGCATTAGGCGCCTTAAATTTTGTATTTGTAAAAATATAAGCCTTCCATCAAATTTAATTTTAAGACTAAGGACAGAATTAATGGCTATTAGTGGACCCATAAAACTTAGCAACTCTATAACTGAGGACGATTTAGAAGAGTTGGCTAATTATCTACCTGAATCATCTGTACATAGCACAATTATTGTAGATCTAAATGACTTATCTTTTATTGAAATTGGACCTTTAGCTTTCCTAATTAGCAGAATTCAACAGTGGCGCTCACAAGAAATAATCGTTGAGATTGACGCTCAATCTGCGTCATGTTTTAGCTATTTACAACGAATTGACTTCTTTAACTGTCTTGGTATCGAGACCCCTGAACAATTCCAACGACATAGTGCTGCAGGCAAATTCCACCCCGCAGCAGAAATAAGCAATCAATCCTCCGGACTCGCAGATAGCCTTAGTGAAAAGATAGCTGAAGCTGTAATCGGTGAGACATGCTCACAGGATGATTTCACGGATCAGCCTCCTACAGAAGGTGCATTTGAAGCAATTGCCTACTCTGTTAGTGAATTAATTAAAAACATTCAGCAGCACTCCAAGGGCAAAGGTATTGTGATATCGCAATACTACTTATCAAAAGGTGTAGCAAAAGTGGCAATTTTTGATGACGGAATTGGGATTAAGCAAAGTTTCATTGAAAGTGGATCAAGCTATGGTTCTAATTTGTCAAACGATATTGATGCTATCCAGCTTGCTCTTCAAGGAGAAGTATCCAGCAAACTTACAGCTTCAGGAACTAGTAACGCTGTGTATGGTGGACTACCTGATAACGCAGGTGTCGGACTAACTTTTCTAACCATGCTAGCAATACGTGCTGGCGGAGATTTCACAATTATTTCAGGAAATGGCCTCGTTTCATCTGGAAAGGCAACGAAAATTAACCAAAAAACAGTTGGAACTTTTGTTCATTTATCATTCAATAGGGCTCAGCTAGAGTCTTTCGAAATACTGCTCGAAGAAATAAAAAGAGAAGTTCTTCATCTCGATGAAGAAGAACAGCAGGAAGACTTAAGTAGCTTATTCGAATAGCGGGGAAAGGAAATGAATACTTATAAAATGCAAGATCTCTTTGGCATCGTCTGTGGAGATGGAACGAAAGCTTTGGCTTTTTTGAAAGATTGTGTTTTGCCTTCGCTACAGGAAAAAGATTCCACAGTATTCGATTTTGATGGTGTTCGTGTGCTTAGCAGTTCTTTTAGCAACGCGCTCTTTGGAAACTTAGTCCTTAAAGAAGGCAAATCTGCCCTAACTCACATTAAATTTGTTAATACATCATCTCTAGTACAGTCGGAGATTAAATCTGGGATAACTTTAGGCCTAAGTAAACATTCAAAGAAGTGGCGCGCCGAGGCGGTAACTGTATAAGTGGAAATGTCTAGCTCTTCTTCGAAGCCCTTGATTCCCTCAAGGGCTTTTTTGATCAGTTTAGAACCCTTGCTAAATGTAAATTAATCAACATGTACAGTCTCTATAAATTGATTTGGGGCAGATGAAAATTAATCTTAATCCCGCCAAAACCTATCGAGTAAGTCATCCCATTTCGAGACGATCATATCCCATTTATAGCGAATTGATAGTATGGCAGCTAAAGAGAAAAACACGCTAACTTGAACCCAACTGGCTAAGCTCAAAACGTTGATGGCCATCGCAGCATCTACGAAATAAGTCAAATTGACTAACAATACTTCACTCTTACTATATTGTGGATAATCAACAAGATAGGCCTGCTCTAGTTGTGCTTGAAAAACAGTCATTTCTTTCACCTGATCAAAGGGGTATATGAAATCTTCTACATACCCAATTACTTTGGTTGACAACAAGAAGCTAACCACTGTCATAACGACCATCACCCAAGTAGATTCTGGCATAACCAGAACTTTCGTAATCAAGCCTTTTTGATCTTTGATTGCAGAGGTAATAATACAAATTACAAACATCAAAATAAAAAACATTGAAAAGGCTTCAAGGTCTGTGGTTTCCAAGTGGCTAGCTTTCCATACATACATGGAAATAGCTGTTACTAAGTAAATGACCCAGCCAAAATAGTAAGCCAACGTTAGGCTGCCTAAGTACGACATTTCATCTGAGGACTTCATACCCCCTCCTCATTGAGCGATTTAACTTTATCACGACAAATTGGGGGCAGATAAAAATTAGGCCTTTCATAAAGTCCTTCCAATAGAAAATCTACCAAGGACAGTCTTCGTAGTGATATAAATCAGGTATAAAAAAAAGAGCATCATGCTCTTTTTAAAATGAAAAATGATAGTTCGTGGCAGCCCTTTAGCTCTTTGGGGTCAGGGTGACTAAACAATGTTTAGTCTAACCATCAACAATGATGTCACTGGCGAATCATTGGTAGCGTGAGAACATATGGACAATCCAGTAATGAGTCATATGTTAAGCCCTTCTACAGGATCAACTTTAGTACTGACTCCGACGTATTGCAACCGACAACAATCAGTCAATGATAAAGAACCTTCAGGTAGGATGTAAAATAACCAAGATAGTCTGATCGAAAGCTTTTTTTACCCGCGCCCCTAGTGGCTTATAACTTTCTTTGAGTACAAAAAAACTCCTAAGCAAATCAGCTACATCAAGTAGCCTCTTTGAAAGGAGCCGTGTTGCTACAACGTATATAACTGACCACTATGAAGTTCCACGCATATATCTCCAGAATTCGGGGAAGATCAAATACTATTCACGAGTACGCTGTAAGTAGATCACGTACAGTCCACTGGCAATGACAATGCCCGCTCCTACAATGGTCCATCTGTCTGGAAGTTCGCTAAATACTAAGAAGCCAATAATGGTAGCAAACACCAATAAGCTGTAGTTGAACGGTTGTAATACCGAGGCTGGCGCATACTCTAGCGCTTTCACTAACAATAGCTGCGCGGCGACACTCATAATCGAGATAACGGCCAATAACCCCCATTCCTGCATGCTTGGTGCTCGCCATGCTGTCACACCAAAGAGGGTTGCACACACGAAGCCGATCAACGCCATATACAATATGTTGGTATGAAAGCCATCACCCGCTGAACTCACCTGTCGAGTCACCACGTGGTAGCAGGCAAAACACAGGGCGGCGGTTAATGGTATCAATGACTCAGGTTTGAAAACGTCCAGCCCAGGCCGAAGGATAACGAGCGTTCCGGCAAAGCCGACACAAACCGCCAACCAAGATTTCATGCTTACCCGTTCTCCTAGAATGGGGGCCGCCAAGGCAATCGCCATCAATGGGAACGCCGCCATCAACGAATGGGATTCTGCCAAGCCAAGATAACGCAGTGCCAGATTAAAAATCGCAATCTCAGCGATGGATAATAAGGAGCGTAATACTTGTAACTTAGGGCGAACAGAACGCAATGCATGACGAATGGTGCTGGTACGTGACACCCAAACGATAGCAAACAAGGCAAATACCCAATAGCGCACTAATACCACTTGCGCCACGGACATATCCTGCACGAGGATTTTCGTCACGGCATCTTGTGACGCGAATACCAACATCGCCGCTAAACATAACAGCACACCTTTTCCCACTAAGGTGCGCTCCGCTTCCATTTCCAATGGGCTCATTTGGTTATTCGCCTTTCATCGTTCGTTTAATAATCGGATTGTAGAGCATCTCAATAAAGTTGAATATCTCGACTTTGGGCTTCATTCCCAACGCTACATCGGACTAGGTTGCTATGCGTACTCTATCGAGTACTATTTATATCTAACCGATTTACCTTAAACGACCTGTTTCAGTGCAAATCTGACGTGTTTTGCCCGTCTGTTTCGTGATGAAGTCGGTAGAATAAGTTTTACTATGATGGTTGGAGCTAGGCAGGCAGATGGATTTCAATATAAAGCTTATTTTTAGTGTCATCGCCATTGTGTTGGCGATCATTGGCTTTGTGCCTTACATTGCGCTGATCTTACGCGGCCAAGTAAAGCCTCACGTGTTCTCGTGGGTGATTTGGGGCATAACCACCACCATCATTTTCTTTGCTCAACTGGAAGCCGAGGGAGGCATGGGCGCATGGCCCATTGGGTTGTCAGGTTTTATTACGATTTTCATTGCCATTCTGGCGTATATAAAGCGTGGCGATGCCACTATCAGCAAGTTGGATTGGGGCTTTTTAATCGTGGCGTTGGCGTCGTTACCGCTGTGGTACATCACCAATGATCCCTTGTGGACAGTGGTAATTCTGACCACCGTCGATATGATAGGTTTTGGCCCCACCTTCCGCAAAGCCTACCATCGCCCCTTTGAAGAAAGTCGTGTTTTTTTTATTATTATAATTTTACGTAATGTGTGTTCCGTTGTGGCGCTCGAAGCCTACTCGGTTACCACGGTACTGTTTCCATTCTGCTTGGCAGTAGGAGCTTTGGTTTTGCTGGTTATCCTGCAGCACCGGCGCCTCGCGCTGTCTGAGCAAGCGACTTAAATTGGATCGACGATTTTAACTGATCCCAATCTAGTGTCATTTACGTAAATATAGCTATGACTCATAAAAAACCGCATTTACCCGAAAAAACTTGCCCAATCTGCCAGCGTTCATTTGCATGGCGTAAGAAGTGGGAACGCGATTGGCAGCAGGTAAAATACTGCTCTGAACGCTGCAAACGCCAAGCAAAAAAGTCGCTTTCCTTGGCGTGATGTCGAACGGAAAAAGACTCGTTTAGCCTCCTACCGTTAATGGTATCCCCTTTTTCTATTGTCTTTGCTGACAATCATGACAAAAAGCGTAAATTTCACGCTGCTTGCTGACTATCAATGCTGAGTTAATCAACTTTCAAACAGGCCATTTTGTTTTACAGTATTAGTATCAATTAAAACGGCTCAGGAGCGAGTTATGTCTGTCTACGAGAGCGGTGTATCACTGAATGCAAAACGTTATAACGACAAGCTGTTACTTAACATTAAAACATCGGGCCACCCAAGTGATATGGATTTTGAAAACATTACGCCTAAGCTAGAAGCAGCGCTTTACTCTATCCATTCCCCATACGCGGTATTGCTAGTCGATATTAGTGAATTTGAAGACTGGAGCATGAAAAGCGCTTGGTCGGAGTTTTTATTAAGCCAACGACTCGGCGGTGAATTTAATCGCATTGCCATCTATGGGAAGAGTCGTTGGCAAAACCGACTTATCCGTATGATCAGCTGGTTTATCTCGGCAGACATCAAGGTGTTCAAGCGTAAGAAAGAAGCCACAGACTGGGTTATGTCTTCATAAGCCAGTCTTGCATGGTTGAACGACTTAACCTGTTTCATGTATCGACAGCCACTTATTCATATCCCAAAAAGTGAGCTGTGAACCAATCTATGCCATACAAAATGAGCAACATTGTGCTCAAAAATAACTTTTACCGACATTTTTGAGCAATTAATTTCTCAAAAACCACTTCCAATGACTATAATGAGCAAAACTATGCACATATAGGCATTCAATGAAAGCACTCACGATTCAAGCTCTGACTCAACAACAATGGCGCGATATCGCCATATTAAAGCTACTCAGTCCTGAAAAAGGCGTCGCTAGTCCAAGTCGCCTTGGTTATGAATTCGAGTATGCTGTTGAATGGTTAGACTTTCATGATGAGCATGCTTGCAGCTTAGTGCTACCCGTACAAATTATGATTGAGCATGAAGCCGATCATTGGTTTGGCTTTTTAGAAGATATCGTTCCTGCTGGCGCAGCCCGCCGCTATTTAATTGATTTCTGGGGGCTTCAAGCGCTTTCTTCTAGTGAACAAGACAGTGTCTTATTGACAAAAGGCACTATCGCACCAGTAGGCAACTTGAGAATAAAAGAATCCCTCCCGAGTTTGCCTGCTGACTCAACCCTTCATCTTCGAAAATTCACTTTAAATGATGTGGTCGAACGCGACTCTAGCTTTTTAGAATATGCTCAAGAAATGGGAGCCATTAGTGGCGGCGCAACAGGCGCAGGTGGAGAAGCGCCTAAGCTGTTATTACGTTGCTCTGACCATGAAGAAATTTGGATTGATACCTTTCAAGAACAACATGATATTGCCGATGCCTATTATTTAGTGAAGTTTCCTCGTGGCAGAAAAACGCAAGATGATTGTGATATTTTGCGAGCGGAATATCACTTTTACCATGAGCTAACAGCGATGGGATTTAATACGATCAGCACGGAAAACATGAAACTACAGGAGGGAAGTCGATACCCTTCTCTTTGGCTACCTAGATTTGATACGCATTGGAATGGGAATAACTGGGAGCGCTTCGGTTTGGAGTCTATTTTTTCTGTGCTAAACAAACCAGCAGGAAGCTACCTTAACCATTTTGAGGTCATCCGTTCTGTTTGTAACTTATTACAAAAGCGATCAACAGAGTTTGATGCTGAACGTTTTTTGTGCGATTGGTTAACACGCGATTTGCTCAATATCGCTTTCGGCAACTCAGATAACCATGGTCGAAATACAGCTCTGCTCAAAAAACCGAATAATATTTGGCTATCCCCTATTTATGACTTTGCACCAATGAAGGTCGATCCTGAAGGTGTTACTAGAACGACAAAATGGGGCTCACCATTTGAAGAAGGCGGAGAATATCGTTGGCAAGCTATTACTGAAGAACTTAACGATTTGTGTCCAAGTGAAACATCGCTGTCGGCGTTAAAAGAAACAGCCAGCAAACTTGTTGGGTTACAACAACGCTTAGAAGCAAGAGGGGTTCCTGAACGCATCTTAGAGGTTATCCAAATTAAATGGTTAGAAGCAAAACTCAATCGCTGGGGACTTTTATGAGCATGACAGCTGAACAACGCCAAGCTTTACTCGTAGCACTTTTACAAAAACATCTTTTAGGTGAAATCACCCAAGGGCAAATGTTAAAACGTCTTCGCAAAGAGGTACTTGGTTTTTCCCAAACTCGCTACGCAGAATTAGTTGGCGTTAGCCGTCGCACCTTGACCGATATCGAGCAAGACAAAGGCAGCCAAATGCAGAGTATTATCGATAAAGTATTCAAGCCATTAGGAATGAAATCTGGATTAACTCCAATTCACCCTCATGTAGCAAAGCAGATGATGGCTGGTGCTCAACTTGATGGTGACTTAAAAGTGAAACCGTAATGTTATGAGCTCTAGCTCCACAAGTGATTAAACTCATTCAGTCCCTGCTTTATCCACTCAGCCAAACGTTCTGACTCCGGCCACCAAGCAAAAGCATCGAGCCAAGCTTCCGCGCTTGGACTGAGCCAGTAGCCCACAACACAACCAACAACTAACAGGATTGAAGTCAGCGGCTCGCCCCAGTCGGTGAGTTTCATTGCCGTACCAAACGAGCGTTTAATACGCATCCCAGACAGCTCGATGCTGTATAACTCATCGAGAACCAGATGAATGGTCGCACCAAGAAATACAAAAACACCAATGCCCCACGCGGTTTTCGCTGGCAAAGCGAACAGGTGATACGCCGCTGGCACAGCAAGAATGGCAAACATAATATTGGCCAGCAGGCTGTGTAGCGTGCCTCTATGAATGGTAAATTGTTCAAACCCCAATTGTATTGGGAAGCGCACGATTAGGTAGCTGACTATCGCTAAGGCGAGTATTTGCCAATGAAGCAATTTGTCCATCCCGAATGCAATGGCGAGACCTGCCACCAATGCGCCGAACAGTCGAAATACCAATCGAATCGCAGCGGAATCATCGGCGTCGATATCCGGCAGTAACCCACCCAGTGTTCCAGCCAAAGCATAAAAAATGGCTTCGTTCATGTTGGCAAAGCCCATAATAAACGTGCTTGCTGCCAATGGTGTGCAGAGTATGGCAGCCACGGTAACGTGGGTTTTAAAATCGGCCATTTGATGTTGCCCTTATTGCGATGATCTAAAGTAAGATATTGTTTTATATATAGTTAAAAGTTAGTGGGCGCATACTACAGGAATAAAGCAACAGAATTAAAGACAGTCAGATGTAAAGGAATAATAAACTTCCAAGCTTCTCAATTTGCCATTCAAGTTTTTCATGATGAGCCCACTTGTCAGAATTAAAGGAGACCGATGCCTTTTTTGTTTATACTTATGCTTGTTGCGGGCTAGAAAGCCCCATTAAAACTATTAAGAGACAATGAATGGCAAAGCGTAAACAAGGTATATTCGGTAGGATTTGGTTTGTTGTTTGGCGTTTTTTGCTATTTCTCATTCTCGTCTTATTGTTGTTTCGGTTTGTACCGCCACCGACTACGGCGTTTATGCTGCAAAGCCAGTATCCGGTCAAGCATACTTGGATTAGCATTGATAAGTTACCGACTTATATGCCGCTGGCGGTTGTGGCGTCTGAAGATCAACGTTTTCCGAATCACTTTGGTGTCGACTTTACAGCGATCAGTAAAGCGCTCGACCAATACGACGATGGCGACGGACTACGCGGCGCCAGCACCATTACCCAACAAACCGCAAAGAATCTCTTTCTGTGGTCGGGACGAAGCTTTATTCGCAAAGGCCTAGAAGCCGGTTTAGCCATCGGCCTAGAAACCCTTTGGGGTAAGAAACGCATTCTCGAAGTGTATTTAAATATCGCAGAATTTGGCAAAGGCATCTACGGAGTTGAGGCCGCCAGCCAGCATTATTTTGGCCGCTCCGCTAGCAAGCTCACCATGAATCAAGCGGCACGACTGGCCGTGCTATTACCCAGTCCAAGAACTCGAAACCCAAATGATTTAACTTTTTATCTTCGCGAAAGGGTCGACTGGGTTGAACGCCAAATGCAGCAACTTGGCCCTGATTATCTCAAACCAATTATTGAGTAAATTAGGCTATTGGCACAAATAGTGGTTTGCCGTTTAGTTCTGTCATGGCCAGTTTCTGGCGATAAAGCGGTTCTAGATTTTGCTGAGTTAATAAGCTAGCGGCTTTTCCCCAGATCGGTGGACGGTCTGGGTACAAAAGTAGTACATGAGAGCACCATTGAGCAGCAACATTTACATCGTGCAGTGACATAACAACCACTTTCTCCATGCTAGCTTGTTCTGCGAGTAAACCCATCACCGCGACTTGATAATGCAAATCTAGATGATTAGTCGGTTCGTCCACCAGCCATACATCTGGCGCTTGCGCCGTTAAAGCCGCTAACGCTGCACGTTGTCGCTCCCCACCCGATAAACTGTTTAACGCCCGTTGTGCAAACTCCGCCAAGTCCAAACGCTCTAACGCCGCGTGCGCTAGCGCTAGGTCCTGTTCGCTCTCCATTTCCCAAGGCGATAAATGAGGAAAGCGTCCTAACAAGACAGTTTCCAGCACGCTCGCAGGGAAGCCATCTTGATGCTCTTGAAACATAATGCCAATTTGCTGCGCAAGTCTTAAGCGATGCAATTCGGTAATAGGTTGGTCATTTAATTCAATAGTGCCTAATGCTGGCGCTTTCAAAGCTGCCAGAGTATGCAGTAAGGTAGTTTTTCCAACGCCATTTGGCCCCAAAATTCCCCACATTTGGCCAGCTTGAAAGGTTAATGACAAAGCATGCGTTGGTTGGGGGGATTTATTAGGTATCGCCGCCAGCAATTGAGTTAATTTCAGCTTGGTCATAAGCGCCCCCGTTGTAATAGATACAAGAAGGTTGGCACCCCAAGCAACGCGGTGATGACGCCTACAGGCAGTTGCTCTGGGGCAATAACGGTACGTGCCAAGGTATCTGCAAGTGTTACCAAACAACCGCCAGCTAGAGCACTCGCGGGCAGAATCAGTCGCTGGTCATTGCCCAGAACCATACGCAGCATGTGTGGAATAACCAAACCAACAAAACCAACGCTACCAGCCGTTGTCACTGCAATCGCGGTCAGTAGACTGGCTAACAAAAAAACAAAGCGTTCGAGGCTTTTCACATTCACGCCAAGTGCCGCTGCTTGCAAAGGCCCACGAGCCAACACATTGAGGCTGCGCCCGAGCGGCATTAAAATCAAGCAGGTCGGAACCAATACCAGCCAAGCTAACCATGGCGTGCTGGCGTAGGATAAATCGCCCATCAACCAATACAACATACCAGGGATTTTATGGGGCGGCGCGAGGGCCAACATAAGCGTAATCAACGCACCCCAACCTGCAGCAATCACCACGCCAGTTAGTAACAACCGCATAGTCGCCGTATTACCCAAGCGAGCAGATAAACCAAATACCAATAAAGTAGATAAAACCGCGCCGAGAAACGCCATGCCTGACATCAAAAAACCGCTGATTCCAAGCAAAATCGCCGCCAGCGCTGCCACAGATGCGCCACCTGAAATCCCCAACACATAAGGATCTGCCAATGGGTTACGAAGGAGGATCTGCATCAAAGCTCCCGCCACTGCCAACAAACCGCCCGTAGCAAACGCCGCCATAACACGAGGCAAGCGCAGCTCTAATACGAGAGTTTGATTAAGACCCGAGCCTTGCCCAAGCAAAGCCTGCCAAACAGCATAAGGCGATAAGTTGACGCTGCCTTGGGTGATCGCAAACACGACACTAAGCATCGACACACACATTAATATCCCAAGCGGCAATATCAACGAGCGCCGGTTTGTCGGGTGGCGAGTCTTAGCGTCGAGCACGGGCAATATCCAGTTTTTCACAGAGTATTTGTGCACCTTCTAATAATCGCGGCGTTGGCCGCTGAATCAACGATGGCGGCACAAAAAACAGATTGTCTTTTTGCGTAGCTAACAAATCGGCAAACACTCGCCATTTTTCAAGCCAGTTGGCGTTTCGTTCGCCCATACCTCCTGCGATGATGGCTTCAGGATTTTTCAGTAATACCGCCTCTTGGCTCAGGCGAGGAATCAAACGCGGCGAATCCGCAAACACATTATCGCCGCCACATAAGTCGACCACCTTGCTAATATAATGGCTGCCATTCATCGTCATTAGCGGTTCATCCCAAACTTGATAAAAGGTTTTGACCCGAGGGGCCTGTTTATAACGTTCGTGCAAAACATCAATGCCAGTACGAAAGCGCTTTGCTTCTTCCTTGGCTCGTTGTGAGGTGCCAGCTAGTGCGCCCAAGTTGTCGATATTACGAGCAATGTCTTCGAACTCATGGGGCTCTACGTAATATACAGGTAGCCCCAAGCGTTCTAGTGTTTCGATTTGCTCGGTTGGATTACCGGTTCCCCAAGCCAGTATTAAATCGGGCTGTAGGCTGATCAAACGCTCTAAATCTAAGCGCGTATGACTGCCCACTGAGGTAACGCTTTTTGCAGCTTCTGGGTAATCACTATAAGACACCACCGCAACCACATTATCCCCCGCGCCAGCAGCATAAATCAGCTCGGTGGCGCCAGGTGATAACGCCGCGATGCGCATTGCCGCATGATCAATACAGACATCTCGCCCGCGATCATCCACCACACAGATAGGATCAGCCAACGCGTTGGACACGAATGCCCAACCACTTAGCAATAAAGCCGATATTGACAACAAACTACGCATCGGGTTAGCCATTAAAATGCCGAATAGTTAAGGGTTAAGAACACGCCACGACCCGGACTAAAGTAGCCTTTTGCCGTTTGGTACTCTTTATCAAGGGCGTTTTTGACACTAAGTTCAGCGTTCCAATCAGCGGCAAAGTCATAACTAGCGCGCAAATTCATCGTCACATAGCCTGCCAACGTTTCAGAGCTGCCCAATGTTGTAGCTCGACCATCCGCTCCGATTAATGTCACACCAACCCGTCCTTTTTCAAATAAGCGATCTGCACTTAAACGGGCACTGCGTTTGGCACGTTTAGGCAACTGAAAACCCGTATCGTCATCTTTTGCGTCTAGCCACGTTAATGCCGCTTTTAACTGCCATTGCTCTAATGTTAGGCCTGAAGACAGCTCAACACCTTGGACTTTAGAATCCACATTGTAAGCCGCCCAAGACCCTGTGTAATTAGACCAGATAACCATATCGCCATAGGATGCATCAAACACCGCAGCGTCCCAGTACATATTGTCATAATCGGCACGAACGCCCAGTTCTACAGTTTTAGATTTCGTCGCTTTGAGTGTTGGGTCACCGCTGCTTGGATAGTATAAATCGTTAAACGTTGGCGCTTCGAAAGCGGTCCCGTAGCTTGCACGTAGAGTATGTATACCATCAAGCTTGTAACCAACAGCCACACCGCCTGTCGTCGAATCACCATAAGCACTGTTATGATCTTGACGAATATTAAGTTGCAAATTGGTTGCCCCAAAATCAAACTGAGACTGGGCAAACACCGCATTATTACTGCGATCAGGTGCTTGGTAGCTGGTGACGTCGACCTTGTCTTCAGAGGTTTCAGCTCCCAACACAAACTCATGTTCACCTGCCGAAATAGTGTTGCTCCAACGAGCAGTTTGAGTTTTAGTGTTGTACTTATCCTCTGAAGAAATGGTTTTGCTGTCGTTGCGAGTCTGAGACAATTTCAGCTCTGTATCCCAATTTTCCGTTACTGGAAGGCTGACGCTCAACCCGATCACCTGCACTTGGTAATCATTTTCGTCACCGACATAGTGATTTCGCCCTTCACTATTCATAATCAAACCACTGATGCGCGCACCACTGCTAAAATCATGTCCAACATTGAGCAATATATTTTCGTTGCGGTAGCCCTGAGCTCCCTCACCTTCTTTAACAATATCACCGTCGGTTTCAAACTTGCCTGCTGACAAAAGGTATTGCGTGTTATCACTGGAACCAGACACGGTCGCATCGATAGTTTTTGTATTAAACGAGCCACCACCTACAGATACATTCATGTGCGCATCATCATCGGCTTCTGGCAAAAACGCTTGAATCACGCCGCCTACCGCATCGGCGCCATACAAAGTAGCTTTAGGACCTCTAACGATCTCTAGACGATCAATCAAAGATGTCGGAATATTTTCAAATGGCGCGCCACCGGATGTCGCAGAATACAAAGGAATACCATCGAGCAAAAACTTAGTAGATTCTGCACTAGCACCGCGCATATAAACACTAGTGGTCTTTCCGTAACCGCCATTCGAGCTGATATCTACACCCGGCTGCGCCGCTAGTAGCTCGCTTATTTCTTGCGCTTGCTGAGCTTTGATTTCTTCACGATTGATAACCGTAACAGATGACAGCGAATCCGCCACACTGACCGAAGTAGATGTTGCTGTAACCACCAAAGGCGATAAGGTCGACGATGAATCTGCTGTTGTCTCTGCGTGAGCCGAAACGGCGGACACAACACTAAACGCCACGAGGGTTCTCGTGAACGCTGGGGAAATACATTGAGTTTTCATAATAAAGTCTACTGTTGCACTGAGCACGCCCGCACAGTGGTGACATTTGGTTCCAACTTACGCAGAACCCCCAGTTACAGGCAGGTCTCCGGACTCAAAAGTTGCGAATGCAGGCTTTGCCGCCTTCCCATGGTGAACCACAGTGGCTTGTTGGCAAAGTTTGACTTTTTTACCGTTGCGGGGGCAGCGTCAGAGTTGCACTGACTTCCCTATTATTGCTGACATCACGCCAGCAACCTGTAACGGCGCGTACTCTAACATAAGGCTCCATCAGGGTCAGATGAAAAAACTACCGTCTAAACTCGGTTTCCTTCATTTTGAATGATTAATGTTACCAAAATCATTCCATATCCAGCTTATTGATCACCGCAAGCACATCATTTTTTAAGGGTTCTACTCTTCTTTAAGTGCTAGAATCCGCCAGATTATGATTAGGTTTTACTTTAAAGGCAGGCTATGACCGTTCTTCTGATGACCCCACCCATGACGCAACTGAATACGCCGTATCCAGCGACGGCGTATTTGACTGGCTTTTTGCGCTCTCGGGGCTATGAGGCGGTGCAGCGAGACCCTGCTATTGAGCTTTTTCTTGAGATGATGACAGCGCCTGCGCTGGATATTATCCGTCAGCATGTGGAAGAGAACTTCGAGTCATTTGAAGACGACGAATTGCCTGATGCCATCTTTATCTTTTTGGCAGAGTTCGATCGTTATCGTCTTTGCGTCGAACCTGCGATTCGCTTTTTACAGGGCAAAGATTCCAGCCTTGCGTTGCGAATTATCTCTCGTCGTTTCTTGCCAGAAGGCCCAGCCTTCGATGCCATCGCTCAGATGGAAGAAGTTTCCGGCGATATACTCAAAACCGCCTTTGGTAATCTTGGCGTACAGGATAAAGCCAAGTATCTCGCTACATTGTTTATTAATGATTTGTCCGCGGTGATTACTCAAGGCGTTGACCCGTATTTTGAAGTGAGCCGTTATGGCGAGCGTTTGGCGGCGGCCAACCCAAGCTTTGATGACCTCTACAATACGCTGATGGGCGAACCGAGTTTTAGCTCTGAGATTCTAGAGCAGTTGGTCGAGCAATATCTGGAAGAAACTCAACCCAGCGTCGTGGCGTTAACCGTGCCTTTCCCCGGTAATATGCTGGGTGCGCTACGTATTGCACAAACTTGTAAAGCCATCAATCCTGATCTCCCTGTTGTATTGGGCGGTGGTTTTATTAATACCGAGCTGCGTGCGCTAAAAGATCCTCGCGTGTTTGAGTTTGTCGATTTTATCTGTCTGGATGATGGTGAACGCCCTTTTATGACCTTGCTGGAATTCTTTGACGGCAAGCGCAAAATAGATGAGTTAGTACGTACTTACTTCCTCTCAGAAGACGAGAACGGCGAATCATACGTTCACTATAATGAAAACGCGGAGCTGCACGATATTCCCCAAACAGATGTCGGCACGCCTATTTACGATGGTTTGCCTTTAACCGAATACTTGTCCTTGTGTGAGATGCTCAACCCGATGCACCGCATCTGGAGCGATGGCCGCTGGAACAAGCTGACCATTGCTCACGGTTGTTACTGGCGTAAATGTAGCTTTTGTGATGTGACGCTGGATTACATTGATCGCTACGATGCCGCAGGTGCTGATATTCTGGTGGATCGTATAGAAGAATTGATCGAAGAAACCGGACAGACCGGTTTCCACTTTGTCGATGAAGCAGCTCCGCCAAAAGCCTTGTTTGCTTTAGCAAGACGTTTAATCGAACGAGGCGTGGTAATCAGCTGGTGGGGCAATATTCGTTTTGAAAAGACGTTTACGCCAGAGCGTTGTCAGCTTTTAGCGGATTCTGGTTGTATCGCTGTAAGCGGCGGTCTTGAAGTAGCGTCTGATAGATTGCTAAAACTGATGAAAAAAGGCGTGAGCGTCGAGCAAGTGGCACGTGTAACCAAAGCCTTCAGCGATGCGGGTATTCTGGTTCATTCCTACCTGATGTATGGCTTCCCAACACAAACCGAGCAAGAAACCATTGATGCCCTAGAAATGGTGCGTCAGATGATGGCTCAAGAATGTTTCCAATCGGCCTTCTGGCACAGATTCGCAGCCACTGCACACAGCCCGATTGGTATTAATCCGGAAGAATACGGCATCACTCTCGCGGAACGCCCCGATATTTTGTTCGCAGAAAACGACGTGGATTTCACTGATCCAACCGGCACAGATCATGACATGCTGGGTGACGGACTGCGTAAAGCGCTCTACAACTACATGCACGGCATCGGTTTTGATCAACCAATGGATTTTTGGTTTGATAAACCAGTTAAACGTACCTTGGTGAAAAAAGATCTGATTTCCAAAGCCTTGAACGATCTAATTGTTAGTAGTTAAACATAGCCTCTAAAACACCCAGAGCCAGATAGATACTTTATGTATCTGGCTCGGTACGTTTCCCTTCCTATATACCTCCAGAACAATGCTAAATCCCCACAAAATCATATGAAACGCCTGTTTTCATTACGTTAAGCACCTTAACGTCCAACAAAAAATTACGCACCTAAACCAATTGCCTGTAAGAGTTTTTGCATTTTTTGTCTACTCTATTACTAACACAAAGAGACAGGACAAGAGTCATGAAAGGCGCCGTTTTTACTCACTTTCAAGAAATGATCGAAGACCAATTTGGTATGGAATGTTGGGAAACGTTACTGGAAAAATGTGATTTGCCCAGTGGCGGTATTTATACCAGTGCAAACAATTACGACGACCAAGAGATTTTATCCCTTGTTGTTGCTTTGTCAGAATACAGCTCGGTCCCGGTTCCAGATCTAGTTGAGGCATTTGGCCGTTATCTATACAAGGGCTTAGCACACAGCTTGCCTCCTGTAATGATGAATTTTCCTGATCTTTGGTCGCTGCTTGGCGCTGTGGATTCAGTGATTCATGTGGAAGTTCATAAGCTGTATCCAGATGCGTTAACACCGAAAATTCTTGTTACTGAAAAACATGAAAACGGCGTCACTCTTTATTATCAATCACCTCGTAAAATGTGTTTATTGGCCATAGGTCTTGTACATCAAGCCGCTGAAAGCTTTGGTACTCCCGTTATCATTAAACATACTTGCTGTATGAATGAAGGGGCAGATCATTGCTCTTTACTCGTAGAGCGAATCTAGATCCGGAGATACCTATGGAATACGAAGCGGCTTTTCAGCGAGAACGTAAAGCACGTAAACAAGCAGAATCTATACTTGAGCAAAAAAGCAGAGAGCTTCATTTTGCTAATATCGCGTTGAAAGAAAGTGTCAATTCTCTTCACTCAGCGGTGCAGGAAAATAAGTTTCTTAACCACATCGGTCGTTATGGTTTGGAAAGGCTACGCCTTCGTGATTTTCTACCCAAGATTGTCAACGATATGATGCGTTTAAGTAACATTTCCTTTGCTACGTTTGCGCACTTTCCCTTTGATAATAATCAATCTGATTTTCACTCTCCGCTACTTAAAAACCCTGATCAACATGAAGGGCAGCCATTAGAAATAGAAAGTGATGAAGTGGGAAATATCATTGCTGAGATAGAGCCGCTCATTCGTGAAAGAAAAGCAACACATCTACAAATAATAGACTTAGTTATCGACGAGAAAAACATTGATACCGTCATAGCTCTGCCAATCATTAGCCTAGATCATCTTTGCGGCATCGTTTTTTTGTTTAGCCAAGGGCTGACAGACAAACAAACCCAAGTTTTCAATGTATTTGAAACAGGCTTCAAACAGCTCGCGATCATTCTGGAACACAGATATCAGGAAGATAAATTGTTAACGAGTTATGAGGAAATCACCAGTGCCAATGAAGCCTTAAAAGAAACACAACAGAAACTTGTTCAGTCCGAAAAGATGGCGACTGTAGGCCAGTTATCAGCAGGGATTGCTCACGAAATAAATAATCCAATGGGCTTTATCAAAAGTAATATAAGTTCTTTGGGCGGCTATATTGCTGACTTTATCGAGTATGTCGAAACGTCTAAAACCCTGACAGATGAATCGATCAAGTCCACTGATGAAAACATAAAAAATGCGGCAAAAGCACTCGATAAGGCATGGAACGATGTCGATATGAATTTCTTAATAGAAGATACACAAAACCTATTAAATGAGTCACAACAGGGCGTAAAACGAATTATCGATATCGTTGGCGGCTTAAAACGCTTCTCTCGTCAGTCGGATCATCAAAAAGAATTCTGCCACCTCAATCAAATTATCGATGAAGCATTAAAACTTGCCAGTAATGAACTAAAGTTTAAGGGTGTAGTGAAAAAGCAAATTGAAGAAGTGCAGCCGATCTTGGGAAATAGCGGTGAGCTTTTGCAGGTGTTTTTGAATTTATTTGTCAACGCTTCCCATGCTATGAATGAGCACGGGGAACTAACCATACATCTCGCCGAAAGCGCTGACGGTGCAAGAATTAAAGTATCAGATAACGGTAGCGGTATTGATAAACAGAATTTGAAATCTATCTTTAATCCATTTTTTACCACCAAAGAAGTTGGTGTCGGTACAGGGTTAGGGCTATCGATTTCCTATGGCATAATTGAAGACCACCAAGGCACGATTGATGTAACAAGTGAACTGGGCAAAGGCACGGAGTTTAGTATTTGGCTACCTTATGAAGGCGCCCGCTCAACCAGATCAATGGAGGGTATAAAATGAGCAACGATGCATCAAATCTAGACGCGATGGAAACCCGTCCTAGCTTATTATTAGTTGATGACGAAAAGAACGTATTGTCTTCTTTAAAACGCTTATTTCGTAAGGCTAACTGTGATGTATTTATTGCTAATAGCGGCCAAGAAGGTCTTGAGGTTTTAAAAGAGCAAGCCATTGATGTGATTGTTTCAGATGCTCGTATGCCAGAGATGACAGGACCTGAATTTTTGGCCATTGCAGCAGAAAAACATCCAAATACAATACGGATCTTATTAACTGGCTATGCGGATATGGAAGCCATTTCCGATGCGATAAATTTAGGTAGAATTTCTCATTATGTTGAAAAACCATGGGACGATGAAAAGCTACAAACGCTGGTCCACGATGCTTTTGTCACCATAAACCTCAAGAAAAGAAATGAGCACTTACAGTCTTTGGTTACTTCGCAGAACGAAAAACTCACCGCAATGAATGAAACATTAGAAGCAACAGTAAAAGAACGTACGCAAAAAATCATTGAGATCAATGCAGCATTACAAGAAAACTATAAAAATACGATCGATTTATTTGCCAATCTTTTAGACATGCGTACGCCAAGATCGAGCGTGGATGTACCCGATATAATCAGCTTAGTAACCGACATGGCAGAGTTATTAAACTTACCCCAAAGAGAGCTAATTCATCTTACCAGAGCGGCAAAAATGCGCTATATGAGCCAAATGAGCTTCGCTGATGAATTGCTTTTTACCCCTTATGTTTTGTTATCAGAAGAACAAAAACACGAGTACAAACAGTATCCATTGAAAGGAGCGACATTACTGAAAAATATTCGCCCTTTAGTTCCGGTCGCAGACATTATTCTTCATCATAAGGAGTACCTAAACGGTGAAGGCTACCCAAGAGGAGAGAAAGAGGCGTCCATTCCAAAGTCGGCGCAAATATTAACCGTCGCCAATGACTATGTTGAGCTAATCACAGGGCGCATGTGGGAAACCACATTGTCACACCAAGATGCTATGGACTATTTGATTTCAAAATCAGGCACTTATTACTCCACCAGTGCCGTTGAAGCACTAAAGTCTTGTTTATCTACACAGAAAATCGAACACTCTATCGATGATCATTGTGTTGCTTCTCAGCAGCTTACGGCAGGGATGATACTATCTCGAGACTTAAGAAATCATCACGGTGATTTTTTACTTGCCAAAGGTGTAGAGCTCGCCGACAGTGCAATAATGCTACTGATTGAATTGGAGAAAAGTTCGAAAAAAGAGTTTAACCTTTTTGTCGATATTCCAGCCGGTTTGGAAGTATCCAAAAGTCTCTTAAAAGAAATACAAAAATGAAGCTTTAATAAATATATTAGGATTATTTTACAGCATTCTCACAATCCTCTTCCTTTATTTTAAAAGGTGGTGTGTTACTCTGTTTAGACTATGGCTGGACTCTAGGAGAGTTGTATTGTTTAAACCAAACTACTATTTATTGGTCACCGCTGTCTTTATTTTGTTGGTTATTATGACCAACAATGTCTACTTTCAGCTAGCTTGGGCATGGTTCGCCCTGTCTTTTTTCACTGTCAGCCTTGCCTACCTTCTTAACAAACCCACCATTTTTCGCAAACGCTCCGATGGCACAGTACCCATGTATGTTCGTTGGGTCTTTATGCCATTTTTATGGAGCACACAACTTTATAACAGCTGGGCGAGAAGCACAGACTCTGTTCCTGCGTTACAAAAAATAGATGAAGGTTTATACCTTGCGAGACGTTTGTTTCCTTCTGATATTCACCAAATCAAAAGCGAGAACATCAGTGCAGTATTAGATGTAACGGCTGAATTCAGCTCTTTGAATTGGATGTCATACCAAGCCGATGTGGATTATTTGAACGTCCCTATTCTTGACCATTCAGTTCCCTCCGATACCCAAATACATCGTGCGCTAAACTGGATACATACGCATCGTAAAACGGGACGTTCCGTTGTCGTGCATTGTGCTTTGGGCCGTGGCCGCTCGGTGTTTATGATGGCGGCGTATTTGCTCAGCCAGAATCCAAAATCGTCACCCAGCGATATCATGGATAAAATACGTGAAATACGCCAAACAGCTCGTTTGAATAAGCGCCAGTTTAAGTATTTGAAACGTGCTTTGGATAATAAGCTGCTAGTGGTTCATAACTCGGCTTGGTTAATCGCCAACCCAGTGTCTGGTACGCGCCAATGGGAAGAGCAACAAGATCTGATCTTGCGTTACTTATCTGCCTATTTTGATATCACGGTAAAAACAACAACACCGGAAATAAACGGTACTGATCTAGCCAAAGAAGCTGTCAAAGCCTCACCAGATATGATCATTGCCTGCGGTGGCGATGGCACCGTCACCGAGGTTGCTGCCGCAATGGTAGGCACAAATATCAAGTTGGGCATTATTCCATTTGGAACCGCTAACGCGTTAAGCCATGTATTGTGCGGCACTATGTCGAAAATCGCCCCACTGGAAACGATCTGCTTGAATTTGATCGACGGCTGCGAGCAACGCATCGACACCGCAACCTGCAATGGCGAATTAATGCTATTACTGGCTGGTGTTGGCTTTGAACAACAAATGATTGAAAAAGCCGATCGTAGTAAAAAGAACACTAGCGGGCAACTTGCCTATTTGAAAGGTTTATGGGAAGCCATCGGACAAAACGATGTCTATGAGTTTACTGTGCAGCTCAATAACGAAGAGCCGTTTACCATCAAAACTCCGAGTTTAACCATTGCTAACGCAGCGCCAATCACCACTTTGTTAGCACAAGGTAAAGGTGTGCCGAATATCATGGATGGCGAATTGGATTTAACTTGGTTAGACCCAGAACGCATGCAAATATTAAACTTAGCAGAATTAGCCATGCTAGGTATGGGTGACAGAAACGAAGACAGCGAATTACCAGAAGACAGCAATAGCCCTGAAGGCAACAATGGGATCTTTCACCGTTCTGCACAGCGTGTCACAGTGGATATAAGCCAAGTTGGTCACTATGTAGTGGATGGCGAAGAGCGTGAAGCAGAGAAGCTAGAAGTGGTCGTCAGACCTCAATCTTTAAGCGTCATCGTGCCTGAATCGGTAGTTAGCTAGCTCTGCCATCCTTTCAAAACACTAAAACGAGAGCCTAATTTTCATTAGACTCTCGTTTTAGTGTCATAATTTCCACAACAAACGCCTTCAAATGATAACAATTATCGTTATAATCAAGCTCTTTTATACAAAGCTTTTTAACCGCTAGCATGAGTTACAAACTTCAGGACAAGGTTAAAAAATTAGGGAGCTCTAGATTCAATGACGTTTCATATAGAAAACACAGGCATCATAAATCAAAGTGATACAAAATGGCGAGACAGTCAAAATTACTACGGAAGAGTCAGCCGTACGTTACATTGGCTTACCGCAGCCCTCGTCATATTACAATTCTCTGTAGTACTAGCTTGGCGAGGAACAGGAAAAAATACAGTTACATTATTCTTAGACAGCATAGGCCCACATGGGTCACTAGGTTTGCTGATTCTGGTCGTCACCCTTGTTCGTTTATATTGGACATGGCTAAACAGAAAACAACGCCCACCAAAAGCGCCAGGGTTAGGTGGAAGGATTGCAAGTTTGGTACATATGGCCTTTTATATGTTACTGCTTTTTCTACCTGCCTTTGCACTACTACGTCAGTATGGTGAGGGCTATGAAATACGTTTATATGGCATGACCATGCTGCCTGCAGCAGAACGTCATATTGCGTGGATGGTTGCTCCTGCCGATCTATTACACAGCCCTCTTTCATGGCTACTGGCAGGATTAATGATAGGCCACATAGCAATGGCACTAATACACCGCTTTTGGTTCAAAGATAACATTTTGGCTCGCATAGCAGGCTAAAGTGAAGCCAATGAAAAAGCCAGCATTCACTCTTGTTGAGTCAATACTGGCTTTTTGCTTAGCTCTTTTTTACTAGATCTATGTCTAAGAAACCGTATTCCAAGGCAATTGCCCTGGCGCGGCATCAACAAAGTTGAAGTACTGCTCTAGCTGATCGATCAGGTCTCGAATGACTTCATCTTGACTACAGCCATATAGTTCATAACCCAGAGCACCATTGCGAATATACACATCCGCTTGCCAATGGGTATCGTATTTGGAGTTCTCACTGTGCGCCTCTGGTATCTCATGTTCCGTCGCTACAACTTGGTAATAGAAGTCTAATTTTTCGTCACGCTCTAGCTGGAAAGTTACGCCGTTTTCTTCTCTGGTGATATTGGCTTTCCACCCATGAATCGCCAGCTCTTTTTGAACTTCTTCCATCGCCGGTTCAACTACGTCTTTAATAAAGTGCGTCACCTTGGCTTCGCCAGGAAACTTAAACAAGGTGCTTAAACGTTTGCGCCAGCTGCCTTCATTACTGAAAGCTCGACCTGGAGTTGCTGCTGCCTCCACGGCTGCCCCACGATGACCCTCGATTACCAAGGCTCGCCATAAACCAAGTGCTGCAATCAACATGATGATGGCAAAAGGCAAAGCAGCCAGAATACTCATGGTTTGCAGTGCGCCTAAGCCACCAGCCAACAATAAGGTTGCGGCAATGATACCTTCAAGAGACGCCCAAAAGACACGCTGCCAAACTGGCGTTTCTAGTGCGCCACCAGAAGCTAATGAATCGACCACTAATGAACCCGAGTCCGAAGAGGTAACAAAGAAGGTAATTATCAAAAATACCGTGATCACAGATAAAAAAGTAGACCAAGGTAACAAGTCATAGAACTGAAATAATGCAACTGAGTGATCCGCTTGAACTTCGCCGATCAATACATCCTTGCCCTGTTCCATAATCAAATACAGAGCGGTATCACCAAAGATAGCAAACCATAGGAAGGTAAATAATGTCGGAACTGCAAGCACGCCAAAAATAAACTGACGGATAGTACGACCACGGCTGATCTTGGCAATAAACAAACCGACGAACGGCGCCCAAGCGATAGTCCACGCGAAGATGAACAGCGTCCAGTTACCAATCCAATCACTTTGCGTATAAGCCTGTAGATTGAAGGTACGCTCAACAATGTTACTCAGATACGAGCCGGTGTTTTGTACGAAGGCATCAAGAATGTGAATACTTGGGCCAACGAAAAACACAATCACCATAATGAATACAGCCAGTCCCATATTCAAAATCGAAAGGTTTTTCACCCCTTTATCCATACCCGCAACCACAGAACCAATCGCGGCTAACGTGATTAAGCCAATGGCGGTGATTTGCACCGTGGTATTAATCGGAATGTCTTCCCAAAGATAATGCAAACCCGCATTAATTTGTGTAACCGATAACCCAAGTGTGGTCGCCAAACCAAATAAGGTACCGAGAATGGCAAACACATCGACAATATGACCAATAGGACCATAAATACGATCACCAATCAGAGGGTAAAGCGCCGAACGTACCGCTAGCGGCAAACCATGACGAAAAGCAAAATAGGCGAGCACAAGCCCCATCAGGCCGTAAATACCCCAAATATGTAAACCCCAATGGAAGTAGGCAATTTGCATGGCTTCGCGAGCAGCACCGATTGTCTCGGCGGTTGCATTAGGTGGTTGGGAAAAGTGCAAGACAGGTTCAGCAACGCCAAAGAACAATAAAGCAATACCGTAACCCGCGGAAAATAGCATCGCAAACCAAGCCGGAAAACTGTATTCCGGGTCTCCGTGGTCTGGGCCTAAACGAATATTGCCCCAACGACTGAATCCGATACAAACAAGAAATACGAGAAAAATCGCGGTAGCCAGCATATAGAACCAGCCGAAGGTCTTAGTCACCCAAGCCAATGCGCTTTGAAATACTTCCCCTGCAAGCTCTGGATTACTTAGAGTTCCAACGATAAGAAATAGGGTAACGATAACGGTTGGAATAAATACCGGTAGCAAAATTGCACCCGTTGCCGTCTTTTGTGAATTGGTCATAAAGGCTCCTCCTCTATGTATACTTTGACAAAAGCCGACAATAATTGCAATAAATGATTAGATGTCTAAACATTAATCACCATAAGTGAACCCGTTAAATAGACACAAAAAAGCCAGCATTGACCCCTAATCTGTCAATGCTGGCTTTTAAATTAAAGCAGTATTCAGCGACTATTTTGCTTAATTTTCACCTTGGTCTCGTTTTAAAAAACGGATACTAATCGGCGAAATAAGACGCTGCTATTTTGGAAAATACAGTTTGTTTCAAGTACAAACTGTTAATGCTGAGCTGCTACTTGCAGAGCTTTCATTTCGTCATGGCACTCTTTCATTCTGACTTTAACGCGGCGTAGAGTAACTTCACAGTCTTGCGTTTGGTTTCGTTCTAACGCGAGGTCGAGCTCTTCAAGTACCTTATCTTCCACTTCTTCTAGCTGGTCAACATAAGTAAAAGCAGTGGATTCACTGGAGATTTTAGATATTAATTTAGTATAAGCCTGACGCGCTTTTACTAAATTATTAGTATCAGTTTCTACTTCACCTTGCTGATCGATAGCGAATGGTTGTAGCTCTGTAACAGCCTCCGTTTTAGCACCAATCATGCGATCAAAAAAAGCGTTGTAAGTACTGTCATCTAGTTTGGTTTTCGCTTCTTGGTAGAATTCAATACCGCCGTTCATTACTTTAATAATGTCTGTAATGTGGTGGGCATGTGCAGTTTGATTTTGCATATTTTCCTCCTAAGCTAAATTGTTCTAGTTAACGTTTCTTTTATTTCGTGTTCCTACATACATAGTTGGCGATGACACGACTAAAAACAACCGTATTTCAGGAGATGCACTTAGACTGCATATTTACTGCAATAAGTAGAGACTCTTTTACAACACCTCTTTTTCTTATAGAAAATTAAGACGCAATCCTTGATCTAACGCAGTTTCCACCGTCTTCTTCTGTGCCACTATGACCTCATAGCATTTCGTCTAATGCGTCTAAAGAAGGGAAAAATGTGATGAGTCATAAAGACATTTCGACGTTTACTATTTCTACCACTGCCCCAGAAGGATTCGAACATGAACCTGATAGCACCCGCGATTATTGGCATCACCAAGCGTTAAACACCTTACCGCCTTGCGATTTTATTGCGCCTTATGCTCGCCACACAACTTTGCCAACTCCAGGTATTCAAAATCGTAAAGCGTGGATTGTTGGCAGTGGCATCGGCGGCCTTGCGGCGGCTTTTTATCTGCTTCGTGACGCTCATATGCCGGCTGAAAACATCACCATTTTAGAAGAAATGACTGTGGAAGGCGGCTCTATGGATGGTGCGGGTAATCCTGAAGAAGGTTATATCATCCGTGGCGGTCGTGAGATGAATTGGAACTACGACACTCTGTGGGATTTGTTTCAAGATGTACCTGCAGTCGAGTTGCCAGAAAGCTATTCCATTCTGGATGAATACCGTCTTATTAATGACAACGATCCCAACTATTCCGCAGCGCGTTTAATGCACAAATGTGGCGAATTGTTGGACGCGAAGGACTTTGGTCTGAGTAAATCCCAGCAATGGGAACTGATTCGTTTGATGCTAAAACGTAAGGAAGAATTAGACGACATCAGTATCGAAGATTATTTCAGTGAAGGTTTCTTAAAAACAAACTTTTGGTTCCTTTTCCGCTCCATGTTTGCCTTCAAAAATTGCCACAGCCTATTAGAAACCAAACTGTATTTGCATCGTTTCCTAGACTCTATCGATGGTTTTGCTGATATGTCGGCATTGGTTTTTCCTAAGTATAATCAATACGATACCTTTATTAAACCGCTGGCAGATATGCTGCGCGAGAAAGGTGTGACCTTTCAGTTTGGCACTCGGGTGGAAGACCTTGATATCAACTTCTCTGGCGATAAAAAAACCGTCACCGGTATTCGAGCGGTTGTCATCAAAGAAGGCAAAGAAGAAGCCAAACATATTAATGTCGGGCTTGGCGATTTGGTCTTTACGCTAACGGGATCAATGACGGAACACACGGCTTATGGCGATATGGAAAACGTGCCAGAGCTCACTTGCGACAAGCATGATCCGGGTGAAAACAGCGGCTGGACCTTATGGAAAAATTTGGCAAAAAAATCGCCAGTATTCGGCAAGCCAGAAAAATTCTACGGTGATGTGGATAAATCCATCTGGGAATCGGCCACACTCACTTGTAAACCTTCTCCTCTTATCGACAAGCTGAAAACTTTGTCCGTAAATGATCCGTATTCTGGTCGCTCTGTCACTGGCGGCATCATCACGATTACCGATTCAAACTGGCTAATGAGCGTTACCTGTAACCGTCAGCCACATTTCCCAGACCAACCAGACGATACATTGGTTCTTTGGGTATATGGCTTATTGATGGATAAACCAGGTAATCGTATCCACAAAACCATGGCGCAATGCACTGGCAAAGAAATCCTCACCGAGCTTTGTTATCACCTAAATATTGAAGACCAGCTTGATGTGATTGTTGCCAATACCAAAATTCGCCTCGCACTCATGCCTTATATTACGGCTCAATTTATGACCCGAGCGGCTGGCGATCGCCCTCATGCTGTGCCAGAAGGTTGCACTAATTTAGGTTTAATTGGACAGTTTGTAGAAACACGCAACGACATTATTTTCACCATGGAAGCGTCCATTCGTACGGCTCGTATTGGGGTTTATAAACTACTGAACATTCCTAAACAAGTGCCTGATATTAGCCCGACTCAGTACGATATTCGTAACTTGATTAAAGGCGCCAGAGCACTCAATAGTGGCAAGCCATTTATGGGTGAACGCCTGCTGCATCGCTTGCTCGACAAAACCTATTTCGCACACATTTTACCACCACTACCGGAACCTGAGGAAAGCAAGCAATCTCGATTTGAAGAAGAGATGCATGAGCTACTCGGTAAAGGCAGCACAGTGATGCATAAGTTCGGCGGTTGGATTAGCTCGCTTAGAGAAAGTCTATCCAACAAAAATAAAAGCTGATTAAAAACAAAAAGTTATCAGATTAAAAAAGCAAAAAAACCTAGTTTAAAATGTAAATTATACTGTAATGCAAACATATTGGACTGATGGATAAGTTTTTTATTTGGTTACTTTTAAAGTAAAGAAGCAAACGAAAGTGTTCTTAAATATAACGCTGTCCTAAACAGCACAAAAAAATAAAAGATGGAGTTTGTTATGAAAGCAGCTGTAGCCAGTAAGTTTGGTGCCATTCTAAAAATTGAGGATGTTGTTAAACCCAAGATTGAACCACATCAAGTTCTCGTCAAAATTCATGCTTGCGGTGTGTGCCATACGGATTTACATGCTTGTCATGGAGATTGGCCTGTTAAACCGACACTGCCCTTTATTCCGGGTCACGAAGGTGTTGGTGAGATAGTCGAAGTCGGCAGTGCAGTAAAGCATTTAGCCTTGGGGGATCGAGTCGGTATTCCTTGGTTGTACAGTGCCTGCGGACATTGTGAATATTGTTTAACAGGTAACGAAAACTTGTGTCTTTCACAACAAAATGCAGGTTACTCTGTTGATGGCAGCTACGCTGAATTTTGTGCGGCTCATGCAGAATATGTCGTTAAAGTTCCAGAAGGTTTAGGTTATGTTGAAGCGGCACCTTTATTCTGTGCTGGTGTAACTACTTACAAAGCGCTCAAAGTGTCCGGTGCGAAGCCAGGCGATTGGGTGGCTCTGTTTGGTATTGGCGGTCTAGGCCATTTAGCGGTGCAATACGCCGTTGCTATGGGATTTCGAGTAGTCGCTGTCGATACGGGCACTGCGAAACGCGAGCTGTCCATGTCACTCGGTGCAGAATATTTCTTTGATTTCAAAACTGACGATGTTGTTAAAGAGATTTTAGAAACAACCTCAGGTGTTCATGCCACCGTTTGTACAGCCGTTAGTAAAGCGGGCTTCAGACAAAGTTATGACGTGGTTCGACGTGGCGGTAAATGTGTCTTGGTTGGTTTGCCACCAGAAGACATGCCATTGCCTATTTTCAACACCGTCCTCAATGGCGTCAGTGTCGTTGGCTCCATCGTCGGTACTCGTAAAGATCTGGAAGAATGCTTGGAATTTGCCGCACGCGGCAAGGTAAAAGCGATTATCGCAGAAAAATCCTTAGACGATATTAATGAAATCTTCGCCGATATGGAAAAAGGCGAAATTACAGGCCGTATCGTAATGACCTTGTAATTTCTTGTCTTTTAACCACCCCTAAAAGCAATGAAGCCAACCATCAAGGGTTGGCTTCATTATTTAAATTGCCACTTGTACATCACATTTACCCTGTTTTTTAACACGGTACATGGTGCTATCGGCAGTTTGTATAAGCGACTTCATGTCTTCACCATGTTCAGGGTAATGAGCAATACCTAGACTAGTACTAACTTGTACCGTTTTATTCGTATCACTGATCATGACAGGCTCTAATACGACATTTAGAATGATATTGGCCAATTTAAGCACTTCATCACGATCATCAAGACGATCAAGCCAAATAACAAATTCATCACCACCGACTCTGACGATTTGCCCAACATCTTTAGTTTGGGAATGTAACCGCTCAGCAAAGCTAGTAAGAACTTGATTGCCCGCTTCGTGACCGTGATTATCGTTCACTTGTTTAAAGCCATCTAGATCCAAATATAAAATGGATAATAAATGGTTGTCTTGTTTGGCTTTCGCGATCAGTTCCCCTTCTTTTTCCAACAAATAATGCAATGAAGGAATCCCAGTCACGGCATCATAATGTGCTAGCCGTCGCAGTTTATCTTGCGCCACTTTCTCAGCTTCTAGAGCCGTGTGTAGTGCAGAAACATCATACTCAGACATCAGCAGCAAAAATTCTCCCGTTAAAGGGTGACGTGTCATGCGTACATCTAAGCTGTGCTTACGAGGACCCCCGGCGGTTTTAACATCACAAGTCCATTGTCCGCCTTTTTCTTCTATTGCCTGTGCTAGTATTTTTTGACCTTCTGCTAAACTGGCAAAGCGCGAGGTAAAGAAAGATTGCCCCTCTGAGGTGTTTTGTCTTGATAGGTGTTTGTAAGCTTCTGTAGAGGCTGGATTCTCTACAATTGGATCACCAGCAAAACTGAAGCTAGTCACCACTACACTTGTGTAGCGCATGGCTTCAACCAGTAATAGATTTTCTGGAATATCCCCAATATTCACTTCTTCATTGATAAACGCAATGATGGCTCTATGTTTATCCGGCCCGACCAAAACCGCACGATGACGCATATACAGAGTTTTTGGTTTTCCATTTGGATAGGTTGTCCAAGGGTCGATCGTTAAGCCTGACTTCGCTGCCAGCTCAAACGTTTGTGCAGTGCGGTCCTTTGCGCCTTGGGTATCACCAGACAAGTCTTTATTCATCAAGTCTTCAAGTGTGTTTAATCCCCAAAACTTAAGAGAGGCGGAGTTGCCCCACCACCAGCCGTGTTTATCAAGGTCAAAAATCCACACAACATCAGGGATAAGTTCATATAAGGCAACTTCGGAATGATCTCTAATATGGATCAAATGATCGTAATTGTTTGTCAATGTTACTCTCCTTTCTGAAGCTTACTTATTTATTCACCCTTGTTATCAAACCCGACCTCCATGTAGATGTAAATTTTATTTTGTAACTGCATGACTCGTCATTCTTACATAGCAAACTAACCTCTTTCTGTTACACCAAATTTATATTGGCAACCGCGTTGATGCTTTTAATTCTCGCAAAGAAATATTCGAAGCAATCGCAGACACACCGGGCAACTTTCTAAGCACTTGGTCTACAAAACGGCTGTAATCATCTAAGTCTTTGGCGACCACTTGCAACAAAAAATCCGCCGCTCCTGTGGTGTTATGGCAGGATAAAACATTGTCGCAACGTTGGATCATTTCTTCGAAAGTTTGCGTTGTTTCTGCATCGTGTTGATTACAAGTCAGTTGCACAAACGCCATCACCCCAAAGCCTAATTTACGACGATCAAGATTTGCTTGATAGTCGGTTATAATGCCCTCTTCCTCCAGCCGCTTTAATCTTCGCCAACAGGGCGTTTCACTCAATGATAGTTCATTGGCTAATTTCGCGTTGGTCAATTTACCATCTTGCTGCATACGCCGAACAATATCAGTGTCTACCTTATCCAAAGCCGCCATTGAAAGACTCCCCTCTAATTAACCTTATATCTGAAATAATATTTCTTAAGTTCTCTAATATACAAGGAAAAGAGCAAGGTAATTTCTAGTGTATTAAGTAGTCTATTAGTCTGACGTATAGATCACCAAAGGAGCAAACCATGAAAGCAGTTGTCTACGAAAGCTTTTCGGCCACACCAAAAATTATGAATGTAGAAGATCCAACGCCAGAAAAACATGGTGTGGTGATCAAGGTCGAAGCGACAGGTGTATGCCGCAGCGATTGGCATGGCTGGATGGGACACGATCCAGATATTGTGCTGCCACACGTTCCGGGCCATGAGTTTGCCGGTATTATTGAAGCCGTTGGCAAAGATGTTCAGCGCTTTAAAGTCGGCGACCGAGTGACCGTACCTTTTGTTAGCGGATGCGGTTCTTGTCCAGAATGCCACGGAGGGAATCATCAAGTCTGCGGCAATCAAACTCAGCCAGGCTTTACCCATTGGGGATCTTTCGCAGAATACGTTTCAATCCATCATGCGGATGTGAATCTAGTTACCTTGCCTGAAACCATAGACTTCACCACAGCAGCGAGCCTTGGCTGTCGCTTTGTTACCTCGTTTAGAGCGGTTGTCGATCAAGGTAAAGTCAGCGCAGGTCAGTGGGTCGCTGTTCATGGCTGCGGTGGCGTTGGACTGTCTGCCATCATGATTGCTAACAGTATTGGTGCCAATGTTATCGCAGTAGACGTGACAGACGATAAACTTGAGCTCGCAAAAGCCCTAGGCGCCTACGCAACAATTAACGCCACCAGCGTGGCAGATGTGGCTGAAGCGATTAAAGAAATCACCCGCGGCGGTGCCCATGTATCGATCGATGCTTTAGGTCACCCAACGACTTGCATCAACTCTATTAAAAGTTTGAAAAAACTAGGCAAGCACGTTCAGGTCGGCTTGTTATTAGCCGATCAAGCCACACCGCCGATTCCGATGAATCTGGTTATCGCTCATGAGCTAGAAATCATCGGCAGCCATGGTATGCAGGCATTTCGTTACGACGCCATGCTGGCAATGATTAAGTCTGGCAAACTCAGCCCAGAGAAACTGCTTGGTCGAACCATCAGTTTGGAAGAATCTATTGTCGCGCTAACCAATATGGATAAGATCAACCCACCGGGCGTCACTGTCGTCACAAGCTTTTAACCTTTTTTTATCTATAAAAAAGAGTGCTTAACTCAAAAAGTAAGCGCTCTTTTTATTGAATAAAACCAATCAGATATCTCTTTTTAAAAGAGTCTTAAATAACCATCATCGTTCTAATATAACAATAAAATTGATCTTTTTATGTTCGATGAGGTTGACAGAGATTTATTTTTAAATAAAAATGACACCGATGTCATAACAAGAAAAGAATAAAAATGACGACCATTTACGATGTTGCAGAAGCCGCTGGAGTCTCTCCAAAAACAGTTTCTCGCGTATTAAATAATGATGTTCCTGTCGGAGAAAAGACCCGTAAGAAGGTAGAAGCTGCCATTGCTGCTCTTGGCTATGTTCCAAGTACTGCGGCGAGATCTATGCGATCAAATAAATCGGGGCTTATCGGCTTGGTCACAGGTGCTATTTCTCATTTTTCTGACACATCTAATGCACCCACTGGTTTGCCTGATTTATTTATTGTTCAGGGTATTCAAAAGGTAATGCAAGCCTCTGGTAAAACGTTATTAATCGCTGATACAGGAGATTCTGCTGCATCGGTGTCTCATTTAATTCGGACATTTCAAGAACATCGTGTTGAAGGGCTTATTTATGTGGCGAATTATCATAAACAAATAGATTTACCTATCGCCAGTAAAAGCATCTACACTGTACTAGCAAACTGCTTTGATACAAACCACACAACATCCGTGGTTCCAAATGACCAAATGGGTCAAAAATCTTTAGTAGATAAAATCATAAAAGAAGGTCACGCCAGAATTGCATACTTGACCTTAGACCCATCCATGGTCGCAACGCATCAACGACTTGAAGGATACCAACAGGCCTTACATGAAAACGACATTGCGTACGATCCTGAGTTAGTTTTATGTGCAGACACACTAGATCTACTAGACAACGAAAGATTGATCATCGACGCGATTGATCACTTGCTTTCATTGGCCTGTCCGCCTACTGCTATTTGTTGTGGTAACGACAAAATGGCACTCAAGCTTTATGGCATTTTAAGAGTCAAAGGTATCCGTATACCCGAGCAAATATCCATTGCAGGTTATGATAACTATCTTGCGATTACTGAAGGTTTGTACCCAGCATTAACCACGGTACATTTGCCTTACCAAGAAATTGGGCAAGAAGCGGCACGACAACTTTTAAAGTTGATTGATGGTAAAGACCAAAAAGCACCAAACTCAGCAATAACCATCGTTGATAGTCCTGTTATTTGGCGACAATCAATACTTAAGATTTAATCACCAATAAATTTATCGAGTAACGCATCAGAGCTACGATGTGTTTCTTTTAATTAAAATGACATCGGTGTCATTTTAAAAATAGCTCATATAAATGGGAGAAAAACATGAAAATAACAAAAAAATTGGCATTAACCATGTTGTCTGCAAGTGTTTTAGGGAGCGCTTTTGTCTCGACTTCCGCCTTTGCAAAAACAGATCTTTCGCTTTGGTATCACGGCGCAGGTAATAAAGTTGAAGCGAAAGTTATTAATCAAATTGTTAATGACTTTAATAACAGTCAAGACGATTGGAATGTGGTTTTAGAGTCATTTCCCCAAGGTTCATACAACGACTCTGTTGTTGCTGCCGCATTAGCTAACAACTTACCAGATATTTTGGATGTAGATGGTCCAGTGATGCCTAATTGGGCATGGGCAGGATATTTACGACCTTTATTAATCGACGAAGCAAAAATTGCTGATTTTTTACCAGGAGTTAAAGGCTATTGGGACGGGAAGCTGTATTCAATCGGTTTATGGGACTCTGCCGTCGCTATGATGACACGCCGCTCAACCTTAAATGAAGTCGGAGCTCGTATACCAACAATTGACTCACCATGGACTGAAGAAGAATTCAACGACGTTCTTAAAAAGCTGAAAGCGACAGGAAAATATGATTATCCGCTTGATTTAGGTATGGCTGAAAGTGGCGAATGGTTTCCTTATGCTTTTAGCCCATTTTTACAAAGTTTCGGTGGTGACCTGATTGATCGTTCCACCTATAAAACAGCTGAAGGTACATTAAATGGCCCCGAAGCCATAGCCTTTGGTGAGTGGTGGCAAAGCTTATTCGTCAATGGCTATGCGCCAGGCAACTCTCAAGACCCAGCAGACCATGAAACAGGATTATTAGAGGGAAAATATGCGATGCAATGGTACGGAAACTGGGCGGCTTTAAAAAACTTAAATAAGTTTGGTGATGATGCGCTGTTTTTGCCTGCACCTGATTTTGGACATGGGCCTAAAATAGGTGCTGCAAGTTGGCAATTCGGAGTCTCTTCGGCTTCTAAACACCCACAAGGCGCATCGGACTTTATTGAATTTGCTCTTCAAGATAAATACTTAGCTGCATTTTCAGACAGCATTGGCGTAATACCACCAACACAATCCGCGGCAGCATTAACAAAAAATTATCGACAAGGCGGAGCTTTGGCCGTTTTTTATGCCCTATCCAAAGCACAGGCCTTAGTTCGTCCCGTCACTCCTGGTTATATTGTTGAAGCAAAAGTCTTTGAAAAAGCCTTAGCAGATATCGCTGATGGTGCAGATGTTGCGGACACGTTAGATAGCGCAGCTGATGAAATTAATGCCGATATTGAGAAAAACCGCGGCTACAGCCGTTAATACGTTTTGATAGGTCCTTGGCAGGTATAGGACTTCTCTACCTGCCTACTTTTAGCAAAATATTTTAGAGCTAGCGATACTGGTATTTTTTATGAAAAAAAACTCGATATTAACGCGGCATAACACCACAGGATGGCTGTTTGCGTCTCCCGGTTTCGGCTTGATGCTTCTATTTATTGTCATTCCATTTATTTTAGCTATTGCATTCTCTTTAACGAATCAGCGCTTGATGTCCCCTAACGCAGCAGAGTTCGTGGGGTTAGAAAACTACACCAATATGCTAGATGTAGGCATTTTGGTAGTTGATCCTGAAATCGATGCTAGTGGCAACATTTTAGTGGATAAGAACGGGGACAATAAATACCCAAGACTCAGAAAATTCACCCGAAATAACCCTGATTATCCCAATGTACAAGGGATGAAAGAGTGGTTCTCATTCTCTTGGGGAGAGCAAAAAGTCGCAATTATGGCCAGTGATCTTGTGTTTATGAAAGCTCTGGTTAATACCCTTACCTTCGTGGCGTTTGTTGCCCCTATTCAAGGTGCTTTGGCACTCATATTGGCATTACTAATTAACCAACCATTACGCGGCATACAGATTTTCAGGTCGATATATTTTATGCCTGTCGTTGTATCGATCGTGGTCGTCTCTTTGTTATGGCGTTTTATCTATGACGGCCAAAACGGACTATTAAATAGTGTGCTGAATACTCTCACATTTGGTCATTTCAAAGCAGTGGACTGGCTGGGTAATCAAGATACGGCGCTCGGTTCAATCATGGCTATGTCTATTTGGCAGGCGGTAGGTTTTCACATGATTATCTGGCTATCAGGCTTACAAACTATCTCTCCAACACTCTATGAAGCAGCGAAAATTGAGGGTGCAAGTCCTTGGCAGACATTCCGCTACGTCACATGGCCAGGCTTACGTAATACGGCCGTATTAGTCGTAATCGTCATTACCATGCAAGCCTTCTCGCTATTTGCGCAGATCGATGTGATGACAAGTGGCGGTCCTCTGGATAGCACTCAGACTATTGTTTATCAGGCAGTAGAACGCGGTTACGGAAAGCAGGATATTTCTGGAGGCTCAGCGATGTCTGTCGTGTTATTCCTACTCGTTTTGAGTATTTCCCTACTGCAGCGCTACTTAACACGGGAGAAAAACTGATGTTTCAACTAGATACGGACAACCCAACATTGCGCTTAATCGTGCGTTATATGGTATTGACTCTCATCGCTCTCATTTTTGTCACGCCGATTCTTTTTATGATGATGTCGTCACTAAAACCTGATCAACAGTTGTTAGCAGATACATCCTCTATTAAAGCGTTTCTACCCATTGGGGACATTAGTTTTGACAACTATAAGGCAGCCTTTGAACGCGCTCCCATTGGCATGTTTATGCTGAACTCACTCCTTGTAACAGGCGTGACGGTTGTACTTGGTCTGCTAGTTTGTTCGATGGCAGGTTTTTCGTTTGTATTCCTCAACTGGCGAGGAAAAAGCATCGCTTTTTCCATTATTTTAGCCACTCTAATTGTGCCTTTTGAAACCATAGCGATTCCAATGTTGTTGATGGTTTCAAAATTGCCTTGGCTTGGATTAGATGGCTTTAGCTGGGGCTGGTTAAACAGTTATCGAGTGCAAATTATCCCCTTTATCGCCGACGGTCTAACCATTTTCTTGTTCGCTCAATACTTTAAAGATTTGCCTAAGGAGCTTATTGAAGCGTCCCGAATAGAAGGCTGCAGTTGGTGGCAGGTTTACTGGAGAGTGGTTATGCCTTTGTCTGGTCCGATCATTGCCACAGCTGCAATTTTGAAGTTCCTAGCCATGTATAACCAATATTTATGGCCAATCATGGTGACGCAGCAAGAGCAATATCGCCCGGTATTAGTTGGCTTACAGTACTTTTTTCAATTGAACACGGCATGGGGAGAAGTTATGGCATATCTCACCATAATCACTGTGCCTGTCTTAGCTTTTTATCTCGCTTTACAACGCGCATTTATCGCCTCTATCGCATCGACAGGTGTCAAAGGATAGGCTTTTTTTTTGGAGTAATAAAAATGACAATAGCATTAGAAAAAAAATGGATATGGGACAGCTGGTATCACAAAGAAGGTGATGTTTGGCATGGCTATTTCCTGCAAGCAGATAAGTCACTTATCGATCCTGAGTTGCGCCATTTAAATGTCACTCAGGCTCATGCAATATCAAAAGATTTGATCGATTGGGAACATTTAGGCACCTGTTTTGAGCCTTCAACATCAACAGCCTGGGACGACTCCACAACTTGGACCGGCAGCGTGGTAAAAGACGATGATGGCTTATATCACCTCTTTTATACTGGCACCTGTTTAGCCGAGAAAAGTTTATATCAACGTGTCGGTCACGCAATAAGCGATGATCTGCATAATTGGAAACGTGTGGGAGACGGCTTGTGCTTAGACATAATCGGCGAAAATGCCCAATACTATGAAGACCAGCATCAAGTAGGTCATTGGCATGATCGAGCGATGCGAGACCCATGGGTGATGAAAAACCCAAATGGCAAAGGCTGGTTAATGTATTTTACCGCTCGTGCACCAGGCATTGAAGAACCCAATGCTGGCGGCGCAATTGGCTTTGCTACCTCTGACGACTTATATCACTGGGAGCTACAAAAACCTGTTTTTGTTGGCGGCTTTGGCCAATTAGAAGTACCACAAGTGTTTGAACTTAAAGGTCGTTGGTACTGCTTATTCTGCACATCGTCTTCTCATTGGGCCGATGCTTTTATAAAAGCTCGTGCTGGTAAACCAGTCACTGGTAATCACTATTTGGTTGCGGACAACCCTGAAGGGCCATGGAGCCTCCCAGAAAGTGAATTCCTAGACGGCGATGATCCATGCTACCGATATGCTGCACGCATCCTACAAACCGATACTGGCCCCGTTATCATAGGTTTTCATGATCAAGGCCCAAATGGCTTTGTTGGTGAAATTTTAGATCCTGTCGCAGTACATGTGAATGATGAAGGATTGTTAAGTACAGACGATAACAATAAAAAAGGACAGTAGTCATGGCGGATTTACAGCTAAAATCCATTGAAAAAAACTACGGCTCTACTCGTATTATTAAGGGCGTCGATATCGATATCAAAGACGGCGAGTTCGTTGTTTTTGTTGGCCCTTCTGGTTGTGGTAAATCCACTCTTTTACGCATGATAGCAGGGCTTGAAGATATTTCTGGTGGAGAGTTAACCATAGATGGAAAAGTCGTCAATGACTTACAACCAAAGGACCGAGGGATCGCCATGGTTTTCCAATCTTATGCCATTTTTCCTCACATGACGGTACGAGAGAACGTTGGCTTTGGATTAACCGTATCTGGCGTTCCCAAAGATGAAAAAGTGCAGCGGGTAAACGAAGCTGCACAGATTCTGCAAATGGAACATTTGCTGGATCGTCGCCCTAGCCAGCTGTCTGGTGGTCAAAGACAACGTGTTGCGATAGGTCGCGCCATTGTTCGTAATCCTAAAGTGTTTTTATTTGATGAACCGCTCTCGAATTTAGACGCCGCCTTGCGGATGGATATGAGAATGGAGATTTCAAAGCTGCATAAAAAACTCGATGCCACCATGATTTATGTGACTCACGATCAGGTTGAAGCGATGACATTAGCAGACAAAATCGTCGTACTCAAAGATGGAGAAGTTCAACAAATTGGATCACCAATGGAGCTTTTCCATAAGCCTGCAAATCGCTTTGTCGCGGGGTTCCTTGGCTCTCCATCAATGAACTTTGTGAAAGTAAAAGTGGTGGCTCATGATAACGACAGCATCACCGTCAGTTCAGACGTTATAGATGAGGTGGTCTTACCTAGACACGATCGTGATGTTGCCGTTGGTGACACTATTGAGCTAGGGATTCGTCCTCAGTATTTAGAGCCTCATCACGGTGAACTCAAAGGTTCAATGCATGGCCGTGTGTCATTATCAGAACGTCTTGGTACCGAAACCGTGCTAGACATTACATTAGCAGATGGCAATAAGGTAATTGCGTCTATTAGTGAAGATAAAGTCTTTGAGGTCGACGAAGAAATAAGCCTGTGTTTTGATATCGAAAAGGTTCATATCTTCTAAAAAAGACGAGCAAATTTTATTGTAAAAATCATGAAAAGAGCCTCATTAAAGAGGCTCTTTTCATACAAACTAAGCTCGACTAGAGCAAAAAGTTAACACGTCATCAATTGGCAGCGGATGGCAAAAAAAGTATCCTTGAATTGTTTGAGCGCCTAACTCTTGTAGCACTTCCAGCTCTGCCAAGGTCTCTACACCTTCACCGAGAACGTTGCTTTTGGTTTCTTTTGCAAAGCCGATTAAAGCGGCAACCAAGGCTCTTTTTCTATGATCTGAATTGATATTAGAAATTAAACTTCTATCTAATTTAATGATATCTGCTTGCAGCTCCAGTATATGCTGAAAACTTGCAAAACCCGCTCCAGCGTCATCAACGGCAAGTCGCATGCCTCGTTCCCGAAAAGGCTGAATAGCATCGCGAAATGCCTTGTAGTTTGGAATACATTCTCGCTCAGTCACCTCCAAAACAATTCTATTCAAAGGTGCTTTATCTAACATGGCTTGCAGATAAGGCGAGGTAAGATGCTTAGGAGAGATATTGAGGGTTATGTAATACTGCTCTGGAATATCAGGCAACAAATTAAGCGCCTCCTCAATGGCAAATAACTCAAGTGCTTCACCAATACCAGACACATTAGCTTTATTAAACCAATAATCAGGAGAATGATATGGTTCGGTTTGAAAGCGCGATAAACACTCAAAGCCTTGAACGTTCTTACTTTTCAAATCATAAATGGGTTGGAGGACAACATTCAGCCGTTTTTTATGGATGATATCGAAAATATCTTCACGGGCTACTTGCTGTATTTTTGAAACAATAAGTTCTTTTTCTATGTTACGCGCTGCAAATTTTGCGAATAGGGTTAGAAGCGATAGGTCTTTATTCGATAATGATTGATCCGCACGCTCACTGAAACAGCATAAAGTGCCGTAAATGGAGTCGTCTGATAGATAGATTGGTACGCCAATGTAACTACCAATATTCAACACTTTGGTGACTGCTAAGTCTTTTGTTAGTTTGTTTTTTGAGGTATCTGGAATGATATTTGGTAGTTTTTTATCCGCGATCAGCCGGCAATAGGTTTCTTCATTTTTATCTTTATGACCTTGATGAAGAACAGTGGTACAACCAACACTATTATCGACATGTAGCATTTCGCGATAACCATGATGAAAACGAGATAAAAAAGCCGTGTCCATTCCCAAGTGCTGACGGATGGTTTGAATCAAATGATCTAAGTCCTGATGCAGCGATGCTGTCAGAAGATCTTCTTCAATTTCCTCTTCGCTCTGCATATTTAAAATAGCAGACAATAAGTCAACATCATCGTTTATTTTCAGCATCATTATCTCGTACACTCTCTACCTCTGAGAATTTATCTATATGCATTGGATATGATGAAAGTCATCCCAAAAACTAAGCAAAGGATAACAAAGACACTGACGTTCTTACTGTGTTGTTTAGACGTTATTAGGTAACCAATTGAGTCTATCGTTGTTTCTTAATGTCATTATGTAAATAAATGAATCATTAGGTAAATAGGCTAATACACATCCTCTAAATAACGCCCTTGCGCTTTTAATGAATCAACATTGATCTGCAAGGGTTTAAGAATGTCATTAATTGCTTGAGCAACGCCAGCAGCCATGTCTCGGCCACCACAAACAAGAATTTGCGCGCCTTGCTCTAACATTTGTCGAACGGCGGTTTGATCTTGTAACAACTTATCTTGCACATAAGTTTTTTCAGTAATTTGATCAGTGGCTTGGCTCTTTACCTGAGAGAAAGCCGTTTGTAGTCCAGTTAAACGATGATCCTCAAGGTAGCGACCTAGGTCTGGCTGATAAAGAAAATCAGCCTCTTCATTGCGTCCGCCCCAGTAAAGGAACATAGGATTGCGCTGGGTATTTTTGCGAATAAAACCCGCCAACGGTCCAATACCCGCACCCGCACCAATTAGAATCACTGGATTGCTGCCAAGTGCAGGACGAAACTCAGGGTTTTGACGGATAAAGCCTTCAATACCGCCGCCGATTATTAAACCGTGCAAATACCCAGAACAAACACCATGAGGCTGTTTACGTACACAGATTTCCAACACGCCATCGCTTGTTGATGACGCCAAGGAGTAGAAACGCGCCACGTCGTCTCCCGGCGGCACAATACCCAGTAAATCACCGGCTTCAAAAAAAGGTAATGAATCCTTACCAGTAGCGCTAAAACGAAAAATGCTCGTGGCAGCCAAGCCTTCTAGACCATAGTCTTCACGATCTATCAGTGTCAGTTTTGCGGTCGGAGTCGGCAGAGGGTTATGAGTTAAAGCAAGCGGAATACCGGTCACATCAGCAATATCATTACCCCATTCCCGAAATTGTGCAGAAGAACCTCGATTGATCAAACCTACCGAATGAAGACGAGCTATGCCTTTGTTTTGCAGAGCTGCATCCACATCTAGCGCATACTGACAGAATTGCGAAAACTGCTGATCACCGAAGCCCAATACGGCAAATTGCAGGGTCTGATCCGGCCGAAAGCTCCCTAATTTTGTTAAAAAATTATGGGCAGAAGACGGTGCATCGCCATTGCCGTAGGTCGAAGTTAAAATAAACAATCGCTTAGCTTGTGGATAATAATCCTCCAATTGGTTCATCTCAGCGCAATACACCCTACAACCCGCTTTACAGAGGTTTGCTTGCAGATCTCGAGCAAATCCCCAAGTTATATTGCCCTCTGATCCGACTAAAATAATGGTATCCGCTTGCTCAAAACTCACCTTGTTAGTCTGGCTATTGGTTTGGGTAATGGCCGAACGGCGACGAATCCACCAAGACCGAGCACCAGTATAAGACAACACCGGAACAGTCAGTGCTGAGGCACCAAGGATCAGCCCTAACCACCACAGACCTTCACCTGTGTGTAGTTTCGTCACCCACTGTTGCAGCGCGCCGCTTTCAGGCAAAGGCTCAAAAGAAAGCCATTGGCCTGTTGATTGATCGACAAAGCCAGCACCATGGCGAGCTGTTACTGAGTAAACATCTTGTGCGTCATCCGGCACAGAGAAGATGAGTTCTCGCAGCTCGCTTAAATCCATTGTTTTTAATGCCGCTAAAGAACCGACAGAAGTGGGCTGACCACCCGATACAGCATTAGGGAACTCGGCTTCTACATAAGTATGATCGGTAAAAACACCAAAACGCAGTGCGGACATATAGGCACCTGTCAATGAGGAGAGAAGTAAGCCAAGTACCGCGAAACGCGCCAATTCTGAATGAATACGCTTACCACCTTTGCCTTTAAAAGGTTTGACTAAGGCTTTCCAACCACCAATACGACGCACCAATAAAAAGGTTCCAGAAAGACAAATCAGCACCATAAAGCCAGCAGTCACACCTGCCATCATTCGGCCGGTGTCACCCAATAAAAACGAGCGATGCAGATCCTTTACCCAAACCATAACAGCGGAAGGCTGATACGGTGCGATGCTCTCACCTGTTAACGGATTAACCAAATCTGCATGAGACTTTTCATCTAGTTGATAATGCACAATGACTTCGCCAGAAAGATCTCGTTCTATACGTTCGGCTTGTGGAAAATGCGTCACTACATGTTGCGCCAGCGTTGCAACGCTTACCTCACCTACTGCTGGAATCATAGCGGCGGCTCGATGAAATGTCGGCATCAAAGACAGCACCGCACCAGTACAGGCCAGCGTTATAATAAACAACATCACCGCCAAACTTGGTAAACCATGCAATTTGCGCAACATAACCTTTACTCCACCCGCTTATTTAAGATCGTAGGTAAATGACATCACGTATCCAGATCCGATTACTGCTTTGCCGGATCCTGCTGTTGTCAAAGGCGTCGACACATCCGCTTGGTTGCTGTTTGCGTCTTCGACAGCGCTATCAATCACTATTTTATAGCCAGAGTCGATCAAGCTATCGTCTATGTTCTGGGTAATGGTTAACGATCTACCACTGGTAATGCTCGCTCCAGTTTTGCCATCGTATTCAGCACTTTTTTTACCGCTTGCACGAGACCAGCCACGTAAGTGCGAATAATACTTACGTTCTTTTCCTGCAACCCAAATCGTCTGCTGGTACTTGTCATTGGCGTCCAGAAGATAAATCGCAAAATACGCGCCGCTGCCATTGTAGCGAGCCAGTTGGGTAGTAAAGGTTACTTCCCAAGCCTGTGCTGACATGGACAATGCCAAGCCTGAAAAAATGCTTAACGCCAATAGAATGTGTTTCATCGTGGTTTCCTTTTATGTCTGTTAAGCACACTCTATAACCCTTACCTGACTCTGAGCTGAACGCGAATGTTTTTCTGAAAAAGACACAAGTTCTTAAGAAGGCACAAAAAGCTAACAAGACAAAAATCCGCGTCATTCAGGTTAATGTCAGGTCGATGAGCTATGATGAGCAAAACAATAGAATCAGAGATATGGCATGCGAGTATTGTTAATAGAAGATACAACTGGGTTAGGAGAAGCCGTTCGGGATCAAATTCGTGACGACGGCCACGCTGTAGATTGGGTGCAAAGCCTGAGTTTTGCCGAAGCCAGCGTGAAAGCCACCAGCTATAATTTGATTCTACTCGATCTCATGTTACCGGATGGTAATGGCTTTGATTTTTTAAAAAGCCTTAGAAAATCAGGAAACTCAACCCCCGTAATCATTCTTACAGCTCGTGATCAGGTGTCTGACCGAATTGAAGGACTAAACGCCGGAGCCGACGATTATTTAATCAAGCCTTTCGACCTTTCTGAATTATCCGCTCGTGTCGGAGCCGTTGCTCGGCGTTATCGTGGCGACCCAAATCCACTCGTCAAAATCGGTCATTTAGAAATAGATCTGAGTGAACATCGCATTAGGGCGAATGGACAAGCAGTGGAGTTGACTGCGCGCGAATGGGCGCTATTCGAAGGCTTTGTACAACGCCCAGGGACGCTTCTATCTCGCTCGCAGCTTGAAGACCGCTTGTACCAATTCGGTGCCGAGATCGAGAGCAACACCATTGAAGTTTACATCAGTCGGTTACGCAAGAAACTAGGCCGAGATGTCATTATTACCGTCAGAAACATGGGTTATCGTTTGGAGACTTATGAGCACTAATACCAGCTTAAAGAAAAGCCTGAGCATCGGCCTGACTTTGGGAGTCTCATTACTTTGGCTATTCGACGCCATAACTTCGGGTTTGGTGGTGCAAAAGGAGATGAACGAATCTTTCGACAAAGCGCTCAAAAAATCGGCCCAACATATTCTGCCCTTGGTGATTACCGATTCCTTCAAACAACAAAATAACGATAAATTAGGTATCCCTACTTTAGAAAACGATGATGAATACCTGACCTATGTAGTCAAAGACCAGCAAGGCAATGTTCTATTGCGCTCTAAAGATGCCAATCCGCAGATATTTGGCGAAGACCTAAAAATAGGCTTCTCTAATACCTCGACCCATCGGATTTACACCACATCCGCATTAGAGCACCATGTTTATATTGCAGTGGCTGAACCGCTAGAGCACAGGGAAGAAGATCTCATGGAGGCAGCGATTGCACTACTGCTTCCCTTACTGTTTTTAGCACCAATTAGTTTGTTAGGTATCTGGTGGATTATTCGATTGTCTCTTCGTAAAGTCGTTATCTTTCAACATGCTATTGAAGAACGTGGCGCAGGGAACTTATCGCCAGTGGAAATGGAAAAACTACCCAAAGAATTCAAACCTATCGCTGTGGCCGTCAATCGCTTGCTCGAACGACTACGCCGCACACTAGAAGCAGAACGCAGTTTTACCGCCAACAGTGCCCATGAATTACGTACGCCTCTGGCGACAGCGTTGGCCAAGGTACAACGAATCAAATCGATCACACAAGACGAGCAATTAAAACGGCAAATTGCGGATGTTGAAAGCTCGCTAAAAAGTCTATCAAAGCAGTCAGAGAAATTACTCGAATTAGCCAAAGCAGAAGGTGGTGGTGCCATTTCACAACAACCACATAACCTTGTACCTATATTGAAGATGATAGTGGGCGACTTTAGTCGTCAAACCCCAGAACGTATTAAATTAACCTTGCCGACAGGTGATATTAACTCTTTGTTAGACCCAGATGCCTTTGCCATTCTAGCGCGTAATCTGATTGAAAATGCGCTCAAACATGGTCGAGCTAATCGTCCAGTGGAAGTGAGTTTGCTGGAAGATGGAACGCTGCGAGTGGTGAATGAGTGCGATCTTGTTGCACCGCAAGATCTCGCCTTGTTGCGCAATCGGTTTGTGCGAGCAAATACGACCGCTTCCGGCTCAGGTCTAGGGCTAGCGATTGTCGATGCCATTACCTCAGGAGCGGGAATTGCCTTGCAGCTCAAATCCCCAGCGGCGGGTAAGCAAGACGGCTTTGAAGTGGAATTAAATGTTAACCCTAGAACCGGAAGTAGCGACTAAGTATAGCCAGCTTCTATGCATTAACATCGTCGTAGTTTTTTTGCGCCTGTTTTACCTGCTCTATATTTTGCTCTGCCCAATCAGCAAACAGCTCAATCGTTTGGGCAAAATCATGCCCTAAGTCCGTTAATTCATACTCTACTGTCACTGGCACGGTGGCAAAAGCAGTACGAGTTATCAGGCCATCTCGTTCTAGTTGCTTGAGCTTTTGAGACAAGACTTTTTGCGAGATACCTTCTATTTCACGTTTAATTTGATTAAACCGAAATGAGTCTTTTCTTAGTAACCTAATAATTAATAGTGTCCAGTGATCAGCCAGACGATCGAAAAAGGCTCTTGCTGGGCAGCCTTTGGCATAAATACTATAGGATAAAGGCGCGTTATCTTGGTTCAAGGTAGTTTCCCTCAGGTAACCTAGTCACTAAAAGGTTACTTCTTGTATAGTTAGTTTCTAAAACATACTATCAATTTTGTTGAAACAAGACGAGGCCTTACCTCGTATTCATATAATCAAAAGCATTGGAGTGAGTAATGAAAAAGACAGTAGTGGTTTTCTTCTCAGGATATGGACATACCAAACACGTTGCCGAGTACGTTGCAAAGGGTGCTAACGCAGAAAGTATTCAAATCGATGAAAATGGCGATATTACAGACGCGGATTGGGATACATTAAACGCGGCTGATGCCATTATTTTTGGTGCCCCAACTTACATGGGTGGTGCACCTTGGCAATTTAAGAAATTTGCTGATGCAACATCTAAAGCCTGGTTTACTCTAGCTTGGAAGAACAAAGTATTCGGTGGTTTTACCAACAGTGCAAGTTTAAATGGTGACAAACAAGTCACTCTTATTTACCTACAAACGCTTGCATCTCAGCATGGTGGCATTTGGGTAAGTTTAGGACTTCCACCATCTAATACGCTTGCTGCTACACGCAAAGATGTCAATAATCTAGGTGGTTCTGTTGGCGTTTTAGTTCAGTCTCCATCTGACGCTGGTAACGACGCTATTCCTGAAGGCGACCTAGAAACAGCTCGTCTTTACGGTGAACGCGTTGCGCACATTGCAAGCCGCTTCAATTAATTAAGCATTATTTTGGTGTTTCAAACGGCATGGCTTTCCATGCCGTTTTTCGTCCATCCTAAGCAATGCTCTAACCTCTACATATTTTCCAATTCGTCCACATAAGTTGTCTCTTTGTTCCTTTGTAAATCGCCGCTTAAGGTGCTTTAATTCCCAACTATTCGCTGGTATTAATTGTTAAAATTACAGCGGTCACTCACAGTCCGAAGAGGAAACACCCATGGTTACTGCTATCATCATGCTTTCTGTTGAGAAAAAACACATCAACCAAGTCGCTGAAAAATTAGCTTCCATCAAAGGCTTGTCTGAAGTTTATTCAGTTAGTGGTCCATACGATATCGCCGCTATCGCTCGTGTTCAGAACAATGACGAAATATCTGAGTTGGTGACACAACACCTTGCACAGATTGATTACATTTTGAAAACAGAAACCATGTTGGCATTTAAGGCTTATTCAAAAGATGATTTAGAAGGCATGTTTTCCGTTGGCGCTTAACCTTTAATATCTTTTTTGGAGCATTCGATTATGAGTCATCTTCACACTGGATCTTGCTTGTGCGGTACGGTTAAATTTGAATTGGAAGGCGAGTTTAAGAAGTTCTTCCTTTGCCATTGCAGTCGCTGCAGAAAAACCTCTGGCACAGCACACTGCGCCAATTTATTTGCGCCGGGTGCTACGCTTACTTGGTTGAGTGGCGAAGATAAACTCAGTTTTTATCGATTAGAAGACACAAACTTTGCTCGTACTTTTTGCTCTGTGTGCAGCTCAAATTTGCCGACCGATGCGAAAGCTCGCAGCTTAGTTGTCGTTCCTGCTGGCTGCTTAGACACTGACGTCGATATAGCACCACAAGCGCATATTTTTATGGACAGCAAAGGCAACTGGGATGAGCATTTAGGCGATATTCCAGCGTTTGAGGCGCTACCAAACTAAATAGCCAAACCAAACAATGAATTAAGCAGTCATTAAAAAGCCAACGAGATGTCCGAACATCGACGTTGGCTTTTTTGTGACTTTTTTCTAATGACTTTTCTTTGCGCTACTCACTCTATTGATTAAAGCTCACTTAAACGACGAGCGGCTTCAAGCAAGGTGCTTTCTTCTTTGGCAAAACACAGGCGGATAATGCGTTGATCTTTTGGCGGTTGCTGATAAAACACGCTGACTGGAATCGCGGCTACACCGACTTGGTCAATTAGCCACTCACAAAATGCCACATCGTCCAGATCACTAATCTGGCTGTAATCCAGCAGTTGAAAATACGTGCCTTCGCATGGCAGTAACGTAAAGCGACTACCTACTAATGCGTTTCTCAGTACGTCGCGTTTTTGCTGATAGAACGCCGCCAAGCCAGTGCTAGCTTCAGGCAATGCAATAAGATGCTCCGCCAAGGCTTGCTGCAAAGGAGTGGCGGTGCAGAAAGAAACAAACTGATGCACTTTGCGCAGTTCCACGGTTAATTCCGCTGGCGCCACAATGTAGCCAACTTTCCAGCCAGTTAAGTGAAAGCTTTTGCCAAAAGAAGAAACCACTAAGCTTCGTTTTGAAAGCTCTGTGTGTTTGTGAACACTTACTGCGGATTCACTAAAGTGGATAAATTCATACACTTCATCAGACAGTACATAAATGTCACGACTCGCAATCACTTGCCATAAGGATTCTAAATCCTCTGCCAACCAACAGCTTCCCGTTGGGTTGTGTGGCGTATTGATTAAGACCAAACGCGTTTTATCACTAAGTAATTCAGAAAACGCCTGCCAATCAGGGCGAAACTCAGGCGCACTCAAAGTAACTCGACGACAAACACCACCCGCTAAGGTCACTGCTGGCTCATATAAATCGTAAGCGGGATCGAACAAAATAACTTCATCGCCATCATGCACTAACGCAGCAATCGCATCAAAAATGGCTTCCGACGCACCGCTAGTCACCGTAATCTCACTAAACGCGTTAACTTTTCGGTCGTAATGACGTTCGATCAAGCCGGCAATCGCTTCTCTTAAAATCGGCAAGCCAGTCATAGGCGAGTATTGATTATTACCAGTTAAAATCGCCTGTGACGCGCGTTCTAATAATCGAGCATCCGGTGGAAAATCTGGAAATCCTTGCGACAGGTTAATCGCGCCTTTCTCGACGGCTAACGCCGACATTTTTGTAAAAATAGTAGTGCCGACTAACGGCAACTTGGAAATAAGAGCTGAAGCGATGGTCACGGTGTTTTACCTTGTTAAAAGTGAGGCACGTACATTGGTAGATTGAAGCTCATTTTCCATGAAAAAAGAACATTGAGTCAAAGCCTATCGTCGCTATTTTCATAGTTATGTTTCATGCTCAAAATTCGGTTTTGCTTAACACCAAAAGCCCATTGTATTACTCAAAAAAATCTAACATTACAAAAAGGGTACGTTTTTACGACACTATTAACTTGAGATAAAACGCTAAGAAATTAGAATATCTCAGATATCGTACTTTAGGATTAAAATATGTCTATTAAGGCAAAAACCACTTTCATTCTTTTACTATCTACTCTCTTATCGCTCTCCTTATTAACGAGCGTTATTTATTTCCAAACCAAGGAAAAATCAAGTGAGGCACTAGAACAATCTTCAACCGATAAATTAATTGCGGTCCGCGAAGCTCGTAAAAAAGGCATTGAACGTTATCTAAACTCTACTGTTAATCAAATAACAGCACAATCTAACAATCCAACCATTAAAAAAGCGATGGCTGATTTCAGTTCTGCTTTTGAAAACGAGAACACTAATTCGAGTATAACGACAGAAGAAAATACTAACCTAGTATCCTATTATGAAACTATATTTTCAAAAGAATATGAAAGACTAAACCATAAACCTATAGATATTAATAAGCTAATTGATTCTTTAAGTGCCAAAGAAAAATCTTTACAGTATCGTTACATATCGAATAACAAACAGCCTCTCGGTGCTAAACATAAACTGAATTCTGCAAACTCTGCAGCAGACTACGATAAGGTACATGCTCAATATCACCCTTATATCCGTAGTTACTTAGAAACATTCGGACTTTATGATATTTTCTTAATCTCACCTTCTGGCGAGGTGGTATATAGTGTCTATAAAGAAATAGATTTCGCAACTTCACTGATGAATGAAGCCAATATAGATAGCGGCCTAGCAAATGTCTTCCGTCAAGCAAATGAACTCAGCAACAACGAAAAATACGCTATTGTAGACTTTTCACCTTATACAGCTTCTTATGGAGCTGCAGCTTCATTTATAGCAAAACCGCTATTCGTAGACGGAAAAAAAGCAGGCGTATTAGCTTTTCAAATTCCCATAGATCAAATTAATAACATAATGACTGGCGATAATGATTGGTCAAACTCTGGTCTAGGTTTATCTGGAGAAAGTTACCTTGTAAACGATAATCTAAAAGCAGCAAGTATTAATCGTTTTTTAGCTGAAAACCCTGATAGCTATATAGCTAGTCTTAAAAACACTCAAATATCTAAAAAAGAAATAGAAGAAATATCACTTCGAAAAAATAATGTCGGAATTCAAACAATAGATACTCCGTCTGTCAGAGCGGCATTATCTGGAGAGTCTGGAAACAAGACAATCTTAGACTATCGTAACATTACTGTTTTATCCTCTTATACTCCAGTTAAAATCCCTGGTCTTAATTGGGTTTTGGTCAGCGAAATTGATACTAAAGAAGCGTTTCAAGCAGCAACAGATCTTGCTCATTCAACTCTAAATACAGCACTCTTTTCCTTGCTTGGAGCCAGTATTTTAGCTGTCATTATTGGATTGTTCTTTGCCAAAAAACTTACTATGCCAATACTAAAACTCAATCAATTTATTAATGATGTAACTTTTAATAAAGATCTATCTCAGAGAGTAAAAATAGAAGGTAAAGATGAAATATCAGAAATCAGTAGTAATATTAACAATTTATTAGAAACTTTTGAAAATATTGTTAAGCAAATAACAGGGACAACTAATCAACTTGCTACGTCCTCTGAGCATTTAGCTGATGTCAGCCACCAGACACAAAAAAATATGTTACAGCAGCAAAGCGAGAGCGAGCAGCTAGCTACAGCAATGCATGAAATGGTTGCTACAGTAAATGAAATAGCCAATAACGCATCAATGGCAGCCACCTCAGCCAGAGACGCGGATCAGGCTACAAAGATAGGTTTGCAGACTATTGAGGGTACTGAGGCTCATTTACAGAAATTAAATATTGAACTAAAGAATTCTTCTAATGTTGTTCATCGGCTCAGCGAAGACAGCCAGCAAATATCTCAAATACTTGATGTCATTAACGGTATTGCAGAACAGACTAACTTGCTGGCATTAAATGCCGCAATTGAAGCGGCACGAGCAGGAGAGCAAGGACGAGGGTTTGCTGTCGTTGCAGATGAAGTTCGAACGCTAGCAGCACGAACCCAAGAATCCACACTAAAAATCAATGATATTATTAACATGCTTCAGAACCGTAGCAAAGAAGCAGTAAGCGCAATGGCTGTGAACGAAGAACATGCTAATAAAACGATAGAGCAGGCGTACAAAGCTAAAGATGCACTAGGCGAGATATCTAAAGGTGTAACAGAAATAACCGATATGAACATCCAAATAGCAAGTGCCGCCGAAGAACAAAGCCTAGTCGCGGAAGAAATAAATAAAAACGTTACACAAATTGTAATGCTAGGCAATTCTTCCTCTGAAGGGGCAAATGAAGTATCAGATGCTAGCGAAAATCTATCCAAAATCAGCAGCGAGCTTTTATCTTTAAGTGCTCAATTTAAAGTAAACAAATTATCTTAATTAAGGGATGCGGCAAATAATTCTCTTATTTCCCGCATCACATTCTTGCTTTGTATTCTCGTGCGTAATTACGACATTCGGCGATGCAGTTTAAGATTCTAGGATCTCTTTCACGACTCGATAGACACACCATGACCACTTGCTGTTTCATATCGGCCATATTTTCCATCGATAATAATTTTATTTTGGTATCAAAGACATGCTCTACACGACGTGGCAATATGGCGTAACCAACACCGCCACTCACCATGCTCATTAACGAGAATATGTCCCCCAATTCCATCGCAATATTGGGTTGTATCCCTGCTTTCTGAAAGACTTTTTGGGTATCTGCTGAGGTAGCAAACCCATCTGATAGTGTGACAAAGTTTTCGTGCTGAAAATCCTCGAGCCTAATTTGGCTATTATTAGCAAGAGGTGAATCACAGCTCACGGCCAACATCAGCTCATCTTCAAAAAGAGGCAGGTGGGTATACTCTACATCATCAATGGTTTTTTCCGCTGAGATAAGAATCACATCGAGTTCAAAGGATCTTAGCTTGCCTAATAAAGAAGCATTTGAACCTAATGATAGCTCGATATTTAAGTCACTTTTGCGGCGTTTAAGACCTGCAATTAGCTGCGGTAATGTGCTGATAGTGAGCGAATATAACGCTCCTAATTTGAATTGATTGGAATAAATACCGGCGACTTCTCGAGTGCTGGTGATCCCGTCTTGGAGGTCATTTAATACTTGTGTGACCCTTTCTTCCAACACTCTAGCGCTGGGTAAAGGCGTCAGTAATCGCCCTTCTTGTCGAAACAAAGGACACTTCAATCCTTCTTCAAGAGAGTGTATCGCCCGATGAACACTTACTGAACTGAGCTGTAGCTTCTCGGCCGCCTCAGACAAAGTACCCACTTTCATAAAGGTCAGAAACACTTCCAATTTTTTAAGTGTGATCATTTCATCAAACATAATTTTTCCCAGCTTTTTATTAGAGCGTCACTGCTCTCTATTATTTTTCAAAGATTATTAGCATGAGAGTAATGATTCCACAAGCACCTTGATTGATAGAGAATGCCTTCCTTCATACTGTGAAAGAAAAAACAGGATGAAGTGCGATGCAAACGAATACTGATTCTGGACATAATTGGTTCAGCCGACGTCAAAATAAAGAACGCCGTATGTCAGATCTTAGTCATCTAGTTGACGGGTCTATCATTCCAACAGAAAACATCGTTGCTGCCATGGAGCAGTTAATAAAGCCTGGTGATAAAGTCGTACTAGAAGGCAATAACCAGAAGCAAGCCGATTTCCTTTCTCGTTCATTAGCAAAAGTCTCCCCTGATAAAATCAACAACCTCCATATGATTATGCCTAGCATCAGTCGATCCGAACATTTGGATCTATTTGAGATGGGTATTGCTCGTAAACTTGATTTCTCTTTTTCTGGCCCACAAAGCTTACGCATTGGCCAACTAATGGAAGATGGCCTTTTAGAAGTTGGCGCTATACACACCTATATCGAGTTGTATGCTCGACTTTACGTAGATCTTAATCCAAATATTGCACTACTAGCGGGTTTTAAAGCAGACAGATTAGGCAATATTTATACAGGACCAAGTACCGAAGACACGCCCGCACTAGTTGAAGCGGCAGCATTTCGTGATGGTATTGTTATTTTTCAAGTTAATGAAATTGTCGACGATGTGTCGGACTTGCCGCGGGTCGATATTCCGGCGTCTTGGGTCGATTACATTGTCTTAGCGGATCAACCTTTCTTCATCGAACCTTTGTTTACTCGTGATCCTCGCCTTATTACACCACTGCAAGTTTTGATGGGCATGATGGCGATCAAAGGCATCTACGCGAAACACCAAGTACAGTCTCTAAATCATGGTATCGGCTTTAATACCGCAGCGATTGAGTTGCTCTTGCCAACCTATGGCGAGTCGTTAGGGCTAAAAGGCAAAATTTGCCGCCATTGGACATTAAACCCTCATCCAACCTTGATCCCAGCGATTGAAACTGGCTGGGTTGAGAGCGTGCATTGTTTCGGCACCGAACTCGGTATGGAAGATTATATTGCCAATCGTCCGGATGTTTTCTTTACCGGTAAAGACGGCTCAATGCGTTCTAACCGTGCCTTTTGTCAGCTAGCAGGACAATACGCGGTTGATATGTTTATTGGCTCGACGTTACAAGTTGATGGCGATGGCAATTCTTCAACCGTCACTCGAGGCCGTCTAGCCGGCTTTGGCGGCGCGCCAAATATGGGTCATGACCCAGGCGGACGAAGACATTCATCGCCCGCTTGGCTGGATATGAAGCCCGATGACTCTTTGTTAAGCAAAGGCCGCAAGCTTGTCGTCCAAATGGTAGAAACCTATCAAGACAGTAATAAATCGACCTTTGTAGAAGAGCTCGATGCTCTGGCCATGGCGCGTGATTACAAAATGCCATTGGCTCCGGTGATGATTTATGCCAGCGATGTAACTCATGTTCTGACCGAGGAAGGCATCGCTTATGTGTATAAAGCCGAATCACTAGAACAACGCCGAGCAATGATCGCTGCAGTGGCTGGCGTTACGCCACTGGGACTCAGCCAAAACCCTGAAGTTACAGCTCAATTACGACGCGATGGTTTGGTTGCTTACCCAGAAGACTTAGGCATACGAAGAAGCGATGCTAGCCGGGATTTGTTGGCGGCTTCAAGTATTTCAGACCTTGAAACATGGTCAAATGGTCTCTATAAGCCACCAGCAAAATTCAGGAGTTGGTAATGACTATTTTATTACGAAATTCAACAGCTCCAGATGTAAGCAAACTGTTGCGCCTTGATCCAGAGAACCTAGCTCATCTTGCTTCTCAGGCACTGAAGGAAGAAGCGTCCTTGAGTCCAAAGCCAGCCCTCGTAGATTCACGAGGTTCTGGTGCCCACACTGATATGGATGTGGATTTGTTAATGAGATCTGCTCATTGCCTTGAACCTTACTTTTGCAAGATGGCTGAAAATGCAATCGTGCGCCCAATAGGTTCTGAGCTGCGTCGGAATATTGGTGCCATTGGTCGTGATGCAGAACAAGCGATGCGCCAAGAGACAAACGGCGTTAATACTCATAAAGGTGCAATCTGGGCATTAGGGTTATTAGTCGCCGCGGCGACTAAAGCTAACACGCTTGATGAGTTATTTAATGACGCTGCGCGTTTAGCAAACTTACCTGACGAAGGACTTAAAGCCGTGTACCTAAGTAACGGCTTACAAGTTCGCCACCAATATGGCTTATCAGGTGCGAAGGAAGAGGCGCAACAAGGCTTTCCTCATATCCAAGAACTCGGACTTCCCATGTTGTTCATCAGCAGAGCTCGAGGCGACTCAGAGTCTGATGCTCAACTTAACGCATTATTAGCCATTATGACGCGACTTTCAGACACCTGTGTTGCGTCACGAGCAGGACTTGAAGGGATAAACACCATGCAGCAAGGCGCTAATGCCGTGCTTGATGCGGGTGGTACAGGCACATTATTAGGTCGTCAGTTGCTTAACAAATTAGAGCAAGACTTATTGCGATTAAATGCCTCTCCTGGTGGCGCTGCCGATTTATTGGCTGCGACCCTGTTTATAGACAGCCTGACTCACCAGACTACTAGCCACTAATTTAGGAGTTTTTATGGATACTTTTCATATTGTTCGCCCTGCTCGTAAAGCCCCCATTAATCAAACCTTAGTGGGCTATGTTGGGTCAGGTGATTTAGAAGTCATGATTGATAACAGCGATAGTCCTCAAGCTGACATCTATATCCACTCTTCTAGCTCGGCTGGAGAACAACGTTGGCTCGCTCTTATCGAACGTATTGAAGCCAATCAACCTTTACCTATGATGCGCATGGACATTCATGATTTTTCTGCGACACCGGGCGTGATTCGTTTACGTTTAGAACAAGCATTAGAGCAAGCCTTAACCAAGGAGGCGTCTTATGAGTAACGCTCAAGACTCAAGATTAAACACTAACTTTGTTGAACAAGGCGCAAGAAAACGAATTGAATACGTATTGGATTCGGGATCGATGCGTGAACTGGTTACACCATTCGACCGAGTTATTTCGCCTTGGTTAGAAGTACAAGGCATTGTGCCTCAGTTTGATGATGGCGTAGTGGTTGCTCGTGGCGCAATTGATGGCAAGTCTGTGATTGCCATCGCGATTGATGGCAGCTTTCAGGGGGGCAGTTTGGGTGAAGTAGCTGGGGCAAAAATAGCGGGCGCTCTTGAATTAGCCGTTGAAGCGAACCAAGCAGGAGAATCAATTGCCGCTGTATTAATGTTCGAAACCGGTGGTGTTCGTCTACAAGAAGCAAATTTAGGTTTGGCCGCGATTGCCGAGATTCAATCAGCCATTGTGGCGTTACGAAAACTGCAGCCTGTTGTGGCTTTAATTACCGGTCCGGTTGGTTGTTTTGGTGGCATGTCTATTACCGCAGGTCTGTGCAGCTATTTATTAATGACTCGTGAAGGTCGCCTTGGATTAAACGGCCCACAAGTTATTGAGCAAGAAGCTGGCGTTGGTGAATATGACTCTCGTGATCGCCCTTTTATCTGGGGTTTAACCGGAGGCGAGCAACGTTATACGACAGGTTTGGTTGACGATTTTTTTGGCTCAGATGTCATAGAAGTTCGTAACAAAGTACAAGAATATTTACGCAAAGGCGTACCAGATACCTTCCGCAGCGAAGCAATTCAGTCCTCTTTAGACAGACTAAAAAATGTAGATACGCAGCATCAAATTACCTCTGAAGCAGCACGTGAGATTTTCGCTAAGGGAGCATCATTATGAACACTGCAGCAATCAAGACAGATACCGTAAAAACGCACCGTGGTCGTGTTTGGTTTGATCTATTAGCAGACAATATGATGGTGCATGAAGGTGCCGTTCCCTCGGTGATGATTGCCAATGGCAACTTAGCTGAACTTCCATGCTCACTGATATTGGTTCAACCCGATAAAAATAACCTCTACCCAAGAGCCATTAATGGCGAGGTAGGGCTTTTGGAAGGTTGGGCACTGGCGGATGCTATCCATAATATTGTTTCTAAAGACGCTGAAAGCGAACAAAAATCAGCCATTATCGCCATTGTCGATGTACCTAGTCAGGCTTATGGACGAAGAGAAGAAGCGCTTGGTATTCACCAAGCCTTAGCGGCTGCCGTTTCTGCTTATGCTCAAGCCAGACAAGCAGGCCATCCCGTTATTTCGCTACTCGTCGGAAAAGCCATGTCAGGAGCATTTTTAGCTCACGGCTATCAAGCCAATACGATTCTTGCCCTAAATGACGATGGCGTCATGGTGCATGCGATGGGCAAAGCCGCGGCGGCTCGAATTACCATGCGCTCTGAAGAGGAATTAGATCAACTAGCCAAAACCATACCGCCAATGGCTTACGACCTTAAAAGCTTCGCAACGCTTGGGCTGATTGAAAAGTTTATCGATGTAAGCAGTGCTGATGCACCTTCTTCTAAAGATATTGAGCTAGTGCAAATCCTATTAGCCGATGCCTTAGAAAGCCTGAAGGGCGACACGCAAATAACAAAGCGTTTACAAGGTGAAAATAGAGGTGCATCACGTCGAGTTCGTGAACTGCTTCGCGCTCAATGGAAAAAGGCTGAGCCAAACTTATGATGTGGATGGCGCACGATTTACTCTGGCTTGACCGTTCTCTGCTTGTTGCTGGTGCTGAAAAGCCAGACCTACCTGATTGGGTAACAAGTGGAAATGGCCCAGTTGTCGTGCGCCGAGAACTGGTTTCGATAGCAGAGCTTGTCGCAGTAGGTGTTCGTGGTGCTAACAAAAGTGAACGTTGTGCCGCTTATGCTCCTCTATCTGCGGTGCAGTCGAGCTTAACGCCTTATGAAATAACAAGGGCACAAGCTTGGTTAGATCATCAAGATCGCTTTAAAGCCCCCGTTTTACAGGCTCTGGAAATAGTCGCCCAAATGCTCAACGGTCATAATTTAGAGTGGGGGATTACCGGAAGCCTTGGTTACGAGCTTGCAACTGGAGATAAGCAAATCCATGCGAAAAGTGATCTGGACTTAGTCATCAAGGCACCAAAGCCATTAAGTAAATCCTTTGCACGGGAGCTATTGAAAGAGCTAGGCGAATTACCATGCCGCCTAGATATTCAAATCGAAACAATGACCGGAGCAATGGCATTATTAGAGTGGGCTGGTGAAAGTTCGACAGTGCTTATTAAAACGGAAAAAGGCCCATTTTTGGTCGCTAATCCTTGGGAAGGAGGTAGGCAATTATGACTCAAGTATTTACCTTTCCGGGGCAAGGGTCGCAGCGTGCTCACATGTTACAAAACTTACCAGATCATCCTAATGTGACCCTTATAAAACAACAGGCTGAGGATATCTTAGGCGTAAAACTAAACGCACTAGATTCCCAAGAAGCGCTCACTGATACGGTGAATGTGCAGCTTGCACTATTAATTTGTGGAGTGGCTTGGGGACAATATTTACAAAACGTAGGAATAAAACCTGACTACGTTTTAGGTCTTTCTATCGGGGCTTACCCTGCAGCAGTGGTAGCAGGAAGTCTAGATTTTGGCGATGCATTACGATTAGTAAAAGCTCGCGCCGATTCCATGAAGTCAGCTTACCCTAGTGGATATGGCATGCTTGCAATCACCGGAGCAGAATTTAAACATGTGCAAGCCGCCGTAAATTTACTTCAAGAAAAGGGCGAAAAAGTTTATCTTGCTAATCTTAATGGAGAATATCAGTTCGTCCTTGCTGGAGAAAAGCGAGTTTTAAAAAACGCAGCTGAACAAGTTAGAAGCCAAGGGATTGGTGCAAGCGTCTTTTTAGATGTAACCGTACCCTCGCACTGCCCTCTACTCAAAGAGCAGTCGGAAAAACTTCTTGCCATGTTTCAAGCCATCACGTTGAAGACATCTAACAGTCTATATGTCAGTGCCGCCAAAGCTCGAGTCTTACGCAAGCCTGATGATATAAAAGAAGATTTAGCACTAAACATGGCACACCAATTACATTGGTATGACAGCTGTCAGATGCTTGCTGAGCGAGGTGTAAACAAAGCTCTAGAAATGCCTCCTGGCAGTACTCTGACAGGGCTATTTCGGAAGGTTTTAAACGGTGGTGAATGCTACAGTATCGAAAACATAAATCTTAAGACTATTTTATGAACACACCTAAGAACATGAGGCTGAAGCCGGGAGGTAAACACAACTTTATAGACCAGTGCAGTACTTTCATCCAAAAACAAAAATGATAAGAGTGGGAGAAAAAAATGATTATTTACGGCGTCGCGTTATTATCAATATGTACGTTAGCAGGGATTAGTATAGGGCAGATTTTAGGCAACTTAATGGGTCTTCCTGCGAATGTTGGCGGTGTTGGTATTGCCATGATCTTACTAATTGTTGCAGGCAGCTATTTAAATAAAAAAGGCTATATCGATGCAAAAACAGAACAAGGTGTTGAGTTCTGGAGCGCCATATACATACCTGTTGTTGTCGCTATGGCTGCAACACAAAACGTTCATGGTGCATTAAGCGGCGGCCCAATGGCAATCCTTGCCGGCGTCATGGCGGTTGTTGTCGCATTTGCTTTAGTGCCTGTTATTGATCGTATGGGAAACAGCGACAATACAGAATCTGCTAATTCCACTAAATCAACTAATAACCTATAAGGTGACTGTATGTTCGAATCTTTACTTTTAGTTAGCACGAAATACAGCTTAATCACTGGATTTGCCGTTATAGGTTTTACTATGTGGGTCTCGTATTGGCTTTCAGCTAAATTGACTCAAGGTCGTATCCATGGCTCGGCTATTGCGATTTTATTGGGCTTAACTATGGCCTATTTCGGCGGCCTTTGCACTGGTGGCAGTAAAGGCGTTGTAAACGTTCCTTTATTATCTGGTATCGGCTTACTAGGCGGCTCAATGTTGCGAGATTTCGCCATTGTCGCTACAGGCTTTGGTGTCAAAATAGATGAATTAAAACGTGCAGGAATGGCTGGCGTTACCGCCCTTATCTTCGGTATTTTTTCTTCTTTTATCGTTGGTGCTGTCGTAGCCGTAATGTTTGGCTATACCGACGCCGTTAGCATAACCACCATTGGTGCTGGAGCGATCACTTATATTGTTGGACCTGTAACGGGTGCTGCAATAGGCGCAAGTTCAGAAGTTATGGCATTGTCCATTGCAGCTGGTTTGGTGAAATCAATCCTTGTTATGGTGGCAACACCATTTGTCGCGCCACTTATTCGTCTTAATAACCCAAGAACGGCCATTATATTTGGTGGTCTGATGGGAACATCGAGCGGTGTTGCTGCAGGACTTGCAGCGACTGACGCTAAGCTTGTTCCTTATGGCTGTATTACTGCAGCCTTCTACACGGCACTTGGTTGTCTTTTAGGGCCTTCTATTCTATTTATCGCCGTAAGAGCAATCCTTCCTGGCTAATTGAGCCATCAGAAACAAAAACGCCAAGGCAAATGCCTTGGCGTTTTTGTTGGCTACATCAAGTTGACATATTACGCCGTCATAAACGGATAATCGGTATAACCTTCTTTACCAGACGTATAGAAAGTGTCTGGGTTAGGTTCGTTTAATTCCGCTCCAGCTTGAACACGTTCAACAAAGTCTGGGTTAGCAAGAATGCCTTTGCCAAACGCCACACTGTCTGCTTGATTACTCTCAATAACCTGATTGGCTTCTTCAGGGGAATAGCCCATATTGACCATTAAATGGCCTTTATAAGATTCACGCGCCGCGCTTACAACGTCAGCTTGTTGCAAACCAAAGAAATCCGCACGCATCAAATGTAAGTACGCCAAGTTAAATCGGTTTAGGTGTTCACTCAAAAAGCGCGTCCAAGCCACAGGGTCACTCTCTTTCATGCTCTGGAAGCTGTTAAGCGGCGATAAACGCAAGCCCACGCGCTCACTGCCCAATACTCCCGTTACCGCATCAAGTACTTCCATCAAAAAGCGCGAACGGTTCTCCAAAGAACCACCGTATTCATCAGTACGTTGATTTGAACTTTCACGCAAAAATTGATCGATCAAATAACCATTCGCACCATGAATTTCTACGCCATCAAAGCCGGCTTCTTTCGCGTTGATCGCGGCTTGGCGGAAGTCATTAACAATGCTTTTTATCTCATCAACCGTTAATGCACGAGGCACTGCGTATGGTTTTTTACCTTCTGGTGTATGGGTTTCACCATCGATAGCAATGGCGCTGGCAGAAACCGACTCTTTACCACCATTCAACAAAGGATGGGCTGCACGCCCGCCATGCCAAATTTGCATAAAGATACGACCGCCTTTTTCATGTACAGCGTTTGTCGTTAGTTTCCAGCCTTCGATTTGCTCTTGGGAGTAAATACCTGGGTCGTCACCAAACGTGGACGTACCTTCCGTTACCATGGTGCATTCCGTAATCAACAATCCGGTACTTGCTCGTTGAGCATAGTACTCGGCCATCAAAGCATTTGGTTGATGTCCAGGCGCTCGAGTACGTGTCAAAGGCGCCATGATAAAACGATTTGGCAATTCTATGCTTCCCAATTTTACCGGGCTGAACAGGTTTGTTTCTGTGCTTGTCATTATGAACTCCAGAATAAATTTCAATCTTGATATCAAGGATAAACACTACATATGGCAGTTATTTTAAAAAACAATCATATGCACTTTCTTTACTGAATATAGTTCAAAAAATAAGCGTTATCAGTGCTTGCAGCTGAACTTTTCAAGGTCTATATTGCGAGCACCAGACGATAGTTATGTCGCCTTTCTTTTACCCTTTAAAACACTTTCTGTGTGAGGTAAATCAACCTAATGACATCCGATTCCAATAGGCCAATGGCTCCTTTTGGCACCTTGTTAGGCATAGCGCCAGGCAATGTCCCTGTTTACTCTTCCGATTACGATTCCGCCGATGATAATGAATTACCTAACCGCCATGCTTATCGTAGCTATGTGGATGGTATTTTCATGGGTTACAAGTGGCAGTGCGTTGAGTTTGCCCGCCGCTGGCTGTATCTCAACAAAGGTTACATCTTTGATGACGTCGCTATGGCCTATGATATTTTTCGCCTCACCTCAGTACGCCTAATCGCCGACGAAAGCCGCTTGCCATTGAAATCGTTTCGTAATGGTTCGTTGCGTCATCCAGAAGTGGGCGCACTGCTAATTTGGAACGAAGGCGGTGAGTTTGAAGTCACCGGCCATGTGGCGATTGTCACCAAAGTGTTGCCAGATCGCTTGTACTTGGTCGAGCAAAACGTCGGTCATCAGGTATGGAAAGAAGGTCAAGACTATTCCCGCGTGTTAGACGCTAGAATCAGTGAAGATGGCGGCTATTGGCTACGTTGCTCCTATGGTGATGCTTCGGTTATGGGCTGGGTAATACAAACTGACGATGATTTACATGCTGAAAATATTGAACCTGAAAATCCAGCATTGTTTGATTTACAGATACGCCACGTGCCCAACAAAGGCCAAGCTTCTCGCGCTTGGTTAAATGTAGCAAATCCAGCAGAAGAAGCTTTTGTTGACATGATGGGTGGACACAAGCTCGCCAGCCGACAGGAAGACGACTACAAATACATGGTAATGACGGAAACCGCCGAACGTGAGCTAAAACGCGCAACCAATGAATTACACGCCTTATTTATGCACGCCACAGATTACGTGTTGCAAAACGATGATTTGCTCTCCAGTTTTAATATTCCACCTGCCTTGTGGCCTAAGATCCATCAATCTTGGGACAATCGCCGTAATCAGATGATCACTGGACGTTTTGATTTCAGTCTTTCCGCTCAAGGCATCAAGGTCTACGAATACAACTGCGATTCGGCGTCTTGCTACATGGAAGCGGGTATTATTCAAGAGAAATGGGCCAAGCATTATGGCGCGACAGAAGGTGAAGGTTCAGCGACAGAGTTAGTCGATGAATTGATCGAAGCATGGAAAAACAGTGATGTAAAAGGCGTGATTCACATCATGCAAGACACGGATCTAGAAGAGAATTATCACGCGCTTTTCATGAAACGTACTATGGAAAAAGCCGGACTGAATTGCAAAGTTATTAAAGGTGTTAGCAGCCTGTGTTGGGACAAAGACGGTGATGTAGTCGATGAAGATGGCGTAAAAATTCGTTGGGTATGGAAAACCTGGGCATGGGAAACCGCGCTTGATCAAATTCGTGCTGAATGTGACGACGACGAGCAACGCCTACGCGACTATCAAACCGATGTACTTCGCAGTGAAGCACCACGTTTAGTCGATGTTTTATTACGTAAAGACGTGATGGTCTATGAACCTCTTTGGACGCTTATTCCTAGTAATAAGGCGATCTTGCCCGTTTTATGGATGCTGTTCCCCGATCATCCGTATTTATTGGAATCGTCATTTGAGTTAAGTGATGAGCTAAAAACCAACGGTTACGTGAGCAAACCGATTGCTGGTCGCTGTGGTTTTAACATCAGCATGTACGATGGCGAAGATGCCTTAATGGAAGAAACTGCTGGTCGTTTTTCTCATCAAGATCAAATCTTCCAAGCTCTGTGGAAACTACCTGACATTGAAGGCTATCGTTCACAAGTCTGTACTTTTTCTGTAGCAGGACATTACGCAGGCAGTTGTTTGCGAGTGGATCCAACCTTGGTCATTACCAAAGACAGTGATTTAATGACCTTGCGCGTTATCGAAAACGACGATCTCATCGATAACAAATAATCCTAAACACACCAATACCTGTACCCCGTATTGGTGTGTCATGATCAACATTAAGAGACAATTTATGACGACTCAACCTCGTATTGCCTTGATTCATGCTTTAGAAGAATCCGTCATTCCAGCCCGTGAGACCTTCATTAAAGAATGGCCTGAAGCGTTTTGTTTTGACTTGTTGGATACCTCCCTGGCCATCGATTTAGCGAATGCCGGTAAACTCGATGACACTATGATGGAGCGCTTTAGCGAGTTGGCGGACTACGCGGCACGTACTACTGGTAAAGCAAATAAAACCGACGCTATTCTATTTACTTGCTCTGCCTTTGGCCCTGCCATTGATGCGGTTAAAAGTCAGCTAACAATACCGGTCTTGCGGCCAAATGAATCGGCTTTTGAAGAAGCTATTAAAATGGGTAATCGTATCGGTTTGATGGTTACGTTTGGCCCTTCTTTACCAGCGCTCAAAGCTGAATTAGAAACTATGGCTGAGTCACTGGGTAAAACCATTAATGTACTTCCTGTTTTGGTTGAAGGTGCTTTAACTGCATTAAAAAGTGGTGATGTGGATACTCACAATAGGCTTGCTGCCGAGGCCTGTTCCCAACTAAACGATATCGACGTGCTGGTGTTGGGACAGTTTTCTCTTGCTAAAGCTGCTCCTTTAATTCGAGAAAGACTTACTATTCCTGTACTAACCACACCAGAAAGCGCCGTGAAGGCCTTGCGAACATTGCTTGTCTAGTACCTTAAAAGCCAACTATTCCCCTATCTGTTACACACTAAAGTGATGTTCTTCAACGTCACTTTTTTGTTTTGATTTCATCCACTCCATTTTATTCAGTCCTTTTCCGCTATTAAAACCTTGACTCCATACTGCACGCCTTTTAGATTAGACAGCAACAAATATAACACGTGTAACATTTTTATGACTTCTAGAATGATCCATCAAACCGAAGCCACTCGGGACAAAATCATCAACATTGCCGAAGCACTTTTTATCGAAAACGGCTTTGCTGATACCCAAATGAAAGACATTGCGACGGCCACTGGCATGAGCCGTAATACCCTGTATCGCTACTATCAAGACAAGTACGATTTAGGTTTTGCCATTCTTGTGGTGGTTCTCACACGCAAGATCGGCGTTTATGAAGGCATCATAGGAAACATCAAAGCACGTCACTATTCCAGCATTCACGAAGGCCTTGGCGTATTAATGAATGCCTATTCAGACCTTCAATATGCTGACGACGACCGCTTCATTGCCGAATTTGATGGCTACTATGCTGGATCGCGCATACCAACCGAATTTCGTGACAAGTTGACTCAATTATTGCCCGACACAGTAAGCCAATCTCTTACTGACATTGTCGCATTAGGGCAAACCGAAGGCAGCATTCGAAACGATATTCCAGCCGCCTACTTAGCGGTAACACTATTCAATGCGGTCCCGACCTTTTTCCGCCGCATGCTTCTGCGCCGAGATGCCTTAATGGAAATCGAACAAGATGCCATTCCACAACTCACACCAGTGCTAATTCAATTACTACTCGATGGTATGAAACCGTCACCACAACTCTAGAAAGGATGAAACGATGAGTGATACAAAAATAAAACAACTCTTAGCCGAACTAACCCTAGAAGAAAAAGCCATGCTCTGTACAGGCAAGGATTTTTGGAACCTACATGGGATTGAACGTTTAAATTTACCATCCATCATGGTAACTGATGGCCCTCATGGCTTGCGAAAACAAGCAGGCGAAGGCGATCATGTCGGCCTAAACGCAGCGGTAAAAGCCACCTGCTTCCCAACCGCTTCTGGTCTTGCCGCATCTTGGAATACCAAACTTATTGAAGAAATGGGCGTAGCGCTTGGCAAAGAATGTCGCGCCGAAGATGTGTCTGTCTTACTTGGCCCAGGCACCAATATTAAGCGCAATCCACTAGGTGGTCGTAACTTCGAATACTTCTCTGAAGATCCATTACTTGCTGGCGATATGTCAGCGGCTTGGATCAAAGGTGTACAAAGCCAAGGTGTCGGCACTAGCTTAAAACACTACGCAGTGAATAATCACGAACATTGCCGTATGACTGTCGATGCTATCGTCGATCAAAGAACTCTACGCGAAATTTATCTACCGGCTTTTGAAAAAGCGGTTAAACAAACACAACCTTGGACTGTGATGTGTTCTTATAACAAGGTTAATGGCACATACGCGGCAGAGCACAAACAATTGCTCGACGATATTCTTGTTAAAGAATGGGGCTTTGAAGGCATTATCGTTACCGATTGGGGTGCAAATAACGACCGCGTTGAAGGCGTTAAAAACGGCCAGCATCTTGAGATGCCAAGCTCTGGTGACATGAACACCAAGAAGATCATTGCTGCAGTCGAGAACGGCCAGCTAACGATAGAAGCTTTAGACAAATCCGTCGCTCGCGTATTGGAACTGATTCTGAATTCACAAGCTTCCCTAGAAGCCAATACAGTTCAAGTAGACTTACAAGCTCACCATGAACTCGCAGCAAGAATCGCAGAAGAAACCTGCGTACTGTTGAAAAATGATGGTTTATTGCCCGTTTCCGCCGGCAAGAAAATCGCCGTCATTGGTGCTTTAGCCAACAGCACTCGTTACCAAGGCGCGGGCAGCTCTAAGATTAATCCATTCAAATTGGAACAGCCTCTCGACGAAATCAAAAAACAATTTGGTGCCGATAACGTTACTTACACTGCGGGTTATCACCTAAATGATACTGAAGATAGTGCCGAAATCGCCAAGGCGGTTGAACTCGCAAAACAAGCCGATGTGGTCTTTTTGTTTGCAGGCCTGACGCCAAAATATGAATCAGAAGGCTTTGATCGCCAGCACCTAAACCTGCCACAAGTTCAACTTGATCTTATTAATGCACTTGGCGAACAGCTCAGTAAAACCGTGGTTGTTTTACAAAATGGTGCACCCGTACTATTACCTTTCGTAGATAAAACTGCCGCCATACTGGAAGCCTATTTAGGCGGCCAAGCAGGCGCATCTGCTGTTGCTAAAGTACTTTCTGGTGAGGTAAACCCAAGCGGGAAATTAGCAGAAACCTTCCCTGCGAGTTTAGACGATGTGCCAAGCCAACCGTATTTCCCAGGTACCACTAAGCAAGTTCAATACCGTGAGGCTATTTGGGTAGGCTATCGCTATTTCGATACCACCAACACTGAGACACTCTTCCCATTCGGCCATGGTTTGTCTTACACAAACTTCACTTATTATCATTTGAAATTGCTAAGCGGTGATAAAACGCAATTTAATGAAAGCGATTCCATCAAGCTGAAAATTACCATTACTAATACTGGCGATAGAGCCGGAGCAGAAGTTGTACAGTGCTATGTGGGACAAAAATCTCCGTCACAACCTCGTCCAGCAAAAGAGCTTAAAGCCTTTGAGAAAATCTTTTTAGAGCCAGGTGAGAGCAAAGAGGTTATGTTCAAACTGGATTATCGAGCCTTCGCTTATTGGCATAAAGAAAAAGCGGCTTGGATTGCCGAAAGGGGTGACTATCAAATTCATATTGGCTCTTCTGTTAATGACATTCGAGATACCGCGACAATCGCCTTAGAGACAGGCATCGTGGCCGAGCAACCAAATTTCGCTTTGGCTACGTATTTTGATCCCGCTAAACGCGACTTCAACGACGCAGCTTTTAGTGCTTTATTGGGTTACGACATTCCAACACCAACACCAATTACTCCTTACACGGTGAATTCGACCTTGGGCGACATTACCAACGAGCCACTAGGAAAACCTCTTTTCGATGACATGCTATCTGTGTTTACACAAATGATGGGTGGAGATCAAAACGACTCAGCAGCAGAAGCAGATCGTCTGATGGCGGAATCTATGGTGGCCGATATGCCATTACGTAATTTACCTGTATTCAACAGCCAGCAATATTCTGAAGGTCAGATTTTGCAACTTATTGCCTCGCTAAATAACAAGGAAACAGCAAACTAAAAGACAGCTTTTAGGCACTGTTATAAATACCGTCATTACGTTCTTCATCGATGTGTAATGACGGTCTTAAGTTGATAAACAATAAAAATAACGAGGCAATCATGTCCAACACAAACTATGAAACTAGTCGTCATGAACGATTAAGCTATTACACGTTTTTCACCGGTCAAAACATTATTTTTATGTTTGTAACTATCTTCATTAGTATTTACTACACCTCTGTACTCGGCTTATCAGCTGGCACAGTGGGTGTAATCTTTCTTTTGGCCAGAGTATGGGATGCAGTGAATGATCCAATACTTTCAATTATGGTAGAACGAAGCCGCTTCAAAGGCGGTAAATTCAAGCCTTGGGTGAACGCCATCGCTTGGGGCGTTCCTATTGCTACTGTCTTGATATTTGCCTTTGGCGATTACCTTTCCGAGCAAACAATGTGGCTTCGCGTCACTTACGCCTTCATAACTTATGTTGGCTGGGGGATGTTATATACCGTATCTGATGCGCCAGCTTACGCCATAGGTTCAGTGATGACACAAAATAAAGATGAGCGGAATGTCATCTATTCTTTTGTGCGTTTCGGTGGTTTTGTAGGCATGGTAATCGCTATGGTTAGTGCTCCTTGGCTGGTCGAAAAACTAGGTGGAAAATGGACGTTAGCGGCAGTCATTATGTGCATCACTGCTATGATTTTGATGTTAACCATACGTACAGTAAAAGAACGCCATGTAGTAGAACAAGAAGTCCCCACCCTTAAACAAATATTGGGCACAGTCACCGGCAACAAGTACTTATTAATGTTTATCCTCGCCTTTGTCTTTATTGGTGGATCAAACGTTGCTTTCACCTTAATGCCTTACATAGCGCGCGATGTCTTTAATGACTCTTCTCTTTCCAGCTTATTCCTGTTCGCTATGATTGGCCCAGCCATGCTGGCCTCACCGTTAGTACCGATTGGCATTCGTAAGGTTGGTAAAATCGCCACTTTTGCCTGGGTTTCTGCCGCCTTGGCTATCTTGTCAGTGATTACATGGATACTTGGCTACGAACATATCGAGCTATTTATTGCCTTAACCATGATTAAAGCCATTGCCCTTGGCGTCACGCTGATTATGCCAAGCATTTTCATTGCCGATTGTATTGAGTATGGCTATATACTCTCAGGCAAGCGCTTAGAAGCAGTCACCTTTGCTACCCAAACTTTCGCCAATAAAGCCACCACTGCGTTGGGTGGTGCCATTGCTATGGGATATCTCGCTATGGTGGGATTTGTTCAATCAACTGGTGGAGCTGTCGTTCAGCAACCACCACAGGTCATTCAAGGAATGTGGGACGCTCTCAACTTAGGTAACGCTATTGGGGCAACGACAGGCCTAGCCATCTTTTTATACAGCTATAAGCTAACAGATCAAGTTCTGGCAAACCTTAAACCAGATAACTTATCCGTAGCTGGTCTCTCTGCTAATAAAACGAGCCAAAACGAATCCATCATTATCGCTAAATAACAGCAACCTCTCAAAAGGCACCATGAGTTTGTTTATTTGAGCCGTGGTGTCATTCATTATATTAAAGAAAATTAAATTCCAGACAGCTGATTATATAGCCCGCGTTCAGCAAAAAAGCTCTCTAAATGTCAATCCTCAACAGAGCATGCCTAATAGAATAATGAGGTCATTTTCTTGTACATCTTCAGAAAAATAGATTTGGCTAAAGTGAGTTATACTTCTATACGGGGAAAAGATAAGGAAATAAAAAAGGAAGTAACACAAGTTAAGAACAATACCGCCAGAAAAGGGAGTAACCAACGATATCGCTCTTGTTTTCAACTATGTCTTATCTGTCAACAGTTTAAAGATCAATATCACCAGAAAAGGGAATAACTAGCGATATTGCTCTTTTTATAACTATTTATTAGAAACCATAGTTAAAGCGAACTCGTGCCGCGGTTGTTTTATCATTTGCGCCTGCTGCTACGTCATCAGCAGTCGAATATGAACCAGCAAATGTCACCGTTGCATTTTCAATATCTAATAACGGAACAGTATAGGCAATATAGGTTGTTAACATAGATGGATCATTACCCGTCTTATTATCAACATTTGATCCAATTACGCCCAAACCAAAGTTTCCATAAACCATGTTTGCGACGAATGAGGATATCTTTTTGTCTGTAACGTCATCTTTACTGAAAGCAGCAGAAACGTTTACGTTTGCAGCAGCAACATCAAAATTTGCAGTAACGGCATAACCAGTAAGGTCAACATTAGTGCCACCTACTTCATCATACTTAACACTCTCAAAACCGGCTGTAATTGTCGCTGCACTCGTAACAAAAGTTACTGAAGGGCGAACACCTGATATAGCTTTGGTCTTATCTCCATCACCAGTGCTAGTGCCATCACCATCGCCATCACTGTACAAAGTATCAACTTCAAATTTTAGTGCATCATTAGCGTTATAATGGAAGGCTATTTGACCGCCGCCATCGCCAATACGACCACGTACTTTATTGGCCTGATAAACATAATCATCGCTAACATGAACAATCAAAGTATCTTTCGCCAATGGAAATAAGTTGATTGCTTCAAAACGGCCAAGCTGGAAGTCCCATGTGCTATTACCTAGTTGGATAAAAGCATCATCAACTGTTGCCTCTCCATCAGTATTCAATAGCACAGTACCTTTACCAGCAAAGAAGTTATCACCCGCAGTATGCTTACTATATGCATTCAATTCAACACGACCATTCTGGTCATAAGTTGTATCGCCAGTCTCTTTATCAACAGCGTCTGTGTTTAACTCGAAATTGGCGTCAAATATAGGAGCGGCATGAGCGGCGCTAACAGATAGGATGCTGCTAACAATAGCAGTAGCTAGGATAGTTTTTTTCATGATTTTCAGACCTAATTTTATGTTGTTTTTATAATAAATAGAGCATTAACAAAAAACGTGTGTTTTCGTAATCAATAATACATTTCGGTAACTTTATTACAACAAAACAACATCAAGAATTATTCTTATTTTTTACTTAATTTTTTAAGATTGAAAAATCATAATTTAAACGATTGATTTATAATGATTTATATAGTCAAGTAAGATATGCAAAATTATTAAAATTAGCCATATTAAGTAAAAAATACTGAAAAAAATGGCATTATGTTTTTTAATTACATGATTATGAAATATAAAAAAACACGCCGTAGCTACCAAGCCGATCTGACACCTAACGTAAATCGTCCACCAAAAACATTGCTAACACATCATTTCTCGCGCAAAAAAAATCATTGAGTAACGCCATTAGCGATTATTAAACTTAACCGCATACATTGCGTTATCCGCTCTGTGTAATAGGCTTTCTAATGTGTCATTGTCTTCTACCAATGCATTACCCACACTAAATTGAATCGTAATATTTTGCTCCTTAATCTTGATAACAAGTGATTCACGGTCGCCCTGTAGTTGCTCAGATATAGTTACTAGGTCTTGATCACTATTTTGCTTTACGAGTATCAAGAACTCATCACCACCCCAGCGAGCCACTTCACCCTTATCTCCTACAACATTGGTTAAGTAGGTAGCAATTTCCTGTAATACTAGATCCCCTGCAGCGTGCCCATATAAATCATTAACTAACTTAAAACGATTCACATCTACATTAATTAGACCGAACGAATGGTGACTTTTCTGCCAACGCTGCATATATTCGGTCATATGCACTTCAAAGCCTCTGCGATTATATAGCTCAGTCAAAGGATCAAGCTTAGCAAGGCGACTCAATGCCTCTGTTCGCTCAGCAACTTTATTCTCAAGCTCAAGCTGATACTCCAAGAGAGATGTCGACATCTTCTGATAATGGGAAACCAGTTTTTTTATTTCTAGGCCAGCAAAATGGCCTAATTTTGGCGCTCGATATTGTTTTTTATCCAATGACCCAATAGAAAGGTCCAACTCAGACAATGGCCTTGTCACAATCAATGTGAGCAATAGATAGAACACGATTAAAGCGCATACAAGGCTAATGAAAAACACGACAAGCAACCCTGAAAACTCTGTCAGAGGAAGGAAACCATTGATATCAATAAAATTCACCTGAAACCAATCGATTTCAGGAATGTAAACAACACTCGCGAGTTGGCGAACACCATCTTTATACACAGGAGAGGTTTTGACATGATTAGGCGCTTCTTTTGCCATTTCCAAGGTTTGCTTTAACTGCATGCGAGATTGCTCATCATCCAGCAGCTGAAAAACTAAACTCTTATCTTCGGATTGTTTCGTTAAAGAAGAATAATCAATTAATTCTTCTCTCTGATAAAGTTGAATAGAGCCTTCATTATTAGTAAAAACAATGGCTGAATAAATATCTTGTTTTTCAACCATTTGGCGTAAGAATCCTGAAAGATCTAAGCCTGTCCCCACCACTCCCAAAACGTCATCACCATCACGAATTAAGACATCACTCCAAAGCTTAATAACCCCTAATTCTACATCTGGATTTACATTCAAATGTAGATTGAGCTTTTTCGCCATGATTTGGTAAAACCATGAATCATCAGGATTAGATTCGTGAAGTGTATACCGATAAGGATCAAGATTAGATGCTTCCTTACCATCACTATAATAATAGTGCTCATTCCCTTTTAAGGCGATGAAGTAAGATTTATCCGAAAAGCGATGTCGAAATGCTTCTGTGTCATAAAGTGCGTGCTGTTTTAAAGCGTCATTAAATGGATGTTTAGCCCACTCTTTTAACGATTCAAGCTCAGCAAACTCTTTAGATAATTTCACTTCTTGAATCAGTGGTAATAAAGTTCGTACTTTATCATATTGAACCTGTTTCTCGGCATAACGCTCAACCCAGCTAACAATAATATCTTCGGCCAAAACTCGCATTGAAAGCCAAGAAAAAAAACCTGTGAGCAACAAAATTAGAGTAGTCGATATTAAAAAGCGCGACTTAATAGCCATGTCAACAAGATTCCATATAATTAAAACAAAAACTGACAAGAACACTTACTACACTAGCAAGAAATGCGCCTATGAATTATAGCTGGCACATAAGACACTATTATCCATCAAAAAATAAGAGCACTTTTGTAACAAAAAAATATAAGCTGACCTATTTTATAAAGTGAAACAATAACTATTTACTACGCTTGTGTGTTGGCGAAAAACCTATAATTTTGCGATAAGCTCGCGAGAACGAAGAAGCATTAGAAAACCCATATTTTTCCGCAAGCATGGCAATGGGAATCGACGATGTCATAATTAGTTGATGTGCTTGTTGCAGTTTACGCGTCAAAATATATTTTTGTGGGCTCATACCAAACTGCTTTTGACACACTACATAAAAATGGCTTTCACTCATATTGAAATAATGCGCAAGCCATTCATTACTAAAAGTCTGATCAGGCTTACTATCAATCAAACCGTTGAGAATCACTAAGTCTAATCGTTGATGGGCAACACTTCTCCATGCGCTGTCTTGCTCACTGACGATATCGGTCACTTGCAGCAGCACCATAGGCAACATCTGCGTGCTAACTCGACGCCTTACTTGTTCAGATGCATGCTGTAATTGCTTAGCGGTAAATTCAAGACAGCCAATCAATTCAACAGGTAACTGGGAAAAGAATGACGCTGAAGATAATAAAATATCCAGAGAAGAACCTGAACTTTCTGCAATGTAAGTCATTAAAGGATCTTGGCAATGCATATCTACTACCAGCAGCTCGCAATCCTTAGTCTGCCCCGAAAATAAGTGCGGAATGTTATTCGGTGCTAACGCAAAATGCCCACGCCCCAACGCTCCCGAAGATTGAGGCAATTCACATGTCATTTTTCCTTTCCATCCGATCAGGATTTGAGAAAAATCATGCAGATGCTCACCTTGCTGTGTCGAGATCAAATTGTGACGAATTTCACTGTTCATAGCACTACAGCTTACCTTAAATATCATAACGACTATATTTATAGCAGCTCCCTATGGCACTGCATAGCTTTGGTATTAATCGTCATAGTTTTGGACAACTAAAGGAATAACCAACTTGCTAGGATGATACTTCACTCAATAGATAGGAGTCGTAACATGCAAATTTCAGCCGAAACCTTACGCGAACGCTTAACATGGCCAAAAATGATCAACGCTCTGCGCGCTATTTTTGTTGATGACGTTCAGTCTCCTGTTCGTCACCACCATTTTATAGACGTACCAGGCGAAGCCCAAGCCACCCTGCTACTGATGCCCGCATGGATTGAAGGTAAATATTTAGGCGTAAAACAAGTCAGCGTGTTTCCGAGTAATAACGCAAAAGGCCTACCAGGATTAACCAGTCTTTACACTTTAAGTTGCGGCAACACAGGACAAACCTTGGCACAAATGGATGGCAATGTGATAACAGCCATACGTACTGCAGCGGCATCAGCCTTGGCTTCTAGCTTTCTATCTCGTCCAAATTCTAGTTCTATGTTGATGGTTGGCGCAGGGAGAATGGGCCATCATCTTGTTCCTGCACACTGTAGTGTTCGTCCTATTGAGACAGTCTGGGTTTGGGACCGAACTATATCGACAGCGGTAGAGTTTGTCGCCGAACTACAAAACCAAGGCATTGATGCTCGCGTTTGTAACACAGAGCAACTTCCAGAAATCGCAGGTACCGTAGATATCATCAGCTGTGCCACACTTGCTAACGAGCCAATCATTCTAGGCGAATGGCTCAAGCCAGGCGTGCATGTAGACTTAGTCGGTAGCTTCACTCCAACCATGCGCGAAGTAGATAACCTAGCTATGCAAAAAGCAGAAATATTTGTCGATACTCGAGCTGGCGCCCTATCCGAAACAGGTGATTTGATCATACCAATTAGAGAAGGTGCTATCTCAGCTGACGACATTCACGCGGAGTTAACTGAGCTTTGTGGCAACACTCATCAAGGCAGATCATCTCTTCGCCAACCAGATCAAGCCATCACTTTATTCAAATCTGTAGGTGATTCCCGTGAAGATTTAGCCGCGGCAATTCTGGCGTATCAGAACTCATAACATTTTTTAGTCAAAAATCAATCGACTTAACAACATCAAATACGCACTTTTTTGGAGAAAATCAATGGAAAACAACACCCAATCACCTACGCTGGACAATAAAAAACCAGAGACCACAAGCAGCTTTGCTGTCGTAGGTGCGGGTGTCGTCGGTTTATGTGTGGCACTAGAAGCTCAAAGACGAGGCCACAAAGTCACATTGATTGACGATAAGGCTCCGGGTAAATCTACGTCCTCAGGCAATGCTGGGTATTTAGCCACAGAGATCATCGACCCACTGGGAACCCCAGAGGTACTTAGATCTGCTCCCAAGCTTTGGTTAAATCCAAAAGGACCAATCTGTACACCAATACGCTATATAACAAAAGCTGCGCCTTGGTATTGGCGCTTCATTAAAGCTGCTCAACCAGATCAGGCGCAACGCGGAACAGAGATGATACACCAGCTAAATAAAGAATCTGTTGGCGCTTGGAAACGCACCTTAACCGACATCGGCGCGGAAGCTCTTCTCATCAAAGGTGGGCATTTGGTTGTTTGGGAAAATCCCGATAAACGTGATGAAGCCTCAAAATTGATTGAAAAAATGCACAGCTACGACATTTCCTGCGAATTAGTCGATGGGAACAACTTAGCCTTATTAGAGCCTGAACTATCCCAAACACTCAGTCATGCGGTTTTCTTCCCAGAAATTCATCGGTTGTCGGACCCTTATGATGTTTGCAAAGCATTATTCGATGCATTTATAAAACGTGGAGGAAGCTTTATCAGCGCCAGAGTGAACGCCATTCAACCTTATGAAGACAGCATTAGGTTAGTCACGACACAACAAACAGAAACGTTTGATCGCGTTTCCATTTGCGCTGGTGCTTGGAGTAAAACGTTGCTAGAACAGGTCGGAATTCATGTGCCATTGGAAGCTGAACGTGGTTATCACGTAACTTTCCCCAACGATAAAACACGCATACATCACACTATTTTATCGGCAGACCGAAAGTTAGTTTTGTCGCCACTAGACGCAGGACTGCGTGCGGTAGGAATGAGTGAGATAGGGGGATTAGATTTACCACCAATCAAAAAGCGTTATCAGGTTTTACGCGAACACACCAAAGGCTTGCTACCTAAGCTATTCGATAACCCTAACCTTCAGTCGAGCGAATGGATGGGGCATCGGCCTTCTTTGCCAGACTCCTTACCGGTAATTGACCAGCACCCTCTTTATTCTCGTTTATCTTTTGCTTTTGGTCATCAGCATTTGGGGATTACACAGGCAGCGATAAGTGCAGAGCTCTTACTGGAAAAAATAGAAATGCGTCCAACGCGAATCCCAATGGAGGCATTGCGAGTCGACCGATTTTAATGGTCATGAACGGCATTTAACAATAAATCTAACGTCTCTTCATAAAGCGGTCTCAATGCGTTTATTTCAACACTAAAATCCATCTTGGTGCTGTCATTACAGTGGTTTTCTAATTCGCGGAAAGCCGCTGCTAAGGTTTGTGCACCGACAGCATCAGAATCACCTGCTAAACGGTGAGTAATGTCTGCCAACTCGTACAAATCTTTTTGTGCATTCATTTCAGTCAACTCATCCAAACCTCGCTCTATCGCCGACGAAAACAGCGACACCAATTTTTGTAAACGCTGCTTACCCAACGCCGTTAGATGAGAGTAAATAAGGCTGATGTTTAACAAGCCACTACTCGCTTGCTGATCTAGTGCTATCTGGCTATTGAGGTTTAGCTGCTCTCCCATTACCTGATAGAGCAATTCACGCTTAAAGGGCTTAGGAATAACGGCTCGAATACCAATGTCATGACATTGTTTCACATTACTTGGCAGAACATTGGCGGTGAGCGCTACGATAGGCGTTTGAGCATTTATCTGGCCACCATTGCGTATTTGATCTGCAACATCTAAGCCGCTTAACGAGGGTAAATGAATATCCATCAGAATCAAATCGAAGTGGCTGTTGTTCGCTTTATAAAGCGCTTCCTGACCATCCACAGCGAGTGTCACTTGATGGCCATCCTGCTCCAATAGTTCCGTAGTAACGGCTTGATTAATTGGCGTATCTTCAACCAGTAAAATCGACATAGGCGCTAATTTCCGAGGCGGTTCAATAGTCTCGACCGATGCGATATCGGCTTTATCTATAGCAATTAATGGCACATAGAACCAAAAAACACTGCCGCGACCTTCTTCACTTTCTACACCCATTTCACCTTCGAGTAATCTCACCAATTGGGCCGTAATGGCCAACCCCAACCCTGTACCGCCAAATTGTCGTGTGACACTTTCATCAGCTTGGCTAAAACGCTCAAATATATGCGAAAGATAACGATCAGGAATACCCATTCCCGTATCTTCTACTTCAATAAGTATGCCACTAGATTGCTCAGGATTCTCCTCTGCAGGCATCACAGAAATGGTTACAGAGCCATCACGAGTAAACTTAATGGCATTGGACACAAGGTTCGATAAGATTTGCCGTAGCGCACCAACGGCTCCCTGGTAGCGATCCTGTAATTGATCGCTAATTTGTACATTCAGCTGCGTATTCTGTTGCTGGGCTTGAGCCAAAAACAGCAAGCTCGTGGAATTTACTAGCTCGCTAATTGAAAACGGCAGAATCTCCGGACTATACATACCTTCTTCTAGACGAGCGTAGTCCAATAGACCGTTGAGAATTTCTAATAGAGCTTCACCAGACTGGTAAATCGCGGAAAGCTTCTCGTGGCTCTGAGAGGATTGAGGCTGGCTCTGCAGTAGCTCCACCATACCCAAAATACCATTCAACGGCGTTTTGATTTCGTGACTCATGGTGGCCAAAAACTGACTCTTGGCTAAGTTCGCTTTTTCAGCCGTTTCTTTAGCGTCTTGTAATCGTCGAGTCCGGCGGCTCACTTGTTCTTGCAGCTGATCTCGGTGATAACGCAATTCAGCTTCGATCACATCTTTTTGTTTGATATCCGCTAAAATTGCTTCTCGCATGTCATTCATCGCATTTACTACAGAATCGATTTCATCACTTTCTGAGCGCGGTGTTTTATGCGGCAATATTAGCTTTTTTTTGAGATTTCCAGCACCGATAGAACGGGTGTAACTAGCCATGTATTCCAGATGACGCGTTACCATAAAATGCACAATAAGCAGTAACAAAACCCCATTAATTAACACCAGAAGACTTTGAAAAAGCGCAATTTCGATAGCAGATCGCAGCAATTTTGACTGAATAGCCGCCATATCATGATATACCGTTAACTCGCCAAGCATGCGCTGCGTCTGCTTGCCATCTCGGTCAATGTAGTAAATAGGCAAAGTGGTGCCATTATTATTGTTCACAATCGAGTCTTTATCTCCGACTATGATGTCATCTTGCCAATCCGCAGAGTGCAAGGTAACCGCATTCACATTGGAGAAGTTCATAATGCCTTTTAGCTGCAATTCTAATTGCTCGCTATCAAGATCCCACAAACCTTTACGCACACCTTCAATATGCGATGAAGTAATATAATCAGTTTGCTGCTGCATCGAAGCACGCTCGCGTCGATATTCGTTGAATACTTGAACGCTCGTCGAGATAAGTGCCAGCAACAAACTTAATGACAAAAGTTTGATAAAAATACGGTATGCCAGCGGGTGCATTTTCTTATAGCGTAATAGATTAGGGATTAATGCAAACTTTATTAATTGGCGCATAACTAGTAGTCAAACTCCCCACTTAAACCAAGATCAGTATTGTAAATTCGGCGATAACGTTCCACCAATTCAGACACTGTATCCGGCTCTTTTAGTAACTTATCTAAGCGCTGATTTAAAAACGGTAGCCAGTTTACTAAAGGAGACTTTTTGGAAATGGCGAGGTACCAAAAATCGCTAACATCCGTTTTTGTATGACCTATTTTTCCTTCTAGACCGAGTCGATGAACATCCAATTGACCTGACAATTTTCCCATTGGCACAACGTCTAAGCGATTATCAGCCAGCTTTAATAGATTTTGATCCTGAGTGGAGACAAGCTCTAAGTTCGGATATTCATGTAGAGCAGCATCCACTTCATTACCAAAACTGTCGCCCATTAACAATCCAACGCGCAAGCCAGACAAGGCTTTCCAATCTTTAAATACCAGTGGATGCTCAATAGGATAATAAAGGTAAATCGACTCTCGAATGACTGGAGCGTCTAGGTAGGTAAGAAACCGTTGGCGTTTTGTGGTTTTGAACCCAGACAGCATATCAACGTTGCCTAACTCGACTTCTTTGAGGCAACGCCGCCAATTGCTATTTTGACGTGCATCAACCGTCACACCAAGTGGCTCTAATAACATTCTAATAACAGCAACGTTAACGCCATCAATTTTTTCATCAGCATTCAGCCATGAAACCGGTGGATAAGCACTGTTCCCACACACTTTTATTGTTAATCCAGATAAGCCATTCTGCGGTGGATGAGAGACTGACAACGCGTCGTTTTCAGCTAAAGCACTCCAAGAAAACAACATACTCAACCAGATAAAGCATAACCAAAGAGCTCTGCTGTACGTTTCAAACCTATAATAGAGTGTTGCGCGGTGAACGTTTTTTTTCCTAACATTCACCACAAATAATCGCCTTATCACCGCTCGCATTACAAATCGTCTTGAGGGTTATTACTAAGGAGGTAGCCAACACCATGAACGGTAATAATCATTTGTGGGCAATGCGGGTCTTCGCTTAACTTACGGCGAATTCGGCCTATTAAAACATCAATAGTGCGATCCGTAGCGTTCCATGTGCGATTTTTGATTCGGTCCATAAGTTGATCACGCGTTAAGGCAACCCCCTCATTTGCCTTAAGCGCTAACAAAAGCTGAAATTCACCTTCGGTTAATTGGCTCACACTGCGGTCAGACTTAAGCAATACACGGCGTGATGTATCTAATTGCCATGTCCCAATCGAACGAAAAACGGGTTCTTCTATTGGTTTTTTAGCAAGTTCTCTCTGATTCCTAACGCGGCGAATGAGGTTTTTACCACGAGCCAAGACTTCTCGAGCATTAAAAGGTTTGCAAACGTACTCATCGGCTCCACACTCTAGCCCTATGATGCGGTCGATATCGTCCTGTTTACCTGTTACTAAAATAATTCCGACTTCTGAACGGCTCCGTAATTCGCGGGTCAGAGTCAATCCATCTTTACCAGGTAAACGAATGTCTAGAAGAATAAGGTCGAATTCTTGCTCACCCAATAACTGTTCAGCGGCTTCAGCAGTATCAGCCCCTGAGACTGTATAGCCTTCTTCTGCAAAGTAGCTTTCGAGTGTTTCTCTGATTACGCTAGAATCGTCAACCACGAGAATTTTAATGTCTGACATTAACATAGCTAAGTACTACAAAAGGTAAAAGTTAAATCAAGTGTTTCATGATCATTTTATTATCGTTATTTTTAATGTTAAACAAGCCATCTCATGACCTGTTCAATGAACTATAACAATTAAGCCAAGAAAAGATAAGAGCATAATATTTCTAAAAAATATCAACGAAATGTAAATAGATCCGCACTATGTAAACAGCTGTTAATATTAATTTCAATCCTATCATTAAATAAAACCATTTCGTAACGAAAGCTATCACAGAGCAAATATATGCTGATATTCGCTTTTTCTAAGAAGTGATAACAAAGCCACAAAACACAGCATTTTTTGTGCTCAGCTCAGTCTTGGTGCAGTTTCGTTTATCCCTTGATCAATACGTCATCATTGATGATTCTTTCTACCTTATTTAGGATTAACTGACCGATTTATCATGCACAGTAATAGAGCAATAGATATGAGTATCTCATTCGATATGGTTTTTAAATAAGGTTTCTCGCCATATTTTTTGTCATCAAGTCATTAAAAAAATACTCGTGATATTTAATGCTCCCTAATCAAATACGGATTTAACAAGGCATTTTTCGCTATTTCTATTTCACATTGTTCATACAAAGTATTACGACTTGTTTGTGAATTAATTATCCCTTCCTGCTACAACATTAATTAAGAAAAATGGAATATGACATTTCACCATGTCAATTTCCTTTATCCGAACTCAATAAAAAAGAAAAAAGGAACAACATATGGCTGTCAGCACACAACAATCAGAGACACAGAAGCCAAGCCTTGCGCTTGCTCTTGTCCCTGTAATACTCACTCTTGCTTTACTCGGCGTGCAAATCTTCTATTTTGGTGATTTCACACCGCATATACCTCTTGCTATTGGCTTAGCCATTACAGCGTTAGTTGGTATTAAACAGGGCTTAAAGTGGAAGCAAATTGAAGAAGGAATTTTTCATGTAATCCACGTATCTATGCCTTCTGTATCCGTATTGATTTTAGTCGGCATGTTGGTCGGGGTTTGGATTGCCAGCGGTACCGTCCCTACTTTGATTTATTACGGACTAACATTACTATCACCACAAATATTCTTAGCCGCGGCAATGATTCTTTGTTCCGTTGTATCTCTATCTTTGGGTACATCTTGGGGAACAGTCGGCACAGTCGGCCTAGCCCTAATGGGGATTGGTGCAGGTTTTGAAATTCCAATGTACTGGACTGCCGGCGCAGTTGTATCTGGTGCCTTCTTCGGTGATAAGGTTTCACCTCTTTCCGATACCACTAACTTAGCACCAGCGGTGACAGGCACTGATGTGTTTTCCCACATCAAAAACATGATGCCAACCACTATCCCAGCGATGTTAATTGCTTTGGTTATCTATTTAATCGCAGGCTTTACTTTAATCGACAACGACAATGGTTCTTTTGAACGCATCACTGCGATCACATCGTCCCTACAAAGAAACTTCGAAATCTCTGCTTGGTTACTGGCTCCGGCTTTAGTCGTTATTGTACTTGCTGTTAGACGCATGCCGCCGATTCCATCTTTATTCGCGGGTGTTATTGCAGGTGCAATTGTTGCAGTGTTTACACAAGGCGCAGGCATCCATGACATTTTAACTTATGCGAACAGCGGTTACTCCATCACCACAAGCTCTGATGCGATTAACAGCCTCCTAAATCGCGGCGGCATCCAATCTATGATGTGGACTATATCCTTGATTTTGATCGCACTCGGTTTTGGTGGCGCACTTGAAAGAACAGGCTGTCTAGAAGCCATTATCAGCGCCATCATGACTAAAGTAACAACATTCAAAGGTGTTCAGACGTCAGCCACACTAACATCGGTTGCAACCAACCTTGTCGCAGGCGACCCTTACCTATCCATCGCTCTACCTGGTCGTATGTATGCACCAGTATATCGCGGAATGAAGTATTCAACGCTTAACCTTTCTCGCGCAATCGAAGAAGGCGGCACCTTAGTTTCTCCTCTTGTGCCTTGGAATGCTGGCGGTGCTTTCGTTATCGGTGCATTGGGTTTGAGTATTGGCGATGGCAATTTCGAGAATCTACTTTATATCCCTCTAGCCTTCGCATGTTGGATTTCTCCCGTTCTAGGCCTCATCTATGCTCAGCTAGGTTTTTTCTCTCCAAAAGCAACGGAAGAAGAACAAGCAAGATGGAAGAAAAACAACGAGCTGGTTATGGATTACGGTACCGCTAAGTAATCGCCAGATATTCAAATCAACAAAAAAGCAGAGCACTCATGAGGTTCTGCTTTTTTGTCTTCTAAAAACAATAACCTTCTAAAATCAAATCAAAAAACAACTCTGAAATGTCAGCAAAGTGCTACACTAGCGCCCTCAATTTGCACCTTAAAAATAAGCGAGACATCCATGAGCTTTGCGTCTTTAGGACTTCATCAAGACATTATTCAGCAAGTAACAGAGCTGGGATATACAACACCAACGCCCATTCAACTTGCCGCCATTCCAGCCGTCTTGGCGAAAAAAGATCTTATGGCCGGAGCGCAAACTGGTACAGGGAAAACGGCCGCTTTTGCTTTACCGCTGTTACACCAAATTCTACGAGCTAAAGACTCAAATAATGCTGAAGGCATTCAAGTGCTAGTACTCACGCCTACTCGCGAATTGGCGCAACAAGTTCATGCTAGCTTCATTAAATACAGCGCAAAACTACCGATCCAGTCGGTTGTCGCTTATGGTGGCGCAAGTATAAATGTGCAACTCGATGCATTGAGACAAGGCTGTGATGTGTTGGTTGCAACCCCAGGCCGCTTACTTGAACTCATCATGAAAAACCTGATTGATTTAAGTAAGTTACAAGCCCTAGTATTAGATGAAGCAGACCGCATGTTAGACATGGGGTTTATCATTGATATTCAAAGAATATTGAAAAAACTGCCTGAATCTCGACAAACTTTATTTTTCTCCGCCACCTTCAATGACGAAATTTTCGCCCTAAGCAAAACCCTATTAAAAGACCCACAATTAATCGAAGTGAACAGCCGAAATACCACGGCGACTCAGGTCGAGCAAACGATTTACGCGGTAGATCAAGATCGAAAAAGTGCCCTACTGTCGTTCCTCATAGGATCTAAAAACTGGCAACAAGTACTTATTTTCACTCGCACCAAACAAGGCGCTGACGAGCTAGCCAAAGAAATGGAAAAAGATGGTATTGCCACTCAATCCATCCATGGTGACAAATCCCAAGGCGCACGTGATCGCGTATTGGCAGATTTTAAAGCAGGCAAAGTACGTGCTCTCGTAGCAACTGATGTTGCAGCAAGAGGTATAGACATAGAGCAATTACAATATGTCGTAAATCACGAATTACCTTACAACGCAGAAGACTATATTCACCGCATCGGCCGAACTGGTCGTGCTGGTTCAACAGGCCTTGCCATCTCCTTAGTTTCCGAAAAAGAGCGCTATCTACTAACAGACATTGAAAAACTAGTTGGTGAGCAATTTGTTCCTCAGTGGCTACCAGGTTTTGAACCAGACCTAAACAAAGTAAACAACGCCCAGAAAAAGCGCGAGCCATCTAAAAAAGAATTAAGAGCAAAAGCGCTAGGCATACACCCTTCAAAAGACAAAAAACCAAATAAAAAACGTCGTTCAAAATAAAGTAATTCGTTGTTATTATTCTAATAATTATTAGGTAAAAATCAGCTGTCAGCTTCGTATTCGATAGGGAAATCACATGTTTACAACAATTAAGTCTCGCCTGTTAATAACAGTTCTTCTACTCAATGCTTTAGCCAGTATCTGTTATACAGCTTATCTTTACGATGTTCGCAAAACAGACTTATATGATCAGGTCGATCGTAATCTCATGTTTGCCGCAAATACCGCGGCAGAACTAGCGGATGCAGATATTTACGACCAAATTTCTCATGGTAGTTTCACTGTAGCTCAATCAGACCTTCTGCAACTAAAAGCCTACAATGTTCTAAAATTCTCAGATGTAGAATATATCTACACCATGGTTAAAACGTCTGACGATATTGTATTTGTATTAGACACACCCGATCCAGAAGAAGTCGAAAGCAATAAACTACCCGCACCTTTGCCATCCTATGAAGATCCAAGTGACAAGCTACTAAAGGCATTCTCTCAAAATGGAACACAGCCAATATTCGACGAATATACAGATGAGTGGGGAACATTCAGATCTATATTTATTCCTTATACAACAAAGAACGGTCAAAAATTTGTTGCTGGCGCAGATATACTGCTATCTAGGATACAAGCGGAATTACAAAAAACCTTAATAATATCTAGCATAATCGGCTTTATAATATTCATTATCTCCTCGACCATTATTTATTGGCTTGTTTCTCATATATTGAAGCCTCTCGCCGAAGCTCAAGTACTAATGCGCACTATTGCGACAACACGTAATCTTACCTTACGCTCCAAAACCAATTCAGATGAAATTGGTCTATTACTAGAAGACTTCAATCATTTAATTTCAGAGCTTCAATCAACGCTATCAGCATCAACTAATTCGGCTATTGAAAACTCCACAGTATCTTCCCAACTTCAAGGTAGCAGTAAAGAAATCCGTTTAGCAGCACAAAAAATTGCATCAGCGGTCGATGAAGCCCGCCAGCATGCGGTATCGACTAGTCAGTTATTAGAAGTATCAGACTCTGATTTAACCACGGCGGTAAAAGACACTCAGAGTGCAACTACTTCCTTAGAAAGAGGGCAGCATGCTTTCGGTAAAGTAACCAAAATCATCAATGAAACAGCATTGTCTCAATCACAACTTTCTGACGAATTAAACTTACTTTCGCATAAAGCAGAAGAAGTTAATAAAATCCTCTCCTCTATCAGTGGTATAGCAGACCAAACCAACCTATTAGCGCTAAATGCCGCAATTGAAGCGGCACGTGCAGGAGAGGAAGGACGAGGGTTTGCGGTTGTTGCTGACGAAGTTCGCCAACTTGCTATCCGCACTCAAAGCAGTTTGAATGATACTGGTATCGCCATTGGCAGTATCATCTCAGCGATAAGCAAGGTTGCTGACAAAATGAAAAACAGCGAAAGCCAGTTTAATCAGCTACTAGAGGAATCTTCTCAGGCGCTAAACAGCATTACAGAGAGTTCGACAACTATGTCTGACACCCGTAAGAAGATGCAATTCACTTCTGGGAATGTAACTAATGTCTTAAGAGATATTCACCAGGTGCTATCACTAATGTCTAACGTGGAAAGCCAAGCTATCTTTAACAGGAACAGCACAGAGGAAATTGCCGAAGCTGCAGATCGTCTTCAAAATTCAAGCTTGTCGTTAAAAAATGAATTAAATAGGTTTGTCGTTTAGTATAGGCGGCGTTAACAAGAAAAGAGCTATCACCTACTTGTTAGCGCGTCGGTTTTAATATGAAATATAAGGCCTATATATGCAGAGTTTACTTGTGCAATGAAACTCCAAAGCACGTCAAATAGGCAACTTAACACTTCATCAATGTCTCCAACATTGTTTCGAAGAATGCTTGTTGTCGCTATTTTAGGCTTTAGTGCAATATGGACAATTGATGCTTCAAGCGGAATTATTGTGTCCTTTGACGCCGCAGCTTACCCTATTTGCATAGGTGCTTTTAGCCTTGTTTTTATCCTTAGTGTCGCCACTAAAATCAATCATCAAAGCCTACATTTTTTTGTCTACTTTATCGTTGCCGGTTATCTAATTAGCTCAAGTATTTGGCATCACATGGCTGCTAATGGCTTGTTTTCAAACGCTGCGCAGTGGTTGGGGCTAAATTATGTCATTGCTTATCTATTTCTCGAAGTCAAAAAAGCCGCCCCCACAACCATCATCGTCTTTGTTGTAACCATCATTGGCCATTACATAGCGATCATCCAATACCACACAATGGCAGACACAATGGGGGTGGTCTTAAATATTGCTATTGCACACCTTATTTACATATTCTTGCTATGGACAGTGATTAAACTCAGAGTCAAAACCGACCAAGTCATAGAACGAGCAGACACACTCGAAAACTATGCTTATGTCGATCTACTCACTCGAGTACTAAATCGACGAGGAATTGAAAAAGTTTTTAACGAGCTTAATCTAGATTCAACAGAGCAAAAGAAGAATTACGCAATTCTAATAATCGACATTGATCATTTTAAACAGGTCAATGATATAAATGGTCACTTGGCGGGAGATAAAGTACTTAGCAGCATAGCAGGTAAACTCAGCCGAACAGTTCATCCTAACGATGTTCTGGGTCGCTGGGGGGGCGAAGAATTTATTGTCCTTACTTTGAATAGAACGCCAAAGCAAGTAATGACCCTAGCTGAAAACTTAAGAACAGCAGTCAGTAACCTCGTCATCGACAACATATCCAACATTACGGTAAGCATTGGCATTGGATACTCATATGAAGCTTCTTCAAAAGAGGCTGTATTCAAAATCGCTGATAGCCACCTTTATATAGCTAAACAATCTGGGCGCAATACCATTCGCACGAGTAACACTTAGCTCCTATTTTTCTCACTAAATATCTTCCACCTACCCACCTCCATCCAGTAAAAAAACATTATCTTTCTAGCAAACATAAGAATCGCTCTACGCACAAAAACATCTTGATATATAAAGCTATTATTCCATTACTATTTCCAATTCAGCCCATTTTTAGCTCCGTCCTCCTTTTCTAATAACTCCATCCAACTCAGCTAAAAGAGATCCACTCAACATTAGTTATCGAAAAACACAGTTAAAACCTCAAGCCCTCTATCCATTTCCTTAAACATACTTCCTATAGAGAACAGCTCTCGTTTTTGGAAAAAACCATTGAATTTTAATATCAAAAAAGACCAAGAGATCATTATAATATCAATAAATACACTGTAAAATTATTGTAAGGTTACACGAATACACGTAAGATTTACGAAACATACTACACAGTAATAGATAGCATTTTAGAATAAGAAAAAATCAAAAAGGAATAAAAAGCTATGATTAGAGATAATATTGATTTTCTTGATGCTTCGTCTGAAAGAGAGTGCACTTTTTATAATGACTATTTACTCAAAAATATTCGAAGCGCATCTTTGAAAAATTTACGCGGTAATTCGCAAGCTGAGCGTATAAAAAAGCTGAATGAAGAATTAGAAAATCTAATCAACAAAAAAAGAGCGCCGCAGAACTTTGCAACTCAAATGCGTACTGCGTTTAAAGCAAGCCAACTCCCTTCCAATTATTTCCGCTGGATAGATAAAAAAGACGAAAGATTATGCAATTGGGCATGGTGTTACTTAAAAAGCACTACTAAAAAGTCAGAAACCGAATCAGAACAAGATCCAACGAAAGAAAACCCATTCTTATTGCTTTCAGGAAAAGCGTTCAATACCGAAAGAAGCAATGCTGCTGATAGACACATGGATATCTTGGATGCTTTTTATCATGGCGAAGCAGATACACAACAACAGCAAGACCTACTCGAAGAACTGAAAGCGAAATGGCAGGAAATTCGTTTTAATGAAACGATCGTCAATTGGCTTGAAGGAAATAATCCATCACAATGGGTCTGGGCTTGGTCTTATCTGCAAAATATTACTCAAAGACCTCTAAAACAGGCTTGGATACCGACCACAGAAGCAGAAAAAAAAGCTGCGGTTATTGCTACTATCGATTTATCTGATAACGTAGACCGTAAAGCATTAATCATTGATAAAATGAAAAAAGCTTGGAGTCAGAAAAAATTTCGTGAAAAATCGAGTGGTAGAAAACCTTACAGCATCAGCATGACGCTCAACACCAAGCAAAAGCTAAATGCGCTGGCTGAAGAAAAAAACATGAAAATCAACGAGATGGTTGAGTATTTAGTAAGGAATGAATATAAAAAGCGAGATTCCAACGAATAGCCTTGTTAATTGCAAGGTAGAAATGATTCCGCTATACCGGCGATAAAGTCTATTTTCTATTTCTGGTAGTTTCATTTGTCATCTAATCACTGTATAACGAGCCGCATGAAAATCCCTAAAAGAATACAACCACTCATCGAAGATGGCTTAGTAGACGAAGTACTTCGACAATTAATGAGCGGAAAAGAAGCGACTGTCTACGTAGTACGCTGTGGATCAGAGATCCGTTGCGCAAAAGTATATAAAGAAGCCGGTAAACGCAGCTTTAAACAGGCTGTGCAATATCGCGAAGGCAGAAAAGTCCGCAATAGCCGTCGTTCTAGAGCTATGGAAAAGGGCTCTAAATTTGGCCGAGATGAGCAAGAGAACCTTTGGCAAAACGCTGAAGTCGATGCCTTGTATCGATTAGCGGCTGCTGGTGTTCGCGCTCCAACTCCTTATGGATGCTTTGATGGCGTTTTATTGATGGAGCTCGTTACCGATGATAGCGGTGAAGTAGCACCACGCCTCAATGATGTAGTACTGACGGAAGAGCAAGCTAAACGAGATCACGATACTATCATCAAAGATATTGTCCGCATGTTGTGTGCTGGTTTGATCCACGGTGATTTATCTGAATTTAACGTATTGGTTGATTCTCAAGGCCCTGTGATTATAGATCTTCCTCAGGCCGTTGATGCAGCAGCAAATAATAATGCCGAATGGATGCTAGAACGTGACGTAAATAATATGCGCAATTATTACGGCATGTTCGCGCCAGAACTTCTTGAGACCAAATACGCCAAAGAAATATGGGCGCTATTTGAAGCAGGTAAATTAACGCCGCACACCGAACTGACAGGTCTATTCGAAGAGCCAACAGAAGAAGCCGATGTCGATTCCGTACTACAAGAAATCAAAGAAGCCTTCGAAGAAGAACAAGACCGTTTAGCTCGTATTAACAGTTCAGACGACGAAGATTAATTAGCAATTTAGGTACAGTTTTTTCAGATTAGCCTAAGAGAGCAACAGCCATTGCTTTTGCTCTCTTAGCAGCATCTAGGTCACCCGCTACATACGCCTGCGCAATCGCTCCTTCCTTAAGCACACTTATGCTCTGTGCCAAATCAGCTGAAGCCAATTTAGCTGAACAGCTTACAAGATTCGCTTGAATAAAAGACGTAATATTTTGCTTATGGCGCTGACATATTTCATTAACCACATGATCAGAAAACTCCCCATTGGCTTTTACGAAAAAGCAGCCTTTAAATGGCGATAACACCTCAATTTTGTCATGAAACCAATCATCAAGCGCATCAAACAAGGCTAAAACAGCGGTTTTTCCTTCCCCAGCCGCCATCATTCTTGATGTTAGCCAATCCATAAAGATCTGATCTCGGTAAATCAGCACAGCTTCAACCAAAGCATCTTTACTACTAAAGTGATGATAGAGCGTTTTTTTTGCCACACCGGTTTCCGACAAAATCAGATTTATTCCCACAGCATGAATGCCATGTTGATAAAAAAGCTTAAACGCGGCGTGTATTAATAAGTCAGGCTTAGTCACTTCACTTCTCCCTAATCGAAAAAGAATATTGACACGAGTGAACAGACTTGTCTACCATTGCAAAGACAAATCGGTCTACCTGTATTTACCGACGATAAGCAACGTTCAAGAGGAATCCATTCATGCTATCCAACTTTTTCACTTCATTTTATCAATCGAGATTCTTTACTATTTGCCTGGCGGGGATTGGAGCAACACTGTGTATCTTTATGATTGCCCAAGGCGCTCAGCTTGCACCAGAGTATCTTGGTATGATGGCGCCTTTTGGCGCAACTATGGTTATCCTGTTCGCCCTACCTAAAAGCCCTTTAGCTCAACCCAAAAATATTCTGGGCGGTTATTTATTAACAACCACAATAGGATTAATCGCATTACAATTCTGGGATGTAACCCCATTAACCATGGCAATAAGTGTTGGAGTCGGCGTTTCCTTGATGATGTTAACCAATACACTACATCCTCCGGCAGGCGCGAACCCTCTTTTAGTACTATCACTGAAAGTGTCATGGGGGTTTTTACTATCGCCAGTTCTATCTGGATGCTTGCTTATTATTCTGTTCGGCTGGTGTTACCACAACTGGATCTCACGTATTGGCTATCCACTAAACTCAAAGAATTGAAACCATACAAAGTGTTAATACACTAAAAGGCTCGCTGGTTGTGTTTTTATACAAACTTTCAGCTGATCAAATGCGATTTATTACATTTGGTGCTTTTTTAACCAAATGAATCATGTATAATTCTGCTCCGCATTTGACCTTACGGTCAGATGTCAAAATAAAGCGTCATTAAATTTTAAACTTGGGTTCCCTCACCCCAATCAAACGAAAAAGGTCACAATATGAGTACTTTTACATCTGTGCAAAAAGGCAAGGCACTGTGCTACCTTGCGATGTTCCACCTACTAATCATTGCTTCTAGCAATTATCTAGTTCAGATTCCCTTCACGGTATCAGGGTTCCACACCACTTGGGGTGCGTTCACTTTCCCTTTTATCTTTTTAGCAACAGACCTCACAGTAAGAATCTTCGGCGCGGCATTAGCTCGAAAAATCATCTTCTTAGTCATGATTCCATCGCTAATCGTTTCTTATGTATTGTCAGTTGTGTTTGCTCAAGGCGAGTTTCAAGGCTTCGGGGCTTTGTCATCACTAAATACATTTGTCGGACGAATTGCTATTGCTAGCTTGATGGCTTATCTACTTGGTCAAGTACTTGATATTCAAGTATTTAATCGCTTACGCCAACTTAAGCAGTGGTGGATTGCACCTGCGGCATCGACTTTATTTGGTAATGGTTTGGACACATTGGCGTTCTTCGGTATCGCTTTTTACCAAAGTCCAGATCCATTTATGGCACAACATTGGCAAGAAATAGCACTGGCGGATTTTGGCTTTAAACTCATCATCAGCCTTGGTTTGTTTATTCCCCTATATGGCGTGTTACTAAACTATCTAACCAAGAAAATAACAGAGGTAAAACCCGACTTCAGAATGCCAAACGCGCAAGGAAATGGTGCCCAATAAAACCCCAATATTTTTATGATAAACGATGGAGCCTCTGATCTAATCGGAAGCCCCATCGTTTTGCATGTATCAAGATTTTCCTTACTCTCCCTAGTTTTCATCGCTCCTTATAAGACAGAAATAAACATTTCATATAAACAAACCATTCTAATTAGTTACAAAGATAAACAATTAAAACCACCAACTATCCTATATGGGATATGAATTAATACTCAACTCTAGGCATGCTTCTCCACTACAACTAATAAAAATAAAAGAGGAATGTATGAATAGATTTAAATTAAACTCAATCGTCGGTATCAGTGCAGGCCTTGTCATATCAGGTTCAGTACTCGCCACTGAAAATGGTGCACCAAGTACAGCTCCAGGCATTTATGGTTTTAGCGCTGGCTATATGCCTCCAGTAACAGATATCGGTGCTTTCTCTATAAGAGGATCGATTTATAAAGCAAATAAAAATTTAAATGGTAAGGGCGACGAAAATCTAAGTGACTTTTCACAAACAGTGAAGGCACTCTCTCTCACTTACATAAAGATGACAGATACCCAGTTTCAAGGTGCCAACTATGGATACGGAATCGTTATCCCATTTTTGGATTTAGATATTGACGGCAAGGTGCCTAATTCAAATATTTCGGTAGTCGGGTCAGATTCTAGTATCGCTGATATTCAAATTGTGCCTTACATTTTGCAGTGGCATCCATCAGAAAATCTAGCAACCAATACACAATTGCAAATACAAATTCCAACGGGTCATTACAGCAAAGACGATACCATCACAACAGGCCTAAATCACTGGACCTTTTCTCCTGCATTTAACTTCACTTACATGACAGACAGTGAAATTGAAATTTCCTCTAGCTTCCAGTTAGACATCAATACTGAAAACAAAGACACCAACTACACAAGCGGGATTGAATACCGGCATGAGTTTGCTATTGGTCAGCATTTAACTGATTGGACAGTTGGGCTAGGTGGTTTTTACTACAAACAACTAACCGATGACAAAGCACCAGCAAGCAGCAATATTGTGAATGGCAACAAAGGAGAAGTGGTAGCAATCGGACCAGAGCTTAGTTTCTTCCGGCCAGACCTGCCTTTTGTCTCGTTCCATGCTTACAAAGAGTTCAAAGCAAAAAACCGTACACAAGGCTATACAGCAGCATTATTAGTTTCCCAAAGCTTTTAATACTCTCGCTAAATATTGAGTCATAACACGGTGGCAGTTATACCCTTTCTGTTTCCGTCGTTATGCATTTAATAAAAACAATGATATTAGCAAATAAAGGCCTATCTAAAAGGGAGTAAAAATAGGCCTTTACAGTGCATGAATTAAAGACTAACAGGATTAGTAGCTGTATTTAGCGCCAATTTTATACACAGGGCGCCAGCTATCATTAGATTTAACCTGCGCGCCTTTATAACTGTAGGTATCGCCAGATTTATAGGGTTTCATACCAACTTCTGCAAATGGGCTCCAACCACTTTTAAAGCCTTTGTATTCGCCGGTGAAATTAACTTCAGAAAAGCCTGACTTGTCACCTTTCCATCTTGGGCCTGAGCTTTCTTGGTTGAAAGTGTAATCAACTGATGCTCCAAAACCCCAATCTTCAATACCTTTGTACCCAGTAGAGAAAGTCCAACGGTTGTAATGAGAGTTTTGTTTCGTCTTATCAGCTAACTTATCGTAATGATAGCGATGACGGAAACCAACAGACCAATCATCATTTACTTTATAACCAAGACTTAAATTAAACTGATGACCTACTTTGTCAGAGCCTGATTCCCACTTGTACTGCGGAGTTAAAGTAAGCGTGTCAGAGATTTTATAGCGATAGCTGATATTCGTTTGCTGACCATTGCCGCTTAGTTCATCAAAAGGACCTGCACCTTTAGCGCTGCCCCATTTTGCTTCTACGCCAAAACCGATGCCATTGGCAAATCGATGACTGACTTCAATACGATCTTTATTTTCTTGATCCTGTCCATCGTATTCAGGAACGTACTCATGACGAATATTAATCGTTGTTGCATGAGCTGCAACGCTGGTTAGCCCAATCAGGACTGCTGCAGATACAATTTTAATCTTCATATCAAAACACCGTTTTATTTTTATAGGGTTGAAGTTTTAATTTAAACCCTTATTTAAATTTTTGAAAGTATTTTTGCTATGGAAATTTTAAAATAATAAAACATCGTTTTAAAAAAAATGTGGTTTTCGATCTAGAAGCTAGATATGTAGAGGTTTACAAAGAAAGTGCAAGAAATAAGAAATTTAAACAATCGAGAACTATTCTCTCTTATGAGAACGCTTCTTCAGGGAGGGATCTATTCGAAGTTGAAGATATAGTTACAGCAAGGCCATCAAGACCAAAGATCACCGAAGCGGTCTCGATGACTGAGATATAGACGTAAATCAAACTCTAATTGGTGATAATCTGGCTCCATATAACAACAAAGCTTATAAAAGGCTTTGTTGTGATCCTTTTCTTTGAGATGTGCGAGTTCATGCACCAAAATCATCTTTAATAAAGGTTCAGGAATACGTCGAAATAAAGACGATATACGAATTTCATTTTTCGCCTTTAACTTGTTGCCCTGCATTCTAGACACAAAAGTATGCAACCCAAGGGCATTATTGATGATGTGTATCTTATCGTCATAAATGACTTTACTGATTGGTGGGGAGCTGCGCATAAACTCATTCTTGAGATCCATTGCGTATTCATACAGAGCACGAGTTCCGTTAAGTCCATGAACGTCAGGGTATTTTTTTAGCAACCATTCACCTGATTTTTCCGCCTCCAACAAACTTTGCGCCTGCTGTTGAACTTGAGGGCTATAGGCTCCAAGGTAGTTTTTCATATCATTAACCTGACTATTTTGACTCATATATTCTGTCGCTAAACGGTTCAAAAGGGCGGAGATTTTGGCAGAGTTAGAGCTAAAAAACCATTAATGAAGAGCATCGATAGTGCTATAGAAAAGAGAAAAACCAGTTAAAACAAAGTATTGCTTTGAGGCATCGCCAAGAACACACAATTTCTTCCAGCCGCTTTGGCTTGATACAAGGCCTTATCCGCTTTATTCAATATATCATCTACCGTACAGTCGCCATCCTGTCGACAAGCCACACCTAATGATACCGTAAAAAATACTTCCTGATGATCAAGGCTCAATACCATACTTGATTCTATTGACTCCCTTAACTGCTCAGCAATTCGTAAAGCCTCGTCCTTTTCAGTGAACGGCAGTAAAATAGCAAACTCTTCACCACCGATTCGAGCAATAAGATCGTCTCGCCTGAGAATCGACAGACTCATCTGTGCAAGCATTTGTAGCACTAAATCCCCAATTTTATGGCCGAACTCATCATTTACTTTTTTAAAATGATCCACATCCATCATTAAAATAGCCAGTGGATAATTCTCTTCTATCGACTCATTAAGAAGCGTTTCACATTGCTGAAAAAAGTAGCCCCTATTTGCCAATTCAGTTAAATGGTCAAAATACGCTCTTTTTTGAAGTGCCTCTTGTGCCCGAAAACTTTCGATCGCAATACTCGCCAAATTACTGGCAAAATTAATCAATTCAAAATCTTTTTCAGCAGGTGTTGAAGGAAAACGTTTATAGATGGCAAAAGTACCTAATAAATCCCCTTTGGACGACATGATAGGATCAGACCAGCAAGCTGCGACTTCGGCTTGACGGGCGAGCTGAACATAATCCGCCCAATAGGGATGATCATAAATATCCTCGACAATGACTCGCTGACCTAAATACGCGGCCGTACCGCACGACCCAACATTTAAACCGATTTTCACACCATCAATAGCTTGGTTATAAACATCAGGGAAACTAGGAGCCGCACCCAACCTTAGACATTGCTCGTCTTTATCAAACAACAACACACTGCATAACGAGAGCGGGCTTTCTTGTTGAATCTGCTTAACAATCACATTAAGAATGTCTTTTAGTGCAGAACTTTTAGCCACCATTTCCAACATGTCACTGCGGGCACGTAATCGCTCTTCAGCCACCCAATGATCTGTTATGTCATTAAAATACCAAAATTGTTTATCTCCTATCGTGGAAAAGCACATATTGATATGTCTAACGGAGTTATCTTTGCAAAATAGTGTAGCGCTTAAGTCATGTGCAGATGCATAACCACGGTATTTATCAATCCAAGGCGCAATGACGTTTTGGTAATATTCAGGTTGAGGAGAAACACGTAAGAACCAGCTTTCGGTATCTAGAATATCACCCAAAACAAAACCAAAAAGCTCACTAAATGCTTTATTGATATATTCAATACGACCAGAAGACAAACTTGACCAACTAACAGCAATTGGCGTGGTATTTAGAATATCCTCTAACCGAACCTCATTGTTCTGGCTGTCTTTCATACAATATCCGTGGAATAGCGTGCTTAATGCAGAAGTTACTGCCTACCACATAGTAATACGGAACAACCTAACGAATAACAAGCTTGTAAAAAAGCTTTTTTGTGTGCTTTTTGTACGAAAACAACCAGCCCTTGCCTGCTCTAGATTTTTATACCAAAAATAGAAGCTTGTTCAAATTCTCCCATAACTGCGGACTCGCAGCCCAAACAGGATTACCACTTAGCAGCCCATCATTATTAAGAAAATCTGTTACCTGCCCGCCTGATTCTTTGATTAACAACAGTCCCGCCAAAGCATCCCAACTATTAAGATGAGATTCGAAATAGCCATGAACAAGCCCAGATGACACATGAGCAAGCATAAGAGCACCAGCGCCAAAACGTCGATATTCAACATTCTGTGTATCTAACATCAAGATAAGATCGCAATATTCTTGTACGGGTCGACGATTAGAACGACCCAAACCAATAATAGCCTGACCTTTTTCAGGATCATGAATAGCTAACTGAGCACCATTTAAATACGCCCCTTGGCCTTTTTTTGCCATGAAAAATTCATCACGATCAGGCGCATAAACAAAGCCCACCTGGATCTCGTTATTTTTTACATAAGCGACCGAAACACACCAATAATCCATACCTTGAACATAATTTGTGGTGCCATCAATCGGGTCGATTACCCATACACCGCTGGTGTTTGCATCTACGCTTTGAATCAAACCACTCTCTTCACCTAAAAAACCATCTTCCGGAAACAAGGAGCGAATCACTTGTTTTAACTCGTCTTCAACGGCTATATCTGCTTGTGAAACAAAATCTTGCCGGCCTTTCGTAGTCACTGACAGCCCCGACTGACGAATGGTTTGAGCACGTTGTCCGGCTTGTTTGATCGCGGATTCTAAAACCTGATATTCATCTTGCATGTTATTTTGCCCTTATCATGGTCGGCTCAAAGTTTGGCGACGTATTTCTAATCACCAATTTGACCGGGATCTCTTCTATACTCTGAACAATATGCGGATCTTGCCCTCTGGCTTCTAAGCGAGATAAAACACGCTTTGCGGTTTCCAAGACATCCTGATGAATAGTTGTCAGGCGGTAACTATATTGCGCAGTTTGCGGTGTATTATCAAAGCCAATAATGTGAAAATCAGCAGGCGCATCGAAGCCATTTTCGCGCATACCATCTAAAAAACCGCAGGCCAATTGAGCATTAGCACAAAAAACACCATCGACTATTTTGCCTTGCTCACAAAACCGATGAGCCGCTTGCCTTCCACCTTCGTAACCATCCATCTCGGCTGTAATCTGAAGTAAATCACTCTCATCGCAAGCGCCTTTTTCAACCATTACTTGGTAGAACACCTTGCCACGATTGATACCAGACCAAGTAGATTCCTTATAATTCAACCAACCAATAGATTTACAACCACAACGAATGAACTGCTCGGCAACAAGAGAAGCCGCCATTTTATTGTCGGAACAAACGAAGTCCACATAAGGAATGTCCATGTGACGATTAATGCCAACCACAGGGATATTGTGCTGCACGCATTCTTTAACCAAATCAGCAGGAGGCTGGCCGGACGTGACGACCACGCCCGAGACTCGAAACTGTGTAAAGCGTCGGATGGTCATTTCCAGCTCATTGGCATCACGAACTTCCGTCACCAACGCTTGATAGCCCTTTCTTTGGATTTCACTCAACAACCCTTCTAACAAACTGCTACGAAAAGGATCGCTCAAACGCGCTACAACCACGCCAATTAACTGACTGCGTTTGCGATTTAAGCCTTGAGCTAAAAAATTGACTTGGTAACCAAGCTCATTTGCCGCTTGTAATATTTTTTCACGGGTTTCTCGCGCGACATTGCCTTGATCACTAAACACCCGAGACACCGACGCACGCGACACGCCAGCAAGCTTCGCAACATCCTCGGCTGACGCAGAACGACCACGTCTAGAATTTGTCACAACTTGTCTCCTTGCCCTATGGAAAGCAAATTGAAGGTCTTCTCGCTGAGATCGAGATTATCTAAATCCAGTTGCAAACCATCTCGGCTCAAAAACATATCAGGAATATCAGCCAGCGCATTAAGCAAGCTCGGTATCGCTTCATCAAAACAATGATAAATACCTAACGCTTTGACTTCTGTATCGACCAGCAATCGTTCGCAATCAGGTAAATCACCGTGAGAGGAGTCATCTGGTAATGCAGCAAAAGACGCACATTCCTGAAAAGCGATATCAGCCCCTTTCATAAGCACTTGACTGGCTAAGGTAGGACGCCCATCACCACTGTAAAACAGCGTTTTTCCATCAACAGTGATACGAATCGCTTTGTTCGACATTTCGTGTTGGGTATTCGCGGTACGAATTTGCCAATGCTTCCATTCGAATCCGTCAGTAATATCCTGCCAATGAATATCGAAACACACATGAGTTTCCGGCCACACAGCCAAATCCACCAGCGCTTGTAGCGGTTGTTGCTGTTCCGCTTGGCAAAAAATGGTCAAAGGTTCGGTACGTTTGAAACTTTTCCACTGATTAATTAACGCAGCCAATCCTGAACTGTGGTCAGGATGAATATGTGTAAAATAAATTACCTGTATATCATTCACATCGATATTGCGTTGCCAAATGACTCGTGGAACCGTCGGCCCACAGTCGATAAGCCATTGGTTTTTCTGACAATCTATAATTCTAATCGAGGAAGTATTATTGCGTTTTGAAAACGCACTGCCACTGCCAATCACGTCAATTTTCATACTGTCTCACCAAGATGTCTTTTTAGCTTAATTAAATTGTCATAAAGATCCGACAAAGTAGGCCACCATAATGTCGGTTAGAGATTGCATTTTTTTTACAAAACACTGAACACGTGTTCATTTTTTGAAAAAAACTTAAAAAAACCTACCGGCGCTCATTTTATCGACCTTTTATCGGTTTGGAGTAAAGAGAAGGAATGGCGCACTTACACATAAAAAACTTACAGGCAGGCTACGGCAAAAAGTTGATATTAGACAATATCAATTTAACCGTTGAGCAAGGCGAGATGATTGCACTACTTGGCCCATCCGGATGTGGAAAAACCACCCTTCTTAATGCGCTATGTGGTTTTGTTCCTGTTCGCCATGGCGAAATTTTTGCTGGTAATCGTGCTGTTTCTCAGTTGCCAGCCGAAAAGCGCAATATCACCATGGTCTTTCAAAGCTATGCCTTGTGGCCTCACATGACAGTCGCGCAAAATATTGGCTACGGATTAAAAGTTCAAAAAGCCAAGCGAGCAGATATCGATGCTCGAGTCGCCGAACTATTACGCATCGTAAAGCTGGATGGTTTAGAGCATGAGAAAGTCACCGCCTTGTCAGGAGGACAGCGTCAACGAGTGGCATTGGCTCGCGCTCTAGCGATCAGACCTGATGTGTTGGTGTTAGATGAACCACTGTCCAATCTCGATGCAAAGGTTCGATTAAGCGTCCGTCATGAAATCAAAGCCCTACAAAAGCAACTTGGCTTCACCTCGCTCATTGTTACCCATGATCAAGAAGAAGCTTTAGTAATGGCCGATCGAATTGCCGTATTAAACCAAGGCAAAATAGAACAAATCGGTACACCAGAAGAGATTTACCATCACCCAAGCACGCCGTTTGTTGCCGACTTTATGGGCGCAGAAAACCATATCGAATGGCCAATTCATGATGATGCTTTTAGCCTAAACCTCAGTAACCATGATGATCAACTAGATATTTATTTTCGTAGCGAAAGTGCTGTTTTATCAGCGCAACCAAAGTCCGAAAGCACTGATTTCAATGCAGGTTTAATTATCAGTGGCCACGTCGAACAAAGTGTTTTCTTTGGCAATAACTACCAAATTAGTGTGCGCTGCGGGAAGCACACCATACAGGCAGATCACAATCAGAATCTGCCTGAGCACACTCCCGTTACCTTACGTATTCCCATCGATGCTCTGCATGTTTTCGCTAAAAAAGAGAAACATTCTGACCATCAAAAAACCAATATCGTTTCTGCCAAATCAATGAGGATGAATCATGTTTGCTAAAACTCACATCGCCGTACTTGCCGCTATCGGCCTCACTCAATTTTCAAGTTTTGCACATGCAGAAACCACGCTCAATGTGGCCTCTGCTGGTAGTCAAAACATGGTGGATTACGTGAAAACTTACCTTGCGCCAAAATTTGAGGCAACTCATCCAGGCGTTAAGGTAAACGTTGTTGGCACAGGACCTGGTGATGCAGGTTCCCACAAAATCATGGAAAAACTATCGGCTCAAAACGACAGTGGCCTTGCTAAATGGGACATTGATGTAGCTGTTGTGCATCAACAAATTGGCGGTGAACTGGTCAAAAATGGCCTGCTTTCAAAATATCGCAGCGATATCAATACAGGAAAAATGGTTTCCCGCGATAGCGCAACAAACGCTTTAGGTATTGATGTCAACGGTTACGTTATGCCTATGTTCCATAGCCAAACAGCTATTGCTTACAACAGTGACTTTGTTGAAAACCCACCAAAGTCCTACGACGAATTGGTTAAATGGACGCAACAACATCCTAAGTCTTTTGGTTACAACGGCATTAAAAACGGCATGTCTGGGGTGAGCTTCGTGACCGGCTGGATTTACGCTTATGGCACCGAGGCCAACAAATTGTCTTCTATGCCATACGACAAAAGCGTTGAGTCTTCTTGGGACAATGCTTTTGCTCAGCTTAAAGAGTTCAACAAAAATATCACCTTCACACCTGGTAACGCTGGCACATTAGACATGCTAAACCGTGGCGAAATCTTCATGGGACCAGTTTGGGTGGACATGTTCTACAGCTGGAAAGAGCAAGGCAAGATTCCACCTTCATTAAAGCTGTCTCTGATTGCTCCGGGTATGCCTGGGCAGCCAATGTACTACGTAACTCCAACCAAAGCTGAACATCCACAATTGGCACGAGAATTCATTGAATTAGCAACCAGCCCAGAAGTACAAGCCGACGGTATTGTGAAGCAATTTAACTGGTATCCAGGAATTGACGCTAACTATGTAAAAGCCAAGCTTGATAACGCGACATGGGAAAAACTGTTCGCGGAAATCACACCGAGCGATTTATCAAAATATGGTAAGAGCTTCCCGATTGGACCGTACTTTGATGACATCAAAGAAGGTTACGAGCGTAACGTTTCTAACTAAATAATAGTGACAGAAATACGTTAAACATAAGCCCTGAGCGCTGATACTCTAAATTAAGCTGCTCGGGGCCATTTTATATCGTGTTGGTTATTGGAAATAAACATGCGTCAAACGACATCACCCAATCAACTTAAAAACCATCTTTGGTTAATCGCCCCAGCAGCGCTCATGGTCGGTATTTTCTTTTTATACCCTTTGTGCTTCTCACTCTATTCTGCCATTACATTAGACAGCGGCGAATTCACTCTCGCCCATTTGAACAAAGCCTTTGAGCTTTACTCAAAAGACATCCTCTTCACCATCATCATTGTGCTGATCTCAGTCGCCATCTTAGCGGTCTTATCCATTACCATCGCCGCTCTCATTACCTTATCGCCTTTTCGCTCTTTGTCTAAAACACTGGGCTTTCTTTATCGTTTGCCCTTGTTCATTCCCTTTATTGTCACCGCGCAAATGATGCGCACCTTTTTGGCAAAGAATGGCTTAATGAACAATGCCTTTGTCGCTTCTGGCTTATTAACCCCCATGGATACCGTGTCTTTCCTTGGTTGGAGCGGCATTATTATTACCTTTGTTTGGAAGCAATTGGCTTTTTCAACCTTATTAATTTCAGGCGCGATGGCCGCCTTAGATGATTCTCAAATACGAGCTGCGCGTAATTTAGGCGCGTCACGTTTTCGTATTTTATTTCAAATCATCTTGCCACAAATCGTCCCGACGCTTGGTGTCGCTATGGTCTTATCCATTGTCACCATGATGTCGGTATTGTCAGTTCCTCTCATGATAGGAACGGGCTCGCCCACTATGATGACCGCGGACATGGCGTTCCGTATTAATTCTTATGGCGATTATCATGTCGCGAACGCACTAGGTTTAGTGTCGTACTGTATTTGCGCTGGATTAGCTTGGTTTTATCTGCGTCAAAATCTAAAAGAAAAAGGGGCGAACTGATGATTTATTCACTAAACAGCAACTTGCTAAAGACATTAAACATACGTTCTTTGCGCATAAGTTTCTGGCTGCAATGTGTTTTTATATTGTTGCTCGCATTGGCGATATTTGGGCCAATCATGAACCTACTGATTTGGACCGTAACAGAAAGCTGGTACTTTCCTCATGCACTACCAAGCCAATGGGGTTTTAAGTATTGGCAGCAAGTGTTTAATCCTTACAGCGATGTCTCAGGGTCTTTATTTACTAGTTTGTTGATTGCAGTGTTAACCGTAGTGGTTTGTTTGATCGTCTCAGTACCTGCGGGTTATGCGTTGTCAAAACGCAGTATGCCGTTACGTGTTTTTTGGATGTTACTGTTTTTAATTCCTCAGGCGTTTCCAAATCTAACCGTGTACATGAACATAGCTCGACTATTTTATGACTTCGGTTTGAATGGCACCTTGTTGGGTGTGATCTTGGTCCATAGCGTGCATGGTTTAATGTTTTCCATTTGGATCAGTGTGGCGGCATTTTCCTCGACAGATCCCATGCTAGAACGCGCTTCTAGAAATCTAGGCGCTGGGCCTTTCTATACCTTCTTCCATATTGTGTTGCCACAAGCAGCGCCGGGGTTAATCGCCAGCTGTATTTTTGTCTTTTTAGAGTCATTAGACGAATTTACTGGCACTTTCTTCGTAGGTTCACCGAATATCAGTACATTACCGCTTTTGCTTTATACCGCCAGCATGGAAGGCAACTATCAGATCGCTTCGATCACCGCTTTAATTCTGCTCGTGCCTTCCATCTTATTTATGATCATTATTAATAAATTTATGCGACCAGACATGCTATCCAAACTGGGAAAATAAATGACTAAAAAAGAAACAACTTCACAGCGGCGATGGTCGACATAATACGAATCATCCATTTGAACTGGACTGGATTCACTTTTTTCAAAAAGTGATAGCCAATGAATGAACCAACGACCAGTCCAGGAATGGCGTATAAACTGGCTTGCGTGCTTTCGACAGACAGCAAACCAAGGCTGATGTAGAAAGGCAATTTAAGCACGTTAATGATAAAAAATGCCCAAGCACGAGTACTTACGTAGGTTTCCTTATCGAGTTTTTGCTCTAGCAAGAAGAGACTAAAGATAGGACCTGCAGCGTTGGCCATCATGGTGACTATACCGCCAAAAAAGCCCATTGAATAAGCCGCCCAAGGCTTTTGCATGAACGAAGCTGGACGAAAGTCCAAATACAATCCCAAGGCGATCATCAAAATAATCATGAAGCCTAAAAAGTTGACGAATTGATCCGCGTCGATGTTAGCCAAAAACCGACTAGCAACAAACACACCCAAAAATGCCAAGGGTAAAAATCGCGCCAATACCGCCCATGCAATTTTAGATCGGTAGCTCCACACTGCCAGAATGTCGGTAATAATATAAAGCGGCAATATCATCCCTAAAGCTTCAGGCCCAGGAAAGGCGATCATCACAATAGGCAGCACCAACAAGCCCATGCCACCAACTGAAAATTTAGAAAAACCGGTAATTAATCCCGCCAAAAATAGCACGACGAATGCTGAATCCACTTATGTATCTCCTTCATGAAACTAACAGTAAGGCTCTTTTAATGATTGCCATGATAAGACATATAATGAACAATAAATAATCTCGTTTTATTATTAAAACGATCATAATTACTAATCATATTGTGAGCTTTATGAAACTAGATCAGCTAAGAGCCTTTATTGCTGTGGTCGAAACGGGAAGTTTTCGCTCTGCGGCCGATTCGATCCATAAGACTCAACCGGGAATTAGCGCGGCCGTAAAAGCCTTAGAAGAACAATACGGAATTTTGTTATTTGATCGTAACAGTTATCGCCCAACGCTGACCGCCGAAGGTCATGCTTTTTTCCAGCAAAGCAAAAAGCTCATGTCTCAAGTTTTACAATTGGAAAACTTAGGGCATGATCTTGCTCAAGGCACAGAAGCGCCACTACAGCTCTGTTTAAGCCAAATGGCGCTAGACGATGACTGCATGTCACGAATCAAAGCCTTTCAGCTTCAGCATGCTGACATTGCCTTAGACATCACTACAGATCATCTCTATGGCGTACAAGAAAAACTCGCCAAGAACAAATGCGAAATCGCCATTGGCCCAAGATACGGACTCGATGACCGGCACGCTTTTATCGAGCTAAATAAAATCACTATGATGGCCGTGATCAATCCCGATTTACTCGCCACACTCAGCGCAAACGACGCCAAAATAAAACAGCAGCCACTATATTCAATCCCACAAATTTTAGTGACAAATACTGCAGAAAACGCACCAGAGAACGGACATCAATACGTACTACCAACGGGGAAACGTTGGTATGTAAATGATTTTCAAGCAAAAAAAGCCATACTATTACACGGTCTTGGCTGGGCGAGAATGCCAAAACACTGCATTCAGTCGGAGTTAGATAATGGTCAGCTGGTGCCAATGGAAGTAGAAAATTTCACCTCACAAAATCAGCTGCCTATTTTTATGATTCGTTTACGCCATCAAACACAAAGTTATCAGGCGAATATTTTTTGGGAAATGATGAAGAACTTTTCGAATGTCACTAGAACAGATCTATAAAGTTTTATTTAACGCCCAGTCATAATCCAAAAAGCTAATAGTCATATCTTTGTCTTTTAGCTTCTGAATCTCTTCAGGGTTTAAAGTCAAATCGGCGGCGTGATCGACCAGAAACTGTTCCAACGACGAATAACCTTGCCAGCCTTTTTCAAAGTCTTTTCGATACCATTTAAAAATCGACGAAAGTTCTAAATTACCTTTATATATTCGATTTCGACTGCGATCTTCTAGAAAGAGTCGCGTTTGTTCATCCAACTGAGTATCTAAACGCTTTCCAGTATAGGCTTCGTTTCGCAGTGCAGGGCAACCGATGCTGGCGCAATTGACCGCGAAATGAATGCGTAGGTCTTGGTAACGATCCGAACCGCGAATCATGGTGTGTTCGATATCATCCAAAGAACGCGGTTCACCCAATAACGGAATAAAAGACTTGCTCCACGGTGAGCTAAAAAAGCCGCCTAGATCTTTAATCGAATCCAAATCAGGCCACTTAGTAAGAATCAACGCCACCGTCCAAGCGTTATAGGCATTGATCAAAAACGCCAATTGCTCGTCTTTCGGCCAAGCATCAAACTCAGCGCTACTCACTTCGGACAAACTCGCTAAATAGCTTTTCAGCTGAGACTTATCATCGGCAAAGCCTTGATAATCCACTTGGCTTGCCTGACCGCCATTGAGCGGCAGCACATGCTGTTTTAGCAACGAGTCCCATCGGCTATGGTCAAATCCGTTTGCCGCGCTCACCTGAGCGCTGAGCAAGCCAACAAAAACGAAGCTCAATAGAGTCAAAACCAATAGGCGAAGTTTTTTCATCGAATTAACCTCGACGCAAGGTATGGTATTTTTCCAGCCAATTCAAAATGCGCTGTGGCGCGTGCGCACGTTTCCACTCGCCTGCCGCGTATTTATTGGCTTCTGCCCAAGTTGGATAAGTGTGAATCGTGCCGAGGACTTTATTCAGGCCAATACCATGTTTCATCGCCAACACAAATTCTGCTAGTAGATCCCCTGCGTGTTCGCCAACGATAGTCACGCCTAAAATCTTATCCTTGCCCGGCACCGTCAGTACTTTCACAAAACCTTTTGCAGCGCTGTCAGCAATGGCACGATCCAGATCATCCAGCTCATAACGCACCATTTCATAGGCAATACCTTTGTCTTTCGCGTCTTGCTCACTCAAGCCGACTCGCGCGACTTCAGGATCAACAAAGGTGGTCCAAGGAATGACTCGATAATCGACACGGAATTTTTTAAAGGTACCAAATAAAGCATTCACCGCCGCGTACCAAGCTTGATGAGCCGCTACGTGAGTAAATTGATAAGGCCCAGCCACATCGCCTGCGGCAAAAATATTCGGATAAAGTGTTTCAAGATAATCATTGGTAACGATGGTGCCTTTGGTTTCAATGCCAAGGTTTTCCAAGCCATAACCTTCAAGACGCGCTTCGCGGCCCACCGCACAAATCAACGCATCAAACTCCACCACGGACTCTTGTCCATCATGCTCAACAATTAAACGCTTCACATCTCCTTCTTTTTCACAGCGCACGGCACTATGCGAAGTCAGCATAATCACGCCATCTTGGATTAAGCTTTCTTGCGCCATAGCAGAGACTTCTTCGTCTTCTCTGCCCATAATGCGAGCCGAGCGCTCAACTTGCGTCACTGTCGACCCCAAGCGAGCAAAACTTTGTGCCAGCTCACAGCCAATAGGACCGCCGCCTAACACAACAAGGCGCTTCGGCGGCTCATCAAATTTAGCAAAGGCTTCCCACATGGTATCGCTGGTGTAATAACCCACGTCTTCTAGGCCGGGCAAATCCGGCACAAAAGGACGAGCGCCAGTTGCTAATACAATACTGCGCGCCGTTAAGCGTTTCGTGCCGCCCTCATTTAATTGAATTTCCACCGTCCAAGGGTCGATCAATTTGGCATAGCCTTGCACCACATCGACGCCCATTTTGCTGTAACGCTCAACACTGTCGTGAGGTTCGATTTTTGCGATCACATCGTGAATACGTTGCATGACTTTTTTGAAAGAAAAACTCGGCTCGCTGCTGTTCAAACCATAGTTTTCAGCATGGCGCATTTGATGGGCAACTTTCGCGCTTTTGATTAATGCTTTACTCGGAATACAGCCGTAATTTAAGCAATCACCGCCCATTTTGTTAGCTTCAATCAAGGTCACTTTGGCTTTCACTGTGGCTGCAATGTAAGCACTCACTAAGCCACCAGCCCCAGCACCAATAACAATCAAATTTCGATCAAAGGATTTTGGCTTGGTAAATCCAGCATAAACGCGACGCGCTTTCACTACATCGACTATTTTTTTCGCGATAAGAGGAAACACGCCCAGCAACACAAAAGACAATAATAACGAAGGCGACAAAATGCCCGACAAACTCTCTAACTGACCCAATTGCTTGCCAGCATTCACGTACACCAAAGTACCGACGAACATGCCAACTTGGCTCACCCAGTAAAAGGTGAAAGCACGAATCGCGGTCAAACCCATCAGCAAGTTAATCAAGAAAAAAGGAAAGATCGGCACAAGACGAAGGGTGAATAAATAAAAGGCGCCGTCTCTCGCAATGCCTTCATTAAAGGCTTTTAAACGACCACCAAAACGCGACTGCACCATGTCTTGCAGTAAATAACGTGACACCAAGAACGCCAACGTCGCACCAATGCTGCTAGCAAAAGACACGATCACGGTTCCCCACAACAAGCCAAATGACGCGCCTGCCGCCAAGGTCATAATCACCGCACCGGGCAAAGACAAAGCGGTAACGATAACGTACAACAGCAAAAACGCACCGCCAACCAATAACGGGCTTTCGTCGCGCCAAGCATCAAACTGCGTAAGGCCAGATTTCAAACCGTCTAGTGTTAATAACTGATTCAAATCGAAATAGAAAAAGCCCGCCGCCAATGCTGCAATTAATACCAGCAATGCAATTTTTTTCATTAGTAGAACTCCAAAAGAGCCTTTCAACTCACGGTGAAAGCCAAGACAAGAATCGATATATAAAGGTTAGACTCGACTCCAGTGTAAATTATTACAGCATCTTGGCGTATTTTCTAAAATAAACCCAAAAGTGTATAAATAAGAGAGTAAAGCAAAAGCAGAAAAGCTGCACGGCATAGCAGCTAAAGACGGCAACGCTTACGAAAAAGCGTTGCCGAGAAAGGTAAGGAATCGAACTAAACAACGGCTTTAATACGACCAGCCCAAAGGCTAAACAACACACCAAAACAGCACACGCACAAGACCAACACGACCAAGCCAACAAGGCCATACATCGCGATTGCCGTTGCAAATGTCGGTGGGCCAACGGTCGCACCAATATTACCAAACTGAGCAAGTAAGCCATAACCTTGCGCTTGTTCACTTGGATTACGAGCGAGAGTTGGAATCATCGCCAATGCAGAACCTGGCACCATGCCAAGAAACAGCACCATCACACCAACCACAACACAAAATAGTTCGGCCGAACCACTGATCAATGACAACACAATCACGCTAGCTGCCACGCCAAAATACGCCATCAATGCAACACGCTGTGGCCGCATCAAATATTGCGCAATGGCGCCTGCCAAAAAAGTACCGCTGGTACTGATTAACGGCAACACAACCAACATCAACTTCTGCAATGACGAATCGCCAATCAACCCGGGAATATAGGTCAATACAGACACAAGTGTGCAGGTATAAAACAAGAACACACAGCTAGGCAATAAAGCGCGAGGATTGCGATAAATTTTTATCATCTGCTTAAAGAAGCCATCCTGAATTTCCGTCACTGGTACCAAGTCCAGCACTGGATTTTTTCTTAGCTTGAAGAACAACACCACACCGATTGTCATGATAAAAACGCCATGGCTTAAAAATAAAGTCTGCAAACCGTATTGATCTAAAATATTCTTTCCAGCCCAGCCACAAACAGCAAAGGCGACCCCAAAGAAGGTACCCCAAATGCCCATGGTCAAAGACTTATGTTGTGGCGCACTAAGCTTGGCTATCAAAGTTGGTGCCGCGACAACAACACCTAATTGAGAAAAACCTTCCAGCATTCGAGTTATGAATAACAGATTAAAAGGCGGCAAAGTTGACTGAACCAGCGATAAGCCACCGCCCAACAACAAAGCGCCAACCAACACCTTCAAATAACCGACACGACTCGCGATCATGCCCGCCGACACACCGAACACCAACCCAGCAATGCCAACCGCAGACAATGCCGCACCAGTTGACGTTGCACCAGCTTGATAATGCGCAAGTAAATCATCGAAAGACACCGAGAACTTCGCAAACTGCATCGCAGCGGCAATACCCGCCACCCAAAGCAAAATAACGTTCAACCACTGGGTTTTAGGCTCAGTGATTGATGAATGAAAAGAGGTGTTTGGCATCTCGCTTCCTTAATTAGAATAAAAATTAAGCCATCCATTAATGAAGAGATGCACTTAAAGCTGACCTGACGGACAAATTATGGCCGCTATTCTAAAACAAAAAGCACCAAAGATGGGCAGGTATTTGCGGAATTAAAAAAGGAAAACTTATATCTACTAAAGTACAATCTCGCCATTATTGAGAAAAAGAGCACTCGCTCACTAGGGACATTAATGTTTGAACAAGTATTTAAAAACATCGACGACATCTTCCACAAAGACGCGGGCTGCTCATCCGAGCTAGATTACACCGAACAATCATCATGGATGCTGTTTTTAAAATACCTCGACGATCTTGAATTTACTAAATCCCAAGAAGCCGAAATGATGATGGAAACCTACCAATTCATCATCGACGAACCTTATCGTTGGAGCGCATGGGCGGCGCCAAAAGACGCCGAAGGCAAGTTTGACCACAACAACGCCTTAACTGGTGACGACCTCATGGACTTCGTCGACGGCGAACTCTTCCCTTACCTAAAAAGCTTCAAACAACGCGCCGACAACGCCAACACCATTGAATACAAAATTGGCGAGATTTTTAGCGAAATCAAAAACAAAATTCAAAGTGGTTATTCACTCCGTGACGCGCTGGAAAAAGTTGATCAATTACGCTTTCGCTCACAAGATGAAAAGCACGAACTGAGCCATTTGTACGAAGCCAAAATCAAAAACATGGGCAACGCAGGCCGTAACGGTGGTGAATACTACACACCGCGCCCGTTAATTCGCGCCATGATCGATGTGATGCAACCAAAAATTGGCGAAACCATATACGACGGCGCGGCCGGTTCGGCTGGATTTTTATGTGAAGCCTTTGATTACCTTCGCCAAGGTGGCCGAGAGAAGAAACCGTTAAGCACCAATGATTTAGACATCCTGCAAACCCGTACTTTTTATGCCAAAGAGAAAAAGTCACTGGCCTACGTGATTGCCATCATGAACATGATATTGCACGGCATCGAAGCGCCTAACGTGTTACACACCAACACCTTGTCTGAAAATCTCATGGACATTCAGCCAAGCAACCAGCACGACATTATATTGGCCAATCCTCCCTTTGGTGGTAAAGAACGCAAAGAAGTACAAGAGAACTTCCCGATCCAAACCGGCGAAACCGCCTTCTTGTTTTTGCAGCACTTTATCAAAATGCTCAAACCGGGTGGCCGTGCAGCGGTCGTCATCAAAAACACCTTTTTAAGCAACACCGACAACGCCGCTATCAAACTGCGTAAAGAGCTACTGGAAAACTGTAACTTACACACCATACTCGACTGCCCCGGCGGTACCTTTATCGGTGCTGGTGTGAAAACCGTGGTACTGTTTTTCACCAAAGGCGAACCCACCTTAAATACGTGGTTTTATGAACTCAATGTCGGCCGCAACATGGGCAAAACCAACCCATTAAACGACAACGACCTAGCGGACTTTGTATTACTTCAAAAGGACTTTGAGAGCTCTAACAAATCATGGTCGCTCGCCATCAGCGACATAGATCAAACCACCTACGATTTATCGTTGAAAAACCCCAATATTGAAGAAGCAGCGCCACTGCGTGAACCGAAAGCCATCATTGAAGACATAATTGCGCTCGATAAAGAGTCCGAGGCGATTTTAGCCAAGATTCAGGAGTTGTTGTAAATGGCTGTTGAATTAAAAAAACTAGGAGATGTTTGTCGTCTCATTAATGGTCGTGCTTACAAAAAGCATGAAATGCTTTCCGAGGGAAAATATCCTTTACTTAGAGTTGGTAATTTCTTCACAAATAGAAGCTGGTTTTATTCTGACTTAGAGTTAAGTGAAGATAAGTATTGTGATAAAGGCGACCTTTTATATGCATGGTCAGCGTCATTTGGGCCTCGAATTTGGGACGGCGATAAAGTTATTTATCATTATCATATTTGGAAAATCGAATTAAATAATGATTTGGTAGATAAAGGATATTTGTTTCATTTATTGGAATGGGATACCGAGCAAATTAAAGAGGAGCAAGGTACCGGTACTACAATGATACATGTGACAAAGGGGGCTATGGAAAATAGACTTTTGCCTTTCCCTTCAATCCCAGAGCAAAAACTCATCGTGTCAATCCTCGACACCGTGTTTGCCAACTTAGAGCAAACCCGCGCCAAAACCGAACAAAACCTAAAAAACGCCCGCGAGTTATTCGACAGCTATCTACAGCAAGTCTTTAGTCAGAAAGGTGAAGGGTGGGTTGATTTACCCCTCGGGAGAGTTTGTACTTTCAAACATGGTTTTGCATTTAAATCTGAATTTTTTGTCGATGAGTCTGACTTGATATTGCTAACTCCAGGGAACTTCTATGAAGATGGCGGGTATAGAGATCGTGGAGGAAAACAAAAATACTACAAAGGTGAATTTCCTAAAGAGTTTTTATTATCTGAAGGATCGCTTCTTGTAGCCATGACAGAACAAGCAGCAGGGTTGTTAGGCTCTTCTGCTTTAGTACCTAACGGTCATAATTTCCTTCATAACCAGCGTTTAGGCCTTGTAGAAATTACTTCAGAATTTAAAAATAAAGTTAGTTTGAAATTTCTTTTTCATTTATTTAATACAAAACACTTCAGACAGAAGGTTCAAGAAACAGCTACAGGTTTAAAAGTTAGGCATACATCACCTAAAAAAATGGAGGTAATATCAGTTCCGTTTTTAATGAACTTGAACGAGCAAGAAGCTATTGCCCAAAAGCTGTTTAAGGCAAAAGAAAGAGCGATTGAACTTGAAACGATTTATCAGAAAAAACTAAACGCCATAGACGAGCTCAAGAAATCCATCTTACAAAAAGCCTTTAGCGGCGAGTTAACAAAAACGGTCGAGTAACTAGATAAGGACGATCTAATGCTGAACACCATCAATGTAAATCAACCGCCTTTAGTCGAAGGTCAACGCGTAGAGTTTAAGCGCCAGTTGACGGACGGACTAGAAAAAGAAGTGGTGGCGTTTTTAAACGCCCACGACGGCGGTTTGATTTACATTGGTATTGACGATGTTGGTCAAGCGCTGAGTGTAGACAAACTAGACCAACTGCAATTACAAATTAAAGACCGCATTAAACAAAACATCAGCCCTTCGACCATGGGCTTGTTCGATGTGTTAATCGAACGCTATCAAGATAAAAACATCATCAAAATCGTCGTCGCCCGAGGTTCAGAACAGCCTTACTACTTACGCAAAGCGGGCATGTCTCCCAAAGGGTGTTTTATTCGGATTGGTTCGGCGGCGGAGCCTATGCCGCAACGCATGATCGAAACCTTATTTGCCACCCGCACGCGTAACTCCATTGGCAATATGCGCTCACGCAATCAAGACCTACACTTTGAACAGCTTAAAATCTATTACCAAGAGCGAGATTTGCCTCTTAACGAGCAATTTGCCCGCAACTTAGAGCTATTAACCGCGGAAGGCGATTTTAACTACGCGGCTTATTTATTAGCCGATAACAACGGCATGTCGATCAAGGTGGCGAAATACGCAGGGCTGGATCGGATTAACCTAATCGAAAACGAAGAATACGGTTATTGCTGTTTGATCAAAGCGACCAAAGCCGTGCTAGAAAAACTCAAAGTAGAAAACAAAACCCTCGCCACCATTACCGATAGCACCCGTAACGAAACCAAACTGTTAAACCCGATAGCGCTTCGTGAAGCCGTGATTAATGCAATTATACATAATGCCTACAGCCGCGAAGTACCACCTAAGTTTGAGCTGTTTGCAGATCGTTTAGAAATCACTTCAGCAGGAGGTTTGCCACAAGGCTTTAGCCAAGACGAATTTTTTATGGGCTATTCGGTACCACAAAACAAAGAATTAATGCGCGTGTTCAGAGACGTGGATTTAGTGGAACAACTAGGCTCAGGCATACCGCGTATATTACAAAGCTACAGCAAAGACGCTTTTTACTTCACCGACAACTTTACTCGTTTAGTCTTACCCTTTAGCCAAGTGCTAGTGATGAATGACCAAACTACCGGACAAGCTACCGGACAAGCTACCGGACAAGCTACCGGACAAGCTGAAACGCTATTACTCTACTGCGTGGAACCGAGAACGACAAAAGAAATGATGGCGCATTTAGACGTTAGTCACCGAGAGCATTTTAGGGATAGTCTGTTAATACCATTGCTCGATTCGGGACAACTAGAAATGACCCTTCCAGACAAACCCAGAAGCCCTAAACAGCGTTATGTCACGGTCAAACCAACGGACGATAATCATGACTAGAAACGAATCTGAAACCCGTGCTGAGTTAATCTCGCCTAAATTGGCGCTAGACGGCTGGGGCGTTATTAACCCTAATGCTAGTGATCCTAATGTTATTGATCCGACAGCTAGTGACCTGAGTGTTATTCGTCGTGAAGTAGAGATCACCGCTGGGCGTATTTTAGGGGGCGGCAAACGTGCTGCAAACCTAAAGTGCGACTATGTATTGGAGTTTAAAGGTCGTAAATTAGCCGCGGTTGAGGCGAAACGAGAAAACCTAAGTTACACCGAAGGCGTACGCCAAGCAAAAGACTACGCCCAGCGTTTACAGTGTCGCTTTGCTTATGCCACCAACGGCCATGAAATTTACCAAATCGACATGGTAACGGGCGAAGAGAAGCAAGTAGACCGTTATTTAAGCCCTGAGGAAATGTGGGCGGCGGCTTTCAGTGGTGGCAATAATAACGGCGTAGCAGAACCTGAGTTTACCAGCACATGGCGCGAGCGTTTCTCCCAAATCCCTTTTGAAAAGAAAGGCGATTGGCAACCACGTTATTATCAAGAAAATGCCATCAACCAAGCTTTAGAGGCCATTACCCAAGGCAAAGATCGTATTTTACTGACTCTCGCCACAGGCACAGGGAAAACCTGTATTGCGTTTCAAATCACCTGGAAATTATTTCATAGCCGCTGGAGTTTGCAGGCAGCAAAGAATCCAAGTAAGGCTAAAAAGCGTCCACGTATTTTATTTCTTGCCGATCGAAATGTCTTAACCAAACAAGCCTTCAATGACTTTGGTGCTTTTGGTGAAGACGCGGTGGTAAGGATTACGCCGAGTGAAATAAAAAAAGCCAAAGGCGTCCCTAAAAATGCCAGTATCTTTATGGCGATTTTCCAAACCCTGATGACGGATTCAGCAACGAATGCAGCCAGTAACGGGAATGTAGACTCAGAAGAAGAGCAGGAAAGCGAAGACTTCGAGCAACCGCTATTCACCGACACCAGTGCTTGTAATTTCCGACACTACCCAGAAGATTTTTTTGACTTCATTATCATCGACGAATGTCACCGCGGCGGCGCCAATGATGAAAGCTCGTGGCGCGATATTCTTAACTACTTTTCACCTGCTGTGCAATTGGGTTTAACCGCGACACCAAAACGTACCGACAATGCCGACAGTTATAAATACTTTGGCGAGCCAGTTTACAGCTATACCTTAAAACAAGGCATTAATGACGGCTTTTTAACACCGTTTAAGGTGTATCCCATTGTCGGCACCATGGATGAATACGTTTACACGCCGGGCGATGCTGTTAGTTTTAAAGGCGAGCCAGAACCCGGCAGAGTTTATAAAGAAGGTGACTTTAACCGCATCATCACCATCCCAAAACGGGAAGAAAAGCGCGTGCAGTATTGGATGGATCATATTAATCCGAAGGAAAAAACCATCGTATTTTGTGCCACCCAAGAACACGCAGGCCAAGTACGAAATTATATTAACCAATACGCTCATGCAAAAAAATGGACAACCAATCCTAATTATTGCGTACGCATTACCGCCAATGATGGCGCAGCGGGTGAAAATGATTTACGAACCTTTTGTGATAACGAAAAAACCATACCGACCATATTAACGACGTCACGCAAGTTATCGACCGGTGTAGACGCCCGTAACGTGCGCAATATCGTGTTGATGCGTGAATGCAAAAACATGATTGAGTTTAAGCAGATTATTGGTCGTGGTACGCGAATGTACGATGGCAAATCCTTTTTCACCATCTACGACTTTGTCAAAGCGCATCATAACTTTTCCGATCCTGAATGGGATGGTGAACCGCTGCCTCCTGAAGGCAAAATAGACGCAGAACCTTGCGATATTTGCCATACTAATCCTTGTACTTGTCTGTGTTTGGATTGTGGCTTTAACCCATGTAATTGCCAAATTGATACGCTAGACGAGCCGTGTGATATGTGCCAACAATCTCCTTGCCAATGCTCCGAAGGATCAGATGGGCCTTGTCAAAACTGTGGAAATACGCCTTGCAGCTGTGCGACGGATGATGACGATGAGCCCAGCAAACCAGAAAAAATAGTCATCACGCTAACAGATGGTAAAACACGTCAAATACAGCACATGAAAAGTGTTTTGTTTATGGGCGCGAATGGCGATATGCTGACAGCTTATCAATTTATCGGTGAAATGTTTGGTGATCTACCGCGCTTTTTCCGTAATGAAGATGAATTGCGTAACATTTGGAGTGACCCGACAACGCGTGAAAAGCTTTTAACGGATTTGCATGAAGCAGGTTACGACGATGAAAAACTCGATAACATGAAAGATATTATCGATGCCAAAGACAGTGACGTGTATGACCTATTAGCTTATGTGGCTTATGCCAGAGACACTCACACTCGCAAAGAGCGTGTATTCAATGCGAAACCCAGTATTTCCAAGGCGTTCACCTACAAACAAGTCGAGTTTATCGAGTTCATTTTAGATAAATACATAGAAGATGGCGTACAAGAATTAGCCGCTAAGAAAATGCGCAGCTTAGTTGAACTTAAATACAACACCATCAGTGACGCCGCCGCAGAATTTGGCTCTCCTGCGGCGATACGCGACACCTTTATTGGTTTTCAGCGTTATTTATACGAATAGATACGAGCATGTCACGTCAGTAAGAGAGTCAAAACACCTCTTACTGAGCCACTGGCGTTAATTCCGCCTTTCTTAACTCTTTCATCCGCAAGCCAATATTACCTAAAATTAACATCATACCGCCGATGATTTGATAAGCCGTTAGGCCCATATCAAGGAATAGCCAGTTGATGGCGGCGGCGAAGACAGGGAAAGACAGCTCGGCCAAGGTGGCGAGTTGCGCTGGGACGGTTTTTAGTCCTTGGTAATAGAACCACATACCGATAAAACCACTCAGCAAAGCCATCGCTACGGCGAGACTTAGATCTATAGATGTCATCGCTGTCAAGGTATCAGACTGCGCCAGCGCCATCGGCAATAACACCAATAAACCCGCCACAAAACGGCCTGACATGATCGCGTTCGCTGGCATATGTTGATAAGACAAGTATTTACCACAGACCGTTGCCGCACCCCATGCGATGACCGCAATCAAGGTATAACCATAACCTTTTAGAATGCTCGTGGTGTCGCTTGAATAATGCCATTGCGCATCACCTAACTGACGTAAATCCGGCCACATCATCACGAAGCTGCCCAATAATATAACCGCTGCCCACTGAACGAAATGCCCTTCAATGCGTTCTTTTAGCAACCAATACGCCAGCAAAATCGCCACGATTGGCTGCAGTTTTTGCAGCAAGATCACCACAGTTGGATTCAGGTAATGGAAAGCTTCGGTAAACGCCAAAGTTCCCATTGCAGAGCCAATGCCGCCAATAAAAAACAAACACGAAAAGCCGCCTATCGACATATGACGATAAACATGGCGATAGCGCCACAACATAGGTGCGACAAACAGCACCAAGGTTAGGTGTTCGATTAGGACAATTTGCAGAGTGGAATAACCCGCACCCAGCAAGGGGTAACGAATTAAGGTATCAAGCGCCCACGTGAAGCACGCGATCATGATAAAGAATGTTCCTGCCATCTTTTGGTTTCTCCAAATAATAAGATGTACAGGGGTGATGAGAACGAATAGTACCAAGCGCTGCACATAAAAAAGCACAGCACAGAAACGCCTAAAGAAATTAGGCGTAACTAAGACTTGGTCGATCTTCTATCATCCGGACTATGACCGTCGGCTCTGGAGTCTCACCAGATCTGCTGACCCTTGCTACTTAAAAGACATGTCTTAAGTTAAGAAACAAGGCGCTCGCGGGCTGTTGATAGACTTTTCAATCTTATCAAATCACCGCCGGTGGGGAATTTCGCCCCGCCCCGAAGTTCGATTAATGTAAAAATTTACTGTCTAACTTTAAACCTATCACCCTACTTAGGCAATAAGCTCAAGATGTATGCTAATGAAATAATCTATTTCTAATGCAATAAAAAATGTGACCACTTGTCTCGCATTCATATACACTCTCTATCCAAAAATAATTCATTGAACGGGATCACTTCAATGCAAACTTCCTCTAAAAGCGGCATTTTATACGCGTTAACAGCATTTACCTTATGGGCCATTGCACCAATCTATTTTAAGGAAATGTCATTTATCCCGGCTCAGGAAATCCTCGCTCACCGTATTATTTGGTCATGCCTGATCGTTTTGGTATTAATCATTCTGCTACGTTATACCAGCGCGCTAAAAACTGTGCTGCGCTCGCCTAGAACCTTATCAGCCATGCTGATTTCAACAGTACTTATTGGCTTTAACTGGGGTATCTTTATTTGGGCTATACAAAACAACAAGATACTAAGTGCCAGCTTGGGTTATTACATTAACCCGCTTATTAGTATTTTATTAGGCGTGATTTTCTTTAAAGATAAACTAGATAGGGTACGAAAAGCGGCCGTTGTTTTATGTTTTTGCGCAGTTGCTTTTGAGGTCATTCAATTTGGTTCATTGCCTTGGATCGCTTTGGCTCTGGCCATTACTTTTGGCTTTTATGGTTTGGTACGTAAAAAAGTCGCCGTCGATAGCTTTACGGGTATGGCGATTGAAACCGCGATTTTATTACCTTTTGCTCTCGCCTATTTAATACTCAGCGACTCACCAAGCACCAATATGTTTGACAACAGCAGCACTGTAAATTGGTTACTATTAGCTTCTGGACCAATAACTATGGTTCCACTCATGTGCTTCGCGGCAGCAGCTAACAGAGTGAGCCTAGTAACACTTGGGTTCTTCCAATACATAGGTCCCACGGGAATGTTTATCTTAGCGGTATTTTTGTACGACGAGCCGCTCAGCCCAGAAAAACTCACCACTTTTGTACTGATTTGGTCTGCTCTTGCTATGCTAATTGTGGACTCAATTCGCCGTCTTCGTAAAACCAAAGTGGCGAAGCTTATTGATAGTGATGACGCGATATAACTCTACTCCCAAGGCATGACTCATAGTGAGTCATGCCAACTCAGATACGTCAGAACAATCCGTAAAGATTGACGATTCCCCGTCATCAACAAGGAAGCTTCGCGGTAACGCATTGATCGACCTATTTATTCACTCACAAAACCCTATTGTTAAGATCATCTTTAAATAAGTTGGATTCTTACTATGCATGTTAATGTCCAAAAGACCTTTGCCAAAACCTTTGCTGCTATTTTTTTCACACTTGCCGGTTTTGTAGTCATTGCCAGCTTTGGCGGCGCTATAAACGAGTATCGTCACGGTGAGAGCCTTACTCAAGTCATCATCAAAATTATCAATTCCAACATCATCGCCATTGCGGTATTTGAGCTGGCGATGGTCATCAACAAAGAATACGGCAGTGATAATGAACATGACGTTATTGTGTTACTGAGACGCACATTACCGCGTTTTATCGGCACGGTTTGTGTTGCGATGGCATTAGAAGGTCTGATTATGGTGATCAAATACAGCCAACTCGATATGGCGGGTAATTTGTATTATCCAGTGGCAATTGTCGCTAGTTCGGGCTTCTTACTGATTTCCCTTGGTGTTTTCTTAAAATACGCGCCTCGTGAACATTAATTTTTTTAGAACAAAAATGATCAAAAAAATGAATTATCTAGCACCATAAGTTATTTAAAATCATGGCATTTTTTGTTTCTTTTTTAGCCTCCAAGCCTCACAATCGCGGCATGTTTGGCTACTGATTATACATAATGAAGATCATCTCGTTTGACGCGCTAAGAACCCTCCACTTACCTCAGGTTAAATACATTAAACCCGAGTCGATGTACGAACATTTGGAGGAAATCAAAGAAGCTGATTGGCTGCTATTTCCACAATATTGGCAACTTACGGCTTTGGTTTACGGACTGAAAAAACGTATTTTCCCAAGCCTTGCGTCATACATGATTGGTCACGACAAAGTCGAAATGACACGAACATTTCGTACTGTTGCACCACAACAACATCCTTATACGGTTATTTCTGCTAATACACCTTATGAAGCGGAGAAAATCTGGGACGAAATGCCATCACCTTTTGTGGCTAAAATTCCACGCAGCAGCATGGGCAATGGTGTATTTTTAATAGAAACCATTGGTCAGTGGCGAGATTATGTTGCTAAAACTGATGTTTTGTATGTGCAAGAGTACTTGCCAATAGACAGAGACATGCGTGTTATTTGGGTCGGCAACAAAATCGTCAGTGGTTATTGGCGTCTACAGTCAGACAATGGTTTTCACAATAACATCAGCCAAGGCGGACAGGTGGAAGTTGCATTGATTCCAAAAGAAGCTCAAGACCTAGTGACTTATTTGGCTCAATCTCTAGACATAAACCACGCAGGGTTCGATATCGCTATGGTTGGATCTGTGCCTTATGTGATCGAGATAAACCGCATTTTTGGCAACCAAGGACTGCCAACTATCCAACAGGATGTGAATACCGAACTGCTCAGTTATCTAAATGAACAACATTTTTTATCAACCGCTATGCTAATTGATCAACCAAGCGGTTTTTAACAACGCCTTTGATCATGCCAAGGTGTACTTACACCGTCATACCTTGAGATCTTTGCACTACTACTGAGTAAAGATCTTACCTTCATAAAATAATACGCTAAAGTACTCGGAATAGAATTGCGTCATCGTCGCGTCACAAAATACAGATAAACTGACAGCACAGTTCAATTATCCTATTAAGGGCACTCCTTTGAATACTAGAGCATTTATTCCTGTAATCGGCATGTTGGCATTAGCTGGCTGCAGTTCTGTTAATACGACATCAAACGCCTCTACTGATACTTATGTATACGGCACAAAATCTGTTTATGCTCCGCAAGACAGTGTAGAAAACTACAGTACAGTTCCAGCAAGCTACACACTGGTTTACACTGAGTTAGTCGCTCGTCACGGTTCTCGTGCACTTTCTAGCCCGAAATATGACGACATCAGTTTAAAAATCTGGCAAGCCGCCAAAGAACAAAACGCACTGACTCCTCTTGGCGAACGCTTGGGTGCTGAAATCGAGCGTTTAATGGCAGCCAACGTCAAAATGGGCTACGGCAACTTATCTAAATTGGGCAATCAAGAGCAAATTCAAATCGGTGAGCGTATGGCACAACGCAACGCCAGTTTGTTAAACCAAGCAGTGCAAAACCAGCAACAAATCTCTTTTGAATATTCAGGACAAGATCGCGCAAGAGACAGTGGTCTAGCATTCGTTCAAGGCTTAGAAAACGTCAATCCAGATTTGACGCCTCTCATCAGCAAGCCTGTGAAAAACAAAGCTCAGTTATACTTCCACAAGCAAGACAACAACAAAGACTACCAAGACTACGTCGAGGAAAATCCTCAACTACGCGCGGCAGTCGATCATTTATTTGACCAGCCAAAATCACATCAAGTCGCGCGAGAAATGCTAGAACGCGTTTATTCACCAGCCTTTGTCGATCAACTTGCAGAAGGCAAACTGTCTTTCGTCAAAGTTGGTAAGAAAAAACCAACCGTTTACAACGATGTAGAAGCAGCCATCCAACTTTTTAATCTTTACCTAATTGCTCCAGGGTTAGCTGATGAAGCAGGCGAACAGCCATGGAACTTCACCCAGTTCGTCACCCCAAAAGAATCTCAGTGGCTGTCTTATGTTTTGGATGGTGAAGATTATTACGAAAAAGGTCCTAGCTTCGCTGATACCAATATCACCTATAAAATGGCGTCCGTGCTAGAAGATGATTTTTTCAATGAGATCAAGGGCGTACAAGACGGCACAAATACCAAAGCAGCAAAAATACGCTTTGCCCATGCTGAAACCATCATTCCATTTGCCGCACAAATGCAGCTAAAAGGCAGTGAAGCTGGCGTGTCTCGTGACGCTGGCTATACGTTACAAACTAGCCCTTGGCGTGGCGGTTGGGTATCACCATACAGTGCAAATATTCAATGGGATGTTTACCGTACTCAAGCTGGCAGCTTGTTGGTGAAAATGCTTTATAACGAGAAAGAAACCGCTTTTAAAGACAGCTGTAAACCAATTTCTACTGGAAGCTATTTTTATCAATTCTCTGAGTTAACTCGATGCTACGATAAATAATAACTAGGCAGAAAACGCCAAACTTAATAATCAAAAACAGTCATAACACAAAAAATGTCATGGCTGTTTTTTTATTGCTTGAACTTTTTTTTACAACAGAACCATTGACTACTGAATCTGCCTTGCCATTATGATCATCTTATCAAGAGCAGTATTTAATGGCTTTGCGACTTCAGGTCTAATACGAGTATTTGCCGAACAATCATTGATGGCTGCCGCGTATTCTGTAAACAATTTTTTCTCTGAATAACGCTCACTAAGATGTTTAAAAAAAGTTGCTCTTTGGCGATCAAACAGCTTTTGCATCAACTTGGCTTGCATCTCGTTACCACCATACATGCTTAATAGTTTTGGCGTAATAACATCATTTTTAAGGTAATTTTTATAAGCAGATAAGCCACTATGAACGATTGCCATATCATCCAAGGTATAGTGATCGGAAAAATTGTCTAATGTAGTGTTGACAAAATCTACCAGAGCTAAACAAGAGTTAAGTTCATTAATTGAAGGATTCGCCGCAAACATCGCAGGCGAAAAAAATAAACTGAGGACAAGCATTAAGTGGTTTTTCGTTTTCACAGCCCTTCTCCTTTTTATTATTTTTGTATTGCGGATTAAATGCTCAACGGATCGCACTAAGCCCGTTTACATAAAGTAACACCAAGACTGATTTAAGCAAAAACTTATCGTAAATAGTTATCAACAATACTTCGCTGATCTAAACGACTAGAACACACAAATAATATAATGTCTTCAATATTAAACCGAGATTATCTGGCTTTGCAGCCCGATACCACTCGTTTTGTTGAGGGGGGATTATTTGCCAATTTATTAGCTGGGCGAATTGGTCTTGGAGCAAAATTACCGCCACAGTTTGGGCAACGGCCATTAGGAAGCATAGTATCGACACAATCGAGGCAAAAGGTACATTCAAAACTACAAATCATGGCATCTTCGGCTGATGGCGGTAAATCTTTATCGCAACACTCACAATTAGGCCTTAGTTCTAACATATATTTCCCTCCAACTCATTCAGCATAAACAGATTAGAATCTAGCTTATATAACATGAAGAACACCACTAAAACCTACGATCTTAGTGGTGTTCGAGTAACAAAAAATCTAAATAGTAATCAGCTTGCTAGCGTAAAACGCGCCATAGTTTGCTTCATCGCTGCACCTTGGCTACTCAGCTCTTCTGCTGCCGCAGCGCCTTCAACAGAACCCGCTGCATTTAATTCAACAACGTCACCGACAGAAACCATTGCTTGCGTAACTTCACTCACTGCCAAAGCTTGTTCATGGCTAGCAGATGCAATTTTCGCAACAATAGCCGATGTTTCATTTATTCCATCAAATACGGCTTGTAGAGACTTATTGGTATTTTCAGCAATAGAAACACCATTTGCAGTCTTGGACGATGATAGCTGTATTAACTTCGCCGTTTCAGCCGCTGCACCTGTACTTCTAGATGCTAAGCCACGTACTTCATCGGCAACCACAGCAAAGCCTCGTCCCTGCTCCCCAGCCCTAGCGGCTTCAATCGCCGCATTCAGTGCCAGTAAATTGGTTTGCTCGGCGATTTCATCAATGGTCTTAATGAAGCCAGCAATACTTTCTCCAGCGTCTTTAATTTCATTCATTGCTATAACCATTTCTTGCATATGAGCCTGTCCTTCAACCACCGCTTTCTGAGCTATTTCAGCTAACTGATTAGCCTCTCTAGCACTTTCAGCATTCTCACTGGTTTGTACCGACAGCTGCTCTAATGCAGCGGAAATAGTCTGCAAATTATCCTTCTGCTGAGTCGCGCCTTCTGCAAGAGAATGACTGAAAATCGATACTTGCGAACTGCCAGCGGCAATTTGATCTCCCGCATTTTGAATATCCATTAGAATAGCATTTAGGTTTTTCACCATGTCTTGTAAGGCTTGTCCAAGGCTGTCTTTTTCAGAGGCCAACACCACAGTTGCGGTCAAATCTCCATCGGCTATTTTTTGCGCTAAAACGGCCTTAGCTTTTAAGCTCTTCACCATAGTTCGGATAGCAGCGTATAAACTCGCTTCTTGCTCATTATTATTTGGTAACTGAACTTCTAAATCGCCATCTGCCACACTGCGAACTACATTTGTAACCAACGCAGGATCACCACCTAATTGAGTGGTCGTCGCACGGGTAATCAACCACGCCACGCCACCGCCCAACAGAATAGCAATCACCACCAACGCTTCGATTACATAAACCGCCGTCGTATTGCTTGTCACCAACTCAGGCCCAAGCAAGTCCTGCTCATTCTTGATAGATAACTTGAGATCTTCAGTCAGCTTAGTAACCTTAGAGCCAACAGGGTTTAAAGTATCATTAATAACGGCATTTCGATCTGATATCACCGCAACCACATTGTTAAACGCCGCTTTATATGTCGCGACATCTTTAACAACACTGTCCAATAACGCTTTACGATCAGGGTTTTGTAACTCATTGCTTAAGACTTTTAATTGGGAGTCTAGGTCTGCAAATTCTTTCTCAACTCTATCAACTGAGGATTGCGTATTAGATTCCAAAAACTTCAGCACATATAAACGCGCTAGTAGCAAACTTCTCGTCGACAGCGACGCATTATAGGCAGCAGAAACATCACCATCGTCTTTTGCAGACATCAGTATTTTAGTAAGGTCTTTTTCAATCGCAGGTCCATTAATATTTAAAACGTTATCAACTAATTCATTTCTTTGCTTTTTAAAATCAACAACTTTTTCAACCCCAGTAATATAAGAGCTTAAAGTCACATCCAATCCTTTCAGAACATCGACATCTTCAGCGTTATCAACATCAAGTTTCGCTTCAGCCATAAATTGCAGTGTATGTTCCCAATAAATATCGAACTCTTCTTTATCTTTTATATTTCCAGTTAAAATAAAATCTTTTTCTTTCATCCTTGCCATTAGCATATTGGCTTGAACTCTGCCTACAGCGTTAGTGGCTCTTGCCAAAGAACGGTATTCTTCAAAGCCATTTGATGCGTTATTTAACGCAAAATAGGCCGTAGATCCGACCAAGGCCAGTAGAATAATAACGACTGAAAAACCTAAATATAATTTTTTAGCGAATGTGAGCATATCCTTTACCTCATATCAATGACGAGACGTCCTAATTAAAAAGTAGAAGGTCATATCTAATATGAAGTGAATAAAATTGTATCTATTTGTAATAATTATTACAGGAGCACTAGAAAGCAGCTTTCAAGCCGCAAGCGCTTTAAACAAATTTTTATAATGGATTTAAAAATAGCCTTTTTTATCCTAAATGTTTTAACCTGATAGCTGATAAATAAGTGTGCGATTTAGCGTTTGTATCAAAGGCATAACAAATCGCCGCAAAACAGCTCAAGCTTTCTTTTACGAAATGGATTCAAGAAAACACATGACTAAACGCAATGCCACTTCTGCTGATGTCGCCATTTTGGCGGGTGTATCCCAATCTACTGTATCGCGTAGTTTCGATCCTGATAGTAGAATTTCGGAGGCGACTCGTCAGCGTGTTTTTGCCGCCGCTGAGAAGCTTGGTTATCAAATCAACAAAGCTGCGCAAACCATGATAAAGAAGCGTAGCGATCTCGTTGGTCTTGTCACAGCTGGCTTGGAAGACCCTTTTCGCTCTGAGTTTCTTCATAAACTGATCGTTGAAGTGCAAAACTGCGGACTTCGCCCCATGGTTATGGATGTGTCCAATCAACAAACCATAGACGAGGAATTACATGGACTGATTCAATATCAGCTAAGTGGTGTGATTATTACCTCAGGAACACCCAGTGAAAACATCGGAAAAGCCTTTATAAGACACGGTATTCCCGTGGTATTGGTAAACCGGACAGAGCACTCCGATGAAGCAGACATAGTTAATTTAGATAATGAAGGTGCCGGCGCCATAGCCGCAGAAGCGTTTATGAAATCAGGCAAAACCAACCTTGTCGTAGTCCGAGCAAAAAAGCCAAGCTTCAGCAGCGTAATGCGTGCCAAAGGCTTTTTAAATTATTTAGCATCCCATATAAATAACGACGAAATTCAAGCCACAGAAGTGCTGTGTGAAACCGGCAGCTACGATAGCGGCTATCAAATTGCAGATAAAATCTTAACTTCACAACATAAACCAGATGGCGTATTTTTCTGCATGGATCATATTGCGTGTGGCTTTCTAGATGCAGCCAAACAACTCATAACCGCCAAAGAAATGCAGTCTATCGGTGTCATTGGCTGTGATGACATTGCCTTAGCCCGATTTAAAGCCTATGACTTAACCACTGTGAAACAACCTTCAACCGAGATAGCAAAAGCGGCGGTGCAAACTTTATTAAACCGATTGAAATACCCTACTTCAGCACCCAGTAAGCAAGCTATTCCTGCGGAACTAATCTATCGCTCTACTTTAGCCAAGCCCATAACGGACTAACGTAGAAACCAAAACATACTATTTATACCGACCGAAATACGTTACCTATTGACCTCAATAGAATTTTTATTTCACATTAAATTATTTTTGAAATTTACCTTTCGTTATCAAGATTTGCCTAGTATGCTTATTTTGTTGTTCATACGTATGCACAACTATTTAAAACATCAGGAGGCAATATAAAAATGAAAAACTCTCCATATATCCTTAGCCTTGCTTTCGCGACAGCGGCGACATTTTGCGCCGCACCCGCTATGGCCAAAGGTAAGCTAAATGTTCTTTGCTCCACAGATACCGATTGGTGTAGCTTGATGGAAACAAGCTTTGAAGCAGAAACAGGTATTGATGTCTCTCTTATTCGTAAGAGTTCTGGTGAAGCTTACGCACAGCTGCGTGCTGAAGCTCAAAATCCAAAAATTGATATTTGGTGGGGCGGTACTGGCGACCCTCATCTACAAGCCGCAGCGGAAAAACTCACTCAGGTTTACAAACCAAAAGCCCTTCCCAATCTACGAGATTGGGCACAAAATCAAGCGAAAGTATCGGGCTACCGCACTGTCGGGGTTTACGCTGGTGCACTAGGTTTTGGCTACAATGAAGACATTCTAAAATCCAAAGGACTGCCCGCACCACAATGCTGGAAAGATCTAGCCAAGCCGATTTATAAAGGGGAAGTACAAATTGCCAACCCGAACTCATCTGGAACTTCGTACACAGCTTTAGCGACATTTGTACAAATGATGGGGGAAGACCAAGCTTTCGATTTCCTTGCTCAACTACATAAAAACATCAATCAATATACAAAATCTGGTTCGGCACCGATTAAAGCCGCTTCCAATGGTGAAACAGCTATCGGCATTACTTTTATTCACGACATAGTAAAACAAGTGAAAAAAGGCTACCCAGTTAAAGCCGTCGCGCCTTGTGAAGGCACAGGCTATGAAGTGGGCTCAATGAGTATCGTCAAAGGTGCTCGTCATCTGAAAGAAGCGAAAATCTGGGCAGAGTTTGCCTTACGCCCAGATATTCAAACCATGGCTGAAAAAGCCAATGCTTACCAAGTACCATCCAATAAGTCAGCGACAACGCCACCGGGCGCGCCAGACTTCGATACGCTAAAACTGATCGATTACGACTTTGCCAAATACGGGGCTGCGGACACGCGCCAACATTTGCTGCAACGTTGGGATAATGAGATCAAATCTCTACCACGTTAATCATTCAGACAAACCTTGGTTTTCCTGAGATCTGCTGGGCCTTAGTCCCAGTAGAGACTCAAGTTACTGTTTGGAGTATCGATCGTGAAACACTCTTTTATTCCGTGGCTGTTACTCGGCTGGATCGGTTTTTTACTGATGCCGTGGTATCTGCTCGAAGATGGCTTTTGGTCATTTGTCTGGTTAACCGACGGTTACCCTACTGACCTCTACTACGCCCCAGCAATTCTGCAAGGCATACTTGATGATAAGCTTTGGTTGCTGCCATTAGCCTTGCCTTTAATTGCGCCTTTGCGCCTAATTTCATTAACGAAAAGCGACCCTAGATACAGCCGCTATCTAATCTATTCTGGTGCTTTTGGCCTTATCTATATGATGGGCCAAGGTTTCACCATTGGCGTCAGTGGTTGGCAATTTGCAGGACTGGAGTCCTTATTTGGCGAGCTAGAATACCAACAATATGGTTTTGGCTACGGCGCCATGCTGTGTGGTTTGTCCTTCCTGATACTTTTAACCACTGGACTTGCTGCTACAGGCTTTTTGAAAGGTGATGTCTTTGTCACCGGAAGCATTGGTTTGATCGTCGCGTTGGTTGGCTTATTTGTCTTTTTCCCTGTCAGCCAAGTATTAATTAGCGCCTTCATGAACAACGACGGCATGTTTGCTCCAACGGCGTTTTTCGGTAAGTTCTTTAGCGATAATATTTGGTCGTTGTCGTGCCTCAGCGGCGGCTACGCTTGCGGCACTGCATGGAATTCCCTAACGCTGGCAATTCTGACAGCAACATTAACAACCTTGCTAGGCTTGTCTTTTGCGCTGGTCGTCACCCGCACAGGATTTCGCTGGAAAAGATCCTTACGCCTGCTCACTGTTCTACCTATTATCACGCCACCCTTTGTAATTGGCTTAGCGCTGATTCTATTATTCGGACGTTCTGGCGTAGTGACACAATTCTTCGCCGATGCTTTTAATATTGAACCAGGTCGATGGCTGTATGGCATGCCAGGCGTATTACTTGCTCAAGTATTATCCTTTACACCGATTTCCTTTTTGGTATTGATTGGCGTGGTGGAAGGCGTTAGCCCTTCTATGGAAGAAGCATCGCAAACCTTACGCGCTGATCGCTGGCGCACCTTTATCAATGTTTCACTGCCATTAATGCGTCCCGGTTTAGCCAATGCATTTTTACTGGCCTTCATTGAAAGTTTGGCCGACTTTGGTAACCCAATGGTACTGGGTGGTGACTTTGACGTGCTTTCCACCGAGATATTTTTCGCCATTGTCGGTGCTCAAAACGATCAAGGTTATGCGGCTGTCCTCGCCATTCTATTGTTGATTTTCACCTTAAGCGCGTTCTTCCTTCAACGTCATTGGATCGGCAAAAAGTCCTATACCACAGTAACGGGTAAAGCAGATTCCGGTGCTTACATGGGCTTAAACCACGGAATGAAGTTAGCTTGCTACATGACGGCCCTGCCTTGGGCAGCATTAACCATCGTCATTTACGGCATGATCATGTTCGGTGGTTTTGTACAAAACTGGGGCTACGATAACAGCTTTACCTTGCAGCATTATCAAGACGCTTTTTCTGTCGGATGGGGCGAGTTTGGTGTGATCTGGCAAGGCGCAGCATGGGATTCCTTATGGACGACGCTAAGCATTTCAGCCATTGCAGCACCTTTCACGGCCATCGTTGGTTTGTTGACTGCTTACTTGTTAGTACGCCAGCAGTTCAAATGGAAAAATGCTTTCGAGTTCGGCACCATGTTGAGCTTTGCAATTCCGGGTACTGTTATTGGTATCAGCTATATTCTTGCCTTTAACGTGCCGCCGCTAGAGCTTACTGGCACAGGCGTAATCCTGATTATCTGTTTTGTTTTCCGTAATATGCCCGTTGGCGTACGTGGCGGTATTGCCGCCATGAGTCAATTAGACAAGAGCTTAGACGAAGCCTCGCTCACCTTAGGTGCAAACAGCTTAATGACCTTCCGACGCGTGATACTTCCTCTGCTACGCCCTGCCATCATCGCAGCTTTGGTATACAGCTTTGTGCGCGCCATTACCTCGGTCAGCGCGGTTATCTTTCTTGTCAGCGCCGATCATAATATGGCGACGTCTTACATCATTGGCTTGGTTGAAAACGGCGAATTTGGTATTGCCATCGCGTACTGTAGCGTGCTCATTCTTGTCATGTTGACAGCCATTATCGCTATTAATTTATTTGTTGGAGAACGCCGTCTAAGACGCACGACATCTATCTCTCATTCTACCAAGTCGTCTTCTCTTTCCCGTCCCTCTCTAAAGGAGAAACAAGCATGAGTCTTCATTATCAACCAGGCTCAGTGAGCTTCGAAAACGTCATTAAAACCTTTGGCAATGTCACTGCCATTGATAACGTGTCTTTCACCATAGAGCCAGGCAACCTTGTCACATTATTAGGGCCAAGCGGCTGTGGGAAAACCACCACTTTGCGCATGTTGGCTGGGTTAGAGCACCCAACCTCAGGCCGCATCATGATTGGCAATAAAGACGTTACGCATCTACCTGCCACTGACCGAGACGTCAGCATGGTGTTTCAATCTTATGCTTTGTTTCCGCACATGACAGTGGCCGAAAACGTTGCTTACGGCTTAAACGCCAGCGGCGTTAATAAAATCGAAGCCAAGGAAAAGAGCGAAGAAGGATTGGAGCTGGTTGGCTTAGCAGACTACGGGCAACGTTATCCCAGCGAGCTATCAGGCGGACAGCAACAACGTGTTGCCGTGGCTCGGGCACTTGTTCTAGAGCCTGAAGTACTGCTACTTGACGAGCCTCTATCAAACCTAGACGCAAAATTACGTCGCCATGTTCGGGAAGAAATTCGCGAACTTCAGCAAAAAATCGGTTTAACCGCTGTTTATGTTACTCACGATCAAGAAGAAGCACTTGCTGTATCAGATCGTATTATCGTGATGAATCGCTCGGTAATTGCTCAAGAAGGCAGTCCGCGTGAACTCTACGAAGCGCCCGCCTCAAGCTTTATTGCAGACTTTATTGGTGACGCCAATCTCATCGAAGCAGACATCATCGCGACAGACGGAAAGACCGCAGACGTTGCCGTTGGCACGTTGCGCTGTTCTTTACCGCAACGAGGCTTTGACAAAGGCCGCGTGCAGCTAGCGGTGCACCCAAGTTCAGTGCGTTTATCCTTACGAGACCAGCAGTCCACTGGGCTTACAGGCACCGTTAGACGAGCTACCTACTTAGGCAACCAAATGCAATACGATGTTGATTCCGAAGTGGGTAGCTTATTCGTCGTCGACTATCGTGTTGAGCAAGCAATTCCCGTCGGTTCCGATGTGTCTATTGCGTTTTCAAATCGCGGTCTTGCATTAGTTAAGACGGCTTAGAGTGGAGAGTACACCTCATGTTTTTAGCTCATAACCTAATAGATCAAGCGGTTCTCGACCGATTTAATCAAGCAGAAAAAGTAATCAAAATCGCTGGAGCTCAAGCGTTGGAATATTTTCGAAATCGAGAAAAGTTAATCGTCGAAACCAAAATGGAACCACAAGACGTGGTCAGCATTGCTGACCGCAATGTGGAAGTCACCATTATTGAAGGCTTACAAGAGCACTTCCCGCAAGATGGCTTTCTTGGTGAAGAGCAAGGTATTACCAAAGGCGACAACCAGTATTTATGGGTCATTGACCCGATAGACGGCACCGCGTGTTTTCTCAATGGCATGCATTCTTGGTGTATTTCCGTTGCGCTCATGGTGAACGATAAAATTGCCTGTGGCCTGATCTTTGACCCAAACAGTAACGAACTATTTAGCGCCGTGGCTGGAAAGGGCTGTTTTGTAAACGACAAAAGCGTCGCAACATTAACAGTGAATTCAGTACAAGAAGGCGTGATGGGCTTAGGTACGTCTCACCGAGTTCCAGCATCGCTATGTGTGAACTTCATCGATAAGCTGTTAAACCAAGGTGGCATGTTTATTCGCAACGGTTCTGGTGCGCTCATGTTGGCTTACGTGGCGGCTGGTCGTTTGATTGGCTACTACGAACCTCACATCAACTCATGGGATTGTTTAGCAGGCCTGATCATGGTGGATGAAGCTGGTGGCTCAACCAATAACTTTTTATCAGGTGAAGGTCTGCTTAAAGGCAATCCTATCTTAGTATCGGCAAAAGGGATTAAAGGCTCTCTTCACAATATGACAGGTGTTAACTGATCTAAACGACTATCTCCCAACTTCGCCGCCTGACTGTTTAAATTAAGGAAGGCGGCTTTTTTTATCATTTTCATCAGCAGCAAAAACATCAAGACAAAATATTAGGAACAGTTTTATTAAGACGCTTGGGGCGTTTTTCCCAACGCACTTTGACTTCAAACTGCTGACTGTCTTCGTCTTCTGAGGCACTGACTTTTAGACGCATTAGCCCCTTTGGATCGAGAGTTAAGGAACCTTCTTTTTCTTCACTAAATTCCAGTTTGCCTTTAGACAAGCCTTTCGACAGCGCTTTTAGTACGTCTTGAATATCGTCGGCATCCAATAAGGCTTCATATTTGAATTCTGTTTTCGATTTCATAATGTTTATCCGTAGATTCCTTGTAATTCAGTAGCAGTCATTACTTTTACGGTTGGATAATCGCAACTTAGTCCGACAATGCCAGTGTCCTTGCCGATCAAGGTTGCACCGATACCGTGGCCCTTTAAACCTTCCGCGGTACGAGAATGGCAGTCCAAGGTGATATCCGCTTCCACATGCACCAAGCCTTTTTTGATGGTAATACGCTGGCCTTGCTGACGGTTGATGTGACCTTGTACAACAACGTGAATACCGGCTTTGTGAATCGCATTTACGCCGCGCTCAGTTAACGGAAGATCGGCATCGCGGTATTTTGTCCGAAACGTATTGGCAATCGAACTGTAGTAAAAGCTGAATAAATCGCGACGTTTTAAATTGCGGTGGAAGGCTTTGTTCGCGTACTTAGTGCCGCTTTTCAGCAACATTTGCCCCATACTGTCGTCCAAACCAGCATGCAAAAACAAGAAGGAACCACGCTTGGCGACCAACTCCATTCTGCGGAAAAACCAATTAAATTCGCCTTTTTTATGCAAAAACAACTGCTGGCATTTCAACGACGTCGCATACACTTGTCGCAAGCTCAATCCTGCTGACAAGCAATGCTTCTCGAAACTGTGATTCTTAGATTCCATTTTGCGCACTTCGCGATCGATACCTTCCACAGTCAAAAAGCCTGCAGCATGAAACGGAAACTCTTTAAACCAATCGTCGCCGGGGAAAAGTAGATCTCGACACGTTTCTTCATCGGGAATTTTCTTATCCCAATGGGTATCCGCTAAATATTCATCGAAGACTTCATTAAACAGCGGCACGACTTTTTTACCCATGCGTACGAAAAAGTGTTGGTTGCCCACGTCCTTCTTGCGCGCCAATGCTAACAATCCCATCAACAAGCGCAAGTCGTGGTTGCCAGCCAACAAGGTTATGCGTGCTTTAAGTTTATAAAGCTGTTTAACACTGCGCAGTAATTTGAGATTGCTCGGCCCTTTATCCAAACAATCACCACCGACAATAATTTCCGACTGTTTGCCTTTTTTCGTCAGGGAAAGATGTCCCAAGCCCGATTTTTTCTTGCGTTCAGCTACGCCAGCAGCAATCAAGGAATCCTCAAAAGCCACCGCATCGGCATGAGGGTCAGAAATAAACACCACAGAACGCTTTGGCCAGCGCAGCTTACTCTTTTTGAACAAAGACGGAGTTTCATTCGGCTCTAAAACGTGACTGTTTACCGAGCTTTCATCTCGAGGCCAAGCCGTCCATTCACTCGGTAAACGCGCAATGATATCGGAGTGATGGGGGCGATCCGTTATGGCTGGAATAGGGCTCAAAATAGGATTCGGCATAAGAAATGATTACCTTTTGGTTGATGGTTTTCGTCAGAAAATTCAAACAAAACAGGCTGCCCGAAAATAGACTAAGCCTTTTACTGTGACAAAGCTTTATGACAGTAAGATGAAAGCTGTCATAAAGCTCCTCGATTTCTTTATTTTAAAGTGTCTATAAGCTCATAAGCTCGATCAAAATCAATCCTGCCAGTGAGTCGATAAACCTTCACATTCGCTAACTCACTGCAATAATGCTCTACGGAATCAATGGCGTTGAGATCTGCAAAAGCACCAGATTTATCTTGATAAAAAGGCCCAGGACGTTTACGTAGTCCTTCGATCGCTTCAGGCTGAGAAGACAAATCAACCGGCTCTAATTGCGTCGGTTCAGCGCTGTCTAATGACCAGTCCAACATAATAAGACGCGACAGATTTCCGGCTAAACGAACACGGTTTGGGCCGTATTCATCTTCGATCTGTACATCGTATTTCTCCTCTAATGACCATAGTTCACTTTGCGGCATTTGACGTAACGCTTGTTGACGATCTTCTGGCAAGATGTGACGTAATCGCTCGGCATGCAGCAAGGTACCAGGGTTTACTCGCGGCAGTTTTGCCAAGCCGATAGTTTGCGTACCTTGCTCGGTTTTTTTCAATTCTGTTTTTTTTGGCCCTGTATTTTTTAGTAACAGTCGGTCGTTAGTGAGAAAGTCACGTTCGGGATTTTCAAGACAACGTAGCATCAGGGTAGATTTGCCACCGCCAGACCCAGCGGCAATAGCCGTTACTTCGCCGTTTACACAAAACGCTGAGGCATGACCCAAGGTAAAGCCTTGGCGTAAATAATGATTCAAAAACTGGTTGTTAATAAAGTTGACGATTTGTGCCAAGTTAGACGCACAAGGACCAACAGCAACAGTATGATCAGGCCGTTGTAAAAACGTCATGCCAGTTTTGAATTTCTTAATCCAACGTCCACCAGCAACATCAAGGAAACCTTCTTTTCGTCCTTGCTTGCCTGCTTCGCGTGGGACTTCTAACCACTCCAATTCATCACCTACAGCACTTTGCTCCATCACATACACATTCAAGGATGTTGTCGTGTGCGCCTCTGCCTTCAAATAACTGCGGTAATAATCTGCAATGCCAGCCAACAACATAGCTTCATTCGAATGCACGATAACCGACAAATCGGCAAAGTGAAGGCGAATTGTTTCGCTACAATGACTTAATGCTTCATCCACATGAGGCAAATTTAATAAGGTTTTAATCATGATGTAGTCTCCTTTAGAGTGCATTCTTGTGAAACACCTTCTTGTGAAACACATTCCTTTAAAATATAGTCCGCGTAAACACTGGCTGCATCTATATCACAGCCTTCTAACGCGCCTTTAAAACCGCCAAAGGCCGATACTTCAAATACAACAGGACCTTGATCCATCAAGGCAATATCCACCGTGGTAAAACTCAGGTCGTAGCAAGATTGTGCTCGACGACCTAATTCAATCAGCGTGGCATCAGGCTCAAACATTTCATACTTTCCACCACTATTAATCGTGGTGTTCCAAGAGTCTTTATTGCCAACACGCGCGTAAGTACACAGGTATTCACCGCCAACAAATACCATACCCAAATCTCGACCATCCAATTTCACGGTTTGCTGAATATAATAAATGGACTGACTCTGACGATACTCTTCCAAAGCGTTATGGACAAATTCGTCACTGTCGTCTTTGGTTAACATGACCATGCCGCGAGCTTTGGTGGAATACAGCGGTTTTAGAATTGCTGAACCAAACTCACGCACCGTGGCAAACGCTTGCTCTGGGCTTTCGGTGATGCGTGTTTTCGGCATGGGAATATTGCCCCTCTGCAGAGCCAAGGTGCCGCTCAAACGATTCACCAAGTTACCGACGCTTGCCGTTGGGCTAAACAGTTTGACGCCTGCGCGCTCGGCATAAGACAGCAGATGAATGCGATCTTCCGTCGCTGGCGAATACACTTCGCTGATCTTCTTGATGATCAAACCATCCAGCGTCATCAAATCTAAGTCTTGGAACATCAGCTGATTGGTGTCTAAACGCAATTCCACTTGGCTCATATCAATCACGGCACGAAAGCCAGTACGTTCTTCAAGACGATCCGCCAATACTTCTGTGGACCATTTTCCAGGGATACCAACCACCCCGATTTTCAACTTATTCAACGTAAAGCTCCTTAAGTGGTAAAGTAAATGTTTGGGCTTGTTCTTGTGATAATTTGGCTAAACGCTCCAGCAAATATCGAGCGCGTAAATGCATTCGAGAAGCCAGTTTTTTATCCAAAATAAAGCGTGTGGAAGTGGCAAACGAGCGAGCAAGACCTGCAGCTAAGCGCACTTCAAAGGTGACATCTTGTTGACGAGAAGCAAAGCGTCGACCAAAGCGATACACCTCTTTGGCACTTTCCATCATTTGTGTTCGCGTCTCGCCACTTAGCACCTGCAAGCGGTAAATCGAGACCATTAACACCGACAAGTCCTGCACATAATCAAAGTAAGACGCGCGATGCAGATCGATAAAATAGACACGCTTTTCTGCGTCATCGTAAATCAGATTATCGACGTTAAAATCCCCATGAGTCAGCACGGAAAACGGTGCTCGCCATTGAGCTTCTTGTGTCTCGACGCGACGAACTAACTCATCAAAGCTTAGACTGGTGTAGCCACAAATGCGTTCTTCATCTTTAAAAAACTCAGGGTGAACCTTGCGACTGTCCCCAATACGCTTTTGCAGTTGTCCCATGAAATTCGCCGTACAAGACTCAGGCGTCAGGCTAACTTTCCACGTTTGGTTCAGGGTTTTAAATAAGGCTTTCAACGCGGCTTTTGTGCCGACTTGATCGCCAGCAAGCAACAGAGCTTCCAAGGTTTTTCCCGGAATATGTTCGATCAATAAAGACGATTGTTCATTGCTATCATCGCTCTTCCCATTGATTTGAGATGTGCCTGTCTGACAAAGAACGCTTGGGGCGAGCCGAGGGTCAATATCGCGCCATTGATTCACGCCAGCCACTTCTTCTTCAATTTTGGAACGATCACCTTCTTTATAAACTGCAAGCACATCATTGCCAGACTCATCTTTGTGAGTAATCGCAGCAATAGCACTGCCAGATCGAGTTAACGCCAAACGTCGTACTCTTAAGTCTCGTAGGTCGTAATTCAGGTTCGTCGCACTGTCTAATAAATGAGGATAATTTTGCAACGTGGCGACTTGGCCAAGATCCGCTTTAATCAAGGCTTCCGCCACAACGCCTAATTGCTCTATCAAGCGTTTCAGACTGACATTGCTCAAAATCGCCGCACGCAGCTGGTCATCGCTCAAATCGAACTTTGCTTGCAAAGTGAGCGCTTGCAGCTCGTTATAACTGGCGAGCAACTTGTGAGTGCGTCGACCTAATTTAATACCAGTACGACGACGATTGTCGCTCACGCCAACTTTCACAAGACGTAAGGCACGCCTGATACGTTTCACCAGCTTGCGGCATTCTTGCCCTGTTGGATGTTTATAAGGCTCATACAACGTACCTTCTCGGATACAATCGAAGCAATGCTTGGTCAGCATCTCAAGCGCGATAACCAGAGCATGCATGCCACTTACTTGAGCATGAAAGGTAGTATTGGCTTTGCGACGCTCTAATAAACGTGCCGTTTCAATGTCGGCTTTTTCACGCAGCGCTTGAACATAACCGCGACGCCCGCGAATGCTCGACAATAACTCAACAGAACCTGATGTAAAAAAAAGCTCAACGAGATGACAGTGTGTTTCGACCTCATGCAAGAGAAAAGACACATGCTCTTGTAACGAAGACACTACTGGGGTTGAAGCCATAACGTTTTTCCCTTATTACTTTCCCTTTGACTATACACACAGTAAAAAGCATATAAATGACAGTTATGTGACAATCTGCCATCGAAATACTTAACAAGGAGACAATATGAAAGGACCCAATCCAGATAACAAAGAGCCGATGAAGGGCTTCCCACAAGTAGGTTATCTTAAAAACTTTATTACCCGCGACAATATCATCGTTGGCGACTACACCTATTACGACGACCCTGAAGGGCCAGAACGTTTTGAAGACAATGTGCTTTATCACTTTGATTTTATTGGCGATAAGCTCATTATCGGCAAATTTTGCGCCATCGCAAAAGACGTCACATTCATTATGAATGGGGCGAACCATGCTAATGCGGGGTTCTCAACCTATCCGTTTTACATCTTTGGTAATGGTTGGGAAAAAGCGGCGCCAAAGGCAGGAGATTTACCCTACAAAGGCGATACGAATATAGGTAGCGATGTATGGATTGGCTACGACGCCACCATCATGCCAGGCGTGAAAATAGGTAACGGCGCCATCATCGCCAGCAAATCCGTCGTAACATCAGACGTGCCAGCTTACAGCGTGGTCGGTGGCAATCCAGCCAAGATCATCAAATACCGTTTTGACGAGCAAACCATTCAAGCATTACAAGACATTGCTTGGTGGGATTGGAGCGCCGAGAAAATCACCCAACACTTAGACGCCATCGCCAGTGCTGATTTGAATCGGTTACAAGCCGCCAAAGACGACTAATCAAGGCTGCCACTAAAAAGGTTAATCACATGACAATCGAGATCCGCACCATACAAGCAACAGACGCCGCAGCTTGGTCAGCCCTAAGAATCGAGTTTCTGCCAGAAATCAAAGACATCAGCCAAGCGGAAGTTAATGCCTTCTTTCTTGGAAGCTATCCAAATGTACAAGAGGTGTTGGTTGCACTCGATGACAACCAACACATGATAGGTTTTATCGAGCTGAATCTTCGCGACAATGTCCCCGGCAGTAGCCAGCAAACCACGCCCTACATCGAAGCGTGGTTTGTTTCACCAGATTGCCAAGGACAAGGCATTGGCAAAGCCTTGATTCACGCCGCTGAGGAATGGGCCAAACAACAAGGCTTTCAGGAACTTGGCAGCGACGCCCCGATCTCCAACAAAAAAAGCGTCAACCTTCACAAACAACTTGGTTTTAACGAAATAGAACGTGTAGTTTGCTTATTAAAAATATTGCCTTAAGATCTTTACATGATCCCTTCCAAGCAATGCCTTTTTGAAAGCAAGACACTGGCTCTAAAAACAGATAAGACATCACCTCTCATAGGAAAAACATGAAGATTGACGACACGATAAAACTTGCCCTGCAGCATTTTCGAGCTGAGCAATATCAAGACGCCAAAACACTTTTTCAACGTGTTTATGAGCACGCTCCCGAGTTTGTGATTCCACAGATTTACCTAGCCCAGCTGGCTGTGTTGGACGGTACCGGAAGTGCATGGATCCAGAGACTCGAAACGTTATTGCGTAAAAAGCCCTTCATGCACGAGGCCTATCACACATTAGGCCTGTGTTATCAACAAAACCGCTTACTACCCCAAGCATCACAGGCGTTTTATCAGGCTCTTGGGGCGCGTTGTTTTCAATCATCTGCTGCTACTTCCGTGCTTCCTAAGCAAGTCAAAACATTCGTAGGGTTTGATCGTATCAAAGCCGAGGAATTACTATGGTCAACACTCGCAGAACTAAAGCAGCAGGGGATTCACGCCTTTGCCACCGCGGGTACCTTACTCGGCCTTGAACGCACAGGACAATTGTTAGAAAACGATAAAGATATTGATATTGGTATCGACTGGTTACAAATGTCCAACGCCATCGAGGTATTAACGACATTGGGCTGGCAGGAAGTGTCTCATTCTTATGGTTTAATCAATCCCCGCTGTTTCAAACATCGTTCCTCTGGCATCATCATGGATATTTGTGGCTATGGAACAGAAACGCTCTCAGGTGAAACCATTTCAGGGCTTTGGATGGATCAAGTTCCTTTTGATTGGAATCGCATTACTTACTTTCCTCCCATAAAACTCAGCAGCAAACACTCTCCCGCAGGCGAAATATGGCACCTAAGCGCACCCGATGCATTTCTAGCAATATTGTATGGTGAAAACTGGCGAGTCCCAGACCCCTACTTTGACACTATCGTATCAGCGGCTAACTTACGGCACTTTTCTTGGCTCGCGTTATGCTATGGCTACTCAAGACTTTACGGTGAATGGAGTAAAGGCAACACACAGAAAGCCCTTGGCATACTGGCTACCTTGCGACGACATCAAACAGACGATCCGATGCTGACAGACATCGCAGAGCGCCTGACTCAGGCAACCAAGCTAACCCAGCCATCACGAGTACTTGCATTAGGTTACTTCGATTTGTTCCATCAGGGACATCTCAATTATCTTAATCATGCCAAACAACAGGGCGATACACTGGTAGTTGGTGTCGCTCCTGATGCGTTTGGCAAGCAAAGTAAGGGCTATGTTCCGGTCATGTCTGAACAAGACCGCATGGCAATACTCAGCGCGCTATCAGTTGTTGATGAAGTCCATCTGGTTAGCGCGCCCATGTCTCAAACCGAAGCCGCCGCTCAATGGATAAAATCGCTCAACGTTAACACAGTTGTTTGTGGCGAAGAGTGGCAAGGCAGCGAACGTTGGAATGCGCTGAGTCTGCGCTTAGAAAAAGACCACATTGCTGTTTTATATGCTCCTCGTACGGCAAACATCTCCACAACAGATTTAAAAAATTACATCCTAAAAACGCTTAACGAGACACACGCCAAATAAGTAATATCTTACTGTGAAAGCTGAGTTTATGTTGAATCAATCAGATAAGACGAATCGCAAAGAAATAGCCCAGTTGAATACCGCTAAATAGGACTCCATCATATTGTTTCGTTGTGAAAAAATGGCAAAACTACCGAACATGATTGCATATGCCTTTAGACAAATTGTCTATTCTATCGCTTTCCCAATAAAGTTAGATTAACCTAATAAAAATACACTAATGCTAATTCCTCTTGCTAATTTTAAAAAGAATACTAAAGGACTTAATGCGATGTTCACTAAATTGACACCAATAAATAAAGAACAGCACGCTAACTTAAAAGTAAAGGCCATTGAAAATTTCGATTTTGCCAGCAAATTTCATATCGCGTCTGTAATGGTGCATGAGTTTGTTAAAGCGGCATCGGTATATCCGATTGTTTTTTTAGAAGACAAGTCTCAGGATGAATTTAAACCTGTTGCTTTACTTAGCCTAGATGCAGGCGAAAACCTGTTCATTGGTGAAGATGGCAAATGGCAAGCGTCTTACGTTCCTGCGATCATTCGTCGCTACCCATTCGCTTTGGCTAAAAATCCCGATCAAGACAGCTTTACTGTATGCATTGATGAAGACAGTAAGTATGTGGGCACAGAAGACGGTCAACTACTGTTCAATGATCAAGGGGAGCCAACGGAAGTTATTGAAAATGTAAAACGCTATTTAGGCGAACTACAACAAATGGAAGTGTTTACTATAGCCTTTTGCCAATTTTTGGCTGAGAACAACTTGTTCACGCCACTAAACATGCGTGTTAAAGCCGCCGATCAGATCAAAAACGTTACCGGTTGCTACGTGATCAATGAAGAGCGTCTAAATAACCTTTCTGATAAGAAATTCCTTGAAATTAAAGCAAAAGGTTATTTAGCGCCGCTTTATTCCCACCTTACTTCTCTTTCTCAAATTGAGCGTCTAGCCTTGCTTAAACAAGGTATCAGTGCCGTTGAAACGCCTCAGCAAGCAGAAAGTAGCCTGCAATAAGCTAACACCGCCTATTTAAAGCTCCTAGAAGCCGTCTCAAATAACTATTTTAGACGGCTTCTGTTTATGAAGACTAAAAAAACAACATACAGACTAAGCCCTCTGCAGTATTTCACTTATAAAAACGCCTGTATTCGATTGGACAAACAATTTGATACCGCTTGCTAGAAATACAATAATAAATGAACACACTCTTCTTGTGGCAAAAGTCGACACCTTTTCTAAGACAAGGATTTAAATCATAAAACCCCAGTCGTTAACTGAGGTTTTGAGGGGTTGAAATCAGGCGTTTCTAATTGATGCTTTTACCAACCCCGACGGTCGGCGAAGTCATGCCATCTCATGATCGCTGGCAAGAACCAGGGCTTGCCAGTGTAAAGTGGACGAGTATTAAACGGGAACTGGTCAAAAGACGTTTTTCCTTCCACTTGGTTAAGCACTTGCTGCGCGATTTTGCGACCAAAATAATTCGCACGACCGACACCAGAACCACAATAGCCCATGGCATAATGCATGTCGTCCATTTTGCCGATGTGTGGCACATGGTCAAAGGTGTAGGCAACATAGCCCGACCAAGCGTAATCGATTTTTGCCTCTTCAAGCTGAGGAAAAGTACGAATCATAAAGTCCTGTAGGTATTTCGAATACAGCTGTGGCTGATCGCCACGACCAAATGCTCGTCCGCCAAACAAGATGCGTTTGCCATCAGGCGAAGGTCGATAATAGGCAACCAAACGCTCGGTGCCACCATGAGCGCGTAATTTCGGGCTCACGGAACGAATCACAGATTCAGGTAATTCTTCAGTGGCAATCATCGCAGAACGAATAGGAATGATGCGACGTTTGAATTTATCAAACTCGCCACCTGTGTAGCCATTTGTGGCGATAATCACTTGATCGGCATCGATAACACCACCATCGTACTGAACCTTGTAGCTAGCACCCTGTTTACTGACATCGCGCACCTTGGTGTGCTCTAGCATTAACACACCTGCTTGCTGAGCAATTTGGCAAAGTCCACGATGTAACTTGGCGGGCTGTAAGGTACCATCGGTCGGATAAATCACACCACCGTGATACGCGTTAGAACCTACTTCTTCGAATTGATCCTGACGGCTCACGGCAATAGCGGGGAAATCCACGACTTTCGCAAGCTCTTCCGCTTGCTCGATCAAGCCCGCGTAATGACTAGGGTGACTGGCACCACGGAAGCGGCCACACAAGGACAAATCACAATCAATTCCCTCTTCCTTGATAAAATCCACCAGCCAATTAAAGGCTACTAAGCTTTCACGAATCGTCTCATGAACATTGTCACGACCATACTGGCGTTCGAGTCCATCGACGCCTAATTTGCTGAAGCTTGGCCCAAGCAAACCACCATTTCGACAGCTCGCGCCTTCGCCTAAATGCCCAGCTTCCAGTAGAACCACTTTGAGTCCCGCTCGCGCCAATGTAATGGCTGCAGAGATGCCAGTAAAGCCGCCACCAACAATCACAGCGTCGACTTTTTGTGGGATTTCAAAGCGTGCATTTGTGTGTATTTTGCTCGCCAAAGACGTATCTGCCAGCCAAAAAGGCATGTTGGTATACGTCGATATATTTTTTGCCAACATATCGATTTCATTCCATAAATAAGGGTAAGTTCGTATTCTTCTGTGATCAATAACTTACGATGTCGCGAGCGAAGCTAAGACGAGGCAAAAATAGACGAGAAAGCAGAGTTTATAATTATAAATGAGCATTTTGAGTCTATTTTTAACAAAGTATTAACGAGCACAGCAATCGTAAAAATTTTTAAAGAACGTGTTGTAAAAACTCTCTCGTCCTATCCCACTGGGGATTAACCAGCACCTGCTCTGGCGGCCCAACTTCGATGATTTCTCCATCGGCCATGAACACCACGCGATCAGCAACCTGTCGAGCAAACTGCATTTCATGAGTAACACACACCATGGTCATGCCGGTTTTGGCGAGGTCGATCATCACGTCCAATACTTCTTTGACCATCTCTGGATCGAGTGCGGATGTTGGTTCATCGAACAGCATGATTTTGGGTTCCATGGCGAGGGATCGGGAAATCGCTACGCGCTGCTGTTGACCGCCTGATAATTGCCCTGGATAACGTGTCGCAAGATGGGCAATCCCGACGCGATCCAACAAACGCATCGCCATTTTGTCGGCGTCACGTTCTGACATCTTGCGCAGCCAAGTCAAACCCAAGGTACAGTTCTGCAAAACAGTAAGGTGAGGGAATAAGTTAAAGTTCTGAAACACCATGCCCATGGTTTGGTGAATGATCTTATGGCTTTGACGATCCCGAGAAAGCGGCTGGCCAAACACGGAAACCACACCTTCTTGGTATTCTTCAAGATGGTTCAACGAACGAATCAAGGTCGATTTACCTGAGCCCGACGGCCCACAAACCACCATGATTTCGCCTTCACTAATGTCTAGAGAAACGTCTTTAAGAACGTGATGATCTCCGTACCACTTGTTCAGGTTGTCGATTTTAATCGCCGTTTCAGTCACGGCTTTTTGAGCTAAATTTCCTGATGACGTCGTCATTAGCGATCCACCTTTAAACGTTTTTCAAGATTCAAACTGTATTGGGACATGCTGTAACACAAGATAAAGAAGAGCACAGAAATCATCACCAAAGGCTCGGTGTGCATTCCCACCCAGTCTTTGTCGTTGGCAATGTTGCGCGCCATCAACATGATGTCGAACAAGCCAATGATGGAAACCAGCGTGGTGTCTTTCAGCAAACTGATAAATGAGGTCATGATGTTTGGAATCATCATTCTTAGCGCCTGTGGCAGAATGACCAGCACCATGGTGTGCAAATACCCTAAACCAAGCGTAGCGGCCGCTTCGTACTGCCCTTTTGGAATCGCCTGCAAGCCACCGCGAATGTTTTCTGCCATATAAGCACCAGCAAATAAACACACCGCGACCAACACTTGTGTGAGCTTGTTAAACTCCATATCCGCAGGCAAAAAGATGGGCAGCAAGGTCACCGCCATAAATAAGACTGTTATCAAGGGTACAGAACGAACTAGCTCGATCACTGTCATCGACAACCAATGAATCACTGGCAATTTAGAACGTCGACCTAGCGCTAAAATCACACCAACAGGAATCGCCATGGTAATGGCAAAACCAGCAATAATGAAGGTTAGGAACAAACCGCCCCAACGCTCAATAGGCACTGGCTCAAGTGATACTTGGCTAAGGCCAAGAGCGATCACCAATGCAACAAGCAGCCAAACAGCAACAAAGCTCAACAGATGAATACGACGCTCAACCAAGCGAGACACCAGCGGCACAAACAGTTCGTTTAAGCCTTTTTTCCCCAGCGCCGACAAGATCCAGTTAGCGTAGATAATGATTAGGAAAGCCAAGGCAAGACAGGTCATCGCGCCATGTACCAAGCCCAATTCCTCGCCGAAACGGCCGCCTAAGAAAAGATAAGCACCCACAAAAGGATACAGGCCAATCCAAGACAACAATATAAAATTGCGTAATGGAATACGCTTCGACATCAGCGGCAATAACCAAACCAATCCGAGCAAGACGCCGATATTGACGCGCCATTGCTCGTCCACCGGAAAGCGCCCGTAAATTAAGCCATTAAACCAGCTAATAACACCGGCCCAACAGGCGCCGTCTGGGCTGATATCCATACATTGACGACGATTATCCGCGATAAAAACCGCATTAAATACCGCCCAATCCAACACATGTTTCGCTAAATAAAACAGTACAGTCGCCACACACAAGGTCAGCAAGCTGTTGCCAATACTGTTAAAACAACGATGACGAATTGTGCCGAAAATACCTCTTTCACTTTTACGTGGCGGACGAGGTGGCGTCGGGACAAATTGCTTTAAAACAGGTTGGTTTTTCACATTCAAATCGTCCATTTATCGCACCTTATACTGCACGCTGTCGTTGTACTTGTTGAGCAAGTAAGAGATCAGCAAACTGATGAAGATATAGAAACCCATAACCATAAAGATGATCTCGATAGCGCGTCCGGTTTGGTTCATGGAAGTTTGCATGAACACAGACACCAATTCCGGGAAGCCAATCGCCACCGCCAGTGACGAGTCTTTTGTCGCTGCCAACCAAGAGTTGGTCATTGGCGGAATAATGGATCGAATCGCTTGAGGAATCAGAATCAAGCGCAACGACTGAACGCGTGAGAAACCAATGGTAAACGCAGCTTCATGTTGTCCTCGGTCGATAGACTGCATACCAGCTCGAACCGTTTCAGCGATAGCCGCAGATCGATACACCGTCATGGCAACAAACGCCGCACCGAATGACGCAGGAAGAAACGCACCGCCGCTGAAGTTAAAGCCTTGTAGTGTTGGAACAGACAAGCTCGTCGAATTAGAAAAGCTCCAAATCGCCCAGCAAGCAACTAACGCCCACGCAACTAAGCCGATATAGAATCCTGTGGAACGAGAACCTGACAAGGTGTAATAAGGTTTAGACCAACGAAATAAGGCGTAAAGCGCAGTGATCAAGGCCACTCCAAGGGCAACAATCCATCCCCATGACAAGGTACTTTCCATTGTCATCACATAAAGACCACGATTATTTAGGAAAAGCCATTCGCCAAGGTGATAGCTTTGGCGAGGCGCAGGCAAGGTCGAAAACACTACAGTAAACCAAAAGATAATTTGGATTAATAAAGGCACATTACGCACAACTTCTACGTACCAGCGCGCAAGTTGAGAAACCAAAGGGTTGTCGGATAGTCTTAAAATCCCCACCACTGTACCAATAAGAGTTCCGACAACAATCACACAAAAAGACAAAATCAGTGTGTTGACAATACCGACTAAAAATACACGCCAGTAACTCATACCCGGGTCGTAAGGAATCAGACTCCAGCTAATATTAAATCCTGCCGTCACTTGCAGAAAATCAAAGCCAAACGTCATGCCTAAACGGTTTAAATTCTCACTGGCATTGGCGAATAAAAACCACAAGCCGAACAACACTAGCACTAAGACAATCGCTTGTAGGATCACCGCTCTACTTGAATCATTATTAAGCAGAGACATCCATTTTTGTGTCGTAGACGAAGGCAAACCAGTACCCTTAGTAGGACTTTTCTGTGGTTTACTCGTAGAGGACTGAATCATATCTATATACCGAACGAAGGAGGAAAACTAAAATTGCAATAGATAGGCCAAGAGACCTATCTATTCATATATAGAGACCTTTACACGATGTTTCGATCACAATAATCGTGTATTAACGGAATGATTTTGCGTACATCAACCCGCCCTTAGTCCACAATTCATTCAATGTACCTTCACGATCTAAACCCAAAACACTATCAGTTCCTACGTTACGTTCGTACACTTCACCGTAGTTACCAACATTTTTAATAACTTGATATGCCCAATCCTGAGGAAGTCCTAGACCTGTATTCAGATCGCCTTCAACACCAAGTAAGCGGCGAATCACTGGGCTTTGACTTTCTGCGCGCATTTTCTCAACGTTTTGTGAGTTCACACCAAATTCTTCTGCTGCAACCATGGCAGCAAAGCTCCATTTCACAACGTTCGCCCATTCGCTGTCGTTTTGTTTCACTGCAAACGATAAGGCTTCTTTGGAAATAGTTTCAGGCAAAATAACGTAATCATTTGGATTCGGTGCTGCAGAACGTTGCGCTGCTAAACCCGATTTATCATTGGTTAATGCGTCACAATTGTTGTTAAAAAAGGCAGTGTTACGGACGGAAGAGTCGTCAAATACGACGGTTTTAATATCTAAATTATTCGCACGGCTGTAATCCGCGATGTTCAATTCGCTAGAAGTTCCGGTCAATACACAAACCGTTGCACCATTTAGCTCTTTTACAGATTTCACGCCCAAATCTTTACGCACCATGAAACCTTGGCCGTCATAAAAATACGTATCAAGGAAATCTAAGCCCTGTGCTGAATCACGGGAAAGCGTCCACGTCATGCCTTTTGATAAAATGTCACCTTTACCACTCTTAATCGAAGTGAAGCTTTGCGCCCACTGTACCGGCAGAAATTTTACTTTAGAGGCATCACCAAAAACCGCGGAAGCCACGCCACGACACATATCAATGTCCATGCCCTGCCATTCGCCAGCCTTGTTTAAGCTGTAAAAACCTGGAAAAGAGTTACCAATTACACAGTTTACATAGCCACGTTCTTTTACCGCATCTAAGGTAGAAGTGGTATCCGCTGCATAACTATTCGCCGCTAGAAGCGTTGTAGTTGCTGCTAACGCTAGAGAAAATTTCTTCATTGTTCGTTCCTTTTATATGCTGTTGATTTTATGGTTTCTTTTTATTCGAACTCATTTTTATTATGAATCGAGTCCGCGATCCCATCGTTTTATTAAATCTTTTGATGCAGATCAAACAACTAACAGTTAGGATCTTATGTGAAGATTTTCTATAATCACACTGAATATTTTTAATAGTCTAATAACTTTAGGTTATGCCGATGAACATCAATAAATTGCGTATATTTCACGAAGTGTTTGTTACTGGCAGCATCACTAGAGCCGCAGAGCGGAGCTATGTCAGCCAACCAGCGGCCAGTAAAATGCTAGCGAATTTTGAAGATGAAATTGGCTATAAATTGTTTGTGCGTAACAACGGCAAGCTCATTCCGACAGATGAAGCGCTCTACTTGCACGAAGAGGTCTATGGCATCTTGCAAGGCGTAAACCATCTAGAAGACAGCATAAAACGAGCAAAAAACAGCAAAACAGGCAGATTACGCATCGCCACCATTTTCGGTCCGTCCTATCAATTTTTACCTGAACTCATTGCCGAGTATATGAAAGCAAACCCTGGCGTAGATGTGAGTTTACACCTCTCTGGCTGCTCGGCCATTCGACAAGGTATCGCATCAGGACAATATCAAATCGGCTTGGTTGATAAAGCCCAAAGTTCCTCAAAGCACGACTCAGTCGCCTTCGACTTACCTTGTTATTGTGCAGTACCAAAAGATCACCCAGCTGCCCAGCTAGACGTTATTCACCCTAATGATTTATTGGATCTTAGCTGGATTACTCTGGATTCAGAAAACGCTACTACAAAAGCATTAAAACGCATTTATGCTGAAATGGGATTGCCATTGAATCGAACCCTAGAAGTCCATACGACCATTCATGGCCTTTCCTTTGTTAACTTGGGAATGGGCGCCACCTTGGTCGACATACTGAACTTCCGCTACTTTGACAAAGTCTTTCAATTGCCCAACGTCGTGCTAAAACCCTTCTATCCCTGCATTGTTGAGCCCCTTGAAGTACTGACCTCTAACTTGAGTCCGTTATCAGGCCTCGCCAAAGATTTTTACGACGCATTGATACGTAAATTAGAGATACAAACTCAGCTTCCACCGGACACAAAGCATGCTTCCCGATGATAAAAAGCGCTGCGCGTGGGCCAGTTCCGCACCTGACTTTCCTGAATACCATGATAACGAATGGGGCTTTCCGGTTGATGACGACCAGCGTTTGTTTGAAAAACTCTGTTTAGAGACCTTTCAATCAGGCTTGAGCTGGCGAACTATTTTGACTAAGAGAGAAAATTTTCGCCTCGCCTTCCAGCAATTTGATTTTCATAAAGTGGCATTATTTGGTGAGAAAGAAATAGCAGAACTACTTAACAACCAAGGCATAGTGCGGAATAAACGCAAAATCCTCGCGGTGATTAACAACGCCAAACGCGCCCTAGAAATGGTCGACAAAGAAGGTTCGTTAGCTGCTTTCATTTGGCGCTACGAACCCGACGAAAACACCCTTCCTCCACCAGAAACCCAAACCACTTGCGCTGAATCTATCGCCCTTTCCAAAGAGCTCAAAAAACGTGGCTGGCAATTCGTCGGCCCAACGACAATGTACGCCTTCATGCAATCCATGGGACTCATCAACGACCACGCAGAACACTGCTTTATGCGGGAGGAAATTGATCAAGCGAGGAAGGGGTTTGTGAGGCCGCTTTAAAATATACTTTAACAACAAAAAATCTTTAGCCTTAACTTGAATCTCTCGCACTTATCAAAGATAGTAAACCTCCTGCCAAAACTTCGCAGCATAAGGACTAGATCAAAATATGAAGGATATTTTTGAAGCGATTGAAACCAGAGTCAAAAGCCCCGTATTTGGCTATTTTGTTTTATCCATGCTCGCGGTTAACTGGAAGCCTTTCTTCTTCCTATTTTTTGATGATAGTAGCGTCACATCCCGTTTTTCTTATTTTGATCTGCATTCGAGCTATACAACTTTGTTAGTTTATCCAGCCTTATTGGCCGCTCTTTATTCAATTATTTACCCATGGATTCAATACACATTTATCTGGATTAGTTCAAAACCAGCTCATCTTAAAAATCTACAAACTCTCACTGCCGAACATAAAAGACTAATTGAACAACAAAAATTAGAGAATGTACGTAATGAACAGAAAAAAGAAGCAGAGCTAGAAGTAATCGAAAGAGCAAAAAGAGACCAAAAGGTAGCGGAAGAAATTACGGACGAAGAAACTAGAGAAAAAGTCCAGTCTGAAATAGATGAGATTCGTCAAAACCCTCATCCTAGTAGCAGTGATGCGCTCAGCACAGAGCAAATAGAGATCTTAAAAATAATAGCTGAAAATAACGGCAGCATTTTTAAAGACTCACTGATCCAAAGCTTCTCTTGGGGCACAATTACAATTGAATATTACATCGAAGACCTAATAAGCAGAAAGTATGTAGTTTCTGATCAACGCTCTGCTGGCGGTACACGCTTTAGCCTTACAACAAAAGGAAAAAAATACGCGATAGATTGTGGATTTGCTTAAACACGCTATTGCTTACATGGCTTTTAAATTAAGCCAAAAATATATCCAATCCCTCCCAAAAGTCAGCCAACCTCTGCTCTATCTGATCAGGATCAAGCCCACAGCCTATTTTAAGCAAATCATTAATAAACATTTCGCTTTGAGATGTTTGCAGCGCTACCAGCTGACTCAGCGTTTTAGAATTGGTATTCGGGTGATACAAAATCATATTTAGGTCATGGCCCAATAAAAATGCACCTTGTCGCTCTATGTCGTAATTCAATTTTTCAGCGGGTATAAAATCGTCATAGAGTCGGTCGAATTCTACATTGGGATACTCTGTAAGGATGGTAAGAAAGTCTGTGACGTCTTTGTTGGTTTCTAATCGACGCTCTTGCCATGCCATTAATTTCAACAATACCAAACCCGCTAAAGACGTCACTTTTACACTTACACCTTGGCCTATATCGACCAATACAGCATGATCAAAAGCTTCTTGAAAACCGGTTACAGACATGGTGACGACGTGTTCTGGCGGCCATTGAATCTCACCTGTTTTGTCAGCAATAGAACCAAACGGAATGATATCGATAGGTAAACCACTGCTTTCATGCATCAATCGATGAGGCAATTTTGTCTCGCTTAGCCCTGAATCTAACAAAGCACTTTTGACATCGGTAAAACTGTCCCAACCTGATACTAATATTGCTGTATCTATATCATGTGTTTTTCGACCTGGATCTCGGCCGAACACATGAAAAAGTAGTAAATCTCGCGCTGTTGCTCCAGCAATAAAATACGGTATATCAAGCTGAGTGGTTACATCGATAATGATGTTAAGCACTGGCTCAAATGCTGAGTTTAACGGGTGCTGTAGTTTATAAATATTGCTCATGTATCATCCTTGCGACTTCTATATTGCGGCTGTCCTTGCTCGCTTCTAATTCTGCCACGGCCAATAAGGCTTGGCTTGTTTCTGACCATGCTAATTTGTCGCCCCAAAAGGCTGGAACTAACCATAAAAGCCCTTCTGGATTCGGGCGGCATTTAAGTTGAGCTAATTTTTGCTGTAACGGCTGGCGGGTAAACAGCTGTAACTCTTGAGGATGAAGGTATTGGGTTAACTTTTCTGCTGCGGCTTCTCCGCCCCAAAAATCGTCCTCTTCCATTGGAATATCTTGCCATTCCCTTTCTAACTGTAAACGAATGCCGCCTAGCTTAGGTCTAATCGATAAACGATAGGATTCGATCCAAAGGCTTAGCATCCGCTCTGTGTCTAGCATTCGTCTCGTATCGCCAAGGCTAATCAACGACTCGGCTTGAAGAATTCCCAAACCTTTGCTCACCATGCCCAATGAAATATTGGCGTATTCAGCAATCTCGCGGTATGACAAATTAAGCACATCGGGACTAGATAAAAGAGCAAACAACAACTTTGCTGCACCTTCACCTAACTTGTTGCTTTTACTTGCAAGGTTGAAGTCATTCTTCGATTGAATCGTTTGTTGAGATTCAATCCAAATATACAGAGCGCCGTTATTAATTCTCACATTCCCTGCGCTATCAATAAAATTAACCCCATTCTCTATACAGATATCTGCTAAGTAAGGCGTCAGACGATTACAAATCAGCAATGTATTAGGCGCTGTATCAGCTAATAATGAGCTTAAGCTTTCCTTGCGATGAATAGTTTTTACTGCAACATAGAAATGATATTCATCACCACTCACGGTTAAACACAATTCGCCATCGGTAAAGTACTCACCGTTAACACACTCATTTTGGACAAAGCCAACTTTAATGTGGGCAGGTAGTAACGCCAACGCATTCACAGCCAATGCAGATTGTTTTGTCATAGTTGATTTCACTTAAATTAAGCTATCGTTCACAAACCAAAACCGTTCATGATTCATGAACAGACTATAGACATGAACATAAAATAATACAAATGTCCTTTCGCCTTCATGCAATCCATGTGACTCATCAACGACCATGCAAAAAACGGCTTTATGCGGTAGGAGACAGATAAAAAATGAGTGGATTTTAAACAACAATCAGACAGTAAAAACTTAATTATGTAATTTACTTTTGAAGAAAAAGCGCCTAGTTTTATCGAATATAACTTAGGAAATAATGTGTAAATTTCATGTTTTACTGTGAGTTAAAAAACATGAAAAACCATAGTTTCTATGTGGGTTAAAGACCGTAATTAAGGACAGCCTAAATGATTTTTAGCAAGAACAAAGACAAGCCATCGACTTCGACCCCAGAGAACCAAAAACTAAAACAGTGTCATGATGAGTTAAACGCGATAAAGCAAAATACCGCGTGTATTAGCTTTGATGTAGACGGCATTATATTGGATGCTAATCCGATTTTCTTAGAAGCTGTGGGCTACACACTAGAGCAAATCGTCGGTAAGCATCACCGTATATTTTGTGATGCAGAATATACAAAATCAACAGAGTACAAAGCTTTTTGGGACGATCTAAAGAAAGGAAAATCCTTCCACGATACTTTTTTACGCTTCAAACAAAACAAGCAGCCAATCTATTTAGAAGCCAGCTATTTTCCTGTATCAGATGAAAGCGGTAAGGTTATAAAAATACTTAAAATAGCCAATGACATCACAGAAATGCAGGAGTCACTGAAAAATAAAAATGCCATATTAACCGCTCTAGATCGCTCACTAGCCGTAATTGAATTTGATCCTGAAGGCAATATACTTCACGCCAACAGTAATTTTTTAAGAGCAATGAAATACGATCTACAAGACATTGTTGGCAAACATCATAAAATGTTTTGCGATGAGAAATTCTACCGAGATAACCCAAGCTTTTGGTCTAATTTAGCGCATGGACAACACTCTTCAGGACGTTTTCAGCGCTTTGATGGTAACGGCAAAGTTATTTGGTTAGAAGCCACTTACAACCCCATCTTTGACGAAAAAGGCCGAGTCTATAAAGTCATTAAATTCGCTTCTGACATTTCAGAACGAGTTAATAATGCCATGAACGCGATTGAACTTGCCGCCGCCACTTCGGAGCAAACCAGTCAGGTATCATCAAACGCAGTAGAGATCCTCAATGCCTCAGTACAAACCTCCAATGATATTGCTGAAAAAGTAAAAAGTGCTGCCGAGATAGGGGATTTACTTAAATCACAATCCAAAAGCATTTCAGACATCGTTGTGACTATTCGTTCTATTGCTGATCAAACTAACTTGCTCGCACTTAATGCCGCAATAGAAGCTGCACGCGCAGGCGATGCAGGTCGTGGTTTCTCAGTGGTAGCCGATGAAGTTCGCAAACTTGCCAGCAATACCGCCACAGCGACAGCAGAAATTGGCTCGGTTGTAGAAAAGAATCACAACCTAATTAATGAAATGGATGACATGTTACGCTCGGTAACAGGCATTGCTCTTCATGGCAAAGAAAGTATCAACGAAGTATCACGAGGCCTTACTGAGATTTCATCTGGTGTCGCGAGATTCGTCGAAATGGTCGACAAAATGAAGGATTGATCGACCTTTAACTAAAGCGTGAAGAATTAAAAAGGTCTAATGCTGTACAACGGTAGCTTGTATACGGTGAGCACGCCAAGAGCATATCTCGATGTCGGTCGATTTGAATCGGGTCTTGTTATTCAACACCAGCCCACAAGGTATGCTGCTGAATGCAAGGGAAGTTTGAGGGGTTGGAGAAAATTAAACCTATCAAGCCATCCCCACGCCGATAGTTGCTCGCGCCGGAATACCTTCGGTGCTGAAGCCTTTTAAACTATAGGCGTTGATAAGTTGGTATTTGCTCTCATGCACTTTAACCATCAAGGCGTTTTTTCTGATGCAAATAGAGCAATTACATGTGATTAGTTCATGTGCATCGGGGACGATTTTGAATTGAACATTACCGCAATGGCAACTTCTTAATTACTCTTTTTCTTGCATATGGAGCGCCTTACAAGAGGTCATTTTTTCAACCATATCTGTTTACGGCCTTCTTGATTAAGATCACTTTAAAAAACTGTCTTATGCTCAATAATACAGTGCTCTATCTACCATAATTTGCTGCCTTGCCCATGCTTGCTTACGACATCACGCATAGAGCCAACACTCTATTTACTTTACATTCCCTCTGGGCCGAATACAAAAAATAACCTTAAAGCATAAGACGGCACCAAGGGAGCTATGGCATACAAGAATATATTTAATGTATAAGTTTAGTATCGGTTCGTCATAATTATGCATTTTCAAATTGATATAAAGAAAATATCAATTACTCATCAATATCAGTCGATTTAAAAGGACTTAACCTAATGACTATCTTAACAACAGAAGCACTTTTCAATATCGTCAATGGTTCAACATTATTAGCAAGTGGCGGCGGTGGTTCGATTAAAACGGCCTACTCGTTTGTTAACCAAATAGTAGAAACGAAAAAATCTATTACGCTGTGCTCACCCGGTTCGATGAAACACAGTGATTTTGGTGTGGTAGTTGGTGCAATGGGGTCTCCTGAAAGCTTTGAAAAAATAGGCTTACAAGGCGCAGAAAAAAGAGCGGTTGAGGTCATGCAAGACCTAAACAAATCAAAGAGAATCAATTTCACCATTTCTGTTGAAACTGGATCAAATATTTTTGTCGCTATGCTAGCGGCAGCAAAAACGCTAGATCCAGCTCTTGTTATTGATGCTGATGGTGCGGGACGTTCAGTACCGACTTTGTCCTGCTTGAGCTATAGCTCCAAAATAAACATCACGCCTTTTGTCGTACTAAATGCACCCCATGGAGAGGTACTTGTTGAAGGTGATATCGTTTTAAACTTGCCCCAAATTAGTGACGGGGACCTAGGTGAAGCAACGAAGAAGAAGGCTCAAGCCAGTATCGTTGAAAATATGGTTAGGCCTATTTTATCGTCTGAAGGCAGTTTTGACGGTGTAGGTGCTATTTCAGGCTGGATCATGAATGGCAATCAAGCAAAGTCAGCACTTGTATCAAATACAATCTCAATGGCGCAGAGCATTGGAGAACAACTGAATAAATTCAAAGTCGATGATAAGAACATTATCCATGACCTTGCTGTGTTTTTAAACACATTAAATATATCCCTATACTCTTTATCTGAGACCAACTCACCTTTTATTCTTAAAAGCAAAGACAGTGTTTCTCAGGGTGGGTTTGATTTTAATAAATTATCTTTTACTCAAACGGTTAGCGGCCGAGTAAGAGAGCAAATTGTCATTAACCAAAATGAAAACTTACTCATTTGGGACAAAGATAAAGATCATCCTCTGACTATCTGTCCTGATTCAATTTGCATGCTAGGTAAATTAGACGAGACGATTAAAGATGACATTCTGGCTGGTTTAAGCTCACTCAGTGGAATAGAGAAAGAAGAAGCTGATACATCACTTTCAGGATGGCATGGCCTTTCAGTAGAAGACCTCGTAGAGGGGCAAGAAGTGTATTTATTTAGTTTACCGGCCCCAGAAACACTCAAAAATGAAAACCAAGAAGTCTTTTCTGCTCTGGCAAAGCAATTTGGCTACTACGGATCATATGAGTCTTTAGACAAGCTGCTAACGAAAGAAAACATCTAACGCGCCAAACTCAACCGATAATCGTCAAATTTTTATTATTAACATGGAGGTGTCATGAAATTTAATGAGCTTTTTGATCAAGAAGAACATGACTTTATGATTAAAGAATGTCTTTTTCAGTTATGGAGTCATTCTGACGACCTCATGTTTATCGTTGCTGTCGAAGAGAATGGCGAATTTTCTCTTTATGATAACAATGCAGCTTCTCGGATTGCGATGGGTATTGAGCCAAACAAAATTTATCATCGCAACCGCATTCGCGATATGTTTCCTGAAGAGATTGTCGAAGGTTTTTACAGTACTTATCGGGAAGCCATCACCAGTAGAAAGCCTATTTCAATAGAGCAATATACCGTAAATGATGGAAAGGATTTATTCTACAACACCTTGTTAGTGCCTATATTTGATGAGCAAGACAATCCTGCCTTTATTTGCGGTATCAGCCATGAAACGACCAAAATCAAAACCGCCGAAAAAATGGCCGTTGAAGCAGGAGAAAAGCTGAAGGAATACAATGTTGGGCTGAAACAAATCAATGACAACCTTGATGCAAAAGTCAGGGAACGAACAGCCGCACTGGAACTCGCTAAAGCGGAGCTGGAAGAGGCGCTAGAAGCGAAGTCATCATTTGTCGCGAGAATGAGTCACGAAATCCGTACGCCTATTAACGCGGTTATCGGCCTAAGTGACCTAGCTCTCAATACTTCCCCCAATCATAAAGAACAGCAAGACTACCTACAAAAGATACGAGACTCCGGCGATATTTTGCTCAGTTTAGTCAACAATGTCTTGGACTTTTCCAAAATAGAAGCAGGTAAATTAACCGCTGAGTCAGTGCGTTTTTCAACGGAGAAATTAATTCGAACCACAGTCAATATGAATGTATTTGGAGCCTATGCGAAAAAGCTCGAGTTAGTAACAGACATCGCTGATGACATTCCTGAATACTTATTAGGGGACCCGCTCCGTATTCAACAGATATTGGTCAACTTAGTGAGCAACGCGATTAAGTTCACAGAAAGCGGGAGCATTGTTATTCGATTACGTTGCAATAAGTTGGATGGTGAGAATATTTTGCTGCAGTGCGAGGTCACTGACTCAGGTATAGGTATCTCATCCACTCAACTCGAACAGCTTTTTTGCCCCTTCACACAGGCAGACAATAGTGTCACACGCGTCTATGGTGGAACTGGATTAGGATTAACAATAACTCGTCAGTTATGTGAATTAATGAATGGGGAAATCAAAGTCGAAAGTGATGTTGGCAAAGGTTCAACCTTCACCGTCTTATTGCCTTTAAAAGTCCCCACTCTGCAGCCAAAAAATGCAGCAATCGACTCTGCAAATATGCTTAAAGCTCTAGTAGTGGATGATCATCCGTTATCTAGAGACATTCTAGCCAAACTATTAGCCAGCTTTGGTATAGAAAGCACGTGTGTGGGGAGCGGCTGGGAAGCCATCGATGCTATTCACCAATCAGATCAATCCGGCGTTGCATTCGATGTAGTTTTCATGGATTGGCAAATGCCAGGTATAGACGGCATAGAAACTTCAAAAAAGATAAAAAATTTATTCAAAGAATTAGCGCCGCCTATCTTGATGATATCAGCCTATGAAAAGCATCATATCCAGCCTCACTTGGACACAGGTATTATTCGGCAGTTTATAGAGAAGCCTATTGGTAAATCGACACTATTCGATGCAATAAATCAGTTTTTTAATATTGAGAAAATAGCAATATCGAATAAAAAAATAGCTCCGATACCTCAGCTATCGGATTTTCATATTTTACTTGTTGAAGATAATCTAATTAATCAGCAAGTAGCATTGGGGTACTTAAAAAGCACTGGGGTTCAAGTAGATTGCGCTGAAAACGGAAAAATCGCCATTGATAAGATAAAAGGTACTCAGTATGACCTTATCCTTATGGACATCCAAATGCCGGTTATGGATGGATTAACCGCATCAGCTATCATTCGTGGCATGGATCTTGGTTATGAACTTCCGATTATTGCCATGACAGCTCACACTTCTCCAGAAGACAAAGAGAAAAGTCTCTCTGCGGGAATGAATAATCATATCCCTAAACCTATTCCATCTGACTTACTTTATAAAACACTGAGTAACTACTTAATAAGTAATAAAAAAAATAGAAAGGCTGACGCTGAGCTATTGCCCGTAAAACCAGCTTTAAACGATAAATTATCTATGCTTTTCAAGATAAGTAGTCTAGAAGCTGGGAAGGCTATTGATTCTCTAAAAAATGACACATCAATTTACCTAAAAATAGTGAGATCTTTTTGGACGCAATATACATCGCTTTTAGAAGACCCTAATACTCGATTTTTAACCTTAGACAATCGCAACTTACTAAACGACATACACTCTTTGAAATCAAATGCGGCTTACATTGGCGCTCAAGATATATTTAAAGATTGCGTAGTCATTGAACGAAAATTACTAAAAAATGAGTATGTTGATGGTTCACTGTTAGATGCTGTGATCAGCAAACTATCGATTCTTTTGACAGCGCTAAATCTTGTCTTTGATCAAATTGAGTACAAGGATATTGATTCAAGAATCAATCTTAAAAGCACGCTTAGAAAGGTACTGCCATTGCTGGAGCAAAGTGACTTTAAAGTAGAAAATTATTTTCATGCATTACATCATAAATCCATGAACACTCAATATAGTGAGGATATTACTCAAATAATACAAAATATTACCGATATTGAGTATGAGCAGGCGGCAAAGCTTGTTCGTCAACTTTTAGTAAAATTACCAGGTAGCTAGAATGCCCAATTCATTTAGTGTCCTTATTATCGATGATGAAATCATAAACTTACAGATCATCAGTGATATCTTACGTAGCGAAGTCGACATTATAATGGCAAAAAGCGGAGAACAAGGTGTCCGTAAAGCGTTAGAGCTTTCACCAGACCTAATTTTACTCGACGTTATGATGCCTGATATGGATGGCTTCGAGACCATGGAAAAGCTGAGCCAAGATTCACGGACATGTGATATTCCTGTCATCTTTATAACGGCCTTAGATGACATAAAAAATGAAGAAAAAGGGCTCTTACTTGGAGCAAGTGACTATATTCAAAAACCAATACACGCTTCAATCATAAAAGCTAGAGTAGCCTTGCACCTTAAATTAATAAATCAACACCGTATACTTGAACGCTTAAGTACCATAGACCCATTAACCTCTTTAGCAAATCGTCGGAAGTATGAAGAAACAATCCGGTCTGAATGGAAATTAATGGAAGAAATTAATGAAACTTTATCCTTAGCCGTTATCGACATTGATAATTTTAAACAATATAACGACTTTTATGGACATGCTGCAGGCGATAAAGTTTTACAAAAAGTAGCGGCTATTCTAGCTAATAACTTTAAACATAATAGCAATCTAGTAGCACGATATGGTGGAGAAGAATTTGTGGCAATCATGCCCAGAACTTCAAAAAAAGAAGCTTTGCAACGTCTTAATAAATGCATTAGTGAAGTTCAAGAAATGGCCATTACCTGTAAAAAAGAAAACGACAATGTTGTCACTATTAGTGCTGGAGTCTCTTCTATCATTCCTAACGATGGCTTTAAATTTGAGTCTTTATTCGCTGCCGCAGATGAAGCTTTATACCTTGCGAAATATGAAGGAAAAAACCAAGTCAAATGGAAAAGTGCTAAAGCCAACGATATAGCTTGATTGTTTTTTACGCAACTCTGATAAATTTACATGGACGTAAAAACACTGTAGATAAATATTTTTTTCAACTTATCTATCTGCCTAAGAATAAAATTTTTTAATTTTCATACCTCAATTTTTTGTAATTCTGACTATTTTTCCTGACATGAATCAAACCTTTGTGTACTTTTAAATTAAAGCGATCCAAATAACACTTGATCTTGGTTATTTAGCATCTTTACTACTATGGTTAAACCATATTTTAAGAAGGTGATTTTCATCTTTTTTTCGTTATCTCCCTCTTATCTTTCTATTTTCAACTGAAAATCTCTAGTTTTCTAACGTTAACTAAGGAGATTGCATTTGTTGTTAATGCCATACCTACCTATCGTATCTCGCTTTAGTAAAGCCGAACGATATCTAAATAACAGTTCGATTATCTTTAAGTCTAAACGAATGGATTCAAGACCTTAGCCCATTGATGGGGATTCTTTGGGTCTACGGTTTCATCATTCATAGTACAGCCTGCGTTTATGTTTGGTTGCTTGAATTCGAGATCGTTCTCCGGCTATTTATCATCCATTACGAAGGTTCTCTATGAGTATAAAATCGATCAGAACAAAAATCGCCTTGGCTGCTGGGGTTTGTCTTATCGCCACATCCGGTGCGATTGTGAGTTTCAGTGTGTATACGTCATCGGCTTCTCAACAATCCGTTTCTCGACAAACATCCACTTTAGTAGCTGACGTTTCATTGCGGGAACTAAAAGAAGCCACAGCCAAGTCGGCACAGTTAATTAGCCAAAGAATCGAGGATGGGTTAGGACTTGCCAGAAACCTTGCTACTTCAGTATCGGCGATGAAGTCTTATGGCATCGCCAACAATGAGAGCAATTTAACTCGAACCTCTTTGAACGATATTTTAATGGCTGCGTTAAAACGCAACGAACAGTTAAACGGTACCTACAGTGCTTGGGCGCCCAATGCGTTCGATCAACAAGATATTAAGATGGCAAATACTGAAGATGGCAATAACCCACAGACGGGACGATTTACACCTTATTGGACTCGTAATAATAATGGCAATATCAGTGTTCAGCCGTTGGTAGAATACGATTCAACAGAGCAACACTCTAATGGCATCATGAAAGGGGCTTGGTATCAAGTTCCCAAAAATACGCTAAAAGAAACCGTTACAGCGCCACTACCTTATATTGTTCAAGGTAAGTCAGTATGGCTGGCAACTATGTCAGCGCCAGTCGTTGTGGATGGAAAGTTTTTGGGAGTAATGGGAGCAGATTTCAACCTAGATTTTGTCCAACAGCTCGCTAAGGATGTCTCTGCTCAAATTTATGATGGAGCGTCTCATGTCACCATCACAACAGACAAGGGTCTTATCGTTGCAGACAGTCTAAACCCAGGAATCATTGGACAAAGCACGACAAAGATTTACGGTGATAACGCGTCAAATATGATTACCTTAATCAAGGAAGGAAAAGACTATTCTAACGATAATGCACAAAACAATGTCTATACAGTTTTAGTTCCGATTAGCCTTGGCGATTCTGGAGTAAAATGGGGCATTACCCTAGAAGTAGATAAAAGCATCGTTTTACAAGAAGTGACGCAACTCAGTGATCAATTAGAATCTGATAATTCTACCGCCATCTGGTATCAATTAATCATTGGTGTGGCCGTCACCATTTTGGCAATTTTAGGACTAACGATTATTGCCAATAAGATTGCTCGCCCCATTATGCTGTCCGTCCAGATGGCGCAAAACATCGCAAAAGGTCGCTTTGATAGCCGTTTAAATTATCACTCTGAGGATGAAGTTGGCCAATTAGCCGCGGCATTAGATGATATGGCTGAATCTCTGCAGAAACAGGTGCATGTTGCAGAACGAATTGCCGAAGGTGATTTAACCGTGCGAGTCGTTTTGGCATCGGAACAAGATCAATTAGGCAAGGCGCTAGAAAGAATGGTCGGCGATTTAAATCATATTGTTTCGCAAATCACTCAACGTGGCGAAGTCATCGGCAATAATGCGAAATCCGTATCAGACTTAAGCCATGACTTAGCCAGTGGCGCGACGGAATCAGCGGCGTCGGTCACTCAAATCAGCGCGACAATTACTGAAATTGCAGCACAAATTCAACAAAGCTCTAAACACGCAAAAGAAGCCAGTACGCTTTCTCAGACCAGTTTTGATCTGGCGAAAAAGGGCGATGATTTAATGTCTGAATTAGGTGACGCCATGGTAGAGATCGAAACCTCTGGCAATAACATCAACAGCATAATTAGCACTATTGAAGACATCGCCAATCAAACTAATTTATTAGCCTTAAACGCCGCCATCGAAGCCGCACGAGCAGGCGAATATGGACGTGGTTTTGCGGTCGTTGCAGATGAAGTAAGAACCTTAGCGGCGAGAAGTGCTCAAGCCGTTCAAGAAACCTCCAAGCTTATAAGTGCATCGGCAGTGAAAACGCAACGCGGTATCAATTTGACATCGCAAACGTCCATTGCGCTAGCAGATATTGTGAAAAATATTAGCCAAGTGTCATCGCTGATGATGGAAATCGCCGAGGCATCCGCCGAGCAATCTATCGGAGCAGAGCAAGTATCAGAAGGTATTAGCCAGATTGATGAAGTAACACTGCATAATAGCCGTAACTCTGAATTATGCGCTCAAGCAGCTTCACAGCTAACCGAGCAATCTAAAAACTTAAGCGAGTTAATCAGACAGTTCAAACTCTAAATTTTCTGATTAAACACGTTACAAAATGGCCTCCCTTTGGTGAGGCCATTTTTTTGTTAATTAGAATGAAACCTTTGCCTTCGCTAAAAAGACGATTTCATTAAATCGGCCATAGGATGCTGAGTTTGGGTTAAGCCATCTCGTACGCCGTTTTTGTTTTCGGCACTTTGGTTTTGGCTAAGTTTAAATTTAGCCTGAATATCAGTCACGGTGATTTCAACGCCAACAACAGCAGCTTGAAGTCTGTCGATGTATTCCTGTGGTGCATCAGAAATTGACCAAGGCGCAGGTTGTTTTTGTTCGTGAGTATTGGTGAGTTTTTCCAGTAACGATAGTTTCCATTCAGCTTCATGCATAAAATCTATCGTGCCTTTAATGTGAACGGCGCGATAGTTCCACGTTGGAACCACTTTGCCATCTACTTTTTTAGAGGGATACCAGTTTGGCGTGATGTAGGCATTCTCACCTTGGAAAATAACCAATACATCCGCTTGATTCGCTAGGTTCTGCCAAAGCTTATTGGCCTTGGCGATATGGGCTTGCAAGACAACCCTATTCTCTGCATCGACATGAACCAACATAGGAATATGCTCGGCATTCAAACCGTCATCACCATTCGAAACTAACGTCGCGAAGGGAAAGGTTTTAACAAAGGCTAACTGCTCCTGGAGATCGTTTACTTCAAAATGCTTTGGTGTATACACTTAGATGCCCCTTACCATATGTGTTAACTAGCGATACTATAGGTATTTTTTCCGTTGGCTTTCGCATCATAAAGTGCTTGATCCATAGCTCGTATGCAGTCTCGATGCCTATTAGCATAGTGATTCGCCAATCCAATACTAATAGTGATCGGCCGTCCAATACCAAAATCAGTATGCGCAACACTATAATTTAGTTGCTTTAGCTTTTCCTCTAATTGGGCAAGGTTTTGTTCTGCAAAAATAATAATGAACTCTTCACCGCCCCAACGACCCACGGTATCCAACAGGTCAATATTATGCATTAAAACTTCAGCCAGCTTGATCAGTACTTTATCGCCCTGATCATGACCAAACTGATCATTCACTTTTTTGAAATCATCTACATCCAGCATGGCGATATAATGATTGCCTATAGCATTTAGTAATTGATCTTCCATGTAGCGCCGATTACGCAGCTTAGTTAATACGTCTGTGGTGGCCAACTCTTGTAACTGGCGATTAGTCTCTTCCATCATTTGGTAAGCTTTTCGACGGCTAGAATCATAGAAAAAAGACACAATTAGCAGTAACGAATAAATAAAAGAAAAGTGTATCAAGCTGATAGGAAGAAATATCTCGGGTTGCCAAGTATCCATTTGCGTAAAACAAAAATAGAAAATACCAGCAAAGTACACAAGGCTGAGTATCGACCCATTACGATAACCTAGAAGAAAAACCCCCATCACCGGCGTTAGAAATGCAAAAACGAGTGCAAATTCTTCATTACCATCGATTAAGATAAGTATAAAAGTATCAATAGAAACAATAAGTTGAAGAATAGTCGCAGCAACTTTGGGACGTTTTTTTATCAGCAGGTAATATCCACCAATGATACAAAAGAACAACGACACAGAGTTCGCTATTAACATTGGCGGAAAATAGTCTATGACCAAATTATAATAAATGAAGAAAACGAAACTAGAAGAGATAAACAGCAGCGCTGAAAATAAAAATCCTCGGAAACGAAAATCAGGATGCGTACGTTGAGTACCAAACCACTTCTCTAAAAGCGATACCACTAAGTAGACCTCTATCTTTAAAAATAAGTCATTCCTTACGTAATTGTAGAGTGCTAATTTTAGCGTAACTAATTAGTACTCCAGCAAAAGATGTGCCTGCATCGTTCCTTTATTGAAGAGTAAACGAACTTATTAAAAAAAAGAATAAATATAATGTAAATAATGGTTTAGCTGTGTAACGCACGATTTGTTGACAGAAAAAAACTGCCTTTTTGAAAAAAGATGATCAAAAAAATGCCGATGCATTTAGATAAAATGGCATCGGCATAAAAGAAAACGCTCTATATTTCAGATCTAAAGTTTACCAGCTCCTGCATTTTCTTTGACGTAGTCAATGACTTCACTAGCAGGCAATACTGGCGTTGGGCCATATAAGGTTGGTGTCCAGCCCACATCTTTAGAAAGTGGCTTGCCACTTGCTTTGTTCGCCCCTTCAACGATATCAATCATTTTACCGTTGAACATAGAGCCTTGATCATAAGCGACCTTACCCTTCATATTGCCAATCGCATGGGAAGGATTGCCGTTTTCAATTTCAAAAACGTTGGCTTCTGAGTATATCGCTGACTCTTTACCCGCACCCAAAACTTGACGAACAATATTATGTTTAGGTTTGTTAATCAAAGAATCCACATGGCGCTCATAAGCATTGGCGCCAACGCCGTCACCTTGTGCATTACCGACAAAATAGTTGTTATACACATGCACCTTGCCATAACGAACACGCGGCATACGCTGACCGACATTTTTAAAGTAATTTCCATGCAAGGTAACTCGTAAATAGCCAGTGTCTGCGGTTTTGCCATCACTGTTACCAATCAAGAAAGCCTTATCATGATCATGGAAATAGCTGTTAGAAATCGTCACTAGATCCGCCTGATTGGTAATATCAACCAAGCCATCATGATGCTGAACTTTTTGTGTAATTTCATTCTGTGGGAACGGATAGACGGGCGGGAACATGGAGTCTGGGCGATCCCCATCTGAGAAAGTGCTGTGATCGATCCAGACGCGCTTACCGCCGTTGATGGAGATCAGGTCGTATTCAGAATTCCAACGTCCGCCCGGACACTTCTGTGGTCCTTGATTGGCATTAACGTATTCCCCCATACAGCCGGGATAGTTTGGATCGATTTTGAAACTGTCACCTGGATCCCAACCTGGGAAATAATCAAATGCGTCTTCAAAGGCAATATTTCGAATGATGACATTTTCGACACCCGCACTAATTTGCAAAGTGCCTTTAATGATTTTTGCGTTCTTACCTAAACCAAGGATGCTGGTATTAGAAGGGACATCAATGACAATTTGATCTTTTTGTTTTTTAGCCGAGGCTAAACGAGCTTCTTCCTGAGGGCCGGTTAAATCTCTATTTGGACGTTTTTTGATAAGTGGCTGTATGTTCCAAACAGCAGGTGCATAAGCATTTTTATAATCTTCGAAATTATAAGGCGCAACACGATAATCTGCTTCGGTCAGTTCACGGCCTTGATCATTAGATGACAAGTTAATCGTGCCACTAATTCGAATAATCTTAGGCGAGTTGCCGGCTTCTTTTAGCGCATCAACAAAGGCTTTCCGACTACTGACGGTGTAAATATGTGCATCAAGCGCATCTGATCCACCCGTAACTTGACCTTCGGCAGCAGCCCAGCCATCGTTGTGAGGAAGCACAGGTCGCGTCATATCTTGCGACATACTATTCTTTCCAGTATTTGACAGCTTCTGTGACGTGTTATCCGTGCTTACAGCTGAACATCCGGCAATTAAGCTGGCCGCCAGACAAGACGCCGCTAAAATTTTTCTATTCATTTTATTCTCCAAAGATATTGAAAATAAGCAGATTAAGAAGACTCGCTATGCGTATTTTCAAATCGCATTTTTATTTTTATTAGCAAGAATATAGAGAACACGCTATGACAGTGCTCTCTATAGGAGAATAGATTATCAGGAAATATAAAAAATTAAAACATTGTTTTATTTTTAATAAATTACTGTTTTCAAATTCGAGCAAATGGATCCTTTAGCTCTTTAATCACTTAAAAGGGCTGCGGCACTGCCACAAACCGTCATGATAAAAAGAAACCATTTTAGATGGCTTGGATTGGCTTTTATCGCCATTTTCACAGCAAGGAATGAGCCTAGCATGGTGCCTGAAGCAAGGATCAATCCAGGAATCCATAGGATCTGGTCGTTCCATATAAATACGCCTAATGCTAAGGCCGTAAAACCTAATGTACAGACCATTTTTAGCGCATTAGTGCGCACTAGGTCATAACGTAAAGTGCCAGCCAATGCAGCGATCAGGATAAAACCGACACCCGCCTGAACAAATCCTCCATATACACCAGCGATAAACAAGGCAATCCATGCACTCGGTTTTTCCGAGACTTTAAACGGCACAGTGCCTTCTGGTGGCGCTATCATGGTAGGTCGGACAATCATAATTAACGTCATGCCTATCATGGCGCTTAACAATAGCGGCTTGAGCCAGGTTTCTGGTGCATAACTGGCTGCGAAAGCCCCCACTACGCCGCCCAGCAAGGATGGAATCATCACCGGCAGGATGTCAGCGTTATCCAACTTTTTGGCTTTACGAAAGCCAAATGTCGCTGCCACGTTTTGTAAAAATACCCCAACACGATTGGTCGCATTAGCGATGTCAGCCGGCATCCCCATGACCATCAAAGCCGGTAAAGTCAGGTTAGAACCACCGCCCGCCAAAGTATTAATAATGCCAGCAAGAAAACCTGTACCGATCAAAAGCGAAACAGTAAATAAACTGTAATCCATAACATCATCCTTAATTGACTCTTGAGCGAGTCGGAAGAGAATAAAAAGAGGAAACGAATAATAAGGAGAATTAGGCAATCTGACAAAAGATTATTAAGGAGAGGAAGATGAAACTGGCTCAACTTCCTCATCTAAGAAAAAGTTGAGCGGATAGAAAATGACTTATTTAAGAGAATTGTTTGCCATCAAGGTTTCATCAACACCTTTTAATTTCATCTCATCCATCATGAAATTAACGGTATTCAACAAGCGCTGCTCACCCTCTGGAATCAAATAACCAAATTGACTTTTGGTAAACGGATTTTCTTCACGTACCGCGTCTAAATTTTTGTTAATGACTTGATAATAAAGAGCTTCTGGCGTTTCTGTTACCATCACATCAACTGTGCCTGTTTCGACCGCTTTCGGTACATCTAGATTATTTTCAAAACGAACAATAGTTGCTTTGCTAAGATACTGATCGGCAAATTTTTCATTGGTGCCGCCAATATTTACGCCTACTTTCACTTCTGGCTTATTCACTTTTTCTAGCGTATCAAACAAGGATTCGCTACCTTGAGTAACAAGAAAACATTTACCAAATGTCATATAGCCTTGGCTTTGTTCCGCTGCCATTTGGCGAGAAATTCGACGAGTAATACCGCCCATGGCGATGTCATATTTGTCATCATCCAAACCTTTTAATAAGTCCTTCCACGTCGTTTGCACAAACTTCACTTCCACGCCCATCTCTGTCGCAAAGTACTTAGCCACATCAATATCGTAGCCCGAAAATGTACTGCCATCGTAATACGAAAAAGGCTTGTAATCGCCTGTGGTTCCAACAGTGATATAGCCTTGTTTTTGAATGTCTTCTAAACGATCGGCTTGCGCGATAGTGCTGTAAGCCATAGTGGACGCTAGTAATAAAAACGACGCAGTGAACTTCATAAGTGTGGACCTAACATGGAGATGAAAGAAATATATAAGCATTTGCTATGCCATGTTTTCAATTTTTATCGCGCTATTCAACGAACTCACAAACGCTGCAATAAACAATCCACCACCGCTTGGTTCACGCTGTGAGCGAGATGAGGAATAAGATCATAAGTCGTCATTACACCAGAGTCTATCAAGGCATCATACGCTGATTTAGACAGGCGATAGTCAATCACATTATCTTGATTACCATGGATAAAATGTATTTGCGTATTCACGAGATCTTTCTTTGGATCTCTCTTTGGTAGTAAGGCAAAGCGCCCTGACAACGACACGATTTTCTCCGCTAGTTTTTCATCGACCATTTGTGTCGAAGACAAGGACATAATTGCCCCTTGGGAAAAACCGATTAACGTCGTTTGTTCCGCGTTCAATCCACTTTTTTGCTGCCAATATTTCACTGTTTCAACAAAGGCTGGCATCGCCGCTTCAATGCGTTCCACTCGATTTTCCTCTGTCACGCCTTGCACTGAAAACCATTGGTAGCCTTTGCCAAAATCAGATGCATCAGGCGCTTGTATCGACACGACAACAGCCTTGGGAAAAGATTTAGCGAGAACATCACCCAAAGGAGCCAAGCTCTGTGGTGTGGCGCCAACACCATGGAATAATAAAAACAAACGCGTTGGCGAATTAGGTTCTTGTATCACAACAGTACTAGACATGAGGAATCCTTTAAAACAATCACTTAATAATATGATGAATACTCTATTCTTCTAAAAAAACAAGATATATAAGCTATTCCTTAAGTTTCTATTTCATATTTAGAAATAATCGATAGCCGAATAAAAAATAATAAAAAATGCTCGTCCAATTTTCGGTTGTTGCTTCATTGACAATCAGGCTAACCTAACTCAACAAACAACTTCAGTCATTATTCAAACAACGGACAAACGCATGTTAATAACAGATAAAAAACAAGCCGATAGTTATTATCAAGCCTTACTAAACCGTGAACCTAGTTATGTAGGCGTATTTTTTGTCGGCGTCAAAACAACCTCTATTTTCTGCATTGCAACTTGTCGAGCACGCAAACCAAAACGTGAGAACGTTGAGTTTTACACTCATTTCAAAGACGCCATGGACGCAGGTTTTCGCCCCTGTAAAGTCTGTCGCCCCACTGAAAACGCTCATGAAGCACCTTACGAAGTGCAAGCGGCAATGAACCTTGTGCGAGATTGTACTAAGGCGAAAATCAACGACCAAGAATTGAGAGAATCTGGAATACGACCCATCTTTGTGCGTCGTTGGTTTAATCAACATTACGGCATGACGTTTCAAACCTTTCAGCGCATGTATCGTATCAATTATGCGTTTCAAGAATTAAAGACAGGCAAAAGCGCCACCAATACTGCGTTAGATTCAGGCTACGATTCTTTGAGTGGTTTCGGTTACACTTTTAAAAAGTTACTCGGTCATGCACCGACCCTAAATTTGGAGAATGCTGTGATTTTAATCGATAGGCTGACAACACCCATTGGCCCTATGTTTGTCTGCGCCACTGACGAAGGAATTTGTCTGTTGGAATTTGTCGACCGACGCATGTTAGAAACCGAGTTTGAAGACTTACAACGTCGCTTAAAAGCGCCGATTGTTGCGGGTGAAAATTCTCATATTAAGCAGCTAAAACTAGAATTAGAAGAGTATTTCTCAGGCAAACGCAACGACTTCAGCGTGCCGCTTCATACGCCAGGAACCGACTTCCAAAATTCTGTCTGGCAAGCCCTTGGCACGATTCCCTTTGGAGAAACAGCCAGCTACCAAGAACATGCCACGCGTTTAAATAACCCAAAAGCAGTTCGAGCCGTCGCCAGAGCTAATGGCATGAATCGTGTTGCCATTGTTATTCCTTGCCATAGAGTGATCGGAAAAGACGGCAGTTTAACCGGTTACGCTGGCGGATTAGAGCGAAAACGCTGGCTACTTGATCATGAAAAAACGCATCGTCAAAGCCTCGAAAAAAGCTGAGATCAAGTGCTAGAGTGCCAGTAGTTTCATGAATGCATCAAGGTTATGTCATGGCAACGTAATTTACTTGTACAAGGCTTGAAATGACCATTAAGCCAGTTCATCTTCTACACTTTGATTGTAATTAGATGGAATTCAACATGCCTACAAACATTATTGCTGTATATGGGACGCTTCGTGAGGGGCTGAATAATCACGAACTTCTTGCCGACTGCAAACGCATCGGCCTAGGTTGGTTGACCGGTTTTCGCATGCACAATCTAGGAGACTTCCCAGGTATTGTATCAACCCATGAAAACGGCGGTCGGATACGCGTAGAATGGTATGATGTATCAGACGAAATACTCGCGTCTTTGGATCAACTTGAAGGTTATGACCCAAAGACACCAGAAAGCTCTTTGTACATTAGAAAACGTGTTTTCTCGCCCTATGGCCGAGGCTGGATTTACGTGTACAACAAATCCCTAGACCACGCACCGTATATGGAAGCAGGTGACTGGGAACGATATTCTCGAACCTCTATGCCTCACCAAGGCGCACAATCGGCGTAGACAATACTTGAGCCGTTTGAGTACTTTGTAATTGAGCGATATTTGCCACACTTGCTTGGACTTGATCTTCATCCGTTAACAAGCCAAAACGCACCACAAAGTGTTTCGATTCACCAGCACCAATTGTCGGCACCAAACCTAAGTCGCGCTGATAAGAACGGTTATAAGCAAAGCTAGTGCCCGGCTCGATTCCCACCACATAACCTTGTTCCAGTGTGTCCGTATTTTTCCACACGGTAAGCACTGGCAAGGTATCGATTTGATAACTCACTTCTATGCCACAGCACGCGTTGGCGTTATGTAACAGAGCATAAGAAAAACCTTTCTCGTCACTAATCGGACGAATATTAAACACCATTTCGTCAAAGTCTTTAGTTGGTGCAGGCATCTGATTCCAATCGTTCAAACCACCAGCTGCATAGTCGTTAAAAGGCGACAGTTCCGCCATAGGAACATGTAACTGCGCGCCATCTTCAAGAATCGGTTGGGCAAAGTTATTATGGTAGATAGCTTGGTATTCACGCGGATAACTACCTTTGTTGGTCAAGGTATCTTCAACCAATAAATAAGGCTCATCTGGCGTTAATGACAATACCGTTTGCAGTTCAAAGTTAGTGAATTTAAAACGTTTTTCATCGACTCGACCACGTAAAGTCACACGATAAGGCGGTACTTGCTCGACCTCTAAAACCACTTCGTCTGCAGGTGTGTTTTGGATACGCCCGTGTAATGTCAAAAACTCGTCGCCGTCTTGACCGGGATGCCCAGCCCATTGGTAACCACAACGCACTATCATCTCGTTAAAACCATCTAACCAACCAATGCCGCCGGACGCTTCTTGGTTAACAAAGCTTGGATGCACGATTTCTTTAACCGGCGAGTCCCAACCAAATCGTACTTCTTTTCCTGTCGTATCTTTCCTAACGACATCAAGAACCGCCATGCCACGAGTCGGCACAACACGAACCACAGAGTCACCCACTGTCAAAGTGATCAAGCGAGAGCCGGTTTGCTTGCCGCCCATAAGACATGTCTGCTGCACACTAATCGGAATATCTTTCGGTAAGCCCATTAATTCTGCGGATAGAGACAGATTTGCTACATCGATATGTTGTTGATTACTAAGAAGAACAAGTTGAAACATAGGCCAAGCTCCGAATAAAATTTACTCATGCTAGCGCGAGCTAGATAACAAGGCTAGCCATGAGGATAAAATCTGCTATTTATTCAATGTTGCTTGTCGCTCCGTTGAGTCGTTCTGGTAATAATTCTATTTAAAAATCCCCTGGCGCACACTGTAGGCAAGTCAGCCCTAAGTTACGCCAACCTTGAACCACAGCGTCGCGGTCGTCCAATACCAACCAAGGCGTAAAACCATCTTCGTGGATTTTCTCCAACAAGGCTTTTTTAACATCCTCGTCTGGCAAGGCATCAGCATTGTCTGGGCGTAGATAAATGCCATCGCACGGAATTTGGTGTTTTTGAATCCATTCAACCGAGTGCTGTTTATGGGACTCAGGACGGCCACTGCAAATTAAAATATGTTGGCCTTGTTGCTTGAGAATATTGACCAAACGCAGCACATTTTCGATCACTGGTGCATGTTTCATGTGTTCAAAAAAAGGGTCCCAATGCTTTTCTGCACCAAGCACCCAATGGGCTACTTCAGTGTGATCGAACTCAGCAAGAGTGCCATCTAAATCAACAATTACGGCATTTGGTAACATGTAAAGCTTCCTTTAAAAGGGGTAATTTCCCAGCCGTTTTCGTCTTGGCTAGGCACAAAAGAAATAGGAGTAACGTTGCCGATTCTTGGGCAATACGGCGTGCCGTTGATAACATTGTTTAGCACTCGATAAACACCAGAATGCGCGATGATCAGAGGCCACGAATGCTCGCTGAGGATCTCATTCAATGCGCCTAGCACTCGAGTCTCGAAGTCTCGCCAAGATTCACCATTAGGCGGCGTCACGTCATAAGGCAGCTGCTGTTCTATCGGGCAGCCTTCTAAGTCGCCCCAATTGCGCTCTTTAAGTTGCTCATAAGCCATAATGGTTTGTTTTGGCACCGCATGAAATGCGGTCTCTTGCGTACGTTGTAACGTACTGGTTGCCACAACACTCCAATCAATGGCGCTTAATATTGGCGCTGCATCTTTGGCTTGCTGAATTCCGGTTTCACTTAACGGACTATCGGTAAAACCACCTATACGAAACGCGGCGTTAAACTCGCTCTGCGCATGACGCGCAAAGACAAAAGGTTTAGGTATTAAGGTCATAATCTAACTCTATACAATCTAACTCAATGTAAGAATCTGCAGTGACGCTTGGACCAAGGGCCTGTCGCCACTCATTTAGGTCTTTCATGGTATAAAACAATGGAACACATATACGGCAGCCAAGATGATCCACCAGCCGTTTCAAATCTTGCTTACGCGGATGCACATTCCAGCGTTCAAAATGTGCTCTATCTTCGCTCACGGCCTGACGAGCGTGTTCTGGCAAATGTCCGGTATAAACCGGCAAATATCGCGATGGTTGTTGCAATAAAACAGCCGCTTCACCACTCAATCCATCAGGATCACCACACAGCACCACTTTGGCATTGGGATTGAACGGTTGGCTTTTCATGTTTTCCAGGATAGGTCTAATCTCGCTGCACACACTATCTTTAGGCCCAGCCAAAACAGTTTCAGGCGCAATGCAATCTCCTCCTAGAGTCCAATCATGAAACCCTAGTGAAGTTAACCAGCAGGCCATTTCTAACGCTCGTCCAGTTTGCGGAACGGGCATCAGCAAGGCGCGCTCGTCTTTCAGATAATGCAGCAAGGCGTTTTTACATTGCTCTAATGAATTGTCATACAAGCCGTAAGACGCATCGAGTAAAGCAACACTGGCAAGCGGAGGCATGGTAAAAGGATACAAGCCGGATTCTAGGCTAAAATCGCCGCTGTAAAATACGCCCTCACCCATATCAAGATGCAGCCACACACCGCCAAAAGAATGCCCTGCCGAACCTGTTGTCACCTTTATGCCAGACACATTCGTCGAGCCACAAATAGGTAAGGTATGAAGGTTTAAATGCGTAGGCAATTGCTGCTGAACGGGCGAAGTCGCGTAAACCGGAACCTTGCTATCAATATCGATCAAACCGCCCATATGATCTTGATGATCATGGGAAATAAAAATCGCATCTAAGTGATCGGGTTGCGTCCAGCCTTTGTCTTCGCCCACCTCTAACGCGCCGCCCGCGTCGAGTAAAAAACGAATCGGTTTTGACTGATGTTCTGCCTCGTAGGTCACCAAAATCGCGGCGGCGGTTTTCCTTCCTGCGCCACTTAAAATATCAATGCTAACCTTCATGATTCACTCTCAAGTGACCAAGCTTGCCCAAGACGAACCTGATGCAGGCTTTCTAGCGTCATAGGTACATCGCTGTACGCGAGTAAGCGCTGGCCATCTTTTAGCGTCAATTCAATATCGTAACGCTCACCACGAAAAATACAGCTGTGAACACTAACAATCAGTGCTGAATCGTCCGCGCTGACGAAATGAATATCTTGTGGACGCACGAGCACAGAGCTAGCCGCTTTATCTGGTGAATGCTGGCAAATCAACTCAGTCAAATTTGTACCGCTCACGTATTGCGAAGGAGCAACCGCAGCCACCGACAACACAGAACCTCGACCAATAAAATTCGCTAACCAAGTGTTTCTTGGTCTTGCATACAGTTCCTGAGGCGTTCCCCATTGCACCAACTGCCCTTTATTCAACACTGCAATTTTATCGGCCAATGACATGGCTTCGGATTGATCGTGGGTGACATAAACCATGGTCGCGCCAGTACGTTTGTGAAAGGCACGGAAGGTTTCTTCCATCGTCGCTCGCAAATGTCTATCTAAGTTGGCAAGCGGTTCGTCAAACAACACCACATCTGGCTCGGTGACCAAACTACGCGCCAACGCCACTCGCTGACGCTGACCGCCACTTAGTTGCGCTGGCAATCGATCTGCGTATTCTTCTAACTGAACAATTTCCAGAGCGTCTTTAATTCGTTTGTTGCGTTCTGCCACCGGCGTTTTCTGTACTTTAAGCGGATAGCCGACGTTTTCTTTCACCGTCATGTGCGGCCAAAGTGCATAAGATTGAAACACCATGCCGAAGTTTCTTTCTTCTGTTGGCACATGACGCGTCGAACTAGAAAGACAGTCATCGCCATGAATGATTTGACCACCTGAAACGTTCTCAAATCCTGCCAGCATTCTTAAAATGGTCGATTTACCACAACCACTTGGCCCAAGTAAGGCAACAAACTCACCCGGCTCAATCGTTAAATTCAAACCTTTTACAACCGGCGCGCCATGAAAAGATTTTTCAACGCCATCCAATATTAACCGTGCCATGGAATCACTCCTTTGGGCAGACGAGGGGCAAACAGACTTAATAAACTCATTAGCCCTGCGACCAGCAAAACCACCAGCACAGCAATGGCCGAGGCCAAAACACTGTCGCCACTTTCATCGAGATTAAAAATCAATACACCTAGGGTTTCATTGCCTGCGCTCCACAACAAAGCAGATACCGTCAGTTCATTAATCGAGATCAAAAACACCAGTAATCCACCTGCAAAGAAGGCAGGTGCAGTGAGCGGCAAAATAATGTCCATCAAGCGCTGTATCGGTCTTGCACCTGCAAGCTGAGCGGCTTCTTCTAAAGCGGGGTCAAGCTGAGACATGGCGCTTAATACCGGCTTCAAACACACACTCAAAAAACAAGACAGATACGCCAGAAAAATAATGCCCAACGTGCCGTACAAGCTGACCTCAATAAAAGGCAAAGGCTTGGCGAACAACAAAATAAAAGCAATGGCTAAGACGATACCAGGGATGGCGTAAGGCACTTCAATCAAACTGGCGATCACAGCTCTAGTTCGCATTGGCAAACGCATCAATAAATAACCCAATGGCAAAGACACCAGCATCAAGACTAAAGCACTGAAAAAAGCCAAAAACGCGCTGTTTTCGAAGGCTCTGGAAGTAACGCCTTGCCGCCCAATCATTTCGTAAAACGCGGCAAAGGTAATGGTATCCGCGTTCAATGGCATGCCGAGAGCAGGCACCAATGAGCTCACAATCAAAGCAAATAGCGGGGCGACCAAGATAAAACACAACACCAAGGCCAAGAGGATTTCGAGGGGCAAACGCCATTGCTTAAGACGAAAAGACAGCGACTGCGCCGTGTGACCTAACAAGGCATAACAACTGCGTTGCTGTAGCCATTGCTGCAACAACATGCCCGCCAACACCAACAACGCAATAATCATCGACAAGCCCGCCACTTGGCTCAGCATATCGTTACCAAATCCTGCCATTTGCTGATAAATCAAGGTGGGTAAAACGATGTAACCTGCAGGAATCCCTAACATCGCCGGAATACCAAAATTACCCAGAGAAGAAACAAAGGCTAATGCGGCGCCAGCGATAATCGCACTGCGACACAAGGGCAAGATGATATCGACCCAAATTCGAAACTGAGAAGCACGAGATAGTTGAGCGGCTTCTAATAAATCCTGAGGCAATGAAATAAGTTGAGTACGCAAAGCCAGAAACACCAAGGGCGCACTTTGTATGCCTAACAACAAAGCTATGCCTTCCGCCGAATACATAGGTTGTGGGCTGCCCAACGCTGGCGCGATGCCTAGCGTATTTAAAATTGGGCTCGCTGGACCAAACAGTTGTAACCAACTCAACGCCGTCACTTGTGGCGGAATCATCATCGGCAACATAAAACAAAACACCCAAATGGCGCGACCACGAATATTCGTTAAAGTCACCACAAAGCCAAAGCCGCAACCCAAAATCACCGCGATGAGCGTCCCTAAGCCTGAGGTGTAAAAACTATTGCGTAATGCCGTCCAAGTCCGCTCACTTCTGAGTACTTCTGCCATAGGTGAGGACGTAGAAAAGGCAGTATGACTTAAGGCCTCGACCAACAAACGCAGGCTGGGCAATACACTTAACGTTGCGATTAACATGAAGAGTCCGATGGACAACCAGCGAAGCTGGCTATCCATGGATGTCCCGTCCATAAAGCGTCTTTTTAGTAACAAAGGAGTCATCTTGCTTAACCTTCAAAAATCTTGCTAAAACGCTCTTTGTTCGTTTCATTGTCACGCAATGTTTTTGCCGCATCGAACGGCATCAAACGAATGTCTACACGCTTAGGAAAACCTTCTGGTACACCAATATCACTTCGGGCAGGCAAATAACCCTGCTCTAATACCAGAGCTTGACCTTCTTTTGATAAGAGAAAGTCTACAAATCGCTTCGCTGCAGCTTTGTTTTTAGCTTCTTTCATGATCGCCACTGGCTCAGTCACCATGGTGACGCCCGTTTTAGGAAAGATAAATTCAATCGGTGAACCTTTTGCCGCTTCACGAATCGCTAGGAAATCCACAATCACACCGTAAGGCTTAGTACCTGATGCCACCGCTTTTAGTACACCACCATTGCCGCCTTGCGCCATCGCTTGGTTGGCATGTAATTGCTCAAAATAATTCCAGCCTAGTGATTTGTCAGCAGTTAGCGTCGCAAGATGAATCAGCGCAGCACCAGAATACAAAGGGCTTGGCATCGCTACTTGGTTTTTGTATTCAGGCTTGACGAAATCAGCCCAATCCGTTGGATGTTGCGGCGCTTGTTTATGACGAACAATGCCTGTAGTAATCAGTTTCGTGCCGTAATAATAGCCATCTTTGCTGTACAAACTATCTTCGTATTGATCGCGATTAGGGCTCATATAGGAATACAAATAGCCATCAGACACCATAGATTCCATGGTCACGCTGTCAGCAATAAGCAGTACATCGGGTTTCACCACGCCAGAGGATAATTCCGCGCGCAATTTCGTCATTAATTTGGTCGTTCCGTCACGCACCCACTCCACTTTTATATCTGGATTGGCCGCTTCAAACGCATCCACCGTCATTTGCGCATCTTTGTTTGGCTGACTGGTATACAAGGTCAAAACATCTTGAGCTTGTACGGAAAGAGGAAAAGCAAGTGCCGCGGCACATAGCAACAAGGTCTTCTTAACGGTCATGGAGAAACTCTCTTTTTGATAAGTGAGCTGCAACAATACCGACATAATTTGACACTATAGTGACGAAAAAATTTCGTTTAATGCTGGTTTGCTTTCGTTTCGACGATCTTTACTTAAAAAGCCTCATAAAAAGGACAGAATCACTATGAACAAACGGCACTATGACATCGTGCAATGGGTGAATAAGCAAGGACGCCAAACATTACAGGCCGTCGCCGACGAATTTTCGGTCTCAGTACAAACCGTTCGATCGGATATTAGGCTATTAGCCGAAAAAGGCTTGGTATTACGCAGCCATGGTGAAGTGATCCCTTTTCCTCATCGAGAGAACATTAGTTTTGATCAAAGACGAATCCGCCATGCGGCCGGAAAAAAGCACATTGCCGACCTTTGTGTGAGCAAGTTGGCGGACTATCAATCAATCTTTCTTGGCAGTGGTTCAACTGTGGCTGAAGTCGCCAACCAGCTTTCGCTCTTCCAAGGCTTACAAGTGATGACAACCAATCTTCATGCCGCACGCAATTTATGTGAACACCCTGACTGCGAGCTCACCATATCGGGTGGTCGAGTAAGAATGCGCGATCAAGATGTCATAGGTGGAGACGCCATGCGTTTTTTTCAGCGCTACCGAGCGGACATCGGTATTTTTTCTGTCGCAGCAGCCAACAAACAAGGCCATTTATTTGATTTTACCGATGACGAAGTTATGGCGCGAGAAGCCTTGGTTGAACATTGCCATTATCGAGTTTTGGTTATCGACAGCACAAAATTTGATACTGAATCCCGCTGTTTATGGGGAAAAATGAGCGATTATGATTGTGTGATTACCGACCAAAAACCGTCTTCATCTTTACTCAGCACACTAAATTATCAAGGCGTTGAAATATTGTATTAACAATCGCGAGGTTAAAATAAAAGCACCTTTGTATAAATTGTGTAAAAAATGAGCTTGCCCTCGGTCTTTATATAAGACTATTGTCTTAGGTACCCACCCACATCGCAAAGATTGAGGTTGTTATGAAGTCACCCATTAGAATCCGACAACAGATTAATATTGGTTTAGTGGTCATTCTATTGCTCGCTCTCGCCAGTATTTATATTGTTATAGAAACGAAAGTAAAACCCGACTTAACTGCAGAACGCCAACAACAAATTTCCGTTAATCAAAAAGGATTGAGTGAATTACTCAGTGCGAAGTTAGAAAAAATTCAATTGCTGACCAGTACTTTGGCTTTGGCCAGTTCTGAGCTTCCTAAAGACGAAGCCTTATTTAAAAAAGTATTCCCGAGCATTATTAATAACCATGACGACAAAAGTATCGCCGGTGGTGGTATCTGGCCAGAACCTTCTGCTTTTACTCAAGGAACGCAGCGTCGTAGTTTTTTCTGGGGCCGCGATGGTTCTAAGATGAGCTATCTGGACGATTATAATGACCCTGCAGGTTCTGGTTATCAAAATGAAGGCTGGTATACCGTTGGTAAAACGTCTCCCGTTAATCGTTGTACTTGGTCTGAGGCTTACATTGATCCGGTCACCAAAATTCCAATGGTGACCTGTACCATTCCAATGAAAGAAAAAAATACGTTCACGGGTGTAACCACGGTGGATATGATGCTAGATGGCATCACCAACACCCTTGAACAATACGGCGCCGAAAACCAAGGCTATGTATTTGCCATTGATCAAGCTGGGCAAATGCTGAGTTTCCCTAAAGGCAAAGCCAATTTAGTCAAAAACGATGGCAGTATGTTGACTGCGGCTGAGCTTGGCAATCAGTTACCTTGGTTAAAGTCAGCATTAGATAAAATCAGTGGCTCGCAGCAAGTAATCACGCTCGATCATGATGACATATTAAATGGAGCGGCCTACGTCGATCTTTTTAAGCACCCACAAACGGGCTGGACGATCGGTTTAGTCGTTCCTAAAGCACGCATGACAGAAATCGCTCAAAGCATGGGCTTGTTCCTGATGATTGTCATTGGTGCTTTATTAGTCGTCGTTAGCATCATTGCCATTTCTTACTTCCGCAGCTTGCTTGGTCAGATCAACCAAACTACTCAGCAAATTCAAGAGCTGGCCGATGGCGGCAGCACCCAAGAACTTGAAGTCGGCAAATTAAATGAGCTAGGCGATTTACGTCAGGCCGTTAATGCCTATGGCGATAAGCTGAAAAAATTACTAGAACAGATTCATATTGAATCTGCCAACCTAGTGAAAGATGCTGGTCGCTTAAGCACATTTAGCAATGACTTTTTAAATAAAGCCAACAGCCTAAGTGATGAAAACACCACATTGGCGGCAGCGACAGAAGAGCTGGGCGCGACCTCTCATGATGTTGCCATGTACGCCAATGAAACCAGAGAAACTGTTGAGCGCATCCACAAAGACGTACGCAACAGCGGTAATGAAATGAATACCGTTATCGAAACAATGCGCTCTCTTACCAGCGCTATGACGCAAGCACAAGCCAACATTCTTCAGTTAGACGAAGATAGCCGCCGTGCGAACGGCATGTTGGGTGTTATTCGAGCCATTGCCGAGCAAACCAACCTCTTGGCACTAAATGCTGCCATTGAGGCAGCTCGGGCAGGGGAAACAGGTCGAGGCTTTGCAGTGGTTGCAGATGAAGTACGTAACCTTGCGGCTAAGAGTGAGAGCTCTGCCGTGGAAATTGAACAAGTCCTAGGGCGTCTACAAATCGCGTCGAAAGAATCTGTCAGCTCTATGGAACTGGGCCATAGCGAAACCATACGTGCAGTAGCAACAGCAGAGTCAACGGCTAGCCACTTGCAGCAAGTCGTTAGCGCCTTCTCTCAAATCACCGATCAGGCGACACAAATTTCGGTGGCGGCTGGAGAACAGCAAAAAGTATCTCATGATTTGAGTCAATTTGTGTCTCGATTACAAGAACTCACTGGCAGCAACGCCAGCGATTCAAGTCATCTTAGCCGCATGAGCCAAGAGATCGATGCCATTGCCAATCGACTCAATGCCTTGAAATAGATACATAAAATACAGTAGAACGACAAATCCCACGCTAATTAGTTAGTGTGGGATTTTTTACGTTTACAGGAATGTCCTAAATTTTGCGACTAACCGATGAATACGACGCCGATACGGTGGACGCAGCAAGGCAAGAACATTCGGCCCACGTTTGTGTAATACCGACTTGCTATGGGAAAAGGTGCGAAAGCCTTCTTCAGCGTGATAAGCGCCCATTCCCGATGCGCCAATACCACCAAACGGCAAGTCCGCTTGTGCCACCTGAACCAAAGTGTGGTTGATTACCAAACTGCCACTGGTGATATTTTCCTCGCAGCGCCTTTGATCTTCATTTTGTTGCGTAAACAAATACATAGATAAAGGACGAGGTCGTTGCTGAATGTAAGACAAGGCCTCTGACATATCAGCATAGGTGAGAATCGGTAACAAAGGCCCGAAAATCTCATCCTGCATCACGCTCAATGCATCGTTTGGTTGATGCAGCGCATACAACGCCAGCTTACCGTCGCTTTCCTCTGGCCCTTGCGGCATCAAGTTGTCACATTGGACCCCAGCAGCTCGTGCTTGCTCTAAATAGCCTTTTAGGCGATCTAATTGGCGGACGTTAATTAAACTCGTGTAATCAGGGCTCAACACACCTTCTGGATAATAATCCGCAAGTTCCTGCTTTATATAATCGATTAAGGTCTGCTTTTGGTCGGAATGGCACATAACGTAATCTGGTGCGACACAGGTTTGTCCTGCATTGAGCACTTTTCCAAACACTAGCTTCTTAGCCGTATCACGTAAATCCGCCGACGGAGCGACCAGTAAAGGAGATTTACCGCCTAGCTCCAAAGTAATAGGCGTTAAATGCTCGGCGGCGTTGCGCATAATAATGTGCCCCACGGACGTCGAACCAGTAAACAAGAGATGATCGAATGGCAACAGACTAAACTCGTTGGCTATCTCTGCCTCACCTTCAACCACTTCCACCCAATCCTCCCCCAAAGCGTGAGTAACTATGTCGCGTAGCACCTGATTAGTTTGAGGACAAAACTCCGATAGTTTCATCATCACACGATTCCCAGCAGTCAATGCGCCCACCAAAGGCCCCAGAGACAGCAACACGGGATAGTTCCAAGGTGAGATGACACCTACCACACCTTTTGGCTGATAGAACACCTGAGCGCTAGCTGGCAAGGTACTGATGTGGACTTTGCGCTTTGAAGGTTTCATCCATTTAACAAGATGACGTTTCGCGTGCTTTATTTCACCAAGCAAAGGAACAAGCTCAAGTAACCTAGATTCTTCATGAGCGCGCTGTCCAAAATCTTTCTGCAAGGCGTCTAATAAAGAGGTTTCATGATCCATTAACGCCGCTTGCAAACGAGTAAGACATTGTCGACGCTCTTCAGCTGATGGTAAGGGGTTTTGCTGAGCCACATTTTTCAGGCGAGATAATGCCGAGTAGATGTCGTCTTTAGAAGAAAAAATAGCAGGTGTTACTTTCATGATGGCCTCTTCAACACTCGTTATTATTTTATGATCAAATGCCGCTTATTTACTACACTATCTAATGACTCATAACGAATGCAAGGAGCACATCATGGCGACTATTTTATGCTACGGAGATTCTCTTACTTGGGGCCGAGTACCTAACGGAGGACGTTACCCAAAACACCTACGCTGGCCAACCATGCTAAACGACTTATTAGGCCAACAACATCAAGTGATTAACTTTGGATTGCCAGGCAGAACGACGATCTGGAATGATCCCTTCTTAGAAGGTAGAAATGGCCTAGCGTACCTTCAAGCGGCATTAGAAACCTTTGGCCCTGTCGATATTTTAATATTGATGTTGGGCACTAATGATTTGAAGCGACACTTCCATATTGGAGCCTATGAAGCAGCAAAAGGTGTGGAAAAACTGATCGAGAAGTCAAGAATACCAAATACTCACGATTTCCCAGTCCCAACCCTTGTAGTGATCGCTCCGCCAAATATTTTATCCCCAACGGGCTCTATGGCCGAAAGTTTTGACGGTGCCATTGAAAAATCACAACATTTTCATCAGTACTACCAAGATATCGCCATTCGCAACCAATGTATTTTTCTCAATGCTGCTGGGGTCTTACAGCCAAGTGACGTTGATGGCGTGCACTTAGACACGCAAGCAAATGAGCAATTAGCAAACTCGATATATTCTTTGATAAAAATGGAAATATAAGATTAAGCATTTGTTTTATATTGATTTTTTAATAAATTTCAATAAATGAGGCAATTTCTATAAAAACGAACCAATCGCAACTAGATAATATTATTAAGAGGACTTAATCAGATTAAGTCGTTTATAGCTATTGACAAAGAAGGGAAGATCTATAAGCGCAAAAGGAAAGAATGGAAATCGTATAAAATATGCACGATTCTTTGTTCATACTCGCTTTTTTACGAAATAATCGCTCACTCAAATTTTCTTGCACAAAGTTATCCACAGGAAGAGTGAGTGAGCGCCCTTTATCAAAACACCGCCTGAAATGCTACCCAAATAGCAATAATCCGCTTCTGTATGCTCCATTTCCTTGTTTTTTGTACCTCGTAATTGCTAAGCAAATCCGTATGATCTGTTTATTAAATTTGTCTATCAGATCCATATCTCGAACAAACGTAGTAAGGAGAAAAGCAATGAAAGTAAGCTTCATCGGACTCGGAACTATGGGTTACCCAATGGCTGGTCATGTGAGTAAAGCGGGTCATGCAGTTGTGGTTTTCAATCGATCTACTCAAAAAGCTCAAAACTGGTGTGAAGAATACACTGGCACCTTTGCGACGACTCCTGCTCTTGCTGCGCAAGACGCCGACATTGTATTAACCTGCGTGGGTAATGACGACGATTTACGCGCCGTATATTTAGGACAAGACGGCGCATTCCAACAAGCAAAAGCCGGCACGCTTTTTATTGATCACACGACCGCTTCGGCAGAAGTGGCAAAAGAGCTTCATCAAGCCGCTCAAGAACGTGGTTTCTACTTCATGGATGCTCCCGTTTCTGGTGGCCAAGCGGGTGCAGTAAATGGCGTATTAACCGTAATGATGGGTGGCGAGCAAAGCGATCTAGATAAAGCTCAGCCTGTATTAGATTGCTACGCAAAAGCCACCAGCTTAATGGGCTCAGTGGGTAATGGTCAGATAGCAAAAATGGTCAATCAAATTCTTATTGGCGGCGTGTTGTCTGGTTTGTCTGAAGGGATTCGCTTTGCTCAGAAAGCCGGTTTAGACATCGCTTCATTAGTTGAGACTTTAAAACATGGCGCTGCGGGTTCTTGGCAATTAGAGAATCGCGGCGAAACCATGGCTAAAAACGAGTTTGACTTTGGTTTCGCCATTGAATGGATGCATAAGGATTTAGGTCTGTGTCTTGCTCAAGCTGAAAAAATGGGCATCAAGATTCCATTAACCCAGGCCGTTGATCAGGATTACCAAGCACTAATAGCAGAAGGTCGTGGTCGTCAAGACACCTCTGTTCTAGTGAAAGCGCTCGATAAAAAAGCCTAATTTTAGTGTTTTAGGTCGTTTAATGTTTCGGTGATGGAGCATTAAACGGTCTTCCTAAAGGCCAACAAACTAGTTGGCAACCTCATGTCTCATCTCCTTTTTAAACTTTTTTATAAAAAATTGTCCTTTTTCTTTCACATTCCTTACTTATGTTTTTTCCTGCAAAACCTTTGTGCTCAAGGCTTCCCCTTCGTTATAGAGATTCTGTATTCATTACACGCATAGGCCATATCGTTATTTCGATTGGTTATTTAAATTGGCTTGAGTAATCTTCAGAGACGCTATTTTTGATGCTTCTGTTTATTCAGGCTCATCATTTATAGCTAAAGGGGGCTCAGGGACGAGGCAGAGCAACCCCATTCGAACTAGGAGTTTGGATGGGGTTTGTTTTAAAACTGTAAAAGACTCGAACGACAAAGATGGCTCTTAACCCTGCCAAGATAATCACAAAAGTAACGAATACCTTGATTCGACTTCCCACGTGTTCGACACGAATATAATTATGCTAATGGAGAGTTACAATGAAAAAAGGGTTAGCAAAACTGACGCTTGCACTCATGGCCGCTGGAGCAATCAGCACTTCCGCTCACGCTGCAACAACACTGGTTTATTGTTCAGAAGGTAGCCCTGAGGGCTTTAACCCGGCATTTTATACTGCTGGTACTACTTTCGATGCGACATCGAAAAACATGTTCAACCGTTTAGTCGAATTCAAATTGGGTACGACAGAAACTGAACCAGGCTTAGCAACAAGCTATGATGTATCAAGCGATGGCCTTGAATACACTTTCCATTTGCGTAAAGGCGTGAAATTTCACACTTCTAAAGACTTCACACCAACACGTGATTTTAATGCCGACGACGTAATCTTTACTTTTGACCGTCAAGGCAACAAAGAAAATCCTTACCACAGTGTGTCAGGCGGCTCTTACGAATACTTCACTGGTATGGGCATGGATACCTTGATTAAAGAGATGGTGAAAGTCGACGACTACACAGTGAAATTCATTTTGACGAAACCAGAAGCGCCTTTCATTGCTAACCTTGCAATGGACTTTGCGTCTATTTTCTCTAAAGAACAAGCCGACGCTTACATGAAAGCCGGCACACCAGAAAAATTGGACATTGATCCAGTTGCTACTGGTCCTTTCCAAAAAGTTCAGTATCAAAAAGATTCTTTGATCCGCTACACAGCGTTTAAAGACTACTGGCAAGGTAAAGCAAAAATCGATCGTCTTGTTTTCTCTATCACACCAGACGCTTCTGTTCGTTACGCTAAATTGAAAGCGGGCGAATGTGATGTTATGCCGTATCCAAACCCAGCTGATCTTAAGCAAATGGAAGCGGATCCAAATATCAACCTAATGAGCCAAGAAGGCTTGAACGTTGGTTATTTGGCATTTAACACGCAGAAAAAACCATTCACTGATCCTCGTGTTCGCCAAGCACTAAGCTTAGCTACTGACAAGAGCGCGATCATCGATGCTGTTTTCCAAGGCGCTGGTAAAGTCGCTAAAAACCCAATTCCACCAACTATGTGGTCTTACAACAAAAACGTTGTTGATTACCCATACGATCCAGTAAAAGCGAAAAAATTACTTGCTGAAGCGGGTTATCCAGATGGTTTCTCAACCAATATCTGGGCAATGCCAGTACAACGTCCATATAACCCAAATGCGCGTCGTATGGCTGAAATCATGCAAGAAGACTGGTCCAAAATCGGTGTGAAAGCAGAAATCGTTTCTTACGAATGGGGTGAATACTTAAACCGTTCTAAGAAAGGTGAGCACGATACCGTGTTGCTAGGTTGGACTGGTGATAATGGTGACCCAGATAACTTCCTATATGTATTGTTAGGTTGTGATGCTGTTGGTGGTGCTAACCGTGCGCAGTGGTGTAACGAAGAGTTCAACAACTTACTTCTAAAAGCGAAACAAACTTCGGATAAAGCAGAACGTACTAAGTTGTACGAAGAGTCTCAAGTTGTTTTCAAACGTGAAGCTCCATGGATCACTATCGCTCATTCAGTGGTTTACGAGCCAATTCGTAAAGAAGTTAAAGGCTACAAAATTGACCCACTTGGCGGTCACTACTTCTACAACGTCAGCAAATAACCAACGTTTAGAAATATGTCCTTTGGACAACAAAACACTTACTCGCTGGGACGTGAGTAAGTGTTTTGCTGACCGAGCAGATTGCTCGATCGCATAACATCCCAAGAGAGCCAGTCCTTTATGTTCCAATTTATTTTCCGTCGCTTAAGCCTCGTCATTCCGACCTTTCTCGGGATTACCTTGCTGACTTTTACCCTTATTCGCTTAATCCCCGGTGATCCAATTGAAGTCATGGCCGGCGAACGCGGAGTGAGTGCAGAACGCCACGCCGAATTAAGTGCTCAACTAGGCTTTGATCAGCCGTTATATGTTCAGTATTACCACTATGTCACTGGCGTTTTACAAGGTGATTTAGGCAACTCCCTCATTACCAGAGAACCGGTAATGAAAGAATTCCTAACGCTTTTTCCAGCTACCATTGAGTTAGCATTTTGTGCCGCTATTTTTGCGATTCTGATTGGTTTGCCTGCGGGCATTTTTGCCGCGGTTAAACGGGGAACTGTGATTGATCATTCGGTGATGACGTTTTCTCTCACCGGTTATTCAATGCCCATATTCTGGTGGGCGCTGTTATTGATGTTGGTATTTTCCGTTAACCTGGGTTGGACACCGGTATCCGGACGGATCGACGTGGTGTATTGGATAGACGACGTTACCGGCTTCATGTTAATTGATTCATTATTATCAGGTGAAGAAGGCGCGTTTTCTTCTGCCGTTTCGCATCTGATCTTGCCAAGTATCGTTCTCGGCACCATTCCTATGGCGGTTATCGCCCGTATGACACGTTCTTCTATGTTAGAAGTATTGAGCGAAGATTACATTCGTACCGCTCGAGCGAAAGGCATCGCTCCTTGGCGAGTCATCGTAATTCATGCGTTACGTAACGCCTTGATCCCAGTGATTACCGTAATTGGTTTGCAGGTGGGTATTTTGTTATCTGGTGCGATTCTAACCGAAACCGTATTTGCTTGGCCGGGCATTGGTAAATGGTTAATCGAGTCTATCGGACGCCGTGATTACCCCGTTGTACAAGGCGGTATTTTGATTGTCGCTTGTATCATCATTGTCGTGAATCTCTTGGTAGATATCACTTACGGCATTGTTAACCCACGAATTCGACACAGCCGATAAGGAGGCGTTTATGACAACATCTACAAAAACGTCCACGACAGACATTCCATTGACCGCACCTGTGCCAATGACGCCATTCCAAGAGTTTTGGCATTATTTCAGTAGCAACAAAGGCGCGGTGGCAGGTTTGATCGTTATTGCGATCATTTGCTTCATGGCGGTATTTGCTAACTTTGTTGCGCCGCATTCCCCATCTGACCAATATCGTGATGCGCTGTTATTGCCACCCGCTTGGTTAGACGGCGGTAACTGGTCTTTTGTTTTGGGTACGGACGATGTGGGCCGAGATATCTTGTCTCGCTTGATTTATGGTTCACGTCTTTCTATTGCCGTTGGCCTTGTGGCGGTAACTGCGTCTTTGATAATGGGCATTCTACTTGGTCTAGTAGCAGGTTATTTCAGAGGCATGATAGACACAGCCATCATGCGTATCGTCGATATCATGTTGGCAATGCCAAGCTTATTGTTGGCGATTGCGATCGTAGCGATTTTAGGGCCAAGCATTGTGAATGCGGCGTTGGCGATTTCCATTGTCTCGCTGCCACATTATGTACGCTTAACCCGTGCAGCAACCATGGCAGAAATGTCTCGCGATTATGTCACCTCATCTCGTGTCATCGGCGCTAGTCCGCTGCGTTTGATGTTTGTCTGCATTTTGCCAAACTGTTTAGCACCGTTAATCGTGCAAGCAACGTTAGGCTTCTCCAGCGCCATCCTAGATATGGCAGCCCTTGGCTTTCTTGGCCTTGGCGCACAACCACCAACCCCAGAATGGGGTTCGATGTTAGCCGATGCGTTGCAGTTTGTTCAGCGCGCTTGGTGGGTGGTTACTTTCCCCGGTTTGATGATTTTGATCACAGTACTGGCGTTTAACCTCATGGGTGATGGCTTGCGTGATGCCCTTGATCCCAAGTTGAAACAGTAAGAGAGGTTGTTATGTCACTGTTACAGTTGGAAAATTTAAGCGTTACCTTCGGCAGTTTTCGCGCCGTAGATAACATTAGTTACAAGGTCGAAGAAGGGGAAGTTCTCGGCATCGTTGGGGAATCTGGCTCAGGAAAGAGTGTAAGTTCATTGTCTATCATGGGCTTGATCGACTTCCCTGGAAAAGTCAGCGCAGATCAGTTGACCTTCGATGGTCAAGATCTGCAAGCCATGCCAGAAAAGCAACGTCGTAAGCTAACTGGCTCCGACATTGCGATGATCTTCCAAGATCCGATGACCAGCCTTAACCCATGTTTCACTGTGGGTTACCAGATCATTGAAGCGTTAAAGACACATCAAGGCGGCAGCAAGAAAGAACTAAAATCGCGCGCTATTGAGTTATTAACGCAAGTAGGCATTCCGGCACCGGAATCACGTTTGGATAATTACCCTCATCAGCTGTCAGGCGGCATGAGCCAGCGTGTGATGATTGCCATGTCTATTGCCTGTGATCCACGCTTATTGATCGCAGACGAGCCGACAACCGCGCTAGACGTGACCATTCAAGCACAGATCATAGATCTATTGATCGAGCTACAACGCAAGAAGCAAATGGGCTTGGTGTTGATCACTCACGATTTGGCTCTTGTGGCCGAAGTGGCTCATCGCGTTATCGTTATGTACGCAGGACAAATCGTTGAATCTGGTCCAGCGTCGGAAGTCTTTAGCACCCCAAGACATCCATACACGCAAGCCTTACTGGCTTCTTTGCCTGAGTCTGCCTCCGGCAAAGCACGCCTTGAAGCGTTACCAGGAGTGGTTCCAGGTCAATATGATCGCCCATTGGGTTGCTTGCTCAGCCCACGCTGTCCTTATGCGACGGACCATTGTCGCAAGGTTGAACCTGCGAACCAAGGCGACCTTGATCGCCAAGTGAAATGCCATACGCCATTGGACCGCGAAGGGAGACCAGCCGCATGAACCAATCCGATAGCAAGTTAATTTTGAAAGCCGAAGATTTAAAACAGCATTACCACGTCAAACAAGGTCTGTTTAAGCCTGACGCGGTAGTGAAAGCCGTTGATGGTATTAGCTTCAATCTTGAAAAAGGCAAAACCTTGGCGGTAGTAGGCGAATCTGGTTGTGGTAAATCCACCCTTGGCCGCATGCTTACCATGATTGAAACTCCAACCAGCGGCAAGCTAGCGCACCTTGGTGAAGACTTACTAACCTTAAGCGCAGACGCTCAAGCGAAGCTACGTCAGAAGATCCAAATCATTTTCCAAAATCCTTATGGCTCGCTGAATCCACGCAAAAAGATCGGTGCTATTTTGGAAGAGCCATTGGTGATTAATACCAAGCTTTCCAAAGCAGAGCGCAAAGAAAAAGCTCTCACGATCATGGCGAAAGTCGGCTTAAAAACCGAACATTACGACCGTTACCCACACATGTTTTCTGGTGGTCAACGCCAGCGTATCGCTATCGCTCGTGGTTTGATGCTCGACCCAAATGTCATTGTGGCCGATGAACCTGTGTCCGCGCTGGATGTGTCGGTTCAGGCGCAAGTATTGAACTTGATGATGGATTTGCAGGAAGAGTTTGGTTTGAGCTATGTGTTCATCTCTCATGATTTGTCTGTGGTGGAACACATCGCCGACGACGTCATGGTGATGTATCTAGGTAAAGTGGTTGAACAAGGGACTCGCGAACAGCTGTTCGAGAACCCAAAACATCCTTACACCTTAGCTTTGTTGTCTAGTACGCCACAGCTTTCACCAGACAAACGTCGCGTTCGTATTAAGCTGCAAGGCGAACTGCCTTCACCGCTCAATCCACCTTCTGGCTGTGCTTTCCACGGACGCTGCAGCTATGCCAACGACCGCTGTAAAACCGAAACGCCATTGCTACGATTAGACGATCAAGCGGAGCAAGAACAAGGCCACATGATTGCTTGTCATGCTGTGGAAGAGAATCGTATTGAAGCTATTGAGGTGGGTGCTGCGTAAGCAAACCAATCTAAGATATATGAGTTTTAAAGGCGCCCGAAAGGGCGTTTTTTTGATCTACTTTAATGCCCGCCCTTCGTTCATGTCATAATCCGTGATCTATTGCACCTTGTAACCCATAGTATGAGCTAATAGAATCCGCTTCATATAAACGCAAAAGGGATGCTTGTCATGCGGTCAGTTCTATCCGGTCTTCACCTAATTTGGATGAGTTTGTTACTGCTTTCCAGCACGCTCCACGCGGCGGATTTTTATATATCAGATGTCAGTGAAACCACTCAAGACAACGCGCCCGCATTGGTTATTCGCTTTACCGATTCGATTGATCCTCAAAGCGACCTAAGCAAATCTATTTCTGTAACACCCAATCCCACCACTGGCAATATCTGGATACCGCAAAATAATGGTCGCCAATGGGTACTGCCATTTGTTGAACCCAGCACCGAATACACCATTAAAGTCGACGCAAAACCAAAATCGCTTGCGGGAAAAGTACTAACCGAGAAAGACAGTGAAGGCAATCTTCATAGCTTTGAACGAACAGTTAAAACCCGTGCAATCGTTCCCGGCGCCAATTTTTCCGGTAAAGGCAGCTTTCTCGTCGGTAATATTCAAAATGGCATTCCAGTCACTGTTATCAATCAAAAATCGGTGGACTTAGATGTATTTCGGGTTCGTGATGACGCTTTAGATCGTTTTCTTGATGAAACGTCTTTCCAAGGAATGAATGATTACTACAGCCTCAATCGGTTAAAAAAGTACGCCGATTTAGTCCATTCTGCACGCTATGAAAATGATGCCAAAGCCAATCAACGTAAGACCTACAATTTAAACCTAGATCCTGTCTTAGAAAAAAACGCCCCAGGCATTTATGTGGCCGTTATCCGCAAGCCAGGTGATTATGACTACGCCTACGACACGGCGGTTTTCACCATCACAGACATCGGTTTACACGCCAGAAAATACAAAGATTCTTTGGTGGTTTACAGTCACTCCATTGCTTCTGCGAAACCAATGTCTGGTGTGAACTTACGCTTTTTATGGCCAAAAACAGATAAACAAGCGGCGCACGATCAAACCGCCACAAGTGGTCTAGATGGCAGCTATCAATTATCGACCAACGACTTGCCACAATCCGTGGTTGCTCGTCATGGCGACAGCATTACCTTCTTAAAATTAGACCGTGATGAATTAGACTTATCCGCCTACCCAAATGTGCCAAGCTTACATCGCCCTTACCAGATGTTTATGTACGGCCCGCGAGACCTTTATCGCCCTGGTGAAAACGTCTCGATTAATTTATTACTGCGCGATTTTGACGGCCAAAAAGTGGCGAATTTGCCCCTGCAGGCCAAGCTTTACGATGCTCGTGGCGAACACAAAAAACAGTTCACTTGGCAACCTGACAGCACCAACCTTTATCAAACAGACTTCCAGTTAGACGACAACGCGCCAACAGGAAAATGGCGTCTTGAAGTCAGTATTAATGACGATTATGTGGATACCTATTGGTTTCAGGTCGAAGATTTTTTACCGGAAACCCTAACGCTGTCCTTTTACGATGATGTTCCTAATCAAACTCGCTATGCTCCAAAAGGCCGTTTTGATGTTCCGATTCAAGGCGATTATCTCTATGGCGCGCCTGCAGCAGGCAATGATGCCGATGCGGTTATCACTGTCACACCTTCGACGACGCCGTTTCCGTCGCTAAAAGATTACTACTTCGGCAATGCCAACGAAAAAATCAATGGCCGCACGCTGAAAACAGCCCCTATCAAACTGGATAAAGATGGCAAAGGAGTGATTTCCATCCCCGACAATTGGGCCAACACGCCAGTACCATTGCGCTATCTTGTCAGCGCCAGCGTTTACGAAAGTGGCGGCCGTCCGGTAACGCGCAATCAGAACATCATACAATTACCAAGCTACGAAAAATTGGTTGGCATCCAGCCGTTATTTAAAGATCGACCAGCGTCCAATGAAACGTTGCAATTTAAATTATTAAGTGTCGATCAAGAAGGGGAACCGGTTGCTGACAAGCTCAGTGTTCGCCTGTCTCGAAATTACCGCGAATACTTCTGGGAATACAACGAATCCCGAGGCTGGTACTGGAATTATCAGAGCCATATTTATACGGTCGGTAATGAAAATATTAACGTGAAAAACGACGCTGTCACCGTTGATTTCCCTGTGCAATGGGGCACGTATATTTTGGAAGTCACCTCTGAAACGGGAACAAAGAGCACCTTTGAGTTTGAGACAGAATGGAGTTGGGATAACCAAAGTAGCAGCAATTTAAAACCCGACATGCTGCAAATGTCATTAGATAAACACCACTACGAGCCAGGCGATAAAGCAACTTTGCGTTTAACCAGCCCAGTGGCTGGCGATGGCATTATCAATGTGGAATCCACTAACGGAGTTCGATACAGCCTGCATAAGAACATCGAAAAAGGCACAAATGAAGTTAGCTTCGATGTACAACAAAATTGGAATCGACACGACTTATACGTCACGGTGATGGTGTTAACGCCAGCGGACCAAGTCACCGAAGTCGCACCAAAACGCGCCTTAGGGATGGTGCACTTACCCATCATTCGCCCAGATGCCATTGCCGACGTAGAGCTGACCACCGAAGAAAAAGTTCAGCCAAACAAAGTAGTTAGCGCACATATTAAGGTAGCGAATATATCAGAACTTGGGAATCAACCACTTTATGCAACGGTCGCTCTTGTTGATAAAGGTGTGCTGAATATTACGCGCTATAAACCACCTCAACCTGAGCAGTATTTTTATGCTCCGCGCCGTTTTGAATCGGCGTATTTCGATATCTATGGCAAGATCATAAATAACCTAGGTTATGACATGATTCGCCAGAAATTTGGTGGCGATGCCTTTAATGAATCCGATGCAGAGCTCAGCCGCGGCGGTAAAAAACCAAAATCTGATGTGCAAATTATCTCCTTCCTGAGTGAGCCGGTTGCTCTCGTCAATGGCGAAGCCGATGTCAGTTTTGATCTGCCTAATTTCAATGGCAAATTGGAATGGATGGTTGTGGTCTATGGCGATCACAGTTACGGCAGCGCCCATAAAGAAATGATTGTCGCGGACAAGCTTGTCTCGCAAATTACCATGCCGCGCTTTCTTGCCATGGGTGATAAGAGCCAAATCAGCATTGACCTGCACAACCTTTCCGATGCCAAGCAGACATTTGATGTCAGTGTGGAAGTAAATGGCGCTGTCATTAGCGAAGGTTTGCAGCAGAGCCTAGAGCTTGCCGATAAAGAAAAAACCGTGCTTTCCATTCCTATCACAGGGGCTGACATGGAAGGCCAAGGTGTTATTACGCTTAATGCCACCAATGGCGACGACATCAATATCACGCGAGCGTGGCGACTTGGCGTACGAAGCCCTTATCCTTGGGCAACGAATCAATTACGTGCGACGCTAGAACCAGGCGAGCAATGGAAGCCGAGCTTTGATATCAGCTCATTGCGAGACAACAGTGTTCAAGCAATGTTAACGATTTCTAATCGCCCTGCGATCAACTTTAGAAGCCAATTCGAGAACTTATTACAATATCCTTATGGCTGTTTAGAGCAAACCACCAGCTCGACCTATCCTTGGCTATTGTTAAACGAAGACATGGTCAATCAGCTCGATTTGAATGACAGTATTGAACAAGAATTTAAGCAACCCTTTAGCGAAGCCTTCCGTCTAAAGCAAATCCAGGACGGAATCGAAAAACTTAAGTCAAAGCAATTGAGCAATGGCGGCTTCGGTTACTGGGATTCGAGCAGTTGGGAATCTCGCTGGGGCACCGTTTATGCTACAGAGTTTTTAGTCGATGCGCGTAAACAAGGCATTGTCATTGATGACGATATGCTGAGCCGTGCGATCAAACGATTGACCTTCTTTGTCAACAATAACCCCGAAAGCGACATGTGGAGCGAAAGCTCTGATTATTATCAGTTCTCCTATCGCGCTTATGCCGCGTTTGTCTTAGCCAAAGCGGATGCTATTAGCTTGAGCTTTGTGCGCCGACTCTTTGATCAATCATCGACAACAGAACTAAACGAATCTGGACTTGCTTGGATGCACTTAGCCGGCGCCTTAAGCCAATTAAATGATAAAAACCGAGCAGAAACAGCACGCCAGCTAGCATTAAACACCCAACGTAAGCGTTACGCTTATTACCGAGATTATGGCTCTGTGATGCGTGACCAAGCCTTAAGTCTTGCAGTTGCCTTAGAACTCGGACTGGATGACGGAAACCTTGCCGATAAGATGATTAAGAGCCTACAAAGCAAGCGTTGGTTCAGTACTCAAGAGCGCATCGCTTTATTGAAGGTCGCAAGTCAGTACGCACAAAAAAGCAGTGAGTGGCGCGCCACCATCCAATTACCATCTGACGAACAGTCGCTAGTAAAAGAACAGGCATTCAATTCTGTGTTTGATGCAGACCAATTGCGCAAGCTCAAAGGCATTACCGCAGACGACCAAAAATTGTATGTCAGCCTGCAATACCAAGGCGCACCTAAAAACACCCCAGAGCCATACAGCGAAGGGCTGCGCATTAGCCGACAGTATTACGACCTAACTGGCAAACCGACGACGCCAACCACATTAACCAGTGGCGATTTGGTCATTGTGGAATTAAACGTTGCCACAGTTGATGATGACTTACGCATTCCTGATGCCCTGATAGTTGATCTTTTGCCAGCGGGCTTGGAATTAGAGAACCAAAACCTAAGCAATGCCAGCGTCGATTTGGATAGCATTATGATTGACGAAAAGCCGCTTGGTAGCTACTTCCGTGAAAATAACCTGCTGTATCAAGAGTATCGGGATGATCGCTTTGTGGCTTCCGTGAGCCTTTCCGATAAATCCGTGAAGAAGCTCTATTACCTAGCCCGAGCTGTCACACCGGGTACTTATCAGGTTGCACCGCCCTTTGTAGAAGATATGTATCGTCCTAATTACCGTGCCATTGGTACGTCGATTAATACTTTGGAAATACTGCCTCGTTAATGGCTCGTTTTAAGGCTCGATTCCGGTTATGGGCTTATTTGCCTATCACCGGAATACTGTTGTTTTTGTCTTTCTTGTTATACGACTGGGTTGTACCAGTCGATTTAGAATCCCGCTCTCTGAGTCAAACTGTTCTCGCCGAGGATGGTTCGATTTTGCGTAATTTTGCTGATGACAACGGCGTATGGCGCTTTCCTGTTACCTTAGACGAGGTTTCCCCAAACTACCTAGAAGCGCTGATCACTTACGAAGATCAATATTTTTACCATCACCCCGGCGTCAATTTTTTTGCTCTCATTCGTGCCACTTGGCAATGGATTAGCACAGGAGAAATAGTCTCTGGTGGCTCAACGTTAACCATGCAAGTGGCTCGTATTCGCTATCCAGAGGCCAGAACCGTATGGGGAAAACTCAAAGAGATCGTCCGTGCTCTGCAGTTAGAATGGCACTTTAGCAAAGCAGACATCCTCACCTATTACCTCAACCATGCGCCTTTTGGTGGCACCTATGAAGGCATTCAAGCCGCTTCTTTGGGTTACTTTGGCCATAAGGTAAAACAACTGACTGACGCCCAAGCAGCACTTTTGGCGGTCTTGCCGCAAGCGCCCAGTTATTACCGACCAGACCGACATAACGAACGCGCCCAGCAAGCTCGGGACAAATTGATGCGCCGCTTAGTAACACTGGAAGAGTGGTCTGCGGAGCGCTTAAACGATGCGTTAATCGAAGACATTCCCGCTGTAACCAAACAAGACTATCAATCTGCACCCTTGCTCGCTCGCAGGTTAGTGACACACAACAAATCGCCCCAGATAGAAACTTTTATACACTCTCAATGGCAAGGTCAGATCAGCAATTTGCTCAGAAATTATGTCCATGGTATTGGTCAGAAAGTTTCGGCAGCCGCATTGGTTGTCGAAAACGAAACAGGCAAGGTGAAAGTCTACGCGGGATCAGCCGATTTCAATGACAGCAGCCGTTTCGCTTACGTGGATATGGTTCAGGCTACTCGCTCGCCAGGTTCAACACTTAAACCCTTTATTTACGGCATGGCATTGGATGAAGGCTTAATTCATAGCGAAAGCTTATTAATGGATGTGCCTCTCAAGTTCGGGGACTATCAACCCGACAACTTCAATGGTGGTGTCAGTGGGCCAGTATCCGTTGCTCATGCCTTGCAAGCAAGCCTGAATATTCCAGCGGTACAAGTATTGGAGCAGCTCAAGCCCATTTACTTTTTCTTAAAAATGAAAAAAGCAGGCATCGAGTTGAAACTCCCGACCGGAGCGAAGCCTAATTTGGCGGTGGCTCTCGGTGGCGTTGGCTCTGATTTAGAAGATCTTGTCTATGCTTACACCAGTATTGGAAACAAAGGCCAAGCACAGCATCTGCGTTTTAGTACTGAAGATAAACAATCACAGCAACCTCTTTTGAGCGAGGGCGCTGCTTGGGTTATTCGAAAAATATTATTAGATAATCCAGGTTCTGTTTCTGGCTTGGCGGTTAAAACCGGAACAAGCTATGGATTCCGCGATGCGTGGGCGATTGGGGTGAGCGAACATTATACATTAGGCGTTTGGATTGGCAGACCCGATGGTGTTCCCATGCCCGGCCATTACGGTCAAGTTACCGCAGTGCCGTTATTAAACAATATTTATCAACGGCTCAATGATCGACGCCCAGATCCTCTGATGCCCGACAGCGTGTCTAAAGTAGACATATGCTGGCCACAAGGTGACATAGTTAAAACGGTTTGTGAGGAGAGCCACAGTGCTTATATTCTTGACGGCACCATTCCTAAGACTTGGTATAACACTGCGTCGCTACAGCAGCCATTCAACCAATCTGAATTTCAATTCTGGCAAGCAGATGATTCCAAGTTACGAGTCAATATAAGCTGTCAGGTTAACGCCAAACGTCATAAGGTAACCGTTTGGCCTGCGCCCTTGGATAATTGGCTAAGCTTGGAACAACGCCGTTCATCTCGAATACCGAGCTGGGATCCTAGATGTGAAACAACAGGCAATCTAGTCAGTCAATCTGCCGTGCGTATCTACGGGCTTGCAAATCAGGATGCGTTCCAGCTACCGAAGCAACAAAACCAAGAAATCACCCTTTCTGCGGAAGGAGGAGAAGCGCCTTTTTACTGGTTTTTAAACGGCGTGTTGCTACCCGACCAGCAAAGAAAAACCACATTAAAAGACCTAAAATCCGGCAACTATCAACTCACGTTAATAGACCAAGCAGGCTCAAGAGACCAAGTCGAATTTTCGGTTCTTCTCTATTAGAAATAGAGATCTATATCTTCGCTCTTGGTGGGCATTATGATCAGAGTTAAACCCAATGATTTTCTATCACATCGTAATGACGAACAAAGGTATCTGGATCTAGCTCATATTCATCATCTTCTGGGTAAAGTTTGGCAACTTCAATATCCTGACCGGCGAAAGCAATAATAGACTCACGAGTCGGCCAATAAGTAATCAGAGTTACCTCGAACGTTAACTCGTCCACTTCTCGACCAAAAATTTGAGCCCCTTTAAAACCTTCGGTAGCAGATGTGTCTTTCACACCTGTTTCATATAAGTAAGCAATGAAACCTTCTTTTTTAGCCATTGGGCAACGGGCTTTCCACTCTCTTGCGATCACGTTAACTACTCCTCTTCTATGACCTATCTACTGCCTGATTCATCAGGGCGCATAACATTGTTTATATTAATATTGTTTACTATATCAATAATTGATGTGCTAACCTCAAAATTGGATGACTAACTCAAAGCACCAAGTATTACACTTCATAGACGCTGTAAAACGAATTCAAAGTTTTACCTAGATTGCTGACTTATAAAAATAATTAATGCATTGGTGTGTAAATATGAAGTTTGATTTTTCTGCCTGCGACCTTCAGGTTGCAGACGCTTCAGCACAAACTCTTGCTAGTATTTTATTGGATAAGGGTTTTGGTGAGCATCATTTTATTCAAAGTATGCCTCAAGAAAGGCTTACTACCTTGAGATTTAAAGAATTCGGACCGCTTTCTATTTTAGAGTATGCAGTAGGCCTTGCTACACACGTTAGTTCTTCCAATGTAGAAAACGCTTATTTTCTACACGTGATTTTAGCAGGTCATAGCGTCGAGCAGCATCAAAATGGGAAGCGCATTCTTAAGGCAGGGGATTCTATTTTCATAATGCCAAAAACCCGTTTTGAGGCAAATGATTCAGCTGACTGTAGAAAGCTTATTGTTAAAATTCCTACTGATTTTTTAAATCAAACAGCACGAGAGTTTGGTTATTTATCTTCTTTAGATCCAATTCAGTTCGATTCAAAAGTAAGCCAATTCCCGCTGACAGGGCCTTTGTTTAATCTGCTAAACGACATATTGCAGCAAGATAAAGATGAGCTCTATGAACGAGCATTGATTTATTATTGCAGACTATTAAACAGTGGAATTTTAAATATGTTTGATAGCAATGTTGGCCCAAGCACCCTTCCTAACAAATCGTTACATCGCCATATCGAACGTATTCGCAATTATGTGTTGGATAATATTACAACTGACATAGCAATCGATGAATTAGCCCATTTGTGCCAAATCAGTCGTAAGTCACTCTACAATCTTTTTGAACGAGAGACAGGACTCACACCTTCTGCTTACATTCGTCGTCTCAAATTAGAAAGTATACATTCTGAATTGAAAAACAATGAGCGTATTAAAAATGTGACACAAGTTGCACTAAAGTATGGTTTTACTAATTTAGGAAGATTTTCGGCTCAATACCGTGAGCAAATTGGGGAGTTACCTTCACAAACATTACGTGATTTTTCGTATTGATTAAGAGTTAAAAAAAACAAACTGGGCAAAAGGGTAAAGCCCAGTCTGTTCTTGTCAGTGCTCTTTATTAAAACTTATACATAGCCATGACTTCTACTTGCTGACCTGCTGGACGAGTTGCTATGTTGCCGCTCGGAGCACTATTGGAGGCTGCGTTTTGATCACGTAGCTCTACACCAAGCTCAAGTCCAGGAAGGTAAGTGTAAATCATGTTTGCTGTTGTTGTTTTAAGAGTGTCATCGGCCAGAGTTGAGTTCACTTCATCAGAAGTTACTTGGCCGTAACGTAGGTTAACTCGAAGTTTGTCGCTTATCTTATGACCAATGCCCGCTGAAAAGCCACTGACAGTCACTAAATCGCCATTGCCGTCTAATTCTGATGTAGCAGCAGTTCCTGCAGCACCGTTATAACCCCAGCCTGCATATATTGCAGCACCTTCACCAGAAAAACCACTCAGCGTTACACTAGTATCGCCAAAATTCAATTTTGCGGCCAATGACAGTGCTGCCCCAAACTCAGAATCACCATTATTCAAGCTAACATCACGGCCTGTAACTGCAACGTTTAAGGCATGACCGCCTGATGTACGATGAGTATAAGCTGCCACCATATCAGGATAATGAGCTTCATTGTAAAGTGGATCTTGTAAGGTTAGACGCATACCGTCTTTTGCATAATGTACAACAAGATCAGGTCTCACAACCGAGCCATTCCCCGAAACAGTACCAATTCCAGTTCCATAGAAATTAATCATTTCTGTATCAAACGGCGCATTAGCGAAGAATTGTCCAGTCCATGTTTGACCAATAGTTAAGTTATCAACCGTAATCGTAGCGTGGCGTAAACGAAACACTGAAGATGCACCTCTAAAGTCCCCTTCAATAAACCCCTTCAGGTTATGATCACCCTCTTTACGACTAGCGGTGAAATTCAAACGAGACTGGCTTGCGCTTCCTTCAAAAGTACTATTGCTTTCGTCAGGGTTATTAAACACACCTTCGGCCTTAAGATAACCGCCTACGCTAAATTGAGTGCCATTAAAATCACCTAATTCCAGAGCAAACCCTTGGGAGGAAAGGCTGGCAACGATAACAGCTTGCGCGACTTTATTTTTCATTAGCATATTGATACCGCCCTGTATTTTTCATTTATATTTATTATGGGAAGCCAATATCGCAAAGAGCAGCGTAATGAAATAGCCAAATAGTGCAAACTTTGTACATAAAGTGCAAAAAAAAACAAATAAAAGAGCAATAGAATTAAAAGAGGCTAATTTTTAAGAAAAACTGCTAACAGATTTGAGAGCAGTTTTATTTTATGGCGGGAGTGTTATAGATAAGTATCTATATTAAATTAAACTCGAAACTGCTTCTGCAGTCCCATCAAGAAATTACGCAAAATTTGGTCTTTGCATTCGCAGTAGTGGCGATTGTCTGGCTTACGGAAGAACGAGCTAAGTTCATGCTTGCTTAGATTGAATTCTGCTAGCGACATGATATCGAGGATTTCTTCCGCTTGCAGGTTTAACGCAATACGCAACTTCATGAAGATAGCGTTATTGGTTAGGCGCTTTTCAGGTTCAGATTGCGGACCTTCGCGTTTACCACGCTTGGTGTTAATAAAACCATTTAGAAATGTTGCCATCTCTACATCAATCATTTCGACATAACCTGCATCGTCTTCTTTCTTTAGCCAGCTAGTAACTTGCTCTTGCGATGCAATGCCATCTGCTGCAGCAAAGATATCAACTATCTCTAGTTCTTTTAGGTCAAAGGTATAGCGAAGGCGGCGTAAAATATCGTTGTTGTTCAAAATGATTTCCTAGTGTTAGGGGGCATAAATAATAGTAGGCGCGACTCTAGCAGATTGGCAAGCATTTACCTATATCTGTCGCTAAATCCGTAAGAATATCGTCGAAAATGCATGATTATCGTAAAATTCTAGATTCTGTCTGCAAACTATATTGATTAGAAACAAAACTGGCGACTTAATAGCTTGTATCTCTTACTTTCATGGATGTAAGCCAGTGAACATTACGCAAAAACCCACACTGATGGATATCGAGGCCTCCCAAAAACCTTCAGTCGATAAATCAAGTCCAACAAAAGCCAAGAAGGTCGTTCGGGTTATAGAATTTGATTATCTACGCGGATTGGCCATTGCATTGATTGTGTTAGGACATTCTGTAACAAATACCAATGACGGTTTCCCAGTTTGGTTAGAGAACATCGTTCGTGGTGGCACAGGCGTTTTTGTATTTATTTCTGGCTTTTTCTTTCATCACATCTTTGCCCAACGCTTTGACTATCGCCGCTTTATGTCGAAGAAAGTGATGAACGTGTTAGTACCGTTTTTGGCAGTCTCTGCTTTCGCTATTGTCGTAAACTTCTTCGGTTTTATCTTGGTCGATCAGACAAGTGTTCCAGAAGCCTTCGCCCTATGCTGGGAAGTATTACAAAAGGGATTCGTATTGTTCCCACATTGGTACATTCCTTTCATTATGGCGACTTTTTTATGTTCAGGGCTGCATTTCCGCTATTTGAAACTGCCATTATTTGCCCAGCTTTCTATTTTAGCAGCGTTTACTATTATTGCAGTGGTTATCCATCGCCCAGCAGATAACGTAAATGTATTGCAGTCATTGGTGTATTTCACTCCCTTCTATTTATTGGGCATGCTGTACTCACAATATTTAGATTGGATGAAGCAGTACTATAGCTACTTTTTGGTCGCTGCGGTTATCACGATGATCGCAACAGTCTGGCTGCAATCTGGTGTTTTATTTCATGCAGGGGGATTCCACAAAACGGCATTTGAATGGGGTGGTATCGATTTACAGTTTATTCAAAAAATGGGGTTATGTATTTTACTGGTTGGCTTTTGCTCGCATTGGGTTTGGTCAGCGCTTGGAAAACACTTAATCATGCTTGCCTCCATTAGCTTCGCAATTTTCTTTTTGCATCCATTATTGGGCATGATATGGGGAAATACGAAATATTTTTTACTTAACGCAGGCTATATAGAACCCAACAATACCGTGCTCTACAGTCTTATTTCATCGGTATTTTTGTTCGTCTTTCAGTTCTATGGGTCGGTGTGGTTAATAGGGAAATTGAAGCATCTATTTGGTTCGAAAAGCCGATTACTGATTGGAGCATAATGATCAAATACATCTCCCCTGAAACATAATAATATTTGTTGTTATACTTTTATTGTAATCTCTTAAAGTCACAGAACTGGTTTTATCGAAAAGCATTGAAGGACGTGGATTATGATTAGCATAGAGTTTTTAATTACCTCATTAATTTTAGTGCTCATTCCTGGCACTGGAGTGATTTACACGATTTCAACAGGACTGTTTCAAGGAGCTCGTGCTTCATTTTCTGCAGCGCTAGGTTGTACTTTGGGAATAGTGCCTTCAATGCTAGCCAGTATTTTTGGCTTAGCTGTTATTCTGAATACCAGCGCAATGGCTTTTCAAGTTGTAAAATTTATCGGTGTTGCCTATTTGCTTTATCTGGCTTGGTGTATGTGGCGTGAAACTGGTGGATTAGCATTAGAGAAAAAAGAAGAGCAAAACATCAACTTATTTCAAGTAGCTCTGAAAGGCTGCCTGATCAATGTTTTAAACCCAAAGCTGACTATCTTTTTCTTAGCATTTTTACCACAATTTATTAACTCAAATGTAACTTCAGCGACCAGTAAAATGCTTTTACTTGGCGGTATTTTTATGGCAATGACGCTCATTGTTTTTATTCTATATGGAACACTCGCAAGCAAAGCGCGTCGATACTTAATTGGCTCTTCTAAAGTTGCAAAATATATGCAACGAACCTTTGCAGCAAGTTTTGCTTTATTGGGTATGAAGCTCGCATTTACTGACCGTTAATATCTTACAGACATATCTTAAGCAAGAAGCTGTCGGTTTTGATGTTAGTTACCATTGCCTATAAAGGTTACCCTTAGGTGTCATAAAATAAGGAGCCCAAATGAAACTATCATCCCTTCTCTGTACTTCTCTCATTATTTGCAGTGCTTCACTGCAGGCTACGGAACTGACTCACTGGCCTAAAGACGTCGCCTCTGAGTTAGATAACATGATTGAAAAAAATGCAAATACGGGCGCTTATGCTGTCTTTGATATGGATAACACCAGTTATCAGTACGATATCGAGGAATCACTTTTGCCTTATCTGGAAATGAAAGGCTTATTAACCCGCGACACAATGGACCCATCCCTAAAAATCATCCCCTTTAAAGACACTGCGGATTATAAAGAAAGCCTAAACAGCTATTACTACCGTCTTTGTGAAATCGACAATTTAGTTTGTTACCCATGGGTAGCGCAGATCTTCGCAGGATTCACTTTAAAAGAACTGAAAGGTTATGTTGATGAAGTGATGGCGTATAACAAGCCTGTTCCTATCACCTATTACGATGGCAACAAGGTTGTTGAAAGCAGCGTGAAAACACCTAAGGTTTTTGCTGGCATGACAGAACTTTATAATCGTCTGCAAGAAAATGGCATTGAAGTCTATGTAATGACAGCTGCGAGCGAAGAGATTGTTCGCATGATCGCCAGTGATCCCAAATACGGTTACAACGTCAAACCTGAAAACGTTATTGGCGTAAACATGCTGCTAAAAGACAAAAACACAGGCGATTTGACAACATCTAGACTGCAAATCAAACAAGGAACATACAATCAAGAGAAAAATCTCGACCTTCAAATGACAGCTTTCTTGATGAACCCGATGACATGGTACGAAGGCAAACTAGGCTCGATCCTTGGCTGGATTGACCAATGGAAGAAACCAGTGCTTGTAGCCGGTGACTCACCACTTTCCGATGGCTACATGCTATTTAATGGCACAGACACCGACAAAGGCGGCATGCGCATTTGGGTAAACCGCAAAGAGAAATACATGAAACAAATGGAAGCTTGGTGGGACGATGCCGCTAAGCAGCAATCTAAATTGGGACAACCCGTCACGGCTGATAAAAATTGGCTCGTTGTGACACCGGATCAATTGCATTAATCAATATATCAAAGGGCGGTTTCTTATGTTGTGTGAGGCCGCCCTACATCCCAATACATCGTCGCTTAAAAACACCATTAATATAAACTCTTTGTCTTTATGAACTCTAATACTGTTTCTTTTAATCCTTTCTACATAGACTTTTTGATTCTAAAAAAATAATCATATAGCATTTTTTTGCATATAACTTACACTTAAAAGTCGCCTTCTTTTTTCTATCGTAAATTCATGTAATTTAAAACGGCTCTACATTAGTGCGAAAAATCAGTATGGCTATGATCTTCCGAGTATTTTATTCCATAGAACTTTACCGAGTTACGACCTTTAAGAGTGCAAGTAAGTCCCACAAAAGTGCATAAAAAACCAACGTGAAACCCATATATTTACTTATTCTTAATAACAAACATAGCTACTCATTTAATTACGTTGCGTTTAAAGCAACAGTGTTGATATTAAAAAGCAACGAATAAAAGCGTTTTATCAATACGTCAACTACTAAAAAAATACTGGAGCCTTGCAATGAAAACTCAATCCACAGCAATAGGTTTACTATTGAATTGGCGATTGCATTTGATCGTTATTGTTGTATCTGCGCTGTCCGAATTGATAGGAATTCAAAGCATTCCGGTCGCCAATGCGAAGTTGCTTTTTTTACCTTTGTTCTATGCTTTTATTCTTTGCCTTTTTGTGAATCCAAACATCACAAAGTTTTCTGGCAAGATCATTAATAAGAAAAATGCATCAATTGCAGCACCTATTATTGTCATAGGCATTCTGCCATTTATCGCTAAATTTGGAACACTTATTGGTCCCGCTCTACCTAAAATAGCGGAGTCAGGAAGCGCAATGGTACTTCAAGAATTAGGGAATTTAGGCACCATGCTAATTGCAATGCCAATTGCCGTTCTGGTTTTCAAAATGGGTCGAGAAGCGATTGGGGCGACGTACTCGATTGCTCGAGAACCAAACATTGCACTGGTTTCAGATCGTTACGGCTTAAAGAGTCATGAAGGCATTGGTGTCATGGGCGTTTATGTGATGGGCACTATGTTCGGCACTATTTACTTTGCCATGCTAGCAGGATTTCTTGCAACAACTGGATGGTTTGATCCAAGAGCCCTTGCCATGGCTTGCGGAGTCGGTAGTGGCAGTATGACCGCTGCATGTTCCGGTACATTAGCTACTGCTTTCCCTTCTATGAAAAATGAAATCCTTGCTTTTGCTGGCGCGAGTAATCTACTAACAAATGCAACCGGACTTTACGTTGCCATATTTATCGCATTGCCTTTTTCTGAATGGTTCTACAAAAAACTATCAGGCGAAAAAAAAGCCACCAGCGCCATGACTAAAGGAGCAAACTAAGATGAATACTAATATTGAAAACACCATAGAAGCAAAAGTAGAAGAAGTGTATCTAAGCTTTAAAGAAAGTCTTGTCGTATTAGCGGTGGTTTCCATCGTCAGTTTGGCAAGTAACTGGGCAGGCACAGGTATCAACCCAATCAAAGCCCTACCTGCCATGTTGATTATCTATGGAATGATATTGGTCGGACTCTTGCTAACAAAATATGTTCGCATTGGTTTTCCTGCTGTGGCATGGGTATCCTTAATAAGCGTACTGTTGACCCTTCCAATATCGCCCGTTTCAGCCCCCATTCTTGCCGAGCTCAAAAACTTAAACTTCCTTTCTATCGTGACCCCTGTTTTAGCCTATGCGGCCATGGCAATAACAAAAATGGAAGTGGATTTGTTTAAGCGCTCTGGTTTCAAAATTGCGGCCATTTCCATTCTTGTTTTCACTGGCACATACGTCGGCTCAGCATTGGTAGCAAACGCCCTGCTTTAACCATCTGTACATGGCGTTGCTAACTTGTGTTGCTTTAAACGCAACACAATACAAGCGACTGGTACATTTTCAATTTTTCCCAAAATGCCATTATGAAGCGGGCATTTATATAAAGGCATCCAATTTATGACACACACTATTGGCGTTATTGGGCTGGGGAATATGGGCCGCAATATGGCGGCCACCTTAGTCAAAAAATCCTTTACCGTAATCGGTTTCGATTTATCAGAAACGGCGTGCAAACAAGCCGTTGAACAAGGGGTAATACCAGCAAGTCAGCTCTCTATTCTCACCGAGCAGTGCGACATTATTATTCTATCTTTACCCAAAGCCGAACATGTAGAAGCCGTGTGTCTAGGTGCTAACGGGCTAATCCATTTAGTCACTGCAGGAACGACCATCATAGACACCACAACCTCAGTACCAGAGACAAGTCGCATGGTGGCCGCTGAGTGTGTCAAGCGAGACATAGCTTTTCTCGATGCTCCCGTTTCCGGTGGGCCAGCAGGCGCGGCGGCGGGCACCATGAGCATGGTGATCGGCGGCGATATGAAAGCCTACCGACACGTTTTACCAGTGCTTGAGGCTATGAGCAGTACGCGAGTGCATGTGGGTGACGTTGGCGCGGGTAATATCGCCAAAATCGCTAACAACATGTTAGCTGCCGCCCATTTGATTACTACGGCAGAAGCCCTGACCTTAGCGGAAAAGGCCGGTGTCGACCCAGAAAAAGTACTCGAAGCTATCAATGCAGGTTCCGGTCGAAGCGCCGCCAGCCAAGCTATGTTCCCAACTTGGGTGATGACCAAAGCCTACGATTCTGGTTTCACTATGGGCTTGATGCGCAAAGATGTCGGATTAGCAAAAACGCTCGCTCAAAGCCTTAACGTAGAGCTTCCAATGGCCATGAAAAGCGCAGAACTATGGGAAGACAGCATTCACAAACTCGCCGACAGTGATGATTTTTGTTGTATCGCACAATGCACTAATCCACTGCTATTTGGTAAAGAGGACAACGCATGAAAACGGCATTTGAATCCATCATCCATCGTTACTGGAAAGACGCCAACACCATACCAAGTTTCGTTAATGGTGAATTTATCCCAGGCTCAGGTGAAGACATTATCATTCGCCGTGCTCACGACGACAGTGAATTATTCCGTTACTCTGATGCCGATGAAAACATCATCATGAAAGCAAACAAGGCCGCCAAAGACGCTGGTAAAGTTTGGTGGGGCATGAGTGCTCAAGCTCGCGGGCAAATCATGTACCGTATTGGCATGAAAGTTCGTGACCTACTGGACGACCTAGCCATCGTCGAATCTTACGCTTCTAATAAGCCCATTCGTGATGCCAAAGTCGAAGTATTAAAAGTCGCTGAGATGTTCGAATACTACGCGGGCTGGGCCGATAAGTTACACGGCGAAGTCATCCCTGTCCCTACCTCGCACCTTAACTATGTGAAATACGAGCCACTTGGGACTGTGCTACAAATTACGCCATGGAACGCCCCTATTTTCACTGCTGGTTGGCAGTTAGCACCAGCAATTGCCGCAGGCAATGCGGTGATTCTAAAGCCCTCTGAATTGACGCCCATTTCATCCTTATTATTGGGTGCATTAGCGCACGAAGCAGGTATTCCAAAAGGGTTAATCAACGTCATTGCAGGCTATGGACATACCGCTGGACAGAACGCAATCAAACAAGCGGATATACGCAAAGTCGTCTTTGTGGGCTCTCCGGCAACCGGCAAGCGTATTGCAGTATCCGCTGCGGAACGCGGCATTCCCTGTGTATTAGAGTTGGGCGGAAAGTCGGCCAACATCGTATTCGATGATGCGGACTTAGACCTTGCCGTTCGAGGCGCTCAGGCAGCAATTTTTTCTGGTGCAGGCCAAAGCTGCGTTTCTGGATCGCGCTTATTGATACAAGAAAGCATTTACGACCGTTTCTGTGAGGCCGTCGCACAAGCGGCTAAGCATTTTGTTATTGGCAACCCACAAGATGAAGCGACACAGATTGGTCCAATCCATAATGCCAAACAATATAAGCATGTAACGACCATGCTAGATAGCGCCGCACAAGAAGGCGCTACTATCATACAAAACGGTTTACCAAGCGTGCCACAGAGCAATGGCTATTATGTTAATCCGACAGTTTTAAAAGGCAAAAACCACATGTTCTGCGCTCAGGAAGAGATATTTGGTCCTGTGGTTGTGGCCATCCCATTTAAAGATGAAGACGATGCCATTGCCATAGCAAACGACAGTCGGTTCGGCTTAGCAGGAGCCGTATGGACAAAAGATGTTGGCCGCGCTCATCGTGTAGCCGATCAGGTAAAAGCTGGCACCTTCTGGATCAATAGCTACAAAACAATCAACGTCGCCTCGCCATTTGGCGGATACGGCGAAAGTGGCTACGGCCGTTCTTCTGGTTTAGAAGCTCTACGAGAATACAGTGAAGTAAAAAGTGTGTGGGTTGAAACTGCACGCACACCCGCTGCCAACTTTGGTTATGGCGCAAATTTGGAGTAATAAATGATAGAAATAAAACAACTGGTTGCCGACGCAACACAATGGCGTAAGACGTTCCACCAAAATCCAGAACTTGGCTTTACCGAGCATCAAACTGCGCAACAAGTCGCCGATCTACTAACCGAGTTTGGCTTAGACGTTCATACTGGTATTGGTATTACTGGGGTAGTCGGTACACTAAAAAACGGCAATGGCCCAACTATAGGTCTGCGCGCCGATATGGATGCACTGCCGATTCAAGAGCTAGGTACCCTAGAGCATAAGTCTCAACATAAAGGCTGTATGCATGCTTGTGGTCACGATGGACATACCGCCATGTTACTTGGTGCTGCCCGTTATCTAGCGCAGCATAAACCCTTTAATGGCACGGTACACTTTATTTTTCAGCCCGCTGAAGAGAACTTAGGTGGTGCACAGAAGATGATCGACGACGGTTTATTTGATCGTTTTCCTATGGATGCTATTTATGGCTTGCACAACTGGCCAGGGTTACCAGCAGGCGACATTGCAGTGAACGAAGGGGCAATGATGGCCTCTCTCGACACATTTGAGATCACCATCACTGGCAAAGGCTCCCATGCGGCCATGCCGCATATGGGTGTTGATCCGATTGTTGCGGCAGCCGATTTAGTATTACGCCTGCAAACCATCGTCTCGCGCCATGTTTCTCCCTTAGAGTCGGCCGTGGTCAGCATCACCATGTTTAATAGTGGCGAGGCCATCAATGTGTTGCCAGAATCGGCCAAGTTACAAGGAACGGTTCGCTGCTTAAATAAAAAGGTACGTGAGCAAGTGGAAAAACTGATTGCGCAGTACGTGGCCAGTGCCAATCTAGCGCCAGGTATCCACGCAGAATTAGCCTTTACTCGCGGTTATCCGGTGACGACCAACCACGCCAAGCATGCCATCATCATTGCGGATTTAGCCCAGCAGCTTCGTGGCGAAGAACACGCTCACTTCAATATCCAACCCTCCATGGCGTCCGAAGATTTTGCTTTTATGCTTGAACATTGTCCTGGTGCGTACTTCTGGCTAGGAGTGGATGAGGGGGAATCCGTCGCTTTACATAACCCTTATTACGATTTTAATGACAAGGTTATTGAAGTGGCAATCCAATTTTGGTCTGAACTGGTCAAACAACAATTGCCCATCAGATAATCTCTATTTTTTATGGTTATTGTGGATGTTATCTCCCATGACATTCATCTTGGCGGCGAGCTATGCTCGCCGCCTTTTTTACTTTAGTGTCTACTCTATTTGTATTGGATATTTCTTTAGTAAAAGGAAAATAAGAGCACTATGAAAGAAATCAATCAAAAGCGCTTAGCCTATTTTTATGAAGCCGTTGCTTTAGGAACCATCCGAGCGGCAGCCGATAAACTTGACGTTGCGCCCTCTGCCATTAGCCGACAGATTGCTCAGCTAGAAGAAGAGCTGGCTTGTATTTTGATTGAGAGACATCGAAAAGGAGTGCGTACGACAGAAGCTGGCAAGCTTTTGTTGAAATATTACCGTGAATCCGTTTCCAATGAAGAAGTCTGTTTATCCGAATTGCAGGCATTACGAGGCTTAAAATCAGGTCATATCTCATTGGCAATCGGAGAAGGCTTTATTGGCGATATCATGTCAAAAGCCTTACCTCAATTTCAGGCGCTCTACCCTGACATCTCCTTATCTCTGCATATCGCCGGATCAAATGAGTTGATTCGACGCGTACAAGAAGATGAAGCGCATATCGGCGTATTATTCCATCCACCACACAATCAAAAATTACGCTCACATGAAATTTCATCCCATCCACTGTGTGCAATTGTGCCACCTAACCACCCGCTCGCGAATCTCAAACGACCGATTGAACTTGAGGAAATGCTGCCTTATCCAATTGCTCTTCAGGAAGTAGAGTTTGGCGTAAGGCAATTAATTGCGGTGGCCGAGTTTAGACATAGAGTCAGGCTCTCACCATCTATTACAGTGAACTCATTCTCCCTTTTAAAAGAGTATGTTCGCTCCAATATGGGCATTACAATTTTGCCTGAGTTTGTGGTCAGAAGGGAGCTAGATGACGGTCATGTTATTTCCCTGCCTATCACAGACCCTATTTTATGCTCAGGAGAAGTCCATCTCGTAACTCGCTTAGGACGACAGCTAACAGAAGCGCCATTAGCACTTTTAAAACACTTACAAACTTGGATTCGAGATTTTCATACATGAAAATAGCGAGGAAGCAGTAGCAAAACCGAGATAAAAAAACGCCCATTTTCACAAATGGGCGTTTTCGTTGTGCAAAAGTTTAAAACATTATTTCTTCTTCGGTTGGCGACCGTGATATATCGCGAAGCCTCGGTCTCGATACAAACGCGTGTGAGAACCCAGCGCCGCGTCTAAAATTGGTGGATAACGCAAGAAGTCGTTCGCAACTACAAACAGCTCGCCGTTCAATGTAAGGTGTTGTTTAACGGTCATAAAGAAGCTTTCAGCAATACTGTAGTCGGTATTCACGCCACTGTGGAATGGTGGGTTGGTAACGACATAGTTAAAGCGGCCTTTAACTTCATCTAAGCCATTGGAAGCAATTAAAGTCACCGCGTCGCTGACTTGATTCGCAGCGAAGGTTAATTCCGTTGCTTTTAACGCCAAGACACTATCATCTAAAGCGGTAATACGCGCGCCAGTTTTGTTATGCAGCCAAAGAGCGATAATGCCGTCACCACAACCAAAGTCGAGTAATCGAGCGCTAGCAACATCACTCATAAAACGATGCTGGTTTAGCTGGTTTAATAAGATGTCGGTGCCTTTATCTAATTTGCCATGCCCAAAGACACCCGGCAAACTGCACAGTGTTAATGTTTGACCTGCAACCTCTTGCTTCCAAGTTACAATCCAATCTTCAAATACAAATGGCTTCGCAGGACGACGCTTGTAGCCTGCGTAAAGCAAACAGTGTTTGGCACCATCATGCTTACCTACCTCGTCTAATCCCGCTTCTAGACGCTTCATCGAGGACTTAACGCCGCTTTTATTGTCACCCACTAGCCATATTTGTCCGCCATCTTTTAAAAGAGGTAAAACTGACGCAAGCAAATAATCCAATAACTCTTTGGCTTTAGGCTGATAGATAACAATGTGATCGAAGTCACTGCCATTCTCTAACGCCCATTGCTCGGACAAGAACAGTTTTTCATCCGCAAAGCCGACTCGCAACAAAGCATCATAAAAGGTTTTAGATTGGCACCAAGCATACACATCCGTTTTTTTGCTTAAATCAAGTGGATAGGTGTCTTCAGGGTTAGCAAATAAAATTTTGCCGACCAATTCTTCTTCGTTGCGCACCAACAATTGGCTCGTCAAGTTAAGATTCATAAGTTACAGATAGCTCTTTAATAGATAAGGTGGTTACAGGCGCTAATAAAGTATTCAAACGCTCAGTAGGAAGTTCTGGTTGCACTCGCGGATAACGAGGTGCTTTTCGGTCATTGAGCAAAGGCGATGTCCATCCTTTGGTTAATGTTAAAAAGTCTTGCGCAAAATCATCACCATGCTCTAAACAACCAGACAAGATGACATCTAGGTAACTTAGTGCAATGGGACACTCATGGTGAGGTTCAATCACATCATCCGTGTGATAAACCCAATAAGTGCCTTCCGGCAAAGGATGGTCTTGATACGTTGTTAATTGCTTGGCGTCGATTACGGCTCTTTGATAGCCTTTCTCTCGCTCATCAAATAAGGGAAATTGATCATAAGGTACTTCGACCAATACACCATTACAGGTTTTCTCTGGTGCATGGATCACGGCAACAGAACTCATGCCATACTCAACCGACATTACCGACCAATGACGCTCAAATCCATGTAATTTAACTGGCCAAACCTTGCCAGTTTCGCCTGTTTTCGCACGGCTTTCACCATTAATTAGGCTGCCATAGCCCAAAATAAAGTGTCGATCTAATGCGCTCATAGCGGCCTCCAAACAAAACGTGCCAAATCAAATTCCCAGATAACCTGCATGATAACGTGTGGCTTTAGACAGTACTAGCTTATGTCTTCATTGATCGATAAAGGAGGATAGATAAAACGCAAAATCAGGGCATTTATTACACTATTCATGCGTAATTTTTGATGATTTTTCGACTGGTTTTGCTTGTTCTAGCACGTTATTGTTAAGAATTATAAAAAACAACAAGGAGAGTAGTGTGGAATCACCAATACTTTTGATTACTGGCGGCGGGAGAGGGATTGGCGCGGCAACAGCGAAGCTTGCCGCTCAGCAAGGCTATCAAGTAGTTATTAACTATCGAAAAGATGCCTCATCAGCTGAAAAAATCGTTGCCGATATTATCGCTTCAGGTGGCTTGGCTCATTGCCTACAAGCAGACGTAAGCGATGTTAAACAAGTCACAGAAATGTTCTCAACGATTAGACGTAATTGGGGACCAATTAAAGCATTGGTTAATAGCGCCGGTGTGTTAGATCAACAAGCTCGTTTTGTTGATACCCAGCCCGATCGCTGGCAACGCATCTTTCAAACCAATGTTTTCGGCACTATGCAATGTTGCCAAGAAGCCTTTCAAGACATGGCAGTGAGCTGCGGCGGTCAAGGTGGTGCTATCGTGAACGTATCTTCTCTCGCCTCTGTCTATGGCTCTCCAAATGAGTATGTAGATTATGCGGCGAGCAAAGGAGCGGTCGACTCTTTCTCCAAAGGCTTTGCCTTAGAAGTCGCTGGAGATGGCATTCGAGTTAACGTGGTCAGACCGGGGTTGATATATACCGACATGCACGCCGATGGTGGTGAAGCTGGGCGAGTGGATCGCATCGGCCCCAACTTACCATTACAGCGAGGTGGACAACCAGAAGAAGTCGCGGAAGCCATCCTCTGGTTACTCAGCGACAAATCTAGCTATTCCACAGGTGGCTTTATTGATGTAGGCGGCGGTCGCTAACCTAGAGTAGATTATTTGGCGATGACACATTGAAAAGAGGTCGCCTGAAGAAAGTCGCCTTTATTGTACTTTGCGTAAGATGGATAAGGACACAAAGGACGTGTCATACCAGCCATACGAGCAGTAATTTCTGGATTTTTTTCTCGTGTGGCAGCGACAATGTGCTTAGGTGTTTGCTTTCTTTCTACCCATGAGATTAAAGGTTGGAGCATATCAAATTGATCCGCTGATGGACCACCTTGTCCATGAGGCATACCGGGAATACGATATAAACGTACAAACTCTGGTGCTCGACCTTCAAGCATGAAATCCAAAAAATCATACCAACGCATAGTGTCTTTTACCGAAAAAACTGGGTCACTATTGCCATGAAAGATGATCATCTTTCCACCATGTTGCTTAAACTCAGTCAATTTTGGTTTGGCTGCATCTGGCGTTGTCATGGTAGTCATCGCAGACTCTTTGAATTGATTATTAGTCGCATAGATTTTAGGCGCGTCTTTATCAAAATCAAACTTAAGCAGATAATTCTCTAACGCATAAATATTGCCCGCAACATTCGTAAAAGGCGTCGTGAAAATATGCGCTAATGAAGCAGCTCCCATCACAACACTGATAGGTTTATTACTCCAATCTGAGATCGTACTTTCTACTTTCCACATGCGCCAGTTATCAGAGCTAATTCCCGTGTCATAAGCCCAATCGGTGTATAAAGCTTGATTCTTTGAGTCATGTGGACCCATATGTATACGCATCAAAGCGGCTACTTTGTTTAGCGGTAAACAGTCGCGATCAAAATTACTTTTACAAACTAGCGCTTTGGGGTCAAAGACTTTTTGGCAAGTATCAGCAGCAAATATCATGTCATCGCTAATACCGTCTAAGGTATCGCATTGATCCAAGATACGTTTTGCGAACACTTTCAAATCTCGTGGTGTTAACGATTGGCTAATATCGTCGTTTACTCGATGCAACGCCTGAATATCCCAAGCATGCTGTAAGGCAGCTCTAGGTAAGTTAAAGCCTGGATAGCCCACCAACAAGCCATCAAACATATCAGGGAATCGCGACGCGGCGACCATAGCCATACGTCCGCCATTAGACTGACCAAGCCCATATGAATACTTAATAGGTGATGCGTAATAGCTTTCAATTAAAGAACGAGCAACAGGGTTTAACTTTTGAACAGCACCATAGCCATAATCACGACGTGCTTCTGGATCATGACCAAATACTGTAGGACCAGCAAGCCCGGCTTCTGGATTAGCTTGGGCATCGTGACCGCCGTTACTTGAAACAACGGCAAAGCCTTGGTTGATCGCATACTGAGAACTAAGAAGCCCTGTCATCGCACCTAACGCAGGCTTAACTTCGCCATCGCTGCCACCATTAAACTGATATCCAAAACGCCCTTGCCAAAAGTTAGGTAACCGTAGCTCAAATTGAATCGAATAAAACTTATCGTCAACACCCATACGTTGTGACATGACACCTGAAACCAAGCAATAAGGACTTCGAACATCTTTGTCTCGTCCCATCATTGTTGTCTTAATTTCTACATTTTGAGGCGCTTTTGTAACTAATGTTTGGCAATTCACTGCATAGGCAGCAGTGCTACTGCCTAACAAGACAAGTGTCAAAACCGGTACAAAATAGGTTAAAAGCGTTTTCATTCACATCGTCCTTTTTGATTTTTAATGTCAAACCAAAGAAATTATCCTGCATGAGGTTTTACGCGCAAGCATTCAAAATAACGAATAATGAGATAAATAGAAAGTTATCAAGAGAAACAGGAAGGAAATAAAAAACGGGCTAAAAAGCCCGTTTTGAAAAGCATGAATTAATGGGCAGCAAACACCAGTAAATTTGGTGATACTTCATTAAAATCCAATGCCATGGTCACACTAAGAGCCGTTACCGTGATGATGGAGAAGAAGAACACTTGTCGTGCCCATCCATTCACATCAATACCTGGACGGTAGCCTCGTAACGCCATAGCAAGCCACCAAAGACTGGTAGCCAGAGCAACAACCATAAAGCCAATCCCAACATAGCCTGTCAGCGGTAAAAGCGCTGCGACTACTGCAAAGGCAGCAATATGTAGAATTATATGACGTTTTGCTTTCGCGATACCTTGTGACACAGGCAAGACAGGAATTCCTGCCGCTTCATAATCTTTATAGCGAAAAATAGCGATTGCATAAGAATGTGGCATTTGCCAAATACAAAACATAGTAAGCAAGATAGCGGCACCAGCATCGAACTGACCTGCTGCGGCGCAATACCCCACAACCGGTGGAACAGCACCAGATAAACTACCAACAAAAGTCCCATAAACGGACTTACGCTTAAAGTACATAGTGTATAAACCGACGTAAACCACATAACCGAATACGGCAAAAGCAACCGCAACCCAATTCGTGAAGAACGACAGCAAAGCAAAACCAATAACACCTAACACAACACCATGGAAAAATGCCGCTTTACCTGACATCTCGCCATTCACCGTCACGCGATTACGCGTACGCTGCATTTTTGCATCAATATCTCTATCAATATAGTTGTTAATGGCACAGCCAGAAGCAACCACCAACGACAAACCAACCACTGTCGCTAGCATAAGAATCCAATCAATCTCGCCACGAGAGGCTAAAAAGAAGCCCCCCGCAACAGAGATGAGGTTGCCCATAATGATGCCAGGCTTTGTTACCTGAAGATAACGCTTAAACATCTTTATAGGCTCCCATCGGACACACATTACTTATAATGGAAAAACTTATAATGAAAGAAGTCCGCATAATCATCAAATTACTCTGTTTACATCATCATTGCGTTGGAAGCGAAGATAATCCATACGGACAACGCGACAACCATCACAATAATTACGGCAGAGAATATGAATGAATAAGTATCCAACTTACCTTGTTCAGAGAAGTCCAAATGAAGGAAATACTTCAAATGAACAAAAATCTGAACAATGGCTAACAATACGATTGTTATGTAAGTTGGACCCTTATCGAACGCTTCCGTCATTACCATCCAGAATGGAATACCAGTCAAAATAACAGACCAGATAAAACCAACCAAGTAAGACTTCACGCTACCGTGTGAATGCGCTTCAGAAGAATGATCGCTCATTAGATCGCCCCCATCAGATAAACAACGGTGAAAACACAGATCCAGATTATATCCAAAAAGTGCCAGAACAAGCTTAGACAAGCCAGACGAGTCAATGATCGACCAGTCAACCCTGTCATCATGATTTCAACAGCTAAAATAACCATCCAAATCAAACCTGCTGTAACGTGCAATCCATGCAAGCCAACAAGACTAAAAAACGCTGACAAGAAAGCGCTAGCTTGAGGGCCATTGCCGTTATGGATCAGATGCTGAAACTCATATATTTCTAGGGCTATAAACACGCCACCAAAAATAAAGGTCGCCAGCAACCACATTAACGTACCAGAACGGTTTTTGTTATGAGCACAAATCATTGCAAAACCGAATGTGATACTTGAAACAAGTAGCGCAGCCGTGCCCGCAAGGATTAACTCAAGATCAAAAATATCTTTACCGGAGACACCACCTGCTGTGTTCATAAAGAGCACAGCGTAGGTAGCGAAGACAGATGCAAACAACAAGCAGTCTGTCATTAGGTACAGCCAGAACCCAAATACAGTGTTTCCACCTGTATCATGGTGTTCGTCGTGATGTGCACCAGCTTCGTGAGCGTCGTGCGTATTCATATGTGTAGTGCTCATGATTACCCCTTAGCCACGTTATCTAGATGCTCATTTTCGATCTGAGCGATTTCATCAGGCTGTACATAGTAATCAACATCAGAGGTGTAGGCACGGGCAATAAATGTCACGATAGAGCCTACTAGACCAACGATTGCCAGCCACCAAATATGCCAGATCATTGCAAAACCGAATGCCGTAATAAGTGCACCAATGATGATACCCGCCTTAGTATTCTTAGGCATATGGATAGGCGCATAGCTTTCTTTACGAACGTAAGCCGTACCTTTTTCTTTCATATCCGTGAAAGCATCGATATCAGATACAACTGGTAGCTCTGCAAAGTTGTAGTACTGCGGCGGAGAAGCCGTAGCCCACTCAAGCGTATGACCATTCCATGGATCACCAGTAGTGTCCAAGTTTTGTGCACGGTCACGGAAGCTTACGTATAGCTGTAGGAACTGACAGATAATCCCCGCCAAGATAACCAGTGCACCAACAAGAGCGATGTACAACCAGATGTTCCAATCAGGATTATCTGTATGGTTTAGACGGCGAGTCATACCCAAGAAGCCCAATACATAAAGAGGCATGAAGGCTAGGAAGAAACCAACTAACCAACACCAGAAAGCCGCTTTACCAAGCTTAACGTTAAGATGGAAGCCCATCGCTTTAGGGAACCAGAAAGCAAAACCAGCTAGATAACCAAATACCGCACCACCAATGATGGTGTTATGGAAATGGGCAATCAAGAACAAGCTGTTATGCAATACATAGTTAGCACCAGGTACAGCAAGAAGTACACCTGTCATACCACCTACGGTGAAAGTCACCATGAAACCAAGTGTCCAAAGAACCGGAACAGTCACACGAAGGCGACCACGGTACATAGTGAACAACCAGTTAAATAGTTTCACACCAGTCGGTACAGCGATGATCATTGTCATCACACCAAAGAAGGCATTTACGTTCGCACTTGAACCCATGGTAAAGAAATGGTGAAGCCATACGATGAAACCAAGAATGGAAATCGAAGCTGTCGCCCAAACCATAGATTTGTAGCCGAACAAACGCTTACCAGTAAAGGTAGACACAATTTCAGAGAATATACCAAATGCTGGAAGAACAAGGATGTACACCTCAGGGTGACCCCATGCCCAGAACAAGTTGATATACATCATTGAGTTACCGCCGCCATCATTCGTAAAGAAGTGGAAATCTAGGTAACGGTCAAGCGTCAACATTGCCAGTACAGCAGTCAAAATTGGGAAGGATGCAGCGATCAAAATATTGGCCCAAGTACAGGTCCAAGTAAAGATCGGCATATCCATCAATTTCATACCAGGTGTACGCATTTTAAACACAGTCGCCAAGAAGTTAACTGCGGTTAATGTCGTACCAATACCTGATATCTGCAATGCCCAAATATAATAGTCGACCCCTACACCTGGACTGTATTCCAACCCTGATAAAGGTGGATAAGCCACCCAACCAGTTTTAGCAAATTCGCCAAGGCCTAAGGAAATATTCACCAATACCGCACCAGAAACAGCTAGCCAAAAACTTAAGTTGTTTAGGAACGGAAAAGCCACGTCACGAGCACCAATCTGTAGCGGCACAACAATGTTCATCAGACCTATCATAAATGGCATTGCCATAAAGATGATCATAATGACACCGTGAGCCGTAAAAATTTGGTCATAGTGGCTTGGAGGTAAATAGCCAGGGTCACCGCTCGTTGCAAGCGCGAGCTGCAAACGCATCATAATGGCATCCGCGAAACCACGAATAAGCATTACCAATGCTAGAACGATATACATGATACCCAGTTTTTTATGGTCAACAGACGTTAACCAGTCATTCCAGAGTACACCAAGCAATTTGTGCTTAATAAGTAGGAAAGCAAGTACACAACCAGCGATCGCAACGACACACAATGTGCCGATAACAATCGGGTCGTACGGAAGAGCGTCCCACGATAGTTTGCCTAAGAGTGCAGACATTATTTTTCAGCCTCCGTATGCATATCATCCGATGAGTGTTCAGACGACTCATGATTCATTTCATCATGATTCATTTCACCGTGATTCATCTCGCCGTGACTCATTTCGCCATGACTTGCATCGCCGTGAATCATTTTAGGTTCAAAAGAAGTACCTTTGAGCAATTCAACTTGACCATGGTCTTTCATGAACTTCGTAACGTTGTCCATGAAAATACTTGATGCAATTGAGTTGTAGTATTGAACAGGTGTCGGTTCAATGTGATGCTCGTCTAAATCATGTTCAGCAAGCTTTTCATAGGATGTTTGATCCAATATGCCATTATTAATGACATTATGAGTCCCAGCTTTCACACCTTCTACCCAAGCATCAAAATCAGCTTCAGTTTCCGTAGCGATTGCTTTGAATTTCATCCCAGTAAAACCAGCGCCACTGTAGTTTGCAGAGATACCATCAAATGTACCTGGCTCATTTGCAATCAAGTGCAGCTTAGTCACCATGCCTGCCATTGAGTAAATTTGGCTACCCAATTGAGGAATGAAGAACGAGTTCATTGTTCCTTCAGAAGAAATTTGGAAAGCAACAGGAACGTTCGCTGGAAATCTCAGCTCGTTCACAGAGGCAATACCAAGATCCGGATAGATGAACAACCACTTCCAGTTCATCGAAACGACCTGAACGTTGATGTGATCTTTATCCGATTTCAACGGCTTGTAAGGATCTAGTGCATGGGTAGATTTCCATGTAATCACACCAAGAATGATGACGATGACAATTGGAATAGCCCAAACAATGGTTTCAATTTTTGTGGAGTGCGACCATTTTGGTTCGTAGATTTCGTCACGACCTTCACGATATTTCCAAGCGAAATACAGTGTCATGAAGATGACAGGAATCACAACAAGCAGCATCAACAAAGTCGCAACAATAATTAGTTGCTTCTCTTCAATACCTACTTGCCCTTTAGGATCGAGCACACCACCCTGACAACCGGCGAGCAAGCCCACCATTAGCGCCAAAGCGACTTTACTAAGGATACGAGTTAACAAGAGAATCATCCTCTAACCCCGAGGTTCACAAAACTGCCACTTGAACATCAAGCAACAGAACGAAAATCCGGCAAATGCCGGGTATTTCAGTAAAGATCACCACACTGAAAACAGCACAAAGACCACTACCTAGTTAACATAATTAACGTAGCAATGGCTTTTTTGGATCACCTAAATCTGAAAAAGGGAGCTCCACATCTCATCATGCATCGTGCCTCAGCACGACTCAGTTGCTCGTTGGGAGCAAACACACGAAATAAAGAGAAGGCCAATTTCTGGCGAGCAGGGTTGATATTAGCCATAACGGGCCAATAACTAACCAATAATAGAGTTATAAATACGAGGCTAGACACTAGCCCCGCATTAAAAATAGGGTCGATATTAATAACGTTTGGGCTATCAACAGAGAAAGGCGCGGCAATCAGTACGAAAAAACTGCAAAACAAGCAAGACACGGCAACAACAAGGCGTAAAGAGTTCGCCAAGACGCTGGATACCGAATGCACATAGTGATGCAGAATGTCTTGAAATTTGTTCAATTTATCCATCCGATTCATAAAAACAAAAGTGTAAAAGCCGTTTTTACTCGCTTCATACGAATTTAAGTGTGCGAAATATAGCAAAATTTATACACCCGCACAAAGTGTAGTTTAGCCTTTGTTCATGTTTGCTTCACGGTCTTTTTATAAAAATTCACATTCTTGTCTTGAGAAAATCCTACTGACTTAGCCCAAAGGCACCAAGACTAGCACTCTTCTAAGACAATTTCCTTACAATTAGTAAGTCTTATTTTCGACCAAATGCGCAAGTAACCAATTCCGAAGTATATTCACTATATACGTCATTTCTTCCTCTTTTGGACCACTAAAACCTAATAAAAAACCAAATCGACAACGATTATTTTCTTTTTGTTCGCCAATATAATGACTAGACAACGGCGAAAGCTGCACGCTGTCAATGGCAAGCTCTTGGCTAATTAACTGATCTAAAGCCATCTCAGTTTGCACGATAGGGACAAAATTAGACTTTAACTCAATCAATACATGCATACCTCCACGGGGTTTCTTCCATTCAAACCAAGTCGCTAAATGACTCTCTAATAGCGCTAATAGAACATCTCGTTTAAGCCGATAATGTCGGCGCATTCGATTTAGATGGCGATCAAAATGACCTTGAAGCATAAAATCAGCCACCGCAGGTTGTATTGGCAAGGACGCAGACGACCCCAATACTCGCTGGCTTTTGTATAGCGTCGCAATATGCTTAGTCGGTGCGACAATAAAGCCTAGCCGCAAACCACGAAACAGTACCTTAGAAAAACTCCCGACAAAGAAAACTCGGTCTCGGGCTTGATCATACACACTCGCCGTTTGCATAAAAGGCACATTGCTTCGTCCTTGATAAACAAACTCGTTGTCGTAATCGTCCTCCACCAACCACCAGCTAGGTGAATCACTCTGCAGCGCTTGCAGCCATTGCTGTCGTCGTGCCGCACTAATGCTCACTCCAAGCGGGTATTGTCGGTTAGGCGTCACAATCGCCACATTGGAAACATGTTCGCTCTCTGGCAAACAGGGTCCATCTTCGTCAATAAAAAGGGCACCCGCTTTTACATGAGATGGAATTACTTCGCGAATTGGCGGATAGGTAGATTCCTCTAGCCACCACTTCATTGGCGAATGTTCAGAATCGCCCAGTGATGTCATCGCGTGTTGTAACAAAAGCAACGAATCCCGACTGCCAGCGGTAACAATAATTTGCTCTGCCGAACATTCAAGACCACGAACACGATACAAATAGTCGACGATCGCCTCTTTTAAATCTGGATAACCCGTTGCATATCCGCCTTCCAACACAATCAAATCTGGGTTGAGCCAACTACGTCGCATGCTTGCCGCCCATTCCTTAGTAGGAAAAACGGCCACATCCGCACCGGAATCAAATGCCCATTTCAATGGGGCTTTACTGATGGGTAAGTGGGAAGAATTGGATTGTTTCGTCGAGCGATGGATCACCATAGGCAAAGCCGCAACAAACACACCGCGTTTTTCTTCGCTGGTTAAAATGCCTTCCGCAATTAACTGATCATAAGCCCTCGACGTGGTACTGCGAGAAACACCCAACGAGCCAGCTAAAAAACGCGAAGAGGGTAGTTTGTCACCAACCGATAGTTCACCCGACACAATGCCTTGCTGAATTTGCTCCATCAACTGTTGGTAATAGGGTTCGCCGTCCTCTAAAGAGAAACGCAAACTGGCTATGGCGTGCTTCATAATCTGGCCTGCTTTTTTATCTCTATTCTGGCTATTTTTATTATAGCCAAACTCTCTTAACCTTAATTTATTACGATACCTATCGCAATTCACAATATTAATGAAAAGGAATGCAACCGTGATCAACATCCGCCAAGCAGGATTAGAAGACTTAACCTCTGTCGTCTCCATATTTGAGCAATATAGACACTTTTATCAATGTGAAAATAACATCGTACTGGCCACTGATTTTATTAAAGCCCGTATGGAGCAACAAGAGTCCATTATTTTTATCGCTGAAACTGACGAGCAAGAAAAAACGGTAGTAGGTTTTGTCCAGCTCTACCCACTTTTTACCTCAACAAGGATGAAAAAAGTCTGGCTGTTGAATGATCTATTTGTTGAAGAAACCTATAGAAAGCAAGGTATAGCTGAACAGCTAATACTAAACGCCAAAGCGCTAGCAAATGACACTGGAGCACTAGGTTTAAGGCTATCTACCGCAGCAAGCAACCAACCGGCTCAAGCCCTGTATGAAAAAATAGGTTTTATCAAAAGCCAAAATTTTTATTATGAGCTAAGTCTATAAATTAACCGTCTGGACAAACATCATGAGTCAGTCACTAGAAGAAACGGCATTAACCAAAGTAAAAAGAGGGCCAAACAGAGCCTCTTATGATAAAGACCTAGCGCTAGACATTCTTGATGCAGCGCTAATGTGTCACGTCGGGCAAACCAAAGATGGCCAAGTTTTTGTGACACCAACCAGTCATTGGCGCGAAGGCGATTATTTCTACTGGCACGCCCATTCCAAGGCACGCAACGTCAAAGGCCCCATCGACGAACCTGAAAAGGTGTGCATTAATGTCAGTTTATTAGATGGCTTAGTGTTGGCTCGTTCAGCCATGCATCATTCTGTGAATTATCGTTCTGTCACCTTATTTGGTGTGCCAGAACTCATTGAGGATAAAGAGGAAAAGGTACGCCAGTTCAAACTTTTCTTAGATAAAGTCAGCCCTGGACGCTGGGAAACACTACGCCCAGTAAACGAGCAAGAAATCAAAGCCACTGGCGTGGTGCGCATCAAAATCGAAGAAGCCTCAGTGAAAATGCGTGCAGAGCCACCCATCGATGATCCAGAAGACAACTACTGGCCTGTTTGGGCTGGCGTCATGCCTTTAGAAAAACATTGGGGAAAACTGCAAAAAGACCCAATTCAAAACCAAGATTACCCAGAACCAACAGCGCCAAATGCAGCTTAACTAGAAAAATGGCTAATATAAGGCTAGATCTTCATCTGCAGTGTATTCATTAAATACGCTGCTGATTACCTTTAATATTTTACGTGTTTTCTGATCCGTAAGGTGTGTATGCAACTCAATAGAGGAGGTTGGCAGAGAGGGTAGATTAAACAGCTCACGCACATCAATTGAATCTTCTGGTGCCATCCTTTGACTATAAATACCAACAGCCATTCCTGCAGAAATAGCAGCATTAACAACTTCGGTACTTCCAGCGATAAGAACATTATTTGATCTAAGACCTGCTTTTTTTAAAATTAAAGGAGCTTGATCTCTTACCCCACACTTTTCATCCAATATGGCTAGTCTCAATGGTTCGTTAGGAGAATACTGAAAATTCGGAGAAGCATACCAACTATAATGTTCAATACAGAGTATGAGCCCTTCTTTCCGTTCTTCTTCACTACGTAAGATAACGGCGTCTAGTTCACCGTTAAGATATTCCTCTTTCACCTTAGTAGAGGTGTCAGTTGATATTTCAAGCACCAAATCTGGGTCAAGTTCATTCACCTTTGCTAACATAGTTTGTAGCTCTGAACCAATAAGATGACACCCAATCCCTAGCTTAAGACGTTTTTTGGCTAACAATAAGCTTTCAACAGCACGTTCGTGTGCTTCTAGGAAGTCCCTTGCCGAAGCAATAAACAATTCGCCATAAGAAGATAATCTGACTTGTCTAGGCGTACGCTCTATCAAGCGCCGTTTAACACGTTCTTCCAACCGTTTTAATCGTAAACTTAAAGCAGCTTGTGTTGTACCTAATAAATTGGCAGCTTGTGTAAAACTTTTCAAATCAGCAATGGCTACAAATGCTCGAACTGAATCAACATCCAACGTCAACATTATAAATACCTTTAAAATAGGTCTAACTATTTAAATCTGTAATCACAGATATATAAATCATGTCCATTCATTAATAATTAAGTTAATGCTAATTTCCTCACCAGCCAAAATTGTATTTCAAAAGCTCTTAGGAAAGATAGCTTGTTTTATCTTTTTAATAATAGCTTTTCAACGAAATACATTCATTGGAACTGTCTATAATTACGGAGAATTAGTATATGAGGACTTCTGCCTCAAGAAATAAAATCGCTCTAATGGCAATCTGTTTATCTGCTATTATGTTAGGTTTAGAAATAACCAGTGTGCCTTCAGTTTTACCTGTCTTGAAAGATATTTTACCTGCAGACTTCAAACAACTACAGTGGATTATGAATGCTTACACTCTCGCCATGTGTTCAGTACTGGTGGCTATGGGTGCATTAGCAGACCGTTTTGGACGTAAACGCGTATTTACTATAGGCATCATTGTTTTTGGTGTTGCCTCTCTTATATGTAGCTTAGCGACTAACGCACCAATACTAATTGCTGCACGTTTTCTACAAGGAATAAGTGCTGCTGCCATGTTGGCGTGCCAAGTAGCGATATTATCAAATCAGTTTCAAAACGGTCCTGAACGAGGTGTTGCCTTTGCTTGGTGGGGTATCGTATTTGGTCTGGGGTTAGGGTTTGGCCCGATTGTTGGTGGCCTAATCATTGCTCATCTAAGTTGGGAATGGGTATTTTTGATCCATGTATTTATTGCTGTTATAACTCTTGTTTTAGCACGTATTGGCGTACTTGAATCGTCTGACCCTGATTCGCTGCGAGTGGATTATGGCGGTATGATTACCCTATCTAGTACAGTATTTGGTTTAGTCTTTATGATTACTCAGGGACAATCTATAGGGTATCAGTCACTAGAAGGAATACTAATTATAGGTGCTAGTGCACTTGCTTTTGTCCTCTTTCTTATCATTGAAAGTAAAGTAGCAAGACCTATGTTTGATCTTAAGGCTTTTCGTATTCGGAACTTTTCAGGGGCATTATTTGGTGCAGCAGGCATGAACTTTAGTTTCTGGCCTTTCGTTGTTTACTTTCCCATTTATCTGCAAAGCGTTCTTGGCTATGACGGAATAACGGCAGGTTTAACAGTGCTTGCTCTCACTTTACCTACGATCGTTGTTCCGCCATACGCAGAAAAAATTCTAATAAAACATGGCCCTAAATTTTTGATTTCTTTGGGACTGACGTGTATTTCTGGTGGTTTCTTCCTTCTCTGGGCTATAGCGTCTTCCCCTGAGGCAAGTTGGCTCACTCTAATGCCTGGTTGTATTTTAGCGGGTATCGGTCTTGGGTTTACCAATACACCGGTAACCAACACAGCAACGGGGTCTTTACCTCCTGAACGTGCAGGCATGGCTTCTGGCATGGAATTCAGCGCTCGTATGATATCTTTGTCTCTAAATATTGCATTAATGGGCCTTATTTTAGCTAACGGAATTGCTTCACGTTTACTCGACTTACTACCAAAAACGCTTTCTGAAACGAGGTTAATTGAAATTACAGATATTTTAGCTTCTGGAAATTTAAACATACTGGAGAATTACGGAATATCAAAAGAGATTGCAAAAAATATTCTCATGGAAGGTTTTAGTAGCGTACTTCTATATGGTGCAACATCGACAGCTGTAATTTGCTTTCTAGCTTTTATTACTTTTGAAAGAAAAATTTTGAAAATTTAGTTAAAATTAATAATAATAAACAAATTCGCTAATATAATTTAAAACCTATATAGAAATTGAATTAAACAATATGTTTTAAATGGAAGAATAATTTAGATTTCTTGTTTGTTTTTAACTATATTAAATATGTGTTTTTTCTAAAAGTACAAATGTAAAAAATATTACTGGCTCTTAAAAATGGAGCCTGCTAGTATCAAAGGCATGACGTATTTTATTGCACGATCACATCGATTTATCAGCCTCCGAGTCCCTAAACTGGACGCGGCGGCTTTGTTCTTTCTGAAATAACCTTTCAAAGACAAGCTCTCTCCGAGTCCTGACTCGGAGGAATCCAAAAAGATTGCATTGAACTTTTCATCTTGGATTTATGGAGCTTTATTATGTCTAAACACAATTATATTACCCACGAACAATTACTTAGCGCACTTTCTCTGCGCGATCTGACTAATCCAAAACATGGCATGCATGCCATGCAGCAACTCATTAGTGAAGCGGAAACTGCTGTCGCAGCATTGTGGTCTTGCTATCTACAGCGCATCAACGCTAACCCTATTGTTCCCGTCTATGAAAACTACGACGCGCTCGGCTATCCTGTTGATGGTGCATCAAGAGATATTCGCTACAGCCGCTATGTTTCAGACAGCTTGATGCTACGCACTCAAACGTCAAGTTCTGTGCCTACTTGGTTGAGCAGTTGGCGAAGCCTACGACCGGAGTCCCTTGGAATAATCAGTCACGGTTTGGTTTATCGCCGCGACTGTATTGATCGCTGGCATTGTGCGGAGCCGCATCAGTTGGATATCTGGATCGTCATGCCAAAGGCTCAAGCTGAAGATAAACAGATATTAAGTGAGTCCATTGCGGCGCTGATGAAAACGCTGTTGCCCAATCATGTCGTACAACAATCTAAATCGCCGCATCCTTACACCATCAATGGCATTCAGCTGGACGCTGTTGAAGATCAAGATCTTATTGAAGTAGGCGAGTGCGGTAACATAGATCCAGACTTATTAACGAAAAACGGTTGGTCGAGCGATGATTATACTGGCGTCGCCATTGGGTTAGGCTTGGACAGAGTGCTGATGCTGCGTAAAGGCATTCCTGACATTCGGCTGCTTCGAGACCAAGATCCTCGGATCCAACAACAAATGCTCGATTTATCACCTTGGCGACCTGTCTCGCGACAGCCCAAAGCCGAGCGTGATATTTCGATTGTAGTAAACCGAGATACTGATATGGACATTATTGGTGATCAAGTTCGTATCACCTTAGGAGAACAAGCTTATTGGTTAGAGGAACTTCGATTGTTATCTCGAACGGATTATCAACAATTACCCAGATCAGCTGTAGAACGACTAGGGATGTCCTCCTCACACGTAAATTTACTATTACGAATCAGCTTACGACATCCAACTCGAAGTGTGCCAACAAGCCTTGCTAATGATCTGAGAAACAAAATTTATTTGTCGTTGAATCAAGGACATAACTACTTAGCCAACTAGCCCAACAGACAACAAACTTACAAAATCAAACCACTTTCACGCACTTTTTATGTGTGTGAAAGTGGTTTTTTTCTTGCGGTTTTCCATAAAATCGCTACCCTTGCACACTTTTTTAAGCTTCTGCGCGTTTCTTAGAGTGCCTTTTTTACCCAAAAAGCACTTCTAATATTCAACCCACGAACAATAAAACGATAATCCTATCGAATAAAGGGAGTGCCCTACATGGCAGCCATCATAGACTTTTTAAATACTATTTTCTGGGGGTATATCCTCATCTATGGACTACTAGCCGTAGGCGTATATTTCACTTTACGTCTAGGTTTTATTCAGGTCCGTCGTTTTCCAGAATTCATCCGTACTGTTCTTAAAGCCCCACAATCCGATCGTGGCGGTATCTCTCCTTTCCAAGCACTTTGTACTAGCCTCGCTTCTCGTGTAGGAACAGGCAATATGACAGGTGTTGCTGTCGCATTATATTTAGGTGGCCCAGGGGCCATTTTTTGGATGTGGGTGGTGGCAATTATCGGTATGGCAACTGCCTATGCTGAAAGCACCTTGGCTCAGCTCTACAAAATGCGCGATCAAAATGGACAATTACGTGGCGGTCCTGCGTTTTACATCAGTAAAGGCTTAAAAGCGCCTTGGGCCGGCGCAGTATTTTCGCTTGCGCTTATCTTGGCGTTTGGTTTGGTATTCAATGCGGTTCAAGCCAACTCGATTGCAGGCGCAATGGAAGGCGCATTTGGTATCGACACCAGTGTGACCGGCATCGTTATCATGCTGCTAGCGGCGATTGTTATCTTCGGTGGTATCAAGAAAATCGCACGTTTTGCTGAAATCGTTGTGCCATTCATGGCAGTTTTATATCTACTACTAGCCTTGTATGTGATCTTCGCCAATATCTCTGACGTACCAGCGGCATTCGCGTTAATCTTTAAGAGCGCATTTGGTATTGAGCAAGCAGCAGGCGGCGTTTTAGGTGCCATGCTAAACGGTGTCAAACGTGGCTTGTTTTCCAACGAAGCTGGTATGGGTTCTGCGCCAAACATTGCTGCGGTTGCTACGCCAAACCCTCATCACCCAGCATCCCAAGGCATGGTTCAATCATTAGGTGTTTTCATTGATACACTGCTGATTTGTACTGCAACGGCCTTGATGATTCTATTATCTGGTGCATTGGGTAACGGTCAAACAGGCATTGCCTTAACGCAAACAGCGCTAACGACTCACATAGGTAGTGCGGGCCATTACTTTGTTGCTATTGCGATTTTCTTCTTCGCTTTCACCTCCATTATCGGTAACTACAGTTATGCAGAAAATGCGCTAACTTACCTAAAATGGGCGAATAAACCAGGGATTTTCATTCTACGCATCTTGGCGCTTGGCATGATCCCTTGGGGCGCATATGAAAGTGTAGCGATGGTATTCAATGCGGCTGATGCAGCAATGGGTCTAATGGCAACTATTAACCTGATTGCGATCATGATGTTATCTGGTTTGGTAGTGAAATTAACCAAAGACTATTTCACGCAATTAAAAACTCACACTCCAGTATTCAATTCCGACGACTACCCAGAAGTTCGTGACGATATCGACCTTAGTGTTTGGGACGAAAAACCAAGCAAATAAGTCGTTCTTACTGATTTAATGTAGGCTTAGCCTGATTTTAAAGATAAAAAACCCGCAGCGAAGCGGGTTTTTTATTTCTGGTTTCATGCTTAATAAAGCCTTATCTCAAACGCTAAATTTTCACTGCCAATTTATGCGCTAAAGCATGCAAAAATGGCCCTGCGATGAAAGAAATAACACCCGCAGCAGGCCAAGCCAATACCCAAGCTCCCATCCAGAAAGAGACGAAATTTGGATGTAACCCAATATTCAGATACGTGATCCATGCGGACATAAACAACGACAAGGTAAACGACATTAATACGGCAAAAATAATTCTGTGTTTCATGTTTCTCTCCTAATGAACTTACCGTCTTCTCTATAAATAGAGTGCCCCAGACGAAAAGTAAGTAAACGACTCAAACTCTGAATACATACTAGCAAACAACAATATTTGTAAATATACTGATTTTTTAAAAACAAATTTACGAAAATGCAAAATGCTTGATGATCTAAAGATTTTTATTACCGCTGCCAATAAGAATAGTCTGACTGCCGCCGCTCAACATCTTGATATGACTATCGCTACGGTATCTCGCCGTATCAGTGCCCTTGAGCAAAAACTTGGCTGTGAGTTACTACATCGTTCAACAAAAGGACTAACTCTCACGCCAGTGGGAGAAAGCTACTATCGAGAATGCGCGGAATTCATCGATGCGCTAGATCAGCGAATTTCCAACCTAGACCAAACTCTAAACAGCCTAAAAGGCGATTTGAAAATACTTGCCCCGGTGAATTTAGGCAGCGGTCCTCTGGATGTATTCTGGAGAGATTTCGTTCAATTATACCCAGATATTGAATTAAACATTGAACTGAGCAACACACTGCAAGACATAAGAGACACCCGCGCAGACATCGCTTTGCGCTCAGGGAATCAACCCAGCTCATCATTGATTCAAAAAAAACTCGGGCACATTGAGCCCATTCTAGTTGCATCGCCTAACATTGCATTCCCACTACCTAAAACGATAGAAGACTTGCAACAAGCTCCGAGCATTGCGTCCAACATGTTTTCAGACTGGTTATTAATGAATGACCAAGGCGAACTGCACCCGCTTAAAAAAGAACACCAACACATTAGCAACGATATGACTATCACACTCAATCTTACCAAAGCTGGCGCTGGGATTGCGTTAATGCCCATGAGCATGGTGCATGGCTCCCTTGAAACTGGCGAGCTTATTCGGGTATTACCTGAATGGCGAGGCCAAAATAGAGAGATTTTTTTAGTCTGGCCTTATCGACGCAGCTTATCGGCCAGAGCCAAGCTATTGAAAGAGGAGCTGACTAAATTTCTTCACCAACAAACCTGGTTTCACCCAAGCCCTTAGTCTAAAAAGGGAACTTTGGTTACACTAGCACACAATAATCTCACACGATTCAATCTCATTTCTAAACACGAAGGACAACCATGGAACACTTATTTTGGTGGCAATACGCCTTAATCGGCGCCATTTTTATATGGAGCGGCTTTGTTCGCAGTGGCTTAGGATTTGGCGGCGCAGTACTCGCTTTGCCTTTCCTATTATTAGTAAAAAACGATCCGCTGTTATTTTTGCCGATTATTTCCATTCATCTTTTGGTATTTTCTAGCTGGATTGCATGGCAAGGATCGAGAGCCACCAAACAACAAGCCATACTCGCAGCAGAACGAGGCGAAGCATCGCAAGAAGCACAAGGCAATATCGCTTGGGGTTATTTAAAGAAAGCCCTCGGCATCATGATAGTGCCGAAACTGATCGGCGTATTTGGTTTATTAACCTTACCGGGCAACATAGTCACTGGGGTGATTTTCGTCATCGTCGCTATTTTCGCGGTGTCTTATATCCTGAATAAACCTTTTTACACCAACAACAAGTTCCTCGACACCATCTTCCTTATGCTTGGCGGTTACGTCAGCGGCACCTCCTTAATCGGCGCACCTCTCATCGTCTCCGTCTTCGCCACCAAAGTACCGCGCCATCAACTGCGCGATACCTTGTTCGTGCTCTGGTTTATTCTGGTGATGATCAAAATGGTGTCCTTCCTCATCGCCGGCATCGACCTACAACTTATCCATCAGCTTTGGTTACTGCCTTGCGCCTTGATCGGTCACGTCTTTGGACAAAAACTACACAACCGTATTCAAAAAGCCGAAACACCCGTCTTCTTCCAATTCGTCGGCTGGGCGCTACTCATCGTCTGCGGATTTGGCTTGTACTCGACCTTTATGCTTTAGTCCACATGACTTGTACTAAATGTAGTCCGCAGTAACGCTGTTTCCAGATCAACTCTCGCTCCGGCGCTAAAGCGCAAACATCCGCGAGATGTTGATCTGGTAACAGCTAAGTGTTGGTTTTGTGATATAGACTACTGTTAGATTGATTTAACAAAGGAATGCCCTATGAGTGATACTGATACAGAAGCCTTTACCAAGTGTGCGACAGGGAATAAGCGAAAAGAACTCGCAGAGCGTTTTACTCAATACCTAAAAAGCCGCGATACAAACGACAATGCATACGTCGTAAACCTAAACGGTGCGTGGGGAACAGGGAAAACTTTCTTTGTTACAGAGTGGAAAAAACTTGTCGAAGACAAAGGCCACATAGCCATCAAGATAGATGCTTGGGAATCGGATTATCTAAATGATCCTCTTGCCATCATCATCGCTGAACTGCTTGAGCAGATAAAATTTAAAATCAAAAACTACGATCCAAAGTTTCGCAACGCAGAGAGAAACGTTGCCAGCGCCATATTTAATATGGGCAAAAGCATGCTGCCAATCGGGTCAAAAATTGTAGGTAAACACCTTCTTGGAGAAGCGGCAACAAGCGAAATACTCGACCTAATTGCTTCTGCCACAGGCTCCGTCACTAATCATAGTGCTGTAAAAGACGACTTGAATATGGGCGATCTAGGATTAGAAGTAGCCAGGCAGCACAAACGACATAAGCAATTCACCCAAGACTTCAAAAAACAAGTACGCGAACTTGTCGACTTCGCCCTTGAAGACAATCCTAACAAACAAGTCTTCATCTTCATTGATGAACTAGATCGCTGCCGCCCAACCTACGCCATCGAAATGCTAGAGACGGTAAAACACTTATTTGATATTCCAGACTTCATTTTTGTTTTATCCACCGACACTAGCCAATTACAGCATTCCATCAAAGCCGTTTACGGTCACGACTTCGATTCCCATGAATATCTAAGTCGATTTTTTGAACAACGCTTTACGTTACCAGAATTGGATTATTTTGAGTTTTTAACTGCTGAGAAAATATTTGAAACAGAAGATTTTAAGCCGCTTCCAACATTACCTGCGATTAATTCAGCAGAAGAATTAAGAGCCGCGGTCGCTCTGATATGCGAACAAAACAGACATCACCTTTCGCTACGAAGAGTGAACCAAATCTGCGTGCAACTAGAAATAGTCTTGGATTCAAAAGAGTTACGAGAGAATGCCTACCCAATTCTTACCTTAATTGGGCTTATTTTCGGAAATGCATTGTATGGTGGATTGCCAAAGCCGGAAACTCCTTTAGGTCGTGCCCTGCTTGCACTTAAAGACTCCGATCATCCAGTTAGGATTCTTTATACAGTGAAAGTACTAAAACCACAGCAAAACGGACCGTATGTAAGTCTAGAAACAATTATTAATAATTGCCTAACAGCACTAAATGAATTAGTTAATCAACGTGTCTCGGAAAAAGTATTTGGGCAAACAGTTATAAAATATACACCTCAGATTGAACCTGCAGTACATCTATTTCAGAATTTCCCAGTGTCTTTTATGGTCCGTCGCAAGGAGCTAAGTGAGCTATATCAGCCTAATCAGTTTATTACCGACACTGAAAAACTACTTCAAATCATTGAAAATTTAGATATCCAAGTAGATATAAACGAAAAGTAGACAGAAGCAACAAAGACCAACGCCGAGTGGATGTTCTCGCTTTAGCACCGCTTTTAAATTCGTCAAGAGGCGTTGGTCTTTGTTGCGGGTCTACCAATGAGCGTCCTCTTGATAAGCGCGGCTGAGCGGCTAACTAGGCGGGTGAGCACTCAGACAATTGATCAACCAGATAGACGATAGATTGATACTCGATGCCGCTGTGTTCCGATAAGCCAATCTCGCAGGTGCGGCTGTTAGAGTAACCCGCTTCGCAGCCGTCTACGGCTTTGGCTAAGGTTTTGAGAGCGCTGGCGTTAAGTTCGGGTGTGGAGAAGCCTTTGTCGCCAGCAAATCCACAACAGGTAATCTCGGGCGGAATCACGACTTCATCGGCAAGTTGGTGAGCCAGTTGCACAAAGCTATCGGCGAGTCCCATGCGGGTTGTACTGCAGGTTACATGAAGGGCGATTTTGCCGAGCTTCTCTTTCACCGTTAGATTTGGCATCACATGAGTGGAGACAAAGCCCACTTGCTCATGCAGCCGTAAACATGGATCAAGGCTTTCCTGCATGCGTAGCAAGCAAGGGCTCACATCGCAGACGATTGGGATTCGGCCATTATCGCTCGCCGCTAGCAGTAAACTATTGAGATCACTGGCTTTTTGGATCGCCGCATCAAATTGACCTTTAGATTGAAACGCCATACCACAGCATTGGCTGTCGACATTATCAGGTACAGTTACTTTATAGCCTGCTTTTTGCAATACAGAGAACATCACAGCCATGACGGAACGTTTATCTTCTGCATTCGGCCCTGCGCCCATGACACGAGTCGCGCAGCTGGGGAAGTAAATCACTTCCTTTTGAACGTCATCACTTTGCATATCATTATCTTGCATAACGGCAATCGACTTCAAAGACGAAGCAGCACTGGGCATTTGTTTATGCCACTTCGGTACTGCGCCATGGGAAGCTTTGTTCATCACTGAAGTGATGGCTGTCATGCCTGAATCACCCATAAGTCTACGAGCGCCACTGGCAAGATTAAGACCGACTTTTGCTGTTTTAGTCACGCCTTCAAAATGATCAGCAATCCAATATCCGACTTTGCTGTCTGGGTGACGATCATGTCGTAATTCGCGAGTTAAATCACCCGTATTGATACCAACCGGACACTGCATCGAGCACAAACCACAACCAGCGCAGGTATCAACGCCTTGATAATCATAGTCTTTTTTCAATTCCGCTAAACGTTTCGGATCTGTACCCATTGCAGTCAGTCGCTGAATCTCACGCCAAATCACTATGCGTTGGCGAGGCGTTAACGTAATAGATTTTGATGGACAAGACGATTCACAGAAACCACATTCAATACAGGTATCAACTTTGTCATTGGCTTTCGGCAAAGGCTTGAGGTTCTGTACATGTAAATTGGCATTGTGCGACAAAATTACATCTGGGTTCAGCAAGCTTTGCGGGTCAAACGCGCGTTTGATTTCCCACATAATGTCGTAGGCTTCTTTGCCCCATTCCAGCTCCACATAAGGCGCCATGTTACGGCCGGTGCCGTGTTCTGCTTTCAACGAGCCTTTGTATTTCACCGCGACTAATTGCGCGACTTCGTCCATCAGTTGCTCGTAGCGTTTCACTTCTTTCGGGTCGTCAAAGCCTTGCGTAAAGACAAAGTGTAAGTTGCCTTCTAAGGCGTGACCAAACAAAATCGCTTCGTAGTAGCCATGTTTTTGAAACACGCTTTGCAGTTCTAAAACACCTTCCGCGAGTTGTTCGACAGGGAAGGCAACGTCTTCGATGATCACCGTGGTGCCAACAGGACGAACTGCGCCAACAGCGGGGAACAAGCCCTTGCGAATTTTCCAATAGGAATCGTAGATGACTTTGTCTTGGGTAAATTCAATTGGGTTCAGTGTTGCTTGGCCGCTTAACGCTTGTTTCACCAAGGCCAAATTGGCTTCTAATTCTTCAGCATTGGCGGCGCGTACATCGACCAATAAACCCGCCGCTTGTGAGCCAAGGGACGACAAAATCTCTGGCATACCCGGTTTGCCTTCCACCGCACGCAAGCCAGCACGATCAATCAATTCCACGGCAGAAACAGGCGAGCTTTTTAGAGAGGTAACCGCTCGGCAGGTGACTTCCATATCATCAAAGAAAATCATCGCCGCGGCTTTAATAGGATGATCAACCACGGTTTCATAGGTAACTTCGCTGATAAAACCCAAAGTTCCTTCAGAGCCGATCATCAAATGCAGCAAGATATCAAACGGATCTTGGTAATCGGTTAGGCTGTTTAAACTGTACCCTGTGGTGTTTTTTAAACGATATTTGTGTCTAATTCTTTCTGCTAATTCGCTATTAGCTTGAACGCTTTTAGACAAACGAACAAGCGTATCAAGCAAGTCTGCATGACGATTACCAAACGCCAATCGGCTGGCTTCATCGGCGGTATCCAATAAAGCACCATCAGCGAAAATTAGACGAGCACTTTGAATCGTATGATAGCTGTTTTGTGCTGTACCGCAGCACATCCCGCTGGCGTTGTTCGCTGCAATACCGCCAATCATACAGGCATTGATGGACGCTGGATCTGGGCCGATTTTGCGCTGAAAGGGCGCTAGCAGCTGATTGGCTCGCGCACCGATAATACCTGGCTGAAGTGAAATATGATGGCCATGTTCGTGAACTCGATGCCCTTTCCAGTTATCGGATAATTGCATCAAGATGGAATCGGTTACTGCCTGCCCTGACAAACTCGTACCCGCTGCGCGAAAAGTCACTGGTAAATTGCGCTTTCTGGCTTCTTTCAGCACTAACTGCACTTCCGCTTCATTATCGACTCGCACGACTAATTGCGGAATCAAGCGGTAAAAACTCGCATCCGTGCCATACGCCAAGGTACGAAGTGGATCACGAATCAATCGCGTCTCATCAATCGCGCCAGTTTTGGCGTCTTTCAAAGCAAAATATAGATCGAGATATTGAGCGGCTTTATCAGCAAGTGAGTCAGTGTTCATAGAAGCTTCCACGGCGGTAGCCTTTTTATTGTTAAAGAGTATAGGTATTGAACATTAATGCTAGACAAATTGGTAAGACCAATTTACCTTTTGAATATAAAGCACAGTAAGAATTCAAAGAAACTTTGTCAACTGATAGTTTAGTCGATATTTCGTGAATTTTAGCAGCAAGATTAATTGGTTTTACCACTTTTTAACTTATGCACAGCAAGCGCTAAAGCCATCTTTAAAGAATACATTTTTAGGAAAAGTCATGGAATCCAATCACTTTGGTCGTGTTAAACAGCCGAAAATTTCCGACATCATTATGAAAGAGCTGGAAAGCATGATTTTGGAAGGCAGTTTTACGGCGGGGCAAAAACTGCCACCAGAAAGGGAATTGGCAGCGCGTTTTGAGGTATCTCGTCCTTCGTTGCGGGAAGCCATTCAAAAACTGATCGCGCGCGGTGTATTATTCAGTCGTCATGGCGGTGGCACTTATGTGTCGGAACAGCTAGGCAGCTCGTTTGCCGATCCGCTGCAAGATTTGCTCAGTTCCCACGATGAGTTCTTATACGATCAATTGGAGTTTCGCGATGCGCTAGAAAGTCTCGCCGCGTATTACGCTGCTTTGCGCAGTACCGACGCCGATAAAACCAAGCTCACACAATGCTTTAATCAACTGGTAGAGGCCAATCAAAATAAAGCCTTCGCCTTAGAAGCAAAATTAGACGTGGAGTTTCATATGATCATCGCGGAAGCGGCGCACAACGTGGTGTTGCTGCACACACTTCGCAGCCTGCACGCCATGTTGGCGAAAAGCATTTCGAGTAACCTTAGGAATCTATTCGAGAAACAAGCCGCTCGTCAGCGCGTGATGGAACAGCACTCCAATCTTTATCAAGCCATCATGGCTGGCGACGCCGAAGCCGCTCGTACGGCGGCGCATACACATTTGGTGTTTGTGGAAGACAATTTATTGAAAATGCGCCAAGAGGAAACACGGATACAACGCTCGCTACGCAGAAACGAGCATCAGAATCCGCTTTAAACAATCTTTGGGTATTCCAGTGATTATTATTTTTCTGTACTCTCCAAATCCGTGCTGTCCAGATCTGTAATGTCCAAAGCATCACTCAATGCGGTTTTCATCACCTCGATAGAAGGCGTTTTTCCTGTCCAGTATTCGAAAGCGATTGCGCCTTGCTGGACGAGCATACCCAAGCCATTTACCGTCGTGCAGCCTTTAGTTTTAGCGGTTTGAATCAACCGCGTTTCAGGCGGATTAAAAATACCATCTGCAACTACCATGCTAGATTTAATCGAATCTGTGTCTATATCTAGCTCTGCATCCACATTGGGATATAAGCCAATAGAGGTCACATTGATTACCAAATCAGTATCGGCAGGAATCTGATATTGCTTTGTCCAAGCATGGTATTCCGCGCCAGCCGACGTGTTATCGGCAACCAGTTTGGAAAGCTCTTCGCCACGCTCTTGATTACGATTCACAATGGTTATGTGCGCCACTCCAGCCAAAGCTAATTCAACCGCAACCGCTCGTGCCGCACCACCTGCGCCAAACAGCACAACGCGCTTTTTGGTTAGCTCTAAACTGGATTTAACGGATTCGACAAAACCACGGCCATCGGTATTTTCACCAATAAGCTTACCATCACGATTCACCACGGTATTGACTGCCCCAATGATTCGAGCCGACTCGCCTAAGTCATCAAGGTGTGAAATAACAGACACTTTATGAGGAATTGAGCAGTTAAAACCGCACCAGTTCATAGCTTTCGCACCTAATACGGCGTTTGCAAGATCATTAGGTTGGATTTCGCAATTGATGTAACGCCAATCCAGACCCAAATCTCGATACGCAGCTTCCATCATCACGCCAGTAGGGTTTTCTAACGCTGGCGTGGCAAAAGAACCGGTTAACTCGCTTAAGAAATTCTTCGACATATTGAATTCTCTCCATGTTTGGTGGCTTTAAAAAAGAGCACGTCATTCATGGTAACAAACCCAGTCGCCAGAAAAATTTCAATTGTTAACAGGAGTCTTTACACAAAGTAATAGGCTTTATGAATTCGCGAACCAAACGCCTTTTTTCATGTTTTGCAGATAACACCAATAAAGCGTGATCGCTCTGGCGATAAACAGCATGGCTTGGCTAAACCATAAACCATGGTTGCCAAGATCTTGAGTGATGAACCAAACAGGGAAGAACACGCCGACCACGCAAATGATCATGGTATTTTGCATTTGTTTTACACTGGTTGTGCCGATGAAAATACCATCCAACATAAAAGACCAAATACCCAACAGCGGGAAGAATATCAGCCAAGGTAGGTACAGAGCCGCGTCATCGCGAACGCTTTGTACGTTTGTTAATAACGCTATGATTTGATTACCAAAAAGCCAAAATATCAGCATCAACATAACCGCTGCAAACAGCGCCCAATAGGTAGAAAGCTGAATGACCTTGTTAAAGTTCGCTTTGTCTTTGCGGCCATAGTATTCGCCACACAAAGCTTCTACTGAAAAGGCAAAACCATCCAAGGCGTTAGAAATAATCATCAAGAAAGTTAGCAACACAGCGTTGGCAGCAAGAATAGAATCACCTTGGCGCGCGCCTTGAGCGGTAAAAAACAACATAACCAATAGCAAAAGAATCGTACGCACAAACAGATAGCGATTCACTTTGACCAAAGCCATGTATTCACGCCATTTTGCCAACACGCTTAACGGCACATGACCAGAGAAACCTTTCAATTTATGCCAAGCCAAAACACCGGCGACAGTCACGCCAATATAATGAGCAAACACGGTCGCCCACGCCACACCATCACTCGCCATACCCAAACCATAAACCGCAAAATAATCCAGAATCATATTGGCGACATTGATCACCAACAGCATCCACAGCGGCCCTTTGGAATATTGCACGCCAAAGAACCAACCCATTAAGGCATAACCTGCTAACACAGCTGGCGCACTGAAAATCCGCGCTTCACAATACAAACGCGCCCAAGGTTCCACTTCAGCACTTGGCTCCATCAAGGAGATCGCCAAATCGATCAAGGGCGCTCGGAATAGAATCAGCATTAGCCCGATAAACACGCCCATCAAAATCGATTGCAAAAGCAGCTCACGAACACGTCTTTCGTCACCTTGTCCAAGCGCTTGTGCTGTCAATCCGGTTGAGCCCATGCGCAAAAAACCAAACGCCCAAAACAGAAAGCTAAAAATACTCGCGCCAATCGCTACAGCAGCAAGATGTGTCGCCGTTCCCAAGTGTCCAACTACAGCGGTATCAACTAAACCAAGCAAAGGAGTGGTGATGTTCGAAATCATCGGCGGCCACGCCATGCGCCAAATTTTTTGATTCAATACAGCATTTGCACGATACGAGCAAAAAATAGAACTAGGGGATAACTTTGACACACGAGTCTCACTTGTGGGTATTTCAAATTCTGTGGATAAAAATCAATCAAAAACGGAAAATAGGAACACGCTGATCTGTGGAAAATAATAGCAGTTATTCACAATTCGGGGCAGTTCTTAATGGTTTTGTGCAATAATTACTCAGAAAAGGGCGGTAATCAGGCATGGTTCTCATTTGGCTCCCACTTACCCACAAAAATAGACGCCATATATTCGATAAAATTCAATGTTCCTAATATTGGATAAGTGATGCTTTTTTCCACAATCGTGCTCACATCGTCGCGGAAATTTGCTAGACTCGCATTTATTTTTTATCGTTCGGAGAACTTTTATGCCCAAGAAACTCAAACCCTTTATCGAAGGTTTAGCTGTCGGGTGTGTATTCATCAGTATCACTATGCTGTTTCAAATTCCGCTTTACATGAGTTTCATTATTGGCGCGTTGGCTGCATTAGGCGGCTATCGCAACTCGATCAAAATGGACAAAGAAAAAGTTGCTAAAAAACAGCAAAACCAACCAAAAGATGTCGAATAAAATGACTCTTTCTAACCTGCCCATTTATGGCGAAGGCGATGCCACCTTACAGGCTGTTGGCGGATTAACTGGCTTGCAAAATTTGGTCGAAACCTTCTATCGCATTATGAAAAACACACCAGAGTTTCGACCACTATTTGATATGCATCCTAGCGATATTGAGCTAACTATCGATAAATTGGTGTCTTTTTTATCTGGTTGGATGGGTGGCGAAAAATTATTTTCGAAAAAATATGGGCCAATTAGCTTACCTCAAGCACACGCACATTTGATTGTCACTGAAAAAGAAAAAGACATGTGGCTAAACTGCATGGCGGCAGCATTAGATGAATTGGGTTATTCAGAAGAATTGAAAGCTTATTTACTGCCTCAGCTCGCTTTTCCTGCTGAACGGATTCGACAAGTAAGTGCGGCTAAACACGGTGAATCGGTTTAAACGAAACACAATGACATTCCAAATTCGAAACTGTCGCCTACCTCATAGGAATGTCATTGCGTTTCTGAAACGCTTCATGATTAAGAACGAATTTCTTTGGCAACGACAATCCCCAAGCGTTTCGCCAAGCGCGCTAGGTTTGCGCGATCCATAGACAGCTGTTGAGCAGCCTGGGTCCAGTTCCCTTCACTTTCTTCTAGCGCTTTACGGATTAGATTACGTTGATAAGTCTCTGTTTCTAAACGTAAATCTATTGTTTGTTGCTTGTCTAAGACTTGCTGTGATGTTTCGGCATTCTGTATCTTTTCTTGGGAACTATTATCGATTTGTAACCCTGTTAAATGCGCTGATGAAATAACTGTAATCCCTGTTGCATTGTCCGCTTTGGCGAAAAGCGCAGCGCGGGAGATGACGTGCTCTAGCTCACGTACATTTCCAGGCCAGTGATAAGCTTCGAGCATGCCAATAGCTGATGCGGATAAAGTCAGTTGCTGCAGGCCTAACTTTCGACGGAAGCGCTCAGCGAAGAATCCGGCCAACAATGGAACATCGCCTTGTCTGTCACGTAACGCAGGAACTTGAATCGGGAAGACGCTAAGGCGATGGAATAAATCCGCACGAAAACGATGTTCTGCCACTTCGGTTTCTAAATGTCGGTTGGTTGCAGCAATAATGCGCACGTTTACTTTGCGAATTTGATCTTTACCAACTGCTTGGATCTCTTGATTTTGAATAGCGCGAAGCAAAGTTCCCTGCACCTCTAAAGGTAATTCGCCAATTTCATCGAGCAACAAGGTTCCACCATCGGCCAATAGAAACTTACCATCTCGATCTCGATCCGCGCCGGTAAAAGCACCTTTCACATGACCAAAAAGCTCACTTTCGATGAGATGATGCGGAATCGCTGCGCAGTTCACATACACCATCGGCGCATCAGAACGGGCAGAGTGCTCATGCAGCGATCTTGCAACAAGCTCTTTACCTACGCCTGTTTCACCTTCGATCAAGATAGAAAAGTCTGACGGTGCGACCAGATTGATTGACTGTTTGAGATCTTGCATGGCCTTGCTTTGGCCGATCATCTCGCTGCTTTGTTCACCCATCACTTTCAATACGTTTTGAGCATGTTGCGATTGGTTTTCTAATTGCTCCATCAAGATCGCGGTATTTAGCGTCATGGCCGCCATGGTGCCGATGATTTCTAACGCACGCGCGTCGATATCATCAAACACGCCCGGCATGATGCTGTCTAACGTCACCACGCCAATCAATTTACCTTCTAAATACAGCGGCACGCCCATGCAGGAATGCACAGGCAGATTCTCGTCGTGGCCTGACACCATACCATCGTAAGGATCAGGAAGAGACGAGTCAGCAGGAAAACGCACCGGATAATGGCCGCTACTAATCGCTTTCAAACGCGGGTGTTCATCGATAATAAAGCGACGTCCCATCAGGTCTTCCGATAAGCCTCGCTGGGCAAGCGGCGTCAGAATGCCATTGTTATTCGACAATAAAACCACGGCATCACAATTGATAGTCGCACGCACGGCATAAACCAGTTGTTCGAAGCGATTAGGCTGCGTCACCGCGCTAGCAAGATCAAGGGCAAAGCTAAGTAAGGCGTTATTAGAAACCTGCTTCATGGATATCGGCTCATAGGGCGAATTATTTTTCGTGTCAATTTGACTCAAACATACCATATAGACTTTCTTTTTGGTGAGTCTTATTGACTCTAATTTTTATATTAAAAACATAAACCACTGATTTTATTATCAATTATAAGTTGGCACGAGCTTCGCTATAGAAGAGTTAAGAAAGCATTTATTCGTACTCTTAGAAAAGGAAATAACATGTTAACTCAACACCATATAGACACTGTCAAAGCTACTATTCCACTTCTTGCTTCTGCAGGAACCGCGATTACTGAGCATTTTTATCAACGCATGTTCTCTCATAATCCAGAGCTAAAAGATGTATTCAACATGACCCACCAAAGAACTGGTGGTCAACCTGCGGCTTTGTTCAATGCCATCGCGGCATACGCAACACATATCGATAATCTCGAAGTACTTACCAGTGCCGTGATGCGTATAGCTCATAAGCACACCAGTTTTAATATCCAACCGAGTCAATATGACATCGTTGGTCATCACCTTATTGAAACCTTGCGTGAACTCGCTCCAGATGCTTTTACCAAAGACGTAGAAGAAGCATGGGTAGCGGCTTACATGCAATTAGCTGGGATATTTATTCAAGTCGAAGGTGATCTTTATAAAGAACGCGCTGCCCAACTTGGCGGCTGGAAAGACTTCCGCCGTTTCCGTGTAGCCTCCAAAACACCAGAATCTGATTTGGTTACCAGCTTTGTGTTTGAGCCTGTGGATGGCGGCGCAGTAATTGACTATCAGCCAGGGCAATATTTGGGCGTTAAGTTACATCCAAAAGGCAATGAGTTCGATGAGATACGTCAATACTCTTTATCAACAACACCAAATGGCAAAAACTATCGCATCAGTGTAAAACGCGAAGGCACAGGTGATATCGCGGGTGTTATGTCGAATTACCTTCATGACCATTTAAACGTCGGCGATGAAATTGAAGCCATGCCACCTGCAGGCGATTTCGTTTTCCAAGACAAGCAAACGCCTGTTGTACTGATTTCTGGAGGCGTTGGCTTAACGCCAATGCAAGCCATGCTGAATACACTCGCCAAACAGCAATACAGCCATCCTGTAAGCTATTTACACGCTTGTGCTCATCAAGGTCAGCATTCCTTCAAAGAACACGTAAACAGCCTAAAAAGCCAGCTAAATCTGTCTGTTCATACTTGGTATGAGCAAGCGGACAGCGAAGAAGAAGGAGTGTTAAACGGCATGATGCAACTAGAAGCCATCAAAGACAGCTTGCCGCTGACGAATGGCGAGTTCTATTTATGCGGGCCTGTTGGCTTCATGATGTTTGTTAAACAGCAGCTCTTAACGCTTGGTGTGGAAGCAGACCGAATTCATTACGAATTGTTCGGCCCACATCAAGAGGTTTGATAAACAAGTAATACTCTAAGTTGAAAAACAAAAAAGCATGAGTAACCGATGATACTCATGCTTTATTTTATTTAGACATTTGATTATGACTGAGCAAGCAACAAAGCTTGCTCTTTTTCCTCCACCCTTGTGAAGGAAGAACGAGAGGTGACACGTTCAATGTAAGCGTCGACCACTGGATTCGTCGTAATGAGTCCAAACATGCGGCACCATTTCAAACTCAATCCCCAAAGAATATCCACTGCATACATCTCCTCTCCCAATAAATAAGGACCTTTGGCGATTTGATCGAATAGCGTTTGCAGCATTTTATCAAAGCTACCATAGGATGATTGAGACGCTGCGACTTCAGGGCGATTAAACGCTTTGTCGATCACAGCGGGTTCAAAACTGCTGCCTTGATAGGCCATCCAACGTAAATAAGCACCACGTTTTGGATCATTGAAAGCAGGCGCGAGTCCTTTTTCAGGAAACAGATCGGCCAAGTAGGTGTAACAAGCAACTTGTTCTGTAACCACAGTGCCGTTATGAACAAGGGTTGGAAATTTCCCCAAAGGATTGATAGCGAGAAACTCTGGTTGTTGATTTTCACCGGCTTTGAAATTCAGCACTTTCATGTCATAGGGAATCCCCAACTCTTCCAGCAATACCCAAATGCCAGTGCCTCGGGTTTGTGAAGCATGGTACAGGGTGATGGTGTCTTGGTTGCTTTGAATCTCGCTCATATCCGTTACCTCAAATAGGTTGTTAGATCATTTTTGGTGGTTACATGAGCTATATTAGTGACTAAACCTGACATCTAGTGTCAGGTTTATACTTTATACTGGCGAAATAACACTCGCTCAATGCTGTTAGTTGGCAAGATGACTTAGCTCGACGACAAAGAACAGCGAAAGGAGAATCTCATGCGAGCCAGCCGAATACTCAAAATGCTGATGATGTTGCAAACCCACGAGAAGGTCACGGCTGCAGAATTGGCTGACGCCTGTGAAACCTCTATTCGTACGGTTTATCGGGATATCGAAGCACTTAGCGCCATTGGCGTCCCCGTCTACAGCGAACAAGGAGTGCAAGGTGGCTATCGGTTGTTGCAAGGTTATCGCACCCGTTTGAATGGGCTTTCCGCCAAAGAAGCAGAAACACTGTTTTTAGCCGGGTTGTCTGGTCCTGCGCAAAAAATGGGGATAGACACCCTCCTTGCCGATGCTCAATTAAAGTTAAAGGCCGCCTTACCAGAAAACATACGACCAGAAATCGACCGCTTACAAAGTCGATTTTTGCTCGATGCGCCCAATTGGTTTTCTGACGATGAAAAAGTCACTTACTTGCCAGACTTAATGACAGCGGTATTAGAACAACGCTGTGTTGTCATGCAATATCAAAGCTGGAAAGGCGAAATTAATCGCCAGCTACAACCTCTGGGCATCGTTTTAAAAGGCGGTCAGTGGTATTTGCTCGCGCAGGTAGAGAAGGACGTTCGGACATATAGAGTGTCTCGTATTGAGTCATTAACCTTATTGGATGAAGTATTCGAACGCCCCAAAGACTTCAATTTAGCAGCGTTTTGGCAGGATAGTTTACGTCGTATGGAAACGATTCAATTTCCGATTATCGCTGAGGTGCGTTTAACCGTTTTGGGGCTGAAGATCATGCAATACGTATGCTCTTCTTATGCGGTAAATCAAGCTCAGATAGAACCAATGGACGAATCAGGTTGGCACCGAGCCAGATTTCCAGTGGGCGAATCAGTACACGGTTGTGCTGAACTCTTACGCTTTGGGGCAGAGCTGGAAGTGATTGGCCCACCAGAACTGCGGGCAGAAATGGAGAAGATGGTGTCATCCTTAGCAAGGCTTTATCAACAAGATGCGGCTCGCTCTTGAAGTAATTGAATAAATTCAGGCTTCTTGCTTAAACGGCAACAAGGCGTGAGTATCTCGATGGTACTCACGCACGGCTTGGGCTTCTTCCTCGCAGAAGTTACCAATAGCATCACGGAAACCTTCATGGGCGATGTAGTGAATGCTGTGGCTGAACACAGGTTCAAAACCACGGGCGATCTTGTGTTCCCCTTGAGTGCCTGGATCAAAATGCTGTAAGCCTTTTTCTAGGCAAAATTCGATACCTTGGTAGTAACAAGCTTCAAAATGCAGGCAATCCACTTCTTCCATACAACCCCAATAACGACCATACAAAGAATGATCGTCGAAGAAACACCAAGACGCAGCTATGGCTTCTTCATCGCGAAAGGCTTGGACCAAGAGTATTTGATCGCCCATATTTTCGGCTAATTGACCAAAGAATTCGCGAGTAAGGTAACCTTGCTGGCCACGTTTGGCGTAAGTGGATTGGTAACACAGGTAAAAGAAATCGATTTCTGCCGAGGTCAAATCGTTGCCTAGGGTTCGAGTCAATGTGATGCCTTCCTTAGCAACCTTGTCTCGTTCCTTACGCGCGGTTTTGCGTTTACGACTGGAGAAGTGTGACAAATAGTCTTCCATGTCTTTGTAATCACGATTAAACCAATGGAACTGACAAGAAATTCGGTGCAGTAGGTCTTTATTTGGTGCGAATAACGCCGCGTGTTCAGGCTTGGTAAATAACAGATGCCAGCTTGAAAACTCTCGTTCTTGGTTGGCTTGAGTCATTAATTCTGCAAGCGCTGGGTACAGATGAGAAAACTGTACATCATCGCCTTTAGGATCAAGGTGAGAGAAGATCCGTAAGCCTGTCACAGGAGAAAAAGGAATCGCCCAAATACGCTTAGGAAAGTAACGCATGCCATAGCGTTGGTAGGCATCTGCCCAAGACCAATCGAAGACAAATTCACCCTGCGAGTGGGTTTTCAAATAGGTTGGGGCGATGGCCAATGGGCTGTCATCGTCATCCATCACCAGCAAGTATTCTGGATACCAGCCCGTTCCGTCACCAATACTTTTGCTTTGCTCTAACGCCTGATGAAAAGCAAATTGCGCAAAAGGATAACGTGTTTCTCCAATAGCCTCTTGCCATTTGGCTTCACCTATTTGATCGACAGAGTTGAACCATTGCGCTTTCATACTACTTTCCTTTATGACGCTTATTTCGCTGATTCACTTAATTTCACTGATTAACATTTCACTGATTAGTAAGCGGCTTCCATTTGTTCGCGCATAGCATCAACCAAACTGGCGGTTTCAGGTCGAATTTGCCGCCACAGATAAAAAGCTTCTGCAGCTTGGCCAACCAACATTCCAAGACCATCGGCACCATCGGCACCGCGCTCATGGGCCCACTGTAAAAACACCGTGCGTTCTTTGCCGTACATCATGTCGTAGCACCATGTATCAGCGTTTATTAATTCATCTTTTAATGGTGGTAAACTGCCAGACAAGCTCGCCGAAGTACCATTGATAATAATATCAAAAGGGCCTTCTAACGCTTCGAAAGACGAAGCTAAACAATCAAATTGATCAGCCAATAATTGTGCTTTCTCGACTGTACGATTCGCAATGGTGACAGATTCTGGGTTCTCAGCTAAAACAGGTTCAAGTACACCACGAACTGCGCCACCAGCGCCCAGTAGAAGAATGCGTTTATCCGTTAAACTCTGACCATGATTATGGATAATGTCGCGAACCATACCGATTCCGTCTGTATTGTCGCCGAACAGGTCGCCATTTTTACCCATTAGCAAAGTATTCACCGCACCGGCTTGTTTTGCCCGTTGGCTTAAAATATCGCACATAGCGTATGCGCGTTCTTTAAACGGCACCGTAATATTCAGACCTTTTCCGTCTTTTTCAAAAAAGTCTCTGACTTGGTTTTCAAATTCAACCTCGTCACCAAGTAAGGTCGAATACACCAAGGCTTGATTTGTCAGCGTAGCAAAGTGCGCATGAATACTAGGTGATTTACTGTGAGCAATCGGATTTCCAACAACAGCGTATTGATCCAAAATTTATCCTCTTCGTTGTTCTTCAATTAGCGAGCAATAAGCCAATCTTTCGACGTTAGGTAATACTCGGTTAATTTCGCTTCTTCGCTACCCACTTCGACCTGATATTCATATGTCCAACGCACTTCTGGCGGCAATGACATCAAAATAGATTCAGTGCGGCCCAAACCGCTTTGTAGACCAAAGTGCGTACCACGGTCAAATACCAAGTTAAACTCTACATAACGTCCACGACGATGCAATTGGAAGTCGCGTTGTTGCTCAGTGAATGGCAAATCTTTACGACGCTCTAAAATCGGCAAATAGGCTTTAGTAAAAGTATTGCCCACTGATTGCATCATTCCGAAACAATGCTCAAAACTGCCTTCATTAAAATCATCATAGAACAAACCACCAACACCACGTGGTTCGCCACGGTGTTTTAAGTAGAAATATTCGTCACACCACTTTTTAAAGCGCGAATAATAGCCTTCACCAAATGGTTCAACAGCATCATAAGACGCTTGATGCCAATGGATACAATCTTCATCGAAACCATAATAAGGTGTCAGATCAAAACCACCACCAAACCACCAAACTGGTGCCATACCGTCTTTATAAACGATAAACAAACGTACATTGGCATGGGAAGTGGGCGCCATAGGGTTGTTCGGATGAATCACCAAAGACACGCCCATGGCTTCGAATCGACCACCAGCCAACTCAGGACGATCAACTGTCGCAGAAGGAGGTAGGTTATCACCCATGACATGAGAGAAGTTCACACCGCCTTTTTCAATAACCTCACCACCTGCGATAACACGAGTACGTCCGCCTCCGCCATTAGGTCGGTCCCAAGCGTCTTCTTTGAAGCGAGCTGTCGGTTCAACGGTTTCTAATGTAGAGCAAATATGATCTTGAAGAGACAGGAGATAGTCTTTTACGGCTTGAACATCGAAGTTCGTTACCGTAGCGGGTGAGCTTGCTGACATGAAATACTCCATCTTGTCGTAGCTTTAAAAACAAAACAAATAAAAACGGCCTAATCATTTAGGCCGTAGTTTATAACACTGAAAGAACATTTGTCGCGAAGGAACTTGTTAATAGAAGAGAGCCATTAATAAAGATCTGAACCATCAGGACGCGTTCGTAAAAGATTTAGTACCCACATATATTGCTCAGGATGCTTAGATATCATCGCCTCAAGAGCTTGGTTCATAATGAGTGCATCGGTCTCTTCACTTCCACTAGGGAAATTTTCCAAGGGAGGTGAGATGAAAAGTTCGTATTTACCTAATTCTGCATTATATGCTGGCAACATCGGAACAACCTTCGCATCAGTAAGGCTGGCCAATCGACCCAAGCCCTTCATTGTCGCCTTGTTGGACGCAAAAAAAGGCGTAAAAACGGAATGCTGGGCACCCAAATCTTCATCTGGTAAGTAATACCCAAGATAGCCTTCTTTAACTGATTTCATAAAAGGCTTAATACCTGCACTTCGGCAATACACGCGCGCACCATACCGAACCCGCTGAAGATGGATCAACCAATTAAAAATAGGGTTTTTCTGAGTACGTATCATAGCAACGGTTTTATGACCTTTCGCAGTCAACATCACCCCAGCATAATCAATCGCCCAGCAGTGCGGCACCAGAGCAATCACATTCTGGTCACTTCTTAGCAGAGGAAATAAATGCTCTTCTCCAAAAATGACACAGCGATTTTCACAATGACGCTTGCTACGCACAATTAACTCACCATAGGCAATAAAATATTGGGCGGCGGTTTGAAAGCTTTTTTTAAGCAGAGTTTCTCTCTCTTCTAGCGTTTTGTCAGGAAAACAATGCTCTAAGTTCACCCTTGCTCTTTTTAATGCGCGACTCTTTGTATTAAGCAATCGACCAGCAATCCAACTCGCTAGCTTATCGCGCCAGCGCAAGGGGAAAAAAGCAATAAGCAACGAGACCAAGACACTAAACCATGTCAGCCAAAAGCGTGGGTGAAGAAACCGCCACTCAAAAGTAGGGTTATATGTATGCTTGTCGCCGTTGCTCATTCAGAGAGTATTCGCATAAATTGTGAAAACAACATGATACCTCAAACACTGTATATTGTTATATGCCCTGCTTTTAATTATTGAATGTACACGTTTTACTGGCAGCGAGCCTTCCAATCTGATAAAGCTCGATCAAAAAAATCAGGCTGATCCGTGCCTTGCACTAAAATGGAAGCACCATGTAAACAAGCTAATAGCTGACTGGCTTGTATCAATCCCAAATCTTCATCGATCTGATCTAAACGCACAAATACCTGCGAAAGCCAGTCTAAAATAAGCTGATAAAACGCTGCTAATTCGATACAAACAGCTTCTGGCAAAATAGCTTTATTCGATGTCAGCATAGTGCATAAGCTCATATCACGCTGATCCACTATCTTGGCTTTGAAGCCCTTGATAAAACCATTTAACAAAATTTTAGGGGAAAACTTTTCATCTTTAGGGTTAGGCAATAGCTCGGAAAAGTCACTGGTATAACGCACCATAACAGCCGATACCAAGTCACCTTTGGTCGGGTAGTGATAGTGAACACTCGCACTCTTTATCCCTACTGCTTCAGCAATGTCTCGAAAACTAAACGAACTGTAACCGCCTTGAATAATAAAACGCTCGGCAGCATCCAGAATTTTGGTTTTGGTATCGTTTTTCTCAACGGTCATGAATGTGTCTCATCGTCATGTTATCTATCTAGTGATAGGTATTTTATTGACCAAGCCTAAATACTCAAGTTATATTGCATCTATCTAGTGATAGGTAGAATGCCTTTTCGCTTCATTGAACGATCTGAGGAGAATAATGTGATGTACGATCTAGTGATTTTGGGTAGTGGGCCTGGTGGCTATGCTGCCGCATTTCGAGCAGCGGATTTAGGATTGAACGTGGCCATGATAGAACGCCATGACACCTTGGGCGGCGTTTGTCTGAACGTTGGCTGTATTCCGTCCAAAGCTTTGCTACATGTGGCGGGCAAAATCCTTATGGCCGAAGAACCGGCTCATGGCGTGCAATTTGCCAAACCAACCATCAATCTAGACGACATCCGCCACCACAGACAATCCACCGTAGACACATTAACTGGCGGCCTGACAATGATGGCCAAGGGAAGAAAAGTCACCGTTATTCATGGGGAAGGCAAGTTTGATTCGACCAGCTCAATCACCGTCACCAAAGATGGACAGTCACAACTAGTCGATTTTAAAAACGCTATCATCGCCGTCGGTTCTCGTGCGATTAAATTGCCGTTTGTGCCTTATGACGATCCACGAATTTTAGACTCCACTAGCGCGCTGCAGCTTGAACGTATTCCAGAGCACTTATTGGTACTCGGTGGCGGCATTATCGGCGTAGAAATGGCGACCGTTTACCAATCTCTTGGCGCAAAAATTACCGTCGCGGAACTTGGCGAGCAAATCATGACCGGCGCCGACAAAGATCTGGTACAAGTCTTCGAGCAAGTGAACAAAGACCGCATGAGCTTTTTGACAAAAACACAAGTGACTAACATAGAAGCGACCCCAGAAACCTTGAACGTCACCATGCAAGACAAAGACGGTGAGCGTAAGCTCGCCGTAGACTCAGTACTCGTCGCTGTGGGTCGCTCGCCTAATGGCAAAACCGCGGGTATTTCCGACATTGGCGTCAAATTAGACGATCGTGGTTTTGTATTGACCAATGACAAGTGCCAAACATCTGTACCCAATATTTACGCTATTGGCGACGTTACCCATGGTCCTATGCTGGCACACAAAGCCTCGCACCAAGGCCACACGGCCGCGGAAGTGGTCGCTGGTCATAAAGTCGACTTCCAACCACTCGCCATTCCCTCTATTGCTTACACTTTTCCAGAAGTCGCTTGGGTTGGCTTAACCGAAACAGAAGCGAAAAAGCAGAACATGGCCGTGAAAACGGCAGTATTTCCTTGGACAGCCAGCGGACGTGCCATCGCTTCTGGCGTTACCCAAGGTAAAACCAAACTCATCTATGACGACACAACAGAACGCGTCTTGGGTGCTGGTGTTGTGGGTGCTCACGCTGGGGAATTGCTCGGCGAACTGACACTCGCCATAGAATTAGGCGCGACACTGGAAGACATAGCCTTAACCATCCACGCCCACCCAAGCCTGCACGAATCCGTCGGCTTAGCTGCAGAACTAGGCGCAGGAACGATTACCGACTTGCCGAACAAGAAAGCGAAAAGAGCGTAATAGTCTTACTCAAGACATAGCTAGCGCCTCAATAAAGCAGCTATAATAAAAACGTGAATCATAAGGATGTGAGGAATATATGAGTCCATCGGTATATAGGGAAAATGGTTTTAAATTTTTCTTTTTCTCCAATGAAGAAGAAAGAATGCACGTCCATATCGTTGGACATGATGGTGAAGCAAAATTCTGGATAGCCCCTGAAATTGCTCTTGCAAAGAGCTACAATCTTTCGGTAAAAGAGCTTTCTAAATTAGAAAAAAGCGTTGAGGAGCATAAAGATGAAATCATCGCCGCTTGGCAAAAACACTTCGGTTGAAGTATTAGGATTAACGCCTAATGGGCTTTGGCTATTAACTCAAGGAGAAGAATATTTCTTGAGTTACAAAGAATTCCCTTGGTTTGAAAACGCGCCCGTCAAAGCCGTTTTTAATGTTGAAAAACAAGGGGAGAGTGGTTTCTGCTGGCCTGATTTAGATGTGGACTTATCTCTTGACGGTATTAAGCACCCTGAGAAATACCCTCTGAAAGCAAAGCACTAAGATAGGGATGATGGTATGGATATTATTAAAAACGATGACGAACTAGACGCAGTTGTTTTGCGCATGCGTAGTCTTCGTGGCGCTAAGCCCAATACCCCAGAAGGCGATGAAATGGAAAATTTAGCCGCTCTTGCTGAAGCCTACGAAGAAAAGTATCACACCATCGATCCACCAACCCCAACAGAAGCCATCAAATTTCGTATGGAGCAAATGCATAACACTTTTTATAACTAGAAGTGATAAAAAATTCTTATACCCGAGATCAACTCACATACACGATATGTTGCTCGTCATCATAATTAAAATTGAGAACAATCTGGATTTGGCTTTCTTCGAGGTGCAACTTAGAAACCAGATCAAATGTACCTTTTTCGGCTTTTTCCGCAAGCGCTTTTAATTGCTTTTCCAGCATTACCCAAGCGATACCATCCCTTGATTCATCGAAATTATTACCCGCTCTAGAAGCCATCCTTAGCCAACGGAAATAGACTAATGAATTCGCTTTGAGATCCACACTATCGCCGCTATCTGTTTCTATATAGCTAAGCCCACATTGAGAGAACTGTTGTTTTAAATACGCTTTCCACTGCTGCATAAACTGTTCTAAATAGGACAAAAATTACTCCATAAAACTTCTAATTCACATTAATTCTGACAGTAGTTATCAAAAACTATTAGAACTCAATATTTCTCTGGCTCACTAAAAATATGCGATATCTCACCATATCCATGAATCTCAGGCTTCTTTAAAAGTTCGTCAATGAAGAGTAATTGATTAGCAGGTGAAATTTCTTGCATTACCGTATAGAACTCGGAATTGAACTGTCGAATATAAGCAACACGCTCATTCTCTGACACCTCAAATTTAGTACTTTTATCAAGGAAATCAGCTAACTCAAAGATATTGGCTAAATAGGGACGTAAGACTTCCCAAACAACTCGAAGATTTTCGTTAGAGATTTTTTGATCATTCTGGAGTGAATTAGGTTTGACACATCTACTGAGTTTTTTATAACTACATTCTATAGCTCCAAGGCGCCCCTTAAAGCAATCAACATGTCCCGCAACAAATTTCTTTTCACCTTGCTCTGTGGCTTTTGTCAAAAGACGCACAAATTCATTCCTAAAAATGATTTGTTTTTCTAACCCCAACTGCTCATTAAGTTTGTTTAGCTGATCTTGTTGAGAAGCCATTGCTTTGTGGCTTTGCCACCAAACAAAAAGAATACTGGCAGCTGAAAATAAAGGACCAAGAACACCACCAAAATAGGAACCAAACTCTGACCAATTCTTCCCTTGATCTGAAAACCCTGCCCCTACGTGATCTACATAAAGCCACCAAAAGAAAATCATCACCAATACTGTAATTACGAATACGCCAAAAAATAGGCTTTTAGGAGAAATGTTAGATGATTTCTCACCTTTGCTAATGTCACCCATTCAATCCATCCTCAATAATAGATAAATCTCTTATCTTTTTGGTTCTCTTTGATTTTTTAGTAAGAGAAACCGCAATACTAACCTAAAAAAAACCATATTTATGGATGAATTGCGCGGGATATCGCATTTCCACTAAGTCAGATAATTTGTTGACTACTTTTTGCACTAGGTATATTTTGGATACAAAATCCATTATCGCCAATAGATATTAAATTCCTTCAATTTCTTAGAAAGGTATCGAATTATGAGCAATGACGTTTTTGATGTAAGTGTTTTCAACGGCATCATGCCGGCGTTGATGACGCCTTGTAAGTCGGATCGCACGCCAGATTTCGATGCCTTGGTGAAGAAGGGCAAAGAAATGATCGCGGCGGGGATGTCGGCGGTGGTGTATTGCGGTTCCATGGGCGATTGGCCTTTGTTGACGGATGCCGAGCGTATGGAAGGCGTGGAGCGTTTAGTTAACGCGGGCATTCCTGTTGTCGTCGGCACAGGGGCGATTAATACCAAATCCGCTGTGGCGTTGGCAGCTCATGCAGAGAAAGTCGGTGCAGCAGGCTTGATGGTGATTCCTCGCGTGCTGTCTCGTGGTTCGGTGATTACCGCACAGAAGCACCATTTCAAAGCGATTCTTGCTGCAGCACCATCGATTCCAGCGATTATCTACAACAGCCCTGTGTATGGTTTTGAAACCCGTGCGGATTTGTTTTTTGCATTGCGAGCGGAGCACAAAAATCTAGTAGGTTTTAAAGAGTTTGGCAGTAAAGAAGCGTTGCGCTATGCCGCGGAAAACATTACATCTCAAGACGATGATGTTTTGTTAATGATTGGTGTGGATACGGCGGTTTATCATGGCTTCGTCAAATGTGGCGCGGTTGGTGCGATTACTGGTATTGGTACGGCGCTACCGAAAGAAGTTTTGTTGCTAGCGAACTTATGCAAGCTCGCTGCGAAAGGCAATGCGGAAGCTCGAGTTCGTGCCCAAGAATTAGAAGAAGCCTTTTCTGTTTTAGCCAGTTTCGATGAAGGGCCTGAACTGGTTCTGTTTTTCAAATATTTGCTTGTTTTAAACGGTGAAGAAGAGTATCGATTACACTTCAACGAAACGGATGAGCTTAATGCCGCACAGCGTCGTTACTGTGAAGATCAGTATGCGCTCTTCAAAGACTGGTTTGCGGATTGGGCAAAACAAGGTGGAGTAATAGATACATGCAAGTAATAGACAGTCATACGGAAGGTGAACCAACCCGCGTTATTGTGTCTGGTGGGCCAGATTTAGGTTCTGGTTCTTTGGCTGAACGCGCCAAGATTTTAGCCACGGAACATAAGGATTTTTATCGCTCTGTAGTATCAGAACCCTATGGGCAAGAAGCCATGGTCGGCGTGATACTGGTTGAACCAGTTGATCCTGAATGTGTGGCGGGGGTGATTTATTTCGACGCCGCTGCGGTCATCGGCATGTGTGGTCACGGCACCATTGGCGTGGCCGCAACGTTGGCTCACATGGGCAAAATAGGCATTGGTACCCACAAGATTGAAACGCCAGTTGGCGTAGTAGAGGTGACCTTGTCCGATGCGAATACAGTTACGGTGAAAAACGTTGCCAGCCGTCGTTTACAGAAAGATGTTCGCCTTGAGATCGACGGTGTAGGTACAGTTTCTGGCGATATTGCTTATGGCGGGAATTGGTTCTTTATTGTCGATAAAAGCCCTGTTCCTGTGATTCCAAGCAACATTCGTAACCTAACCGAAGTCTCGATCAAAATTCGCGAAGCCATTGAAACAAAGCAATTAACAGGTACAGATGGTGGCATCATTGATCACGTTGTTCTTTATGGGCCAGCACTTAGTAAAAATGGCCACAGCCGCAACTTCGTTCTGTGTCCTGACAACGCCTATGATCGATCACCTTGCGGCACAGGCAGTTCAGCACGCTTGGCTTGCCTAGCAGCGGATAATCGCCTTGCTCCAAGCGAAGAAATCATTCAAGAAAGCACCATTGGTAGTAGTTATCGTTTGAGCTATCAGCCTTCAACAAGCGATACGATTATTCCTAACATTACCGGACAAGCGTTTATCACCAAAGAAGCAACCTTGATGATGAACCCCAGCGACCCGTTAAAAAATGGTATTAAACTGTCTTAGCGATGGATAGCTAGACTTCAAATAATTGGTTAGAAATAATTGGTGAACCCAAAATGGACATGACAAAAAATCAGGATGTGATTGTTATTGGAGCAGGGATTATCGGCATTAGTATTGCGCTAAAACTGCAATCTGAAGGCCGACAAGTGCTGGTATTGGATCGGAAAGGTGTTGCTGCAGAAACGTCGTCCGGCAATGCAGGAGCGTTTGCCTTTGCGGATGTGATTCCTCTCGCCACGCCAGGCATTATGCGCAAAGCACCAAAGTGGTTGATCGACCCCCTCGGCCCTTTGTCATTGCGTCCCGCTTACGCGTTGAAAATTCTCCCTTGGATGCTGCGTTTCTGGCGTGCCAGCTGGCAAGACAAATATCAAGCAGCGTTGGCGGCACAAGCCAGTTTGATGGATTTTTCTAAAGCAGCACTGGAACGTCAAATTCAAGCAGTAAATGGCGAAGCTATGATTCGTCGAGAAGGGCAGTTACAACTTTACGAAGGTGAAGCAGAATTCAATGCCAGTCTTGCTGGTTGGCAAACGCGACAACAACATGGCGTAATCTATGAATTTTTACTCAGTCCAGACGCTATCGCCAAAGTCCAGCCCGGCATTCACCCCCGATTTACCCATGCAGCCTTTACTCCGGAGTGGAAAAACGTCTGCGACCCTGCCGAATGGACTAAACATTTAGCTGAAGAATTTGAAAAACTTGGCGGTAGAATTGCCATTGCATCGATTGATTCCATTGAATTGAATAGCGATAGAGTAACCTTAAAAAGCGATGCGGCCGACTATGAAACAAGCCAAGTTGTTCTAGCTGCAGGGGCTTGGTCAAAAACTTTAGCGCGATCTATTGGTGACAGTTTGCCATTAGATACGGAACGAGGATACAACACGACCTTGCCAGCTGGCGCATTCAATTTGAAAACACACATAACCTTTAGTAATCACGGTTTTGTAGTGACAAAAATAGGCGAGGGTATTCGTGTTGGTGGTGCGGTTGAGTTAGGTGGCTTGAACTTAGAACCCAACTATCAACGAGCTAACGTCTTACTAGAAAAAGCAGCTAATTTCTTACCCGGTTTAAAAGTTAACGGAGGTAAACAGTGGATGGGCTTTCGTCCTTCTATGCCAGACAGCCTTCCGGTAATCAGTTATTCCAGTCGATCTCAACGGGTGATTTACGCTTTTGGACATGGACATTTAGGACTGACTCAATCCGCAGGAACCGCAGAATTAGTCGCGGCGCTTGCCAATACTCAGGCTCCAGATATTGACCTTACGCCATTTTCAGCCACTCGGTTTTAACCACTTCTAAAGTTTTTTATAGGTCGTGCTTTAGCGCGTCAAGGACTTGAATTTGGTGTTATCAGATTTTTTGACGGCCTAAAGGCCGACCTACATGTGATTGGTTGTTATCATTTTTTGTAGGTCGTGCTTTAGCGCGTCAGGGACTTGGATTTGGTGTTATCAGATTTTTTGACGGCCTGAAGGCCGACCTACATGTGATTGGTTTTTATCATTTTTTGTAGATACCATCTCTCCTAATCAGCCTCAAGTTTTTATTTAACTAACTTGAGGCTGATATTCTGTTTGATTCTTAACAACACCAAAACATATTTGTGACAACTTTCTCATCGCTGCACCTAGCGCCTGCATTTTTGTTTTGCCTTGTTTTAGTAATCTCGTTTTCTGCGCTTTTATATCGGTATTATGTTGCCCAGCTACGATTGCGGCCATATACAACTTCGCTCTGATATAGCCTGGCCCTTCCTTACTCAAGGTTGTTTTTCCTGCCCGTTTACCAGATTCGTTGTGCTTGGGGATCAAGCCTAAATAAGAAGCCAGCTGTTTCGCG